>NZ_FNVR01000077.1 GCF_900108085.1 Algoriphagus boritolerans DSM 17298 = JCM 18970
GTGAAGTTGCAAACTTCACCCAGCCTCAAGAGGAACTTCTAAGGTTAAGAGAAGATACTACGCCTAGAGGGGATATTGGGATTTCAGCTGGTGCTGGATTTGCGACAGCTGGATTTTCGGCACTGGGAGGTAAAGCAACTCAAATCGCAGTTTCAACTACTATTGATGTGACTGAATCAGTTTTAAAACAAGTTACTTCAGAAACAGGAGAAGTAACCGTTTCTCAGACAATATCGGATGTTGCTTTAAATTATTTAGGTGGTAAAATAGTTAAAGAAACTGGTATTGAAATCAATACAAAAACTTTAGCTAGGGATGCCGATAGAACAGCAAGAATATCGAATAACGATCCAGCAAGTTCTGGAAGGGCTCAGGCTGCTAATTCTGCTCAAGATAAATTGAATACTGCAAATAGATTAAATCAAACTTCTAGCAGTGTTGCTGGAAATTCTCTTCAAAATGTTTCTAATGCTACCAGATCAAACTCCAAAAGCAACACATTAAATATAGATTCAGAAATGATTCAAAACGATGCAACCAGAGTCGAAAATAAACCAATAAGATTTTTAAAATGAGATTTATTTTAATAATTGGAGGGATTTTCTTTATTTATTTATTTGTAATTGGCATAAATAAAACTAATAAAGAATTAGAAACTTATACCAATGGAGTATTAGTTGAAATGAAAATAACTGAAATCTTAGGAGCTTGTATAGGAACAAAGAGTAAGAACCATATGAAAGTTTCATATGAAGGGAATACATTTATTAAAAAAATACCATCTGATTATTGCAATGATCATTTTATTGGTGAATTGGTTGTATTGAAATATAAAAAGGGCTCTGACGTTATATTGCTTCCCAATGAAAATCCTTATTTTGATTTATTTAGCAGTTTTTCCTTTGGTATCCTAGGTCTTTTAATAATAATATGGTTTGGTCTTTTGAAAAAGTCGGTTCATCGGTACAACATCAAAGAAAAAAGTAAAAATTAGAAAGTTTTCCCCCTCTGGGTGTAGAAGAAGGTTGATTGGGACTAGGTGTAGTTTGTAACTACACCTTTCTATCCAAACAAATTTGTAATTTGCTGATAT
>NZ_FNVR01000076.1 GCF_900108085.1 Algoriphagus boritolerans DSM 17298 = JCM 18970
TGTAAAACAGCTCATAGTAGGTTTCGATACTCGTCTTTTTCATCCCGCAACTTTAGCTCAGAATTCAAAGCGCATCAAGATGCAGTTCGTCGGAGAGATACGAATATTCTGGCGAGGCCGTCTACTCGATTGGCGGTTCGTTGTTTATTTTTTTCGCTTGTAATGAAGTTGTGTCAAACCCGTATCAAATGTTTTAGCTTCGATAAATTCAAGTATTTGTTCAGGTCTTCCATCTTTAAAAAGTCTTGTTCCATTGCCTAATAATACTGGTATAACTGAAATTATTAGCTCGTCTATTAAATCGTTTTTCAATAATTCATTTATTACTTGTGCGCCACCGTCACAATAAATATTTTTTCCTTTTTCAGACTTTAGTCGTTTTACCAATTCAGTTATGTTTCCTGTATAGAAAATTGTCCTGCCTATTTGTGGTCTTTCAGTTCTTGTAATGACATAAACATCTCGCTTTCCGTTGTCATAATGAGATGAACCGATTTCTTTAAGCACATAATCATAGGTTCTTCTACCAATAATTAATGTGTCAATCGTGTCTGTGAATTCTGCATAACCATAGTCTTCGCCTTCCTTTTCAACAAGTTTCAAGAAACTAAGGTCGTCATTTGGTTTTGCAATGTAGCCGTCTAAACTTGTTGCAATGAAAAGTGATATTTTTCGCATCTGTTTTAAATTTTAATGTTTCCGCAAAATTACTTTTCGGCAACCAGTTGCACTTTGTAAAAATGCGACAAATTAAAGTAATGATGGTGGAAGTCCAGTATTTCGCTTGATTTCATTGCTAAGATGCGAATGGTCGTAATAGCCACATTCAAATGCAATATCTAATAAGTTACTGTTTTGATTTGATTTTTTGATTAAACTCAACGCATACTGAAAACGAATAATGTTTGAATATTCTTTTGGTGATAGTCCAATGAGTTTTTTAAAATTTCGCTCCAATTGTCTTACCGTTGTGAAATGTCTTTTTGAAAGTTCGTAAATACTAATTTGTCCGTTTGTTGAATGTATATCATTAATAACGGATTGTAATTGAGTGGTTTTGGTTTTTATTCTTTCGGAATAAAAATGGTCAAAATAATTGAATGGATTTTCAAATGTTTTATCAACATTAAATCAATAGCGTCCTAAATAAAAAATGAGAGGTCCTATTTTTTGACCAAAATAGTTACTTTGGTTTGCACCAAAACCTCAGACCTCTCATGGGT
>NZ_FNVR01000067.1 GCF_900108085.1 Algoriphagus boritolerans DSM 17298 = JCM 18970
AAAGCGACTAAGTCACTCTTGTCCGTGACCTAATCGCTCTCAAAATTTTACCTTCAATTTTAGCTACTTTTTCAGTGGCCTCGCCGATTTGGTGGGGCTTTTTCTTTTAAGCAAAGCCCCTAAAAGGGCAATGCTGAAAGCTGGCGAACACCTGATGGATAACGCCAAAGGCAACAACCACAAGGAAGGCGATAAACCCTAACGCCTGTGTGATGCTGGGCAATGATAGCCGACTTGCGAACATAGCGACTATATGCATGAGGTGAAAGCTGCAAGAACTGATGAAGGACCTGCGGAGTAAATGGGCAAATGCCTGGATGGCTGCCGGAACTGATACGTGGATGCTTTTGCATAATAAATAAATTTTATGTGCATCTCTCAGCATGGCGGATAAAAAAACCAAAAGGAAACGGAATAAATGATAGCCTTGTGCGGTGGGTCTGTGTTTATGCCGTAGTCTTTTGGTTTTTTTAGGTTGGCTTTGTGTGTCTGCCCGCCATGCTACCTTTGCACATGAAAATTTATTTATGCAACGAGCAGTATCATGTAAGGGGCTGCCCTACATTTTGCTTTTTAAGTGCCGGTAAATCATGGCTCTTTTCAAATCATTGATTAAAGCCAACTGCTGCCGGATATTCTTTTCCCTTTCTTCCAGCTGCTTGATTTTATCAACTGTTGCGGTGTATTCGTTTTCCTGTGTGCTTACCACTGCTGCCTGAGTGCTTACCTCTTGCTTAAATTCAGCAATCCTAATAAACGGAATAACTGAACCAGTGAGCAACTGATGAAAATATTTTGCTTTCCACAAACCGAATAGCAGCCAGAAATAAAAATCCTTTTGCTTTTGATTTTTGCAGATGCAAACAAATGAATTTGGACATGGTGCAGTAAGAGGCTTACCGCTGTTTAATCCTTTGCAAAGGATGTAAAACTCAAACTCTGTGGCTTGATTTTTTGGGCTGTACGTTTGAAACTTTGGACTGTGCATGATTGTAGCTTTAAATTTTAAGCTGCTTTGAATCTTTGCAACTGCCCTGGTTCGCTTACGCTACGCAACACATATATAATTTGACAAAGAAAAAAAAACAGAAAAAAAAAGAAAGCAATCGCAGAGGTGGCGTGGCTAAAAAACCAAAAGGAAACGGAATAAGTCCCGAAGGGTGAAAGGCAAATACCAATAAAAAAATAAACAGATTATTTGCCTTTCATTATGCCGTAGTCTTTTGGTTTTTTTCAAGCGTTGGGCTGTGCCAGCCACCTACCTTTGCTGCACTTTTTATTTTTATTTTTTTCTGGATCATCTTTTCAACTTCTATTCTTCTTTAGAAAAAGGAAATCTGAATTGTATTTCTACAATGCTTATCAAACGCTATTAAATTTCAATTGGAGCCGAAATGTCTTTCGTGGGTCGGCTGGGGTAAACACTTCGCAGGAAAAAATAAAGCATACCGCTTTCAATCGTGCGGTGGGTCAAAAGCAAATGCAATGACTGAACGGAATGAAGCAAACCGGGTTGGTGGCTTGTAGTGGCATGAGCAATCCCGATTGAGGGTAGGTTACGTGCTTGGACTATCGGGATGCCATGACACGGAAAGCCTGTGTGATGGCTTTGTGGAATGCAGAGAAGGAATTGCTTTTGCTGTGCGGTGCTGAGGTTGGTGAAATGAACGGAGGCGAAATGCAGTGAAGGATAGTGAAGAGAATGAAGCGAAGCGGAATGAACGAAACGCCTGAACGGAATGGAGATGAAGTGAATGAACCTACCGCAAGCACATGGCCATCAAACAACTCATGCTTTATTTTTTACTGCACCGCTGAAAGGGTGGCGGGGTGTCGTGGGACTTCGGGTGGGGTGCGTTGGCAAAAGCACGGCTACATCCCGTTGTCGGGATGCTATGGTGTTGGCTACTTAACATAATGGCGACTTATGTGACAGCCACTGCGTTGGGATGCTTGCATAAGCGTGGGGTGGCTGTGCGAAGCGAACACATAAGACCGCATTATGTTTAAGTATGCTTCGTATCCATCCGACCAACCCATGTTGTAAGTAAAAAAATTTTATGTAGGTCGGTATTCTTTCCAGTTAGAGGGTAACAGCTGGTAGAGGCTTTT
>NZ_FNVR01000061.1 GCF_900108085.1 Algoriphagus boritolerans DSM 17298 = JCM 18970
CTTGACGTGGCAAAGCTCCAACCGCACGAGGCCGAACGCTGGCCCGCTGCCACGTCGGCCCAACGCGCCCTCCACATATCGATCTAGCCATTCTTTAGCTTAGATAGGGAGTTCCAGTCTCAAACTTTGGGGATTGTTTTGGGCTTGGTAGTGACCGGTAGGAAAATCACTAACCAAGGAGCGGGAATGTTGAATTAGGAATGTTGAATGTTGAATGTTGAATATTGAATATTGAATATTGAATGTTGAATATTGAATGTTGAATTGTCCATGGCTTAAAGATACAGTATTGTTGAATCGGCTAGTCCAAGGATTGACCACGGAGTGGTCGAACTTTTCAATAGCCACGGGTCTAAACCCGGGGTAAAAACGTAAACGGGTGACAGCGCTGGCGCGGTAATTTATTTTGGAAAAGAATGTCGATGCCAGCGCAATGGAAATGGATTTGCTGGATAAAAAATCTAATGATAAGACCTCTTTATTACAAACCGATCCCGGTGGATTTCGGGATTGCAAATCCCTGAAAATAGCAGGGCAGTCTCAAGACTGCATACGGGTAGGCACCAGTCGGAAGACTGGCGCCGGTGGACCTAATGGCACTGAGAAGAATTCAATTTGGACTATTGGAAACTTCCCCATTTTGGGAAAAAAGAGGTATAAACCTCTCTGGCGAATTGAAATGAAGCGAATATTTATTTTATATTTCTGCCTGTTATAAAATCCTTAGGAATAAATCAGCGGATCAAAAAAATGAAATCAGGAAAATGGGGAACGATTTATCTAAATTAAGGAATTCAAATCTAACGTCCATCAATTTTAAACCGGCTTGAACTCCAGGATTTCACTTACGTTTTCACTTTTTCTCCTTATCCAGCTTCCCACTTTGTTCCAGGTGGAAAGGGCCGCATTCGGCCAAACGGATAATTTTTTTCAGGATTCCACCCGGATTCCCAGAAACTATGTCATGGAGATTTGGGACAATTCCAACGGTTTGCCCCAAAATGCGGTTTTTGCTTTGGAAAAAGATAATCATGGCTATTTGTGGATAGCCACCGAAGAAGGTTTGGTGAGATTTGACGGGATTTCTCATCTGGTCTTTGACCAAACCTCATATCCTGAGATGCTGGAACAGACCTACTACACCTTTTTCAAGACTTCCAGTGGCATTTGGGGTACAGCCGACCGTAGCATTGCACTCTTGGAGAAAACGATAGAAAAAGTAATCGACTGCTCGGCCATCACTGAAAATACCTGGATCAGGGCTATTTTCGAAACTGAAACCGGCGAACTTTTCATCGGAACTCAGTCCGGGAAAATTCACGTTTGGGATAATGGGAATTTCAGAGAACTGGAATTTTGGAACCCTGAAAAACGTCTGGAGATCCTTGGTTTTTATCCAATCGAAAAATCCAAATTACTGGTTGGAACGACCCATGGCCTCTACGAGCTAAATCTCTCCTCCAAACAGATGAAGCTGATCTCGGCTGAAAATTTCACTGCACAAAAAGTCTTCGGATCAAATCAGTCCGTTTTTATCTCCTCCCCGAGCGAAGGGATATTTCGGTTGAAGGAGAATTATGAAATGGACCCGATCATTTCCAATGACCTGATCAGAGACCTCAATCCAATCAGTCTGACCACGGACTCGGAAAATCGGATTTGGGCGGGATCGACTGAAAAAGGATTAATTTTAATAGAAAATGGAATGGTAAGCCGATTTACCTATCCTGAATTAAAAAACTATACCATTCGGAAAATAATCAAGGAAAAAGAAAACCTCTACCTGGGGACCTTAGGCAAAGGACTCGCCCTAATCAGGCCGGCCAAAGTCAGTCAGCTCTATTTTGACATTCTGAGCGGAAAAAATATAAAAGCCATTTTTCAAAGTGCGGACAGCAGCATTTGGGTAGGAACCAGATCTGACGGGCTACATCGAATCAAAGGGGGATCGATTCGCTCGCTGACTGTCAAAGAAGGCTTGATTCAGAATGGAGTCACCACGATCGGTGAGTTCCAAGGCAAAATTTATTCCGGCAGCAACTCAGGAATTACGGTCATTGACCAAAAATCAGGAAAGGTGTTGGATCAAATCACGCAAGAGGATGGCCTCAACGGCAACTATGTATATGCGATTTACAAAGACTCCAAAGGCTGGCTTTGGATCCTGACCCGTTATGGAGGCATGCACTACCTGGATGAAAATGGAACGCTTCACACCGTTGAGTTGCCTGAAAAATATTCAAACACCAATTTCATCAGTATTCTCGAACTCAAGAATAAGCAGCTCATTATCGGATCGATGAATCAGGGTATTTTTCGAATTGAGAACGGGAAATTTATCGAAAACCTTACCCTACCGCTTACACCCGGAGAGGACACTATCTACTGTATTTTTGAAGATGAAAACGATGACCTTTGGTTTGGTACCCACGGTGGCATGGTGCTGTTAAGCAATGGTAAGTTCAGGGCATTGAAAAAATCAAATGGTCTGAAATCCCAAAGTGTTTACAGCATCATCAGTGACGGTCTTGGAGGAATATGGATCAGCAATAATTTTGGAGTTCAATATCTTCCGAATTCGGAACTCGATCGATTCAAAGAAAATGGGGCTGAAGATTTTTTCATCGCTTCGACCCTTTTCAACAAAACCCTGGGAATGCCAAATTCCGAGGCAAACGGTTTAATATTTCCTGCTGCTATTCAGGATTTTTCGGGAAAAATCTGGATACCAACCGTGGAGGGAGTCGGTGTCATTGACCCCTCCTCTTCATCACAAGGCATTCAAGAGGCGACTAATTTCATTTGGGATGAACTTCACATGGGCGATAAAAAAATTCCCATAGGAACACAAATCACGATTCCGACGGGGGTGAATATGTTTCAGGTCTCGTTTAGCCTTATCGACTTCGAAAATCCCTCCCAATACTCACTTTATTACAGAATAGGTACCGATACAGACAGTTGGCTTCCGATCAGGGATCAACGGCAGCTCACATTCAATGGTCTGAAACCGGGAAAATACAATCTGGAAGTAAGGATACTTCGATACGGCAAACTGGATCAGGTAAAGTCCCTGCCTATCGAAGTTTCAGCTTCGCTGACCGAAACTACGCCCTTCAAAATTTTGGCGGCACTTATATTTTGCCTTCTGGTCTATTTCATTGTCAAGTATTATCTCAATATTCAAATGAAAAAAAGCCTGGAAGAGATGGTGGGGCAACGGACCATCGAGCTAAGCCGGGCAAATGAAAAGCTGAAAAATGCAGTACTGGAAATTGAGGATCAAAACTTAATTTTGAAAGAAATCACATGGAATCAATCCCACCTGGTCAGGGCCCCGTTGACCAAAGCCATGGGAATCAATCAATTGTTGATCAAGTACGCAAATTATTCTAACGTTGAAAAAAGTAAAGAGCAACTGGAAATTGAATTATTGGAAACTTTAAAGCAACTTGACCAACTCGTGAAAGAAACACACGCCAAATCAGAAAACATAAAGACCAATGAACAGTAACAGTACCAAGATCCTTATAATCGATGATGATCCCGGAGTGCTATTTCTTCATAAAATCATTCTTAAAGAGTCAATCCTAAAAAGTAATCCCGGTACTTTTCTGGACGCGATGAAAGCGTTGGAGTACATTATTCCTTTGGATTTGGCATCTACCCGGATTTTGATCTTCCTGGACATTAATATGCCCAAAATCAACGGATGGAAATTTTTGGAGCTGTTGGAAGAAAAAGTAAATCATGCTGATATTAAGGTGATCATGGTCACCTCTTCGTTGAGTAAGTCGGAGCGGGAAAAATCAAAACAGTACAAGATGGTGATTGATTTTTGGGAGAAGCCATTGGATGATAATCAGGTATCCGGATTGAAAGATAAATTAGGGACATGGCTGCTGGATTGAATGAAGGTTAAGCCCAAAGTAACTAACTAAATAAAATGCATATCCGCTTTTTTGCCAGTTGATCCATGTGGCCTCATCCCGATATTTATCGGGTCAGGTCAGGACTAACCCTAATGCATAATTCATCTGTTTATAACTTGATTTTTATTGGTCAGATAGCCTGTCCCGATTTTTCTTCGGGAGAATCTCGCATGGTTTATAATCATCCCAGTGTGTGACGATCTTCGTCATGCTCGATTTCATATGATTATATTTTATTTTTAAAGGCCATATGGAATCTCGCATGGTTTATAATCATC
>NZ_FNVR01000059.1 GCF_900108085.1 Algoriphagus boritolerans DSM 17298 = JCM 18970
AAATCGCGATATACTTTTCTGGTAAAAACATCCGCCCAACCTACAACCTGAAAAGTAAGGAAATAGGGCATTTCAAATGGTTCTAATTAGTTTTAATTGCCATTTGGAATCTCGCAAAAAGGTATATTTTGTAAAATTTTGATTATGTTTTGCTCGATTTCTTGATCTCTTATCTGATAGGCCTCTCCCATAAATCATGGTTTTTCGATATCAGCAAATTACAAATTTGTTTGGATAGAAAGGTGTAGTTACAAACTACACCTAGTCCCAATCAACCTTCTTCTACACCCAGAGGGGGACTTCTTCAATCCCTGAACCTGTCGCAACTCCTCCAAATAGGGAATGGCTGGCTTAGTAGCCAAACCCTCCAAACCTGTCGTAGGAATTACTTTTGGCAAGCCACCTCCGGTGCTTGGCAACCTAGGTCTAGCAGGTATGGTCTGGGATAGTGCTGGTACCCAAAGACCGGCTAAAAGACAGAAAAGGATAAAGGATTTGAGGGGCATTAGGTGGTTAAATAATTTGTCTTAAATAGTTTAGAAATTTATATTCTATGCTTAAAAAATATTCTTTACAGCAGCATCCTCTTAGAAATCAAATTACAAATTTGTTTGGATAGAAAGGTGTAGATACAATCTACACCTAGACGGGGGCTAGCTTGGCTTTAGTCCCTTTCACACCTCCAAGAGTCCGCTGAAGGGCTGAATTCAACTCTTCTCTAGGGGTCTCCTGCTCTTCCAGCATACCTTGAAGTAACTCTGCATCCCTTTCCAGCACCTCCTGTCCTTTTGCTTTTAGTAAACTCACCACCGAGTCCTGAGTGGTACTGTCCTGCGTAGCTTCCTTCAGTTTTTTTACTTCGGATCGCAGGGAATCGTAGGACTTCTTCAAGCCATGAACCTGTCGCAACTCTTCCAAATAGGGAATATCTGGCTTGGTAGCCAAGCCCTCCAACCCATTCGTAGGAATCCCCTTGGACAAACCTCCTCCGATACTTTGCACCTTGGGTCCAGCAGGCAAGGTCTGGGCAAATGCTGAAAACCAAAGACTGGCTAAAAGACAGAAAAGGAAAAAGGATTTTAAAATCATTTGTTAATCGAAATTAGAAAAAATTGATTGACATGGAGTTATATTTCTTTCTACCTAAACTTATTAATTTATTTAATAATTTTTAAAAGTAAATTTATTTATATAAAGTTAAAGTCCCAATATCACCTACTTGGAACTCTTGCCACCATTAAAAAATTTTTTTATATTTATTTATCCAATATCTCTTATCAATCAATAAATCAATGATGAAAAAAAAAGTTAAAAATAATATGGAAATCACCAAACTAACCCTATTTCTATATACACCCAAATTCAAATCTTTTATATAGGTCAACTTAGGAAATTTTAAATTATAACATATTTCAAAGTCATTCTTCCCTTTAATTTTACTAATAAACATCTCTTTAGACACTCTTTCATTAGTTTGAAATTTCTCAAATCCATTTGAATAAGAATATTCTACAACATAGATATTATTAATTTTTTCAAAATGTATATCAAAGGCATTTTGACAGGAAAATGGGAATAAATTAAACAGTCCATTATATCCAATTAATAATACAAATGACCATAAAAACAATCCAGACCAAAAAATATAATTTAGATTAAATAGAATTTTTATTAGTTTATTCATTTTAATACCTATTTTTTTTCAATTATTTGACTTATTTGAAAAAACACCTCCGTACCCGTTGTTGCCGCTGCAGATATTTTGGCACTATTATTTGCAGTATTTCTCCCTACCTCGCCCATTCCCGTAGTTATCTTATTAACCGCATTCTCAACTACTTTTTGACCTGCCCCTGATTGAGTTAAGTTTTTTGCAGTTTCTGTAATATTTTTTGACATGGTTGCTTGAATAGTTTTGGTTGAGTTTGCAGCAGCTTGTAATCCTTTTCCTAAAGCAACCCCTGCTGTTCCACCTATACCACCTGCAAGTGCTCCAGACAAAGCTTTTTCGCCTGTTTTTTCAAAATTTACATTTGATAAGGCTGCATTTATATTATCACCACCCCTCAAATTTTCAGTAACCTGTCCCGTTACATCACCCGAGGCTGCTCCTAAAGCCCCGCCAGCTATTCCAGCACCAATAACAACTAACCCTGTCCCTCCAGTTGCAACTGTTATATCTACAATTGCACCTGCGACAATTCCTGCTGTTGCCCCTTCTACTGCACCTGCAAATACATCTTCTCCTTTAATATAGGCGTTTGTAGCACCTCCAACAGCCCCAATTATTCCTCCAATTAAAGTCCCAACTATCCTTCCATCTGGATCATAATTATTAATTGGATTATTTACAACATAATTGTACGGCGCATATTCTTGGTACATATCAGACAATGGATCTATGACTCCCCATCTCCCAATCACCGGATCATACATCCTCGCCCCATAGTCGTAGTACTGAAGTCCGGCGTCCTCGTTCAGTTCCTTGCCGTTATAAAGATACTTATTCGCCTTGATTCCCCCATACTGAAATCCAATTCCAGTAAGTTCCAATCCCCAGGGGTCATAATGGGTCTCCTGAGCGATCGGTGAGGACATGCTCATCAGCATCATATTGTCAAACCAGACATCCTCTGAAGTCTCGTTGACCACGAAGGTTTCCATATATCCGTCCTGAGAAATATACAGATTCTCTCCTAAATGTATCTGCATTATTTCCGAGATAATTCTCAATTGAACATCCAATTGTAGATGTTCCTTTGCTATCCTTTTCAGAAAATGTAGAAGTTTCATGAAATAACTGTTCAACCTCCTCAAATCTTATTTGAATAACCGGATTAACCTCAACTCCTTTTTTATTTTCATAAGTATAAAATAAGAATGTAAACCATTGTTGTCCAATGGCAGTTCTTCGAACAAAACCATCTTTGGACTTTACAAGCTTAAATTCTGTATGTTTTAGTTTATCTTGTAAGCAATTTAATAATTGAAATTTAATATCCTTCATTTTCATTTTATTAATTATTCGGTCTAATTACATTGATCTTTGTGGGTGGTATTTTTGTTCCTGCTGGGAGGCCAATAGCTTCACCTTTCGTACCTCGCACAGTTCCACCACTTTGTTCTATTTGTGGAAATCCAGAAGTTTGATTTTTCGTTAGTGGAGCATGATCCATTCATTGATCAGAGCCTTCAGGTTTTCCTCACTCTAATTTAGTATCCCATCCAGACCATCCGGATCCAAAACTCTGTCTAGCTCAGGCTTAGCTCTTTCTACTCCTTCTAGAGTACGCTGTGCCGCGGCTTTCAACTCTTCTCCGGGGATATCCTGCTCTTCCAGCAATCCGGTTAGGACTGCTTTTTCTCGATCCAGTACCTCCTGACCTTTCTCTTTCAGCACACTCATTACCGAATCCTGAGTTGTACTATCCTGCACAACTTCATTCAGTTTCTTCACTTCTGCCTGAAGTGAATCATAGGACTTCTTCAAACCCTTAACCTGTCGCAAGTCCTCCAAATAGGGAATCTCCAGTTTGGCAACCAGAGCCTCCAAACCTCCTGAAGGAATTCTTTTAGTTAAGCCTCCTCCAATCCTCGAAACCTTATGCATAGCAGGTAAGGACTGGGCAAAAACTGACACCCAAAGTCCTGATCCTATGATGAGAAAATAGAAAGGGAAAAAATATTTAAGAAGCATTTGTTAATTAAAAATAAGATTTATGGAATGAGATAAAGATTTATTTATTTCTAATTCTATTGGCTCAACCACTAATTTAATAAAGAAAACGGTTCTTAGGTCATTATACAGATGAATTAGGTTTTATAAATCATTGAAAACCATGTTACTAATTCAAATTAAATTGAATCCTAGTCCTTTCTTAGCAGTCCTTATTTATATTTTTCACTAACTTAAGGATAGAATTATTCTTTTATAATTATATTAATTAAACATTGAAATTACAAATTTTTATGTAAATAAAAGTGAGATTTCATCTATACCTAGTCCTAACGATTTTTCTTCTACACCGAACGGGAGAATAATATTTTTCCAATATGGAATTTTTATTTCATCAACAAACTATCCAATGGTTCCGCACTAATTTCAGTGATTTTATCTGGCTCACTTCTTAAATCAAACATATTTTTACCTTTCAATTTTAAACTTGGAATTACTAGTTTCCTAAATTGATCTTCAATTTCAGATGAATTATCTGCATTCATTCTTATAGAAATATCATAAAAAACATGATTAAAATTAAACGTAATTGAAACATATCTAACCTTTTCATCATTATTATAATAATCATAAGTTGAATAAATATATCTAAAACCATCATCAACAAATTCATAAATAGAATAATCCAATAAATTCAATTCTGAATAGAAAAATCTTTCATGAGTACCTGTCAAATAGTCAAAGAACATTTGATCTCCATCTGGATTATCAAAATTGTTAATTAAGAAAAAATCATTTTCCCTAGGAAGTTTAACGTATAAGAAGTAATCGGGAATCTTTTGAATAACCCATTTATCAAGTATACAAATTTCTAGATCAACCTTACTAATGCAAATCAAATTTTCATTCGTTTTCCTGTTGCAGGAAAAAACCATTATTAAACAAACTAAAATTATTGCAAATTTATTTTTCATCCTTTTTACCTGCCTCAATTGTTAGGTTAAATTTAGACCTATTCAAGTCAACATCTAACGAATATCGTATCCCTGTTGTATTGGATTGTTTATTATTATTATTTTCAGTGCTATTAAATAAACTAAGTCCAGCTTTACCAATTGATAGATCTTTATTCTCTTTTGAGTTTCCATTTGACAAATCTAATGAAAAAACAGAAGAGGTTTCAATATCCAGCATATTTGTGGATAAGTCGCTACTTGTTTCCGTAACAGTTTCAATAGTACTTTCTGTATTAAAATTGAATAAACTAGAATTCTTAGATTTCAAATCACCGTTTGAGCCTTGAACAGGTGTCAAAAAATCAGCAAAATTACTCGAAACAGATACAGTATTATTCACATCTACTGATGTAGTAGATTTAACCTCCATCAAACCTAAATTAACTTTTGCTGTTGATATTATTTGTGAGTATGTCGTGGATAAGGACAAATATGTTTTATCAATCGAATTTCCAATATCAACTGCTGCTCGTCTAAAAGTCTCAGTAATATTATTCAGACCATAACTAGGATGAATGGGAGATGCCTCAAGTCCTTCCAACTCTACATGTGAGGTCACTTTATTCTCACTGAAAGCATATGGGCTATTATGAACATACTTATCTGAAAGAGGATCTATATTAAAGAATCTCCCAATATCTGGCTGATGATTTCTCCACTTGAAAGAACTCCAATTCAGTCCTAAATCATCAATTGATTCCTGCCCTTGAAACTTCCAATTATTAACCTTAATCCCCCCATACTGAAATCCAATCCCAGTCAGTTCCAATCCCCAAGGATCGTAGTGGGTTTCCTGAGCTATCGGTGAAGAAATACTCATCAGCATCATATTGTCAAACCAGACATCCTCTGAAGTTTCGTTGACCACAAAGGTCTCCATATATCCGTCCTGAGAAATATACAGATTCTCCTCCAAAACCTCGTGTTGGTTGGCGGCATTTCTGCTCAGAACCCTCCCCTACAAGCTGGCCCCTCACTAAAACAGTCCCCCGGACTGTTTCTTAACGCTCGGTCCTCAACCTCGTATCGGTTGCTATCCTGATCGTAGAGCGCATAGATCAGGTAAGCTTCCGGTGCCGATTTCTTTTGCAGATCGCCAGCCAAGATATCCACCAGATTGAACAGGGCTATTGGATTGCCTCCTCCTGCACGCTGAGTGCTTACCGCCAGCTCATTCAGGTCATTGACCAGTTTGTCTTTTGCTCCCTGGGTAGCAAAGCTTCCCGCATTGGCTTTCTTCTCCTTTTCGTCCGCATACTTCCCAAAGACCTGAAGCCTCATACTGTCTCCTTCGTAGATCTCCTGGCTTCTGCCCGGCCCCACCATTCTTCCTCTGTCCGCATTCAGCCAGGCTACCTGATTTCCTCCTGGTGTCTTATTGTGTTCCGGTGCCAATTGTCTGGAGGCCTGGATCTGGGTAAACTCCTGCTCTTCTGTTTCAGCATTTTGAGTCTCCATGGTAGCCATATAGACCTGCGTGGATGGATTCCGCAGTACTTGACGCACATTTCCCAAATGATCTTTGATAAAGTACTCATATTGGTAGGTACCCAACTCGACTGCAACTCTTCCCTCCTCATGAATCAAGTAGTCCAAGGCACCATTCTGAAACACAAACTCACCTACATATTCCTGTGTCTTGATCAGTGCACCGCTGGTATTGTATACCTTCTGGGTTAATTTGATACCTTCTGCATCATAGGCAAAGCGGATCTTCGCTCCGGTATTGAAACTCACTTCTACCGGAAGATTCAAATGGTTGTAGCTGATGTTAGATATCTGCTTATCAAGATTGGTCTTCAGGTTGCCATTGGCATCGTAAGCGTAGGCAGTTGAGCTTCGCTCGATAAAGCCTTTGGAAGTATAAGATTGGGCTCCCATTCCATCTGTTACCTGGGTTAACTTATTGCTGTTAGCTTGATATCCATAAGTCAATACATCCACATCGCCATAGGTACTTGCTGTCCTTTGATTTTTTCTTGTCAGTGCCGTGATATTGCCATTGGCATCATAGGTCATACCGCTCAGATTGAACCAATCCGTCTCACTGGTAGCGGTATAAGTGGCTGCTGTAATCCGGTTTACTTTATCGTAGGTATAATTATATGTGCGTTGCTTTCCTCCACCCGTAGATCCTGACCAGGTAATTCTGGAAATATTCCCGTTCCAGTTATTGACCGTTCCCCCATTTTCATAGTAGTTGGTCTGCTTGTAACCTACTGCCAGGGAACTTCCCAAGGTTTTAAGCCATCCTCTGATGTTATATGTGTAGGTTTGGTTTCCACTGGTTATTTCCGGAAAGGATTTTGTTGTCAATTGCCCAAGATTGTTGTAGGTATTTTGAGCAACAACTCGTTCAGTCTGCCCCGGTAGCTTATGTTTGACCGACGAAAGCAGTCCAGCTGCATTGTAATAGTATCGTCGGTGAACTTCCTGTCCTACAGCACTACTGTTAGCAGTTAAAGACTGGACAGGTTGATTCTCAAAATTGTATGCCGTAGAGGTGCGAACAGTTCCTCCCAACTGCTGCTGAGTCAAGGTTTGGATCACCCTTCCTTTATCATCGTAGTATATCGCAGTGGTATAAAATTCCCCCACTAGGCGTAGTATCTTCTCTTAACCTTAGAAGTTCCTCTTGAGGCTGGGTGAAGTTTGCAACTTCAC
>NZ_FNVR01000058.1 GCF_900108085.1 Algoriphagus boritolerans DSM 17298 = JCM 18970
GTGTTATGCCCCCGCTTGACCAAATGCAGGTAATCATTGATCCGGTCTGGATCTATTTCAGTAGGCAATTCATTGAAGTGAAGGGCGAGTTTGGCCAGATGACGGCCATAGTTGGTGAGGGTACTTTGACTTTTGCCAGCAACAGTAACTTTTTGCTCAAACTTGGCCAGTAGTTCAGCAAATCCCGCTATCTTGGAGCAAGCGGCCTGGAGGAGGTTCTCTTTTTTTTCATGATTAATAAGCGTTTATGAATGAGCTAAAAAGTTACCTCTTTCCGGCTGCTACTTGGTAAAACTACCGCAGGTTTAGTGCAACAGCGGTTTGGCGTAATGGCGGGTTCAGTGCTTCGTATGACAGTTTTGTGGTAGGTTCAAGTTCAGTTCTTCGATTGAACTTTTGTGCTAAAAATCCGCCACTACGCCAAGCCGCAGAACGTTACCGGTCATGCTAAAAGACGACAGTGCAAACATATAACGACAGAGAAAATGAACAGAAATGCCAACGCTTCAGCAAAATCAAAAGAGCTGCAACCCGACACACAATCCGACACAGTTGCAGCACATTTGCTTTTGCCCAACCGCACAAAATCCGTTCTTCGTTGACAAAGACTAATTATTTTATAAAACTTATCTCAAGACAAAATGCAGTTTAAAGCAGGTTACATAGTTGACAGTATTGCAAAAGTTGTAGCCGACTTTAAAGCAAAATTGGATAGGCATAAACCAACTGACCAAAACCAACTTGACCAAATAAATGGACTACTTCAAAATGCGAGTTCTTTTGATGTCGATTTTTATTACAAGTACGCACCTGACTTTAAAAAACTAAATCCAGTTTTAGCCACTTTAAACAACATCATAACAAGAGGATTGCCCACAAGAGCACCATTACTTTTAGAGAACATATTTGCTGAAATTGGTTTAACAGAGCAATCTAATGAAGAGTTTGAAATCAATTTTCCAAAATTAATAAAACCAATTAGTTATGAAAGTATTTTTGAATTGTTGCATATTATTGAGCCACAATTAGAAATTAGCAAAACTAATTATGGAGGAAACTTAGGTAGTAGTTTAGAATGGGAGTTCATAAAAAAGCACTCTTTTGTAAAACAGATATTGGAATCTCAAAGAGATTTTTCAACAATTAACAGTAAACTTGCTGGAGGTAAATCAGTTGATTTTTGTTTTACTTCTCCCTACTTACATTGGAACGAAAATAATAATCGCTATGAAAAGGTTGGTAGAATATTTGAGGTGGATGGTTCCCACCATTCCCTATCTGAATACAAATATTATGATGCTTACAGAGACGCAATAGCAGAAGACGAAAACTTTGAAACAATAAGATTTACGGTTGAAACCATCAAAGCAGATAACACCGACTTTGAAGCGTTAATTGGAAGAAAGATTTATCAAAACTTCAAAAACAACTTTGAAAAGAATATAGAAGAACATCTTGCCGAATATTCTTTACTTTTTATTCCTTTTGCTGTCGCAAGAGTTCAAAAAACAGTTCTTGAATTTCTTTTGGTTCACCCCGAACTATTCAATAAAGAGAAAATTGAAATTGCAATTATTGAAAGGGATTTGCCTTGCGGAGCAATTGCAATTAAATCCTTGGAAGAATTATTTTTCAATATCAATGCAATCTTAGACGACAAAGACAAATTGCTTTTGCCTGAAATCTCATTGACTGTTTTTGAAAATTCAAAATGGGTTATTGACAACAAATTACACTTACAAAAAAGAGTTGAAGATGAAAGTTTTTTTAAACAGAAAGAGTTTGATATTGTAATCGACCATTCAATTTTAAGACGGTCAAATATTTACAAAGAAACAGACTTTTTGAGTGATAAGGCAATTAAAATTCGTTCCTCTCATTTCTTTGATACGACATTTGGTAAAATGAGACGAGTTTATTGTGCAGACTTGCTTCACTACAAAGCATTGGTTAAGAAAAAAGACGATGGTTCTTATGTCCCAGTAAGCAAATACGAATTCCACATAAATTTTTTCATTCAAACAATTTTTAGAAAAGTTAGTTTCAGAGAAGGGCAACTTCCAATCATTTCAAGAGCATTGCAACAAAAACCAGTTATCGGGTTACTTCCAACAGGAGGCGGAAAATCATTGACTTTTCAAATACCTACATTTCTACAACCAGGTTTGTGTTTGGTAGTTGACCCCATAAAATCGTTAATGGAGGACCAAGTTAGGGTTTTAAAACAAAATTGGATTGACTGTTGCGAATTCATAAACTCAAACTTAAAAAGAGAGGAAAGAGTAAAAAAACTAATTGACTTTCGTTATGGTGAAACAATGTTCCTTTTTGTTTCTCCTGAAAGATTTGTAATGCAAGATTTCAGAAATATCATTCGGACAATTGATGTTTCAAAATTCGGTTTAGCATTTTCCTATTGCGTAATTGATGAAGTTCATTGCGTTTCAGAGTGGGGACATGATTTTCGTTCAACATATTTAATGCTTGGGAAAAATGCTCAAAGGTTCGCAAAAATAAAAACGGCTAAAGCCGTTTCTCTTATTGGACTTACTGCCACAGCTTCGTTTGATGTTTTGGCTGACATTGAAAGAGAATTGCAAATTCAACACAATGATGTTGCTGACGCTATCATTATGATTGAAAATACAATCAGACCTGAACTATTTTTTAGAGTTACTGATGTTACAGGAAAAGATAGAATGAATGAGCTAAATAGTGACTTTTTAAACTTCGGGTCTAATCTTCAAAAATTAAACGAGACATCGCTAATCGAAAAATCACAGAAGCATCACTATGATAATTTTAATGATGCAGAACAGTTCAATCAAAATATTCTATTTAAAAATCAATCAGGAGAACTAATTGACCTAAGTGCTAAAACTCAAAATGAATTTTATGCAATCATTTTTTGTCCAGTAAAAGGGCAAGGTGGACATGAAAGCGGAGTTGATTTTGTTTACCAAAATCTTAATTCAAATTCAAAGGGCTTTTTCTATTCAAGTGAAACAGAGGAAGAAAGCAAGGAGGTTCAAGAACATTTTGAAAACTTTACATCAGACAGAACGCAACACATCGTTTGCACAAAGGCGTTTGGTATGGGGATTGACAAAAAAGATATTCGTTCAACCTATCACTATGTTTATTCAGGTTCACTTGAAAGTTTGGTTCAAGAAGCAGGAAGGTCTGGCAGAGACAAGAAAATTTCCGAAGCAAATATTTTAATTTCAAAAAGCAAGTATGTAAAACTGGATGTTTACAAATTCTTTAGTGAAAACAAAGAATACAAGCTCATTCAAAACAAGTTTACAAGAAAAGCAATACGACAAGCATTTGAGAAAAAGTGGGATGATAAAGCACAAGTGTTTTCAGACATTTCATTCTCCACTTTAGATGAAGCAATAAACGAAATTGGCTTGACAGATTTTAGTTTACTTAAAAAAGACGGAACAAAATACAATGTTCTTTCAATAGAAAACGTAGGTGAATTAAGAGATAAGCTAAAAGAAAAAGACGGTAACAATCATTACAAATTTCTTATTGAAAAATATAACGACAGAAACATTCACGATTTCTTTCATGAGCTTTCTTTTAAGGGAGTTGATACAGAGAAAAGCCAATTCCTAAATCTTTTCAAGGTTAAAGAATTTCAACTTATTAATGGTGAAATGATTAATATAGAAAAGCAAGATACATTGGCTAACACCTTTAATAATTGTAAGGATGAAAATTTTCAATTCATAATTACAGCTACAAAGAAGTATCCTGATTCTACTGAAATCATCTGCAATCTTCTGGGAGTAAATCCGAAGGATGAAATCAATCCGCCTTATTATACAGCTACTTTTGAGGAAGTAATTAAACGAGTTTATAAATGGTCACACGACTTTAATGACTTTCTTTTTTTATTGGATGAGAATAGCGTAAAAGAACTATCAAAAATTACGGAAGAAGTAAAAGCTAAACTTCTTTTTGTTTATAGTAGAGACAGGGAAACAAGCAACGATACAGGCAGGTTGATATATAGAATGCACAGCATGGGGCTTTTAGAAGATTATTTAATTGATTACAACAAGAACAATCTTTATAGTTGCACATTCAAGAAATTTAAAACCATTGATAAATACACAAAGGAAATTGAAAAATATTTACGAAGATATTTGTCAGAGAATACAGCAATGGAAAATATTGAAGCACTTAAAAGTCGCCTTGTAAAGCCAACTCTTGTAGAAAATATTATTGAGTGCCTTTACTTTTTATCCGAGTTTTCCTACAAAGAAATTGCAAGCAAACGAAAGAGAGCAACTGACGAAATTGAAAATGTTCTGAATACCAGTATAACTGAACCGAATTATATTTCCGATTGGTTTCAGCAAAATCTATATATTAAAGAGCAGATATTTTTTTACTTTAATGCAAAGTATGCAAGAATCGGTTTCAGGATTAACGGTAAACCATTCTCCCTTTTAGACGACTATCAGGAACTAGTGTTAAACAAACAAGAAATCCTTGATAAATATTTAGAAGTTTATCGCCTTGATGGAACAGAGCAAAACAACTACAAGCACATGATGGGTTCTTGCAAAAAAATTCTAAGGTCATTAAGTGAAACGGATTTGAATAACGAATGGTTACTTCGCTTACTTAAGGCATTTTCTATGTATTCAGTGAACAATGCATCATACATTTCAGAAGCAAATACTGAACTTGAATTAGGTTTTGACAATTTGTATAAGGACGAAAGTTTTCACGAAAACGATTTTGAAATTATTGAACCTATTTTTGAAAGTTACTTTGCAAAATTGCATAGCAACATTCAAGAGGATAATCCATCCTTCAAAGACATTAAACTTATCCGAGCAAAACTTTTATTAAAAATGCAGACCTTGGGTATTGAAAAACTTATAAACAGAAATCACGAATTAACAGCAGAATATTATGCCTAACTACGAAGAAGTAATACAGCAGTCGCAAGCAAACATTAAATCTTTGAGTGAGAAACTCAAAGACCTTGACAAGTTGCATCAAGATATTAAGGAATTGATAAAGCAACCAGAAATATTTGATACCAAATATCAGCAGATTGTAAAACTATCAGAGGAATACACTAACACTTTAGGAGCAACAACAAAAAAGTATTTGGACGGCAACAACGCTTTATTTACAGCAAACCTGAATGAGTTATCCAACAAGACAACAGATTTACAGAAAGAAATTTCACGACTTGTAAATACTGACTTCACAAAACTGTTTCAAGACTTACAAAAGTCATTCATTGACCAGACAAGAAAAGATTTAGCAATCGAACTGAAAAAGTTTGACGACAAATCAACAGACCTGCAAACTAAAATTGACGAGTTAAGAAAGCAAGTTGAACGACTTGAAAGAATTGATTTAGAAAAGCATTTTGACAAACTTCAAAAAACACTTGCTGAAATTTTTATAGCTATTAATGCAATCAATCTAACACTTACAAACGTAGTCCAAACCCTGACGGGAATTGTTCAAGCATTAGGCTATATTCAAACAACTCTTGACACAAATCACAAAGAAGCTAAACAACTTCTAAATGGTTTCAGCGAAACGACTGAAAAACATTTAACCGACATAGAAAAGCAAGCAACTAAAAATGTGGAATTGTTAGAGAGTAAAATAAAATCTCTATCAGACCAAAACGATTTACTGAAAAAAGAAATAAAGACAAACAGAATTTTTTTAATAGTAGGATTTGTGATTGCAATAAGCATTCTTGTTTATTTAATAGTTAGGTAATAATGCCAACGCATTTGGTAGCACATTTGCTGTTTTTCCAAACGCACTAAGCCAAGCAAAAAACATCAAAAGAGCTACCAAGCCAACGCACCAAGACAGAAACGAATAGAAAACGAAAGACAAAAATAAAGCACGGACCGGTAACAAGCGGTATAAAACATTGGGGTTTAAGTGGTTAATAGAGCGTTCTGCCCCGCATCAAGTTCGGTGTAACTCGACAGGAAAGTAGCCCGCAATCCCCAACGATTTCATACCGCAGACCGTTTATCGCTCAGTGTAAAAAAACAACCGCACAAATGGCACATTTGGTTTTTGCCGAAACACAGCCCAACGCTGAAAAACCAAAAGAGCCATTTTTTTGCCAACCCACGGACGAACAAAGCGACAATAATTCAAACACTTTTTATCTTGAAAAACGATACATTCAAAATATAAAACCTATTTTAGCAGCCTGACTTTTGTTGACATGAACAGAATAAAAGAAGTATTGGAAGAAAAGGGAATCAAGCAGACTTGGCTGGCTGAAAGACTTGGTAAGAGTTACAATATGGTCAATGGTTATGTGCAAAACCGACAACAACCAAGACTTGAAGTTCTTTTTGAAATTGCCAAGATTTTGGAAGTCGACCCAAAGGAATTAATAAAAACTGATAAGCCTGCCTAATGATATTAGATAACGAAAACGAAAATTTAAAAGTCCACGAATGGATTTCATCCTATACTGAACAAGGAAAACTAGATATTGTAACTGGTTACTTTACCATTGGTGCACTTGCTTGGCTTTCAAAAAATGTAAATGATAAAATTTCAGATTTTAGGCTTGTTCTGGGTGATATTGTAAATGTTGACTCTATCGACAACAGACCGCTTGACCTTTTAAATGAAAACATTAGCATTAAAGCATCTCTTAAATTAAGCAACCTATCGAAGGAAGCAGTTAATTTTCTAAAACAAGACAAAGTCGTAGCAAAAACTTTAGAGCCGAATTTTTGCCATGCTAAGAGCTACTTATTCAATCCTGACAAAAAAGACGATAGAAATAAATATTTCATTTCTGGAAGCTCTAACCTCACGGAAGCAGGAATTGGTTTAAAGCAAACCAACAACATAGAATTAAACATTGCTGAAACAGGCAACAACAACCAATACAAGGAACTGGTAGTTTGGTTTGATGCTTTGTGGGTAAGACCACAAGCACATAAAGAAAAAACCTTGGTTGCTCCTGATGGTACCAAATCCAAAATCGACTTCAAGCAATATTTGATTAATGAAATTGAGCGTATCCATCCGACCAACCCATGTTGTAAGTAAAAAAATTTTATGTAGGGCGGTATTCTTTCCAGTTAGAGGGTAACAGCTGGTAGAGGCTTTTGTGGTTTATACTTTGGATTCGTTCAAAGACACCTTTGAGCCATTCAAACTCATTGATATTGTTTTTTTTGCAGCTGGCCATGAAGGAGTACATTGCAGCGGTCATCTCGGCAGCGTTATGTGATCCTGCGAACAGGTAGTTTTTCCTTCCGATAGCCAAGGGACGGACGGCGTTTTCGACCAGGTTGTTGTCGATTTCCATCTGTCCGTGGAGTACATAGGCACTCAGTCCAGCCCATCGTGTGTATGCATAGGCGAT
>NZ_FNVR01000063.1 GCF_900108085.1 Algoriphagus boritolerans DSM 17298 = JCM 18970
AAAGATGGGACAGCTCCAAAAAGCTTCCCATCTTTCATTTTGGTACTATTCCAAGATTAAATTATTTTGGACTCTCGCGTTCTCGGACGACAGTATTTTAAAGTATGCCAGTGCCTACCTATTCTCTGCTTTTGCTTTTCGTAATCTGGAAGGGTTATATCAGAGCGACCAGAAGATCTCGGCTCTCTAGCCGCTAATCCAGGTGAGGGAAAAATTAAAAGTGGTTTTTTATCTGCCATGCGGATCCCCTTTGAGTGTATGATAGGTCAAACACTCATCGACGATTTTTTTAACATTTGCCTCAGGGAGGGAAAGAATGTACTTCCTTTGGATATCGAGTACAAAGTCTTCCACTTCGGAAAAGCAGAGGCCCTCCAGTTTCGAAGCGATTTTATCCAAGGAATGGTCTAAAGAGTATTTCACTTGATTTTCAAATTTCTTAAGCCAGCGGACAATCATCGCTTTAGTCGGTTTGTCCAGATTCAGTTTCACCTGAAACCTTCTTCCCACCGCACGGTCCAGTAGTTCGGGGTGATTGGTAGCCGCCACAACCATCACATAAGAAGGAAGTCGATCAATTTGCATCAGCAAGGAGCTTACTACCCTCTTTATCTCCCCTGTCTCATGTTGGTCCCCCCGCTCCTTTCCTATAGCATCAAACTCATCAAAAAATAACACACATTCTTGGGTGCGAACAAAATCAAACATTTGCTTCAGCCGGGTGGCCGTTTCTCCAAGGTAGCTTCCAATAATTCCATCGTAACGGATGACATAAAATGGAATCATCAGGGATTGAGCAATAGCCTCAGCCAAGGAAGTTTTGCCATTTCCCGGCGCTCCGGAAAGCAATATTCTGTTTCTGGGTTCAAGGTTATACGACCTCAGAATATCAGCTCTGAAATGTTCCTGGACGACTTCATTTATTTTACCAAAATTCTCATCCGAAAGAATCAAATCATCCAATCTTCTCTCTGGCTTTACTTTAAAAAGAAAGTTTTCAAATCGTTGTCCAAGAAGGTTTGAATTATTCGTAGGAGCTCTCACCCCTCTATTTTCAGAGGACCGTAATAGTTCATCCAACTGATCTGCAAGTATATGATGCTGTTTGCTACGTTCTTCAGCAATGATTGATTCCGTCACCCGGGTAAATAGCCCCGGATCACTTGAAAGTCCTGCTTTAACCAATTTCACCAACAAATCTGCTCTTGCCATAATCAATAGAATTCCTGCAAAGGAACGAAATCACCGGATAATTGGGAGAATTTCATTTGCCTTTACTTTTCTAAACTAGACAATCTGTGGCTGAGAAAAAATACCCAGCCCTGGGTATTTTTAAAAAAACCTCACCCCAGCCCCTCTCCTTAATGAGAGGGGAGCTTGCGAAGTGGTCAAATGAGCATTGGGGTCCGATTGAAGGGAAATTGTTTGCTGCATGACAAGTAATTGAGCCTTTTGGGAATAGTCAGATTACTGATTGGATTCGGTGGAATGTGTGATTCCCCCCTTGTATCCATACCAATTTTTTTTAGGATAAACCAACAATAATAGCTTAATTAAAGCTATACTATTGACATAATTAAATATTGGATACAGAAAAGTTATTTAAACTAGATTTGAAGAAAATATTTTCTATCGAAAGAACTCTGCCAAAAGCCTTTGAATAGACTTAAAATTAACTGAAAAACCTAATTTCTGACCTTCATGGGACATAAAATCTACATAAAGGCATCCTAAAACCCAAGATCCGGGTTGATTTAGAAATCAAATCTTCTTACTGGAAGAATATTGTATAATCAAATAATTAAATTTAGGGATTTGCACTTATCACCTTACCTATTTCTTTATTTTCATTAGTGCAATAATTGGATTATCCTCAATTTTTATTGTACCTAAAGAATTGGTTTCTATCTCCTTTTTCCCTTCTAAGGCAAATGACGGTAAAATGATGTCAACAAGGTAATCTTGAAAAATAACTTCATGTTTAATTCCAAAAAGGTAAGAACTGATATAAATTTGTTTGGGAAAAGAAGAAATATCGTTGTTAACCACTCTAGTATGGAAGATTTTCCCACTATCCTTTATTTTAATGTATTGATATAGCCTATTTTTATTATTTTCTTTAAAGTAATAGGAAAATGCTAAAATTTTGGAATTTTCAGCATTCAAAACAGGAAAAGAAACTTTGCCATTAGCCTCATTACTTAAATATTTTAATTGCTCCTGAATGCTTTTGCTACCTAATTCTTTGTCTACTTCATACCCACTGAAATCTAAGGTGAGAAATGGGATAGCCTTCTTATCCGATAATTTAAAAAAGGTATCATTGTACATTAATGAAACATAAATCTCACCTTCTTCATTTTGTGTAAAACTTTCCACAAAAGGTGAAAATGAATCACCTTTAAAATCAATTTTTTTATCGAAAAGGACACTTTTTTTATTCTCTTCATCAACAACAATTATATCTCCATTTGTAGCCTTTTCATTTACGTAATTTTCGATTTGTTGTGCTGCAAAATAATATACATCGTTGAACCTTCTTGCCGAGTTAGCAATCGGAGCATTCAAGGGTCTTTCTTCCAAAAACAATAATGTAGGAATAGCATATTTAAGAATTCGAGAATTTTCGCCAATATAATCTATGATTTCAATAAATCTCTCATTTTGATCTACAAACACAGGGCCAAGATGACGATACTGATCAGGGCCATCACCTAGCTTATCAATTTTATTCATAAATGACCCCTCATGATTGTAAAGAAAAATAGACTGTTGAGATTTATCTATAACATAAATAAAATTTTTCTTGATAATTATTTCTGAAACCTCCCCTAGAAATGAATTTTCTGAATTTTCAAGTTTAATGTACTTTATAGAATCAACGATGGATGATAAAGACAAAAAGTCCACAGCCTCTTCGGGATTGATTACCAAAACTTCTGAAAAATTTTCTTTGGAATCATTTATCTTGCTACACCCAGACACAATAATTCCAAAGAAAACAAAACTTATTTTTAATAATTTCATGTCAATGCTGTCCTAAATAATTTTTGATTGTACACTAATATCCTATTTGCACCTTATTAAGGATTGTTTTAAGGGTAATTTGGAAACAGATCC
>NZ_FNVR01000057.1 GCF_900108085.1 Algoriphagus boritolerans DSM 17298 = JCM 18970
CTGTAAAACAGCTCATAGTAGGTTTCGATACTCGTCTTTTTCATCCCGCAACTTTAGCTCAGAATTCAAAGCACATCAAGATGCAGTTCGTCGGAGGGATACATTTAAAGTCTCTTGCTTTAACTCCATTCTGATTGTTCGAATAATGCGTAATTGTCTTTGATAAGTCGGAGTCCACTGATACTTGAACGAATTTTGTCAAAATACGCAAGTCATCAGTCAAGTCCTTTTGATTTTTGAATAGTGCTGTCAAACTTTGGCATCCATTAACCACGAAGAATGTTTCAATTGTTAGTTTTTCGGGATTATCTTCAGGTGTCTCGGTTATTTGATTTGTAACTATTGTAATGCCGTTATGAAATAAAGGGAATTTTTTATGAAGAGATTTGTCCTTTATACTTTTTACAATATCTCTGTTAACGTTTGTTCCACCTAAAGGTCCGCGAACATTGTATGCAAAAACAGATTGTTCTGAAATGCCTGGCATTTTAACTAATTAGTTTGCTTTAATTGGTGCTATAAATGCTAAAGTAGAGCTGTCTACAAAGTGTTTTGAAACATTTAAACCTGAAATGTCAAATGTTGCTTTTAGATTTTGTGGGACATTTCTTGAATGTGAAATGTATGTTGTTTCAAGGGTTTGTTTGCCAATAAACTCGATATTGTCAGTGGCTGCTAAATAAGCAATACCATTGGAATCTAATTCTACATTACAAATAAAAATGCCGCGAACTTTATATTGGTCGTATAGATTTAAAATTTGGAGTCGCTTTATTAATGATACCACTTGTGCAGAACCACCAGTGTCTAACAAATTTTGAATTGATTCCTTGCTATCAAATTGTGATAGTGTTCCGAAAAACTCTTTTAAAATTGTGTCGCCAATTGTTTTGGTGGCTTTCTGTGAAATTTTTGTTTGGAAAATATCAATTGTTCCGTTTGCTTCATTTATATAAATACCGTCAACTCCTTTGTCTCCGTTTTGGTCGCAAACTGAGTCAACGGCTTCAAGGGTGTCAAGTCGATAATAGTTTTCCAAATACCAAATTAGAAACGAAGCACTTTCAGTTCGTTTCGGGTCAATGTGTTCCTTGAAGTTGTCAAGAATGTCTGGATATTCTAATTTTATCATATTGTTGCTTGTTATGATGTTGTCGTTTTTGCTTGCCACTAACGTTGGTACATATGACGTGCAGGGTTTTTGAAAGGCGTCACTGTCCCACGTTGATATACTAAATTAGTTGATTACACTTAAATGGCAACACCAAACCCCTGCATGGCATATGTATTTTGTTGTAGGGCGTTTAGTCACCGTCCCCTTCTTTTAATTTCTCGTCCTAAAAAGTATCCTGTCGTCAGTCCATGTAATACTCCAAAAACTAGAAATGGAAGTAGTCCAAAAACAGTCCAACTCATAAATGCTGATTTAAAACCATTCAGTCCGTAGTTAATTGAATTCATAATTCCACTTGTCACTGAACAGGTTATGAATAACAAAAACCACATTGTCAAAAGGGTCAGTCCCCCAACTATGAAATGATTTTTTTGTCCTTTAATTATCAGTTCTCCAATGAGTCCGCCTATTATCAATATTTCAATTATTATAAAGGCTGTCTGTATACTCACAAACAGATAGTTATCAATAAAGTCCTTCATTAATGTCGAGAGTGCATTGTCTAAAGTTACTGTCGTTGTTGTTGGGTCTGCGAATATTAAAAAAGTCGATATGAAAATTGTCAGTATGGCCAACACTGAAACAATACAGTATTTCAAAAGTGTCTGTCTACCAATAGATTTTGCTGTCATACTAAATGCCCTACAACGGTTTCGGGCTTTGCGTTGGTGGGCTTTTGAAACCGTAAACTGTCTGCCAGCACCAAAGTTTATTAATTGCTCAAATGTTTCTATTTGCACTGTCCGCCCACTAACGCAAAACCCGTGTTATGCGTAGCTTTTATACTGTCTGTTTTACTTTACTTTCCTTCATTTTTGTCCTAACGCTACCTTCCAGCTTTTCCATTTCTAAAAGCCAATCTTTAAGATAGTCCTTGGTTACAACATAAATTACTGTCGATGTTGGTCTGTCGTTGTAGTGGAAATTTAGCAACAACCTTGAATATTTCACTTTTTCTAATTTTGGATTGTTGTCTTCTCCAACGGTCAATTCGTAAAGGTCAGTACTTAACAATAAAACAGGTAAGTAAAGCCAGTGCCTGAAATATTCATTTGACATTTCCTCAAACAACTCATTTGTTTCTGTTGTACTTTTTTCGCAAAACCAACAAAGTTTTGACAAACTAGAATACAATTCGTCAGGATGTGAAGCCATAATTTCATTGTCCTTCTTTTTTGAGAAGGAACAATATTGAGTATAAAAATTTTGACTTTGGTCGTAAAGTTGTTCGGTAAATGCTGAGTAGGAATCATATTTTATTCCTGTCGGCACGGTTAAAATTTCTTTGAAGATGTCTTCGGGAGTATTCGGGTTAAATTGCAACTTTGTCAGCAGAACTAGAGGGAAGTCATTATTTTTTAATTCAAAATAATAGCGAATTTTACAACTTACTCTGTCAAAGTCACCGCTTGAAAAATCATTGTATGTTTCTGCAACAATGTCAATTTCCCGGTTCTTATTTGTTACTGGGTCTTGAAAAATAACATTGGATTCTACAAAAAAACCGCTGTCTGCCAAAAATTTTGAAATCTCCGATTCAAATAAATATCCTGATTTAGATATTGCTTTTAATATTTGGTCTTCTGTCATCTTTGTCGTTTTACTAAAGTTACGCATAACGGTTTGGCGCTTGGCGAAGAAGCGGATTTCGAAGCACTAAACTGTCTGCCAGCACTGAACTTGATACGAAGCACAAAGCTTCATTTAAGCACTGAACCCGCTTTTTTGCCAAACGCCTGTTAGCACCAGTTTTTCTTTCTGTCGGCAATGTCAAGTCCATAAAAGTGCTGGATTTACTAAGTTCAAATCTTTGAAGTCTGGCTTATACCAGTCAACATTTGAATTGCCGGTCAATGAATTTTCTTTACGATTTATTTCTATGAAATATAAATTTTCGTCTGTCTGTGGTTTGCCGTAAGAGAACCATTTCCAATAAATTTTGTCAGCCGAACCAATAGTAAGTTTATTTTCAAATTCAGAAATGTCTTGCGGGTTGAAAATGGTCAATGTTTCCTTTTCATTAAAAGTCAAAGTCAGAGTGTTTAATATACTGTCAAAAGTCGCTAATTCGAGTTGGTGATAATTGTCGTAAGGTCTACCAAACCAATGTCCATAAAAACATAAAGAACCGCCTTTTACTTGTCCTTGTTTCTTATTGTATTTTTCTACAAATTCTTCTGTCAATAATTTCGCTATCAAAGTTTCTGTTTGTTTTTTGTCTTCCGATTTTTTTGATAAAAGTCGATATAAAATAAGTCCTGTTATAATTGCTCCTATGGTTATTGCTGTCGTCATAAAATTGGTGCTAACATCCCAATAAATCTAACTCCCCTTCCCAGTGTCGTGTATATTCGTTTTGTGCGGAGTGGATTTTTTGGCTGTTTCCGTTGTCAAATTAAGCAATTCGGTGATTTGATCAAGGGGTGAGACCATATTTTTGTTGGAAATCGCCTGCACAGGGCTAGGGCTATAAATTTAATTTCTATGGATTAGGAATTTGACTGGCCCATCCGGTGATGAATGAGTCGAAGATTGTCCCTTTTGAAATCAATAGGTTGTAATAGCTTGCGCTCCATCTGATTTAAAATCCAGAGATAAAACCTCCATATTGCAAAATTGAAGGAGACCTGGTTATTCATTTGAGTTGAGAAAATATTCTTAAATCCATCTATTTCAGGTTTTTCAGGTTCGCATTATTGACCAAAGAGGTCATTTGGGTAATGGCAATTTGGTTCAGTTGAGTGAGTCGCTCCGATTGATTGAGTCCTTGACGAATCAGCACGGCATTGATGCTTTCCGGATTGGAGAGCACGACTAGTTGTTCCAGAGTGGCATCATCCCGCATGTTGCCATTGGCATCTGGATTTTCAGCTCGCCAATCGGCAGCAGTTTTGCCAAAAAGAGCCATGTTCAATAAATCCGCTTCGGAAGCATAGACCAAAGACGTTTGTTTACCGGTGAGTTTTTCAGGAATCAATCGTTCTTTTATGGCATCAGTGTGAATGGTATAATTGACTTTGGCAAGGGTGCGTTGCAGATTCCAGTCCAGCTTTTGGCGGCTATTTTCGTCTTCTTTGAGGCGTTGGAATTCTTTAATGAGGTAGAGTTTGAATTCAGCGCTGATGGCAGAGCCAAATTCAAAGGCAATGTCTTTGTGGGCGTACGTTCCGCCATATCGTCCTGCTTTTGAAAAAATTCCAATAGCGTTGGTTTTCTCCACCCATTGCGTAGGGCTTAATACAAAAGACGGAAGACCTGCCTGCGTTTTAAAGTGGTCAAATTCGACCACTTTAAAATCGGGGTTATAAATTTTCTCCCAAGTACCCAGAAATTCGAGGGTTGTACGTGTACGAATCCAATTTTTAATTACATCGGCAGCACGACTTTCATCTGTTTTGGCTTTTGCCATATCGGTAATACAGATATAGTCTTCTCCATGGAAATCTGTAAGGGAGATCGTTACTTGCTGTACTTCAATAATTTTACTTTTTGCCATAAGTATCTATTTAAACCGAAACCAAAAACCAAGTGATTAAATCGAAATTGTCCAGTTGGAATTTTTCATCCACCTTAACGTTTTGCTTTACTCGGGATAAAGCGTCCTTGTCGCCTTTTCTCAATTTTGATAAAAGGTCTTTTGCTTCTGTACCCATTACTTTTTTGGTAGTGCCGTCTTCCTGAATTTGTTCTTCAACTGCTTGGCTATCTAACCACGCTTTTAGAGCGTTAACCAAACCCTGAATAGCAGCATCTTCTCCTTTATCTATCGCATCAGGCACAAATCGGTCTTTGTCCTTATGATGAGTCAAAGCATCCAACACATCTTTTTGATTGAGCAAAATCAATTTGCCTTGCTTATTGATGTAGATAATGTCAAAAACTTTGTATTCGTGTTGAGTAGCTTTTGCAGGTCGTGCCGGATATCCTAGCAGTGCAATCAAGCCGTTTTCGGCGCAAACAGAGGTGTCGGCTTTAAAACCAGTGTAAACCCCTTTTGGCATCCGCAGGTATTTGGCCTTGTCTTTATTGAATTCCTCCAGTAAATCTTGTCTGTAACGCTCCAGAGAGAGGTCATCAAAACCAAAAGTTTCATTACCCTCCAAGTCATCAAAAGTCACTTGCATTTGCTCCATCATGCGGTTTTTCATGCGTTGATCCCGCGTTTCATCATGAATCATATCCTGAAAAGTTTCTGAGAATTTTTCATCTACTTCTGCACCTGCCAGCTTCATGGCAGCCATACGTTGTTCAATTCTTCCCTGAAGATTTAAGTAGGAATTGATATTGTTGGATGGCCAGAAATTGATGCCAAAAATTTTCTTGTTTGGACTTCCCAAACGGTCAATACGTCCCAAACGCTGAATGATTCTTACGGGATTCCAATGAATATCGTAATTGATGACCATATCAGCATCTTGCAAGTTTTGCCCTTCGCTCAAAGCATCAGTGGCAATCAGAATATCAATCGGCTGTTGAACTTTAGCATAGGTTTTCGGATGATTTTCTGCCACCCAGGAAATCCATTCGTGATATGCTTCTATTCCTTTTTTAGGTGTTTGAAAGTCCCATTCCTTCTCCATATAAAGTTTGGTGTATGGGGCAAAGCGTTCTAGAATAGGTTCAAAATTTTTCGTTTCTTCATCTGAATCACTGGTCTGTGACCCAGAACCTGAAACCATTGAAAGCTTGTCAAAGCCACGACTTCTCAGTTGGTCAAAAAGATACTGAGCAGTATCACGATAAACAGTGAAGATGACAACTTTTGCATTTGCATTGTTTTCACCCGAAGCTCTCTTCTTGTTGATTTCAGCTATCAGCGTTTGCAGTTTATCGTCTACTGAAACAAGGTTTCCGGGTCGTACAGTTTCCTTGCCGATTTTGTTTTCAACCTTTTGGAGGTTGATGAAAAGATTGTCAAGAGCATCCAAATCTTTCTTTAAATCTTTTTTGAAGTACTCCAAGTTACCTGAGGCGTCAATATCAGAAAGATTAATCTTTCGTTTTTTTCCTAAAGTGAGTTCTTCGTAATCGTCCTGCAAATCATCATCATCAAAAAGGCCTTCATCCTTTTCGTTTAGTTTGCTATTTGCTTTTCCTTCCTGATAGGCTTTTATTTTGTCTAAAGCATTTTGGTGATGGTCTTTTATTTTTTCAACGGTGGAGTAGAAGGAATACCATGAAGATTCTAAACGCTTAACCATCAAGATGTACATCATTTTAACCAAAAAGCGGTCTCTTTGCCTTTGGTCATGTAATACGTCCTTTTCTTCTTCGTCTTCTTCTTCCAGATAGAATGAGGGTTGGTAACCCGATAGCATTGGTGGAAAATGGTCGAACAATTCTTCGAAAGATTCGAAATTTCCTAATTGACTAGGCGTTACGAAAAGGTTGACGGGTTTGGTTTTGACTGGAAAAGTCAACCCTGTTTGTTGCCCTTCAATCATTTTCCGTGTACGAGCAACGATTAATGAATCGGTAAGTGTAAAAAAGTTGGCTGGTAGCTTTTTAATGAAATCGCTAATTCTAGGGCTTGGTTCTTCCCGCCATTCGTTGAACACTTTTTGTGCTGTACGGAATGTGTAGTCTAAATTTCTTATACCCAAAGTTTCTTCATAACCACCAACATCACCCTGCACCATTAATTTGAATTGATTTCGGATGTCGTTCAGTGAATTGTTTATTGGCGTAGCGGAAAGAAGGAGAACTTTTACATTTTCATTTTCTTTGAGAATCTGCTCAAGCAAAAATTTATAACGGTTTGATTTGTCATTTCTGAGGTTGTGGCTTTCGTCAATGACAATCAATTTTGGTTTGTCGTTGATAAAGTATTTGTCAGCACGGTCAACGTATTTCTCAACCCTGTCTTCGTGCATGTCGGTGTGGAATCGTAAGAAAAAATCAAATTGATCCTTTTCGAAGCGAGAATCTTGATGCTTTAAATATCTTCTCCAGTTATGTTCAAGCTTCTTTGGGCAAAGCAATAAAACTTCACGTCCTTGGAGTTGAAAAAATTTCATCACGGCTAAGGCACTCCATGTTTTACCCAAACCAACGGCATCAGCCAGAATTGCTCCGTTATATTTTTGAAGCATTCTAATTAAACTCAATACCCCTTTTTTCTGGAAATCATAAAGCGTGTTGTAAACAACTGAATTTTCTAAACGCCCGATTTGGCGATTAAAATCTGGGTCATTTTCAGTCTCCAATAATTGATTTCCGAATAATTCAAATAATACCTTATAGTAGAGTTCTCTAGGTGTATATTTAATAAAAATCCGCTCAATTGTATCCCTCCGACGAACTGCATCTTGATGCGCTTTGAATTCTGAGCTAAAGTTGCGGGATGAAAAAGACGAGTATCGAAACCTACTATGAGCTGTTTTACAGGTGGCAGCGATCCGGATTGAGTAAAGCAGCTTTTGCAGATCGAGAAGGGATTTCAAAAGTGAGTTTTTATGCTTGGTGCAAAAAGTTTGAAACCAAGCCCGATTCCCAGGATGCTTCCACCGGTTTTACCAGAATCGAACTGGCTGAGTCCGCTTCTCAGTCAGCGGTGGCCAAGATCAGCTATCCAAGCGGAGTCAGTGTGGAGCTGTTTGGGTCTTTTGATCCCGACCGGATCAAGGC
>NZ_FNVR01000055.1 GCF_900108085.1 Algoriphagus boritolerans DSM 17298 = JCM 18970
CTATGCATACACACGATGGGCTGGACTGAGTGCCTATGTACTCCACGGACAGATGGAAATCGACAACAACCTGGTCGAAAACGCCGTCCGTCCCTTGGCTATCGGAAGGAAAAACTACCTGTTCGCAGGATCACATAACGCTGCCGAGATGACCGCTGCAATGTACTCCTTCATGGCCAGCTGCAAAAAAAACAATATCAATGAGTTTGAATGGCTCAAAGATGTCTTCGAACGAATCCAAAGTATAAACCACAAAAGCCTCTACCAGCTGTTACCCTCTAACTGGAAAGAATACCGCCCTACATAAAATTTTTTTACTTACAACATGGGTTGGTCGGATGGATACAGTTATTTCTTTTTGTTATACTTAAATACCGAAATTTTAGGTTATAATTTTAGGAGGTGTTGTTGTTTTTCCAATTCAAAATCAAGGTAGAAATCATCAATGGAGACTAAAAATTCGGTAATTTTATCCAAAAGCATAACAGGCGGTTTTTGTATTAAAACATTGAATATCTAAATTTTAATATAGCAAAAGCCCCCGTTTTTCCTATTGCTTTTTCTAAAAATTATCCCGAATTCATGTTTTTTATGGCCAAACTTCACCAACCCCCGGTGCAGGAACTTTATGCGATGATCCTTTCCCATGTGCAAGAGCGGATTTCGCTTAGCCCTGATGAGCAGCAGTTCTTCTGCTCTCTTTTAAAAGCAAGACAGCTTCTGCCCAGACAATACCTCGTACAGGAGGGGGAAATCTGTCGGTTTGAGAGCTATGTGTGCCGCGGCCTTCTACGCTCTTTCTATCTGGACCGGGAAGGCAACGACCATACCCTGCATTTTGCCATGGAAGACTGGTGGATTTCCGATTCTGCGAGCTTCATCAGGCAACTGCCGGCAAGCCGCCATGTGGTTGCCCTGGAACCCTCTATTGTGCTCCAGCTTGACAAACCCTCGCTGGAACTGCTTTACAAAGAAGTGCCTGCGTTCGAGCGTTTTTGGCGGATCCTGCATGAGAATGCCACAATTGCACAAGACCAACGTATTCTAAATTCAATTACCATGACAGGCGCGGAGCGTTACGCGGAATTTCTACAGAAGTACCCAGGTATTGCAGCTCGAATGCCACAGAAATACATTGCCTCCTACCTGGGTATCTCATCCGTATTTCTCAGCCGGATCCGCGGGGGCGTGAGAAAAAAATAATTAAACTAGTTTAACGCCAGATATTAACTTTATTATATCCAAAATGGGGCTTGGAAGGAGGAACTTTGTGAAAAGAAAACTATGATATGAAGTCACAAATAAAACACCCGGCATTTACCCCTTTTCTGTTCGCCGGCCGGCCTTTGCGGAACCGGTTGGTGGTAGCTCCAATGACCCGCGCAAGTGCTACGGACGACGGTGTACCTACCCCGGAAATGGCGGATTACTATACCGCTTTTGCCGAGGGGGGCTTTGGCCTGATCATAACCGAAGGAACGTATACCGATGACCAGTTCAGTAAGGCATATTTCAACCAGCCAGGTCTCATCAATCAACAGCAGCTCGAAGCTTGGTCGACGATTGTGCGCCAGGTGAAGCAGCGTGGCACCCTTTTTATATGCCAGCTCATGCATGCAGGAGCTCTGTCGCAATATCACAGCAAGGCTATTGCTCCTTCTGCTATACAGCCACTGGGAGTTAAAATGCCGGAAGTTGGAGGTGAAGCAGGTCCCTTCCCGCTTCCAGGGGAAGCAAACCCGGCGCAAATTCTGGCAATAAAGCAAGGCTTCGTAGCAGCGGCATTAAAAGCGGAAGAAGCGGGCTTCGATGGTGTGGAACTTCATGCCGCCAATGGCTATCTGTTTGATCAGTTTATTACGGATTATACGAACAAGCGCACAGATGCCTACGGAGGAACAGTAGAAAATCGCCTCCTTTTGCTGGCGGAAGTGTACGTAGCTATCAGAGCAGTCGTACAGCCGCGGTTTGTGGTTGGCATTCGATTTTCGGAAGGCAAGGTAAACAACCTCGCCTATCGCTGGCCCGGGGGAGCTGCAACGGCCAGGGCGATCTTCCGGGAAGTGAAAAAGTTTACGCCAGACTACGTACACATCGCCGCAGAAGGGGGCAGATGGGAACGGGAGTGCCTGTATCCTTCCGGTACATCCTCCAACCGCATTGCTAAACAATTGCTAGGGGTGCCGATCATTGCCAACGGCGGCATGCACAACTTGGAGCTGGCTGCACGATTAATTGAACAGGGAGACACTGACCTTGTTTCTATCGGCCGTGCCGCCATTGCCAACCCGGACTGGCCCAAAAGAATCATGGAAGGCAGAACAGTCATTCCCTTTCACCAGGATATGATCAAGCCCAGTGTATCGCTGAAAAACACGAAGCAGTTTATGGCAAAAGGTTCCCACGCCGCTGAGGATATTGAAGTGTCTTATCTTGAAACAGGTTTGGAAAATCTTAACAACGAATCGTAAACTTAAAACGTGCTAATCTGATCAAACAACGAAGACCAGTATCCACAATAGCCAAACCGAAAGAAGGGAAATAGTCGAAGAGTGCCTTTAAGGTGGAAAAACGAACTTCGAAACTTGGCGTCAGTATGCAGGGCCAGGCTAACGAGCATGGAATATAATCCGATGGATGCTAAAAATTTGCTATTTGGTAAGGCTTTCACGATCGAATAGTTTATTGTTTCCTCTTTTGCCATTTAGCAAACCGCAACCATCAGAAGAACCTCAAAAAAAGATTAAAAAGCTAGAGCGACAGTTGTTGGATAGCCTGATGGAAGAAGAAGCATACAGGCTGAAGACAATCATACCATGGAAGGGAGCTAATAATAAAGGAAAGGATTGAAATTGTATCGGTACAAGCAAGTGGAGTGCAAAGTAAATTGTCAAACAACCGTAACATGCAGATCAAAGATCACAAAAAACTCAAGTATGAATGGATCAAATAAAAACAAGTTTTAAACAAAGGTTTGATATTTCAGAAAGCGATTGGGAGATTTTTTCTTCTAAACTGGTTAAATTCCAGTATCTCAAAAACCATAATTTGTTGAAAGCAGGCCAAATTGAAAACTATCTTTCATTTGTCGAAAAAGGAATTATTCGCTTATTCATTCCTAAAGAAGAAAATGACATAACCTTTGACTTTGCTTTCGAGAATGATTTTGTGAGCGGTTACAGTTCATTCTTGACACAGACTCCATCCATTTATGAAATGGAGACACTTACAGATACGATTATTTGGAGACTTAAATTTGAAGATCTGCAAACCATTTATAAAGAAACTAAAATCGGCAACTTTATAGGCCGAAAAGCAGGTGAAGACCTTTTTCTAAAAAAATCCAAAAGAGAACTGTCTCTTCTGAATGAAACCGCTGAACAACGGTATTTGAACTTATTTAAAGATCAACCTAACCTTATTCGCCAAATTCCCTTAAAATACATTGCTTCCTATATTGGGGTTACCCCACAAGCCTTAAGTAGAATACGAAAACGAATTTCTTAACTCAGGTTCATTGTGTTAAATTTTGAAAGCGAATAGTTTTGCTGCAGATCAAAAAAAAAATGAAATGAAATTTGGTTATAAAATTTGCTCATTCACAATTTTGTGGGTTTTTGCATTCAAGACATCCTTCAGCCAAGACATACAACATAAAGTTGTTGTGAAAAACCTTGAGAATAAACAGGGCGTTTTATATGTGGGATGGTATAAAGACCCTGATACATTTAGAAAAATTGATAAAGCCATTTACCGAGAAAGATTTGAAGTAAATCATCAGACTGAGGTAACTGTTTCGTTCACTAATATTCCAGAGCGAAAGTATGCCATTGCTGTTTTTTTAGACGAAAACGACAACTATAAACTGGATACGAATCTTTTGGGTATACCGACTGAGAAGTATGGATTTTCAAATAATATTTTATCGGCTTTAAGACCAGCAACTTTCAAAGAGTCGGTATTCGACTTAACTCATCAGGAAATGATTATTCACATAAAACTTAAGTAGTAAATGAAACCATTAGTAGTCCTTTTTAGTGTGTTTATAATTAGCATGATACTATTGAAAATTTTTCGTGGGAGTTATGAATTTGCACAATCAGCCAGGATTGCATTATCAGCAATGCTTCTATTTACAGCATTGGGTCATTTTGTATTTACCAAAGGAATGACTTTAATGCTGCCGGATTTTATTCCATATAAAACAGCGGTTGTGTATGCGACAGGTGTGATAGAAATCGCAGCAGCCATCGGGCTTTTTGTTCCTTCTATGCGGTTATTGGTTGGTTGGTTACTCATTATATTCTTCGTTCTGATACTTCCAGCAAATATCTATGCTGCTATACACAAAGTTGATATCCAAAACGCAACTTTTGGTGGAAATGGAGTTGCCTATCTTTGGTTTAGGATCCCCATGCAAATTTTACTCATCTTCTGGGTTTATTACTCAGCCGTCAAATTTCATTAAGCTTATGAAGAAGTTTAACTACGAAGGAGAAGTGGTTGAAAAAGAAGAAAGGGTTACGTTAAACATGAACAAATTCCCAAGCAAAGCAGGAATTTGCCGACCCATTTAAATTATAGGCTTTATAGATAAAAACATGGAAACATTTTGTTTCACTACTAATGATGACCATAAACTCCATGGCGTTTTTCTCCCGGCAAAAAGGGATCCTCCCCAACATCCTTTAATCATGCTTCATGGCGGAGGACCAGATCATAAAAGCCTTTTACCGCTAGCTGAAAGTTTGTGTATAAATAGAAACATCATTTTACCGGATGTTAGGGGTTACGGTAAATCTGTATGTTATGATAAAACTTGTTATACATGGAACCGCTATGCAGAAGATGTGGCAGAATTACTGCACCATTTCAATATTAAGGAAGCAGTTATCGGAGGAACTGGAATAGGTTCAACTATAAGTTTGAAAACCAGCATTCTTTATCCGAAAATAGTGAAAGGGCTGGTTCTTATTAGTGTGGAAGATATTGAGGATGATGTGGCGAAGGAAGCTGAAATACTATTTTTCGAGAAATATATGAAACAACTTCAGGAAGATGGGCTTTCTGCCGCTTGGGAGTCTATATTACCACAAATGTCTGCAATTATTGGAGAAATGGTCCGCGATGGAATAAAAAGGTCTGATGCTCAGAGTATCTTAGCTGCAGGCTCAATTGTTTATGACAGGGCTTTTAAAAATGTAGATGAACTTGCTGTAATTAATGTACCGACTTTACTTATACCTGGTGGAGATGTGCGACATCCTTCGGAATTGGCAAATCAAATTTCAAGAAAAATCTCAAATGCAACACTTTCCACAGTTGGTATATCGGATGATATACGAACGATACATGAATTTGCGCAAGTATTTTACCCGATAATCTATAATTTTCTAAAGACAAATAATTTGTAAATCGGTCCACCAATACGAAGGTAGTGATAAAAAGACCTTACCCTATAGTTGCCGGCAAAAGGGTAGACCAAAAAGCAACGAGCCTCTAACAGCAACTTACCAAAGCGGGGTAAGCGTGGTAAGTTAAAGTTTTATGCATTTATTATCTTTGTAGCGTTTTGTCACTGTGTGCTCCGAAATTCTTGCCTTCAAAAAGATGTAAAACGTTAGCTATGATTTGTGAAAACAGAGAAATTACAAAAGAATCCTGTAACTTAAACGAAGTAGTTCAGGAGTTCTACAGCTTCTTAAAATCCTATATCTTGAAAAAAGTTCATGATGAAGCAGTTGCGGAAGACATTGTTCAGGAAGTGATGATAAAGCTGATTGAATCACAAAAAAAGAATAAAGAAGTCAAAAATATAAAGGCTTGGTTATTTCAGGTAAGCCGAAATACCATTTATGACTATTTCAATAAAAATAAATTAACCCATCTTTTTGAAGATGAATTTTCACTGATCGGAGATGAAAATACCGCTTTCGAACTTTCCGTGTATGATTTCATCGTTCCGATGATCCAATTTCTTCCCAAAAAATATGCAGAGCCTTTACTATGGAGCGATATTGAAGGGGTACCTCAAAATACTATTGCAAAGAAATTGGGGATAAGTCATTCCGGAGCAAAAATGCGAGTGCAAAGGGCAAGGGTAAAACTTCGAGAGTTGTTTATTAAATGTTGTGACATAAAATACGACTCAAAAGGGAATTTTAGCAATTGTACAGTAAAAGATTCCTGCACCCCTCTAAAAGAATATCAAACTTCTTTTAGCAATTCAATAACCTGTTAATCAGTAGAGGTAAAAATTATTTTAGAAAAGTTGTGTCTTTTACCACACAAGTTCAGACTACATAGTAAAGTTTAATTTAAACACTGAAACTATGTTTACTGAAATCAAAATTTTGCACTCCTCTTGCTGTGCAACTCGATCACCTATCAAGGAACAAATTGAAAGAGTTGCTTCCAAAAAAAATGTGTCTGTAACAATTACGGAACTTTCTGAATTGAAAGACACAATGGCTTATGGAACATTGACTTTCCCGGCATTGGTCATAAATGGAAAGGTATACGATTACAAGAAATACCAGACCGATGAGCAGCTAGAGTCTATCCTTTAAGTGTAATAACCTTTACTTAATCTTCAAAAGGTAAATTATTAATTGATGAACCTGTCGGTTCAAATATTTTCTTGGCAAGTCCTCTTTTCACTAAGGAAGGACATTGCCAAGAATATTTCATAAGCTTAAAACTGTAGGATGAGTTTAAACTTGTAGTCACTATCTGTAAGATCAAATACTGACTATTCACTTTAAGATTTAAAAATGGAGACACTAACAAATATACTTTCAAAGTTAGCAGATTTGCTTGTTTTTGGGCTATTGGATTTTGGGGAAGCTGATGTATTTGGCAAAGCCCTACACTATTTCATTGTTACGTTTATTCAGATTTCCTTTCTCGTAATATTAGTGACTTATGCAATGGGTGTCATTACGAGCTATCTGCCATTGAGCAAGATTAAAAAGTACCTGGAAAAAAATAAAAAAACAGGATTGGGGAATGTGGCAGCATCTGTATTGGGTGCTGTAACCCCATTTTGTTCTTGCTCTTCCATTCCATTGTTTATTGGGATGATGCAAGCAAGAATCCCATTGGGTATTTCTCTTTCCTTTTTGATAACCTCCCCTTTGGTCAATGAAATAGCTATTGCCATTTTTTGGGTTTCTTATGGGTGGAAAGTAACCGTAATTTATATTCTTTCGGGAATTATTCTTGGTGTGTTTGGTGGAATTGTTCTAGAGAAAATGGGCATGGCAAAATATGTGGCCGATTGGTTAAAAACCCTTCAAACCACACAGTATACCACCGAAAAAGATACAAGAAAATTAATAGAGCGCATCCCTGAAATAAACAAAGGAGCATTGCAAACTTTTAAAAAACTCTTGCCTTATATCTTTATTGGAATTGGCATAGGTTCTTTTATTCATGGGTATGTGCCTGAATCTTTTTTTGAAACCTATCTTTCAAAATCAAATCCATTTGCTGTACCCATTGCGGTTTTTGTCTCTATTCCCTTATACATAGATGCCGTGGGTGTGCTTCCTGTTCTGGATTCTTTAGTAAATAAAGGAGTTCCGTTAGGAACCGCCATAGCCTTTATGATGGGGTCTATCGGTTTATCACTTCCAGAAGCTTTATTGCTCAAAAAGGTAATGCAAAAGAAATTGATAATTGCTTTCTACTTTACTGCAGCAGCAGGAATGATCCTTTCAGGTTACTTGTTCAATTTAATTTTCTGATTATCGATCAATTTATGAACCTTCTAATTGTATATGCTCATCCTGAAACAACTTCCTTGAATGGATATTTAAAGGATTTCGCACAAAACTATCTTATAAAACTCGGTCGTGATGTATTGGTTTCTGACCTTTACCAGATGAATAGGAAGGCAGTCGCCAATAAAGATGATTTTAATAACCTTGATCCCAATTCAAAACTGGATTATATGAAAGAATCCAGGTTGGCCTATCAAAACAACACTCAGGCTGACGATAGCACAAAAGAGCAAGAAACAATCATTTGGGCTTCTCTTCCTCATAAATAATCCTCACCTGAAACAACCCCAGTACTACCTTTCAGGTATCAAAATCATGGAGATTATGATGACCAACAACAACTCAAAAAAGGATTAGGGAAGCTTACAAGTGGGTTTTCCATTCATTTAACTTAAAAATTAACAGACCTTTAAAATGAACATTAATTATGTACAATTATTTGTGCGGATAGCAGTAGCTACTGCTTTTCTATCAGCAGTAGCAGATCGATTTGGATATTGGGGCAAACCGGGTAGTCCGAATGTTTCTTGGGGTAATTGGGAACAATTTCTAATTTATTCAAACAAGCTTAATTTTTTTGTATCGCCAGAAGTTGGGGAATTATTAGCAATTATAGCGACTGTCCTTGAAATTATTTTTGCACTATTTTTAGTAATAGGCTATAAGACAAAAGGCACCAGTTTTGCTTCAGGTATTTTACTGGCAATTTTTGCAGTTAGCATGACATTGGCACTCGGTATTAAGTCTACCTTTACTTATTCCGTATGGATAGGATCCGGTGCATGTTTTTTATTGTGCACATTAAATGATTATCGTTATAGTTTGGATATGTATTTAAAAAAATTAAAGTAATGAAATCGAGCATGACGAAGATTGTCATAAACTGCGATGATTATAAACCATGCGAGATTCCATATGGCCTTTAAAAATAAAATATAATCATATGAAATCGAGCATGACGAAGATCGTCACACATTGGGATGATTATAATGCATGCGAGATTCCATCTGACCAATAAAAATCAAATTATAAACGGATGAAACAAAGAATTAGTATTAAAGAGCTAGAGCCAAATGCGTATAAAGCCATCTTTGGCTTGGAAAAGTATCTCAATTCTACAGGATTAGATAAGGGATTGAGGAATTTGGTCAATATTAGAGCATCTCAAATAAATGGTTGTGCATATTGTATAGAAATGCATACCGGTGAAGCCTTAAAGGATGGAGAATCTCAGAAAAGGATATTTGCCCTGAGTGCATGGTGGGAATCTCCGCTATTCACTGAAAAAGAGAAAATGCTATTGGCCATTACAGATGAAGTAACGTTGATTGCTGATCATGGATTGACAGAGGATACTTTTGAGGGTGCATGTAAATTTTTCACTCAAAACGAAATCGCCCAAATAATTATCCAGATTGGAGCAATCAACATCTGGAATCGTATAGCGGTCTCAACACATATGTTTCATGAATAGTAACATTAGGAACAGCATTCAAATGAACAGAAACCGCCAACATTATATAAGAACAATAGCGGGTAAAGTGATAAATCGAAGTTCTGTACATTCAATAAACTTTTGTGGTGACAGACAGGTAATCACCTTAAAATCCGCTACTGCTCTTTTATTTGACCGTTAGGCCTCATTCCCCCTACTTTAAAAAAGTTGACTTCGTATGCTAACGGGGTAAAGGCCCCTTAACCGTTTTTTGCTAAATTCCACCACTCTCTGCAAGGCCGATTTTAGAACTGTCGCTCCAGATTTATCGGGAAGCACGGGCGTCATTCTGGTTGGGATGCTTGCGATGACCTCAGTGGCGGCTCGTTTCGTCGGGACCCTCCCGATACGCTTCGCTATCGGGACAGGCTGTTCAGAATATTTTCTTGCCAAAAGCACATCCTCGGAGAGTACTGTAAATTCTCATTTTTATGGAACAGGAATCGATTTCAATGGAAGTCGTCAATCCGCAGGCTGCGGGTATTGACGTCGGAAGTCGTTCCCACTGGGTGGCAGTGGGCCAGTCCCAACCGGACGTTCGGGAGTACGGGGTGTTCAACCAGGACCTGTTTGCCATGGCCGAACGGTTGAAGAAAAAAGGAATCAAAAAATTCAAAACTGCCAAGCATTTTGCCAGTTGGCTCCGACTCGCACCCAACAACAAAGTAAGCGGAGGGAAACTCCTGTCCAGCAAAGTCCCCAAAGGAAGCAACAGACTAAAAATCGCACTCCGAAACGCTGCCAATGCCATTGGTAACTTGAAAGAATCCACGCCGCTAAGAGACTTCTTCCAAAGAATAAGCTCCAGAAAGAGACGAGTTTCAGCCATCAGTGCCACAGCAAGAAAACTTGCAGTCATCATTTGGAACATGGTGGTCAAAGGAACTCCCTACGTCAACCCGGAAGGATACCTATTCCTGGATCAAAAAAGAAAGTTGGGATTAGTT
>NZ_FNVR01000054.1 GCF_900108085.1 Algoriphagus boritolerans DSM 17298 = JCM 18970
CGGCCAACTCAGTGGTAGTGATGTCCAGAATTCCTACAAAGCAATCTTCCCTAATCAGGGTTTCCATAGCATTGCCCCCGAGCCCGTTGGCATGGAATGCCATAACTTCATATCCTTTTGCTTCCAAAAGTTTTGTGCATTCGTTCACGCAGGCAGTAGTGTTACCAAACATACTGATAGCTATAGTTCCTAGAGATTTTTCATCCGTTTTCAAATTCACCTTTGCCATTCCGGTAAGAGCAGCTGCAGCGTTCCGCATGATGAGACGGCTGATCCTGTTCAGGCCGGCAACATCAACCACTGATGGCATCAAAAGTATGTCCTTCATACCAACCTGACGGGTGACATCCTTGGATGCCAATGTGGAAATACAGAGTTTGGGAAAGCCAATGGGCAAAGGTTCCATCGCTGCTAGTGATATATAAGTCCCGCCGCCGCCTCCCATACCAATAACTGCTTTGATTTTTCTTTCGGTCAATAATCTGGAAACCAATTTTCCAGCACCTTTACCCATAATTTCAACTGCATGACCCCGGTCAGCTCTTTTTCTTAAATCTCCAATAGATTCACCAGCTTCAGCTGCAACTAAATCTGATTCTAATTCAACAGGAAAAAGTGATGTGGATCCAAAAATACCTGTATTCATTGCAATTACACTTTCCCCATGGGATACAATGCATTGTCGAAGAAAGTTGAAATTTTCTTCTTTCGTGTCAAAGCACCCAATCATCAAGATAGACTTATCTTTCTGAGTCATAATCTTAAACAACTATATCAAAAACAATAACTCGCTCCAGTCTGGGGACCACGAGCTCTTTGACTTTTTCATGAATGGGATGATGGAGATATTCATCTCTGGATTCCTCAGAATCGAAAGTCATTATAAAGCCGTGGGTGAAATCTTCATTTAACCCTTCATTTCCATTATAGGGACCGTATTCCATGTCCAATAGTCCTGGAATTTCACTTACCATGGCCTTCATGGTACGAAAACATTCTTCTATCTGACTTTCTGAGATATTTTTTTTAAATTGAAAAACTCCAAAGTGTCTAATCATATCAATTAAATCTTATTTTAAGGTTCTTATAAACGCAAACAAATCAGCTATTTCCTCATCTGAAAGGTTATCAATTAAGCCTTTATTCATAAAGGAACGACCCCCCAAGTATCCTTGGCTTTTGATGTTTTCCGCATCAATAAAAATCTTATTCCCCCCCATGAATCCGATTGTAGTTCCTGATTCCTCCTTTTTTACAAGGTAGCCTTCAATATTTTGTAAATCTTTTTTAGTGACTCTATACATTGAATAATTTGATTCTACAGCCGCATCAGGATCCAGAATTGCAGTTAGAAGGGCATCTAGGTCTCGGTTAGCTGAACCATCTAAAGCAGGTGCAAAATCAAATCCTACATTTCCAACTTTATGGCACATTAGGCAAGTTTCGAATAGAACTTTTCCTTTTGATACACTTCCTTCATTATTATTTACAATATTTTTATAACTTAGAATTTTTTCATTCAATAATTCCCTATCGTTTTCTTCAATTTCGTAAATCGTATTTAATATTTTAGTACCGATAGGGTCAGATGGACTGTAACTTTTAATTTGTTCAGCTGATGATTTATCAAATGCTGAAATTTCCAACAGGTTAGATTCAAATAATTTTTTTAAAATTCCCGAACCTTGGTTGGAGCTAGAGAATAATTTAACTATTTCCCTTTTTTCAAATTGATCCATGATTGAAATCCATTTTATTAATTCTTTTTCCCCTTCGGAAGGGTTTGATTTGGAAAAATTATTTAATGCCAATGCTCGATTGCTAAAACTAAAATCTTCAATTTGAAATATTTGGTAAAAGTATCGTTGATTGGCATTTAAGTCTATTTCAAGTGCTTTGATTAAAAGATTTAATGTTTTTTCCGATACATTTTTATTTATCAATGGACTTAATGAGTTGTTAGGATACTTTATTTTAAATCTACTGATTGCCTCTAAACCTAAGTTTTTGTCAAGTTCAGAATCTTGGTTTAAGAGGTGCGATATAGGTTTTTTTAGCAAATCAGTAAGTATATCAGATTGGATCAGCGATTGGTTTTGGATAGCATAGCTGACATAATTTGAGGCTTGATTCAGGTTGGAGAAATAAGGCCTGACCATTTCTTGGATTTCTTTATTGCCCAACATTTGGGAGACAATTATAAAGTGAGTCTCATCCAGTTCAGAAATAGAAGAAGATGGCCAGAGGCTTATAAAAAATTGTTCTTTCTTTTCCTTAGGTAAAGCCTGTGTCGCCCAGATTTTATTTGCGGTAGGAATTTTTGAAGCTGCCGGTGAATTCAAAAATTTCTCTAACTCCAAAGGATAATTTTCTAATGCCTTTCTGGAAAGATAGCGTTCGAATCTCCTTTCATAGCCCCCCCCCATTTGGTTTCCCTTTAATTCAGGTTTACAGGCTAAAAGCAAAATTTCAATGGTTTCGGGAACTGCATTGCCAATTTCTGATAAAGTCCGTAACACCTGAGACCTGATTAGAGAATTAGAATCTTCAATCAGATCCATCAATTTATTGGCTGCTTCAGCAGGACTTAAATTAAAAGTAACAAGAGATCGTATGGCTTCACGCCTTAAATTATCCATTGAGTCTTGGATCAGGGCATCCATCAATTTTTCATCGTAATGATTGATTCCTTCAAGACTCCAAAGTGCATGAATTCGCGTTATTTCATCCATTGATGAGTCACTTGCAATATGGATTAAGCTTGATGATAATTTTGTGGTTTCAGAGATTGGACGATCGGATATTTGCTGCCATGCAGACCTTTTTGCCCAAAGAGAAGGAGACTTAAGATGCTCCACCAAATCTTCAGTTTTCATCATTCTGAAATCTGGAATTTCTCTTTTTTTCTGGGTAACATGCCGAATCCTCCATATTCTACCATGTGATTTATCTCTTTCCGGATGGGTGGTGGGGACCTCATTATGGGACACAATCTTATTATACCAATCTGCAATGTAAAGAGAACCATCTGGCCCGAACTCCATATTGACTGGACGAAACCATGGGTCCTCAGACACCAATAGATCTTCAAGATGTTTTGAACTGTAATTACCGTCAGAATTTCTGGTAATTTTTACTGAATTAATTGTTCCGGTAATTGGATTGGCTAAAAAAGCAACATCTTTCCATTCTTCAGGAAAAGATCCTGAAACGTCATCTGCAAAAGCTAATCCAGACAGTCCTGTTCCCCCAACTCTAAATTCATGAAAGGGAGGTAACCAAGGTTGATAGGGGCGTAATTTTTCATTACCTATTCCGGGAAAACTTGTTCCAGATTCCATTGGTACTACTGAATACCCCATATCGTTTGCTTCAGTTCCATACCACTGTCCATTGTGACGTAATTGATAACCCCAAATATTGTTTAAACCTGAATTTACAATTTCCATTTTTGTACCGGAAGTTGAAAATCTCGCAATTTTACTATAGTCAATTCTTAATTTTAAATCACTTTGTAGGGCTGTAACTTCTCCTTTATTTAATGCCCCATGACTGAAATGAATCCAATTTCCCGGAGCCCTGATTAGGGTATGGGCCATGGTATGGGTATCAGTAAAGCCAAAACCCGTAAAATAGGGAATTCTTTTATCAGCCTTCCCATCATTATTTGAGTCTTGAAGCAAAAAAAGTTCTGAGCCTTGCGCAACAAATGCCCCGTTTTTATAGGGAAGAATACTTTGAGGTATTGTTAGACCATCAGCCCAAACATTAATGTTTAAAGGGGAATCATCAAAAAGATTGGAAAGAATTAAGATTTTATCATCTCCTTTAGTTTCGCCTTTATAAAGTTTTGATATTCTTTTAAACTCAGGATGGTTTTTTTGGGCATCAGAATCATTCATAAGATTCAATAAATCGTTCCATTTAATGTCTGAAATTGGATCTAAGGGATACATTGTAGCTGTTTGTGTCCACAATCTTCCAGATTCATCAAAAGTCAAATCAATAGGGTTAATTATCCCGTCCCTTTCACTTGCGACTAGTTCAATTATAAATCCTTCGGGTAATTTAAAACTCTTCAGCTGTTGTTCAGGAGTCAAAGCACCATCTTCCTTAGAGTCGTTAATTTTTTGATCTTGCGAAGTAGAGCTACAAAAATAAAATAATGGAAATGTAATTATAAAAATGGATACAAATGTGATTTTTTTATTTAATTTCATTATTATTAACATGAAGTGGTGTTAGTTTTTTTAAATAGAAATATTCAATTTTCACTTATATGGGTGATAGTTAAATCCCGAAATTCAATTTTTGCATTTCCTCCACTATGTAATTGAATTCCAATCAAGCCACTTTTGGGAACCGAAGAATCTTTTTCCTGATATTCATTTGTCTTTACACCGTTGATGTAGAGTTCATGAAAGTCCCCTTTTACTCGGATGATATAACTGTTCCAACCATCCTCCCTAAGTAAATGCTTAAGCGTCTGCAAATCACCTCCAACAAGTTTCCCTCTACGGTGTTCATCATAGATATCCCCCCAATAGCCGTTTCCGATATCGGCCTGATAGCCCACCATATTCCCGTTAATAATTCGCGAGCGATATTGGATACCGCTATTTATCAATCCAGTTTTTGAATCCCCTGTTAATCTAAACAGACAACGGAACTCAAAATCTTCAAAATTATCCGTGGTGTAAAGGTAATTGTTTTCCGCTATATTGAGAACCCCGTCACCACCGACTAGGACGGAATCCTGAACTTTCCAAAGTGATCGGTTTTTTTCGGGTAAGGCGTGCCAGCCTTTCATCGTCTTCCCGTCAAAGACGGATCTGGTGTTCTCAAAGCCCTGACCCAATACTGGTAAAGTACCAGAAATCAAAATCACCAATGAAACCAATATAATATTCACATCTTTACTTATAAATTTTTTCATGTTTTTTTATAAGAATAGGTATTTTAATAATATTAAATAATTAAGAATATACCAAATGAAATTAAATAATTACCAGTTCGGGTGTTGAATTAAAGTACCTCCAGATTTATCAATTTCTGATTGAGGAATTGGAAAAACTTCATGTTGTCCATCTTTAAATTTAAAGAAGTTTCCGCCCCATTGAGGATTAATGGTGACATTATTTTGCCATCGATCTGGAGATCTTAAAAATTCACCAGCAATTCCCCACCTGCGTAAATCAAAACTAATTTTACCTTCAAATGCAAACTCCACTCTTCTTTCATGGCGGATTGCTTCGAATATCTCGTCATAGGTTAAATGATTCGAAATAGGTGGCATGCTTACGGAAGGTCTTGCTCTCACCATATTTATATATCTTGAAGCCTCGGAAGGGTCCCCCAACTCATTTAAAACCTCTGCATACATCAATAAAACCTCTGCATAACGATATAAGGCAAAATTTGCTGAAGTGTACCACGGATGATTTTGCTCAATTTCTACTCCAGTTCTACCTGAAATAACCCATTTTTTAACGGCAAAACCAGTCCCATTTACCACATCTTTAAAAATTTGACCTTCAAAGTCGTCACCTAACCTGAAAATTGAGTAATTCAAACGAGGATCTTCTTTGGGCACAAGTTCATATTCATTTACTAAATCTTGAGTTGGTCTAATCCAACCCCATCCTCCTCCGGGGACGTAACCTTCACCATTGGGTGCACTATATGTTGTAGAAAAATTCCCTAATTCGGGTTGTCCCGTATTTGCTTTGTATTGGATTTCGAAAACGGTTTCAGAATGGTTTTCAGTTGTTCCATCAAATAATGAAGTGTACGAATCTAATAATTGAAAATTTCCCGAATTAATTATATCCTCTAACAAAGGTTTAGCAGAAGCCCATTTTTTTTGCCATAAATACAATTCAGCCAGAACTATCCGTGCCGAAAAAGAGGTTGCTCTACCCACATTGGAATCATCGTAATTATCTGGCAGAGAAAGAGCCTCCTTAAGATCGTTTTCCACTTGGGAAAAAATCTCTTCTCTGTTTGATTTGGGTATATATAGTTCATCAATAGCCAACGTTTTTGTTACCAATGGGGCATCTCCAAAGATTTTCGCTAAGCGAAGATTCCACCAGCCACGGATAAAGAAAGCTTCTTTCAACAATCGTTCCTTAAGTTCATAATCCATTTCGATCAGTGGAATTCTTTCCAACGCAATATTACATCTAAAGATCCCTTCATATATTTGGAACCATTGATTACGAATTTCACCATTATCAGGCTGAAGAGTATATTGATAAATTTGATTCCATGCTACGCCATCCGGATGAGGTTCTGCATCAGAGGATTGGATATCACCCCACATGTCGACACCTGTCGGACGACCACCAGCAGTATGAAAACTAAGCATTGAATTATAAGCTGCCACTATTGCAGCATTTGCATCTTCAGCATTTTGATAAAATTCATCCTGAGCGATTAGCCCGATTGGATTTAAGTCTAATTGATCATCACAACTAATGAAAATTAAACTAACAAGGACATATAAGTATTTTCTTTTCATGATATCAGTCTATTTTAAGTAAATTAAAACCCTAAATTTAAACCTGCGAAGACAGACCTTGGGATTGGATATGCAGTGGCTGATGTTTCTGGATCAAAGCCAGGAAAATCTGTAATTGTAAAAAGGTTTTGACCTGCGACATAAATACGCATCTTTTCCAAACCAACTTTCTTGATGAATTCTGTTGAAAAATTATAACCAAGTTGGATATTTTGAACTCTCACGTAATTTTGGCTTCTTATCCAAAAGTCGGATGATCGAGAATTACCGTTAGGATCACCGCCAATAATACGAGGCACATAATTACTTGTCCCAGGACCTGTCCAACGATCGGCCCACATTATATTAGTTGCTTCAGCAGCTCTAGCCGCTGCAAAGCCCCTAGCAAAAATATTTTGATCTCTTCCAAAATCACCAGTAACTGAGACCGAAAGATCAAAGTTTTTATATTTCATACCAGAATTAAACCCAATTATTTGCTTTGGAAGAAATGATCCGATATAAGTCCTGTCTTGAGCATTAATCACACCGTCATCGTTGAGATCCTTAAATTTGATATCTCCAGGAGCCGCATTCGGTTGAAAAGGAGAATTAGAAATCTCTTCCGGTGATTGAAAAATCCCATCATGTATGTGTCCGAAAAAGGAATTTATTCCATAACCTTGAGTGGTACGGGTTTCAACTCCTCCTTGGCCTCCACCAGCCTGAATAATATCAAGACCACTATCTAATTTTGTTACTTCATTTTTATTGACTGTAATGTTAAACCCAATATTATAGCTTAAATAGTCACTATTAACACCGGTTTTTCTATAGTCAACTGTAAATTCTATCCCATTATTTCTCACACTTCCTACATTTTGATAAGGAAAAGTCGCTAACCCTGAAATAAACGGCAAGGGTACTCTAACTAAAACATCTGTTGTTATTCTGTCATAGTAATCTAAAACAAATCCTAACTGATCCTGAAATAGATTAACTTCTAATCCGGCGCCTATTGTTTTTGTCTTTTCCCATGAAATGTTTTGGTTTGCAAACTCTGTTGGTGCTGCACCTGGTAAAACATTTTCAGACATTCCCATCGAGTAGGCTAGGGTAGGATTTATTACAGATTGATATGGATAAATTCCAACATCTTGATTTCCTAAAACGCCGAAACCTGTACGTAGTTTTAAATAACTTATTTGACCCAAATTATTATTCAGAAACTCCTCATTGGATAATACCCAACCTGCAGAAAGCGAAGGAAAAACTCCTGTTCTATTTCCTTTTGCGAACCTAGATGATTGATCAATCCTAATGCTTGACGATAGAAGGTATTTATCTTTAAATGAATAGTTTACCCTTCCTAAATAAGATTGCAGTGCCCATTCAGTATAATTACCACGTGCAATATCATTTGCAGTAGCCGCATCAAGAACTTGAAGATCCGAATCATTTCTACTAAAAGTATTTCTAAACGCTCTTACAAATTCAAATCTTTCTTTCTGAAATGTGTAGCCTGCTAATAAATCAAATTTGTGTGAATTACCTATACTTTTGTTATAGCTGAAAATATTATCAATCATAACATTTTGTGTTGCTGAAATATTTCTATTTAAAGTAGCAATTCCATTTATATTTCCTAAACCAAAATTGTAAGAGGGATTAAAATTCTTTGAATCAAGATTAATATATTCAGCACCTACGCTTGTTTTAAACATTAATCCCGAAACAATTTCATATTCGGCATAAAGATTCCCTATTAATCCAATTCGATTATCGTCGTTTACGGGTTCATACGCAGCAACTAAAGGCTGTGTCATTGTAGTTGGTTGCCCCGCTCTATCAGCAATTCCATATGAACCATCCTCGTTGAAGGGCCTTACATTAGGTGCATAAATCAATGCTAAGGACGTCGCACCATTAGGATCCCCTTGTCTGGACATTCCATAGCTAAACCCAAAACTACTCCCAATTTTTAAACCATCAATTGGCTTTATATCATTATTCACCCGGAAATTAACACGACTATATTCCGAATTTACAACAATACCTTCCCCTTTATAGTAACTTAACGTTATGGCATGTAGATTCTTTTCAGTGCCGCCACTCATAGAAAAAGAATAATTTTGTTTACCCCCAGTTCTAAAAACCTCATCCTGCCAATTCGTATTTACTCCAAGTGTACCAACAGTTGGATATGGAACTTGAAGTCCTTGATTTCCGTAAAAATCATTGACCATTTCTTCATAAGTATCAGCGTCAACCGTTTCGATTTTGTTAATTACCTGATCAAATGAATAAAATGATTGAAAAGAAATTTTTTCCCTTCCAGCTTTTCCTCTTTTTGTTGTAATAAGAACCACTCCATTTGCACCTCGAGACCCATAAATAGCGGCAGAAGTAGCATCTTTAAGAACGGTAACACTTTCAATATTACTTGGATCCATGTCCATTAATCCTCTATTGGTAATAACACCATCTACCACAACAAGTGGAGAAGAATTTGCACCAAAACTGCCCATGCCTCGAATTCTTATTTCGGCCCCAGCCCCTGGGCTTCCACTTGTCTGTCTTATATTTAATCCAGCAACTTTTCCTTGAAGAGCCTGTGCTACGGAAGCAACAGCTTGATTTTCTGTTTCTGCTCCTGAGACTGAAGCAATAGCTCCTGTCAAATCACTCTTCTTTTGTGTACCATACCCAATAACCACCACCTCTTCCAATGAAGTTTCATCTTCCTGTAAAGTCACATCAATTATTGACTGATTTCCAATAGTGATTTCTTGGACTTCATAGCCAACAAAAGAAAAAACCAACACAGCTCCTTCTGGGGCCGTCAAAGTGTAACTTCCATCTAATTCTGTAACGGTACCTGTAGTAGTTCCCTTCACCAAAACTGTAACCCCAGGAAGAGGCTGCCCAGTAGCATCTTTCACCACCCCCTTTACATTAATGTCTGCTTTTTGGACAACTTCAACGGGTTTATCTTCTGAGTTTTCTTTTTTGGCCTTCACATGAATATTCTCATTGACCTGTACAAAGTTCAATTGGGTTTGCATGGAAACCATAACCAAAATATCGTAGAGCGATTTATTATTCTCCACGACCGTAATGGCCTGGCTCAGATCAACCAGATTATCCGTATAGGTAAACTTAAAATCCGTTTTGGATTCCACCTGCTTAAAAAACTGTGTAAGTGACTTCTCTTTAAGATTTAAAGAAACCTTCACTTCCTCAATGGTTTTCCGCTGGGCAATACCCGTGTTAGCAAATATGACGGTGCATAGAACTAGCTGGAACACGAAAGCATATATTAATCGTTTGGACAGCATAATCAGTTGTCTGCGTAAATTATATTCCATAAATTTAAATGGTTTAAGTGTAGAAATACTTGGACCAATGCCTCCCTCGGATCTCAATTTGAAAGAGGCATTCACAGGGCAGGATCCTGTTCCGCCAAGAACAGTTCCTGCCTTCTTTGTTAACTGGCGTTAGTGTTGACCTTTTCCATATTATTTTGGGTTGGTGATGGTTATTTGCTTTTTATCGATTTTAAAAGTCATTCCCGAAGTCATGCAGACTCCACGCAATACGTTTTCCAGCATTTCGTCTTTATAGACACCGGAGTAGGTCCAATCCTTATCCGGGTTTCCTTTAAATGTTATTTGGACACCATACCAGAGTTCCAGCTTTTTCTTTACTTCCAAAAATTTGGCACTTTTGAATACCAGATAATTGTCCTTCCATCCGGTGACATCCATGGGGTCAAATCCTGTCTTGGAAAATTTTCCGTCTTTTTCCATGACTAGCATTTCATTGGGATCCAAGGTTACCTGATCTCCAT
>NZ_FNVR01000053.1 GCF_900108085.1 Algoriphagus boritolerans DSM 17298 = JCM 18970
AGAAAACCCTACAGGGGGATCTGTTTCCAAATTACCCTTAAAACAATCCTTAATAAGGTGCAAATAGGATATTAGTGTACAATCAAAAATTATTTAGGACAGCATTGATCTCCGTGTAAAACTTCAGGGTAAATTCTTCGCCTCGCTCACAGAACGGATGCGAGGTACCTGGGAGATTAAGATCTTTCAAAATGATGAAGTATTGGGACAATGGGATTTTGAGCTGGAATTATTGGCATTTGATCAATGGTTAGGCCAGTCCCTAATCCCGGAACTCCTCACTGGATTTATCTTGCCAAACGTTCAAGAATTAGTCCCGGTGACAAAAAGTGCTGCGGAATATTTGAAGAGTTGGACTGACTCCTCTGCATTTGATGAATACCAAACAAAGAATCCAAATCGGGTAAAAACACAGATAGGAGCCATTTATGCAGCAATTAAAAATCTGAACATCATCTATCAGGGCGTGCCGGCCAGCTTTGGAAACCTTGGTCAGCGGGTAAGATTAGCAGATCAGGTACTTATTCAACGTCTGGGAAACTGCTTGGACATGTCTTTGCTTTTTGCCTCTGCCCTAGAAAACATAGGATTGAATCCAATCTTAGTTATGATTGAAGGTCATGTCTTCGTGGGATGTTGGCTTATTGATGATACCTTCCCTGATTCTGTAAATGACGATCCTTCATTGTTAACCAAGCGAATGGCATCGGGCATTCACGAAATTCTAATGCTGGAGGCCACCTGCTTGAATGAAGGGAATCCCGCCTCATTCGATAGTGCCATCGAGCGGTCTAGAGCCCATTTTTTAGACCTCAAAAAGTTCAACTATTTCATTGACGTCAAGAGGGCAAGGTTCTCTGGGATTTACCCTCTTCCTCAACGGAAAAACACAATGGGTGAAATTGAACTGGTTGAAGACAAAGCCTTCTTGACGGCCTTGGGACAACCCATTGCTCCCAAACTTCTGGAAAAAAGAACCCAGCTCGTTCATTCTCAAGAAAAGTTGGTATTTGGTAAACAACAGCTATGGGAGCGTAAGTTGCTCGATCTCAGTTTGAGAAATAACCTCTTAAACCTTAGACTGACTAGGTCATCGATCCAATTCATTGATGTGCCGATTGGCGACTTGGAAGATGCGCTGTTTGATGGGGCAGAATATCAGATTTTGCATAAACCAAAGGACTGGGACAACACCCTGAGAGATGAAGGTATTTATCAATCTTATTCTGAAAATTCCGCGCTGAATGATCTGGTGCTTAAAGAATTTTCTCAGAAACGATTACGGGTCTATTTGACAGAAGAGGAATTAAATTCACGTCTGACATTCCTGTATCGGAGTGCCCGTCATTCCCTCGAAGAAAATGGTGCAAATACCCTGTACCTTGCCATAGGTCTGCTTCGCTGGTACGAAAGTCCGCGAAGCGAGAAAGCAAGGTTCGCCCCTATTATTTTGATCCCTGTAGACCTGATCCGCAAATCTGTAAAGGTTGGCTATGTGCTGAAGGGTAGGGAAGAAGATGCTGTGTTAAACATCACTTTACTAGAAAAATTACGACAAGACTTTGGTGTAAGCATTACCGGATTGGATCCGCTACCACAGGATGAGTCAGGTGTAGACGTGATGGCGGTCTTTAATATCCTTCGTCAGGCAATCATGAATCAGCCTCGTTGGGATATAGAAGAACAGTTTTTCTTGGGAACGTTTTCATTCAGTAAGTTTATTCTTTGGAATGATATCCATAGCCATACAGATCAACTTCGGAAAAGCCCGATTGTCAATGGGCTTTTGGAAGGGAGACTTCAGGAAAACCTGGAAATATTGGATTTAGAAAACCTGGATCTCCACTATAAACCTTCGGATATCTTATTGCCAATTCCTGCCGACTCATCTCAACTCGAGGCGGTTTGTTCAGCAGTGGAAGGAAATAGCTTTATCCTCCATGGCCCTCCAGGTACAGGAAAATCACAAACCATCACCAATATTATCGCCAATGCACTTTACAGGGGCAAAAGAGTCCTATTCGTTGCAGAGAAGATGGCCGCTCTGACCGTGGTTTACAGCAGATTGAAGGCGATAGGACTTGATCCTTTTTGCCTGGAACTGCATTCCAATAAATCCAGAAAGGCAGAGGTCTTAAGTCAATTGAAAAGTGCTACGGAAGTGAGGAGGCGAAAGCCAAATTTTGATTTGGAACAGGAGTCTCAACGGCTCAATTCCCTTAAATCTGAGTTAGATGTCATCTATCAAAAATTGCATCAGGAGACCTTTCATGGAATTTCACTATTTGAGATTTTTTCCAAATATCTTCAATTGGAAAACTTTGAATCTCAGGTACAAATCCCCGATCAATTAATTTCAGAGCTTGAGAAAGCTAATTTCCCAATCTATGAGGATTTCCTTACCCAACTTTCCAAAGCTGCTGAGCTTGCAGATAATCCCTCTCCAGCGCATCCTTTCTACCAAGTCAAACTCCAATCTTACAGCGTTGAAACCCGGGAACAAATTCAAAAATCAGGACTGGAATTTATCGATCAGCGATCTAAGTATTTATCAGTTTTAATTCCAATAGTAGAGGAACTCGGCATCCAGAAAATAATCAGAGTAAAAGAGCGGGCTGAACTCGAAAAATTATTGGCTCTTTCTGTTGGGCTTTCTCAGCTTCCCCAACCGCTTTTTTCACATTCCGATCCCCAAGCTATGGTTGAAGAAATTCTTCCTTTAATTCAGAACGCTTCTTCAAATTTGGATACGTCGGAGAGGCTCCAAAAATCATTTGAAAATCAAATTCTCATTCTGGATGCAGAACTCCTACTAAGACAGTGGAAAATCAAAGAACAGGAGTGGTTTATTCCTCGATTCTTTGGGTTAAGAAAAATTAAACTTTTGGTTCAATCCTACCTCAAGCAAAAAGGGAAATTGGATGCAGCCGAAATCCCAAAAGTTCTCTCTGAAATTCAGGAATACCATATCAATAGCAAGGTATTGGAGAAAAAAAAAGCGGAGTTGGGTCAGCTTGGAATTGCAAAACAGCTGGAAAGTAAAAATCAAATCCATGAACTCCAATCAAAAATCCCTCAACTGCTAGAAAGTCACCAAGCATTGCATGGGCTTTATCAGACTGAGGATGAAATTAAATTAGCCAAAAGCCAGCTGCTAAAACTGATTTTATCGGGAGAGGAAGCATGGGCCAAAAAGGTAAATCAACTCCTTCTACTTTCAGAAAAAGAACAATCCTCAGCAAAGTTGCTTGAATCAAAGATGGGCACGCCAATCCCGCTTGAATTAAAGGCAGGGAGAGATTCAGGAAAAGTCAGGGCGGAAAATTGGCTTTCAAATATCGAAAATCTGAAGGAATGGCACAGTTGGACTGTGATCAAAGACCAAGCTGATGCCTACCACTTGAAAGGGCTTATTCAAAAAATAGAAGAGGTAGGGATTAACTCGGCTCATCTTAAACCCCTTATTTTGAAAGAGACTTACCGAAGAATGGCAAATCAGTACATGCGACTTCATCCTGAGTTAGGTGTTTTTTCAGGTCAGGCCTTCGAATCCAGAATCTCCGAATTCAGGAAATTGAATAGCCAGTTTGCCAAACTCACACGTGAGATTTTGTTTACCAAGCTTGCAGAAAGTATTCCCGATTTCTCAAGAGAAGGAGCCTCAAGTTCGGAAACAGGGATTCTTCAAAAAGCCATTCGAAATAACGGGAGAGGATTAAGTATCCGTCAGCTTTTTGTTCAGATCCCCAATCTCCTTCCTCGCATCAGCCCCTGTATGCTGATGAGCCCAATCTCAGTGGCTCAATACTTGGATATTCACAAGGAGCCTTTTGACCTGCTCATATTCGATGAAGCCTCTCAGATGCCGACCAGTGAGGCAGTAGGTGCTATGGCGCGGGCGAAGCAACTGATCATCGTTGGTGACCCCAAGCAGATGCCGCCGACCAACTTCTTTTCTTCAGTTCATATCGATGAGGAAGACCTAAATGAAGACTTGGAAAGTATTTTAGATGATTGTGAGGCATTAAGTGTGCCTTCCAAGCAATTAAAATGGCACTACCGATCCAAGCATGAAAGTCTGATCGCTTTCAGCAATGCCAAATACTACGAAAGCTCCCTTTTCACTTTTCCTTCTCCGGATGATCAGGAAAGCCGGGTGCGACTGGTAAAAATGAACGGGGTGTATGACAGAGGAAAAACAAGACAAAATCTAGTGGAAGCTAAGGCTATTGTGGAGGATTTGGTACGAAGAATACAGCTTCCCCTTCACCAGCGGAAAAGTGTAGGAGTGGTCACCTTTAGTTCGGTTCAGCAGACCCTTATTGAGGATCTCTTATTGGAAAAATTCCGCCAGAATCCACAACTGGAAGAAATGGCATTATCATTTGAAGAGCCCTATTTCATCAAAAATCTCGAAAATGTACAAGGTGACGAGCGGGATGTAATTCTGTTCTCAATATGCTATGGGCCTGATGAGAATGGACATATCGCGCTGAACTTTGGCCCATTAAATCGGGATGGGGGCTGGAGAAGATTGAATGTAGCTGTTTCCCGAGCACGCTACGAAATGGTGATTTATTCCTCGCTTACCGCTGATCAGATCGATCTTAACAGATCCAAAGCAGAAGGAATAGCAGGGATCAAATCATTTTTGGCGTTTGCCGAAAAAGGAAAGGGACTTTTGCCACAAAGTAAAAGAGCAACCGGAGCAGTTCAATCTCACGGCCTTGCCAAAGCAATTGGAGAGTTTTTGAAGTCTCACCACTATCAGGTTGAATTGGGAGTTGGGAGTTCCGGTTTCAAAATCGACCTAGCCATACTTCACCCTGAGGTCCCCAATAAATATCTTTTGGGGATTTTAATGGACAATAAATCCCACGCAAGTTCAAAGAGCTCCATTGATAGATTGTTGGTCCAGGAAGGAGTCTTGGAGTTGTTGGGATGGAAAATCATTAAAGTTTGGGCATTGGACTGGTGGGAATCCCCGGCTAAGGAAGGGGCAAGAATTTTAGCCAGAATTGAGCAAATCAAGTCGCTACCTGAAGAAGTGAAAGTAATTGAAGAGGAGATTGAAATGCAAGATTCCATCCTTGGGAATGACTTACCAAACGACCAAGCGAATCTGGAAGAAGATAGCGATCTGCTTACTCAAGTTTACCATAAAGCCCAGTTGGAAAAGACCTATACGGCTAATTCCGACGAGTTCCTTTCATACAGCTTTACCCAAAGGCAAATCCAACAAATTCAGGAAATCGTGGAGACAGAGGGGCCGATTCTTAAAAATTTACTGGGCAAAAGACTTTTGGAAGCATGGGGAATTGGAAGAATGGGAGGTAGGCTCCAGCGAAGATTTGATGAGCTTTTGGAAATGGCCAAGCTCAATCAGAATAAAGAATCAAATCAGGACCTGTGCTTTTGGAGAACAGAGCAATCTCCTGAAGAGTATTCAGATTTTCGAATTTTTGCACCCGATCAAACCAAACGCTCCATTGAAGAAATACCTGAAAAGGAACTGATCAACGGGCTGACCCACGTCCTCCAACAATTAATCAGTTTGCCTGAGGGGGACCTAATCCGGGAAGGAGCCAAAGAGTTTGGCTTTGCCCGGACAGGCAATCAGGTAAAAGATAGGCTTAGCCAATGCATCAAGCTAATGCTATCTAAAAATATTGCGGTTGAATCGGAGGGTAAGATCAAATTGAAGTAAAAACACGCCTATGAATCCTTCTTTAAACCTAGCTTTTATTGACTTTGAGACTACCGGTTTCTCTCCGAGAAAAGGGGATCGGATAGTGGAGGCTGCTGTGATTACCACAGACTGCAATGGTAATATTCTTAGTCAATTCGAGACTTTGGTGAACCCCTTGAGAGAAGTGACCGGTACAGAAATCCATCAACTTACCGCTGAAATGCTCGGTCAAGCACCCGGGTTTTCAGAGATTGCCGACGACCTGTTATTCCACCTGAAGGATAAAATTATCATAGGACATAACCTCTCCTTTGATCTTAAATTTTTGGAAGCGGAGTTGGAGCGTCATTATAAAAGACAATTTTTGTTTCAAGGGATGTGCACACTTCAACTCAGCAAATATTTGTTCCCAACGCTTCCTGTTCGACGTTTGGAAGCACTTTGTGAGTTTTTGGATGTGGAGCTTGGTAATGCGCATTGTGCCTTTTCAGATTGTCAGGCTACGGTTTCTTTGTTCTCTCGAATGCTTTCTCTGGCTAATGGTCAACCGGACTTTGTCTGGGATCGAATTATAGCCGAGCCATGTTCTTTGGATTTTGATCCTTATCCAAGGGGGATATTTATTAATAGAAATCAGGCATTGGAAAAATCAAGTTTCAAAAAGTCCCAGCTTAGAGATTTCATCAAAAGGCTTCCTTCAGATCCGACTAAAGAAGTCTCCGAACTTCAGTACTTGAATTTATTGGATGAAGTTTTGGCAGATAGACTCCTTACGGATGCGGAACTCGAGAGCTTGAAAGACATGATTTTGGTGGAAGGATTTGCTCAGAATCAGGTGAAGAGTATTCATGAGGACTACTTGCGAAAGCTTTGCAGAATATATTGGATAGATCATGATTTGTCTCAGGCAGAATATATGGATTTGAAAGTCGTATCCGAAATGCTGGGAATCGAAGAGCAGATCTTGGATGCAATTATTCTTGAAGAGGAAATCAAATCGAAGGCAGAGCAACTTTCTGATCCTCCAGAAAGAGGGTTTGAAATGCTTATCGATAAAACAATATGCTTTACCGGTGCACTCAATGCGACACTAAACGGAGCCCCGATAGATCGAAGCTTTGCACAAAAAATAGCAATAGAACACGGAATGGTGATTAAAAGCGGTGTAAGCAAGGGACTGGATTACCTGGTGACAGCCGATCCGAATTCACTTTCCGGCAAATCCCTGAAGGCTAGAGATTATGGAATTAAAATCATAGCCGAACCCGTTTTCTGGTCTTGGGTGAATTTCAAGGTAGATTAAGGATGGAAATTGATTAGCTGCTTAATTGAAATGGTCTCTACGTTGGTAAAAAAAATTATAGTTAAAGTAACCGGCAGATAGAAAAAATGAGCAAGAAAGAATGGTAAATTCAATTAATAGCTTCGTTTATTTTAATACCTTCTAATTTTGGAAAACCAAGAATTAACTTCCCAAGCCTACTGCCCTCATTTTGAATGGAATATACAAATTGGGATGCAATTGCTTCACTTGAATATCTCGATAAGAAGGTTTGATAGTAGATTGAAAACGGTGGATTTTAGTAAGATGAACTTTACCCCACCGTTATTAGCGGTTCATTATGCGTCTCTTCTTTCTGAATTTCCCCAAATTCTGAACGTTGAAGGGATTGGCTCATATTTAGATACAGTTAAATTTCCTAGCTGTCTATCCCCAGCAAATGGAGATAATTGGGAATCAATTTTGGATTCCTACTTGCACAAGACCTTTATTCCTATTATTAAGTTTAGCACTAATCCGACAGGTGACCATCCTTCAATTAGGGAGAAACTCCTGTCTCATGTCTTTTCTGCAATTCGGAGAATTACTCGATTACCTACCAATTACTTTACTGCCATCTCATATTTGCTCTCAGAGTTAACGGATAATATTGTGGAGCATTCGAAACATGAGTTCGGCTATCTTGCGTTTCAATATTATAGAGATAATGGCTTTATGGATATTTGCTTAGCGGATAGGGGATTAGGATTGCTTGGCTCTTACCAAGATTACACAGGAGACAAGGATTTTAGCCATATAACTGACCATCGAACAGCGGTAGATTCCGCCGTTAAGGGTAGATCCACTAAGCATTTGGCAGAAGATCGGGGTTTTGGAATTGCAACTTCAAGAAAGATCTTGACCCAAGGACTAGGAGGCAGTTTTGTTTATTTAACAGGTAATGCCTTGTTAATCAATGAAGAATTATCCAATTTTGGCATTGATTCCAAAGGAGCAATTATTTTAGTAAGAATCCCAGTAAGTAATTTTCGGAAAGACTTTAAGTGGTCTGATTTTGTGGAATAATCGTAAATCAAATCGTGATGGAAACAATTAAGCATATAGATTTCAAAGGACTCGATTCAATTAAGTCCAGAGATGCTGTACGTTCCTATTTCCAATTTACGGAAGAGGTGAAGACTGTGAATGTGGATTTTGCAAAAATTCAATTCCTCTCCCGTTCAGCAACTCATGAATTATTAATAATTCAAAATAACCTTTCTTCCAAAGGTGTGGATATCACATTTCTCAATTTAACGCCCGAGGTAAATGAGATGCTAGAGATCGTCGAAAAATCTATCGGTAAAGAAAAACAGGCAGGTTTTCGCTTTGTAAAATGGCTCAATTTTCAAAATGAGAAAGAATATCAAGAATACCTTCTTCAGTTTTAGCCTGAAAATTTGGTAAGTCTGTAAAAGCGCAATCGAAAGAACTGCGCTTTTTTTTGTTCAAAAGTAATTCGCCATTTTTCAAAATGGATAATCAAGAAGTATCCAATTTCACTCGAGCTCGATTTCAAAAACTCGAAACGCAGCAAAGCCAGAGGAACCTGACCATTATTACCTCCTAAGGCAAACTTTGAAGAAAGCCTGTAGTAACTACTGAGATAAGCTGAATTGTGAAGGCTTACAGGGGAGATCTAACTGAATAGCTAATTTCCAGCGATTCAAAAACCAAACTCTTTAAATTTTATTGAATTTCAGACAGTTACTGTCTTGCTTCTGTATTTGAAATACAGATTGGTGTTATTCTTTACTTAACTTTAATCGAATCTAAAAGATATGTTTCACTAAATCAATCACACATGGAAACTAGAAACAGATTAAAGCCAGGACCAAAAAGAATCGCTGATTCCACTGGAAAACCGGACAGACGACAGCGGGACAACAAAGACACTCCCGGGAACACCCCTTCGCTTAAACCACCCAAGCGTGGGTCAGGGAAGTGAGAAAACAGTGAAAAATACCCAGTACTGGGTATTTTTTAGTGTGTGCCCGGCATGGGCGATAACTCTAGGGTGAAAGTCCCGAACACGCTTGGCAGTAGGGAGTGTTAGCTTAAGACAAGGGTGTCCATCGTGAGGTGGAATCTGAAGGAAGTTGGCGGCAAAGTCCTGGCCTGACGAACAGAAACTGCATACAAGGCCAAAGGAGGCTGGATAAGGTTGCACTACAAACCGAAGTCCTATACTGTCCGGAGCCTTCGGGGTAAATGCAGCAGGTTGATGGGATGAAAGTTATCGTTCTTACCCGGGGAGGCCTCATGGACATGTTGAAACGGAGTATGAGACATGGAGTAAAGCTTGTCATGAGGAGTCAGCCGAAGCCATAGTACCTGATTACGGCTATATCGGGGAAGGGCTGAACTTTAAGGAGTGAGCAGTGAATGAATGTTACCAGATGAAAGGTAGAGAGCAGAAAATCTTGGAAGAAAAGACCTGCCTGCAGAAGAATAGGACGGAATCCGAAGGCTATGTAGGAGGGCAGACTTTCATGTGGATAACTGAAAACAACCTCACGGAGAATAACCGATTAGGATATGGACTGTTGGAGTTCATTCTATCACCTTCGAACCTGAATGCAGCTTACCTACAGGTTAAGCGGAACAAAGGGGCAGGAGGTGTTGACAAGATGGAAGTCGAATCCCTCAAGGATTATCTTGTCAGCCATAAAGATGAACTGATAACAGCTATACTGCGGGGTAAGTACCGTCCCAATCCAGTTCGCAGAGTAGAGATACCCAAGGACAATGGGCAGAAACGGCAGTTGGGCATCCCGACGGTAGTGGATAGGGTAGTTCAACAAGCCATTGCCCAAATACTCCTACCGCTCTATGAACCTCAATTTAGCGATCATAGCTACGGGTTCAGGCCAAAGCGCAACGCGCATCAGGCATTAAAGAAGTGTAGGGATTACATCACAGCAGGTTATGGCTATGCAGTCGACTTGGACTTGGAAAAGTTCTTCGACAAGGTAAACCACAGCAAACTGATAGAAGTACTCTCACGCACAATCAAAGATGGAAGGGTTGTATCCTTGATCCATCGATACCTGAACGCAGGCGTGCAGGTGGGAGCCAACTTCAAAGCCAGCGAAATGGGTGTACCACAAGGGGGTCCACTGAGTCCCTTGCTGAGTAACATTATGCTCAATGAACTGGACAGGGAGTTGGAGTGTAGAGGGCACAAGTTTGTGCGCTACGCAGATGACATGGTCATACTGTGTAGGAGCAAACGGGGTGCAGAGCGGATAATGGAGTCGATTATCCGATTCATAGAGGGAAAATTGTTTCTAAAAGTGAACAGGGACAAAAGCCAAACAGCCCCGATATCCGAGGTAAAATTCTTGGGTTACTCCTTTTACAAAACGAAAGGGGAAGGGCGACTGCGGGTACACCCGAAGAGTGTATCAAAGATGAAAGCAAAGATTAAGGAGCTGACATCACGTAGCAATGGCTGGGGCAACGACCGCAGGAAGGAAACACTCCGCCAGTACATTACTGGTTGGGTTAACTACTTCAAGCTGGCAGATATGAGAAGGTTGCTGCTGGGAATAGACGAATGGTACAGAAGGCGAATCAGGATGGTTACTTGGAAACAATGGAAACGTATAAGTACCAAACTGATGAATCTTATCAAGCTCGGAGTGAAGAAATCCAAGGCTTGGGAGTGGGCAAATACTAGGAAGGGATACTGGCACATCGCCAAAAGCTTTATTCTAAATACCACCATTACCACGGATAGAAATAGGCAAGCAGGCTATTTATTCTTGTCAGACCACTACCAAAAGGTTATGATCAAAACTTAAGGAACCGCCCTGTACCGAACGGTACGCAGGGTGGTGTGAGAGGACAGATAGGGAACTAATCCCTATCTTCCTACTCGATT
>NZ_FNVR01000051.1 GCF_900108085.1 Algoriphagus boritolerans DSM 17298 = JCM 18970
GCCGATTCAACAATACCTGTATCATTAAGCCATGGACAATTCAACATTCAACATTCATCATTCAACATTCATCATTCAACATTCCCACTCCGTGGTTAGTGATTTTCCTACCAGTCACTACCAAGCCCAAAACAATCCCCAAAGTTTGAGACGGGAACTCCCTATCTAAGCTCAAGAATGGCTAGATCGATATGTGGAGGGCGCGCTTGGCCGACGTGGCAGCGGGCCGGCGTTCGGACTTGTGCGGTAGGAGCTTTGCCACGTCAAGGCTTTTTGGTTACTTTTTGGCCCACAAAAAGTATCGAAGGAAAAATATACCCAAAGCCTCAAATTTTTCTCAAAATGTTAGAATGCCTGAAATCGAGCATTACGAAGATCGTCACACACTGGGATGATTATAAACCATGCGAGATTCTCCCGAAGAAAAATCGGGACAGGCTATCTGACCAATAAATATCAAATTATAAACAGATGAATTGTTCTGGCATCCATTTCCATTGTTCTGGCATCCACATCTTCTTCCAAACGAATAGCCTGCGCCAGCGTTGGTTCCCGTTCACTTTTTTATACCCCGGGTTCACACTTGCCTACCGGCAAAGACAGGCCCAGGGCTATTCATAGCTTGACCACATTCGTGGTCATGACTTCGAATCGGACATTTAACCTTGAACCATGCCTACCCATTGCAGAAACAATCCCCAAATCATTCCGCCTCCCCCTCCTTGAACTGAAAATTCTATTAGGAAAAGTGTCACATCCGAGTGTTATTTTGAAGTCAAGCTCGATTCTCTGATTTTTCTTCAAAATCCTCTCTAGCCTTTAAATGAAGTTATTCCAACCTGAATTGATAAAAGAAGAATTTGTCCGCTAATAAATTAATTTTTAACCATTCTTTTCCCTCCAGTATATTCTACAATCATGGCATCCGCAAAGCCCTGTGCCACACACTTTGCACGGAATGCCTGAGCCTCTTGGACAGTCATCCTTCCCCCAGTCATATATTTATGGAGGCCATGATGCATCTCTACTTCCAATGTAAGCAAATTAAAAGGAGAGTTTACTGTAGAAATCGGTTTTTTGGAAGCGAAAATCTGCATCTTAAAATAATTTTCATCGATACCCGGGAGCCTGTATTCTCCCGGAAAGTAAGAAGAAGGCAGGCCGTCCTCTGTGAACTGGTACACGATAAATGCGTCTTTATAAACGGGCATAATCGAACTTTTAAGGAACTGCTCTGCCTGCCCAAAAGAATCAAATGATCCTGTAAAATACTTATGCCAGCCGTTTTCTTTCCGATGCTGGACACTGTCCGGTAATCGACTCAACTGGATGGCATCCAGCATTTCCTTGGAAGCTAGAACTTGGATCCGATAAATGATCTTTTTCTCCTGAAGGCTAGACATGACCTTGTCGCCTTTACTTTGAGAGTTATTCTGATTCAGGATCTCCAAAGAAGGAGTAAGCTCTACAGGCTTGGATACCGTACTTTCCTTCAGACTGAAGGATGAATCCTGAAAGTAATTGTTTTTGAAACTTTCCTCAGGGGCGTTTGGAGGGAGGGATTGCACCACTTTATTGGATAGTTTTATCTCCCAGCCAGCACTATAATCTCCAAAGTTGCCTTGTTCAAAGCGTATTTCAGTCTCCCCGGATTCCCAGTCCATTTCCAGCATTCTCAATTGGGCAGTATCAGGGCGAAACGTGTAGGTGCCGGCTTTTAATTCTGAATGAAAGAAAGTGCCATCCCGCTGTGACACCATCTCCTTGATCAGGTTTTGATCCTGATTAAAAAACAGAACCCTGATGCCACCCTGGGCCACATTGTTCAGCACTACTTTTCCTGCTATTTCATTTACTACTTTGATGGGAACTTCCAGTTCGTTTGAATTGCCTGGTTTTATTCCGATTTGAATTTTCTTGTGATCCAGTCTCCAGCTGATTTCTGGCAGGGAGTTTTCGTCGAGTTCGATCAGATAGTCCTGGTAAGGCATTAAATTTCTGACCTGGGTGATTCCTGATTTGGGATCTTTGGTTGAACTGGCTCCTTTTACTTTTACACTCAATTCAAATTCATAGGGTTCCTCTTTATCCTTTACATTGTTGTCGTTGATATCCAAGAAGGGGACAATGTTCAATGAGGCTCTACCCAGTTCTGATTTGCTGGAGAAATTCAAATTTCCGGTGACTTGATCCTGAATGACCGATCCCATCAGTGCCTGATTGAGCATCAGCTGATTTCCCTGAAGGCGTGAATTGGTAGTACCCTGAAAAAATCCTAAATCATACCTGAGACCCAATCCCATCAGTGAATTTTGAAACTTTAAACTAACCTGATAGAAAGTATTCACCCGGAGACCGGACTGCAGACGTTTCTCCAGCCCAAGCATAAAACTACTATAGTCCATTCGATGATAATTCATCTGGACTCTTCCATTGAGCATTAGGTCAGCTGGAAGTCTGTAAGTTTGTTGAATCGTGGTAGTCACAAAGGCAGCTTCCCGATACTTGGTAACAAGGGTTGAAAAATTGGACATAGCACCAAATAAAGTCCCGTTTAAGGACCAAAGAAGTGTTTGGTTTTTGGATTTGGGAAAGTTCAGCTCCGTAAAATTTATTCTGGAATTATACATTTTTCCCCTTAGCTTGAATGGAATCATTGCAGAAATCCGGCTAAGACTGAGATAGTTGAGTTGGGGGAAAGCTTTCTGGCCTTTTGCAAGATTTTCATAACTCAGGTCCAAAATTATCCCATTTTTAGTTCGGGTGTTTAGTACACCTGAAGCTTTGAGATCGGGCATCCACTCGGTGGAAAGCAAGACGTTATTTCCCAGCTTTTTGGTCGTGGTAAATCTGGAAATAAAAAGCCGGTCACTTAATCCCGAATAATATTCCATCCCTGCACCAATCGTGAAAGATTCCGTTAGTCCATAGCTCAACTGGGCATTTGCCAATTGATCAAATTCCAATCCCTGTACGATTCCAGCATTGATATGGTAAATCAATTCCTTTTTTGGAAGAAGAAGGAAAGGGATGAAGACGGTTTCTTCGATCAACTCCTCCTCTCCCGAGGGGCCGAAAAGTTTTAGCTGAAGCTTGTTTGATCCATAATTTAAAGGGATTTCAAAATGGTACAAACCGGTTTCATCAGTTTTTAAGTACTCAATCAATTCATTATTGAGGTAAAGCTCTACGATCCAGAAGGGTCTGGTAAAATCCCGGATTGTATGAAATCCAAAAGATTTTCTGACCACTGGCGGTGCATTGGTTAATCCGATACCGGTGATGGGTTGAAATAGTGTAACGAAAGAAGCACCGTTGATCCTGCCTAGCGTAATTTGCCTCAGTGTATTTTGGGAAGTCAGGACCCTTTTCCAGCGGAGGTCAACATTTCTGAAGGTAAGTTCTGAATTGCCAAACCAGTTGATTCGGGCATTGAAATTTCCATAGCCAAGCTCGCCTCCCATACTTACAAATCCTCTGGATTGCACACCGGGTGTCCCTGTCACTACTTGTTCCTCCCTTTGAATGAGGCCCAACCATTTATTTAAAGTCAGGTTCCAGTCTAATCCTTCAAAATCAGCCAGGGTGTATTTGGGTAGGAATGCCATATCAGGATTGTAGTGTTGCCCTTTTCCTAAGTTTTTCCGCATCAGTTCCCTTCGAATTTGCTTGAATACGGGGAGTTCAGGACTTGCCTCCAGTTTTACCTGGAGATTTCTGAAATCAAACTGGCAGGACAGTTCAAAAATTTCGCCGAAGGTGGAAATTTGGAGGTAAAGATTCCCCTCAAACTCCTGAAGTTCGCCCGGATTTAGGCCATGCACTTGCCCCTTATAAGTAATGCTGTGATCAGTAAGGCTAATCGTATATTGATCCAGCTGATGTAGAACAAAACCGGCTATAGTTCCTCCGGGTTGAGCTTCAGCTTTGATTTTCAAAAAAGCAAATAGATCCGTCACTGAGAGGTAAAGTGTCTGCCTGTCGATTAGGCCGGGGATTTCGGTGCCCCCAAGTTTGGGGACTGCCACATAGATTAGGATAGGATCGAATTCATAGGGTTTTGAATGGACTCCCTGTGGGAGTAGAAAAAACAGGACACACCCAAGTACCAGAACGAATTGTCTGGGCATCTGTAGAAACCGATAGGTGTTTTGGGTGCCATGCGTCCCCATGAATTTTATAATCTATAGTTATTCTTGAATGAATGTCACAGTTATGGATCCCGAATAAACTCCCGTAGGGGTAGTGGATCTTGGGCCAAGTGACAAAGTGCCACCGATATACACTGTGGTCCTTTGAGGCGGCGTAGCCAAACTGGTAAAGGGAGAAATAGGGTCTGAGGCATTGAGCGTCAGACCGATTTGACCTCCGTTTTCTCCAAACAGGAGCTGCTCTGTACCAAAATCAATGTGAATTATGGTGCCATAAGGAGCCTCCACACTCAAAATCAGTGGATGAAATTCGGTGGTACTTAACAGGACAATTCCTCCGGCGGCACTTCGGTCTCCTGTGGGAGATAAGGTAACTGTACCACCTGCCTCTGACAGAATCATAGCCCCAAAACTGAAGGGACTCTCCTGATACACCTGAATCTGTGCGACTGAAACCAGTGGCAAAGCACTTGCGAAAAAAAAAATAAGACTTTGCCAAAAGGTGTTTTTACCCGTTGGAAAGAATTTTAAAACACCTTTTGTACATCGCTTGAGGGACATTATTATTCAACTTACTTAAGAGGAACCACCAAGGAAGCCAATATTTCTTTGCGCTTGGTTTGCGAGATATATTCCAGAATCAATTCCCCTTCGTTTATTGTCACACCTGCCGGAATAGTGACTGGAACTGAATAGCTTCGTTTTTTTATGGGAGCATAGACGGCCACACCCTTGACCAGACCCACTTGAGTCATTTTCCCATCGGCGCTGCGGTGAGTCAGTGTAAAATCCCCGTAGGAGGATTTTTTTCCGCTCCGATGAATGTCAAATCGGAGCTGGAGGCTCTTGCTATCCGAGGCGATCCATGTTACATTTTTCAATTCTACTTGAGCAGTGATGCTGCCGATTTCCATGATCACGGGGATGGTGATCGCCAGGTGCATATTGAGTTGAGTTTGGATTTGATCCTGTTCCTCTGATGCAGATGGTGTGGTAGCATCCATTGGCTTTGCTGACCGGAATTCCAGGTGGCTTCGGTATTCTCCTTCCGGCAACTGTCTGTTGCTGATGCGTTGTACTTTGACTTTCTGGGATTCTCCGGGTGCCAGCGTGACTTCCCTTGGGAAAAAACGGAGGATTTCGTCGGCTAGATACTGTCCTGAATCCGGCTCTGTTATTTCTGTAAACTGCCCTGATGAAGTCATCCTGTAATTTTTCCAAGACAAAGCATAGGTGGAAGAATCAGTACCGGAGTTAGCAAGAGTCACGTCCATGGATCGCTGACTTGAGCCAAATACGAGTCGTCGGGGGTAAATCATCAAATCCCCTTGGGCAAATGACTGATTCAGATCTGTCAGAAGGAGCAGCAGTACAATCCAAAAGCCTGCATATTTCATTTTATGGTCGATTAGAAACGGTAAAAGTACCCCGAGGAGTCCTGCGGGGTACTGGAAAAGGAAATTACCAGGGCATTAATTATAGACTACCGATACCGTAAATCCACTTGCGTTGGTATACGTGCCGCTTACCTGATTTGCCAACAATGTAAGTGTAGCGCCTACTGTAAAAGAGCCAGCACCGGCAACTAGACTTCCGGAATTTGTTTCTCCCAAGCTGGTGGTAAAATCGCTAAGTGCCATGACCTCAGTACTGCCTTCCTTAGTGATTTCGTGTGTTACAGGCAAAGTTACTGTATAGGCATAATTTGCTTCTCCAGTAACTTCAAAAGAAGCAGCCGAAACTGTCCCAGTAGTGCTAGGCAGCTGAACACCTGATTCTGTTCTTCCTCCTCCTGGAGCCAATACTACCGTACCGCCTGCGGTGGTAGCAGTAATGTTACCGAAATTCATATTACCTGCATTCGTTAGTGTCAGGGGAGTTACAATTGTTGCTGTTGCCGTAGCTGTTTCAGTTACTGGGTCGGCTTCCTGAGCTTTTGCACTGAATGTCATTCCCGCTACTAGAAGGAGGATTGCTGAGATTTTTAATGTGTTTTTCATAGTGTGTTTGTATTAGGGTTTTTAAGCATCAATAAAACCTAGAATTGTATTTTTACCAGAGATGCTTCACAAAGGTATAGTAACTAAACCCTGAAAACCAAACTCTTGAAGTTTTGAAGAGAGTGATTGATATAAAAATCTTAAAAGGCTAAAATTTATTGTATAAATTGAACAAAAAGTATTGTTAAAGCAATTTGTAAATATTTTTAAATACAAATTATATAATTAATAATGCTAAATACTGTACTTTAAAAGTAATTAAGATGTATTGTGTGGGATTTTATATTTGGGCTAAGAAAAATGAATGATCTGCTTTTCAAATATACTTTTGTGTAGGTAATTAGAATATAGCATTCAATAAAACAGTGAAAATAATTCAATTATTTTCACTGTTAGAATAATGCAATTTTTCAATGGAAATAATTAAATATTTAAAATGTCTTATTTTGGTAAACACTGTAAATAAACGGCTTTTTTACGATTTTGATTTGGAATAATAAATTTGTAAGGGGTGATTTTAGGCTTTGGAAACTGAAGACAATTTTTTTTTTATGATTTTTTTAATCGGCAAAATAATTCCCAAATGAAGTAGTCCTAATCTGCTATAAAGTTTTTTTCTACACTTTATTTACCAATACCTACACTTTGCATTGCAAGGTTTTGAAACAAAAATGAATGTAGAGTTCTTCGGCAGACGAATTTATTGGTAGTCAATATTTTTGCTTTTCACCCACCGCTCACTCTAAATTTTAAATTTATGAAAGGAAGTTTCTACTCCGAAACTTGTGTTCTAAATCTACCTGAAAAAGGCCATTTTCTGGATGAATCATCAAATTTTAAGAAAGATACATTTGTAAAAAACCTAATTTTCCCGCTTTTAAAAAGAGAGGATTACAAATTATTCAAATTGAAAAATCTTCCCTTTTTATTATTTCTATTTTTTAGTTCACAGGTAAGCATGGCTCAAACCAGCGAATTTAACTTTAATACAACCGGGCAACTGAGTAACAATTTTAACGGTTCCGGAACGCATGTCTCTAATGTGGTTCAAGCCACAGCTGGCGGTTTGAATGATTCCGGTTCAGTCTCTGTGCCAAGTGCTGTGACCAATGCAGTCTTTGTAACCAAGAATAGCTACAGTTTAGGCCCGGTTGGGAGTTCGTATTCCTTTCAAACTTATATCAAAAGTACAGGTCCAAATGGATATAGCGGTGCAGGATTTACTGGGGATTCACCTACCAGTTCTTTCCATACCAGTCCTGTTTATAGGCCAAATGATGCGCTGGGTGTATCGGTTCATGGGGGCGGGTATGAATTTCATAACGGGACTACCAATTATTCCGGTCTTTGGGGCACTACTTACAAGGATGCAATCACCACAATTAAAGTAGCTGCATGCGCAAATTTAATTGATAATACCGGTACTACTTGTGGGTCTCCTGACAGGTGGTACAAGATCGTCTTCACTGTTACAAGGCCTTCGAGCACGACTTTTAATATGCGGGTTGAGGTCTGGCCCTCAAATCAAAGTGGGACCTTGTTATATACGGAGGCTACGGCAATCGTAGAAGTCAATGGAGTTACTAATACGGCGCTTTCTGGTTCTCCTCAACTTTTCAGTTATTTTAATTTCTCAGGACATCGAGTTACCAAGTTTGACAACTTCAGTTATGATTTGTTTGGAGCAACTGAAATCGAGGCAGGAGCACCGGTAGTTTTGACAGAATCAGTTACAGAAAGCAATGGTGTAATTACTGTAAATGGGAATGTCACAAGTGATAATGGAGAAGCGGTAACTGAAAGAGGATTTGTTTATGGTACTGCAACCAACCCGACTACTTCTGATATCAAAATAGCCATTGGGGCAGGAACAGGGACATTCTCAGGGAATACAGGTACTTTATCTGCGGGAACTTATTATATCCGTGCTTTTGCAACCAATTCAATTGGAACTTCTTATGGGCAAGAATTCAGTGAGGTTGTTTCTGATACCACTGACCCAACTCTAATAGTAGGAGGGAATTCAACAAAAAATACCGACGAAGACGATTGTTTTTATACCGTTCAAGGAACCGAATTTGATCCGACTACAGCTACAGATGACAGTGGTAGCTTGGCTTCACTGACTTATTCACTTCAAAAATTATTACCAAGTCCAAGTCTGATCTCTGAGAATTTCAGTTCCGGAACTTGGAATACCGTTAATTTCGCTGTGAGTTCCTCAGGTGGGCAAGTAGTTAATGGAGCTTATCAAAGTGGTGATGAATCAAGCAATCGAGATATTCTCTACACTGTTGCAGATTTCCAACCCACAGAAAGTATCCCTCTTCATTTATCTGCAAAATTGACTTTTAATAATTCGGATCAGATAGCTTTCATAGGTACAAGAAGTGATGCGTTAAGGAATCCGGGTTATGCAAATGAACCTGATAATAGCTTGTATTTTAGAATTCATAATTTTATTGAGGGTTATACCGGTATATCAAGTACTTCATTTGATGGAAGACCTGGAGATGGGTTTTATCAAAGTCCTGTGATGATTGAATTGATTGATAATGGAATAAATATTTCAGGAACTATTACCAATATCCAATCAGGTCAAGTATTAAGTTTCAACGAGAATTCTACATTTTCTTCTGGTTTATGGAAGGTGATATTCTCTGGAGGACCAGGAGCCGCATGGGATGATATTAAGATCAGTTTTGGCGAGCATGAATTTGTTCAAGAGTATGATGATGGAAGCAATTCACTTGCGGGAGTGTCTGTCGGCTTAGGAGAAACAACTATTATTTGGACGGCACAAGATGCAGCTGGAAACTCTACCTCTGAATCTCTAATCGTAACCGTTGAGGACAATCAAGATCCTTCCCTCTCGGTATTTGAAAACTTAGCCGGTCAATCAGAATCTTCTGTTAATTGGGAGACCACAGTTGAAGATGTGGTATTTGGGGATAATTGTACTGGTGCGATACTCACTTGGCATATGACTGGAGCTTCTACTGCTTCTGGAATCGGTCAGGTAGGAACTCATTCTTTTTCCCCCGGAATAACAACGATTACATACACCGTCACAGACGCATCAGGAAATACTACATCCGAAGCGATGACAGTTGAAAACACCAAAGAGTTTTTTGCAGGAGGAACAGGGACTGAAGAAGATCCTTATCTGATAGCGGACTGGGAACATCTTTACAACATCAGAGAAAATGTCTCCGCTCACTTTGTGTTGTTAAATGATTTGGATGAAAATTCATCCGGGTATGCACAGTATGCCGCGGCCACAGCAAATGATAATGCTGGTTGGAATCCTATTAAAGGTGCCTGCACTTACATGGACTTTGGTGAATGTTTTGAATATGCAAGTTTCGAAGGGATTTTGGATGGTACTGGTCATACTATCAGTGATTTAGCTATCAAGAGACTAAGTAATCGAGTCGGTTTATTTGAAAAAATTACGAATGGGGGTCAAGTTAAAAACCTTAATTTAGTTGATTTTAATATTATTGGATCCGATGGAGGAAGTTTAGCAGGTTCAATAACCGGTGGTGCATCAGTTACCAATGTTCATGTCCGAAACAGCTCAATTTCAGGAGCTGTTAGTATTGGCGGTCTTGTAGGTACAATGGAAAGTACTACCATTATTTCAGAATCTTCTTTTTCTGGAACTGTTACAGGCTCTGATCAACAGACTGGAGGATTGGCTGGCACAATAGACAATGCTCAAGTCATTAATTCATTTAGTTCGGCCTCAGTTACTGGAAATAATTTAGTAGGAGGTCTTGGAGGATATGTTTTATTTTCTACTATTAAAGATTCCTATAGCATTGGTAATGTGATTGTTACTTCAGATGCTGGTGGGGGACTGATAGGCTTTATTATTGGGGGATCTGTCGTAAACTCCTACAGTTCAGGTCAAGTCAGTGGGTCAGGAATAGGTCAAGGTGGTTTGATTGGAAAAGTCACTACAAATCCAACTTTTACTAATTCCTTTTGGGATACCGAAACCTCAGGTCAACCGACCTCAGCAGGAGGAACAGGTAAGACCACAGTCGAAATGAAAACCCAGTCTACATTTACAGGTTGGGACTTTACCGATACCTGGAATATCAATCCTGCCGGATTTCGTTCTTATCCCTATTTGCGGGCAATAGTGTATGACGAGCCAGAGGCAGAACCGGAAGTGAACCCGATACCGGGATTGGAAGCGGTTAATATTCCACCAATTGTCACAGATGAGAATATCAGCATTGCCGGTGGTACAGGTACAGGGGGTATTTTCAAAATAGGGGATACCATAACCGCGACTTGGAACAATACCGCAGCAGGTGACAACAACAGCGAGGAAATAACCACAGTTACTGTGGACTTCACTCATTTCGGAGGAGGTGCTGCAGTGGTCGCTACCAATAACAGTGGCACCTGGACAGCTGCCTATACTTTAATCGCAGGAGATATTGATTCCGGCAACCGAAATGTAAGTGTGACGGCAACCTACAGCTCAAATCAAGCAACAACTACTGCTGATACGAGCAATGCCACAGTGGATAATATAGCTCCGGCAGTCTCAGGATTTACGCCGGTAAACAGCGCAACCGGGGTTGCCTTGCAGCCTACTTTGACTATCACTTTTGATGATGAGGTAATTTTGGGGAATACGGGGATCTTCAGTCTTGGTAAAGTCGATGGAGACGGGTGCACCATTACTGCGATTTTCGAATTTGACCTGAGTGATCCGGATGAAAGATCCTTGTTTACTTTATCAGTAGACAAGCTTACGGTTACTTTGATCCTCACCGATAACCTGCCGGTAAACACTCAGGTGATCCTGGCGATTCCGACAGGCTTTGTTTTGGATGTAGAGGGAAATGAATTTGCAGGGTTTAGTGCCTATACCTACACTTGGTCATTTACTACCAAAGATAAAAATGAGCAAACAATCACTTTTGGAGAAATCGAAACCAAGAAATATGGTGATCCTACCTTCACCTTAGCAAATGCCGAGACAGACCAAGGGCTGACAGTGACCTATACTGCCACTGACCCGACAGTAGTCAGCATCACCGGGAATCAGGCAACAATTCTGAAAGTTGGCTCGACTACGATTATTGCAACACAGGATGGGGATGAGGTGAACTTTGCTGCAGAGCCGGTTGAAAGAACACTCACCGTGGGAAAGAAGGCCTTGACGATCACGGCCACAGACCAAACCAAAGTTTATGGCGAAGCGAATCCAACGCTTACCTTCAATTACTCAGGCTTGACCAACGGCGACACGAAAGTGACCACCGAACCAAGTATCAGTACGATTGCTACCCTAAACTCAGGAGTTGGAGTTTATCCAATCACCTTGGAAGGCGGTTCGGACGATAACTATGAGATCACGCTGGTAGACGGCGAACTGGAAATTACCAAAGCTGGGGTTACGATCACGGCTACAGACCAAACCAAAGTCTATGGCGAAGCGAATCCAACACTGACCTTCAGCTACAGCGGATTAGTCAACGGAGACACGAAAGTTGCGAACGAGCCAAGCATCGGAACAACTGCAACTGTAAGTTCGAATGTGGGAACTTATCCTATCACCTTGACGGGAGGATCGGATGACAACTATACGATCACTTTGGTAAATGGCACACTGACCATCGGCAAGAAGGATCTGACGATCACCGCACAAGACAAGTCGAAGACTTACGGCGAAGCCAATCCAACGCTGACCTTCAGCTACAGCGGATTAGTTAACGGAGACACGAAAGTGACCACCGAACCAAGCATCGCAACGACCGCTACCCTAAACTCAGGAGTTGGAGTTTACCCAATCACCTTGGAAGGCGGATCGGACGAAAACTATGAGATCACGCTGGTAGACGGCACGCTGACCATCGGCAAGAAGGGTCTGACCATCAGCGCAGATGACAAGCAGAAATCGTATGGAGAGGCTAATCCTGCCTTGACCTTCAGCTACGCTGGACTAGTCAACGGGGACACCAAAATGACCATCGAACCAAGCATCAACACGACTGCGACAGCAAGTTCGAATGTGGGTACTTATCCAATCTCCTTGACGGGTGGATCAGACGACAACTATACGATCACTTTGGTGAATGGCACACTGACAATCGGCAAGAAGGATCTGACCATCACGGCAGATGACAAGCAGAAAGTCTATGGCGAGGCAAATCCAGCCCTGACCTTCACCTATGGCGGCCTTGTCAACGGAGACACGAAAGTGACCACCGAACCAAGCATCAGCACGACTGC
>NZ_FNVR01000050.1 GCF_900108085.1 Algoriphagus boritolerans DSM 17298 = JCM 18970
TATTCTGGGATGCGGAGAAGCTCAGGTCAGAACCCAGCAAGCCTGTGAAAAGGTCCCCGCATTCCTCACTGCCGTTTATTCCATGCTTCTGCTGGCCGCAGCAACTGCCAAAAACCAAGTCCTACCCCGGCCAAAGTGGTATAAATCAGAAAAATCAGTCCGTACTACCACTGGCGACATCCTCAATCAATTCAGAGCATTAAACTGGTCCTACACCGCAAAAATCAATTTCTCCGACTTCGTCAAGATTCAAAAAAAACTGCAAACCCTCAAAAAATCAGATAATCCTATCCTAGCCGCATTGTTTCAAGCCAGAAATTAGCCAAACTTGAGGCCAGGGGTTTTAACCCCTGGATAGGAGAATTCCATTCATCCCTGCGCTGGCGCACCATTTTTATTAAGAACAGGAATGCAAATGCCAGCGCAACAAGATAAATTTCATTTGAGAAGACAAAGACTTTCACGACAAAGGAAAGAACTGAGAAAATCTAAAGCTTTTTGGTTTTTAGCCGCAAAGGACACGAAGGAGCGCAAAGGATTTTTTACCACAAAGTTCACTGATAAGAAGAGGTGCAGGGATTTGGAATTGAACTGAACTTCAAAGATTACTGGCTCGTGTGGCTTTTTTCAAGGTCGAAGAGAGTTCGCTTCGCCCTATTATGACCACGGAGTGGTCGAACCATGAATAGCCCTAGGTGTGGTTGGTTAGCGAAGTGAAACCAACCATACCTAGGGAAAAGGAAGTTAACAACGGGGACGACAACCCCGAAGTGGGTTGAACTGGTAAAGAATCTAGAAAAATGTTCATAAATCAGCCGAGTCATTTTTTAGCCGCTAAAGCCGCCAAGACTTTGCGTCTTTCCGTCTTTGCGAGATTTTTTTTGTGAATAGGATGGGGTTGAGGATTGACTATTTTCTCGCAAAAGACACGCAAAAGAGATTTTTTTAACAACATAGAAACATAGGGAAACATAGCTTTCTTTTTCTCAAAGTACTTATTATGCTTTCTATGTAGTCGTAAAAAGAATCCTTCCAGGAACATTGAAATTTGAATCAAAAAAGGCCGACAATTGCCAGCCTTTTTTGATTTAGAAATCTGAATAATCAGTGGGATACAAAAGCCGCTGATCATTTCGGTTCATGATATTCTGATATTCAGGCATCACCTTCATTCTGTCCCAGTCTGGATCAGTTCCAAATGCTTTCCAATGCGCATCCCGTGATTCCATGTTGGTAAACGTGGTCATGTACATCAGATTGGGCATATTTGCCCCAGCGATCACTTCACCATAAAAAACCGGATTGAAATCCAACTTGGTGAAAATGTCCATTTCACCGGAGTTGAACATTTTGACTTTTTGCTTGTAAAGCTTCTCCGTTTGGCTCTCATAGCTTCGCAATTCATACACTCTGTCTTTCTTTGGTCCTGTCACTTTTGACTCGGTAAAGCGAGGTTGTCCAGTGAATGCTTGCATAAATACAGTTTCGATTCGCTTGTAGGGGGGATTGTCGTGCGGTGCATTGATGTAAGCTGATCCAGCAGTCTGATAAATTTGGTCTTTGCCGAGCTTTCCTTCCATTTTGGAATAGGCTTTTATGGAAGAATACGGGATGAATAGGTATACTTTTTTCCTCGCATCGGGCTGAGAGGAGACGGGTTTGAAAACTCCGACTTTGGCTACGCCATTTCTGTGAAGTGCAGGTAAGAGGGCTTTCTCAAGGTAGGAGTCCAATTGACTTTCCTGGCTGGCATTTTCAATGTGGTACGTTCGAAGTTCATAGAAATCTCTTTTTCCCTGAGCAAAAGATGTAGTCGTCAGAATGGCAGAAAAGAGCAGTAAGAGAATCTGTGATAGGGTTTTTGATTGCATGGCAATAGGTTTTTAGGGTTGATTGCTATTAGGAAATCCTAATTTAATCCAAAAAAGTGCGAGTTATTTTCCGTCTGTGGATTAGGGTTGGTTTTAAATGAATTTCTAAAAAACCTGACAGGTCTGAACCACAAAAAAAGCCCCGAAGGAATTTCCCTCGGGGCATGATTATTACTTTCTGTTTTGAGCTCTTTTCATCGGATTATCTCCTGTAGAAGCGCCTCTTGCACCACCTATGCTTTTGAACATCTCAAATCGCGTCGGCTGATATTGTCTCGGCCAGTAGTTGCTGCTTTCGTCGATATCGGCTGTTTCACGCTTGGGATCAAGCACGAAGCGCACCACTTCCTTTTGCTTCGCAAAAACTTTGGTCACCTGCGTTTCATTTTTTCTCCAAATCTCAGCAGGAATTCGCTCGATCTCCGAAGTGCCATCTGCATAGTGGAACTCGATGATCAATGGCATCACCAATCCTCCCACGTTTCTGAAAGTCATCTCATAGAAGTTCATGTTGCTGTTGAAGACTTCTTTTTCCCGCTCGCTCAGACTTGCCACGAAAGTCTTGTATTTGGCATCATCCTCTGGAGTAACTGCAAATCGATTGTAGCTGTTGTAGAAGTCGCGGGTTTTTGGATCCGCTTCCAAAACGGTCTGTGGTACATCCGTTTTGTTGAATTCACGGGTGATGTAGTCTTCTTCCCGGTCGTAAGCAGCTTGCGCTTCGGCAGCACGCTCAGCGGGAGGTCTGTTGTCCAGCTTATACCAAGAGACATTCTCGATCGAAATATCCACCGGATCTGTACCGTAGAACCAACCTCTCCAGAACCAATCCAAGTCAACAGCAGAAGCGTCTTCCATCGTTCTGAACAGATCATCAGGAGTCGGATGCTTAAACATCCATCTTCTTGCGTACTCCTTGAAGGCATAGTCGAAAAGCTCGCGTCCCATGACCGTTTCACGCAGGATATTCAGGGCAGTAGCCGGCTTTGCATAGGCATTTGGACCAAACTGAATGATGTTTTCAGAATTGGTCATGATCGGCTCAAGTGTGTTCTTTTCACTTCTCATGTAAGGAACAATCTTATGCGCTGGACCCCGACGGGAAGGGTAATCTCTGTCCCATTCCTGCTCAGCCATGAATTGCATAAAGGTGTTCAATCCCTCATCCATCCAAGTCCACTGTCGCTCGTCTGAGTTGACAATCATCGGGAAAAAGTTGTGACCGACTTCGTGGATTATGACGCCAATCATGCCGTATTTCACTGCCTCTGAATAGGTACCGTCGGCATCCGGACGACCATAGTTGAAGCAGATCATCGGATACTCCATGCCGTTGCTTGCTTCTACGGAGATGGCTGTTGGGTATGGATAGTCGAAAGTATGGGAAGAGTAAGATTTGATCGTATGCGCGACTACTTTGGTGGAATATTGTTCCCAAAGTGGATTGCCTTCCTTGCCGTAATAGGACATTGCCATGACGTCTTTTTCCCCTTGCTTCACAGCCATAGCATCCCAGATGAATTTTCTGGAAGAAGTCCAGGCAAAGTCACGGACATTTTCAGCTTTGTAGATCCAAGTCTTTTTGCCGGAGGCTTTCTTCTTTTCCAAAGCTTCTGCTTCCGCCTGAGTTCGGATGATTACCGGCTCGTCGTAAGTCTGCTTGGCTTTGTTCCATCTTTCCAATTCTGTTGCAGAAAGCACTTCTTCAGGATTCTGAAGTACTCCGGTAGCTCCCACCATGTGGTCGGCTGGAACAGTAATTCGAACTTCATAGTCACCAAAGGTCAGGGCAAATTCTCCGGAACCAAGGAATTGCTTGTTTTGCCAGCCCTGAAAGTCTGAATAAACCGCCATTCTTGGGAACCACTCCGCCATGGTATAAAGGTAGTTGCCGTCTTTTGGAAAAAACTCATAGCCCGGTCGTCCGCCGATAAAGCCCATCCGGTCGTGGATGTTGAAGCTCCAGTCGATGGAAAAGCTGAAACTTTCACCTGCTTTCAGGGGCTGAGGCAGATCGACACGCATCATGGTTTTATTGATGGCCACGTTAAGTGGATTGCCGGAAGCATCCTTGATGGATGCGATTTTCAGATCGTAGTCATCCGAATGCCAGAGGATTCCTTCCAGCTGACGAAGGCTCATTTGAGAATTGATGCTGGATTCGGTCACTTTAGGCGTGTCAGAATCCTTGCTTCGGTTATTCTGATCGAGTTGGATCCAGAGGTAAGTCAACTGATCGGGAGAATTGTTGATGTAGGTGACGGTTTCGGTGCCTTTGATGGACTGATTGTCATCATTGAGCTCCACATCAATCACATAGTTGGCTTGCTGCTGCCAGTACATGTGCCCGGGAGCACCTGAGGCAGTGCGATAGACGTTGGGTGTACGGAGCATTGTGCCCAGCTGCTCAAACCGTACCGCGTGATTTTGCTCAGCTTCCTGAGCCACTAAAGGAGAAACTCCAGCTAAGGCAAAACCTGTAATAGCGAGTAATTTTTTTATCATAATCTTCTTAGCCTAATTTGATTTCTAATAAACGAATTCAAAGTCAAACAGAAAAGTATTCTGTTTTTGGTGGTAAATTTTTACCAAAATTTGGTTTCCAGCATCAGCATACAAGCAATACCCAAGACAAAAGCCGACACGATCAGCGTCCATTCTTTTCGATTGACCCCGGCTAGGTTGACTAAGGAAGTCAAAAGCAAAAAGGAAGCGACGATCACAATCTGACCTACTTCCAGCCCGATGTTGAATGCCAGAAGAGGTTGCCAGATACTGGTTTCCTTGCCGAGTAATTCTTTCAGGTAATTGGAAAAACCAAGGCCATGAATCAATCCGAAGAAGATGGCGAGGAGGTAATTGGCTTGGATTCCTTTTCCACTATTGGGTTTTGGTTTGAAAATCGTGAGTAGTGCAGTAATTGCAATCGTCACAGGTATCAAAAACTCAATTACATCAGCTCTTATTTGAATGACATTGAATGTGGCTAAAGCCAAAGTAAGGGAATGTCCGATAGTAAATGCGGTGACTAGGATTAGGATTTTCTTCCAATCTCTAGCCACGTAAACCGCACAAAGTGCCAAAACAAAAAGGATATGATCAAAGCCCTGAATATCCAGTATGTGCTGTAATCCGAGTTTGAAATACAATTGAAATGAACTCATAGGTAGGGATGGATGCCGCTAAAGAACTAAATTGCGACGAAAATACAGGTAAAATCCCACAAAAGGGGCAAAGCTCTGACTAAATGCAACAACTTTACATTTTCGCGATTTTATTTATTTGGAAGTCAGTTTTTCATCCATTTTTCATTAGTCTGACTGAAATGCGGTTTAATCCGGAAAGCGAACGAATGGAGATCGCGCAGAAGATTTTTTGGGATGATTTGGAAGTTGCTTTGGGTAATGAATTTGATGAAAAAGTGGATTTTCTCAATCCCAAAGACAAGGCAAAGCTGGAGGATCAACTCAAGCACTACTTACTGAAGCATAACCAAGTAACAGTAAATGGAAAAGTCTTAACCTTGAATTACCTGGGCTACGAAATAGAGGAAGATGCGGCTTGGTTTTACCTCGAATCCTCATCGACAGAGGTGCCAAAATCAGTTGAGGTGAAGAATACGATTCTACTCGATGACTTCAACGGTCAGCAAAATATTGTCCATGTGTACCATCAGTCCAAGTCTCCCCGGAGTTTGCTGTTGGGAAAAGGGGAGGAAAAGGGGAAGATTGAGTTTTAGATTTGAGAAGCAAAAGCCAAGAAGCGAGAAAAAAAGCCGCCAGAAATCAATCTGACGGCTTTTTACATCGGACATCGGTCACCCGTTATCGGACATCACAGTTTTTTAAATATGCTTATAAAGCTATTGGCATTGGAGATTCGGATCATAGATTACTCAGATTTTTTCAACCTTTTAGTTTGAATAAAATTCTTAGTTTTATCAGAGGAAGAAGTCTTGACAAATTACCTCCTGAGAATCGAGTTTTTGGTCAGTGGCAAGGTGGCAAATGTAGCATGGATGAAGTTTTATCTCCTGTAAATGCCAGCCGGTACCTGCTATCTTTGCTTTCGAATTGCAAACTTTTAATAGATTCAAAGGAATACTCAATCCTCTACCATCGGCTTTGATCACGGCTTCATTTTGGGTCCAAAATTTTAGAAATTCCCGGTTGGGATCTTTGGCAAGGTGTATTTGCTCCCATTCTTTTTCTGACATATAGTCTTGAAAAGGAGCAAAATCGAATTCGACAAGTTGTTCTACATCAATTCCTAGTTGACAAGTTTCACTCATAGCACAGACAACCATATTTCCCGAATGAGAAATACTGAATGAAAGCGGTTCATTTACTTCAGGTCGGTGGTGGGGGTTGTAAACGATCTGATCAAGAATGTCTGAAATACCAAAATTGCTAGCGGCACATTGATTCAACATGACCTTTCCCAACAGAGAATTCGTTTTGTCTTCCCACTTTCGGAATCGGGTTACTTTTTCTTGCATTTGGAGTGGCAATTGATTCAAATAGCCCTCAAAGACCTTTTTATCAAGCGGTTCTTTCAAAAAAGCAAAGCTGATGTAAACCATAAATCCTCAAATAAAAGTGTCAACCACATTTTTACTTTCAGATTTTACAAGTCTAAAAAATCGATTGGTTAAAAGAACGGCATTTGCCGATAAGCCCGCAATCAACCCTGCCCATAAACCTGAAACTCCCCAGTCCATTTGGAAGGCAAATACATATCCAAAGGGAATTCCAATCAGCCAATAGGCTACTAAGCCTAGGTAAGCAGGAACTTTGACGTCCTGAATTCCTCTCAAAATCCCTGCTGAGGTTGCTTGAAGGGCATCGGTAAGCTGAAAAATTGCAGCCATTAAAAGGACCATTTTTGCAAACTCAATTACAGCCGATTCGCTGACAAACAAATACGGTAAATAGTTGAATCCCAACAGTAAAAGGAGAGAAAATACTGCTCCTATCACCCCTGCAATAATCAGCGTAGATCGTCCAATAGATTTAACTAAAGTCCAATCATTTTTCCCGAAGTAGAATGCAACGCGGATAGTACCTGCTGTACATATTCCCATGGAAATCATAAAAGTAAGGGACGAAATATAAAGTCCTATTTGGTGTGCTGCTTGCTGTTGAGCCCCTAGCCAGCCTGCCATTACACCTGAAAACGCAAAAGCCCCATTTTCTAAAGAGAATTGAATGCCAGAAGGAATCCCAATTCGAAAAATGTCTTTTACCATCGCATAGTCCACTTTAAAGGCACTATGTAGCTCTTGTCTATGGTCAGCAAAACTTTTTGAGGTAGCTACATAATAAATAAAAGCAATCAAAATAATCACCTGAGTCAATAAGGTTCCATATCCGGCACCATTGAGTCCTAGGGCAGGCAGACCCCAGTTTCCAAATATCAACAGGTAATTAAGAAACACATTGATCGGTAGAGCGATCAGATTAATGATCATTACCATTTTTGTTTTTCCCAACCCTTCAGAAAAATTAGTGAGCGCCACAAATAAAGCCACAGGGATTAATCTCCATCCGATAATTACCAAATATTCCTCCGCAAGGAGTGCTACCTCCTCGTCTTGGCCAAGTTGGTACACAACCTCACTTCCAAAATAAAAGAGCAAAGCCAAGACCAAGGCAAATAATCCTCCTACAATCATTCCATTCACCAGTAGCTTAAGTGGTGATCGAAAGTCTGATTTTCCTAGTGCAGAAGAAACAAGTGGCGAAAGTGCCATAGGTAGTGCCATACATAGGATGACGGGGATCGTGGCAATATTGATGACTAAGGATGCAGCAGCCAATTGATTGCTATGGATAGAGCCTACCATAATCCCGTCAATGATCGGCAGGAGGATTTGGGTCAGGTTGCTCAAAATAATCGGCCAACCCAAGTTCATGGTTAATTGGACCTCTTCCTTGAAGGATTTTGGCGGGGCTGAAAACTCAATACTTGTGGATGGTTCCATTAGTTAGTCCTAGATTTTTCCTCATCCACACCTGTGTCTCTAGCTCTTGAGGACTTCAGCTTGATATTTCCAAACTTATAGCTAAAAGACACCAAGAATCTGCGTGTATCTTCAATTCTGCGTTGATCGACAGTGATTAATGAGGAGCTGACTAATTGAGGTAAATAGTTTGTTTTGAAAATATCTGATACTCCTATGGTAAAAGATCCTCTATCGTTCCATAGTGATTTTTGAGCCCCGATGTCTACTGTCCAAATAGTACCGGTCTTATACACTCCGAGCAAGGTGGGTGAATTATAAAATCCGGATAATTCTATGTTCCATGATTTAGGAAGTGAAAAGGTGTTTTGTAGTGATAGACTCATAGAGGTTGTTTCTGCATCAAAACTTGTATTCAGGGTGTCAAATTTATTTTGCACATAAAATCCTGTTACCGTACCATAGACTTCCCACCATTCTGAAACAGTGAGTGGAGCACTGATATTCAGTGTAAGTTGAGCTTGTTTATCCAGATTTACAGAGGTACCTAAACTTCTATTATCATCAAGTGGTAGATACAGATCTCCAAATAGGTTTTTAATCTGATTATAGGTTAAAGAGGAAGTCACAGTAGATTTGTAGGTATGCCCGATTGTTATGTTTGTGGCGTACTCAGGGAGTAAGAAAGGATTGCCCTGCTCTAAATAAAACTCATTGAGTAAAAATTGAAAAGGATTTAAACTCTTATAATTAGGGCGGTTAATTCTTCGGTTGGCTCCAAAAGACCAATCATGATTTTCATTAGGGAGGTAGCTAAAACTTACACTAGGGAAAAAGTTCAAATAATTACGCTCAAACAAGTCGCTTTCAAACGACTGTTGAGTTTGTAGGTTACCTTTTGTTTGGGTGTATTCTGCTCGCAAACCGGTAACGAGTTTATATTTTTCTCCCCAATTAATCTTGTATGAGGTATATGCTGCAGTTACATTTTCGGAATAAGAAAAATCATTGGACCGCTCTGGGTCTAGAATCAAATTATCTTCTTCAGCTCGGAAAAACTCGAACGTATTGTCAGATTGAATATCGGTAAATTTCATTCCCAAACTCAAATTACCTTGACCTAGCGCAAATTCTGTGTCCGCCTTTATCGATTTGATATCGATTACGGTAGGGGCATTGGTGATATATAAGTTTTCTGTAATTATAGTACTCCCTGAAGGATCAAGTATTTGGTTAGGCTGGCGATTATTCAGGCTATTATCAAAATAGGCATAATCTGCATCGACGTTGAAAAATGTACCATTTTCATTTTGGAAGCGATAATTCAAATTAAAAGACAGATCGGTGCGAGTGACCAAATTATTGCTTTCTGCCATTAGCAAACCATCTATACCAGACGAACTGGCAAAGGTCGCACGGTCAGCTATATCCAAGGACCCATCAAGAAAACTTCCATTGGCCAAAAAACCAATTACACTTTTTGGTGATATATTGAAATCTATTCCAGTTTGGAAAGCATGCCGATTGAGGGCGAGGTCACCTTTAGCCACCAAGTCTATGACTAGGTCTCTTTGCTGGGTTAAAAAGTCCTCATCGTAAGGATTTTGGTATTTATTATAACTATACGAGCCAAAGACGTTTAGTAAGTTGTTTCTGTAGTTACCAGAAAGTGAGGTGTTGTATCGAGACTTATTTCCAATGGAGTAACCTGAACTAAACGAGCCATTTGATCCCAGGTCTGAGTTTTTCTTTAATACGATATTGATTACCCCTGAAGTGCCAACTGCGTCATATTGAGCCCCCGGCTCAGTGATTAATTCGATGGATTCAATCTGATCGGTTTGGATGGTTTGCAAATACGCAGTAAGATCGGAACCCGATACGGGCAGTATTTTTCCATTGAGAGCTACTATAGCGCCGGTTCTGCCCATCAATCTGATATTTCCAGCATTGTCTATAAGTACATTTGGTGTTTTTCTTAGTATTTCCAATGTACTTATCCCGACTGTATTGATGCTTTGAGCTACGTTAAATGTGATCTGACCTTGTTTAACCTCAAGAATGGGAACATCTCCTTGGACTACTACTTCATCGAGTGTTTCTCCTCCATTTTCCAGCCTTACTTCCTTCCAAGTCAATTCTTGATTTGGAGCCAAATCAAATTTATCGCTCAAATAGGATTGAAACCCTACGAAGCTGATTTTCATCCAATAACTACCTAACTCTAGTCCAGGCAGGATAAACTTCCCCTGGTCATCTGTGAACCCAACTTTTACCAAGCTTGAATCATTTGCCGCATAGAGTGCAACATTGGCAAATGGAAGTGGAAGGGTTTCCTTGTCTACCACTCTTCCTGTTATAGTAGAAGAAGATTGTTGCGCTTCAACCGAGTTGATCGATATGATCAGGAAGAAAACGTTTAAAATAATTAGGCACTTTTTCATGGGCTGTGGAGTCATATATTCCGATAAAAATTTTTCTTGTGAGATTTACTTTATTTCTAAATGCTCTTTTTTGGTACTTGACTTGGAGTTCATTTCAAATAGAAACTCGTCTCTGCTATTCCCACCTGCAAGAATTGCGTTGATTGCTTTTGCCAAATAGGCAACATTAGGCTCGATCATCATACTGATATGGTCTCCCGGCGTCTCTTCGATTTGCAATGGTGAATTCATCACAGATGACCAACCGAGACATCTTGGCACCTCAGAATTTTCCGGTTCTGTTTCTTCCGCCTTAAAGAGAATGGTTTTTTGTTTAGTCTTTGTCGGCTTATAATTCATTCTGCTATTTATTCCGATGACCTTTGCCCACCTTTTGATTTCTTCTTGGGAAAAATTGGCAGGTACCAATCCTTTGGAAATCGCCCATTGGTTAACTTTTTCGTATTGATCTGTTCGATCTATAAAGGCAAGGTTTTCTTTTATCTCTGAAAGATTTAATTCGGGGTTATAGTAAGCTATAAGTCTTTCTAAAAGTAGTAGGAGGTCGTTAAGGTCTAGGTCTTCGGAATGAATAGAGAATCCTTCTCTTCGCTCAAGAATAGTAGGAGAGTAGGAATCAAATAATCCAAGGAATACTACCTTCTCACCCTGTTGCCTCAATTGATTGGCCATTTCTACGACGACCCAGCCTCCCATGGAATGCCCAGCTAAAAGATAGGGGCCTGTGGGCTGGATTTTTTTCATTAGCTGAATATTGAATTCAGCCATCGCTTCAATAGACGTTAAGGGTTCCTCTCCGTCAAATAAACCTACACTTTGGAAGCCATACACAGGCTGATTCTCTCTCAAGGCTTTGGCCAATTCGATTAAATAATAGCATTTGCCTTCTACCCCAGGAGCAATGAACAATGGAGTCTTTGTCCCTTTGGGTTGTAGTGGGATCAAAGATGATTCAGCTTGGTTCCCATCTGTTTTCATTTCATTTAGGAACTCTGATTGCGACCTGACTGAGGTTCGTTGAAAGATTTCTTGAATCGGTAATTTCTTTTTGAAATGCTTTTGAATCTCCGAGATTAGAGAAATGGCCTTTAATGAGTTGCCACCAAGTGTAAAGAAATCATCTTCAATTCCAATTCCGGCAGGATTTATACCTAAAACACGTGACCAGATTTTAACTATGTCATTTTCTTGTTTGGTACTAGGTGGTGTGATTTTATTTCCTGAACGGATCTCAATCTCGGGCTCAGGCAATTCATTTCGGTCTATCTTGCCTGAAGGACTCAACGGAAGTTTCTCCATAGCCACATATCGGGCAGGGATCATAAAGTCGGGCAGGGTCTGGCCAAGGAATCTTCTGAGTTCATCCACGGTCTTCTCTGTTTCAGAGACGTAATAGGCACAGAGGTATTTTTCATCCTGGTGATCCTGACGGACGGTGACGGCAGCCTCCGGGATAGCACTCTCAGAAAACAGCGCACTTTCGATCTCTCCCAGCTCGATCCGGAATCCCCGGATCTTCACCTGTTGGTCAATCCTGCCCAGGTATTCGATCTCACCTGTGGGAAGCCATCTGGCCAAATCGCCAGAACGGTACATTCGGGCTCCTGGATTGAAGGGATCTTCAACGAACTTTTCTGCCGTCAGGTCAGGCCGGTTGTGGTAGCCACGGGCCACTCCTGCTCCGCCTATATAAAGCTCTCCGGGAATACCTATTGGCAACTGATTCCCCTGAGCATCCAAAATATAAGTTTTGTAGTTGGGCAGCGGTCTTCCGATGGTGACCCGGTCAGAACCTTTCTGTACTTTCCCCATTGTCGCACAGACGGTAATCTCTGTCGGGCCGTAAGCGTTGATCAGATTTTTGGCTGCGTCCCATTTTTCTGCAATGGTGATCGGGAGAGATTCACCTGCACTGAGCACCGTGTGAAGCAAAGGCAGCTGATGAGGATCCATGTGATTCAGCACAATTGGGGTGAGAACCGCCATCGTAACTCGCTGCTGAATCATGGTTTGGATAATCGAAGGACCTGGCATTAAATCTTCTTTGGAAGCGATCACCAGCCCTGACCCGGAGGCCAAAGCCAGTAGTATTTCAAAAACAGAAGCGTCAAAGCTGGAGGAAGCGAACTGCAGGACCCGGTCGGTAGGCATTACCCCGAGAGAATGCTGTTGTGCAAGAGCGAGATTGACTGCATTGCCGTGCTCCAGCATCACCCCTTTGGGTTTACCGGTAGTTCCCGAAGTATAGATCATGTATGCCAAGCCATCGGCTTTGCTCAGTGCAGAAGGGTTAGTCTCTTGATATCCGGCTAAAACCTCTTCCAGTCCCTCTTTGCTGACCGGTTGAACTGGCAGTTCCATACATACCTCCTCCAACATTGGAAGCAGGGAGTTTTGGGTTAGGATAAGTTCCAGACCGGAATCCCCGATCATATAAGCCAACCTGTCCGCCGGATAGGACGGGTCCAGAGGCACATAGGCTCCTCCAGCCTTCCAAACGGCGAGTATGGAGATGATGAGTTCGGGAGATCGGTCCAGACAGATACCCACTTTACGCTCTGCACCGATGCCGCAGGATCTGAGGTAATGGGCGAGCCGGTTGGCTTTTTGATTCAGCTCTGAATAACTCAGCTCCTGTTCCTCAAACACCAGGGCGGTATTGTCCGGATATTCCAGCACTTTTTGCTCAAAAAGCTGGTGAACCAAGGCGGTTTGCGGTACAGGAACAACCGTGCTGTTCCATTTTCTGATCTGCTCGGATTCCTGATCCAGGACGATTGAGAGGTTTTCTACCGGGTTTTCTGGAGCCTGCACCGCCTGAGCGATTAGGTTCAAAAATCGCTCTGCGAGGAGTGTCATGCTTTCCCCGCTAAACAGGGCCGCGGCATAGACCAGATCGAAGTTGATCTCCTCTTCCCGTTCAAACCCACTCAGACTCAGATCAAACTTGGCATCGGAGGCTGACTCAGTTTCTTTCAACACGAGACTGCTGTTTCCCAGATGAAGGGTGTCCTCACTTTCCTTGAGCATGGTGAACATGACCCGCACCGCCTGATCGGTCTGTCCCTTTGATCGGAGTTCGGCCACGAGTTCCTCATAGGGATAGGTGTCATTTTCAAAGGCCGAAAGCAGAAGCTGTTTGGAGCGATCCAAAAATGTGGTGAAGGACAGAGAGCCGTCTACCTGATTTTTGACCGGCAGGGTATTGACAAACATGCCGACCATGCTCTCTGTCTCGGGGAGGTTTCTGCCCGATGAGGTAGTGGCGATGACCACCTCCTTGGTCTGGGCGTATTTGCTGATGAGTAGGGAGAATGCCGCATAGAGGAAAATGAAAGGAGTGGTTCCCGATTCCTTGCACTGCTTTTTGATTTCCTGGAAAAGTTCACCTTCGAGTTTGAACGAAAGGGCTGCTCCGTGATGGTCGGGGATGGCAGTACCATGAAAATCCAGCGGCAGCTCCAGAGCAGGGATACC
>NZ_FNVR01000049.1 GCF_900108085.1 Algoriphagus boritolerans DSM 17298 = JCM 18970
TAGTTCGGGTTAGCAATGGAAACATCCGCGGTCACTGTCCGTAAACCAGCATTTGCTTCTGAAAAGGCTGCGTTCGTTACCGTTACGAATACTTCATCTCCTTCGATCACATCACCTGCAGGAACACTTCCCGTAGCTACTGCATCGGAATTGCCGTCATAGGTCTTATCCTGAGCAACTATGGAAGCGGTGATTTCTTTTGGATTAACTGTCAATATCGCAGGCTCAGATATTACCTCTTGGCCATTCGTATCAGTAACTCTGACGCGATACTTAATACCAGTTTGTGATACAATTGGAGTATTATATTCTAATGTTGCAGATGTAACCCCGGAATACCCACCAACACCCCCGCCATCAGCAAGAATATCAATAAAACCATCACCCGAATCTTCTTGCCATTGATAAGAAAGCCCTGTACCGGTAGCCTCTACGCTAAAAGAAAGAACTTCTCCATAGATAATTTCCAATTCGGCTGGCTGCTTGGTTATCGAAATAGGATCTTCAACTGTGATGCTTACTTCTTTAAAGGCAGAATTAAAGTTGGCTGTCTCAGCAGCATCTACTCGTAAGGTGCGCGTTCCCGCATCCAAAACCGTACCCTCAGCCGGACTGTAGGTCAAAGCTCCATCTCCTGTAATCAAGGTTGCATTCAACTGTTCAGCACTAAGTGCAGTACCGGAAAAAATATTTGTAGGGTTGGCCCACGTGATTACCTGTTCAGCCTTGTTTACCGTCAAAGTAGCAGCTGAAGAAGTAGCTGAAAGACAAAAACCATTCACAATAACGCGATACTGATAACCATTCATTAATACGCTTGGCTCCTTTATTTCCAAAGTAGCACGATTATTATCTGTATCCTCATACATGCCGGTCAAGTTAATAGGATCAAACGAACCATCATTATTCGTATCAACTTGCCATTGATAGGAAAGAGCTTTCCTGCGAATAAGATCTAGATTAAAAATACCATCACTAGAAATTTCAGGTTCATCAGAAAGAGGTCCGCCGGGAATAGCTTCAACACTAAAAGAAGCATTTTCTCCAAAAGAAATTTCTAGGGAGGCTGGATCTTCATTTATTACAGGTGCAGTAGAAGGAATAATTTCTCCTGTAGTAGATGTAGCGTTAGAACCACAAGCGTTTGTAGCCGTTACCGAAACTGTCCCAACTCCAGAACCAATTGCTATAGTCGCTGATGGGGTCGAACCACCAGCAGTAACCGCCCATCCTTCTCCAGTTACAGACCATTCATAAGAAGTAGCATCATTAACAGGAGCGATGCTGTATAAATTATCCGTCGAACCTGCACATTCTTTTTCAGGACGAGTGATTACCCCTAGTTCTCCTGAAACTTCAGTACTAGTGGTAATTGTAATTAATCCATTGTTTGTACCTGACCCAGTTTGAAATGACGCCCGTTCGGCGATGCTATTGGTAAAACTACCAGCCCCATAACCGCCAGACTCACTGGCTCCACCATTTCCACCGCTGTAGCCGCCACCACCACCGCCGCCGCCTCGATTACCCGAACCACCGGCACCAAAACCGGCACCACCCAGAATACCTCCTTCACAAGCTAAGGAAACTCCACCATCGGCTCCTTCATCAAGACCCTTACCACCACCACAACCAACAGATCTACTCGTACTGTTAAATTGTCCATCGCCCAAAATACCACCGCCACCGCCTGCAGTATTAATAAATTCTAAAGATCCAGCTTTTCCACCTAAAGTATTCCCACCTGTATTGGCACCGTTTGTTTCTTGAATTGCGGGAAATCCATTAATCCTTGTTGCAAATGATCCGTTCCACACAGTAGCTGCACCGCCGCCGCCGCCGGCAACCACCAATGCCTCCCATTCGGTAGAACCTGGTGCCTGATATAAAATGGCTGAGCCACCACCACCGCCATGTCCTAAATATCTAGTTTCACCAAAGAGATTTGGTGGTAAGTTATCGGTTAGGACAATATCATTAGGCGTTTGACCAACAATTAGTCTAAGAATTCCACCCTCCTTTAGGGCTTGCTCACAACTAGCATCAACCGGAAACTGTGCACTGATCCTTCCGCCAAGCCCTCCAGTTGAAATCAAAGAAGCAGCGTCTAACGATCCGAAACGTTTAAACAGAAAATTACCTCCTCTTGCACCCTGAACATCGAGGATAATAGAAGTAATATCTGCGGGTATAGTATAATCTTGGAATCCGGGAGTACCAGATGTGAGACTGGCAGGTAAAAACGGTAACGAGCTATCTTCTTCAACCGTGATTGTTACTTCCTTAAAGGCTGCATTGAAGTTGGCTGTAGCAGCAGCATCTACTCGTAAAATGCTCTGTCCGACATTTAATATCGTACCTTCACCTGGATTGTAAGTCAATGCCCCGTCCCCTTGAGTCAGCGTTGCATTCAACTGTTCAGAACCCAGTGCAGTACCGAAGGTGATGTTCGAAGGGTTAGCCCAAGAAATAGTTTGACTGGCTTTATTTACAGTTAAAGTAGCCACACCATCAGAAATCACTTCCGTGCCACATCCTTTAATTACAATACGATATTTCCTTCCCGATAAACTAACACTAGGATTTGTTAATGTGAGCGTTTCTGAATTTACTCCAGAATATACTCCTCCGTTTGAAAGATTAATCCACGAACCATTATTCAATTCCTGCCATTGAGCCGCTGCAACGCTACCACTTCCAGTAACTGTAAATTGAGCATTTTCTCCGAATGTTATTGTTGCACTTACGGGTTGGTTAGTTATAGTTGGCGCAAAACATGGGCTACCACTTATCTCACAACCAAAATATGATCTGGTTTCAGTAAATTCACATTGAGCGAACGACACCTGGGTTATAAGGCACAAAAAAAAGAGTAAAATTGCTTTCATATAGTTATAATTTTTGGGTTAAGGTTTACTGGTGTTCTCTGATTACTGATCATCCTCCGAATGGGTGATCTAGTTGTTCTGGTTGAATTCATGTTTTTGGTTTTAATTGTTGAAAAATATCTCGAGCTATTGGTCTATAATTATCGTATCTCTAATGCTTCTTTATTTTTTGTATAAACCCACATATGCCATTTTCTACCTTCGCCCTTTATTCTTGAATACCAAGATGGAGCGTATTAAAATTTTTCATCTGAAAGAATAAAACTTGCGTTTCGCTCCGTCATCTGATGCTTGGCCCCGATATCGCTTCAATTCGCCTTTCGAAAATGAAATACACAATTAGAATGAGGAGCAGGACGACAACTACTCCTATGACCAGTGACCAATCTATTTTCCTCATCCTCGGTTTTCATTGGGAAAATTATCATTGAGCGAAGAAATAAGTAATCCAAGGAGGAACAAGGTTTTTAAGGCGACAAAAAACGGACAAGTGTATTTGAAAAGCTTAAAAGTACCGGACAAAGACCGGACAGACTGGAATTAAAAAGTTTATATTCAATGACTTATAAATTAAAAAAGCTTTGCGATCCTTCCCAAACCCCTTCGAGCCTTAGTTGCAAAACCTATACTTTTCACCGCAAAGTCGCAGGGAACGCAAAGAATAAGAACAAATGACCTAAAGGCAGGTAGGCAGGAAAATTTAGAGAATTTGTTTTTTTTAGGCATCCAATCTTTGAATCACCACTAAAGTGATACCTTTTGAGAGAGCGAATAGATAAAGCTTCACTTTACGCTTCTTCACAAACTTCGTGGCCAAAAATCAAAAAGCTTTAGCTTTCTCTGTGAACTTAAATAAGGATTCCAGTTAGAGATGAGATTGAACTTCCATTTACGAACCAAATTTACTCCCTCTCTTTTGCTATTTTTCTCTGTGGTAAAAAAAAGCCGAAGGTAAAAGGTAAGATTTAAGTTCAATTTTAAAGAGAAAGCCCCTTTACAAGCATCAAATCCCCGCAATGTATTCATCGAGGTTGGTAACCGGATCGAGTTGCAGTCTGTGACGCAGACGTTGCCGTGCTTTGTGCACACTATCCACCGAAATACCGAGCATGGCAGCCATCTGTTTGCTGCTCAATTCCAAACGCGTTAGAGCCGCAATCCGCTGTTCGGCTACCGTTATATCAACCGAATTTTTCTTGAGCTTTTGAAAAAAGACAGGATAGATCTTATCAAAAAGTAATTTGAATCTCAACCAATCATCCTCAGTAAGGATAGTTTGCTGACTTAATTCAGCTATAATCTGTTGCTGTTCAGCAGATGCAACAGTACCATTCAGCTGTTCTTCTAGCTTTTCAATGAGGCTGGTTTTCTCAATAACGTGAGCGGTAAAACTATTTATTTGTTCTTTAGCTGATTGAATTTCCTGTTCCAACAGCACCTTTTCACTTTCAGCTTTTTCAAATGCCAGTTTATTTTTCAAACGACCTCTGTTTACGATCAAAAAAACGATCAGAGAAAAAAGGATAATAGCGGCCATTAAACAATTTCTAATGAAGAGCTCCTTTTGCTTTTGATTATTAATTTTTTGAATTCTGTAGACACTTTCTTCGCTTTTTAATCTGGCATTGGAAATTTCAAGGCTGCTAGTTGCTATTTCTTTTTCCAACGAATCATTTATAGCTATAAAGCGGTCATTGAAATAAAAGGCGCTATCAGAATCACCCAGCGCCCTATATACTTGACTGAGAGTAAAATAAGTATCACGCAGGTATCGACGGCTAGGCCATAGGCTTAATAGGCGAAGGGCTTCTTTTGAATTACCCAAAGCGGACGCTTTATTTCCTAAAGCAAGATTTGCTTTGGCCATCCATTGTAGTGCATTGGCTGCCTCATTGTAGGCACTGTCATACATGCTGTATTCGTAATCGGTTTTGAACAGCGTTAAGGCCGAATCGTAATTACTTTTCGCAAAGATGATTCTACCGATGTCTCCCGAGACCATTCCTGCCGAAACCGAATCCATATTATCAGTTGCCAAACGAAATGCCTGCTGCAGATAAAAAAGAGCAGAATCATACTCATCCTTATAATAAAAGCTGCTGCCTATTGTATTGAATGCCTTTACATTGTATTGAAAAGGTTTCTCATAATCCCATTCATCATTTGGTGTATCCCAAGCAGCTATTCCTTTTTTCGCATACGTAATCGACTCATCATATTCCCGTACCTGACGCAATAGCTCTGCGAGTTCAATGTAAACAGGGGGTTCGACTGGATAATTGATCTTTTCGAACAGATCCACTCCATTTTTAGAGTACATCACCGCCCAGGCTGTTTCCCCAAAAGAAAGAATCCGACGTGACGAGTAAAAATTCACCCACCCAATTACTTTTTCACTTTCAGTTTGGTAGGCTGCATCGAGGGCATTGGCGTACAGTTCCATCAACTGCTCCTTGATCGGAATTAATGCCTCAGATCGGCGATCCTTGTACTTGTCATATCCCGCAAACTTTGAGTAAATAACGGCTGCCTTGACCATATAAAAATAGGTTCTGAAATAATTTCCCTTTGCCTTCTTTGAAGTTTCAAGAGAATCCAAAAAAGCAAACACACGGAGACTATCCACCTCAATCAGTTGCTCCGCCAAACTACCCAAGCTGTTCACTTCAGTCAACTGACTTTTACTTAACTCGACTGCCCACTTATCAGGATTAAGTCCTAGTTTTTCGGGTTCTTGTGCTATTGCAGAAAAACTAAATACTTCGAATAATAAAATCAAAAAATAGATTAGGGCGTATTGTATCCTGGGCTTTTTCATCGGCACTGAAAACATAAAAAAGAAATAAAGCCTAAATATAACGTTTTCATCTCACTAGTTGGTTACAAGCTAAAAAACATGAAAATTGTATTAATCAATGAATAATTAGACCAAACCAGATATATGCGCAAGTCATTATCGAATTATTAATACGATTTCAACAAAAAACCCAACATTGTATCCAATTGTTTAATTTAATTGAAAAAAGCCTTTTACTGTTCTTTGATTCTTAAACTTGGGGTTTTTCCAAAAAAACAAATACATTCCACAATACCGAGGGTCATGGAGTTGACAAAAAAACTATGAATATCAAAGTAATTGCCTTCGATGCTGACGACACGCTCTGGGTAAATGAACCCTTTTTTCGCGAAGCGGAAGAAAAGTTTGCGAGCTTGCTGGAGGATTTTATGCCGCAGCATGCCATTATGAAAGAGCTGTATCGTACTGAGATTGAGAATCTGGGAATTTACGGATACGGGATCAAGGGCTTCATGCTTTCGATGATTGAAACCGCCATGCGGATATCTGATCAGAAAATGCCCATTCGGATCATTGAAAAAATCATAACAATCGGTCAGGAAATGCTCGAAAAGCCTGTTGAGCTTTTGCCTGGAGTGGAAGAAGTCCTGAAATCACTCAACGGAGATTATCGCATCGTAATGGCAACAAAAGGTGATTTGGTAGATCAGGAGCGTAAACTCAAAAAATCAGGACTGGAGAAGCATTTTCACCATATTGAGATTATGAGCGAAAAGCGGGTGACGGATTACGAAAAACTGATCCGTCATTTAGATATTCACCCATCGGAATTTCTGATGTTGGGTAATAGCTTAAAATCAGACATTCTTCCCGTCCTCGAACTCGGAGGTTATGGCATTCACATCCCCTTTCACATCACTTGGGCTCATGAAGTGGTAGACCATGAGGTAGAACATGAGCGGTTTTTTAAATTAGAGCATATTGGAGAAGCAGCGGAATTGATTCGTAAAATTGGATAATCGAACCTATCTAGATTTTATTACCTTTATTTAATAAAAAAAAACACTCTTCCAGATGACTGTCAAGCAAATACATAAAATAAAAGGTGATCAACTCATCATTGATTTGCCAGAAAGCCTCAGATCTTCCGGAAAAGAGGTTTTGGTGACTATTGAGGATACAACAACCATCCACGAAAAAAAAATAGCGTTGATGAAAAAAGCCGCTAAAGATCCAATTTTTCTAAAGGATCTTGAGGAAATCAAATCTGATTTCGAGAGTATCGATTTCGAATAAAAATGACTTTTAAAAAATGGTCCATTTATCTTGCAAACTTAGACCCTGTTGTTGGATCGGAACAAGGTAAAACTAGACCTGTTCTAATCATAAGTCAGGACTTTTTTAACGAACTACTAAACGTGGTAAACGTCATACCACTCACCACCCAGAAAAAAGGTAGATTAATTTACCCCAATGAAGTCTTGGTGAAAAGTGAATTTTCCAGACTTCCAAATACCTCTATTGCGTTGGTTCATCAAATTAGAACTATTGACAAAAAGAGGTTAATAAAAGAATTGGGTCGACTCAACTCAGAGCAGGTAAAAGATAATATCCAAGACGCCTTTCGTTTTCAATTTGGCCTTTAGGAGCCTTATATTTTTCAGTAAACATCAATTCTCCAACACCTGCTTTTCTTCCAAAAGCACTTCCCTCAACTTTTCGTAGTCCAAATCTTGAACGGCTTGATTCCCATCAATCACTAATGAAGCAGCTGCGGCAGCGCTTTGACCCAAAATCATAAATACCGGCTCCATCCGGATCGAGCCAAAGGCTGTATGTGAACTGGACACACAAACCGGAACCAAAAGATTGCTGCATTCTTCTTTCTTTGGAACCAAAGTCCCATAGGAAATCGAATACGGCTGCTTGGGATGCACGCCGATGTCTCCTTCATTTTGAACAAAACCACCTAGGGTTACAAATCGCTGGGTATTGTGTGAATCCAAAGAATACGAACCCATTCCCACGGGTTGCGGAACTTCTTTTGCGCCAAGCACATCGTGCTCGGTCATCACATAGGATCCGATCATCCGTCGCGCTTCCCGAACGTAGATTTGATGCGGCCAATTGTCATTATCGGTGAATTCATCTTTTGCCAAGCCATAATGTGCCATTTCTTCCCTTACATCCTCCGGAACATTTGGATCATTTGAAAGAAAGTACATCAGCCCCTTTTGGTAGTCTTCATGTTCTTTGATGATTTCCTTGCGGCGCTCGTAACTTGCCTCCGGGTAATCATAGTTTTTGCCGATGTAATCCGTGCTAAAGGGACCATGGTTATTGGTATCAGTCTTTAGGTTTGGAATCGGATCATATTTTTCAAACGTCTCCTTCCAACCAGCCGCATACACGCGAGCGAGGAGTTCATATCGTGCAGGATCATAGTTATCAGGCTTCGCAAAAGGAACCCGATTGTCGGGATTTCGGCTCAATGCCATGCGAAAATTATAGGCCTGAAGCCTGGAATCCCCATCCCCGTTTTTACCGGGAAGCTCTGAAGAAATCTCCGGCAAAAGGCCACTTGAAGGATCTCCCGGAATCTTGTATGCACTGATCGAATCCCTGAAGTAATGCCGATGCTGGTACACCCCAACCTGCACTCCATTCCAAGTTTCGCCATAGACTGAATTGGCCTCACGACCGACGTGATAGCTCACCCCCACAGAAGCCATCAGATCTCCTTCGTATGTTGCGTCGATAAAGACTTTACCTCGATAAGTCTTTCCTGAAAGTGTACGAATTGAAACGATTTTACCATTTTCCATTGTCACGCCAGACTCTCGGTCCAGCCATTCGTCCCGATGGATCTCGAGCTGATTTTCCCGGACAAAATCCTCAAAGACCCGCTCGGCGGCATGAGGCTCAAAAATCCACATGGTCCGGTTTTCCCCATCTATCGCTGGAGTTCCCTGACCCTTATTCCCATATTCTTCCCGCTTCTGCCATTTCCAAGCGGAGTCTTGCTGGTAATGCAGGTAAAGACGATGGTAAAATTCCCTCGCCAAGCCTCCGATTACAGCTTTGTTGCCCGTATCCGTAAAACCCAAACCACCGGAAGATAGGCCACCCAGGTGTATGTCGGGAGAAACTACAATCACGGTTTTTCCCATTTTCTTCGCCTGAACCGCGGCGGTGATTCCCGCAGAGGTGCCTCCATAGATGATGATATCGGCTTGGAGGTCAGTTTCACTCTCCGATGAGCAGGATAAAATGAAGAGGCTGAAGAAAAGAGCAAGAATAGTGCGCATGGAAGAGAGATTGGGTATTGAGTTATTTGTTCTGATGCCTGGTGTCTAAAATATTGAATGTAAAATGTGAGTGATGACACTCACATTGACAGCAGAAAAACTCATAATTTAAAAGAGCTTATAAGGACGATTGAAGGCTTCTTGTCTCACTTTGAAATACCCGGAAAGCTTCCTGATTACCTCTTTGGATAAGCCTTTTTTATAATTCAAAATATCAGAAACATAGCCCTTGCTGATACCTAAAATAGTTGTTAAATCCTTCGCTTTCAATTTGCTTTCCTCCATAAAGGAGCGAAGCAAACTAATGGGATCAATTTCCTGAAAAGTATTTCGGTCCTCTTCATATTTCTCAATTAAAAGAGTAAGCAAGTCAATTTCATCCTGTACCTGATCGTTTTCAGGCTCGCTAAGTAAGTTTTCAAGTTGAGTACAATATTCCTTGTACTGATCCGAATTCTTAATTACAGTGTATTTAATCGAAGTAGTTTCCATTTCAATAGTCATTAATTGTATACTGTCCTCCCTGATTGCAAATCTTGTCGTACTCTGCATGTGTTCCTATCCAACAAACAAATAAGTGAACTTGCTGTGTTCCGAAGACATATTTGCAAATCAATCTAAAATTATTCCACCTATATCGAATATCACCCGATTACTACTAAGCCCTAAAAAATCGGCAGAATTAAAGGTTTTCTTAATATCATTTGGGTTATTCCAATCGGAAAACTTTAGCTTATTTACCCATTCATCCAAGGTTCTTATATCTTGTGTCTATTTTTTCTCAAAATTCTCCGACTCCTGATTCAAAACCTCATCTGTCAATGCACTCCCTGAATTCACCACAATCCGATATCGGAACGTAACCGATTCTCCATCCGCCAATTTGAAATTCAATTCCTCTTTGCCTCCACTCATGGCTTTTTGGCCCAAGGTATTTGCGGCAAAAAGCCCATAGCCTCTGGCATGCCAATAAGTCGGATAGCCTGGATTTTTCGGATGATCCAGGATGGCCAGGGAAACTTTTTCCCCGTTGATTTCTCCTGTCAGATTGACCCATTTTCCACGGGTTCCCCAGACATCGTCTCCTTCGATTCCCTCGCTGCTTCGGTACATTCCGGTGACTCCGTCGTTATTCAAAGTAGGAACTGCCGTAGCTATTCCGCTGGCATCCGTGAAAATCTCCGGTTTGTCAGACGGATGTTCCAATTCCCGAGCCACTCGAATTCCCAGCATTCCTTCTTTGTTGTCTGTAAAAGAAACAGCTTGTCCGTGAGCTTTGAGCGTGGTGATACGATCTATTACATTTTTTTCTCCGGATGAAGAAAAAATAAATCGCGTTGTTTCTTTCAGTAAAATCCGACCATCAGGACCAACCCAATCGGCAGCCACTTCCAGTTCAGCTCCTTCCCTACTCTCACGGGTACTTAGGATTTCGGTATGAATGATCGTACCGTACCCGCTTTTTTTATCCTCGGGAATTGCATCCGAATTGTTCCAAAAATCCAAGCCATTGACATCGCCATAATTGAACCAAATCCCTATATGATGCGGGTGATCCACGCGCTCTCCCGGTCGAGGGGCCAATGGAAAACCTCGCGTCAAATCATTTCCTTGGGAAGATTTGATGGGATAAAGGACTGGCTTGGCAATCGTCTCAGGATATAGGTAAGCAGTGAATAGCTTACCATCGACTAAAACTTCCACCTTTTTCTCGGCATCATTCCGGACCAAAGTCACTGAATTACTTTGCTCCATTGTCTCCTCTGAATCTGCTTCCCTTCCTCCGGTGCATGCTCCTGAAATAAAGACTAAACCGGCCCAAAGACCGGTTTTAAGTTGACTGTTCATAATGGACTAGCTTAATATTGAAATACTTTACCGCCTGCCAGTACTTCCTGTTTTTCCTCATCGAAGGTCACAAACTGGCCGGTTCGCAAGGCAGCAGTAGTCATGATATTGGCAATGGAATGGTTATATCCAGCCATCACATCAGCATTTGGCTTTTTGCGGGTACGGACACACTCCATCCAATTGCGCATGTGGGCTGAGGTCATGTCATCAGCGCCGGTATTGGCACCGGTTTCCACTTTGACTGCTTCACCCAACGCCATTTCAGGAAGTAAATTTTCCTTCATTCCCATCCCTCTGGCTTGATTCTCACGAAGCCCTCCATTGGGAGAAATTCGGTTGGTATCCAGGTTGAGTTCTCCGGCATTTGAAAAATAAATTTCCTTGGTACCTCCTGCCGAATTGGTAAATCGGGAAGAATAAATCACCTGGAAGCCCTTATTTGGGTCATTGAGCGGACCATAATCAAAGACTGCCGTCATGGTGTCGAAATTCTCCCGACCGTCCTTCCAAAGATAAATTCCCCCATTGGCGGCTACGCTTCTGGGATGTGGCAAATCTGTAAACCAGTGAACGGTATCGATCTGATGTGCCATCCATTGTCCCGGAATACCGGAGGAATACGGCCAAAAGAGTCGGAATTCAAGGTACTTTCGTGGATCCCATTCCGTCTTGGGGCGGTTCATCTGATAGCGATCCCAATCCGTGTCCTCTTTTCTAATCTGACTGACTAAGTCTGGTCTTCGCCATCTGCCCGGCTGATTCACATTCCAGGTCATCTCCACGGCTACGATATCTCCAAATTTCCCCGCTTTGATAAAGTCATGCGCCTGATGATAATTAATCCCGCTACGGCGTTGCGAACCTACCTGCACGATTTTTCCGGTACGGAGTACTGCTTCTTTGGCGGCCCGGTTGTCTGCCATCGTTTCGGCAAAAGGCTTTTCCACATAGACATCTCTTCCTGCCTCCACCGCTTCTTTGCAATGAAGGGCATGCTGGAAATCTGCTGTACTGATGATCACTGCATCCACGTCTTTTCGGTCATAGAGTTCCTCATTGTTGCGACAGGCAGCGATGTCCACTCCAGCTTTGTCTTTGACAAAGGCCAGGCATTCATCCCGTCTTCTATTCCATATATCCGAAACGGCTGTAAACTGAAAATTCATTTCTTTGGCATGAATCTGCATGGCAGGCACTAAGGCTCCCCGACAGCGGTCTGAAAAGCCGACAATACCTACGTTGACCCGATCATTTGCACCGATTATCCGGCTGTAACTTTTAGGAGAAAAGGCCATCGCACCAATGCTGAGGCCGGCAGTGGTGAGGGCAGACTTTTTGAGAAATTCTCTTCTCGATTGTTCGTTGTTCATTGTATTTTGGGGTTATTGTTTTATTTGTCCGATGTCCGATGTAGGATGACCGATGTTCGGGATTTGATAGTTGATATTTGAACTTCGGCCATATGTAAATTCGAAATTCTACCAGTAGCCATATTTCATTAAGTTTCACCTCGACTTCGCTCGGTGTCCGTTAGTTTTTTTTGGGAAGGGAGGAATATGCGGCTGCGACGCATATTCCTCCCTTCCCTTTAATACACTAAAATCCGGTGGCCGGTCCCGATAAATATCGGGATGAGACCATTTTAACCTACTGACAACGTATCGTACATACATATTCAGCGTTTTATAAATCTCAGCTGATTTACTTTTTCACTTATTTTATTAAAACTTAATAACTAACTTCCTACTTCGCGTCCTGATTCACCAATTCATTAAAAAGAGAAAGTTGCTCTTTTAATGCCGCGATTCTGTCTGACGGCTGTGTTCGGGCCTCAAGGAGAATCCAACCTTCGTAATTCATCTCAGAAAAAAGCCTGAAAAGCTCGGGATAAGGATAATCACCCACATTAAATTCCCGAACGTGAACGGTGTCACCAAACCATTTTTTCACACTGTGAAAATTGGCTTCCAAGCCCGGGGGTAGTAGATCCTCGGCATTGCAGTTCCAGCAGATTTTGACATTGGGTTCAGTGACCTGATCAAAAATCGCCTTCATCACAGGAAGCTCTTGTGTCAGATGCCCATGCACTTCCACCCGGATCAACTGATTGTAGTCCTGTGCAAATTTTCCGACTTCATTGAATGATGCCGCGATCTGCGCGATAGTCTTCTCCTTGGAAACTCCCTCAGGAAGGGTATTGGGTTTTACTTTCAAACCTGTGGCACCGATATCATAGCAAAGCTTGACGTAAGCTTTGGTACCCTCGATATTTTCCCGAAGTTTGATAGGATCGGGACTGTGATATTCATAATTGCTACCATAACCAAGGCAAGTCACCGGACTGTCGGCAAAGCGTTGTTTGACTTCTGCGCGTTGCAAAGCACTGAGATTGGTTTCGACTGCGTGAGCATGCTGAGTTCTAAGCTCCACCCCTAAAACGCCTGTTTTTTCACAATTGGCAATCAACGTGGGCAGATCCCAATCTTTGCCCCATTCGTAAGTCACTAGACCAAACTTCATTGCTTCTCGGATAGGAGTGGCAAAAGCAGGGACATAAGGAAGCGCTACTACACCCACTCCTGCTGCGATTGATTTTTGAAGAAAGCTTCTTCGGGACAAATCCATTTTTATCATACCTAATTATACCAATAAAAATGCGTAGCACTATCCCGATTGGGGTTTAATCTTCGGAATCGATTGAGGAAAACTTGAATTAATTGGATGCGCTTGAACGTGTCAAATTTTCAAAAGACATATTTTTTAAATCCAGCGGATAAAAATTTCAAATTAAAAATTGAGTCAAAATCGCCCTTTTTGAGCCAAAAAACCATATTATCCGACAACAAACGACTACAATCGAATACAAACGACTAACTACCGACTACTTTTTGGGCAAGCTCCCAACTTTGGACCATCAGTAATTGGCTAGCATAAATTGTTAATCAAATCTTTCACATTAAACATTTTAAAATCATGAACACGCTAAGAAACAAAGTTCAGCTCATCGGTCACTTGGGTGCCAAAGTAGAATTGAAAACCCTCGAGTCAGGCAAAGTCGTAGGTCACGTGACCATCGCCACCAATGAAACCTACAAAAACCAAAACGGGGAAAAGGTCACCGAAACGACCTGGCACAACCTGTCCATCTGGGGCAAGCAGGCGGAAATCCTGGAAAAGTACACCGACAAGGGTTCGGAAGTCGGTATCGAGGGCAAACTCAGTAATCGTACCTACACCGACAAGAATGGGGAGAAGCGCTATTTCACCGAGGTAATAGTATCTGACTTTCTATTGATGGGTACGCCAAAGTCAAAGAAAGCTGAGGCGGATCTGCCCTTTTAATCGCAATCAGTAGCCTTGTCTAAAAACAAAGCCTGTTGGGTCCTGATCGAACGGGCTTTGTTGTTTTGGTTTGACAATGAAATATTAGACCTGCGTAGGAATTTTGCTACAGCCCAATATCTCAAGTGATCTCCGTGTGAAATTGGCTAAAGCCGCATTCCTAATCATAGGATTCAATTCGAACCCATGAAGTGCCTCCTGCTTTAGCTGGAGGCTGGTAATTATGCAGCAGCCTTTCCGGGCTTTAGCCCAATCCTTCCATTAGCATTTGGGAAATGGAATTACAAATTCTGAAAAAACCTATTCGACACCCTTCGGGGTCGTGGGGATCATCGCACCATTTGTTTTCCACGGGTTCCACCCGCGGCTATTGAGAGGTTTGACCCCATTCGGGGTCGTGATTCTGGCGATTTGGAAGTAATTGAAATTTGGAATCAGAAAAGATTGGAGAAAAAAATGACGATCCTGAAAGGATCGAACTTCTGAATAGCCCTAGGTGAAACCTAGGGAAATGATGGTCAAGATGGTGGAATACAACCCCAAAGGGGGTTGAACTATGGAGAAATCAAGAAATATGTTAGACACCCTTCGGGGTCGTGGGGATCGTCGCACCATTTGTTTTCCACGGGTTCCACCCGCGGCTATTGAGAAGTTTGACCCCATTCGGGGTCGGGATTCTGGCGATTTGGAAGTAATTGAAATTTGGAATCAGAAAAGATTGGAGAAAAAAATGACGATCCTGAAAGGATCGAACTTCTGAATAGCCCTAGGTGAAACCTAGGGAAATGACGGTCAAGATGGTGGAATACAACCCCAAAGGGGGTTGAACTATGGAGAAATCAAGAAATATGTTAGACACCCTTCGGGGTCGTCGGGATCGTCGCACCATTTGTTTTCCACAGGTTCCACCCGTGGCTATTGAGAAGTTTGACCCCGGTCGGGGTCGTGATTCTGGCGATTTGGAAGTAATTGAAATTTGGAATCAGAAAAGATTGGAGAAAAAAATAACGATCCTGAAAGGATCGAACTTCTGAATAGCCCTAGGTGAAACCTAGGGAAATGAAGGTCAGGATGGTGGGAGACAACCCCGAAGGGTGTTGAACTTAAGGGAAATGGAATTACTCCCGACAGCTGTACGGGATCCAAAAAATAGAAAGGTGTAGATGCAATCTACGCTTAGCGTCCACTGAACCTCCAAGCAGCAAGACAATAGACTACAGCGAGGTGGGAAATAGTTCGACCCCGTTAGGGTCGTTGGGATCGTGTCGTTTTCTTCTTTTCCACGGGTTTCACCCGCGGCTATTCAAAGGTTTGACCCCTTATCAGGGGTCGGGATTTAAATCATAAATAATT
>NZ_FNVR01000047.1 GCF_900108085.1 Algoriphagus boritolerans DSM 17298 = JCM 18970
AGACTACCGTTGCGGGTCAAAACCGCATAGAACATGCAGATAAAATGATCGATCGACTTGAGTTTCTTGTAATACCTGTCTGCGTTTTGCTGCTCTACAACCTCATTAAAAACTTCCATCGGGATCAGCGATAAAAGCTGGGCAATAATCGGATGGCCGGACAAAAAAATATGCTTACTTTGCTTCATATTGTTATTTCTTGGTCGAAACAACAATAGAAAAAAGATGGGACAGCTCCAAAAAGCTTCCCATCTTTCATTTTGGTACTATTCCAAGATTAAATTATTTTGGACTCTCGCGTTCTCGGACGACAGTAGTTAAATTTAATAAATTAATGATGGTGATGACCGTCAGGGCCATGAGCATGACCATGTTCGATTTCCACGGCTTGCGCATCACGAACAGACACCACTTTCCCTTCAAAATAAAGATCATATCCAGCGAGAGGAGGGTTAAAATCCATGTGAACCCCTAAATAATCTACTTTGGTCACTTCTCCTCGCATCTGATTTCCTTTATCATCTTTCATAGGAATCACACTACCGATTCGAAGTAACTCTTTGTTCTTTTTACCTTCTTCTTTGAAATTGGCTTTTGGGATGATTACTTTTTTAGCATCCTCGTAGTCTCCGTAGGCATTTTCAAAATCTATTGCAACGGAGAAAGTCTCTCCTGCGGCTTTGCCCAAAACTGCTTCTTCAAACTTTGGGAGTACATTTTGATAGCCAAACAGGAAATAAAAAGGCTGTTCCTCCGAAACGGTTTCATACAGTTCTTGGCCACTTTCCCCATCATCTACTTTTAGTATATAGGACACGGCTACTACTTTGTCTTTTTCTGCTTTCATGGATCAAATTTAGCTGATGAATTACCTAAACAAATACGCGAGCCCAACTTGGCCAACAAAATTCTTTCGGTCATAACCGGGAACGAAATATTGATCCGGCTGATTTTCCAGAAACCATTTGTAATTCAGGGTATTCACATATTGGAATTTGCCCGAAAGTAAAAAGTCACCAAATTTCCATTCCGGAGCCAGCGTAAAAACCAGATCCACATACTTGTTTCTGATATCCTTGGAAGCTTCATAACGATAGTAGTAGAAGTCATTGTTGTACTCTATCCGCTCGAATTGGAGGCCTATTTTTTTCAATCCTTCTACCCAGGCAAATCCCACAAATAGTTGGTTGGCTGCAGGACCGTTTCCAATTCCGAGTACTTGACCCCGATGCGTGTAGCCATGACGCACATGATCATGAATGTACCAGGTTCGCAGCTGACGAATTTCTTCCCGGATAGTCTGACCGGAAAGCGTCATTTCCGAACTGATCTCCAGGAACCTTCCCGGCTTCTTCAAGTCCATCAGGTGTGCAAACCCAAATGTGAAAGCTCTCCCTTGCTCCGGAGTGACCATAAACTCTTCCAGCTTGCGGCTATTGCCCCGGGTTCCAAATTCTCCGTAAAACTCAAATCTTCCAGCCGGATTTAGCCATCTGAAAAACCCTGAACTGAATTGCTGCCTTTTGTCCCGGATCGGATCTATTACATTGGCAGGCCCTTTCCTTCCGTTGAGAATGGGGAGCATGTCTCCTATTCCTGACACATCGCTGCCGTACATGTGATTCACTGATCCATATCCAAAGAAAAGTCCCGGAATCCACTTGGGCTGATAGGTCAAGACAAGTCCCGCCAAGTAGCGGTTGCCATTATTTCTTTTTGGAACATACACTGGATTTTGCTGGATACTATAATCCGGAAAGGGCGGCAAAAATTTGGTGGATCTTAAAAACCCAGAAATTACCTGACCTTCAAAAGCACCAATTTTCGTTTTTACCGGCTTGCGGGTATTGAGCGTAACGTGTAGAAAGCCGGGGGCATTATTTCCCATCAGGAGCGAATTTCTCCTGCCTGGGCCCCACCAGAGGTTTTCAGTGGATATTCCTAGAGAGTATTCTTTGAGATTATACCTAAGGCTTGACTGGCCTCCATAGACTTGATTGTAGGGACCGTCTCCAAATCGCTCCGGCAGGTCGATCCGATTCATATATTCGTAATAAAACAGGATCGTCGCTTGGTGCTCTAATGGAAATCCCAGATAATCCTTGTTTTGTGCCAGCAGGATCTCTGGTTGAAATTGAAGCGTGAAATTCCCGTATTCAGCATAAATTCCGGGGCTGAAAATTTGCTGAATTCCCCGATTGGGAATAAATGCACCGTCATTCACCCCAAAAGCATAGGTGGAATTATATTGAAACCTGTATACCCCAGGCATGGTAAGGAACTTGCCTTTGTCATTTTTGCCAAATCTTTTATGAAAATTAGAATTTTCTAAGTCAACCAACGAACTGTCCAAATCAAAGCCATTTTTGATCCCAAACGCTTCAACAGGATAAAGTGGACGGATCATCCAGGAGGACGCGGAATCCACCTCACCGAGCAGCTGCAATCGCCTCAAATAGTCATCCAAAACCGGTGTACCAACAGGTATCGTTTGGGATTCACCTTTGGGATTGATCCCAAGCATCAACAGGCAAAAAGCAATAAGCCAAAGGAATTTTAAGTTCTTACTCATCACTTAATTGGTCTGAATGGCAATAATTTCAACATTGGCAATGGACCAAGACTCATCACAGAGTGGATCTGGAGAATTTGCCGCCATTAATTCGTCTCCCATGTAAATCCGAATACTCGAATTGGAATGGGGAATAAGCTTGGATATACTGTACCGTGTCGTATAATTTTGAAATGCTCCAAACAGACAAAGTCCGGGCATATTGGTGCGGACAGCACCTGATTTTGGCACATTCTGCCGGAAGTAATCGTTAGGATAGGACTGGTACAGACAATACGTGGACTCGCAGGGGGAATTGGAAAAAGTGGTCCGAAAAATCTCCCTGCTATCATATCCCATATACCAAAAATCAGGTCCACCTACTCCATCTTTGGGATTACCATCCCAGGTGTCATGAATCAGAATATCCACCGTTACTTTCAGGTAATTGTGCGCAGGTAAATCCGGAACTGTGACGGCTACCTCCTCATTGTGATAATTGCCCGCGATGGTATCATTTTGGAAAATAAAGAGCTTGCCGTTTTCGAAACCCGTCAAATTCAAGTCTCCAAAATTATTGGAGTAAACCACCTGTTCCAGCTCCACAGTGGGCAAGCAAGAAGTAACGGAAATCAGCAATCCAAAAAAAAGCCAACCCCTCAGACCAATCAGCCAACTTAATCGTTTCATCAATTCAGGTTTATTCAAAAAGCACGGTCACAAAGAAACAAAAAACCTACCAAATGGAGGAATGAATCCCTGAAAAGAGCCAAACCCTCAAAAATGATTCTTTATTTTTGCGGAAACTTATCAAAACTACCCATGCCCATTTTTACGATTGTTGCAGGTGCGAGACCCAATTTCATGAAAATCGCCCCAATTATCCACGCCTTTCAAAAACAGCAAAAATCCGGGGTGAACCTCCACTTTCGCTTGGTGCATACCGGACAGCACTACGACAAAAAGATGTCAGGGGATTTTTTCGACCAACTGAACATCCCTGAACCGGACGCAAATCTGGGTGGAGGTGGCGGAACCCAAGCAGAGCAAACGGCCGCTATCATGGTCGCTTTTGAAAAGGAACTGATGGAAAACCGTCCGGATATAGTTCTCGTCGTCGGAGATGTCACCAGTACCTTGGCCTGTTCCATTGCAGCCAAAAAACTACAAATCGATGTCGCTCACGTAGAAGGTGGAATCCGATCCGGAGACCTCTCCATGCCTGAGGAAATCAACCGGATGGTCACTGACAGCATCACCGACCATTTCTTCACCACTTCGGAAATTGCAAACTCAAACTTGAGAAAGTCAGGGATTCCGGAAGATAGAATTCACTTTGTCGGTAACACGATGATCGATACGCTGATGGCGCAAATGCCCAATTTCCGCAAGCCTGAGGGGGAAATATTCGAAAATCTGAGCCCGGGAAATTACTTCGTAATGACCATGCACCGTCCCGCCAACGTGGATCAGGAGCAATCACTCAAAGCGATGATTGATGCCATTCTGGAGGGAACGGGCGGATTGCCCATCTTTTTTCCGGTTCATCCCCGCACGGCCAAAAATCTCGAAAACCTCGGAATCCAAGCTCCTTCACTTCATATGTGCGAGCCCCTGGGGTATTTGGAGTTTAATTATTTGGTGAAAAATGCCAAAGGCGTGATCACCGATTCGGGGGGAGTCACCGAAGAGACCTCCGTCATGAATGTGCCCTGTGTGACCCTTAGAGACAATACAGAGCGGGCAGAGACCATCCACTTGGGCACCAATGAATTGGTCGGTACCGATCCCAAAAAACTCAAACCCTATCTTGATAAAATCATGAAGGGAGAATGGAAGAAATATCAGGGAATCCCGCTTTGGGATGGGAAAACAGCCGAGCGGATTGTGACTATTCTAATCCAGACTTATTCATGAGTTTTGCAAAAAACCGAATTGAAGAACTGGTAAATTCTCTAAAGATGACGCCTCATCCAGAGGGAGGCTTTTACGCGGAGACTTACAGAGCGGCTTCAGAAATAGCCACTGAAAATGGTCTAAGACAGCTCGCCACCTCCATTTTCTTCCTTCTTCGCTCAGAAGATGTCTCCCATTTTCACCGGATCAAGAGTGATGAGCTTTGGTTTTGGCATGAAGGAAATCCACTTTCGGTCCATATATTGGGAAAAAACGGACACGAAATCCTGAAACTGGGCCCTATGGATGGGAATGGAACACTCCCTCAGCATCTGGTAGCTGCCAACACTATTTTTGGAAGCTGTGTGGATGAAGCTGATACCTACGCGTTGGTTTCCTGCGTGGTGGCTCCAGGCTTTGACTTCCGGGATTTTGAACTGTTCAAGGCGGAGGACTTGCTTCCTGATTATCCGGAAGCCGAAGAGATCATCCGAAAACTAACCTAGATTTTACTTTCCGTATTTTAAAACCAAGGCCAGTTGACCTGCATGGTAGGCGGTGTGGGTTACAATTCTTCCAAAAGCTTCCGCCTTGGTTTTCTTACCAAACTCCTTTGTCTCGATGACTTCACTCCAGTCGCTTGTCTCCAAAATTGCCTTTTCCAGCATTTTGGCAGCCAGGGAAGTCATTTCTTTCAGCTCCGCCAGATTGGTCCACTCTCCGGTATCTTTTCCGGCTATGAGCGTTTTTGCCACAATTTTCACCTCTGCCAATCCAAAGACATTTTTGGCAAAAAGCAGCTCCACTTCTGCGATATGACGGATCAAAAACCCGGCAGAATTAGGGCTTTGGCCATTTCTTTTAGGTAAATCTACTTCTTGTGCAATTTCCAGCAGCTTAGTAAAGCGAGTCCGCCCTTCCTTCCATAATTCTACAAATTGCTCCATGTTTGGTCCTTTTTTAGTTTATTTCTCAGTTCTAATTTCCGCTCAAAGATTAATGCGGATCGCAATTTCCTTCAAGCCCACAGGATTCGGAGTCGATCTCAGTTTCAATCGTATAATGCTCAAAAGGATATTTTTTCATGATTTCTTTTACCTGATTCTTGATCGATAGCATTTCACTCAAGTCTTGAATAGGTCCAAGTTTCAGGTGCGTAGTAAATACATGATGCGCTCCATCCAATGACCAAATATGGGTATGGTGGAGCGATTCGACATGCCGGATCCGTAGCAGCTCCCGTTCCAGCGCTTCACGATCTACATCTGCCGGTTCTCCCTGTAAAAAGATGACAAGGGTTTCCTTCAATCGTTTGACCACATTCCAAAGAATATACAAGGTAATCAAAAGGGATAAAGCCGGATCCAGATACGGTAAATCCTTAAAATGCAGAATAATGGAAACAATCAAAATCGCCAACCAGCCTAAAACATCCTCAAGCAGATGCCAGGAAATCACCCGTTCATTGAGGGTTTTCCCTTTACTCATTTTCCAGGCTGCATAGCCATTGACCAGCACGCCAACAATAGCAAAAATCAGCATGCCTGTCGCATCGGAGGACTCAGGGTTGAGAATTCTTCCAATGGCCTCTTGGATGACAAAAACAGACCCGGCTATCAAAACCAGGCTATTGATCAATGCTCCCAATAGAGAAAAACGCTGGTAGCCAAAGGAAAAAGCTTTGGTCGGGGATTGTTTGGATTTGACATCCAAGTACCAGGAAGTGCCCAAAGACAGACTGTCTCCCAAGTCATGAATCGCATCCGAAATGATCGCTACACTGTTGACATAATAGCCACCGATCAATTCGAAGACTGTAAACCCAAGATTCAGCAAAAAGGCCGTTCTTAAGTTCTTACTGGAGTGATCGTGGCTATGATTGTGCGACATTTTCTCTTGATCAAATGATTATCAAATCTAAGTTAATCCTTCCATCCCCATGGAGCTGCAGGAATCTCCACAGGCTGGGTCAAGTCAAATTTGACAGAAAATTATGTATTTGAACCAAGCCTTCTCAGATTTTAAGTAAAGGAAGTTTCATCCATAGTGATCCACCATACATTGCCAACAGCTGCCGGAAGCAACTCCGCGATAAATTGATCTGCCGGAAAAAACTGCATCGGCATCGATCCGGTATTACTCGCTGTACCTCCGTATTGGGTTACCTGATTTTCCGAACCGTCTTCATGTCGATGATCGTGCTTGAGCTGAATCAGTCCAGCCTCATCCATGGTGAGAACCCAAGTCCGGGAGCGATCGTCTCCAACGAAAAATGGAATTCTCAAGGTTTAAGATTCGCAACTTCTGACATGCATGACCAGCTTTCCGGCCGTCATTGGGTCAGATTCCGAGACGATCAGTTTGCATTCAAGGGCTTTGCCACAGGGGCTTTTAAGGTTTTTCCAAAATTTCCGAGAAGGTGTCTCGTCTCGAGAAAAAAAAAGGATAAATAAGACCAAAGAGGATAACCAAGAAGAAAAGGTTTTTCATTAAATCGCGTTCTTTCCAAGATAGCTTTTTCTTGTAAGAAGTAGTTCAGAAGTTTTTATCCGGTAGGCATAACTGCCAAATCGCTTCAATCTTCAAATCCTCCACATGACCCGAACGGGAAAAATCCAGTGAAATGAAATGCATGTGCAGGGAACTGGCTTCTCTTCCAGGCATTGCTGGCATCGCAAATCGACCTCCGGCAGTTTTTCCGGCGAATCCAATAATCCTGACAGGTTCATTTTCCAAGTCAATCGGAAAATCATCCGCTTTTTTCCCATGAGGACTAAAGTTCTGAGCGGTCTCCGGACGGAGATAGGCAATGTGTGCCTGAATCTCTTTTACAATCAACTTGACACGAAAAGGAAAACCATTCTCCACATCGAGTCCTTCTTTTTGGGCATATTCAAAAACTATGGCTTCAAACTCCTTTCGGTTGGCTACCGGTCGATCTATTTTGATCTTTTTCCAATTTTGAACTGGAGCGGAAACCAAGAAAATCAACTTCCTGTCCCAGGTCTCAGTCCAAACTGGATTTCTATTTTTGTCCAGTTCCGATACGATTGGCTTTCCATTGACAATCAGTACTTCTCCTTGGAGGTCTTCCACTGCTCCGATTCCATAAAGAAATTTCCTGATTGAGATTGTGTCCAAATCAAGTTTAGCAGAGAGATCCTTTTTTAGCATGATGTTGGAAGTGTTTCCAGTCAGGCTTACTTTCTGAGCGAAGGTTTGTATAGAAAATCCCCAGGACAGAATCGCCCCTACCAGGACAATATACTTTACAAATTGGATAGACATGGAGAAAGATTTTTATTCAAAACATCCGTTTTTTTGAAGGTCTCAAAAGGTGCCTGCACCCACTTAAATTGGTCTAACACCACCAAATTGTACAACTCAGCAGAGGCTGTAGCCAAGACTTGAATGGAAAATTGGTCCTCTAGGCTTTTCAGGTGATCCATTTCACAGGGTGATAGCTTGCCTTGTTCAGCCAGAGCAGTAAGGGAAATTATTTCCTGTGGCTTTATGCCTGCATTTAAGTTCACTTGCACTGATTTCCCATCCGAAATCCGCTCAATTAAAAACAACCCGGTAGGCTTGGAAATTACCTGCTGGGTGCCAAACTGTAACCTTCCCCCCGTCAGGTAACTTGCCGCATCTGTCAGACAGGGAGAAGCGCCTGAGATGATTCTGTAATCTGTCCGATCAATTTCTGCAGCCCCAAAAAAGGTTGAAAAGGAATAATCCAAGGCCTTGGTTCCGACGACTAATCCATCACATAAATGCCCATGGAACTTAACCAAATCATCCAAAAAAATCTCCTGCTGAAATCCCAGTCTCCCTTTGCTGAAATCTGTATCGACTACGCGAAAACTTAACTTGGGATGAGACTTGGGAATCCAAATTTTAAATCCCTCCAAATTTGATTCAAAGTTATCCAAATGCCCCGCAAAAGACTTGTCATCATTTAGAAAGTGAATGTGAAAAAAGCTGTTTTGATGGGTATAAATTCCTTTCCCCTCCCGAGAATAAAAACCTATTAATTCCCCATTTTCCTCGGAATGAGTATAATTGACTTGATTTCTTCCTTCTTTGTAGCCGGGAATCTCCTGAGACCTTGGTGTGACAATATGGGTTACCATTTGGTCAAATTTCCCAAAAACCCGGAATGGAAAAGGCTGAGAAAGATCCATACCTGCAGAAACAAATGAGGCTTCAAGCACGCTCTCGAGCTCTTGAATCGTGCTTACTTTTCCAGAAAGTGAGATCTCCTCCCATTCTTGTATATCGGCGTAAACCAGAAATGGTGCCTGAATTCTCCAGTCTTTCTGGATAATTCCGGATTCATCTTCTTTGACAATTCCTACATAGGGTATTCCATCCACGATGGTAATCTCCCCTTCCATTTTTCCCATTGGGCCCAAAGCCACCAAGCCTTTATACTTTTCCAAAGAATCAAGAGAAATCGTCGGTGCAAATCCGGATTTTCCCATTTCACTCATGGCTCCGGCATGTTTCACTTGGGCAAAACTGGATTGGATTGAAAAAATCCAAAAGGCTGTAAAGAGTAATTTTTTCATTTGTTTATAATTTGTTTTTCAATGGTCAGATAGCCTGTCCCGATTTTTCTTCGGGAGAATCTCGCATGGTTTATAATCATCCCAGTATGTGACGATCTTCGTCATGCTCGATTTCATAAAATTAAATTGAAGAGATAACCCGATATAATAATGAACAGGGTAACCACCCCAAAGTAAATTCCAATCAGACGGGCGGTCATGACCTTTTTGAGTAAGGTAGCTTCCGGAATGGAAAGACCAATGGTCGCCATCATAAAGGCAATGGACGTGCCGATGGGAACTCCTTTTGCCACCAAAACCTGAATTACAGGAATAATCCCGGCAGCGTTGGAATATAGGGGAACAGCCACAATCACCGCCAATGGAACCGTCCACCATTGACCGGAACCCAGGTATTGAGCGAAGAAGTTCTCTGGAACATACCCGTGCATTGCAGCACCAATTCCGATTCCAATCAACACATAAATGACAATGCTCTTAACGATCCCAAAAGCCTCACGAACGACTAATTTCAATCGCTCCAAAAACGGAATGTCCTCAGCCTGAAAGCTGGATGTCCCTTCAGTTTTGGACTTAATTAGATTTTGAACCCACTCGGATAGGTGTTTTTCCAAACCCATTTTCCCCAAAACAATCCCTCCAATCGTTCCCAATAAAATCCCCGTGACGGCATAAATTACGGTAAACTTTAGGCCAAAAAGGCCAATAAACATGGCCAAGGCTATTTCATTGACCAGGGGAGAAGTAATCAAAAAAGAGAACGTGACCCCAAGTGGGATTCCTCCCTGCACAAATCCAATAAACAAGGGTACTGATGAGCAAGAGCAAAATGGCGTAATAGCCCCAAAAAAAGATGCTAAGAGATTTTCCAAACCGAACAATTTTTTTCGCTGTAGAAAATCCCGGAGTCGCTCAATTGGGAAATACGCATTCACCATGCCCATGAGCGTGGTGATGAGCAGCAGGAGGAGGAGAATTTTCAGGGTATCGTAAAAAAAGAAATTGAGGGAAATCCCCAACTTCGTGCTTTCACCGATCCCAAATACCCCATACACCAACCAATCAGCCAGATCTTGAAGCCAGTCAAACATCTGATTTATTAATCAAGAAGTGTAAGGATTTCCTGAATGGATGGGACCTTGCCTCTCAGCTTTACTACTTCATCGACTACCACGGCCGGAGTACTCATGACATTATATTCCATGATTTTCTGAATATCCTCCACTTTGATGATTTCAGCTTCTTTGCCGGACTGAGCCAAAGCCTCTTTGATTATTGCCTCGGTCTGCTTGCATTTAGGACAGCCTGTACCGAGGATTTTGATGGTTTGCATAGCTTTTAAGTTTTATTAATCGTGAAGTACCGATAAATCAGTTTTTCCACTAGTGACATTTATCACCTCCAAACATGAAAAAAGCCACCCGATTTCTCAGGTGGCTTCACTACTTATTGATTCGGAAAATCAGAAAGCGTAAGTAAATCCAAATTTAATCTCAGTCCCCGGGGATAGATTAGTGAAAAATTGATCTTGCGCCTCAAACGATCTGTAAACAATTTGTCTCTTATCGTTCAGGATGTTTTCCACACCAAAATTGGCTTGAATCCGCTCATCCGCACCAAAGGATTTGTTCAAATTGAAGTTAAGCGAATTAAAAGGGACAGTAAAGGTATCCGTTCTATTTCCGAAACCCACCAAATTAAGGGTCGGACCCTGAACGTTGTAGAACAGACCCGCTTCCCAGCCGGTGGTAAAATTATTGTAAGAAATTCCCGTGTTGATTATATAGGGCGCTTGACCTGCCATTTCCCGGGTATCCTCAATGGTTTGACCTTCCCGGGCAGTCAATTGACGCGAGCGAAGTTCAGTAGCTGACATTTTGATTTGGGATTCAGTCAGGGTAGCATTAAATGTCCAAGAGAAGTTCTCTAGTTTGGGAGAAACTATCCCCAACGATTTTCTCAATTCTACTTCTACGCCCAAGACCGTTCCATTCCCTACGTTTCTTGGCTGAAAAGATCCCGGATCAGAAAGAAACTGCACCATTTCGATAGGGCTGTTGAAGGTTTTGTAAAAGGCACTCAAAGAGAACATTTGTCCCCGCTCCTGGAAAAGCTCCCATCTCAAATCAAAATTGTTGATGCGGGTAGCGATCAAATTTCCGTCCCACAGAACAGTGGTTCCCCCATCGGTAGACTCAGGAAATAAACCTCCGATGAAAGATCGACCTGTGATTGGATCCAGGATTTCAGCATAAGAAAGCTCTTTGAATGAAGGTCTGGCAATGGTTCTTGTTGCCGATAATCTCAAGTTCTGATTTTCTTTCAAAGCATAGATCAAATTCAATGAAGGAAAGAAGTCCAAATCATCCAGAACCTTTTCATTATCCAAAACGATCGATGCATTGGCATTTGTACCGGTGTAGAATTGGGTGTATTTCTCCATTCTGACTCCCACGACAGCCTTCAATTTTTCCGAAGGATTCAATTCAGCAGAACTATAAGCGCCGATATTGGTCAGATTTGACTGGTAAGCATTGGGATTGTTTGGAATGAAATCCGGGTTATGACGTAAGCCGTTTCTATTTTCCTCATCGAAGAGATTCTCTTCATTCAAGACACTATTTGGATCTCCTGTAAATGTGATATTTCCCGGAGTAAACTGGAAGCTTTGGATATTAAAGTCTCTTTCTTTGTAGACATAGTTTCCACCAAACTTGATTTTACCATTTCTCCCAAGAATGTTTGCCTGCCTGTTTAGATCAAGCTTTCCTACTAAGTTCATTTCATCCAGTGTTCTCCAGATTCTAGTAGGAAGTCCTACCTCCGTTCCGATAATGTTGTTTGGAATTCTAAATCTTGTGAATCGAATATCCGGATCATCCATCTTGGAGATGGTTGGAGCTAGTTTCCAATTGATTTCCCAATCCCTGCCATTCAAAAAGTGTGTCCCCGAAAGCAGCACGCTGGACAAGGCTCTTTCACTGTATTCCAGGTTATATTGTCTTGCTTCGAAAACGGCCCCTAAGTTGGTATTCATAAACATGAAATCACCTGCTTTGGATTCACCGTTTTGCAAATGAAGAAAGTTGAGTTTGTATTTAGAGGTTTCGGTTTTCATGGCTATTCCGGCCAATCCACCCAAAAGAACATTGTTTACACCATAATCACCTTTTTGCTCTTCCAGCGGCTCCAGATCAAGTACACCTACGTCGGCAGGTTTTGCGAAAAGGTTAAACTCTGCATCTTTATAGTATTCGGTTTCATTTCTATAAGTGAAGGCTACATTGTAGCCCCAGGTCACTTTTGGACGGGCAAGTTGATTTCCAAGTGAAAATCCAAGTCCAAAATCCATTAAGCTGCTGTTCCTGATGCCTCCCAAAGTCTTGTTGAAAGCTCGAAGAGTAGATTGGAATTCCTGTCCAAGGGGACTGTTAGGGTTGCCAACAACTTGTGCAAATTGTGGAATATCTGTTCGCCCTCCTGTAGGAATGGCTCTCGTTCCATCATCAAAACCTAACCAATCTGTTTTTCCTCCTTCATAGGAAAGGTATTGATCATTGAAGTGCATAGAAGGATTGAATCCGCCTGAGATACTCAGCTTGGCACTTTTCTCTTCTGGAAAATCCTTTGTTTCTATATCCACGACACCCCCTGTAAAATCAGCTGGCAGATCCGCGGTAAAAGATTTAGAAACCAAAATATTGTCAATCACATTGGTCGGGAAAATATCCATTTGGAGCGCATTCCGATCCGGATCCAGACCCGGCACATCCACGCCATTCAATACGGTCTTGGTGTAGCGGTCACCCAAACCCCGTACGTAAACATACTTCCCTCCTTCAATGGAAACCCCGGTAACCCGCTTCACTGCGGATGCAGCATCTCCATCGCCAATTTGACGAAATGTACTTGCCGAGATTCCATCCATCACGTTTGGAGCATTTCTTTTTACAGACATCAATGCGGATTCAGTGGTCCGGATCGCAGCGGCCTGCACCGTGACAGTTTCCAACTCCGAAGCCTCTTCCTTCATCAGCAGGTCATCCAAGACCTTCACCTCACCTGCCGCAACTGCCAGGGAAGTGATATTAATGGTGGTGTAAGAAAGGTAGGAAACTTGGATGGTATAGGTACCCGGAGCTACCTGAAGTTCAAATTTGCCATCAAAGTCAGTGACGGCGCCTGTGGAAAGTTCTTTGACCAACACAGAGACTCCATATAAAGGTTCTCCACTGGCTTCTTCAAAAATGGTCCCACGAATGATTCCATTTTGTGCTTGTGCAAATCCTGTTGTCAGTAGTATAAAGACAGCAAGGAAAAGGATTGTTCGTTTCATGAACAGGTTGAGATTAGATTGTACAGCAATTTTTTAATTGAAAAGAGGGAAAGGAAGTTGCCTTGCAAGCCACTTCCTTTCCCTTTTTAAAAAGCTTATCTATTATTTGAAATCATCCAAAGCGCCAGAGACGGCTGTCCAGGACCACCCTGCAAACGGAGCTTTATCGGCACCCACGGTGTTGGCTCCCGCCGCAACAGCAGTGGTAGCTTCGGCAGAAGTTCCGAGGAAGAAGTCTGTGATCGCAGTACCGGCAGGAAGGGTAACTTGGAAGTTGGAGAAAGCAGCAGGGACTGTTGGAGTCTGATCGAAAGTCTGGCCTGCTTTAATTCCAAAGAAGTAAATATTCGACAGGTCGACATTGGTATTGGCATCATTGTCAACCAACCCAGCAGCATCATCAGCAGCAACAGATCCATTAGTCATGGTATAGTTTCCATTGACATAGGAACCTTCCGGACCATCGAGTTCAAAACACTTATCTCCGGCATTGACAACGATGAAGTTATCCAACGTACCATTCCAAGCCATATCAGCGTCTATCGCATCATCGCCAGCATTCCAGACCACTGCGTTTTTGACGTCTACAGTTCCACCAAACCACTCGATTCCATCATCTTGGTTACCGATTACCTCTACAAATTCGACTTCAGTTTCTGAACCGACAGAACCTAAAGTCAATCCGTTGATTTCGTTTCCTTCACCGATGTTCGCACCGCCGTGACGGATTGAGATGTATTTCAAGGTGCCTGAGTCATCTGCATCATTATCCCCACCGAATAACCCATTGGGATCAGATGCTGGAATACCTTCAATCTGTGTCTCGGATGTATTGCCCAGGAATGAACCTTTTGCTCTACCTAGCACAATCAAACCACCCCAAAGTCCATTCAATTCAGGATCTAGGTTTGGAGAAGCAATCTGTCCCGGCTCAAGTTCATCGGCTACAGTGGTGAAAATGATTGGTTGCGTAGCAGTACCTACCGCTTCGATTTTAGCACCTCTCGGAATGATCAGTGCAGAGGCATTAGCACCGGTTCCCACCTCTCCTTTTACCACTACTCCCGGCTCAATGGTCAGCGTATTTCCCGGCTCCACTGCGATTCTGCCAGCCAGGATATAAGTCTTGCCTGTTTCCCAGGTTTGACTGGTAGTGAGATTAGAGGTGATTCTGATCGTGGTCGCTTCCGCACCGACCGTCAAGACGTGCGTTGCTTTTGCTACGTCACCGTCGGTATCAGTTACTGTAAATTCAAAAACAACATTCTTACCGGCATCGCCAGGTTCCGCGGGGTAAGAAAAAGGAGCAGATGCAGTAGTACCTGAAAGTGGAACCGTAGCGAGTGGTGCCCCATCTTTGGTGATGACTAAGGATACCAGTCCGTCAAGAGCCGTAGCCGTAGCGGTCACCGGGCCTAGGGTACCTCCGGCTTCGATGGTGGCAGTGGCAGGAATCCCTTCGATGGTCACTCCATTGTCCGGAACTTCGTCTTCTCCGCAGCTGGTCAAAGCGAAAGTCGCCGCTGTGAAAAGCATCAGTAAATAATTGAACTTTTTCATTGGATATAAATTGAATTATGGTTTTGCATTTTGATGATGCAAAGCTGACTTCAATTTTCTCCGCAAGAGAATTTTACTGTTTATGCTTTTTTTAAAAATCCGGACAGAATTTAATCTTGAATTAACAGTAGCTACAAAAAAAACAGGCTTTCATCTACGAAAGCCTTATAACTCGGTTTTGGTATTATTTCAATGTTACCGATTTATTAATCGGTACTTTTTCGAGCAGCGTTTTTATCAGGGTTCGGGTAGAGACATTATCCGCTTCTGCCTCATAATTGAGCAAAATCCGGTGATTTAGCACGTCTTCGGCGATTTCTTTGATGTCCTCAGGCAATACATAATCCCGCTGGTCCATGAATGCGACGGCCTTGGCCGCCAGATTCAAATTGATGCTGGCGCGGGGGGAAACTCCAAACATGATGTATTTCGCCTCGTCTTTCAGCCCATATTGCAGTGGGAATCGCGTGGCAAACACCAGCTCGATGATGTAATTTTCCAATGGCTCGGCAATATTCACCGCATTGATCTCATTTCGGATATCGAAGATATCCTGCTTGGATAGAATGGGTCTGACTTCGGTGGTGTATTGCATATTGGACATCCGACGCATGACTTCCATTTCGTCAGACTTGCTCGGGTAGTCGATGTTCACTTTCATCATAAATCGATCCACCTGCGCTTCGGGCAGGGGATACGTTCCTTCCTGATCTACGGGGTTTTGCGTAGCCAAAACCAAAAATGGTCGGTCCAAGGTGAATGTCGTCTCTCCGATGGTCACTTGTTTTTCCTGCATCGCTTCAAGCAAAGCCGACTGAACCTTGGCAGGAGATCGGTTTACTTCATCTGCCAAAATCACATTGGCGAAGATCGGTCCCTTCTTCACTTCAAAACTGCCATTCTGCTGATTGTAGATCATCGTTCCGATCAGATCCGAAGGCAGCAAGTCCGGGGTAAATTGAATTCGGTTGAAATCCAGGTGAAGCACCTTGGCCAAGGTATTTACCGTCAGCGTCTTTGCCAATCCCGGCACCCCTTCCAGCAGAATATGTCCATTGGTAAACAGTCCGATCAACAGGCGATTGACCATCTTGTCCTGACCCACTACTACTTTTTTTACTTCCTGAATGACCTCAGCGATTTTTTCCTGATGCATGAAATACAAATTTTATTACCGATACGGTGTGCCTAAAATAGGGGATTTTGAACCAACCCACAATCTTAATTCTTAGAAGCGGTATTGCCCAAAAAACAGACGGCATTTAGGAATTTTTAAGACCGCCGGGGATTCCGGTTCTTTTTGGAGAGATCTACTGTCTTTGCAAAACCCGTCAGCCCCAATTGATGATAGACCGTGTTTTCGTCCAATTCCAGAATTTCACCCGCTTTCATTCCCTTGATGTTGATTTTTTCCATGGAAAAGCGAACCAATCGAAGCGTGGGAAAACCCACTGCGGCGGTCATTTTTCGTACCTGTCGGTTTTTCCCCTCGATCAAAGTCAACTCAATCCAGGTGGTCGGAATCGATGCCCGATAGCGAATGGGAGGAGTCCGCTCTGGCAATTCAGGAATAGGATCCAGAATTTTGGCCAAGGTCGGCTTTGTCTTATAGTCTCTGCCATCCACACGTATTGTGACGCCCGAGCGGAGCTTGGCAAGGGCTTCGGGAGTAGGTATTCCCTCCACTTGCGCCCAATAGGTGCGCTGATGCCCAAATCGCGGATTCAGCAGATGATGGTTGAGGACCTTGTCATCTGTGATGAGCAGCAGTCCTTCGCTGTCTTTGTCGAGACGTCCCACCGGATAGACTTCCTTGGGAAAAGCACCGAGAGAAGCCAGCGTGGGCTCCTCTCCGGTGAATTGTGTCAATACCCCAAAGGGCTTGTAAAGGATAAAGTATCTGGCCAAAGCTTCCGGGGTTAGCTGCCGCAGCCGATGCAGTCAAAGTGGGAATCCATCGGTTTCACTCCTTTGAGTTGCATTTCCAGGTTGTGGATTTGATCCCGAACTTCCATGTCGGCAAACATGTCTCCGGTCAGTTTTCCTTTCAAAGAAGCAATGGCCGCTTCGAGTGCGAGTTTTTGTTGTTCGGTCATAAAAGTAGTGTTGAGGTTGTGCGTGATTGAGTGGTTTGAAAATAGCCAAATCCCATGAATTGGTTCCTTTGGGAGCTGGATTTTTTAGGGTCAAAAATTAAGCCAGTTGATCCTCAGAGAAATGGAGGTGAGGTGGATCAATCAGAAAGGGAAAAAATCGCCGGCATAAAGTTCGACCCGCTTCGGGGTCGTGGGGATGGTCACGCCCATTCGTTTTCCACGGGTTTCACCCGCGGCTATTGAGAAGTTTGACCCCATTCGGGGTCTGGAATCTGACCAACATCAACTGTCAAAACCAATGACCACGGAGTGGTCGAACCTCTGAATAGCCCTAGGTGAAACCTAGGGAAAAGATTGTCAGGATGATGGGAGACAACCCCGAATGGGGTTGAACTTGTGGGATCCACGATAAACTTCGGAAGGAATTGCAAATTCCAGAAAATAGGAAGGGTCGAAAGGTCCTCGTACTTCCCGACTCTCGTCGGTAAGGTGCCCGGACTGACACACTTTTAGCCTATCAAAATCAATCGGTAGCGGTGTCGAAGCCTATTTTATCTAAAAACAGAATATTATTTTGAAAAATAGAATTATTTGTTGCTGTAGCATCGTGATTGCTACTTTTAGTAGAAATCGTCTATCTGGCAATAGATCATTTCACCAAATTCATAGCCCATTCCTACATTTTGGTACAACGTTCCTACTTTTTGCAAGAACGTTCCTACTTTTTTGGTCAAGTACCCCTACCTACAGTAGGAACGTTCCTACTTTTTACAGGAACGCTTCTGTTTTTTGGTGAATCGTTGATGTTTTTTGGTGAAACGTTGATGTTTTTTGCACAAACCTTCTTCTCCCAGGTGGAACGTTTCTGTTTTTAGGTAGGTCATTCTACCTACAGGTAGAACGTTCCTGTTTTTTGGTACCTCGTTCCTCCATTT
>NZ_FNVR01000020.1 GCF_900108085.1 Algoriphagus boritolerans DSM 17298 = JCM 18970
GGTCACATTTCCAGTGTTGGTGATCTCGTACTCATACGTCACCACATCACCAACCGCGGAATACGGATCACCGGAGGTAGCAGTCTTCACCAGGCTCAACTCAAAATTCTGACATACCGGCGCAACAGTTTCATCATTACTATCCACAGCAGTACCAGAGAGGTCACTTACTTTGTACCCGTTAAAAGTTCCTTCGGCCGTTGCCTGATTGGTCACTTGACCTGCTTCAATATCTGAGGCAATAATTGTGTATGAACCCGTATAAATCCATGACTCACCTGACTCTAAGATTCCATTAGTATTCGTATCTCCTGATTGATAAGTAATAATACTTACTTTGGGGTCAGCCACCGAAATACTACTCAAAGGAAAACTTCCTGCTCCCAAAGCTACCGTGAAGGTATAATTGATGTTTGGGTTAAGGGTCGGATCCAAACATTCATCGTCGCTTAAGTCATTGGTAAATTCCTTTACCAAGGTAATAGAGCATACTCCGATGTTTACTGTCACCTCAGCCATCTCACTTTCACATTCTCCATCTTTAATTTGGGTAATGTAAAATGTCTGAATCCCAGCCGTGGCAGTGGAAACTTCCGGAGCTGATTGCAATGGATTCATGTCAGAATCATACCATGTGATGGTATATCCAGTAGCAGGAGTTACTGAAAGCAATTGGCTTTGGTCAGTCCCAGACCCCTCACAAAAATCAAAAGTCTGAGCTTCAGGAGTAGGTGCTTTATTTGGGATAGTAACACTTGTGGTTGTAGTCTTAGGACACTCTTCACTTGTAAATGAATAGGTTACAACGTAAGTACCTGGTAAACTTTCTATTAAGTTAATTCTTCCGGTTTGAGAATTTATTGATAACCCCTGGGTTGAAGAAAAAGAACCCCCTGGAACACCATTAAGTGTAACGTCAGCAAAACTGTTACATAGATCAGAAGGATTGTAACTTATTTCGGCATTTCCTAAAACTAATCTTACTGGAACCGGCGCAACAAAATCTTCAAGAGCCGCAGTCGAAGAGCTAGAGGATTTTGTTTTAACAAATACAGTTCCAATAGTTAATCCATCACATGGATTACCTATACCTGTAAAAAATGCACTAACATTGACAGCGGCCTCAACAAATTGAAATTGAGAGTAGGTGTTAGTACCAAAAGCACCCAAAGGGGTGCTTATAGGATTTATACCAATATTTGTAGCAGCGAAAGCAACTGGGCCAGGAAACTGTTCAATATAATCATAGTTTGAGCCAGAAATTAAACTCCAGCGATAGAATCGAACTATTGGATTAGATCCACCATTAGTATATTCAACGGAAATCAAAAAGTCTCCAATAGTTCTTCCGTCATGAGGTCCAGATGCTGTAAAAGGGCGATTATTACCGGTAGTTCCAGTCGGCTGAAGTGTGCCCTGTAAAAATTCAAAATCGATGTAGCTATTTCCATTTGTTTCTAATCTATCAGCGCCTACTATTATCCACTGATCGTTTGCAAGATCTTCAGCGAGATGTACAAAAACATTGTTAATATCAGATTTACCTTGAACACCGCCCAATTGCCATCCCCAAGCCGTATTAGGATTATCATTAAATTTACCTCCACCCTGAAACACATTGTCTGTGGAAGGACTAAAAGGATCAATAAACTTCACTGTTCTGACGACGTTAACAGGAGATCCATCACTATTAAATAAAAAACCTCCCGATCCTGCTCCGCCTTGAACCCAATCCCCAGCTCCGTTGGTTGGCGAATTTGCTACAAGGTTTCCGTCAATTTCGAATCCACCAGTAGGTGTAGTCACCGACACCACTTGAGAAAAACTTGTAAAAGAAAGCCCTAATGCAAGCACAAAAAGTAAAAAACCTTTGATTAAGCTTGAATTCCTTTGGCTAAATATCCATTGCCAACTCGGCTTTTGGATAATCTGAAATTCGGATAACCTGTCCATATTATTAAAATTTAAATTTTTCGAGTCCGTAAACGTTTCGCAATACCTTGAATTTTTTATCCCTAAAAAAAATCGGATTAGGCCCTATTCTACTCTTCTAATCAGATTTTTACCCTGTTTTGACCGCTGATCCAAGTCTGAAATTGTGGTGAATTAAACCATTCATTTCAAACTCAGTACTCTCACAGTCACATTTATGCCATAAAAATACACTTTATTGTTTTTCATTTCCAAATCATTTTGGAAAAAAATTTATTTATAATACATTTTTTTTTATTTGAAATGATTTTTTGTTGGTTTTAGAATTCAGATTACATCATTCATTTATTAAAAATTCTAACCATCGCATACGTATAAAATTGAAAAAATATGTCCCTCATTTAGCTATTCGCTACTTTTCAACTGTCAATTGACTATGAATTAAAATTCAAAAGGACATTTATTCAGCTTTTGACCAATTTTCCCAAAACCATTTGAAATCTTAAAAACCTAGCCTCAAAAATCCAGTTTAAGGAAGAATTAGAATCAAACTTCATTATCCCTCTACCGAGATAAATTTTTAGATCCGGATAAAGTAGATTCCCTTTCAAAAAAATGTACTTGCATCCACATCCAATTCAGCCTTTCCCCCAAATGGAAACAACTACCCAAAGTGACATTGCTTCGATTCAAAAAGTTTTCTTAAATCATCAAGAAACTGCTCTAAAATGGAGATCATCAACCCTTGAGGAACGCTCAGCTCGATTGACCAAACTCAGGACATGGATAAAAGAGAATCAGGACTTAATTCGAACAGCACTTTGGGAAGATTTTAAAAAGCCGGGTCCGGAGGTGGATCTCAGTGAAATATTCCCAGTCACCTCAGAAATCAACCATACGCTGAAACACCTCAAAAGCTGGATGAAGCCTAAAAGCATCAGCACACCTTTGTCAATGATCGGGACCAGCGGGCAAGTTTATTTTGAGCCTAAAGGATCATCCTTGATCATTTCTCCCTGGAATTTCCCATTCAATCTGACAGTTGGCCCCTTGGTTTCGGCCCTGGCAGCAGGTTGCCCAGCTATCATCAAACCCTCAGAACTATCGCCGGCCACCTCTGATTTAATCCAAAAAATGATTCGGGCCATTTTTCAGGAGGAAGAGGTTACCGTTTTTTTGGGTGAAGTGGAAGTTTCTAAGGAATTACTTAAGCTTTCCTTCGATCACATTTTCTTCACTGGAAGCCCTGCAGTTGGAAAAATAGTGATGAAAGCAGCCGCAGAACACCTTACGTCAATTACCCTCGAGCTTGGTGGAAAGTCACCCGCCATCATCGATGAATCCGCTGACTTAAATGATGCCGCAGGAAAATTGATCTGGGGGAAATTTGTGAATTGTGGGCAAACTTGCATCGCTCCGGATTACCTTTTGGTGCATGAGTTCCAAAAAGATCGGCTGATTATGGAATTGAAGGTGTTCCTGCAAAAATTCTACGATCCAAAATTTGAAGGCATAGAAAAGTCACCGGATTATGCGAGAATTATTGGCCCTAGACATTTTAAAAGACTATGCGGCTACCTGGCCGATGCCGTCTCAAAAGGTGCGTCCCTGGATTTTGGAGGGAAAACAGTGGAATCAACTTTCTACATCGAACCAACACTCCTATCCAACATCAATAAAGACATGGAGGTGTTCAACGAAGAAATCTTTGGGCCGATTTTGCCGATTTTGACTTTCACCAAAATTGAAGAGGCAATCGCTTTGATCAACTCCAAACCAAAGCCTTTGGCGCTTTACTATTTTGGGAATGATACTCAAAACTCCAAAAAGGTAATCGAGGAAACCAGCTCAGGAAATGTGGTCCTAAATGACTGCATTATTCACTTTCTGCATAACAATTTACCATTTGGCGGAGTAAATAACAGCGGCATGGGAAAAGCACATGGTCACGCAGGTTTTTTAGCTTTCAGCCATGAAAAAGGAGTCCTCAAACAGCGGGTTGGACTCAACAACGTTACCATGCTGAGACCTCCTTACGGAATCCAGGCAAAGAAAATCATTCAATCTTTAATCAAATGGTTTTAATCTATGAGAAAACAAATTTTTAAATTCCTCGCATATTTCGGATTTGTCTCCTTATTTCTTTTCTCAGGATGTTCTTCTGATCCAGATACCGATCCGGATTTTCTAACTGCGCAGGATTTGTTGGATGAATCCTATGGACCTGATCCCAAACAGAATATGGATGTCTATTTGCCGGCAGGCCGAACCACTTTAGATACACCACTCCTTATATATATACATGGTGGTGCTTGGATAGATGGAGATAAAAGTGAGTTTTTACAAGTAAAATCCGCCTTGGAAAGCGAATTCCCCGGCTATGCTTTTATTTCACTCAATTACAGGCTATTCGATTTTACCTCTGGGTCAAATGGCATCCGGGATCAAGAGCAGGATATCATCGCAGCTTTCGATTACATTGAGAGCCAACTTTCCCAATGGAATATTTCAGATGATTTTGTAATCTCTGGAGCAAGTGCGGGTGGCCATTTGGCACTTTTGCATGCTTACAAAAATAACACCTCGGACATTAAAGCTGCTGTGGTATTCTTCCCTCCAACTGATCTGATTGAACTTTTCCCTTTCAGTAATTTTACTTCATTAGGTTTAACCGCCTTACTTGACGGAACGCCGACAACTTCGAAAATGGTCTATTTGGATTTAAGCCCAATTACTCATGTGGATCCTCTTGATGTTCCCACTATTTTTTTCCATGGTGATCTAGATTCCGTGGTTCCGATCAGTCAGAGTCAACTTTTGGAACAACGACTGCAAAATGAAAACGTTCGCCATAAGCTCAGAATAGTACAGGGTCAGGGTCATGGGTTTACACCACAGACCAATGTCATGTTGTTAAAAGAGGCCAAGGATTTTATAGGAGCGTTTTAAACAAAAAACCCCGACTCTTGCCGGGGTTACCCATGCTTTTCAGACTTTTTGAAGTCCCGTAGAATGTGCCATTGATTTGATGGCGTGTACTACTTTCTCCGAAGGATGCAGACGAATCTGGTTCAATTGCTCTATTGCGCTCAGCATCTCCAAGTATTCTTGCATCAGGGTTTGATCGCTATGCAAGGCTTGCATTAAGAGTTCTTGTTCTACCTCGGGCATTTCCTGGTAGATATACCGTACCAGGTCATTTGGGGTAAATGATTTTATCATAGGCAAAGTTTAATTGTATCATTTTCTTCCTCAGGTGGATCAGCGCGTATCGCATTCTACCCAAGGCGGTATTTATACTGACTCCGGTCTGGTCGGCGATTTCCTGGAAACTCATATCCAGGTAATGCCGCATCACCAACACTTCCTTTTGAGCTTCTGGAAGCTCTTCAATTAGTTTTTTTACCATTTCCAAGGTCTCCTCTTTGACGCGATGATCCTCTATTGAAGCCTCCGCAAACCTCAGGGAGTTGAATAGATTGGATCCATCCTCCATCAGGATTGTCGGGTAGCGCCTGGACTTACGGAAAAAATCAATTGCCAAATTGTGCGCAATACGCATCAACCAAGGCTGAAATTTCCCCTCCTCACTATACCTGTCTGAATGGATTGTCTGGACAACTTTCACAAATACGTCCTGGAGCAAATCCTCTGCTACATACTGATCCTTGACGATCAGATAAATTGTGGTAAAAACTTTACTTTGGTATCGATCTACCAAAAGATCAAAGGCTGCTTCGCTGCCATTTCGATACTGAGCTATCAACTCGCTGTCCTGTGGACCTATTCGCTTACTCATTTTAAGTTGGTTTATAAACAACGTAGAAGTCTAAGCCATAGTATCTGTTAAATTGTGAAAGAAATAAAATTGAATATCAATGTGAACTGCATTCAAGAGTTCCAATCTAAGCCGTTTTAGGAATACATGTCAAGTAGTCAATTAAATTCAAGAGGAAGTTTGGAAATTTAACGTTCAACAAACTTTAATTTCGACTACTCTCAAGTTATTCTAACATTTTGCCAATGTCTATGCCAAAAAATGTTAAATCAGGATCAGCTGTTCAATCTTTTTAGTCAGGAAACATCCCGAAAAATCCCCTTCAATTCTTACCTTCGTAAACTTATCAAGATAACATTACAATGGATTTAAGCGGAAAAATAATCAACCAACTGCCCGAAGTAGGCGGAAATTCAAAAACCGGGAATGCCTGGAGAAAACAGGAATTTATCCTGGAAACTGGCGGACAATATCCCAAAAAGGTTTGCGTATCCCTCTGGGGTGACAAAATCGATCAGTTTGGGTTGAAAGTTGGAGAGCAAGTAACCTTGGGAATCGATGTAGAAAGCCGGGAATATAACGGTCGCTGGTATACTGAAGTCAAAGCTTATAAAGTAGATCGAACTTCAGGAGGGGGGGCACCCGCTGCTATGCCTGCGGTCGATACCTTTTACTCTGAAAGTGAAGAAGACAAACTTCCCTTCTAAATAAATCAGAAACCTTTTTTTAGCTAGACTTTTCGATGTGGGACGATTTTGAAGAAAATGAAGAAGAGGATGAGAGTGAGTTTGACCCCAAAGCACATCGGGATCAGATTTACGCTCATCCTTTGATGAAAAAAGCGAATGAAATTGTATCGCTGACCCACGCGCTGGTGGGTAGTCTAGATGAGGCACGCAAGGAACTGTACGGCGGAATGATGATGGAAGACGCCATGATCATGAGTGCCAAATTTGCAGGCGCTGAGGGAGTCAATGACTACATCCACAAAATGGAAAATGCCACCATTATGAAAGTCCATGCCCGGCATCTCAACTCCATGACCTACCAACTGGCAATGGAAGAAACCCATGCGGAAGAACATTTGAATCTACTTAGGGAGGCAATTGAAGAGTTTAAAATATTGTTTGTGGCTTGGGTAAAAGGTTTTGATTCTCAGGACAGATATGACGACGGCTGGGGGCTTTTTGTTTAGGTCAAAATTTTGATTAAAGTATTTTTTTATTTTTTAGTTAAAAAAGACAATGAAAGGGCTCTTTTATCTCTTACTGGTATTTACAGTATTATCCTGCAACCGAAGCGAAAATTTGATTGAAATACAGGAATTTGACCTATCGGATTTGATTGTGGACACGCTTTTTCTTGAGAAAGATACCCTGACCCGAGACCCCTCCAGCCAGATTGGCAAGCAATTATATGACCATGCAGTTTAATCCAATTTTTAAATCAGAAAGCGGGGAATACACCGCCTTGCAAAAAGACCAACAAATTGGACTCATTTTCAGGCATGCTGAAATCAAAAGTGGCGATCTTGATCAAAATGTCAAATCCAAGCATGCCTTTATCGTTTTGAATTCGGAAGGAGAAAAAATAGCCGAAATCGCTTTTAGTAATTGGGACTTTTCACCCTATGCTTTTCAAACTCCCAATGGGATCTATTTCCCAATTGTGGACCAGCTTTGGGAAGATCAGGTGCCCAATACCCGAATGGATTTTTCCAAAATCAACCCATAAAAAAAACGAGACTTATTCAGTCTCGCTTTTTACTTGTTGTAGTTCGATTTCTTCACCAGATTCATCCAGGAATCTGTATTCCGTCACGGGTAGCGAAGAATCTCTGATCAGTTTTATCCATTTGTAATACTTGAAAAACCACCTCATCCGCTGGCTAATCAGGCCTTGGGTAAAGTATGCGTGCAGATAGGGATGCAGCCCGATTTGAATGTTGGCCACGTTTTGGATGGTGGCAATATGTGCTAGGTCATGTTCTAACTTATCGGCGATCAGGATCGAAGCCTGAATCTTACCGGTTCCGTTGCAAGCCGGGCAAGTCTCCTTGGTCACAATGTTGACTTCCGGTCTTACCCGCTGTCGGGTGATCTGCATGAGCCCAAATTTGCTCAGCGGCAAAACAGTATGCTTGGACCTGTCTAGTTTCATCTCCTGCATCATCACTTCGTAGATGGCTTTTTTATTATCAGCCTTCTTCATATCAATGAAGTCCACGACGATGATTCCCCCCATATCGCGGAGGCGGAGCTGTCTGGCAATTTCTTTAGCAGCGACCATGTTGGTTTTTAAGGCCGTTGATTCCTGGTCACTTTCCTGATTGGACTTGTTGCCACTGTTCACGTCGATGACGTGCAGAGCCTCGGTGTGTTCGATAATGACATAGCCACCCTGAGGTAGGCTCACCGTCTGTCCAAACAAGCTTTTGATTTGCTTTTCGATTCCAAAACTTTCAAAGAGCTTAACTTTACCGTTGTAAAGTTTGACAATTTTTTCTTTTTCAGGGACAATAGTCCTGATGTAGGATCTGATCTGATCGTAAGTAGATTCTTCTTCTACGGTGATTGCGTCGAATGATTCATTGAGCAGGTCCCTGATAAGTGAGGAAGCCATACTCATCTCTCCGATGATTTTGTCCCGACTCTTGGCTTTCAGCAATTTTTTCATCCCTTCTTCCCATGTATCGAGAAGATTTCGAAGGTCTTTATCAAGTTCCGTCACGGACTGTCCTTCGGCCACGGTACGGATGATTACTCCGAAGTTGGCAGGCTTGATTGAATTGATGAGTCTGAGAAGCCTTTTTCGCTCGTCGTTGCTTCGTATTTTCTTGGATACATTGACTGTATCGGAGAAAGGTACCAGCACCAAAAAGCGACCGGGCAGAGAGAGCTCACAGGATAGTCGGGGTCCTTTTGTAGAAATGGGTTCTTTTACGACCTGCACCAATACTTGATTGGTTTTGGATAGGACTTTTTCGATTTTACCGATTTTGTCTATCTCAGGTTCGTTTTCGAAGCCTTTCAGCAGATAATTAGTGTAGTTGTTGTTGCGCACCATTTTAGTGAACTTCAACATCGAGTTGACATTTGGCCCCAAGTCTTGGTAGTGAAGAAAGGCGTCTTTCTCATAGCCCACGTCGATAAACGCGGCATTGAGACCGTTGACAATCTTTCGGACCGTTCCCAGGTAAATATCACCTACTTTGAACTGGTTGTCCATTCCTTCGGAATGAAGCTCCACCAATTGCTTATCATGCAGCAGGGCAATCCGACTTCCGTTTTGAGCAGAATCGATTAACAATTCCGTACTCAAAATTTGGTCTTATATAATGTAAATGAACGTGTTGTTTTACTTAAAACAGGAAATGAAGAAGTGAATTACTTCTTCTTGTGTCTGTTTTTTCTAAGTCTTTTCTTACGCTTGTGCGTAGCGATCTTATGTCTCTTTCTTTTCTTACCGCAAGGCATAGTTTTTAGAATTTAAGGTGTAAATTATTGATTTATAGCCGATCAAGGTAGCTCTGAACACTCTCTAAGATCATGGGATCTTGAGTCATTTTTTTCACTTCCTCAAACTGAGCTTTCGCTTTATTCTTTTCCTTGGACTCAAAGTAGCTGACAGCAAGATAAAATTGACCCTGAATATTATCGGGATGGTACTTGACCAATTCCTCAAATCGCTCAGCCGCCCTTTTATATTGACCTGACTGCATGGACAGAATCCCCATGTTAAACAACCCATCCTCATTTTGGGGATCCGCTTCGAGAATTTCCCGCATCATCGTGATTCCCTGCATTGGATTGGCCGAAGATACATAAGTCATCGCCACTTTGGTTTTCAAATCTAAACGGCTTGAATCTTTTTCCAAAACCTGATTCAGGTAAATTCTTGTCTTCTCCGCCATATTCTCTACTTTGGTTTTATCCAAAGCAAAAGAAAACGCTTCATAGTAAGCCTTACCTGCTTCTTCGATCAATCCCAAGTCTGAAGGGTTCAGTTCAACAGCTTCTCCCAAGAAATAGGCCGCGCTGTCCAACATCCCTTCCGTCTGATAGATCGAAGCCAATGTTTTGGCAGCTTCGATTCTTTCAGTGGATTCTTCGGAAGAAGTCAGGGTTGACTTCAGCTGATCAGCCTGAGATCGATTGTCGGAAGAAAGCCCATTCTCATGCAATTCGGACACGTCCGGCGTAGAGCTTGGCATCGCATTGGGATCTTCGACAGCGGTAGTCCCGGCTTCATTGTCTACGACAACTTTTGGCAAGGCATACAACCCGATCACTGCAACTACTCCTAACACAATGAGAATGAGCTGAGATTTTTTCATGTCAAATTAGCCTCTAACTTATTCTTGAGGAGCCAATTCTTTGATTTTCTTGCTATTTTTGATCTTCTCTATAAACACTTTGGAAGGCTTGAAAGCCGGAATATAGTGCTCATCGATAACAATAGCCGTGTTTTTGGAAATATTACGGGCAATTTTTTTAGCTCTCTTCTTATTGATAAAGCTGCCAAAACCTCTCACGTAAATGTTTTCTCCGTCAGCCATAGAATCCTTCACTACTTTGAAGAACGCCTCAACGGCTTGTGTAACATCATCCTTTTGGATTCCTGTTTTGTCTGAAATCTTGGTGATTACTTCTGCTTTTGTCACAGTGTTTTTAATTTAGAAATTACGAAATAAGCTTAACAACCTATTAACCAAGTGTTTTTGGGACTGCAAATGTACGAGAACCAATGCAATTAAAAAACATATTCGAAAAAATTACCTTGGTTTGCACTAGAAATATTTCCAATAAATGATCCATAAAACCACTGAAAATCAAGCATTTTCCACTCAAATAATTTCTTGGTACAGATCAAATCCCAGAGAACTTCCCTGGCGAGGGATCACTGATCCATACAAAATTTGGCTCTCAGAAATCATCCTTCAGCAGACGAGAGTAGCCCAAGGATTACCTTATTATTATGCCTTTTCTGAAGCTTACCCCAGTGTCAAAGAACTTGCCTTGGCCCCTGAGTCTGAGGTTTTACGACTTTGGCAGGGATTGGGTTACTACAGCAGGGCTCGAAATCTCCACAGCTGTGCAAAATACATTTGGTTTGAGTTGGACGGAAAGTTCCCCGACAATTATCAGGATTTACTCCTGCTAAAAGGGGTAGGCAGCTATACTGCTGCTGCTATCTCCAGTTTTGCTTTTGGTGAAGCCAAAGCGGTAGTTGATGGAAATGTTTTTCGCGTTTTGGCCAGGTATTTTGGAATAGCCACTGATATCGGGACAGGTAAAGCAAAAAAGGAGTTTGAGGCGCTTGCGGATCAACTGATTCCCAAATCAAACCCGGGAGAATTTAACCAAGCCATGATGGATTTTGGGGCGAGGCTATGTATCCCGAAAAATCCGGATTGCGGACTGTGTCCTCTAAAATCAACCTGCTTTGCCTTCCAAAAAGGATTGGTCAAAGAACTTCCTGTAAAAATCAATAAAACCAAGGTGAAGGAACGCAACCTGCATTATTTTGTGATTCAATGTGGTCAGGATTATGTCTGGAACAAACGCAAGGCCGGAGACATATGGGAAGGGCTTCATGACTTTCCGATGGAAGAAAAAGGGAATGAAAAGTCAACCAAATTGGATTTCCCAACAGATCAAAAACCTGCTGCATTTCTAAAAAAATACCGACACATTTTGTCGCACCAAAAACTTAACGCGAGCTTTTCGAAGCTCGATATTCCGATTGAAAAGTATCCTGAACTCGCACAATGGTGCGAAAATGAAGGATATTTCCTGGTGGCAGAAAACGAAATAGCGTATCTGCCAAAACCCAAATTGATCGTTAATTTTTTGAACGATCAAGGGATTTGAGTAACTTCATGACTTTCAATTTTTCAACCTAAACAAAACAATTATGGCAGGAGTAAACAAAGTTATCTTATTAGGTAACCTCGGAGCTGATCCGGAGGTCAAATACCTGGAAGGAGACAAAGCGGTGGCAAAACTAAGACTAGCGACCACCGAGTCCTACAAGGACCGAAATGGAAACCGCGTGGATCAAACCGAATGGCATGATCTCGAAATGTGGGATGGACAGGCGAAAATAGCAGAACAGTACTTGAAAAAAGGATCACAGATCTATGTGGAAGGTAAAATCAAAACAGATACCTGGCAAGATGATCAGGGCCAAAACAAATACCGAACAAAAATTCGAGTCCTCAGCTTCACCATGCTAGGCGGTAAGCCTGATGGAATGGGTGGGAATCAGCCCTCATCTGCTACTGCTTCAAATCCGAAACCTGCAGCAACTGCCAGTTCAACCAACTCAGGTCCGGATTTGGTATTGGACGATACCGATGATGATTTGCCATTTTAAATTGATACTTGGTTCCCCTGAAGTTGATTTTCAGGGGAATTGCTTATTTTTGCAACAAACATCTTTTCGCCTACATGGACGACCCGTACCCGAGTTACTACCTGATCGCTCAGCTTACCGAGTTATCATTTAGTTATTTCTTAACCAATGGGTTACTATTGGTAATTTTGCTGATTGCCTCGGCCCTTGCATCCGGATCTGAAGTTGCGTTTTTTTCACTCAACAGCGAAGAGATTATATCCATTCAGGAGACTGACCCCAAGAGAGGAAAACAAGTCGCTGATCTTCTTGCCAATCCCAAAAAATTATTGAGTACAATTCTTATCCTTAATAATCTGATCAACATCGGAATTGTGACACTGACTACGTTCGTTACTTGGTCTTTATTGGGGATGAATGCCACCGGCATTGTGGTTATATTGATTCAGACCGTGGGAGTCACCTTCGCGATCGTCTTCTTTGGTGAGATTGTACCCAAAGTCTATGCAAATCAGGCAAAAATTCCGTTTGCCCTGGGGCTTGCCCCTATTCTGAGTTTTTTCTCTTCCATTCTTCAGCCTTTTTCCTGGTTTTTGATGGTATTCAGCAATCTCATCGAAAAGCGAGTGGAACAAAAAGGATACTCGCTATCTGTAGATGAACTTAATCAAGCGCTGGAACTGACTACTGAAGATACTCCTGAGGAAGAAAAAGACATCCTTAAAGGCATTGTGAATTTCGGTACACTCACGGTAAAACAAGTGATGCGAAGCCGGATGGATATCACGGCGATTGATTCTGAGATGGATTTCCATGAATTGATGGACAAAATCAATAAGAGCGGGTATTCGAGAATTCCTGTCTATGAAGAGACAATCGACAATATTTTAGGAGTTTTGTATATCAAGGATCTTTTGCCCTATATCGAAAAGGATGAAGATTTTGCGTGGAAAGATCTAATACGAAAGAGTTTTTTTGTGCCTGAAACCAAAAAAGTGGATTCGCTCCTCAAGGACTTTCAGAAGATGCGGGTACACATGGCTATTGTCGTAGACGAATATGGAGGCACCTCAGGACTTGTGACTCTGGAAGATTTGATCGAAGAGATCATCGGAGAAATCAACGATGAATTTGACGACACCAATGATATATTCTTTCAGGAAATCGACAGTGACACGTTTATTTTTGAAGGCAAAGTCTCCCTCAATGATTTTTGTAAAAAGTTGGAATTGGATCCCCAGCTATTTGAGACCGTCAAAGGTGAAAGTGAATCTCTGGGTGGCTTGCTTTTGGAACTGAATTCTAAACTGCCAAAGAACGGTACCAAAATCAAATTCGGAGATTTTGAATTCACGGTTTTGGCCGTTGATGCCCGTAAAATCAAAAAAGTCAAAGTCTACCACAACCGAGGAGAAAAGGACAGTACGACCTCGTTCACTGACTAAATCTGTTTTTAATATTATTTTGTTTATTTTATATAAATCCAAATAATATTCCGCCGTTCTAGTATAGACCCTCCCAAGAAATCATTCTTGGAAATTTCCTGAAATAAAAAACTTAAAAAAAAAATCAATTTTTTTTTCAAAAAACCTATTTTTTCTATTTCAACACATTTTTACAATAAAGTGGTCTTATTTTTTATGTAAAATGACATTTTTGACAAAAACATCTTGCATTTTCCGGTGTTTTTAAAGTCAAAAATAGATTTGATAAAAACCTAATAAAGCCTGATTTTATCAAAAATACTTCATAATAAAGCCCTGTTTATTGCCTTAATTTTAACAAAAGAATTTTTTTTTGTAGTTTTTGGAAATTTTGAACCTATTAAATCAATTTATAATGCAAGAAGGTTTGTATCGATCGGAGTTTGAGCATGACTCCTGCGGTATTGGAGCGGTAGTCGACTTGAGTAATATTCCAACTCATGAGACCATAAGCGATGCCTTATATATGCTAAGTAATATGGAGCATCGCGGTGGCAGGGGATCAGACCCTAAAACCGGTGACGGCGCAGGTATTTCTATTCAAGTCCCACACCAATTCCTCAAAGACGTTACCGCACGCACAGAAATCAATCTTCCAGAACCGGGATATTACGGTGTTGGAATGACTTTTTTCCCCAAGAATAAGCAGCTTTATCATCGGTCAAAAGACTTGCTCAACTCGCTGATTGAAGAAATGGGCTTCAATCTCATCGGATATCGCGAGGTGCCCGTTGATGAAACTATCCCGGGATCGGGAGCACTTGAGGTGATGCCTAATATTGAGCAGCTCTTTGTCAGTCACAAAGCTGGATTGACCGGAATAGAGTTGGAGCGGAAACTTTATGTCCTTCGTAATTTTGCCACATCAGAGATCAATTCCAAAATTCCAGGTGTAAACCATGCGTTCTATTTCGCAAGTCTGAGCAGCCTTACCCTTATATATAAAGGCCAACTGAGAACTGATCAGGTTTTGGCATTTTACAGAGATCTCCAAAATCCCCGAATCGAATCAGCTTTTGCTATTGTTCATTCAAGATTTTCGACCAACACTTTCCCAAATTGGAGACTGGCACAACCTTTCCGTTTCCTTTCTCACAATGGAGAGATCAACACCATCCGGGGAAACCTGAATAAAATGAAGTCAAAAGAGGCTCTGATGAAGTCCAAGTTCTTCACCGATGAGGAACTGGCCAAGCTGATGCCTATTACCAATAAACTCAATTCGGATTCGGCTAATCTCGACGCGATGGTTGAGCTGTTGACCTTGAGCGGCAGATCACTGCCTCATGCCATGATGATGCTTGTACCGGAAGCATGGCAGGACAATCAGGTCATGGATCGCGACAGAAAGGCTTTCTATAAGTTTCACGCCTCTTTGGTCGAACCATGGGACGGCCCGGCGGCCTTGCTTTTCACAGATGGAAAGTCAGTAGGCGCCACGCTGGACAGAAACGGACTCCGCCCACTTCGATACTTCATCACCCGCGACAACCGACTGGTACTTTCATCCGAAGCAGGAGCCTTACCGATCAGAGAAGCAACAATTACCGAAAAAGGTAGGATCAGCCCCGGCAGAATGCTCTGGGCAGACCTAGAAAAAGGACGGGTCCTATTCGACGAGGAGGTAAAAGGAGAAATCTGCCGTCGTCAACCCTATGAGAAATGGGTGAATGAACAGCGAACCAAACTTCGGTTTGTACCAGATCCTGAGGAGTTATCGCACCCGTATTCTACTGCTAACCTTCAAAAGTGCCAAAAAGTCTTTGGCTATACTTCTGAAGAACTAAAGGTGATACTCGGACCTATGGGGGACACCGGATATGAAGCTGTCGGCTCCATGGGTGCTGATACACCATTGGCCGTACTCTCCAAGCAAAGCCAACATATTTCCAACTACTTTAAGCAGCTTTTTGCCCAAGTAAGTAATCCTCCAATCGATCCGATTCGGGAGCGATTGGTTATGTCCCTTTTTACCAGAATTGGTGAAAGTCATAATATACTGGACGAAACACCTCAACATACCAAGCAGATTCATATTTCCCAGCCGGTGTTGCTCAACGCAGATCTTGAGAAAATAACGCGAATGGAACATTTGGGGTATCGAACACAAAAACTCTATGGCCATTTCATTGCGGACCACAAACCTGGAAGGCTACTAGAAGCTTTGGATAAGCTCTGTCATGAGGCGGAGGAAGCCATTCATGCCGGCAAAAATGTTTTAATTCTTTCTGACCGAAACAGCTCCAAAGAATTAGCGCCAATTCCTTCCCTGCTTGCGATCGGAGCAGTACACCAGCATTTAGTGATCAAGAAAATTCGAACACGGGCAGGTATTGTCCTTGAATCCGCTGATATCCGTGAAGTTCATCACTTTGCCACAGCGATAGGCTATGGGGTTTCGGCTATCAATCCTTACCTGGCTCTGGAATCCTTGTTGGATCTATTTGAAAAAGGTCAACTGAAAAAAGTAAAAGACCGCTCCACGGTATTTGCAAATTACCAAGATGCAATCGGCAAAGGCCTTTTGAAGGTGCTTTCCAAAATGGGAATCTCAACGCTCCAGTCTTATCAAGGAGCACAAATATTTGAAGCACTAGGATTGGGACCCGAGGTCATCGATCGTTGCTTCAAAGGCACGATTTCTCGAATCAGTGGAGTTTCATTTGACGATTTGGCTGAGGAAGTGCTAATCCGCCATCACGCTGCCTATGAAACCCACAGTCCCATATTGGAGACCGGGGGAGTCTATCAGTGGAAACGAAGAGGGGAAAAACACATGTTTAATCCGGAGACTATCCACTTACTTCAAAAATCTACCCGACTCGGAGACTTTGAGCTTTACAAAAAATTCGCCGCAAAAATCAATGAACAAACAAAAGATGCCCTGACTTTGAGGGGTTTGTTTGAATTTAAGAAACGAATCAGTGTCCCAATAGAAGCGGTTGAACCTGCAGAAAACATCATGCGAAGATTCGCAACGGGTGCAATGTCCTTTGGTGCCATATCTCACGAAGCTCATGTCACACTGGCCATCGCCATGAACCGTATCGGCGGGAAAAGTAATTCCGGTGAAGGTGGCGAGGATGAAATCCGATATGACAAAAAACCGAATGGCGACTGGGAGCGCTCTGCTATCAAGCAAGTGGCCTCAGGAAGATTCGGTGTCACCAGTCATTACCTAACCAATGCTTCCGAGCTTCAAATCAAAATGGCCCAAGGTGCAAAACCCGGAGAAGGAGGCCAGCTTCCCGGACATAAGGTGGATGAATGGATTGGAAGAGTGAGGCATTCAACCCCCGGAGTTGGATTGATATCTCCACCTCCACATCACGATATCTATTCTATCGAAGATTTGGCTCAGCTGATATTCGATTTGAAAAATGCAAACCGAAAAGCCCGAATCAATGTGAAGCTAGTCTCTCAAGCTGGCGTTGGAACAGTAGCAGCAGGTGTGGCAAAAGCAGCCGCAGATGTGATTCTCATTTCAGGTGCTGATGGAGGCACGGGAGCATCTCCATTGAGCTCGATCCGTCACGCGGGGCTTCCTTGGGAGCTTGGACTGTCGGAGGCCCACCAGACTTTGGTGAAAAACAACCTGAGAAGCCGTGTGGTTCTCCAGACTGACGGACAACTTAGAACCGGTCGTGATTTGGCGATCGCTACACTTCTTGGAGCAGAGGAATGGGGAATTGCCACCGGGGCACTCGTGGTAGAAGGCTGTATCATGATGCGTAAATGCCACCTCAACACCTGCCCTGTCGGTGTCGCAACACAAGATCCTGAATTACGGAAGTTGTTCACAGGAGATCCTGATCATGTCGTCAACTACTTCAAATTTCTGGTTCAAGACCTCCGTGAGATTATGGCGTCTCTTGGATTCCGGACTGTCGATGAGATGGTCGGCCAGAGCCAAGTACTTCAGTCCACCGGACATCTGAATCACTGGAAGTGGGATAAAGTGGATCTTTCTCCGATTTTCCACAAAGTGGAAGTTCCGGACCATGTGGGAATCCATAAGCAAATCGATCAGGAATTTGAACTGAAAAAAGTACTGGATCGTCAGTTGATCAAAACCGCAACACCAGCCCTCGAACAAGCGATTCCGGTTTCGGGGAATTTCCAGATCAAAAACACAGATAGATCAGTCGGAGCAATGCTTTCGAATGAGATTTCGAAAATCTATGGAGGCGTCGGATTACCCGAAGACACCGTTCAATTCAAATTCAACGGATCGGCAGGACAGACTTTCGGGGGATTCTTGGCCAAAGGCGTTAATTTCGAACTGGAAGGTGAAGCCAATGACTACTTTGGAAAAGGACTATCCGGAGGGAAACTGATTGTGTATCCGAGCCGAAATGCCCGTTTTGTTCCCGAAGAAAATATCATCATCGGTAACGTAGCATTCTATGGTGCCACATCCGGTGAGGCCTATATCAACGGTAAGGGAGGCGAACGGTTCTGCGTGAGAAACTCAGGGGTAAAAACTGTCATCGAGGGCATCGGAGATCACGGATGTGAATACATGACTGGTGGACTGGTCATCAACTTGGGAGAAATCGGCCGAAACTTCGCCGCTGGAATGAGCGGAGGTATTGCTTATATACTCAAGGATTACATCACTGAGGTCAATACCGAAATGGTGGATATCGATATCTTGGAAGACGAGGATTTTTCAACGATCAAGACCTACCTCAAGCGACATGTCAAGCTAACCAACAGCGGATTGGGTCAGCGGTTTTTGGATGACTGGGAAAAGATTAAGGACCAGTTTATCAAAATAATTCCGAGGGACTACAAAGCCGTATTGATTAAAAGATCACAAGAACAAGCAAAAACTTTGGTGTAAGATGGGAGCGAAAGAAGGATTTATTCAATTCAAAAGAGAAACACCTGTAAGCCGGGATCCCAGCGAACGAATCAACGATTACAGAGAAATATACAAACCTTTTTCAGAGGAAAAACTAAATCATCAAGCCGCAAGATGCATGGATTGTGGAGTTCCGTTCTGTCACAACGGTTGTCCACTGGGTAATGTCATCCCGGAGTTCAATGATGCGGTCTATAATCAGGAATGGGGACAAGCTATCGATATTTTACGAAGCACGAATAACTTCCCTGAATTTACCGGAAGGATCTGCCCCGCACCCTGTGAGGCAAGTTGCGTCTTGGGGATAAATAAAGACCCGGTTGCCATAGAGTTAATTGAGAAAAGTATTGCAGAAAAGGCCTATGAGTTGGGATTGATCAAAGCCAATCCCCCAAAAGAGCGAACCGGAAAGAGGGTAGCAGTAGTCGGCTCCGGACCGGCTGGACTGGCAGCAGCGGATCAGTTGAATCAGGCAGGTCATGAAGTCACGCTTTTTGAAAAAGACGCTAAAGTGGGTGGATTACTCCGCTATGGAATACCCGATTTCAAGCTTGAAAAATGGGTAATCGACCGCAGAATAGCACTCATGGAGGAAGAAGGAGTAATTTTCTCCCCCAATACCGAAGTAGGTAAGTCTATAAAGGCTGACGAAATACTTAATCAATTTGACGCTGTCGTTCTCTCTACCGGTGCTGCACAGCCAAGAAGCCTAAACATCCAAGGCGACAAATACAAAGGCGTTCACTTTGCAATGGAATTTCTTGGGAAACAAAATCGGGTAATCGGAGGTGAAATGGCTGAAAACCCAATTTCGGCCCAAGGAAAGCATGTCATTATCATAGGTGGCGGAGATACCGGCAGTGACTGTATTGGCACATCCAATCGACACGGTGCGGCATCCATCACTCAACTTGAGCTCCTTCCCAAACCTCCGAAACAACGGACTGTCCTGAATCCCTGGCCAGAATGGCCCATGACCTTGAAAACCTCAAGTTCTCATGAGGAAGGGGCGGAAAGGATTTTCTCTATCCTTACCAAGAAATTTACAGGTAATGAAGCGGGAGAAGTCACCGGATTGACCCTCGTAGATATCGAATGGAAAGAAAAAGGAGGTCGAATGGCTTTTGAGGAAATTCCCGGTACAGAACGGACCCTACCCTGCGACTTGGCATTCATTGCAATCGGATACCTCGGACCTGCACAGAATGGCCTTTTACAGGCTTTTGGAGTAGAAACAATGGAAAACAGTCTTCCTAAATCAAAAAATTATCAAAGTACGAATCCCAAAGTTTTTCTTGCTGGAGATATGCGTCGCGGCCAGTCCCTGGTCGTATGGGCCATCTCAGAGGGAAGAGAAGCTGCGGTCAAAGTAGATGAATACCTAATGGGCTCATCTTCGCTGCCTCAGAAAGATTCATCCTTCTTCGAGGTAGAAGAGCAAATCGCGGGATAATGTCAAGGCTATCCCCTTTGGGTTTTCCCTGACGTTCAATAGTACCCTGTTTAGTTGACCCACCTGCGATATAGAAAGCCACCTTTTGGGTGGCTTTCTTCATTTATTTGGTTTAGCTTCCTCTTTTTCTCAGGGGCATTTCACTTTGTTGATGAATTTGGCCTCCGGGTCTTCGTTGGCCCCGCCGCTCCTGCTTGATTTCTACCCACTTGATCCGTTGCTCTTCGGTAAGAATCTCCTTTATTTTCTCCTGATGAGCTTTCATCTCTTTAGCTCGAGCCCTTCTTTCTGTCCTTTCCCGTTCCATTTCGGCTTGCCTCTTTTTAGCCTGATCCAGATTCAGCGACAAGATTTGACTTTTTTGTTCTTCAGAAAGCTGAAGTTCAGTTGCCATTTTTTCAGTAGCCCTTTTGGCCCAGTCCTCTGGGTTGGTTTGCTCTCTTTTTCCTTGTTGTGCAGCTACCTGAAGACTGATAAATACCAATAAGGCTGCTCCGACGATCCACTTTTTCATACAATTATAGTTTAGTTTCGAAGGTTAGACCAGCCTGTGCACGATGAGTTTAAACTCACTGGAAAAGAAACTGTTAATAAATCTTAATCAGGAGCTTTTTTCCTCAATCAGCTCTTTTCGCTCAGAAGCCCTGACATATTTGGGTTTGATCAAAAGCCGAAGACTCGGATCAAAACTGAGGTAGTTCCAGCTCCAGTCTAAGAAAATGAAAAGTTTATTTTTCATCCCGAGGATGGCCATCAGATGGACAAATAACCAAGTCAACCAGGCAAAGAATCCCTGAAACTTGATAAATGGCAAATCAACCACGGCGAGTTTTCTCCCGACTGTAGCCATTGAGCCCAGATCTTTATAGCTAAAAGGACCCAATTCTTGGCCATTCACCAGCCGAAAAAGATTCCGTGATAGATTTTTTGCCTGCTGAATTGCCACCTGAGCGACCTGAGGATGACCTTTTGGAAATTCTCCTCCCGGTAGGAGGCATTGATCCCCCAAAACAAAAATGCTTTCCAAACCAAACAGCTGATTGTATTCGTTGACTAGCATCCGACCGTTTCCGGCGTAGTGAATTTGGTCGAAACCGGCAATTCGATTAGGCTTAATTCCCGCCGCCCAGAGCAAAGTTTGGGTTTCGATCGGTTCTCTTCCTTCCAGTAAAACCAATTTTCCATCATAATCCTGGACTTTGGTACTTAATAAAACCTCGACTCCAAGTTCTTTTAAATAGGCCAATGCATGGGACTGTGCTTCTGTCGACATGGCCGCTAGCAAACTTGGTCCAGCCTCTATCAGAACCACCTTCATATTTTTGAAGCTGAGCTCGGGGTAATCCTTCGGAAAAACATTATTTCTCAATTCAGCCATTGCACCGGCCAGCTCCACCCCAGTTGGCCCTCCTCCGGCGATAACCATATTCATGAGTGACTTCCGGTCTTCCATTTTGGAGATCGTAATAGCCCGCTCATAGTTGGAGATGATTTTATTTCGAATGTAAAGTGCCTCTGAGACCGTTTTCATCGGCGATGAGTAGTACTCGATATTCTTAGCTCCGAAATAATTGGTGTCCGCCCCCATCGCCAATACCAAAAAGTCAAAGTCAATGTAACCGATATCGGTATAAAGTCTTTTTGCGACTGGATCTACCCGTTCTGCCTCCGCCATTCTGAAGCTCACATTGGGTGTACCATGAAAAATTTTACGAAGTGGAAAGGCAATAGCGCTGGGCTCGAGTCCAGCAGTCGCCACCTGATAAAATAGTGGCTGAAACTGATGGTAGTTGTTTTTATCCAAAAGAATAACCTGAAAATCGCTATTCCTCAAGGCTCTGGCTAGCTTGAGTCCTGCAAATCCAGCACCGACGATGACTACTTTCGGAAGATTAAGGTTGGGAAGATTGGGAATTGGTTGATCTAACAATGGATTCATAAGGTTTAGGTTTTTATACTACTACGGCAGTAAGCTAAAATTGAGTAGGGATTTTGGAAAAAAGTCCCGCTCCGTTTAAAAAAGATGGCCTTCGGCTAAGTGAAAAGATTTGTTATTTTTGCCCACCTGTAAACAGAAATCATCTCCATGGGAAGAGCATTTGAATTCCGAAAAGAACGAAAGTTTAAACGTTGGGACAAAATGTCCAAGGTCTTTACCCGACTGGGAAAAGAAATCGTGATGGCGGTAAAAGCCGGTGGTCCTGATCCAAGTGGCAATGCAAAACTACGAACGGTCATTCAAAATGCCAAAGGTGCCCAAATGCCAAAAGACCGAATCGAGGCAGCCATCAAACGTGCATCCAACAAGGATGAAAAAGACTACGAAGAGATTGTCTACGAAGGTTACGGCCCTTTTGGAATTGCCTTTATTGTGGAAACCTCCACAGATAATACCAATAGAACGGTAGCCAACGTCCGCTCTTATTTTTCTAAAGCAGGCGGGTCAGTTGGGACCTCAGGCTCGGTAAGCTTCATGTTTGACAGAAAAGCTGTATTTCGCTTCGAAAAAGCAAACTATGACCTAGAAGAACTGGAACTTGAACTTATCGATTTTGGACTGACCGAAATCGCAGAAAATGAAGGTGAAATCTTCGTTTACACAGAATTTGAAGACTTTGGATCCATGCAGAAAGCGCTGGAAGATCATGGAGTAGACGTGATTTCAGCGGATTTTCAGCGATTCCCCACTACTTTGATTGAGCTAACCGAAGAGCAGGAAGAGATCATTCACAAACTCATCGATCGTCTGGAAGAGGATGACGATGTCAACCAAGTATTTACCAATATGGCCTAGGTTTAGCTTGGCCCTTATTTATGAATTTCAAAAGAAGACAAAATTTCCAGCCCTCCGACAAGCTTCTAGTTTTGGTTGGCAGTAAAAATCCGGTTAAAATATCCTGTACCGAAGATGCATTTACCCGAGCATTCAACAAAAGCTTTCTGGTGGAAGGTATCAACGCTGCATCCGGAGTCTCGGCACAACCTATGGGAGATCAGGAAACCCTGCTTGGCGCTAAAAACAGAGCCCGAAATTCGAGGGAAGTATTTCCTGAGGCAAACTATTGGGTAGGAATAGAAGGTGGCCTGGATGAGGATGAGGCAGGAATGTTTGCTTTTGCCTGGATTTACATTTTGGACAGCGAGGGCAGGTCAAGCCAATCCAAAACCGGGACATTCTATATACCAGCGGCTGTGGCAAAATTGGTAAAAGAAGGAATGGAACTGGGTGCTGCAGACGATACTATCTTTAATCAGGAAAATTCCAAGCAACAGGGCGGTTCGGTGGGCCTTTTGACACATGGAATTGTGGATAGAAATGAATATTACCGTCAGGCGATCATTTTGGCCTTGATTCCATTTCTAAATAATAATCTTTTCTGAATGTCTAAATTCTTCCAATTAGGGTCTGCTTAAAAACTTGAGATTCATCTGTTTATAATTTTTTTTTTCAATGGTCATCCCGATAGTTATCGGGGCATTCCAGTGTGTGACGTTTTCGTCATGTATTCTTGAGTCTTGCCTTGATCCGGTTCATTCCGTATCCTGTCTTTGCCTGAGCAAACTTGCGTTTTATCGGATTCCGCTCTCCCGGTCTTAGGTGGTTTTCTACTGCCTGGGCCGATGGCCTGCTCAAGGGCTTGGCCGCCAATTTAATCCCTTTGTCCTTTAGCCATTTTCTGTTTTCCCGGTTACATTAAATTTTATCGGCGAATACTTTTGTAACTTTTTCTGGCCTTTTGCCGATATGTTCTGGGCTTCTTGCCAACCGGTTATTTGGATCCAGCTGGTTGTAAAACGGGGTATGGAAACTGACCATCGTAAGTTGGTTGGGGCTGTAATATGAGCTGTTTGGTACACGCCTTTTGGTGGTCTTGGCCATATTTTCTGGCACTTAGTTATCCTTAAATTCCCAAGAATATCCCGAAAATTCCAAAAAAATACATTTTAGAGTTTTTCAGCAGACCCTACTTTAAGAATGTTAAGTACAACTACGACAAGCCTTCAATCGCACCTTCCTGGAATTGAAATCTGAGTACGAAACTCACTAGAGTCCAGAATGCTATTGATACCAATCTAGCTGGGTAAATAAAAAAATCCGATCCCGCACTTGCGAAACCGGACTTTAAAAATCACTTGGTAAAGGAATTAATACCCTGGATTCTGCGGCAATGGAGCAGAATTGTTGGTAAGAATTTCAACCAATGGAATTGGCCAGATAAACAAATCATCCTCATACGGCAAAGCATGATCCGTTGGGATGGCCACATCTGTGATGTAGAATTCAATACCTGTGATCGATCTGGAAGTGGCTTTAGCCGGAATTCCATCCATTCTTCCTTCGCCGGATAATCTGTGGATATTCGGGAATCGTCTACCTTCTGCAAGGAATTCGATTCTTGTCTCATTGATGATTGCATCGATTAGCGCATCTGTATTTGCAAAGCTTGCGGCAGTGTAAGAAGGAACAGAAGCAGGCAATGCTCGGTCTCTTACTGAATTCAACAATTCAATCGCTGCTCCGGTGTTACCCAAACGTGCATTAGCCTCAGCTGCTGCCAAGACAACCTCTGCAAATCTCATCACAATGGATTGATCGGAGAATGTGATGTTATCGATGTATTTATTGGTAAACATTCCAAGTGGACCTTGGCTTACCATTCCATCTGCATCACCTCTCAAGCTTCTTCGTGCATCTTCAGGATGCCAGAATTCTGCTCTCCAAATGATCGGACTGATCTTCACCAAACCTCTTGAACCCAAGTTTGGGTTGCCATACATGTTTGCAAGTGCACCGTTTACTCCAGGGTTTGAGTTTTGCGTATTTTCAAAAGAGAAAATGTTATCGCTGCTGGTTCCACCTCTGAATGGCTCCAAAGGATTTGCTGTCACTTCATAGACAGAAGCAAGCTTGTTGTATTCTGTCAATACTCCAGCCCAATCTTCCATGTGAAGTTTTACTCTTGCCTTCAAGCCGATCGCAGCACCTTTCTGGGCTCTGAATGGATTAGTACTCTCATTCAAAAGGTTTTCAGCTTGATCGAGATCAGCCAATAATTGTGTATACACTTCCTGTACGGTTCCTCTTCCTACTGCCTCGCCTGGACCTACTTTAGATACGTCGTTGATAGCAAATGTGCGGTAAGGAATACCCATCGAAGAAGGATCGTCAGAATAGGGTCTTGCAAAGAAAATTACCAATTCGTGATGCGCTAGCGCTCTCAGGTAAAGTGCTTCACCCATAAACTGGTTCATCACTTCAGTAGTAATTACACCGTTCTGTTCTGCGATTGGAAGGTTTTCAATCACGATGTTCGCACGGTTGATCATTCTGTAAAGTGAGATCCACTGCCCGTTATTGTTTGCAGACTGAGGATTGTGCGAGTTGGTGTAGGTGATTTCATAGAACAACTGATCGTTGTACATGTCCTCGCCTCTCATGTCACCCTGCTGTACCGATGCTGCTCCAAAAGGATAGCCACGCTGTACAGCACCCAGGTAGAAACCTCGCTGTGCAGCCTCATACACGCCAAGCACTGCAGCGTTTACTCTGTTTGCATCCGCAAAAGCTTCCGCATCAGGAATAATGTTCGCAGGCTGCAGGTCTGTAACCTCGCAGGAGGAAGTAATTCCCACCATCGCTAAAGCAACAAATGCTGTTTTTATTTTATTTGAAATTACTGTTTTCATTTTAGTCATTTTTAGGATGATTGATTAGAATCCAACATTAAGACCCACAGACCAAGTTCTGATGATTGGGGCTACGTTCCAGTCTACACCGAAGCTCAACTGACCACTGAACTGATTAGACTCTGGATCAATTCCTGAATATTTGGTAAAAATTAATGGGTTTTGAACCTGAGCAAAGAATCTTGCTGATCTGATTGCACCATTGAATGTATTGCTCAAGGTAGCAGCAGGAATTCTGTATCCAATTGCGATATTTTGAATTCTCACGAAATCACCTTTCTCGATGAATCTGCTGTTGGAAGCAGAAGTCTGCCAGGTGTTCGCATCACGTCCTGAGTAAAGTCTAGGTACGTCAGTTACCTGTCCGCTTTCTGTCCATCTGTTCAAGATCTCTCTGTGGTTGTTTGAGAAACCAAGTCCCATCAAACCTCTCAAAGATTCATTCATAATGTAGTTACCACCTGAGTACCTTACAAAGATTTCAGCATCCCAATTACCATAATTGAAGTTGTTGGACCATCCACCCTGGAATTTAGGAAGTGTATTTCCTAAGAAGAACTGAGTGGGTGCGGAAGCTGCATTAGCAACGTTGCTAGGATCATTGGCATCAAATGCTCTCCAAGAAGAAGCACCTACAAGCTGAACCACATTATCACCGCTGAAATACATTGCATTACCGTTTGCAGGGTTTACTCCAGCCCACTTAAATCCATAAAGCTGCGCAATTGGTCCACCCACTACGGTTCTGTTGTAAGTACCAGTCAATGGCTGCACCAAGTTGGTTACCTCGTTTTCGATGAAGGTGAAGTTGAAGTCAGTGTTCCATGAGAATTTACCTCTGTTGATCACATTGGCAAAAGCTCTCAATTCAACACCTTGGTTATACATCGCACCTACGTTTTGGCTGATGTTGTTGCCAGGAATACCCAATGAAGGAGCAGTTGGAGCGTTCAAGACGATTCCATCCACATTGTTCTTGAAGTAATCAGCAGAGATGGTCACTTTGCCGATGGTCATATCCAAACCTACATTGAACTTCTTGGAAGTTTCCCACTGCAATGCAACGTTAGCTACGTTAGAATATCCGATACCTGCGCCAGCAGCTGCCTGTACTGGACCGAAACCACCTGCATAAGGGAATGCCCCACCTGGTAAGCTTACGTTACCTACTTCAGCATAAGATGCTCTTAGTTTGAAGTCAGAGATCAATTCTGAATTAAAGAATCCTTCGTCAGACACTCTCCAACCGATGGATCCACCTGGGAATGTACCTCTTCTATTTTCTTCAGCAAGCTGAGAAATACCGTCATTTCTTACCGCAAAAGACAAAAGATATTTGCCTTTGTAGCTGTAATTGAATCTTGCAAAGTACGAATCAAACCCATTTTCCGAGAAGCCACCTGCAGAGAATTGATTGTTGTAAGAGTTGGAGATCAAGTTTCTCAATCTGAAAAACTCATCAGAGAAATCAGTTCCTGATGCAGAGAAATTGTAGAAGTTGGTGTACTGGTATTCCACACCTGCAGTTACGTTAATATTGTGATCATTAGCCAAAACAGTCTGATAATTCAAAGTATTCTGCCAGTTCCATCTGAACGCTGGATTGTACGCCATCGTCACTGAACCATTTGCGCTTCTACCGTCACCATGCTTAGGGTTCAATGTAGTAAAGTCATCTGCCATGGTCAAATCGATACCGATTTGTGTTCTTGCAGTCAGGCCAGTTGCCAGATCAACTTCAGCATAAGCATTACCCAACAATCTGTGGTTTCTGCCTCGGGTGAAATTGTTTTCCAATACATAAGCAATGTTTGGAATGTTGTTGTCCGGACCGGCTAGGTTGGCACCGAAACCGGTGGTTGCACCATTTGCAGTGATATTATACCCATCAAAAGCAGTGTTTTCAGGATCGAAAATAGGAACGTTTGGCAATGCACGGGTAGCATTGTAGATCGCACCTGAAAGGGAGTTGGCACCGTTGTTCAAAGCAGTGATTTCAGTGTAGGCATAAGAAAGGCTAGTTCCAATTCTTACTTTATTAGAAATCGAGTGATCAATGTTTGCTCTGAAAGCATAACGCTTCAAATCGTTATTTTTTACTACAGACTCCTGATCTGTAAAACCCATAGAGAAGAAGTATTTCGTAGCTTCAGATCCACCGCTGATGGAAAGGTTGTGCTGCTGAGTTGTACCTCTTCTAAGCACAGCACTTTGCCAGTCGGTGTTGACACCTGGATTTGCAAGGGGAGACGCATTTGCATTTGTTCTTTTTTCATTTGCGATAGGTACCCACTCGTCACCGGTCAATAGGTCGAACTGATCCACTGCCTCGTTGAAACCAGTACTTACGCTGTAGTTAACCTGTGCTTTTCCGGTTTTACCTCTTTTGGTTGTAATCAAAATTACACCATTAGCTGCTCTGGAACCGTAGATCGCTGTAGCTGATCCATCTTTCAATACTTCGTAAGACTGGATATCAGCAGGGTTGATGTTAGCCAATGGGTTGGAAGCAACTGCACCTGAACGGTCAGAATCCACCACAGGAACACCATCAATAACGATTAGTGGATCCGCTCCACCAGACAGGGAGTTTACCCCTCTGATCCGGATGATTGGTCTTGCTCCCAGGATACCACTAGGTACAGTCACGGATACACCAGCAGCTCTACCTGCCAATTGTGTGTCGAAAGAAGGAGAAACCAAGTTTTCTATAGACTCATTGCTGATAGAAGTCACCGAACCGGTGATGTCTCTTCTCTCCTGAGTTCCATAACCCGTTACCACGACTTCATTCAATACTTTGACATCGGTGTCCATGCTCACATTGATCACAGAACTTGAACCGATTGGCATTTCCTTGGTTAGGTAGCCCACAAAGCTGAATACAAGGGTGGTAGCATTGTCAGGAACAGAGATCGAATAAGATCCGTCTAGATCGGTAATTGTTCCTTGGGTGGTGCCTTTTACCACCACGCTGGCGCCTGGTACGCCTTCAGGCTCTTCGGCCGAAGTAACCCTACCAGTGATCGTTTTGGATTGCGCGAGTACTGACACGATCGTCAGAAAACTCAGTGCAAAACCTAATAAAACTTTCTTCATAGGTAATTGATTTAGTTTTTTTAACATTCAGAAGGCCAAGATGCGACCTATTAGACCAAGGAAACAAATCTTAAAAAGTGCTTCCATGAGTTGTAAATCCATATTTTATTTGGCCTTTTGACTTTTTTTAAAAATTTAAACTAAATAAAATTAAACCTAAAGACATGAACGTAATTAAACTATTGCATTTTTAATTATTGAATCCATTAAATTTTTTCTAAAGACGAAAAAGCCTCTAAAAATTCTGTTCATTAGAAAAGTTCAATAAATATTTATGATTGCTTATGAATTAATAGTTAATTAACATTTACATAATATTCTGCTTAATCAAAAAAATTAGCTGATTTATTTTGAAGTCTCTGCAATGAATCTTTCAAAAGTCAAAATCTAATTAAAGTGATTTGAATTTTTTCCAAATTTCATGGAAGCAGTGATTTTTTGATAAATTTTTGATTTTTTTCGACGATTGGCGCAAAAAACAGGTCCCAAATCAAAAAATCACCCTCCAAATGGTAGATTTCGATAAGGAATCCATTTTTGGTTCAATCGTTTTAGAATAGTTATCTCTCCAGCGTTAAAGTAAGCGCGGAAGCTTTGTTGTCTGACCAACTCCAACACCTCAAAAAAATTCCCCGGCTTGAGATCCTTGAAAGAGACTGTCAAATGCGGATGGTAGTTGCGATCACTCAATTCATCTACGAGGTTGAGTTCCCTTTTACAAAAAGTCTTCACGGACGATTGCATCGCCATGAGCTCTGTGGATTTCTCGATGCCAAGGAATATGACCCGGTTTCCAAACGTCCCCACTCCGGCAATTTTGACTTCAAAAGGTTTTTGAGCTTCTAAGAAACGCGCGAGTTTTTCTTCCAGGATTGATTCTTTGGCTTCATTATAGCTGAAAGGCATCTTCAACGTGATGTGTGGCGGAGATTTTAAGGCATATTTTATTCCAAACTGATCCCGGATTAACATTTTAATATCCTGCGCCATTTCAAGGATTTCCGGAGGAGGCAGCAGTGCCAAAAAGTATTTTTGCATTATTTTCATCCCCGTAGTTTAATTTTCCAAATAATCGCTCTTCATCAATTTCAAAAATCTGTTCGATTTCCTGAATCTATCTTATAACTTAAGACAAAAAAACCAAAAACCTTGAATTCAGGCTTACCTTAGCAAGACAGGCATGATCCAAGTATTACAAATAAGGATGGTTTGCCAAAAGAGACAGGCTAACTGACCTTAACTTCTCAAATTATAAGCATCTGAAATTGAGCATAGCTAAAAAGTCACACACTGGAATGCCCCGATAATTATCGGGGAAATCATGTGAGACTCCATCTGATCACTAAAAAATACATTGTAGGAATATGAAATTCTTTTCCAAAGCCATGATTGGTCTTGATCTGACCGAAATGGACGATATCCTGATCAAAAAGACGGCAGTTTTTGTCAAATTTTTAGGCATTGAAAAATGCTATTTCGTCCATGTGTCCAAAAATCTGGAAATCCCCCAAGCGATCCTTCAGAAATATCCTGACCTCGTGGCACCCACGGATGAATCCCTTGAGGCGGTGATTCAGAACAAATTAAAGGAGTTTAATTTCCCGGCAGATATCGAAACGGAGATTTTTGTGGAAGAAGGAAAACACCCTTTGGAAACTTTTCTCCGGTGGGCGAAGATCAAGGATACGGATTTGATCATCATGGGTCGGAAAGACACCCTGCCAGGACATGGCGTGTTGGCAGATGGAGTAGCCAAAAAAGCACCTTGTTCAGTACTCTTAATCCAAGAAAAAAGACCGGTCAAGTTTCCGAAAAAAATACTGATCGCGACAGATTTTTCAGCCCACAACCACCCCATTTACGAATTTGCAGAGCTTCTCTCTGACGAAGTGAAGGCGGAGTTGGTGCCTGTCCACATCTACGAAGTACCGCATGGCTATTCCAAAACCGGGAAAACTTTTGAGGAGTTTTCTGAGATTATGAAAGAAAACGCCAGAGCTGACTTCAAAAAATTTGTGTCAAAACACAATCACCCTAATTTGGAATGTCAAATGGTGTTGAATGATGGCAAAAATCCGGGAAACTTGATCCTGGAGTTTGCTACAAAGATCGAAGCTGATATGATTCTCCTCGGATCAAGGGGCCGAACCAGCTCGGCTGCAATACTTCTGGGAAGTACTGCCGAGAAACTCATCCATGTCAATAAGCTGCTGCCCATGCTCATTTTCAAGAAAAAAGGAGAAACCATGGGATTCTTTGACGCACTGTTTAAGATCTAAGCGGCTTTCTCAAGTAAAAACAAGCCTGATCTCCTTCGCCCTCTAAATTATTTTGGAGGGCTTTTTTGTGCATAATTTGTCTTTCTTCCTTCGTAAAAAATTTAGCTATTTTACTTTCATCGAGGATCTCGTCCCTTCGGTACAATTCCGTACCCCAAAATTGAAAATCGGAAGAGTCAAACTCCACTTCATCCAGCACAAATCCAAGTTGCTCGGCTTTGATTTTAAGTCCTGCCACGGTGGGAATGATCAAATGCCGTGGCGCATCCAGCTGCACCCACAGTTCCCGATGCGCTTTCCAAACTTGGGCATCAGCCACGGGACATCGGATGAGCAATTTGCCTCCCGGCTTCAACTGCCGATAGCAGCACTTCAGCACCTCATGGGGATCCTCCATGTGCTCAAATGAATGATGCATCATGATCAGATCAAAGGTGTATCCCGACTCTTCTATCCGTTTCTTCCAGAGGGTAAGTCCAGGAGCCACCTGCTTATCGGCATCTATAAAGGGATCAAACCCATGTAAATCCAAATACCCACTCGCGTAAAGCTCATAAAGCAGCTGCCCGTTGCCACATCCTACGTCCGCGATCCGGCAAGTGAATTCCGGATTAAGTTTTTTGAGCCAAAAACCATACCTGGGTGCTATCGCATCAAGTCCCAAACCTAAAAACAATCGCATTCTCAGCGATTTCAGGATTCGCTTCAGCAGGTTTGAAGGCTGTAATGGGATAAACGAATAGTAATTGGATGGATAATAAACGGACAAATCCTCCGGCACAGCATCCAACTGTAATGATCCACATCCCAAACATTCGGCATATCTAAAAATACCTCCCAAACCCAGCATTCGCTCTTTTGCCTGAAAAAAACTTAGCTCTCCGCTTCCGCAAAATTTACATTCGGACATCTATTAATAGGCATTTTCCCGATTAAACAAGAGCTCGTGGATTGTCTTTATCATGATTCCCATATCCAAAAAAAACGACCAATTATTAATGTAAAAATAATCCAGTCGCACACGGGACCTGATTTGATATGTATTCTCAATCTCCCCCCGGAACCCTCTCACCTGTGCCAGTCCAGTGATTCCCGGACGGATCTTATGTCTGGAATTGTATCGCTCAATTTGGGTTTTGAAGGTCTGATTCATCGGAATGGTATGCGGACGAGGACCCACTATCGACATATCCCCTGCCAGGACATTCAGAAATTGAGGCATTTCATCCAAAGAAGAATTCCGAAGAAATGAACCAATACGGGTCACACGGGGATCATTTTTGGTTGCTTGCTTGGTATCAGCATAGTCATTTGGAGTCATCGACCTGAATTTCAGACAATTGAACTCCTTATTATTTACCCCGTTTCTTTTCTGAATAAAAAAGACAGGACCCTTAGACTCCAATTTTATAAATATCCCTACCAAAGGAATCAGCCAAGAAAGGATAAATATGGTCACCAGTCCTGCAAAAACCAGATCAAATGTCCGCTTTGCAAAGCTGTTGAGCGGATGGTCAAGTGGAATTTCATTGACATTGATGACAAAGAAATCTCCGTATTTGGAGAATGAAAGGTTTTTTTCCAACTGCAAACTGCTCCCTGGAATCATCTTGACCTTAATGTAATTCTCATCGGCAAAGTCAATCACTCGCTTCACCAATGCCGGATCCAGATGCTCTTGAATATAGATGAGATCAAGATCCAAAGCAGGTGCCTGCCCAAAGAAATCCTTAATTCCTCCTCTCGTCTGATTACAGTCGGCCTGATCATCAAAATATCCCAAAAAATTGATTCCAAAGTCTTTTCGGATTCTAAAGACGTCAGCCAATCGAGGGCTAGTTCCTCCTTTACCCACGATTACAGCATTTTGGTAGTTATTTCCTTTGGCTCGATATCGACGAAGCAAGATGTGAACAAACACACGGAAACTCCCCATCAGAATCACCATAGTCACACCGAGCACTAAGAGCTGAATCCATCGGATATTTCCGCTTTGAAGGGGTCTCCAAAGGATCGCTGTCGCTACAAGAAACCACAAAAGCGTGACAAGTAGATTTCTTAAGGTATGATCATATTCATCCGTACGGCCAATCTTGTAGTCCTTTCGAAGTGCTGAAATCAACAGCCAAAAAACGGATAGGGGAAGAAAAGCTGAAAATCCAGCACCTTCAAACCCTCCAGTGAGCTGGAGCAATAGATTAGCTACCAAAAGTGAAATCAAAGATGCCAGGAAATCACTGAAGGTAAAAAACCAAGGAAAATAGGTGTCAAATCTTCTCTTCATAAAAATAATTCCAAACTAAGTCTGTCCATTAAAAGCAAAAACCAGACAATTTTAGGGATCAAGCTTAAAGTTTTATGCCTTAAAATTAAGAAAGAAATTCTGTCAGGTGCTTACTTTTAGATTTATTTGTACTCTTCAATTGCCTGTCGCTTCCCAATGAGTATAATTAACGATCTTTTTGCGTCTTCAGATCACCCAAAATCGCTAGGTTCCAAATTCCGAGCCATTCGCCTCCGAAAATTAGAATCGCTTTTCTTCAGAAATTTCAATCCCGAAAAGCCCATTTCCATTCTTGACGTAGGGGGGACTGACTACTTCTGGAAAAAAAGCCAGATCCCAAATATACCCGGAGTGCGAATAACGCTCCTCAACCTCCACCTCGAAAAGACAACACATCCACACATCAGCTCCATGATCGGTGATGCTACAGAAATGAATTCCTTTGAGGACAAAAAATTCGATTTGGTATTTTCAAATTCCGTGATCGAACATCTCTACACGTTTGAAAACCAGCGTAAAATGGCTGCTGAAGTGCAACGGGTAGGAAGGAAATATTTCGTCCAAACCCCCAATAAATACTTTCCGGTCGAGGCACATTATGCCCTTCCTTTTGCACAATATTTACCTAAAAAACTGCTGTTCTTTTTATTGACCAATACAAAACTCAGCAGACTTACACGTTGGGAATCCCGAGCTGCACAACAATATCTGGACGAAATCAGATTACTGAATGAAAAGGAAATGAAATCCCTTTTCCCCAAATCCAAACTCCTGAAGGAAAAAGTATTGGGAATGACAAAATCCCTGACAGCACACAATCTCCGCTAGTCAGCAAACTGCAGACGAACCAAGTTGGCATAAAACCCACCTTCATCGGCCAACAACTCCTTGTGACTTCCCTGCTCCACGATTTTGCCTTCACTGAGTGCATAGATCCGGTCTACTTTTCGGATCGTAGCGAGACGATGAGCGATGATAAGGGTTGTCCTCCCTTTCATCAATTCATCCAAGGCCTGCTGTACCAGCGACTCTGACTCGGCATCGAGTGATGACGTGGCTTCGTCCAGGATTAAAATGGCCGGATCTTTTAAAATTGCCCTTGCAATAGCCACCCGCTGCCGCTGACCGCCTGAGAGCTTTACTCCCCGCTCCCCAACGAGCGTCTCCAATCCCTCGGGAAATTGAGAAATAAACTGCCAGGCATTCGCCTTTTTGGCTGCTTGAATGATTTCTTCTTCAGTTGCATTGGGTTTGGCATAGGCGATGTTTTCACGGATGGATCCTCCGAATAGCAATACTTCCTGTGGAACGACTCCGATTTTGCTCCGCAAAACTTTGAGATCCCAATCCTTCACATCCCTTCCATCTATCCGAATGACACCTTTTTCGGTTTCATAAAAACGAAGCAGAAGTTGTATGATCGTAGACTTTCCTGCCCCGGAATGACCTGCCAGGGCCACTTTTTCCCCGGATTCTACACGGAAAGAAACATGCTTCAACACTTCCACTTCCGGTCGTGTAGGGTATCTAAACCCTACTGAATCGAATTCTATTTTCCCCTCAAATTTGCTGGAGGTTTCACCCAATTCAGCCTCGGTTTCCTCTTCCATGATCTCCAAGACCCGCTCGGAACTACCGATGGCCTTCTGAAGCTGACTGTAGATATCGCCCAATCCAGCGATCGATCCCCCGATAAAAGTGGTGTATAACACAAAAGAAACCAGCTCTCCGACGGTCATTTGGCCTGCTGCTACCAGGCTCGCGCCGTACCACATCACCGCCACTATGCCACCGAAAAGTGCGAAAATGATAAAGGATATGAAAGCTCCCCGGTATTTTGCAGTAGTCAAGGCTACACCCACTACTGCATTGAGCCCTTTCCCATAGCGTGCAGATTCATAAGCTTCCCCGACGAAAGACTTGACCGTGCTTATTGATTGCAGGGTTTCCTCCACGATCACATTGGCAGCGGCGAGCTCATCTTGCGTTTTTTTGGATAATTTTCTGATAAAGTGTCCAAAAACCATTGCTATCAACACCAGAACCGGAAAAGTACCAAGCATAAACAAAGTCAGCTTGGGCGTATTAAACAGCAAAAAACCGATACCTGCGACCAAGGTGACGATTTGGCGAAAAAGCTCAGCCAGAGTCGTGGAGAAGGTATCCTGCAGTTGGCTGACATCTGCGGTGATTCGACTGATCAATTCCCCGGTCCGCCTTTTGTCAAAGAAAGTCATCGGAAGCCGAACCAGCCGACTGTAGAGCTGAAGTCGGATATCGCGCATGGATTGCTCAGATACCAAGGCAAACAGCCAGACTCTAAAAAAGGAAAATATGCTCTGCACGGCCAGTATTCCGATCAAAATCAAAGCAATCGAATTGACATCGTTGACGATCCAAGAGGTACCCTGCGCGGTATCTATCAGCTTACCGGCGACAAAAGGAAAAGTAAGTAAGGTCAAGGAGGAGAACAGAAGGAAAACCAAGCCTGAAATAAAAGCCAGTTTGTATGGCATCAAAAACCGAAAAATCCCTCCCAGTTTACTTAGATTCTGCTTATTCAATTTTCGTTTCTCCTCGGGCTCCAGCGCAGTTCCTCGTTTTTTGGCCATTCTGTTTTTTCATGTTAAGGTCGCAAAAGTAGCGCTTTGGAGAGAGAAATGACAGAAAAAATGAAAGGCTCGAAGACTAGTCTCCGATCAGGGATTGGGCGAGCTGCTCCCCCAAAGCGGCGGAATGTTTGAATCCATGGCCTGAACAGGAGGATACCAGCAAGACCTTTTCCAATCCTGAAAGGGGCTTGATGACAAATCGGGCATCATCAGTCACTGTGTAGAAACATACCACAGATCGAACAAAGCTCCGTCTCAAACTGTGGATTCTTCCCTCAACTTTTTCCTTCCAAAATTGCTCCTGCTCTTCCGCACTTACTTTTCGGTTTAACAGATCCGGATGGCCTGCATCAACAAAGGATTCTGTAGCAATTTTCACCGTCCTGCCATCCAAGGAAGGAAATCCATAGATGAAATCTTCCGGATTCGGCCCAAAACCCCACATCCACACAGGATATTGAGTCCAGTCAGCTTCTCCGGGCTGAATCTCCAGCCAGTGCAGTACCTGTCGGCAGATTTTAAACTTGGGCCTTTCCGCCTCCGGCAAAAAATCCTTAATCCAGCCTCCCGCACTTAGCAAAACCTTATCTGCAAGGATCTCCCGGGTTTTTGTCTGCACCAAAATAGAATCATCACATGTCCTGACGGACTCGACCGGAGAATTAAATTGGAGCTCAGCTCCGTTATTTCTAGCCAGATCCAGATGCGTTTGAATGGCCAATTCAGGCCTCAAAAAGCCAGCTTCAAATTCCAGGTAGGCAGTACCGGTCGATTCGAGCTGAAAAGCCGGAAATCTTTTTTTCAATTGGTATGCGTCTAGAATTTCATGGGAAATCCCTCGTCTTTTGGCAAATGCAACGGTCCTGTTCCAAAACCCATCCGACCCATGTTTCGCCCATGGCCAGATGCCCGAATCCATCAAAATTCCGGAGGTGGTTGTCATAATCTTGGCACCAGTTTCCGCTTCAATTTCGCGCCAAATTTCATGGGAACGCTTTGCCAAAGCGACATAGTCTTCTCCCTCACCTACTGCCAAGCGGGTAATGCGGCTTTCGCCGTGGCTAGACCCCAGGGTATGTGGCGGCTCAAACCGATCGATGCCCAGAATACGTTTTTTTGCTTTGCTCAACTGGTAAAGAGTCGCACTTCCTACAGCCCCAAGGCCGATGACCAGGATGTCGTATTTTGATCGATGATCTGACATAAGTGCAAGTTAATCCAGACAAAAAAATTGCCGAAGAAAATCTCCGGCCGAACGCTAATTTTTTCCCATTTGTGCATCTATGAGCTCACGCTTGAGTTTTCTCTCCCGCTCCAGGGTGTTTTTCCGATGTTGCTCAAACTCTTCTTGCACGTCGATTAGGTCCTTTTCGGCTTTCGAAATTTTACTGGAGCTTCTGAAATATTGAAGTGCAAAAAAGGCCAATGCACCCGCAAGTATCAGGACCAATAACCACATCATGGAGGAGTAGGCTGATTTCTGGATTCCCATTCCTAAAAAATTGAAATTATCCCGATCTGCAATCGCCTGATTTTTTTCTTCTATCTCGGCGGCCAGAAGCTCCTTCACCAGGACAACAGAATCATCCAACGAAGATAAGTGGATTTTCAGATCAGCGACCTCTTTGGACATGGTGCGGATGGAGTCCAGCACGTTGGCTTTGAGCTGTTCGAGGTTTGATTTTTTTACTACTTCATACTCCTGGAAATTATTGGATACACGATAAATGTAATCAAACTGACTCGTGATAGTACCGGAACGAAGGGAGTTTTGAGTGGCGGTGGAGTCTTGACTGTAAGCGATGGAAATTCCAAAAAAAAGGAAAACAAAATTCAGAAATATAGATTTGATCATCTTAAGGGATAAATTAAGGATGAGTTAAATTTTTAACTAATTAACAATAAACATGCCTTAGATCAGTTATCTCATAATTTTTCCGGGTAAAATTGAACTACTTATTACAAACTTGTTATTTTCACTCAATTTCAAACACAAAACGAAGTCCTAACTATCGATTCTTATGAAACTTGCCTTAGGCATATTTATACTTTTTTTCACCTCATTCCCAGGATTAGGATTCCAAAGGAATTCATCCGATTCGCTTCTTGAGCGTGGGAGGCTGGAATTTGAAAATCAAGAATGGTCCGCTGCTCAAGTCTACTTTGATCAGTGGATTCAAACTCACCCGACAGATCAGGAAGCACTTTGGTTAAGAGGACAGGCATTCCAGAATCAGGGAAATCTGGACCGTGCTTTGAGTGATTTCAGCAGCTTATTAGTGCTGAACCCGAGCCATGCTGAGGCTTATTTTGAAAGAGGAAGAGTACGTTATTTATTGAAACAATATGAGGAAGCAAAGGTGGATTTTGAAAATTACCTAAAGACTCCACCCGGAGAAACAACACGGATTCTCTTCAAAATAGCCCCCGGCGACAATGCTGTATCCAGTGTCACTACTGCCCAATCCTCCAGCCAAGAGGATGCGTACTATCACCTTGGACTTTGTAGCATTGCGTTAAAGGAATATGATTTTGCGCTCTTGTATTTGGACGAAGCCATCCTTCTGAACCCAAAAATCCCGGATTTCCATGCAGAAAAAGGCCGGGCGCTTGCCAGACTTGGGGATAACGTCTCTTCAATCGAGGCTTATGAAATTGCCCTTCGGCTGGATCCTGATCACTTATCTGCCAAGCAAGGATTGGCATTGGTAAAAACCGGAGGTGACGAAGTGCTTCAGGAGCAGTTGGACCAGGTGATTGCTGACTCTGCGGCCAATTCCCAGAATTATAAGCAGCGGGGATTTTATCGAATGAACCACGATGATTATGCCGGAGCTATCGCGGATTTCTCAGCAGCTATCTCCTTGGATGCCTCCGACTCGGAATCTTATTTCTATCGAGGCAAGATTTATTATCGGCAAAAAAACTGGGAGAATGCGGAGATTGATTTTTCCGATGCCATCGCTATCGAACCTGAAAATCCCGAGTATTATCTGGCCAGAGGCCAGGCCCGATACGTAAGTCAAAATCTGGATGCCGCAGTGGCGGACTTCACCATGACCATCTTCCTCGATCCCGAATTTGCCTCAGGATTCTACCACCGGGGGATAGCCAATCAGCGCTTGGGAAAAGTCAAAGAAGCTTGCCCTGACTTGCTCAAAGCAAAAAATCTAGGCATGGAAGAAGCCGAAACGGCTTGGATAAAAGTCTGTGGCACCAATTAAAGCTCTCGCACAGTATCCACTTGGGCAGCAATAATCGCCGGCCGCCACGAAGCCAATAAGGTAATTGAGATCACGGCTAAACTAATCCAGATAAAATCGGTGAGTACAATTCTGACCGGATAGGCATCCACAATTGCAGAAGAAATCCCCAAGGAGACCAATCCAAAAGTATCTTGGGCCAATACAAGCAAATAACCCAAAATCAATCCGATCAGTGCCCCGCTGAGCGCAATCAAGGCTCCCTGCTTGAGGAAAATGCCCCGGATCATTCGGTCTCTGGCCCCCATCGCTTTGAGTACCGCGATATCTTTTTTCTTCTCAATCGCAAGCATGCTGAGCGAGAAGAAAATATTAAACGATGCGATGGCCAAAATAAACGTCAGGGTGAGGAATACGAAAAGCTTTTCGAGCTTTACCGTACGGATCAATCCGGCATGTTGTTCATCGGCATTTTTAACCAAAAAATCCGGTCCAAGATGATTTTTTAAAGCCTTTTGAACTTCACTTACTGCAAATCCTTCTTTGACTTTGATCTCCAGCGAAGTTCGCTTTTCCCCATAATTCAATAAATCCCGAGTGAAGTTAAGCGGAGCTAGGACATACCCATCGTCAAATTGCTGCTCGATACTGAAAAACCCGCGTGGCTCAAGCTGTGCAGTAGCGTATAACTGACTGGGATCGATACTGGCTGCAGACCGTGGAGCTTTGGGGTAGAAAACCTTCAGAGTGGAATTGACCTCCTCGAGATTAACCGACAGAAAAAACGCCACACCTCTGCCTAGGATGGCTCCGGGTCTGATGTCTGTCCCCAATGAAGTATCCCCCCAATAGTACCCTCTGGAAAATCTCCCCTGATCCAAAAAATTGTCTGAAACGCCTTTGATTTTCGCAACGATCTGATTTCCTCCATGTTCAAAGAGTGCATTGTCTTCGATGATTTCTGTCAGGATTTCGACTCCCTCGATTTGCTCAATTTCATTGAGCCATTCTTTTGGTGCCAAAAAACTTTTTCCGGCGGCAGGCTCAATCTTCAGTTCTGCATCAAAACTGGCAAACAAACTGCGAATCAAATCCTCCAGCCCATTAAAAACAGACATCACCACCACTAACGCAATGGTGCCCACCGCTACACCCACCATGGATATGATGGACAGCACTGTGATGAAATTTCGCTTTTTCTTACTGCGAAAATACCTGCCGGCTATAAACGAACTGGAATTCAAAACCTAGGAATTAATCTTCATCGTTTTCATTTTCTTCTTCGGGAGGAGCCGGTGGGATATGGAGATCCGAAATCACCTTGTCCATGTATTGGGCGTAAGTTGCAGAATCATCCGGAAAGAATGCAATCTCGGGAATGACACGGACTGACTTTCCGATTCGTTTGGATAGCTGATGACGGATTTCCTTTTTATGGTCATTGATCAGTTCGTAGGTTGCTTTGGGATCGGCCAGCAGGAAGCTGACGTAAACTTTGGCAAAGCCCAAGTCAGGACTGACCAGTACCCGGGTGATGGTGATCATCGCCCTTCCAATGAGGTGTTTTGCTTCCTTTTGAAAAATATCTCCAAGCTCTTTTTGAATCAGCTTTGCGTATTTTTGTTGCCTTTTGCTTTCCATGTGAAGTATTTGTGGTACAAATTTAGCGAAATACTTGGGCAAGCTTTAATTTCGGACCAAACCAAACAATCCCATTCAGAAACCTTGTTAAGTTTTTTCAAAGTAAACGATCCATTTAGACTTATCGGGGTAGCTGCTTACCTGATTTTGCTGGCAGTCCTTGCGAAGGTTTTTTTCGATTTCCCGATGACAGAACCAAGACTGTTGTGGATGGTTTTGGGGGAGCGCCTGAGTGACGGATTTTTCCTTTTTCAGGATACTATCGATGATACCGGACCCCTTGCAGCAGGCTTTTTTGCTTTTGTTGATTTACTTTTCGGGCGGAGTGATTTTGCCTATGAACTGATCGGGCGACTTTTGGTGCTTTTCCAGATCATTCACTGGAACGTAGTTTTGATTCGCTATCGGGTCTTTGATGAAAACACCTATTTGCCCGCCATCATCATGGCAGCATTATTTCATCTTTCATTTGAAATGGTTGGCCTGTCTCCCACTTTGCTTGGCAGTACTTTTTTGGTATTGGCTATAGGTCAGCTCTTCTCGCAGACTGTTCTTCAAAAAGAAACCAGTGAATCCACCCTTTTGATCGGGATCTATGGAGGGATTGCAACAGGCTTTCATTTAAACTTTGTGATATTCCTTCCTTATCTGATTTTCACCGGGATAGCGATCAGTGGATTTTCATTTCGGCAGCTTCTCCTGGCATTGATCGGCTTTTTCCTTCCATTGCTCTTAGTCTTGGTATTTTTCTTTTGGAATAACGGACATAGTGAAACCCTGCAGATCCTTCCGGAGATATTTACTTATAAAAAATACAGCTATCAACCACTTGCGAGCTGGATGATACTAGCAGGGTTTCCCTTGATTTTGGCTTTGGTGGGGTATTTCTACAGTGCGGTACTCCGAGGCTCCACGATCAATCAGCAAAAACAACGACAGCTGATTATCCTTTGGCTGGTTTTTTCTTTGATACAATTTCTTTTGGTAAAAAGACAGGCTGCTTTCCAGTTGTTGATTTTCATACCGGGCTTAACCTACCTGATCACCCAGTTTTTCCTGAATATGCGACGGGGAATGATAGCAAAATTAGCCTTTCTGATTTTGTTATTCGGCTTACCTGTCGGAGGCTGGTGGTTTATACAAACACAACTCCATGCAAACTCAACCTATTTTGTCAAAACCCAAACGGGTAATTTGAATACATCAGGTGAAAAAATCATGGTACTTTCAGAAGACTCGAGTCCTTATTTAGAAAATTCCCTTGGAGGACCATTTTTAAATTTCAACTTGACAAAGGCCTATTTAGCATCAGAAAAAACGCTGGAACAGAAAGCCCAAATCTTTCAAAATCTGATCAATCAGAAACCTCAGCTGGTGATCGATCCGGAGGGAATATTCAAGAACTTGTTGGAAGAACTCCCGGCATTAAAAAACCTTTACAACGAATCTGAGCCCGGAATTTTTCGGTTGAAATAAATTTTTTATTTATTTGGTTTACAATCAGATAGCAAGTATTTTTAGCCCAGTTTTCTGATTTTTATTAAGTTTTTTCACATTTAAACACAATTTTTATGTGTTCAGTAATCCAAATATTAGAATCCTGTTCGTATGCAGAAAAGGATCAGTTACTCCAAATCTGCAAAATCAGAAATTCTGGAGCCTCCAAAAAGGTGATCCTCCTGGAGTTGTTTGTTCATAAGTCAGGTCTGTCAGACGCAGAATATTCCAAATTGATCTACCGGGAAAGCAATTCCTCAGCCTATTTCCAATTAAAAAACAGGGTAAAAAAAGAGCTTGAAGAGTTAATCCCATTATTGAAGCCGCAAGGTCAAAGCGATGAAGTAAATAAACGGATCGAATGCACCGAACTGCTTCTCCAAAGTCAGGTACTGCTGGGCAGAGGATTGAAAATCGAAGGGGCCAAAGTCCTGGAAAAAAGTCTGAAAAAAGCAATTGACGGCGACTTTGCTGATTTGACATTATCCATTTTTGATATTTCACAGCGATTCAAACTTGAAGAGGTTTTGAGTAAAAAGGACCTCCCGGAACTGGAGCAAGTGATCAAAAGCCACCTGCAGATCTTAATCAATCAACACTATGGCCAAGAACCCAGGCAGGGAAATCGTGAGAAAAACACGCATTTAAGTCAAATCCTTAATCAACTCAACTTTGATCGAAAAAACTGGGGAATTTTGGCAAATATCAGGCAGTCGATCACTGAAAAAAAGTTTGAGGAAGCATCCAGTTTAATTGAGGATTCAGAATCAGATTTTTCACATTCAGAGGGTCATAGAGACGTCCTGGAGGAGTTTTATATCGCCAAACTTCAACTCTTACTCCAAACAGGCAACTACCGGGAGGTCATTCAAAACTGTAAAAAGCTCCATACAAAGTTTTCCCTTTCTCCCGAAAATCAACTCGAGCTGGTTCAAAGGGAATGGATAGCCCTCTTTCATCTCAATCGCTATGAGGAAGCGCTTATTCTTCTGAAAAAAAGTCTACATAGACTGTGTCCGGAAAAAACCGGCAAATGGAAGTATTGGGAGTCGATTATTCTCTTTAGGCAGAATATGCTGAAAAAGGCACTCCTCTTGGCCCATGAGTGCCAGAGCGATTTGAAAAATTCACCCAACTACTATCTGGGATCTAAAATGCTCGAATTGATGATTCTTTTTGACCAGAATGATCAGGATTGGTTGGATTACAAAATTGAAAATCTCCGAAAGCTCGTATGCAGATGGCGAGGCAAAATAAGTGTGCGGATCGAAGCTTCCTTTTCACTTTTCTATGAATTGCAGCGTCATTTACCCTATGAATCCAAAGGCGACTTACTCCAGAGTGCTTATTTCATACTGCTGAGCTCCGGTAAAAATGACTACGTCTGGAATCCTGTAGATTTTGAATTGATCCGATACGATAAATGGTTCTGCGAAAAGATAAATCATCCTGCTTTTTCAAAGGTTCGATGATCAAAAACAAGGAAATCTATTGAATTTTTATTTGGAAAAAATAATTTGTTTGTGACCTTCACAAAAGTGACAAACATTTAACCTGTTGTTTTTAAGCTATTTACAAAAATTAAAATTTGTGTTTTAATGTCAATTTTTAATTTTTTTTCCTCGATATCAGTGACTGGGATGAATAACTTTTGAGCTTTAAAATTATTTTTTCCCCAGCTAAACTTTTAATATATGATTCATTCCGTTTTGGAATTTTTGACTCAAGAGCTTAATTCCTTCATTAAGCTAAAGGTGGGCGATCCGCTCACTACAAGGATTTTTTTGTCCGGGGTAACCAATGAAGCCGGCATAGCCATTCCTGATCAGTCACTGGGCTTATCGCTGATCAACATCGAAGAAGAGCGAACCAATAAAGAGCAACAAAGTCGCTTCATCAACGCCGTAGGCAAAATAGAAAAACGAAACCCGGAGATTCAACTCAATCTCTACGTACTGATCACGGCCAATTTTCAAAACAAGCAGGCCAACAATACCTCCGATGATTATGTCGAGGGACTCAAACAACTGAGCTACGCCATTGCCTTCTTTCAAAGTAAAAATGTCTTCACACCCGAAAATAGCCCTGCGTTATCGGGCTTTGACGAAACACTCAAAAAAATAGTCGTTGAGCTTTACAGTTATTCCTTTGAGCAACTGTACAACTTCTGGTCTGTGGTCGGTGCAAAATACCTTCCAAGCGTCCTTTATAAAGTCAAAACACTCACTATTCAGGAAAATGCCATTCAGGAAAGTGGTGAACCGATAGAACAGATTTTTCTCACATCTCTCCATAAGTCATGAATATCATCTACTCTCGGCTTTTTGAAGTGAGCATCCTCCATGATTATTTCAGAGAGGGCGTAGCCCAAGGGATAAGACTAATCCCAACCCAAGAGACTGAGGAGAAGCTTAGAAAAGGCCGAATGGTGGTAAGAAATACGCCACAAGGCGTGGTTGTATTATTTCGGACAGAACAGGATCTTACCACTCCTGAAGTTCCGTTGTTACCACCGATGGATCTTTATTTTTTTATTCATAGCACAAATTCTCCACAATTTTTCGCAGTGACTCAACTGACCAAAGGTTCTAGAACTTACCAATCCGGCGATTTTTTGGCTTTTCAAAATTCCCCTGCCAATGCTTCTGCAGACCCGGAAAATCCGGAGAAAATCCAACTTGACCTTTGGGATGGAGCTCGGGGAAAAACATTTACAACTAGGATTACCCTCAATCCCGAACCTTCGAAAGTAATCCTTCAGGTAAGAAATGCTTCGGGTGAAAAAATCCCCTCGGCGATCGATGCTACTGGCGCTCCGCTTCCTTTGGATATGGAAATCACTCCGGATGACAACGGAGAATTTCTATTCAGAATCGATTTAAAGGGGAAATCAGAAGGTAATTACACCCTGACACTAAGAAATGAAGCAGACACTGAAGATCTCTGGAAGAAAGAATATTTTCTAACCCTGGATCCTGAGGTCAAAAACGCTTTGGGCGTATTAAAAATAGCCTATCGGGCGACTCCGAATCATTTATATGGGGAGCGGGAATACTTTGCCATTGATCTGAAAAGAAAGGCAACCAAATGGACGTATATCATTGTCAATCAAAACAAAAAAATAGAGTTGGCGGCTGCCCAACTTTCAATTTTAGACAAAGGGAATCCGCCTGATTCGCCTTATGCTACCTACAATTTCCAGCAAGTAGGAACCGCTCCAAATGCCGAGGTAAAAATCAACAATGCCGAGACGGTGATCTTCAAGTCCCAGGTACCGATACCGTTTTTCGAAAGTCCCAAACTCAATTTGGAGCTGAGAAGAAAACCGGGTAATCGGGTGCTATTCGGAAACCTACCCAATCCTTCACGCACCGGAGCCATCAAAATTAACCCCGGTGAAGAAATCTCAGAAATCTATGTATTCATTTAATCCTAACTGATATGGCAGAATTCAAAACCCCTGGGGTATATATCCAGGAAATCTCCACCCTCCCAGCTTCCATAGTTCCGGTGGCCACTGCCATCCCGGCTTTTGTGGGCTACACCAGGCAGCGAATCCGAAATAGAGAAGCCTTTGATCCAAATATTCCGGTAAGAGTTTCTTCTTACCTGGAATACAAAGAAATTTTCGGAGAATCATTTTTCGAAAATTACACCATCACAATTACTGATGGGCCAACAGTAGCGATTACAGATCCTGCCAATTTTTCACAATACCTGATGACCTATCAGGTTTACATGTATTTCGCCAATGGCGGAGGACCCTGTTGGATCGTATCAGTAGGTGATTTTGTCCTGACCCCAACAGGAGATGACATTGATGTTGATGATTTGCTGGCAGGACTGAAGGTCTTGGAAGAAGAGGACGAACCCACCTTGCTGGTTGTACCCGAGGCAGCCATGCTTACTGATATCAACCGCAAATCACTTCACGATCAAATGCTGGCTCAATGTGCCAAACTTCAAGACCGTTTTGCTTTGATGGATGCGCTTCATTATACGGATCAAACTGTAGCTGAGGATGGGGTGGATTTTAGAGCCGAGGTGGGCAGTTCTGACCTGAAATATGGAGCTGCTTATTATCCCGCATTAAGAACCATTCTTTTTCGAAATTTCAATCAAAACAGCCTTACTGTCATTGACAATCGAGGAGGTGCCGGATTGGGACCTTTTCACCAAAAAACGATAGCAGAAATAGGCAATGGTGAAAACTTTGCCACTTCAAGTATTACAATCACGGACAATGATGAAATCGACACTGAAGAATTTCTTATAGGAGGAGTAGTATTCAGAGAAGGTACTCAATTCAACAAAGGAGGAACCGAAATCGCCACCGCAACAGCCATGCAAGCGGCCTTAAATGCATTGCAGCCAAATCTTCCATTCACTGTAGAGCGAACATCCGCAACACTCAATCTGAGAGCCAAAGCTGTTGGAGAGGCTGGGCTGTTAGAATTCACTTATACCCCGGTGGGTGATCCCGGAGCTACTATTTCAGGTAACGGGACATTCTCTTGGCTTGCTCCGGACAAAACGCTGTACAACAGTATTATTACAGCTCTTCAAAGTAAGCTGATGGAGCTGTATCCATCGGCATCCATGGCTGGAGTATATGCACGGGTCGATAGTCAACGGGGAGTTTGGAAAGCACCTGCAAATGTGGATCTCCGGTCTGTTTTGAGACCTTCGATTTCTGTCAGCTCCGAGGAGCAGGAAGTGCTGAATGTGGATGCCACCTCCGGTAAGTCAATCAACGTCATCCGCTTTTTCCAAGGGAAAGGAAATCTGGTATGGGGAGCAAGAACACTTGCCGGAAATGATAATGAATGGCGATACATCCCGGTTCGCAGGCTTTATATCTTCATTGAAGAGTCGGTGAAAAAAGCCACTGAATTCGTCGTATTCGAGCCCAATGATGCCAATACCTGGCTTCGGGTAAAAACCATGATAGAGAATTTTCTCACCACCCTCTGGCGGGATGGTGCCCTGGCAGGTGCCAAATCCGAGCAGGCATTTTTTGTGAGAGTTGGGCTGGGTCAGACGATGACCGCCTTGGACATTCTGGAAGGCAGAATGAATGTAGAAATCGGTCTGGCGGCAGTGAGACCGGCAGAATTCATCATTCTGAAGTTTTCGCACAAGCTTCAGGAGTCTTAATCCCTTTTAACCCAAAAACGCAATTCTTATGTCAAATTATGCCACACCGGGTGTTTACATCAAAGAAATTTCAACCTTACCTGCATCCATTGCAGCGGTAGAGACTGCTATCCCGGCTTTTATCGGTCATACTGATCTAGCCACTAAAAACGGTGAACCGATAAGAGGTGTCCCCACCCGGATTACCTCCATGCTTGAGTATGAATCCATTTTCGGATTTGCTCAGCCCGAATTGATAACAGTCGCGATTCAGGACGCCTATATCGGAGAGAATAACCAGCCTGCAAAACTTAGCGCTCGCACAATCAAAGCCATTCCACCGGCGACCACTAGCCGATTTAAAATGTACTATAGTCTCCGGCTGTTTTTTGACAATGGAGGAGGGCCCTGCTACATCATTTCTGTCAATGATTTCGATTCGCCTCCCTCTGTGGGCGACAGCACAACACCTACCAGCCTGTTGGGAGGATTGGCAGCTTTAGAAAAAGTAGATGAGCCCACGATGATCTTGTTTCCTGATGATCTGACATTGGCACAGGGTAAATCTGTATATGAGGCTGCTTTGGCCCAATGTGAAAAACTAAAGGACCGCTTTGTCATTCTGGATGTGAAAGAAGTCTCTACAGATCCATTTGCTGATGCGGAAGCTTTTCGGAACAACGGAATTGGTTCTGGCGATCTCAAATATGGAGCAGCCTACTACCCTCATTTAAAATCTGCGCTGAATCTCAGCTATGATTCTTCCTCTGTGACCATCACGCAAGCTCATACTTACACGGGTACAGGAACTTCAAATCCTGCGATAACAAATCCTGCCGATGGATCAACCCTTGTGGCACTTGCTACTGCGGATCCCAGCCTTCATCGAGCCATCCTCTCTGAGCTGGGTAAGCTCTATGTGACAGTTCCTCCTTCTGGGGCGATAGCTGGAGTCTATGCACGTGTCGATAGCCAACGGGGAGTCTGGAAAGCCCCTGCAAATGTGGACATCCGGTCCATCATTGGCCCATCAATCAAAGTATCCAACGAACAACAGGCTTCCCTGAATGTGGATGCCTCCTCCGGAAAATCTATCAATGTAATCCGATCTTTCACAGGAAAGGGAACTTTGGTTTGGGGAGCCAGGACCCTGGCTGGTAATGACAATGAATGGCGGTATGTACCGGTACGACGACTCTTCATTTTCATCGAGGAATCTGTAAAGAAGGCCACCGAATTTGTGGTATTCGAGCCAAATGATGCCAATACCTGGCTTCGTGTCAAAACAATGATTGAAAACTTTCTCGCTAAGCTTTGGCGAGATGGTGCGCTCGCAGGTGCCAAACCGGAAGAAGCATTCTTTGTAAGAATCGGTCTTGGAATCACCATGACAGCACAGGATATACTGGAAGGCCGAATGAATGTCGAAATCGGACTGGCGGCCGTACGACCTGCTGAATTCATCATCCTGAAATTTTCCCATAAGCTTCAGGAATCCTAATCACTTTAATCATCAAAACTTTTAAAACCAATAGATCATGGCAGTAGCATATCCATTATCCGTCTTTCATTTTCAGGTAGAATGGGGCGGCACACGCATCGGTTTCACGGAGGTCTCCGGCCTTACCATTGAGCTTCAGTCTATAGATTACCGGGAAGGAAGCTCACTGGAATATCACGTGAGCAAAATGCCTGGCATTCCTCAATTCAGCAATATCGTTTTGAAACGAGGAGTTTTCCGCGCCGACAATGAGTTTTTTCAATGGCTCAACACCGTGAAAATGAATAAAATCGAGCGGAGAGACCTCACCATCAGCTTGCTCAATGAAGAACACGAGCCAGTCATGGTCTGGAAGGTAAAAGAAGCCTGGCCCAGCAAGGTGGAAGGCCCAACACTTAATTCAACCGGAAATGAAGTGGCAATCGAGACCATCGAACTTTGCCATGAAGGATTGGCTATCGAAACGACTTAAAGCATGGCCATTTTTCATCCGCCGACGGGTTTTCATTTTCTAGTCCGACTGGAAGGGCTTCTGCTCAAATATCCCGGGCTTCCTGACATTGGATTTCAGGAAGTAGGGGGACTTAGCGTAGAAATCGGAGTGGAGGAATATGCTGAGGGCGGAGAAAACAGATTCAAACACCGCATGCCTGGGCCAATTACCTATCCCAACCTGACGATGAAAAGAGGAATGCTGAGTGGAAGTCAGGCAGTCAAATGGTTCAAGGATTCGGTAGAAGGTTTTCAGTTTGAGTCGCATGACATCACGGTCATTTTACTCAATGAGGAGCATTTGCCACTCCAAGCCTGGAACTTCATCAATGCCTGGCCGGTCAAGTGGAGCATCGAAGGGCTCAACGCCATGGAGAACTCCCTAATGATTGAGTCCATTGAATTTGCTTACCAATATTATCGAAGGATTTCCCCCGGAGATATTTTACCATTCTGATTATGCCCATAGAAATCAAAGAACTCATCATACGCACCACGGTAGATACGGCGGAGGAAAAGCCCACGGGATCTTCCAAACCCCAACCAGGAACTGAATCCATACTACTTGGAATCCAAGAATTAACCCGCTTGATCAAGGAAAAAAACGAACGTTAATCCTGAAGCTATGGCCCTAAAAGACATCTTTTCTCCATTAGGAGGACTGGAAAAGCTGAAAATCACCGCATTTTCCGATGATCAGTATAATACCTCCACAGAGACCTATGTGGTGATGTATAATCCTACAGCTTTCAGTCAGGAAATCACTAACAAATGGATTCCCGAAGAAGGCCTGACCGACGGTGCCCAAAACCAATTTAAATCCAATCAGTCCGAAGGAGTTTCCTTTGAGTTTTTCTTTGATGCCACCGCCGCTTCTCCTCCGGGTAAGGACGTTCCTGGGGATGTGAATCTCTCCTATTTAGGCGATAATAAGCCCAATCTGGATCGAATCAGTGGAAACAAAATTTCAGCTTTTGACCTGATCAAAGAAGATAAACATGTGGATCGGGCGATCCAAAAGTTTCTGGAAATCACACAGAAAATCCAATCGCCCTCTCACAAACCAAATTTCCTTCAAATTAACTGGGGTGCATTTCAGTTTCGCGGAGTTCTTGAAAAGGCCACGATCAATTACAAATTGTTCAATGGGGCCGGACTTCCGATCCGGGCCACCATTGCAGCCAGCTTCAAGCAAAGCATTTCCCGGCAGGAGCAAGCAGCCGAAGCGGGGCGAACCTCTCCCGATCTGACTCACATTCGGGTAGTAAAGGCGGGAGATACGCTTCCCATCATGTGCTTGAGAATCTATGGTACTTCTGAATACTATCTCGAAGTCGCCAGGGCAAATAAGCTCACAAACTTCCGCAATCTCTCCATTGGCCAAGAAGTCTTTTTTCCACCGCTAGCTAAATCCTAAATCCATGCCTCTAGTACCTGTCAACACCGAAACTAACCCAAGCCTAGCCACCTACAAGATTTTTTCTGAAGGTACCGAGTTGCCTGCGTCTGTAGGTGTTGCTATGATTTCAGTCCAAAAAGCCATAAACAAAATACCTTCAGCCCGATTGGTTTTATTCGATGGGGATGTTTCCGAAGGAGATTTTGAATTAAGTGGAGGTAATCTTTTTGTGCCTGGAAATGAAATTGAAATCAAAGCTGGATACAATGCCATCGAAGAGACCCTATTCAAAGGAATCATCATCCGGCATGGGCTGGAAGTGTCGGAAAAAGCCTCCAAACTGTCGATAGATCTCAAAGACCCTTTTGTCAAAATGACTGTGGGACGAAAAAACAAATACTTTTTTGATTCGAAAGATTCAGAAATCATCGAGGAAATCATCGGTTCTTATAGCGGACTGAGTGCTGAAATTGAAGCCACAGGAGTGACTCATCCCGAAATGGTCCAATACTATGTCACTGATTGGGATTTCATTTTGACCCGGGCAGAAGTAAACGGTAAAATTTCACTCGTCGAAGACGGTAGCCTAAAAATCCAAAAACCGGAAACCAGCGCAGAAGCCAAACTGGAGCTTCAGTTTGGGGTCAATGTCGTAGAGTTTCATGCAGAAATGGATGTCCGTACACAGTACTCAACGAGTAAAAGCATAAGTTGGGACCTTGCCAGTCAGGAACTCAGAGAAGCCGAAGCGAGTGACCCGGGCATGGACTTTCAAAGCAATCTGAGCGGATCACAGCTAGCCGATGTGATCGGACTGAGTGATTTTCGCCTTCAGCACAGCGGAGGATTGGATGATCAGGAGTTGCAGGCTTGGGCTGACGCAAAGCTAATGCGCAGTCGTCTGTCCAAGATTCAGGGTCAAGTCAAAATTTTAGGGGACAATACGATCAGGCCGGGTGACATGGTTTCGCTGACCGGTTTTGGTGACCGGTTCAACGGTAAGGCATTCGTTTCCTCGGTGTATCATGAGATTTCACCAAATCGAAAATGGTACACCCATCTGGGCTTGGGCCTCGATTCACGGTTCATTTCCAGCCTATACGATGATGTTTTGGATGTACCTGCTGCGGGTTTGCTTCCTGCCATTCAGGGCTTGCAAATTGGAAAAGTGACCTCACTGGAAGACCCTTTGGGGGAAAATCGAGTGAAAATTTTTATCCCTATCATCGATCCTAGCTCGGAAGGAACCTGGGCAAGATTGGCTTCACCTGATGCAGGAGAAGAACGTGGGATTTTCTTTATGCCGGAAATCGGAGATGAAGTAATTGTCGGATTCGTCAATGAAGATCCGCGTGATGCAATCATTTTGGGCAAACTCTATAGCTCTGCAAAACAAGGGCCCTTCACCCAGAATGACGACAATCATCAAAAGGGAATCGTAACCCGGAGCGAGCTAAAGCTGGTCTTTGACGATGAGAAAAAGTCGATCACTATCGAAACCCCAAACGGAAATAAAATAATAATCAGCGATGAGAAAGGAAGTATTCTCCTGGAAGATGAAAATGGCAACAAAGCATCCCTGCGTGCGGATGGAATCACATTGGAATCTGCCAAAGACATCCTAATGAAAGCTTCCGGAGATGTCAAAATCGAAGGAACAAATGTCGAAGTCAAAGCTTCGGCACAGCTCAAGGCAGAAGGCGGAGCCGGGGCTGAACTATCCTCTTCTGGAAGCACTGTGGTCAAAGGTTCAATAGTTCAAATCAATTAAGTTATGCCAGCAGCAGTCAGAGTCACAGATACTACCAATCACGGAGGAACCGTCATCGGGCCAGGAGTCCCCACTGTATTAATCGGCGGAATGCCGGCCGCAGTGCTGGGTGACAACCACGTCTGTTCACTTCCTCCAAATTCACATCAGCCAACTACAAGTCCATTTATTCAGGGAAGCACAACGGTATTGATTGGAGGAACGCCGGCTGTGCGGGTTGGTGACACCTGTGTCTGCGGTGCAGCGGCTGTAGTAGGCGAACCCACAGTAATCATCGGATGATATGGCGGAGAAAAACACATTTCTGGGACGGGGATGGGCTTTTCCGGTGACATTTCTTCGGGAGGCAAGTCAGGTAAGCCTTGTGGAAAACGAAGAAGACATTCGCCAAAGCCTGATTATTCTGCTCAATACCACCGTTGGGGAGCGGGTCCTTCGCCCGGAATATGGAGCTAATATGGAGGACTTGCTGTTTGAAGCGCTTAATGTCACTACAGCAACGATGATCACCAACCGGATCAAACGGGCTATCCTGTTTCATGAGCCTAGAGTGAAAGTGGAGGAAATCGACATGAGGCCGGATTTCCAGGAAGGCCGCATCGAAGTCCTGATCAGCTACATCATTATCTCTACCAACAACAGGCAAAATCTGGTCTATCCCTATCTTTTCATTGAAGCCACAGACGTACCCAAATGAGCACTGACCGCTGCCATAGCATCCAAGTACCCGGAAGCGGAACCAACCGCGGCAACAGACTTTTGGAAAGTCTGTTGCCGAGCTTTGTAGCTGTGGATGGTCGAAAAATCGAGGACTTGAAAGCCTATGCATTAGGTTTGGCGACTCAGCTTAAGTTTAGAATCTTAAAAGAAGATTTGACTGAAGATTGGGATGGAGATTGGGCTTCTTTTTTCAAAAAAGAAATTGATCCCGATCAACAGACTGATCCTCACTACGCCCTTTTTCTGGCTTTCTTACAGAATTATCTTTTGGCTCAGGATGACCTTAATAGCTTGACCAAAAGCCATTTGGACTTTTTCTATCGGGATGTTTTAAGGTTGAAGGAAAAAGCGGCGGAAGCTGATCAAGCCTATCTCATCATCCAATTGGCCAAGCATGTCGCTGAGCATCTTTTGCCAAAAAACTCCGAATTCAAAGCCGGAAAAGATGATATCGGTAAAGAAATCCTGTTCAAAAATCACAAGGCCGAAACACTAAACAAAACTGAAGTTGCATCGATCAAGGCCTTGTTCAAAGATGAAAACGGCAGGTTTTACAAATCTCCCATCGCCAACTCTGCGGATGGTTTGGGTGAAGAAATTCTGAACGCGGATGGCCGTTGGAATCCTTTTGGCAGGCCAAAGAGCCTTTTTCCTACTTCAGATCGGCAGTCAGCGATTTTGGGTTTTGCAGTAGCTTCACCTACTTTGACATTGGCAGAAGGATTTCGAAAAATCTCCCTGACTTTACATTTGAAGCCCCAGGAAGGTCTGATCGAAAAGTTGAAAAGCCTCCACCTGAATTCCACTTTTAGATTTCTCCTCAGTGGAGAAAAAGAATGGATCGAAGCAGAAATCGGCTTCCCAAACTCAGAGGCGAATGTTGACGCCGAAATCCTGGATTTTTTAAATAAAGCTAAAGCCTGGCCGGATATAGCAGGCATAGAACCTCAGTCCGGGCCGGTTTTGGACAATCCGGAAACAGGAAATCACCGCCCTTTCATGGGCTATGACATCGGTGAGATTACCGCTAAAAATATTCTAAGCAAACGGGCTACTTTACTCAATAATAAGTTTGCCAATCTCGACCAGGTAGAATCGGTTCGGGGAATGGGCGAGGATAAAATGGCCGACCTCAAATTCACCTTCCGAACTCAAAAACATGAATTGAAGGACCTCGGAGCAAATGGCGTTGAACTGATTCTAAAATGCCATTTGGTTCCTGACCAAGATGCAGTAGTAGGATACAAAGAAGAAGTGCTCCTTCAAAAATTCCGAACTGATCAGCCGGTCTTAAAAGTCGAATTGGCTGACACCATCCAAAGTTATGCTTACCCGATTTTGCAAGGAATCGAACTTTCATCTGTCAAAATCCATGTGGATGTCTCGGGTGTGGAAAATCTGGTTTTACAAAATGATCAGACCACCTTGCCCGTTGGGAAAAACATCCATCCTTTCGGTTTCAGACCTGTCCTAGGTTCAAATTTTTACATCGGTAGTAGGGAAGTTTTCAGCAAAAGCCTGGAAAATCTAAACATCCACTTGGAATGGCACGGCTTGCCTTCTTTGGGATTTTCGGATCATTACTCCGAATATTCTCCGGTTAAAACAAATGCCTCCTTCCAAGTCAAAGCGTATTTTTTGGATGACCGATCCTGGGGCAATTCTAAAAAAACCATCCACCTTTTCACAGGAGCCGGGACTCCCGCTACAGTTCAAAGCTATTCCCTAAGTTCAGGCGATTTGGGAAGCATTGGGCCAGAACCTGAATTGGAGGAATTCATCAGCTGGTCTCCTGCCTCAAAAAGAGGTTTTCTGAAGCTGAGCTTATCAGGAACTGATTTTGGCCACAAAGAATACCCCAATCTTTTTGCCTCGAAGGTTATCAAAAAGCTTGATAACAAAGAGGAGGTGCTTCCCAACGAACCTTACACTCCGGAAGTAAAAAGCGTAAAACTAGACTACACCGCCTCAGACTCCTTCAAAGCCGGAGAAAGTGATTGGAATTCATTTTTCCATATCAGTGCATTTGGGGAAGCAAAACAGGCTTTAAACCCAGGGCTTTTAGTACCGGATTACCTAGATGAAGGCTATTTGTTGATTGGCTTGAAAAATCATTTCCCCGGTCAGTCCATCCAGCTGCTGATCAATGTGCTAGACGGAAGTGCAAACCCTGAGAAACCCGTACCGACTGTATCCTGGAGCTACCTCAGCGGAAATGAATGGAAAGCATTCGATAAGCGGGATGTCGTTTTGGATGAAACTAACGGTCTGATTCAAACGGGACTTATCGGATTTACCATGCCTCGCGCAGCTGATCAATTCCACACTATCTTGGATAGCAATATGACCTGGCTTAGAGCAACAGTTGTAGAAAACAGTGATGCCATTCCTGATTTCACGCATATCATCGCTCAAGCTATTCGGGTGACATTTGAGGATTTTGAAAATGACCCGAATCGCCTTGCCATTGCTCTTCCTGCCAAAACCATAGCAAAGCTTAAAAACTCCCAAGCCCAAATCAGCAAAATAGATCAACCCTTTGCCTCATTTGGTGGTAAGACCGCCGAAGCTTCAGAGGATTTTTACACCCGAATTTCCGAGCGACTCAGACATAAGCAACGTGCAGTGACCCGTTGGGATTACGAGCATCTGGTGCTGGAGTATTTCCCTGAAATCTATCAGGTCAAAGCACTCAATCATACCGAGTACGACGGCAATCTGGAAAATTACCGAGCCCTCGCTCCCCGGCACGTGACCGTCGTCTTGGTGGCTAATGTTCGAAACAAAAACGCGATCGATCCACTACGACCCAAGGCAAGCGTGGCTTTGATCGCTAAAGTCCGGGAGTTCATTTCAAAAATCTGTTCAGCAGGAGTCTATTTTCATGTGGTAAATCCCGTCTATGAGGAGCTGCAAGTGAAAGCTAATGTGCGGTTTCTGGCCGGCGTAGACCGTTCACTTTTTACAAAAAAGCTTGAAGATGATCTGAAAACATTCCTTTCCCCTTGGGCATTCCAAAGTCCGGAAACATTCACTTTTGCCGGAGAAATTCACAGATCGGTGGTCTTGCATTTTGTAGAAAAACTGCCTTACGTGGATTATTTGACCTGTTTTGAGCTGTATCACATTATCAAAAATCCAGTGAATGGGGAAATTATCTCCAAAAATCAAGTAGAAGAAGCCAAAGGAAGTACGGGAGTTTCGCTCTTAGGGTCTGTAGGATCGATTGGAACCTATGGAGATCATTTGATCACAATTTTGGAAACGGAGGATTGTGAGTGCGCAGACAATGAAGTGCCTGCGATCCTTGACATCACCTCCACGGAAAGTTCGGACATGGATGAAGCTTTTGACACCTAAGGATATGCAGGAATCAATCACGATATCGAAAGCAAAACCGGCAAGTCCTGCCATGGATTTTGAGCTGCTTCGCAAAGAAGCCATCGCTTACATTCAGCGCCTTTCCGGCAAAATCTGGACGGATTACAACACCCATGACCCTGGAGTCACAATTTTGGAAGTGCTCTGCTATGCCATCACAGACTTGAGTTATCGGGCAAATAAACCGATTCAGGATTTGCTGGCGGATGAATCCGGCTCACTGGCTAACCAGTTTTTCAAAGCGTCTCAGATTCTTCCGGGAAAAGCCCTCACAAGTGAAGACTTCCGAAAGCTTATCATGGATGTGGAAGTAGTTGAAGAAGTCGAGATTGATGGTGTTCCGGAAAAAAGATTTACTGGTGTAAAAAATGCCTGGCTGACCCTCAGGGAAAGTAATGAGATCAAAATTTTTCCGGATCGAAAGGCCAAAAAACTGGCTTATATCCCCTTTCCCGCTTCCGAAAAAGCACTTCGGTTAGGAATACTTTACGATGTGCTACTTGAGTTTGACACCACGGATGAACTGGGCGATCTGAACGAGAACAAGCTCAGCATGGAGATAGCCATTGATGCCCATCCGGATTTGGCTGGAGTGGTGATCGATGTTCAGGTCGAGTTTCCGCGCTGGGACGAGGACATTGATTGGGAAGACAAAACGGCTATCCGAAAGGCCATTCAGGGTATTTCTATCCAGTTTCAGAATGTTCCTTCAGGCTATGAGCTTACTTACAAACTTTCCCCTACTAACTACATTCAGCTCAGCGGCACAGAATTAACTCCAACAGGTCTGGAAGAAATCGAAGGAATTGCCGCCATCAATACCTTGGTCAACAATTTTGTGTTCAATGACCCTCAGGGAATTCTTGCTTTTTACCTGATCAAAATTGAAAAAATCAGGGAAGTGCTCTCCGAAGTCAAAAAAACTCTGAATGCCAATCGAAACCTGTGTGAGGATTTTGTGTCATTTCACGCACTTCGGGTGGAGGAGATCTTAGTCTGTGCCGATATCGAACTTAGTCCGGAGGCGGATGTGGCGCTGACAGAAGCCAGGATTTTCTCTGTAATAGGTGATTTTCTTTCCCCTCAGATCAATTTTTATGATTTGGAGGAGATGCTGCATCGCTGCAAATCAGGAACACTTCCAGTAACTCGAATCCAGCAAAATCCTGCCAAAATCTGGATGAAACTTGATCCGGATGCCTTTCCAAAAGCCGGCTCCATGCTAAGCATCATCGGCTCAGGCAATAATGCAGGAACCTATCAAATCCTGGAAGTCAAAGTGGCTCCAAAAGAGCTCGGATTGGTGGAAATCTTGGTTTCACCTAATTTTTCAAGCCCGCTGATACGGGAAGATGATCGGGTTTACTTCGGAGATTGGGAAGCGAGTCAATGTTTGCCCACAGAAGAAATCTTCGAAGGACCACTGCTGAAGCACGGTTTTATCGATGGAAGTGAGTTGGCAAAAGCAGACAGAAAGTCCAAAATCCATGTCTCAGATTTGATTCACCTGATCATGAATATTGAGGGAGTATTGGCAGTGAAAAGCATACAGATTGCCAACATCCCGCAGGATGATCCGGAAGGAAAAATTCCTTCAAAAAGCGTGAAATGGTGTCTCGATCTGGCAGTTGCCCAGAATTATGTGCCCAGGCTCAATTCCGAACTCAGCAAGTTGATCTATTACAAAGAAGGACTTCCTTTCAAGGCAAACCGGGAGGAAGTCGAAGATCTTTTGGATGAAATCCAGAAAGCCAAACGCCCACAAAAAATCCGGTATCCGCAGTTAGATTTTGATGAAATCAGAGGTGAATTCGCCGATTCAGGAAATTACTTTTCCATCCAGAATGATTTCCCCCTGGTCTATGGCGTGGGCGAAGAAGGAATGCTACCTAGAGGAGAGGGCCAACCAGAAGCCTATCAGGTCAAGCAGCTTAAGGCCTTTTTGCTGGTATTTGATCAGATTTTGGCAAATTATCTAGCGCAATTAGCTCATGTACGGGATCTTTTTTCCATTTCTCTGGAAAAGGATGCATTTGGAAATCCATCCATTTCTCAAACCTATTTTTCTCAAAATCTGGAAAATTTGGTTCCGGATACTGCCGATCTGTGGAAAGATCTTGCCGGGCTTGAAGATATGTTGAACTCTCTTTCTGAGCCAAAAGAAAAATACCTGGAACGGCGAAACAAGTTTCTAAATCACCTTTTGGGGCGGTTTGCCGAGCAATTGACCGACTATGGCATGCTCACTGTGAGGCTCAGTCCTGAGAAAGGAAAAGAACGACTGATCGAGGATAAACTCCATTTTCTCAATAATTATCCCCAAATCAGTGCAGAACGCGGACAAGGATTTGACTATGCGATTCCGAAGGAATTCTACCATATCGACAATTTATCAGGCCTGGAAAACAGGGTCGCGGGCCTTTACGGAATCCGTCAAAAAGAGTCGGACTGGCTGATTTTCAGTTCAAGATTTGAGTTTTCTGAAACTGGTGGAGCATGGATCATCCTGATTTTGGATGCCGGGGATCAGCCACTTTTTGAGATTTTGGAAGCGTTCAGCTCTTTGGATAACGCCAAACTGAGCTTGGAAAAGATTCTTTTGATAGCAGCTGACCCAAGTAATTGGGGAATTGCAGGAACTCCAGGTGATCTGGTTCTGGAATTGTTCCTCGATGATGAAATCCTGGGCGAAAGCGTCAAAAAAGATTTTTCATCCGCCGAGGCAGAACTGGCTTTAGCTGAGATTCAGGAGATCTTTTTATCCGAATTCATCCAAAATCCGAGAGCAAACCGCAAGAATCTAGGCTTGGGCTTGAAGGATTGGTATGAATTCACCATTACCCCTTCGATGGCACCTGCACCTCCCAAGTATGTCATTGATTTTGAGTTTTTCGATGCGCCGTTTGGGAAAGGCACAAGCATTCTTTCAGGAAAAATCGAGCAGGAAGTCGCGGATGCAGTTTCAGAAGATGAACTTCAGAGTCTTGCCGAAACCCGAATCAGAGAACATATTTGGGATATTTTGGCTGCGGGATATAGACCAAGTGGCTACCTTTTAGACGCTGATAGTGAAACTCCATACCATTTCTCAATTATAGACCCCATCCGGGGAGGTATATTGGCAAAAAGTACAGCAAACAACTTCAATGCACCCCTTGCCGCTCAACTTTTAGATGACACTTGGGGAGAAAGTTGGTTGATCCAAACCGGATTTGAACCTATTCCGCTCACCTTGGCGACTGCCTTGGTTCAGGGTTCGAAAATAACACTTACCGCTGATCAAACTCCCACAAAAGGGGACTTGATTCTTTTCCAAAAATCACTTGAAATTCTATCAGTCGATGTAGAAAAGCAGGAATTAACAGTTGATGGTAACCATCTTTTAGTGTTTTCTCAGCTTTCTGAAATTACGATCAGGAAAGAACTGGATGAAGATGATCTTTTCATCGACTACCCGATTTTTAAACTCGAACAAGTTGACGGGAACACAGTAATTACCACTTCAGTCAAACCAAGACAGGACCTGGAGGGGGCCGAAATCCTGATTTCCCGAAGCTTTGAGGTGCTTTCTGTCAGTGGAGATGATTTTATGGTTGCAGGTGGAGAAGAGATCAAGGCTATGGAATCGATGCAAGCCTTTTTCCAAAAGGAATTTTTCAGCCACGAAGGAACACATCTGATCGAGCATATACTTCTTCGACCAAGGCACAACAGAAAATACAAATTTGTCGATGATTCCAACGTCGTAGTCACTGAATTGATCCAGGACAGGTTGTTGGATCCTCACTTTCAGGAAGAGTGTGAATGCACACTTGACGATCCCTATACCTGCATTGCGCACGTCTTGCTGCCTTTTTGGGCGGGAAGATTTACCAGTAGGGATTTCCGGAGATTTCTGGAAAATAAATTAAAAACCGAAGCTCCAGCACATGTCTTTTTGACAGTCTGTTGGATCAGCCCGGAGCACATGGAGGAGCTGGAGCAAGCCTGGAAAATCTGGCTGCTTGAATCGCTCAAAAACCCACAACATCCCAAGAAACTTTCAACAGCACTTTCCCAACTGATTGAGATTTTGGAAAAAGTCCGAAACGTCTATCCATCCGGCACACTTCACGACTGTGCAGAAGATGACACACTGGACGATGCCATTATTCTCAATTTTTCATCATTGGGGGAATTTTAAACCTACAGAACTATGAGCCAGATCATTCCTACTTATCCGATTTTCGAAGGCAGCCAAGTCCTCACCAGCGATCAGCTCAATCAGCTCAGCGCCTATCTGGATCAACAAAACAGGCTCACCCGATCCAAATTGATTGGAATCGGAATAGTCTGTGGACTTCAGGTGCAGCCACTTCCCGGCGAGGTAAAAATCACAAAAGGCATTGGAATTACGTCTGAAGGCTTCCTGATTCAGATTGGAACAGACTTTTTGGGCACCCACTATCGTCCCTATACCTTACCCGAGACGGTAACCTATAAGCCTTTTGGCTTTCCAAATCAGGATGTAACCCTTTGGGAAATGCTCTCTGAGAAGCCAGAAGATGAAACTCAGGTAAAAAAACTGAACAGCCCGGCAAATTTCCTGAACGATAAATTTGTCCTACTTTTCTTGGAAATATTCGATCGGGATCTCAAGTCCTGCCTGGGCAATGCCTGCGATGATAAAGGCAAAGACCGGATTTTTTCCTTACGAAAACTACTGGTATCCAAAACTGACTTGGATTTGATTTTGACTCGGTCGGCCAATGTATCGGGTTCTTTTTCCGGAGCCTCAGGGTTAAAAGTTTTTCGTCTGAAAAAACCACTTTTTGACCCTTCAAAGAATGAGTCCAATCAACTTGATGCCTTTATAAAACACTATCAAACCGTCATCTCAGATACTGTAAAACCCGATTTTTGGGATCAATTGAAAAAAGGCTACGACGTCTTTGGGCCTATTTTGGGAAATAGCTTCGGCTATTCCAATCCATTTGACCAAGCAGCGGTCTCCACCAAAATCACCCAACTTCAAGCAAGTCTAACTGCCGCACCGGCTACTATCAAAGGCATCCAATACCTTTGGGATTTTTATAAAGAACTGGTCTTGGCATGGGAAGAATTTCTTGAAGCAGGACATTCCCTCTGGTATTCTTGCCCGACAGATCCCTCACTTTTTCCCCTGCATCTTATGCTGGGCAAAGCGAAAACAGCCACTGCCGAAGAATTCTATAAATACCGTCATGGTTTTGTGCAACCGCCAATTTTCAATGAGCAAAAACTGCTGAAAGAAACGGTTGCACAGCGATACCGAAGGCTGGTGCTAATGATCGAAACCTTCGAGCTGGAGCTGATTCAAAAACCTTCTCCGGATAAATTCCCGATCAAAATCACCCCAAGCAAGGAAAAAATGGGGCTTTTGGGCCAGCGAAGTATCCCATACTATTACAACTTGAAAAGTAAGGGAACACTGGGAAGTTGGTTTTCTCTGGAAAAGACCTGGAAGGATCCCAAACCCAAAAACCTTTGGTCCGCAGATCGGGACGAGGTACTCAGCTACGACAATCAGCCCGACACACCCAAGCCGAATGGGACATTCTTGGAATCGCCATTGGACTACGATCTGGAAGATTTTCCATTTCTACGGATTGAAGGCCATTTGGATCAGGAGCTTGAAAAATCAAAGGATGCAATATTAAAAATGATTAAAGGCTTCAACCTCCCAATTCACCTTGAAACCCTGCATTTAGATGCTGGAGGATCATGGGAGTACAAAAACTGTGGCTGGCATGACCTGCAGGAAGAATACGCACTGCATCGATTTCAGCTGTTGGGCATGGTTCGGGATATTCAAGAGATCATCCATTTCCTTCGCGAACTGAACAAAAAGTATGGCGAGAAGGAGGAGCTTTTTGACAAAGAAGTCGAAGAACAAGTCTTGAAATACTTTGAGCTTTTTGAAAGCTGGATAGCTGGATTGGAGGAATGCCTTGAGAATATGGACTGGCAGAAGTTCCAGGATGCATACAAAAAAATACTCCAGGCTTTACTCGATTTATTGCTGATCCAGCTGAAATTTCTGGACAAAATAGCTATCCCTGAAAAAGAATCGGAGAAGAATCTTGAGCTATACAATGGGCTTTTAGCGAGAGTTTCACCCATCCTCTATCGGATTCTGGATCTCTTCTACTTTACCAAAATCCAGCGGCTTTACCTCAGTTATGTCAATCGAGTCGCACAACTTCAAAATTCCAGGAAATTCTCAGAATACCTGAAAAAGAATCCAGGATTAAATCATGAGGCTGGAGTTTATCGTGGAGGTACATTTTACCTGCTCTACCTTCAGTCCACAGGCAGGGTGATCGGGGACTTTAGTCTGGCAGGTAAAGCGGGTTGTTGTGACTGTATCGATGCTTGCGGAGATGAAAAGTGGAACCTGCTACCACCTTTTGCCAGACCGGACTATGCGATTACCAACATCAACACGCCAATTAGAATTGAGGTCATGGTCAATGATCGATTGCCAATTGATCGAAATTACACGATCGAGCCCACTTCCGAAGAATCAGAAAAGGGCGGAGTCGTCAAAAAAGAGAATGAGAATTCAGTATTTGTATATGACCCACCAAAGGATTTTAGTGGTGACGACACATTTACTTACAAGCTTATTGATAAAGATTCGGGACTTTCGGATGAAGGCAGGGTAACGATTTGGGTGAAGTCTCCGAAGGCAACTTCCTGCTATAGCCTAGAAATCTTGACCTGCTGGGGAGAAAAGAATGTGAGGGCGACAGCGACCCAACGCCAATTGGGTGTTGAAAATTTGGGCTTTGAACAGATAGTCCAAGCACTTCTCTCAAGCTTGACAGCGTCAAGAGGGTTTACCTTGGATGAGATCCGATCCAATGTCCTGGAGAGTTCCGACACAAGAGTTCAATTATTGCGCTGTTTAGGATTGGACCCTTCCAATGCCAGCTATGAGCAGATGGAGGGGATGATTCTGGATTACCAACTGGCAAATTGCGGAGCACAACAGCCCCCAAGTAACCGATGTACCGCTACCCGAATTTCCGGAAGGGTAATGGGACCAACCGGGGGTAGTGTGGTGGGTGCATTTATTCTTGTGGAAGGGACAAATATTACTACCCGTACCAATGACAAAGGGGAATTTACCCTCAGCTTTCCCAGTCCGGGTGTGACCTTGGTTATTCAAGCCGAGCAATTCCAGCCAACTACCCGATTTATCTGCTCTGAGAGCACGATCGACATCTTCCTAAATCCTACAATCTCCGAAGATGTTGTCGTAGTGGGAGTAAGTCCTACTGGACTCAATGAGGCAGTTTTGACAGAAATTATTTCTGTTAGAGGATTGACCTTAAATCCGGCTCGAAATCCAACACGCGAAGAGCTGGTCAGAGTGGCGACTGAAGAAAAGGAGGAAATAACCCTGAAACGTGATGAACTCGCGGGTCTCAAAAACGACACCTTGAGGCTGATCGCAGAATCGAATAATATCGAAATTCGAAATACCGATACCAAGGCAGTTTTGGTAAATAAGATCCTCCGCAGACAATGAGCAGGCATCTTATTCATCGGCAAGTTTTAGATCTGCACTATACGGATGGAGGCAGGGCAAAAGCCGCTATGAATCAATGGGGAGAACGCTACCAAAAAGAATGGCTACCGGTAATTGAGGAGCTGTTGGATGAATTGGACAGCCAAGGAAAATGGTTCAGACTGGAGAAAGTGGAACTGGAGTTGGGAAAAATCCGGGAAAATCAATCTCCCGAAATATTTCAAAAAAAGCTGAAAGAAGTGCTCAAAACCCAACTTTTGAAACAGTTTCCTGAACTTCAAAAAGAAAGCGAAGAGCAAAAAGAATTCAATTCTCGTCATCCTCAGGATGAACGGAAATCGCTTGAATTATTAATCTACCAACTTCAAAACGGAAGAAAACCTTGGTGGGCGTCTCAATCAAAAAAAGAAGGAATCCGAAATCTAGTTAAGAAATTGATCTCTGAGAAAAACCGGTCCTTTCTGCTTTGGCTCAAGTCCGAATCTTTTTCACAGGTGATGCTGAACAGGTTAGCCAATCATCTGGAAGTCGATGAAATTCAAAAAATCCTTTCCCTGACTTTTCCCAAAAAACATAAGGAAAGTCAAGGCATCGCCCAATCCTTAGTTTCAGCTCTTTCTCCGGATATCACTCCAAAAATTGCGCTCGAAATAATTCTTACAAAACAGATTGCAGAAGCCTTTTTCATTCCCCAAAAGCAATTGAATCATCCTGTTTCAAGTTGGTTCAAAATATGGCTTTTCAAGCCAAAAGCTGTATTTCAACCAGCACATGAGATCCTATTGGAGCTATTGGCTTTGTTGATTCCCGCTGATTTTCTACAAAAATCCAAGACTAAAATTCTGGAAAAGGTTTGGTCAAAATGGACTCAAACCTCAACCTTTCGAAATACCCCCGATTCCAAAATAAGGCAAACTATTTCTCCCGCCGGGGGAAAAGAAAAATTTTTAGAACTACTAAAGAATAAAAGCACTATTCAGAATCTTAGCAGCAAAAAGGCATTGCAAAAATGGCAAATTCAAAGTGCTCCTTCTGAAAAACTGGAACCCGAAGAAACCTTCCCGATTCACAATTCAGGTCTAGTGCTAGCCGTTCCCTTTTTACCCTACTTTTTTAAAGGCCTGGGATTGGTGGAAAACAAGGAGTTTGTTTCCAAAGAAGCTCAAAACAGGGCAGTTTTGTTGATTCAAGCCCTTTTGGATGATTCCTATTTCTATGAAGAATCAGATTTGTTGCTAAATAAAATCCTTTGTGGGATTGATCCTTTAGAGCCCATTCAGGTTCATTTTTCTCCTACCGATCTCGAAAAAGAAGAAATCAAAAATCTACTCGATACCATGGTCGCCCGCTGGACCGCACTGAAAAGCACTTCCGGCACCGCTATGGCCAAAGGTTTTTTCCCCAGAGAAGGAAGCCTCCGTAGGGTCGACAGAGGATACCAACTTACAATTCCGAGGATTTCAATTGACATTTTATTAAACCGACTTCCTTGGACGATCAGCATCATCAAACTCCCATGGATGGATGAAACCCTCTACACCGAATGGTAAGCAAAGCACACGATAACGCCCAAACGATTCAGCTTGAGCTCGATTGGCTGCAGCAGATCCTGAAAGCCCGGTCGGCAATCAATTCCAATTCCTCACCTGCTCCCTCGGATCTGCTTCAGATTCCAGCACCAGACCTTTCCGCAATGGATTCATCCTATGCTGATCTGGTGAGGAAGTTTCATTTGGGACCTGAAGACCGATTTTTGCTCATTTTGGCGGCTGTACCGCATATCCGTCCACAGCTTTTGGACATGTTTATGAGTAGAAATCAGCTTACCCAGCAGATTTACACGGAGTTTGGTGGTAGAAAAGGAAAGACGCACAATGGCTTCATCCCAACAGGGGAAACGGTCATGTTCATTTTGGCAGGAAATGAACTGAAAAAGCGCTTTCAGTATCAAAATCTGCTGGACTCGAGTGGCGTATTATTCAAAGAAAATATCCTGAGACTGAGTGAAGTCGAGGCAGAGGAATCCTTCCTGAATGGCGCTTTGATCATTTCCCGTGATATTCTGGACTTAATCACCACGGGTAAAGTAAAAAAACCGGGCTTCAGCTCTGATTTTCCGGCTCAGCGGCTACAGACTCACTTAGACTGGGAAGATTTGGTCTTATCAGAAGAGACCTGGATTCAGCTCCGGGAACTGGAAGTTTGGCTGAAACACAAGGACTTTTTGATGCAAGAATGGAAAATGTCGCGCATCCTTAAGCCTGGCTACAAAGCCTTGTTTTTTGGCCCTCCCGGCACCGGAAAAACACTAACCGCGGCATTATTAGGTAAAAAAATGGGGGTCGATGTCTATCGGATTGACCTGTCCAGATTGGTATCCAAATACATCGGAGAGACCGAAAAGAATCTTTCCAAAGTATTTGACCGAGCCGAAAAACAGGGATGGATTCTGTTTTTCGACGAAGCAGATGCACTTTTTGGCAAGCGAACTTCAGTCAATGATGCGCATGACCGCTATGCCAATCAGGAAGTGTCCTACTTATTGCAGCGGATTGAGGACTACGACGGCTTGGTGATTTTAGCGACCAACCTGAAAAACAATTTGGACGATGCATTCATGCGCCGCTTTCAGTCCAGCATTTTCTTTCCAATTCCACAGGCAGAGGAACGCCTGATGCTCTGGAAAAAAGGATTTCCTGAACAAGCAAAACTTGAATCCAGGGTTGATCTGAATGCTATCGCTTCCTCTCATGAGCTCAGCGGAGGCGGGATTATCAATGTGATCCAACACAGTCTGCTGATGGCTTTAGAAAATGAAGACAAAATTATTAGGCTCGATGATATCAAAGAAGGCATCCAAAGAGAATACCAAAAAGTAGGCAGAACAATTTAATTCCTTGGATTATGAGAAAAAAAGTGAGAAAAAAACCAGATCAAGAAGCCGAAAAAGAACCTGTCGTGGTGGTAGTCAATAAGGAAAAAGGTTCAAAGGAGCCTGAAAATGCCGAAAAAATGAGTCCGGTAGAACAGGAGCGCCATGGGATGAGAGCCTTGGAGCCTGGAGAAGTCATGAATCCGATCAAATCCTAATTCTGCAAAATGGGAGCAGCCGCTGAAAAAATTCCTTTTCCAAAATCCCGGGTTCCCGGGACTGGGAAAGGTGTGATTCAGCCTGCTTTGAAAGTCGGTAAGCCAAACGACAAATACGAGCACGAAGCAGAATCGGTGGCAGATAAGGTCATGATGATGCCATCGACATCCACTACTTCGTTGATGTCCGCAAGTCCGGGAGGACTTCAAATGAAAACCTCCGAGGAAGAGGAAGTCCAAATGTTTCCGCTATCTGCTGGAATTTCGATGATACATCGAAGCCAGGAAGAAGAGGAAATCCAAATGAGCTCTGATGAGGAGGAAGTTCAGCTTTTTGCCGATCATAAGTCCCTGGTAAGACTTGCTGAGGAAGAGGAGGAGGTAAAACTGAAAGGTGAAGAAGAAGAGACCATCCAACGCTCGGGGGGTGAAGGGGGGACGGTTTCACCTCAACTTTCAACCCAAATCCAGCAAAGTGTAGGTTCAGGCGCCCCCTTGCCTCCGGCAATTCAGCAGGACATGGGCGATAAGATCGGGGCGGATTTCTCAGAAGTCAGAGTGCATACCGGTCCGCAGGCTGCATCCATGAGTTCGGCTCTTGGGGCACAAGCCTTCACCCATGGCAATGACATCTACTTTAACGATGGAAAATATCAGCCTGAATCCTCAAAAGGTAAACACCTGCTCGCCCACGAGCTAACTCATACGGTGCAGCAAGGGGCAGCGGTGAAAAGGTCTCCGAGTCCGGAAATCTCCCATACTCAGCCAAAAGTACAGCGTTTGGGTTGGGCAATCCGCGAGGGGCTTTCCCGATTTGCCAGCTACATTCCGGGCTATACACTTCTGACCGTGATCATAGGATATGATCCTTTGGCCGGTAGAAATGTGGAGCGAAACGCTACCAACCTGATCGGCGGGCTGCTTGGGCTGATCCCGGTTTTTGGCAACCTACTTTTCGATAAACTGACTGAATTGGGAATAATCGAGTCGGCGGTGACTTGGGTGGAGAGCGAAATGACGGCCTTGAATCTCACGACACGCCGACTGGAGCAAACCCTCGAACAGGCATGGGATGAGGCAAGTCTTTTTTCGGGCTGGGATGAAAATATGGCAGTCCTCGACCGCACTTTTGGGCAGTTGTATCGAGATATTGTCAATTTTGCAGGACGTGTCAAGGACAAAATCTTTGAATTGATCAAAGCCGCATTGATGGCTGGCTTGAAAGCACTGGCAGATGCTTTCCCAGGCTATCCCCTTCTCACCCAATTACTTGGGCAAGACCCACTGACTGGTGAAGAAGTCGTTTCAACTACTGCTGAAAAAATAGAAGCTTTCCTGATTCTGATCGGCAAAGAACAGGAGCTCGAACGCATGCAGGCAGAAGGCACCATTCAGGAAACAGCGGACTGGATTAACGCAGAATTAGCAGCGCTGAACTTCAGTTTTGACGAAGTAAAAGCCCTATTTGAAGAAGCCTGGAATGCTTTTTCACTCGAAGACCTGAGGGATCCCATTGCGGCATTTAACCGGACTATTGGCATTTTTAGACCCTTTACTGAGCGGGTATTCACCTTTGCTGCCAATGTGGCGATCAAGGTTTTGGAGATTATCAAAAATGCCCTGATGGCGCAGCTTTCAGCCTATGCCCGGGAAAAGCCGGGATTCCATTTGGTAACGGTAATTCTTGAAAAAGATCCATTTACCGAAGAAGTCGTCCCCCGGACTACTGAAAATATCATTCGGGGATTCATGGGCTTGATGCCGGGTGGTGAGGAGCAATTCCAACAAATGAAGGAGACCGGAGCTATTGAGCAAACGGTGAGCAGAATAGATGCGGCTGTAGCTACCCTGAATTTTACCTGGGCTTACATCACGGGTTTGTTTTTGGATCTGTGGAATAGCTTCACCATTGAAGATGTATTTCATCCGATTGATGCATTTGTGCGGATCGTACAGACATTGGCAGATCCGATACAGCGGCTTTTTGCCTTTATCGTAACCATAGTCAGGATCATCGTGGAGGTCCTGCTGGTGGTGATGAACTTCCCGATTGATACCGTCAATCAGATCATCGCCAATGCCAGATCGGCTTTTGAAGACATAAAAAGAGATCCAATCGGCTTCCTAAAAAACCTCCTCCGAGCCGTCAAACAGGGCTTTGTCCAGTTCTTTGACAATATCGTCACTCACCTGTTGGGAGGGTTGCGGGATTGGCTTTTTGGAGAACTGGCAACAGCGGGAATCAACCCTCCTGCTGATTTGAGTTTCCAGTCGATCTTGGGTTTTGTGCTTGATGTACTGGGCTTGACCATTGACAATGTCTGGGAACGGCTAGCACTGAAGATTGGGCCTGAACGAGTAGCTCAGATACGGGCAGCGATCGATACGCTCTCCGGAATCTGGACCTTTATCAAAGATGTCTGGGAGCGAGGACCGATTGCCATTTGGGAATATGTACAGGACCAGCTGAGCAATCTTTGGACTCTGGTGCTGGAGCAGGTACAAAACTGGATCATGACACGAATCGTGGAGCAGGTGACGGTGAAACTTCTCTCGATGCTGGATCCGACGGGCATTATGGCAGTGGTCAACAGCTTTATAGCATTCTATCGGGCAGTCCAATCTTTCATCGAAAAGCTGCGGGAAATGCTTGAGATCGTGAATTCCTTTGTGGCTGGGGTGGCGAATATTGCCAGAGGAAATGTAGCCGATGCAGCCAATTTCCTCGAAGCGGCTTTGGCTCGGGCTGTACCGGTAGCCATTGGATTTTTGGCCAATCAGGTAGGATTGAGAGGGCTGGGAACCCGTATCGCAGAAATGATCAGTGGATTGCGGGACCGGGTGAATGCTGCGATTGACTGGTTGATCGACCGGGCATTATCAGTAGGAGGTTCTTTACTGGAAATGGGAAGAAATGCGGTGGATACGGTAATGGGATGGTTGGGGCTCAGAAAGCCATTCCAAACTTATGACGGTGAAAATCATGAACTCTATTTTGAAGGCAGTCCAGAAAACTCGCATCTAATGATTGCTAGCAATAACCCAAAAACTTATTCAGATTTCATCAATAACGTAGTAATTTCAACTGCTGATCCTCAAAAAGCTCAAAAAGAAGCGGCTAAAGCAGAAGCAATTAGAATTTCTAGAGAAATTGACCAATATCTTTCAGATCCAACAGTACGGAGAAATTCCACTCCGGACGCAAACATTCAGGCGTCAATTCAGCCCCTCCTAAACCAGCTTTCTATTCAAACTGCTATCATTGGTGTCTCAGCAGGTGATGAGCTTCCACTTTCCCAAATTGAATACGGCCCTCTAACCCCGGAGGGTGGTGGTACTTTTGCCGAAGCAAAAGTCTTGACAAAAAACCATGTAAGAGGTTCAACACCAAAGGATAGCCCTCCAATATGGCAAAAAGCAAATCGAAGAAAAAGAACAAGTGTATTTATCAGAGGACATCTTTTAAACCATCACATCGGCGGTCCGGGATATGCCTACAACCTAACTCCAATCACAGGAAATGGTGCGGGTCAAGGATCTGATTACGCTAATCGAGTCCATTTAGATAAGGTAGAAAGTAAGGTAAAACCTGAAGTTCAAGCTGGAAAAATCATTTATTATAAAATTGTAGCCAATTATGGAACACATCCGAAAAGAACATTTCAAAATGAGCTTGAAAGCAGAATTGGAACTCCCAATGAGCAACCAGATGATCGAAAAAGACTTGAAATAATGAACTACGAACAAACCCATTTATCAACATCACTTTCTACAGAATGGAAAGAAATAGATGCAAATGGCGATACAATAGGGACAATTAATCAAGAAACAATTGAAAATAACTTGCCGGAAGAGCGAAATTTTGAAGTAAAATAAAAGGAACCCTTCACCCTTTTTAACACCTAAAACTTTCCGCTTTATTCCAAGCCACACTATCTTTGGGACATGAATAAATCCCTGTTTAAATCGCTGGCTGGTCTGAGCATCGGGCTACTGGCAATGGGTTGCAGCTCCACGGCTGTGATTACCGCACCGCCGATTTCCTATACGAATACTTCTCCAAGAATTTCAGAGCTATCAGAATCTCAAACACAACGTTGGGGGCATCTGGATTTGATTCGGGATACTGTTCCGGGTATGAGTGTAGACCGTGCCTATGACGAGCTTTTGCAAAAGCGAAAAGGGCAAACAGTCATCGTGGGAGTAATAGATTCCGGCATTGATCTGGATCATGAGGATATCAAAGATGTGCTTTGGGTAAATGAGAAAGAAAAGCCCGGTGATGGCATTGACAATGACGGGAATGGCTACATCGATGATATTCATGGCTATAATTTTCTCGGTGAATCCTACCACGAACAACTGGAAATCGCCAGAATCATCCGACTCAAAATCGGTGACGAAGCCTACCAAGCAGCTGCTCAAACTGAGCTTGACACCAAACTTCCGGAAGCAAAAGCAGGCCTCCCACAACTGCAACAAATCGAGCAGTTTGTAAGCATGGCTCATCAGAATATTCAAAAAGAATTGGGAAAGGAATATTATTCCATAGAAGATCTGGAGAAATATTCCCCAAAAACCCCTCAGGAGGAACAACTAGTCGGGGTATTGATTCAGGTCATGGGTATGGGTCAGGATATACCAAGCGCATTAGCTGATCTGAATGATGGAATCAACTATTACAAAGGTCAGGTAGATTATCATCTGAACGTAAATTTTGACGGAAGAAAACCCGTAGGAGACGATCCCTATGACATCAACGACCGCAACTACGGAAATGGAAATCCTAGTTTCCGCGATGAAGATGAAAGCCATGGAACGCATGTGGCAGGAATCATCGCAGCCACAAGAGGAAATATGAAAGGTGTGGATGGTGTAGCTAAAAACGTCAAAATCATGAGTATAAGAACTGTGCCTGATGGGGATGAATATGACAAAGACGTTGCTCTGGCCATTCGATACGCCGCGGATAATGGAGCAAAAGTGATCAATGCCAGTTTCGGAAAAGGATTCTCTCCCAATGCAGAGTGGGTATATGATGCACTGGCTTATGCTGCATCCAAAGACGTGTTGTTTGTGCATGCTGCGGGAAATGACGGAGCTGATTTGGACAGTCCCGAAAATCCCAATTTCCCGAATGACCATAAACTTAAAAACACTCCGGAAATTGTCGATAATGTGATCACAGTTGGAGCGCTTACTTCCAGTTTCGGACCTGAAATGGTGGCTTCCTTTTCTAATTATGGAAAACAAAATGTAGATGTTTTTGCTCCGGGTGATGCTATTTACTCTTCGATGCCTAATAATGACTATGAATTTCAGGGAGGCACCTCAATGGCCGCTCCTGCTGTGGCGGGAATTGCAGCTTTGATCAGGTCTTATTTTCCTAAATTATCAGCAGTTCAAGTGAAGCAAATCATCATGAATTCCGGAATAGCTCCTCAGGTCAAAGTGAACATTGGTGGTCCGGAAGGAACTGAAAAGTCGTTGGACGAGCTATCCCGGTCCGGAAAAATCGCAAACCTCTACAATGCGATCATTCTTGCTAATCAAGTATCCCGAGGAGAAGTAACTCTTTAAATTCAAAAGAAAAAACGCTACCTATCACAAAAGGCCTCAACGAGATTCGCGGAGGCCTTTTTTGGTATAATAAATTTTAGCTGCAAGCTATTTTATTGACCCGGTTTTGGTGCCTTCCGCCTTCGAAATCAGTGTTCAGAAAAATATCAGTCAATCGTTCTGCATGCTCGTAGGAAATGAATCTTGCAGGCAAAGCGATGACATTGGCATTGTTGTGCTGACGGGCAAGAGCAGCAAGATCCTCATTCCAACAAAGTGCAGCCCGTATTCCCTGATGTTTGTTGGCAGTGATTGCTACGCCGTTTCCACTTCCGCAAATTACGATTCCCAGTGTAAATTCTCCCTGCTCAATAGCGGAACACAAAGGATGTACATAGTCGGGGTAATCTACCGAAGCATCGGAAAACGGTCCAAAATCTTTCACCTCAAACCCAAGAGAGGTTAATTTTTGAATCAATTTTCCTTTGTATTCATATCCGGCGTGGTCACCTCCGATTGCTATTTTCTTTCCCATGATTTACTCTTCTGTTGGATGATTTTTTTGATACTCGGCTTCCGCTAGGGCTCTCTTTTTCTCAAGTCGCTTCGCTATCGAAATTCCTATCTCATAGAGCACCAAAATAGGCATTGCTATAAGAAGCTGCGAGATCACGTCTGGAGGGGTAATGATCGCTGAAACGATCAAAATCACCACAATAGAGTGCTTTCTGTAAGCTTTCAGCATTTTGGAAGTGACTAATCCAGACATGGAAAGAAAATAAATCACTACAGGCAATTGAAACATAATCGCCGATGCCAAAACAAGCATTACCAACGTAGTCACGTAAGAGGTAATATCAAATTCGTTAAGGATGGTGGGATCCAATTGATAGTTTGCAAGGAAATTGATCGAAAGTGGAGCTAAGACATAATAACCAAATGCCGCACCCAATAAAAAGAGAGCGCTTACGAAGAAAACGGCTCCTGAGGCAGCATTTTTTTCCCTGTCGTATAATCCGGGACTAATAAACCTCCAAAACTCCCAAAAGACGTAAGGAAATGCCACAATAAAGCCGACAATAAAACTGGAAGTCATGTGCATGGAAAACTGTCCAGTCATCTGACGACTTTGAATTGTAAATGGAAGTTCTTCGATGCATAGGGCCGGAACATTAAGCCAATTGGCGACATCACAAAGTATCCGATAGGTAAAAAAATCTATTTTGGAAGGTCCCAAAATAATTATACCAAAAACGACGCTCTTGGCTAAAAAGGCGATTACTGAAAAGACTAAAATTGCCGCTACAGATCGGAGTAAGTGGAAGCGCAGGGCTTCCAAATGATCCAAAAACGACATTCCTTCTTCTTCCTCTTGAATTTGATCTAGGGCCACTTTGGTATTTGGTATTTAGTATAAAGGAAATTGAACCATCCACGCATTGACTTCTTCCTTGATTTTGGAAAGTATTGCTTCATCTGAATGGTTTTGCAGCGCTCGATCAATCAGCTGGACGATTTTTCTCATATCGTCTTCCTTCAATCCTCGCGTGGTGACTGCAGCAGTTCCTACTCGCATACCTGAAGTCACAAAAGGCGACTTGGTGTCAAAAGGAACCATGTTTTTATTGATGGTGATATCCACTTTACCAAGGGTTTCCTCGGCAAGTTTACCCGTCAGTTCTTTGTTTCTCAGATCGATCAACATCATGTGGTTATCTGTACCACCAGAAATAATCTGGTATCCACGACTTACGAACTCTTCTGCCATTATGGATGCATTCTTTTTTACCTGAACTACGTAGTGCATGTATTCGTCGGAAAGTGCCTCTTCGAACGCAATTGCTTTGGCAGCGATAATATGCTCCAATGGTCCACCCTGAGTACCCGGGAATACCCCCATGTCCAAAAGGGAGGACATTTTTTTTATTTCACCTTTTGGAGTTGTCAAGCCCCAAGGATTGTCAAAATCTTCCCGCATCAGGATCAAGCCTCCTCTAGGACCTCTCAGTGTCTTGTGAGTTGTCGTAGTTACAATGTGGCAATGCTCTAATGGATCATTCAAAAGTCCACGCGCAATCAATCCTGAAGGGTGGGAAATATCAGCCAGTAAAAGTGATCCTACTTCATCAGCAATCTCCCTCAGTCTTTGGTAATCCCAATCTCTGGAATAGGCTGAAGCCCCGCAGATGATCATTTTTGGCTGAACAGCGAGCGCTTTCTCTTCTACTTTGTCGTAATCGATCACACCGGTTTCTTCCTCCACACCGTAGAAATTGGCCTGGTATAACTTTCCTGAAAAGTTTACCGGAGAACCATGAGTCAGGTGTCCTCCGTGAGACAGATCAAAGCCCAAAATCGCATCCCCAGCTTTCAGGCATGCTAAAAATACAGCGGCATTTGCCTGAGCTCCAGAGTGCGGCTGCACATTGGCCCAAGTGGCTCCAAAGAGCTGCTTTGCACGATCAATGGCAATCTGCTCGATTTTATCTACCACCTCACAGCCTCCATAATATCGCTTTCCTGGCAGTCCCTCAGCATATTTATTGGTAAGGACACTGCCCGCGGCTTCCATTACTTGTTTACTGGTGAAGTTTTCGGAAGCGATCAGTTCGATGCCTCTTCTTTGTCTGTCTTCTTCTCTAGCGATGAGGTCGAAAACAAGCGAATCTCTTTTCATAATCAGGGATTTGAAAGCAAGGTATGAAAACCGGATGCGTTCCGGTCGTTTTGAAAACGAACTCAAAAATAGCCTGAAAGTCCCTATAATCCAATGTGGAAGAGAAGTTGGAAAGTGATAAGGAGACAAAGTTGGAAAGAAATAATTTTCCGATTGAAATCAGGACTGATCTTCAACTATTTAGGGATTTTAATTAATCGGAAAACTCACTTTTTTTGAAGAAAAAAGGGTGGAGCGATTTCTCGAAACTCTGCCAGGATCAATTGAATCATAAATCCATCCTCGTAATTTTATGGCATGTTTGATTTCAAATTTCAGCCCGAGAGCTATTTCAGCGAAGAAACTAATTCTGTCTTGCTCGTGCGTCTGCACTATCCTGAGAGTACTTGGGGTGAGCAGATCAGCATCTATGCTCATTTTTTAGAGGGAAAAATCAATTTCGAAGTGATTGATTTTTATGGAAATGACTACTTGGTTTATCCAAGCAGCTGCTGGGAGCCACTTACCTTTGAAGATCTGGTTTACTTGATCGAAGGGATGCAGGTCAATCAGGACTTGAATGATGGAAATCTAGCATTAGTCCTGGATGGGATTCCTGAGGCAGAAAGTGAATTCTATCCCGAGCTTAAAAAGTATTTTGATGAAAAAAGGAAAAGCTTCGGCTTGGACTAAAAATCAAGTACGGCCTGTCTTTGCTCCGGAATCTGCTGACTTATATACCAATATTCATAGGTATCAAAATCAAGACAATCACTCAATTCTATACCTTGAAAAACAAGGTTTTTGAGGCAATTCACCGGAAGGATGGATTTCAGAGATTTCACTTGATCTGAAGTAAGCTGGGAAAGCTGAATCCATTTTTTTCCATTAATAAAAATGGGTATAAGTTTCTTCATTACAACAAATTTAGGAAGTCCAAAAGTATACTGATATTCAGGACTATACAAGAATCCCAAATTATTTCTGTGTTAAATAAAAATAAGTTTCAACATATTCGGGAATGGCAGGAGTAATCATCGCTTTGACATGTCTGTTTTTGGGAATATTTCTGAGAAAAATTCCCGGATTCCCAACTCTAAAAGCTTCAAATTGGGTTCAGGCCTATCTGATCAATATCGTTCTTCCAGCTTTAGCCCTGCTTTATATCCCTGAAATTAAGCTTTCCTGGGGCATACTTATTCCTGTCACAGCAGCCTGGTTTACTTTTTTACTTTCCTGGTTGATTTTTGGGATACTGGGAAGCAAATTCAACTGGGATAAGAATACAACCGGCTGCCTGATCATTGTTGCCGGACTGGCAAACACTTCTTTTTTGGGATTTCCGGTCATTGAAGGATTGTATGGAAAAGCAGGTTTGCCGACTGCCTTGCTGATCGATCAGGGAGGATCATTTTTGATCGTCTCTTCGCTGTCCATTTTAGTAGGTTCCATCTACGGAAACCACAGCGAAAGCTTGGCAAAAGTCCCAGTCAAAATTCTCAAATTCCCTCCATTCGGCTTTCTGGTGGGCACTCTGATTATGAGTATACTTGATCTGAAAACACCCGAAATTCTTGTCCCGATCCTTCAACTCATCGGAAAAACGATGCCTCCCATGGCTTTACTGGCTATTGGGTTGAAGTTTTCCTTGGATCGGAGTTCTCTTGCTTCCCGCTTTTTCTGGTATGGATTGGGCTATCGCCTGATTTTGGCTCCTGCAATCGTGTGGTTGATTTACAGACATTTTCTACTGACTGATTCTCTGGATCTGAAAGTAACCGTGCTGGAAAGCGGAATGGCCCCGATGATCACAGGCTCGATTGTCGCCATACAATTTGGGCTACAACCTAAATTAGCCACCTTGCTTTCCGGTCTTGGCATGCCAATTTCAGCTATCAGTCTGTTGGTTTGGTATTTTCTTTTAGGATAATTAGTCCCTGAATTCAGCCAGAACTTTCAGAAAGTCCCGATGAATAATCCCGTTGCTTGCTACGATTTTCCTGCCAAACACAAAGTCGTCTCCTCCATCAAAATCAGTGACAGTTCCTCCGGCCTCTTTGACAATCAAGGCACCCGCAGCAACATCATAAGAATTTAGATTGTATTCAAAAAAGCCCTCAGTCCTACCCGAAGCCACATAGCAGAGATCCACCGCTGCGGAGCCAAATCTCCTCAAGCCGTGTGTTTTCTGCATCAAGGATTTCATGGTAGCCAAGTATCTGTCAATCAGGTCAAAATTATAATAAGGAAAGCCTGTCGCAATTATCGAAGCAGACAAATCCGGCGCTTCACTGACCTTTATCCGGGTGTCATTGCAAAAAGCCCCACCGTCCTTTATGGCATAAAAACATTCGTGACGGTTAACTTCATAAACCACGCCCAAAACAAGCTCGTCCTTTTCCATCAGTGCAATACTCACCGAGAAGACAGGAATATTGTGAATAAAATTGGTTGTCCCATCGAGTGGGTCGATGACCCAGTTATAGGTTTCGCCTTTGGTTGAATTTGTCCCCTCTTCGGTGATAAAACCAGCTTCCGGCAAGATCACGCTTAAGCGATCTACAATAAGACGCTCTGCCTCTTGATCTACATAAGACACCAAATCATTAAACCCTTTGTGCTCGACCCGGTTCACATCAAAATGCTGTCTCTCCTTTCGGATAAATGCCCCGACTTCTTTGGCTACTTCCTGAGTTTGTTCTACAAGTTGATTAAGATTCTCTTGGGTGATCATGCGTATTCTATTGGTTTCAGATTGATTTAATTTCAAAAATAAAAGAATAGATTAATTTATCAATTGAAAGGACGTATAGATTTTAAAATTTTAATCAATCGCCCCTGTCCGTGATTTCACGCTTGTCCGACTTTCCTGCCACTACCAATACAATTTCTCCTTTTTGGGAATGCAATTGGTAATATTCGATTAATTCTGCCAAAGTCCCCCGGATATTTTCTTCATGCATCTTGGTCAATTCTCTGGAAACGCAAGCTTGTCTAGTTGGTCCAAATGCCTCTGTCAACTGTTCCAAAGTTTTCATCAGACGGTGTGTGGATTCGTAAAAAATAATGGTCCGGCTTTCCTCCAAAAGTGACTCTATTCGAGTCTTTCGGCCTTTCTTATGTGGCAAAAAACCTTCGAATACGAATCGGTCATTAGGAAGTCCGCTGTTTACCAATGCTGGAACAAACGCGGTGGGACCGGGAAGGCACTGAACTTCCAGTCCGGAAGCGATCACTTCCCGCACGAGCAAAAAGCCGGGGTCAGAAATCGCCGGAGTACCCGCATCACTGACTAAGGCAAAGATTTCTCCCCGCTTCATCCGTTCTACCAATTTCTCAGCCGCCTTGTGCTCATTGAAGATATGATAGCTCTGAAGCGGTTTTGATAGTTCGAGATGCTTAAGCAGAATCCCGCTTGTACGGGTATCCTCAGCCAATATCACATCCACAGACTTAAGTATTTCTATTGCTCTGAGTGTAATATCCTTGAGGTTCCCAATCGGTGTCGGAACCAGATATAGACTGATCGGAGATTCACTCATGCTTAAATTTGATCGATAGCTTTGGCTAATTTGCGATCCTTTTCGGTCACCGTATTTCCTTTATCATGGGTGGTAAGCTCGATTTCCACGGTGTTGTAGACGTTGGACCAATTGGGATGATGATTGTGTTTTTCTGCCAGGAAAGCGACACGGGTCATAAATGCAAATGCCTCCTGAAAGTCGGAGAATTTGAATGTCTTGGATAATTTATTGTTTTTTTCGATCCACATATGTTTGAAATTTAAAGTGAAATGACTCCCTCAATTTCAGAAGCTTGTTCGTAAAGATTGAGGATCTGATCGGCACTGTCCATCATCGCACAAATCGTCGTACTGATGTACTTTCCTCCGGAGCTGGGCTTCAGGGAAATTTCATTTTTAGGAAAAAGAGCGCTCACTTCGGTTTCTTTTCCTTTCAGCACAATGAACTTAAACATGTACAACATCGGAAACTCCCCGGAAGATTCGAGTTTTTCTCTGAATGATGCTTTATCAAACTTGCTCGTCATAATCAAACTTACTCTTTTATTCCCAGTATTGATATCACATAAAAAAACCCATGCCTTTCGAGAGGCCACTGAAAAAGTAGCTAAAATTGAAGGTAAAATTTTGAGAGCGATTAGGTCACGGACAAGAGTGACTTAGTCGCTTTCTTTTTTTTCGCCACTTGCTTTTAAATTTTCTCTATAAAAAGCCTATACTGAGCTAATTTTGATGATTTTCAGCGATTGTAAACTATTTTTTGATTATAACTGGGCTAGTTTTAAGATTCTTTTAACATTGACGGTGAATAAAGCTATGGCGGCTTGCATTTCCATGTTATTTATCCCGTAAGCTATTGCCCTTCCAAATCCATGTGCGTTTTTTAACTCTCCGTTTTTGGCTTCA
>NZ_FNVR01000011.1:0-70814 GCF_900108085.1 Algoriphagus boritolerans DSM 17298 = JCM 18970
ATGTAATTAATTGTGCTTATCACAAGTTGGCAGGTTTGGCATCTACGACCTTCCCGATCTGAATCGGGACGAGATACCGGGCTACGCTACACCCCAGTTTTCTTTTAGATTTCGCCTCCATGCCGTTTTTTCTAACGGCATGCAAACATACGTATTTTAATTTTTGGTCAAAGAGGCCTTTTGAAAATAAATCCATTTTTTTTCAAAGTCAAAAAATTAGAAGGGTGTGGCAGGAATCATCTTATAAATTCTAAAAAAATACGTAGAAAATAAGTAAAAATACGTACTTATTTTTACATTTATTTTTCAATTCAAGGATATCATGGATTCCAAACTATCGATATACATTCTTTGTGGAGGAAAAAGCACCAGAATGGGGGAGGAGAAGGGCTTGGTCCGGTTCCATGGAAAATCCTTTATGCATTGGATATTGGAATCGGTTTATCCCCTCAACTCCAATCCGGTTTTAGTGACTGGAAACCCAGCTTACCAGAAATTTGGTTTGGAGATGATCTCAGACTTGATTGAAGACAAAGGCCCATTAGGAGGGATTTATACTGCGTTGAATCATTCCACCTCAGGTTTGACACTGATCCTGAGCTGTGATATTCCAAAAATCACGATGGAAGTTCTTTCTTTTTTGGACAAAAAATCACAGGCGTCCCCGGATAAAATCACGTTCCTTTCCGACGGAAAAAACGATTATCCACTGATTGGAATTTATCCAAAACTGATTTTGAAACACGTTGAAACCTCCATTTTATGTGGGCAACTGAAGCTGAGACAAGTTGTCCAAAATCAGCCTCATCAAAGGATTATTCTGAATCCTAATCAGCGTGAATCTCTTGAAAACATCAATACCAAAGATCAACTTCATAGCCTATCTCAAACCTATTAACCATGAATACTTCCTTAAAAAACACACCCCACGTCACCCTCATCGGGGCCGGTCCGGGTGACCCGGATTTACTTACGATGAAAGCCGTAAAAGCACTTCAGAAAGCGGAAGTTGTACTTTATGATGCTTTGGTCAATGAGGATATTTTAGAATTGGCGGCCAATGCCGTAAAGCTCTGCGTTGGAAAACGTAAAGGTGCCCATTCTTTTACCCAGGATGAAATCAACCAAATGATTGTGACCTATGCGTTTGAGTTTGGTTCAGTGGTACGGCTCAAAGGCGGCGATCCCTTTGTCTTTGGGAGAGGAAAGGAGGAGGAAGAATTTGCTAACCTTCATGGGGTCAAGACCACTGTCATTCCGGGAATTTCTTCCTGCATCGCTGTACCGGCATCTGTTGGAATTCCGGTGACTTATAGAGGTGTTTCAGAGAGTTTTTGGGTGATTACGGGGACGACTAGTGCACATGAGCTGTCAGCCGACGTGGCCTTGGCAGCCCAATCTTCTGCAACAATCGTGATCTTGATGGGATTGTCTAAGCTGGTGGAGATCACCCGGATTTACAAGCGATTGGGTAAATGCAATCTTCCCATTGCCATCATTCAAAACGGCACGAGAACCAATCAACGTGAAGTAATCGGAACAATCCAATCTATAGTCGAGCTATCGCAAAAAGAGAAGATTGGCGGCCCGGCCGTTTTGGTGATCGGTGAAGTGGTTAATCTGGCCAAAGTCAAAGAATTCTCGGCCGAAAGCTATGTTTTCGAGGATGAATTTATTTTTCAAAACCTGGATAGCTTTCCTTTTTGACGAAGACGAAGTCAGAACTGGTGAAAAGGCCAAATTAACTACGCGATTGTTTATTTGGCCTTTTTGAAATTATTACTATTCCTTCCAGGTGTGCTTAAACAGATTTGGGTTGACAATCAATTGAATCCAGCCCCAGTTCTGAGTTTGAGCAGGTTCGACCCCACCTTTAATATCGGTCATACTTTCAGATTCGAAAAACTGAGAATAGCCCAGGTTCATTTTGACATTTTTTGCGATGGTCTTGGTGAACACCAGGTCCAATTCAGAACCCAAATACCCGCTTTGATTATCAATCAACTCAGCATTTGCCGAAAAAAAGTGGAGGTGAGCGGCAAGACTTGAGTTCTGTCCGGTTGGGATCAAGGTGTTTGCATACAGGTCATTTAAGCCTACCTGGTTTGCGTGATTTCCCACATAGAATAGATCCATGTAGCCATTGAATTTGTGGTTGGTTCCATACAGGGGGAAAAACGAATTAGACTTCGACTCCGCACTTTGATCCGAACCGCTCAAGACTTCATAACCTAGGACAAAAGCCACCTTTCTGGGCTGGTACTTGGCTTCCAGCATGTATTGGTAGGCACTTAAATCGGATGTAGGCGTTGATTTCCCCGTCTGGATGTATGCCGAACCGGTAAAAGTCAGGGCTGAGACAGGAAAGGTAAAGAAGGTACCGGTGGTCTGCCGATAGTAGACTCCATCTGGTCTGGGACTAGGTTCATCGGTAAACTTTTGAAAACCGTTGTTCAAAAAAAGCAAGCTGATAGCCCCTTTTTCCCAGGATTTTTTGGCATGAAGCATTTGCATTACTTTATAAGAATAAAGCCCATTGATCGTATAAGCAGATCCATCGGTTCGTTGATTTTCCTGGTTAAAGGCCAAGGCAAAATCTGTTTTAAAACCATTTTTGAAATAGGAAAACATAGCTGCATCATGAAACCGGCCCTGCATCGCCCAATCCACTTCACCCAGTATTCGTTGATCGTCGTAGGACAAAGTCTGTCGCCCCAGCTTCATGGACCAGTTTTCCGTGAAGGAATAACCCAACCAAGCCTGAAAAAGAGAAAAGGAGTTGTTTCCGTCACTGATCGCCAGCTGTTGGGTATCACCCCAAGTACTTACATCCTGGACACTGAAATAGACTTTTAATTTGGGGTCTTGATAGGCAAAATTTAATCTGGAACGCTGGGTGACAAAAGCAGCAGGTTTGGAGCCCGCTGGTAGGAGATTTCCAAAACCATGGCGGTATTCGAATCTGGGCCTGATGTCCGCATCCAAAGAAACGGTTTGGGCATGCGCATTGGAATACAAGGCAATCCCAAGAAAAAGAAAGGATAGAATTTTTTTCATAACAGGTGGAATAGGTTGCATTAAAAATACGTATTAATACTTATTAATTATAAATAATTACTTAAAAAAATACGTATTATTTTAATTCCCGGCATTCATTCTAAGCGGAGTCGAAGGGTTCTTTTCCTTCGCCTCGATTGTCCTTTTGAAAAAAATGTCCTTGAGAAGGAAGGTTGAAATGAAGTTTAAGAAATCAATTTCCTACACCAGAAAGGAATTTCTAAATCCTATCAATTTTACTCCGCCTGCCTGACGAATGTCTTTTTTAAAAAGCTGGATTTTGGCGCCTCGCAAAGCGGGCAATGATAGTCCTCCGGGAGATTCTCAAAGGGAGTTTCTGCAGGAATCCCCTGAGTCAAGTCGCCGAAGTTGGAGTCATAGACAGTAAGGCAATCTCTGCATTGGTAGGCATCTGTACTTATCAGTTCTTTGGTTTTGGTAGGTTTTTCGGGTAATGTTTTCTCTTTGCCCAACTGTTCAAAATAAATTTTGCTCAATTCAATAAGTAATACAGGCAAATTAGTTTTGTCGACCTCTTGTACATATACCAGGTATTCCTGCGTGTTGGGGTCAAAGTTTTTTGCATAAAGCAGATTGTAAGTACTCCTGATTTTCAAGCCGCTCAATTCTAGTGGAGGCTCGTTTTTTTCGATGATAATCGAGGTGAAATAATAGGCTTTTCGGGTATAGTCAGTAATTCCGAAGGTCAGTCCATAGGTGCTGATGTCGTGTTTGTCAAAGTAGGAAACGAGGTACTTTTTAAGCTTGATGGCGGATTTGTTATTCACCGGCAAGTGCCAGTTTAGCTCCAGCATGGAGTGGCGAACATTGATGCCATATTGCCCGAGGAGTTTTTCAAATTCAAGCTTGTAATCTTCTCCAATTCCCTTGATTATCAATGATTTCCAAGGGGTTATGGATATTTTTCCGATTCGGCAGTCAGAGCAGAGATCACAGAGGGCTTTTAGAAAATCAGTGTAATACTTGTTGTTTCGCCAGTAAAGTCCCATCCAATAGCTATCAGTACCGACACGATTGATGCCTTCATAATAAGGAAACGGATAAAAAGGTACCTCCAGAGGTTTGTCTACTGTTCGATTGTTTAGGTCTACTGCATCATTGACCAAGTCAAAAAGAAAATCGACGGTTTCGGGTTCCTCACGTAAACTTTCCTCAATTGCGGTTGCTACTTTTTCCAGATCCCAACTGTAAATCAAAGCCGGATACAGCCGATTGGATTCCCAATTGGGTAATCTGACAAACAAATACCAGTAATCTTCATGGTCTGAGGCGATGAAATTCAGATGCCCGGTAAACAGCGGAACAAGTCGCTGTCGGGGATCTGTAATGTTGATTTTCAGGGTAGGTTGGAGCCGAAATTGCTCTAAAATATAGAGATACCGATCACTGGTCAGCCAAGGAGTGTTGGAGAAAATATCGGCCGAAACGTAGGAGGAGACGATGTTTTCGGCGCCTTCCTCCCCGGGCGAAATGATCTGAAATTTGTCCTGAGGATCGATGGTGATAGGATCACCTTGATTGATAAACAGAATGTCCTGTCTGGATCCGAAAGAAATCGTATCCAGGCCCGAACGCTCGGCAATTTCAAGGATTTGCTTGAGTTCTGCGGGGGAAAGAACTCCGCCTTTGACGACTACTCTGGAGAAGGTCTGGTTCATACCTTTACTTTTGCTTGGTTTAGTATTTCCCTCACTTCAGTTTTGCAACTGCCACACCCCAATCCGGCCCCTGTTTGGGTACAAAGAGCCGAGAATTCGGTGCATCCTCCGGTGATCGCTTCGAGGAGGTTTCCTTCCCCAACCCGGCTGCAGCTGCAAACTAATTTCCCGATGACGGGACGACTTTCCGAGGAACCCATCAAGAGTGATTTTCGCTTCTCCGAAAGCTCGATTTTATTCTCAATCAGGCTTTTGAATTCCGCAAATTCACTTTTATCCCCCATCAACACAGCACCTATCAGCAGATCATCTTTGACGATGCATTTCTTGTAATATCTTCTGCTCAGATCGGTGAACACGATCTCCTCGTATCCTTCTTCATTTTCCGGAATAAGAATATTGCCAATGCTGCACAGCTCCAGATCTTTGAATTTCAGAATATTCATCAAAACTGATCCACTGTAAGTACTACTGATATCTCCCAAGATGAAATTGGCCAAAATCGATGCCTGTTCTTCGGCTGCTGAGGTGATCCCGAAGAGTTGATTTTCAAACTCTGCGATTTCACCGATTGCGAAGATGTCGGGAAAATTGGTCTGAAGGTGCTTGTTTACCTTAATTCCACGCCCACAAATGATTCCATTTTCTTTGGCAATTTTGATATTCGGCTGGGTTCCGATGGCATAAACAATGGCATTTGCCTGAATGATCTTCCCGGTTTTCAGCGTGATATTCAGGTTTTTGGATTTCTCATCGTCGAAAACGGTGCTTACCTCATTATCAAAATAAATATGGATACCCCGTTCCTGGACGTCCAAAGCCAACAGCCTGCTGGATATCAGATCTAATTGACGTTCCATCAAGCGGGATGCCCGCTGCACAATAGTGACTTTCACTTGGGTGTGTTGAAGTGCCGCGGCGAGTTCCAGCCCAAGTAAGCCACCTCCCACGATGACCACATGCTGATCTTCATTCGGTAATTGCGTGGCATTAAGGTATTTTTTGAACTGATCCGCGTCCTCTCGACTACGCATGGTGAAGCGGCCGGGCAGGTCAAGTTGGGCGTCTTTTGGGATAAAGGCTCGGCTTCCTGTCGCCAGAATTAATTTGTCATAGGTATGGGAATCTCCATTGGAGTCCCATACCGTCTGACTTTCAGGGTCTATTTTTTCTATCGAAAGGCTGGTATGCAGGTTGATTTTTAGCTTACCGAGACCGGCTTCTTTGATCTTTAAGAGTTGATCCCAGGTAAGTTCTTCAGTTACATATTCGGGCAATAATACCCGATTGTAAAATGGGTCGGGTTCCTTGGAAAACACGTGAATGGAATCGGATTCGTTGTGTTCCCGGTAGTTTTGGATAAAACGAAAAGCGGCAGCACCAGCCCCGATCACTACGATCTTTTCTTTAGGTTTTTGATATTTGGTGACAGAGACGGTAGTGTATTTGAAATCAGGCTCTTTGGATTGCGGATCCACGCGGGTGAAGGTGAGGTTGTTGGCCCGGTTGAGGTCATTTTCCAGCTGTTTTCCCCAATGCATGGGTAAAAAGACGACTCCGTTTCGAATGGATTTTGACAGTTTGGCCCGTACCCTTACTACCCCATTTTTGCTTTTTACTTCGACCACATCTCCGTCCTTGATTTTATAGATGTAGCCGTCCAGTTGATTTACCTCCAAGACAGGATGTGAATAGTGCTTACGAAGTCTGGCCACTTTCCCGGTTTTGGTCATGGTGTGCCATTGATCTCTGATTCGTCCGGTGGTCAGGATAAACGGGTATTGAGGACTGACTTTCTCTGAGGTGTTTTCAATCTGTGCAGGAATGTTGAAAACCGCCTTTTGGCTTGGAGTATAGAATTTTTTGTCAGTGAAAAGCCGAGGGGTACCAGGATGCCGATACTCCGAAACGGGCCATTGGATGCTTCCTTCGTTTTTTAACCGATCATAACTGAGGTAGGAAATGTCAATATTCGTACCCTTGGTCATGGCGCAGTATTCCTCGTAGATCTCTTCGGTATTGGTGTAATTAAACCCCCGGAAACCCATCCGCTTGGCAAAATCACAGAGAATTTCCACATCGGCGCGGGCTTCACCCGGAGGATTGATTCCTTTGGTCAAATAGGAAATCCGCCGCTCGGAGTTAGTCATCGTTCCTTCTTTTTCCAGCCATCCGGCTGCAGGCAAAACCAAATCCGCATAGGCCACTGTATCGGATCGGTGAGAGATATCCTGTACGACGACAAACTTGGCATTGGCAAATGCTTTTTCCACCTTCCCAAGATTGGGGAGACTGACCATCGGGTTGGTACAGATGATCCATACGGCCTTCATTTCCCCGCTGGCCAGGGCATCAAACATTTCCGTGGCAGTGTATCCCGGAGTAGGGGAGATCTGGTCCACTCCCCAGAAATCCGCCACATCCTGACGATCCTGCGGATTTTGGAGGTCTTTGTGGACGGCCAACAGATTGGCCATGCCTCCCACTTCCCGGCCCCCCATGGCATTGGGTTGACCGGTAAGGGAAAAGGGTCCGTTGCCGGGTTTACCGACTTTTCCGGTAACTAAAGACAGGTTTAGCAGGGAAAAATTCTTGTCTGTTCCGATGGAGCTTTGGTTGAGGCCCATGGCCCACATGGTGATAAACCCTTTGGATGTTCCAATCAGATCACTGACTTCCTTGATTTCTTCCACACTGATGCCGCAAAGTTTTGCGGCATCTTTCAGCGAAGTGTCCATCACCTGTTTCCGATAGTTTAGGAAGTTTTCGGTGTGGTTTTTTACAAAATCATCATCGATTTTGCCCGTTTCGATTAGCCTCCGACCGATGGCATTGTACAGAATGATATCTGTGCCCGGGATGATCGGAAGATGAATATCGGCAAAATTCGCGGAGGCTGTAGTCCGTGGATCGACCACGATGACTTTGACATTCGGATTTTTTTCTTTGTGTATTTCCAGCCTGCGAAAAAGAATGGGATGGTTCCAAGCTGGATTTGCTCCTGCAATCAGAAAAACATCCGCCAACTCGATGTCTTCATAGGAAATCGGGACTGAATCCTCCCCAAATGTCTTCTTGTAGGCGACGACCGCCGAACTCATACATAGACGGGAATTGGTGTCGATGTTATTCGTACCCAGAAATCCCTTGGTCAGCTTGTTAGCGATGTAATATTCCTCGGTCAGGCATTGTCCTGAAATATAAAATCCGACACTGTTGGGCCCGTATTTTCGAATCAGGGATTTGAAAACTGCCGCTGCTCGGTCCATTGCATCCTCCCAACTTACCCGTTCCCGAGGATGTGATCGGCTCCAGCGCATTTCGGGATAAAGAATCCTGTCAGATACGTCATTGACTACGTAGTGGAGGTTCATTCCCTTGGAGCAGAGCATTCCTGCGTTGACCGGATGTTCGGTGTCACCTTCTACACTTACTTTGGATTGGGGATTGATTCCTGCTACTATTCCGCAGCCCACCCCACAATAAGAGCAAGTCGTTTTTATTTTTTTCTGGGAATTCACTTCAATGAATTTGGCTTGACTTAGGGGATTTAGAAAACAGCATATTTTACCCGGATTTTGATCAGGATTCGTCATGAGAGCTCCAAATGCAAGAAAATCAAGTATTTAACGAATAAGGCATAGCCCCGCTACGGTGAATGAATTAACCGCAGCGAAGCGATTGATTTCAAAACATTTTGGGCTCGGAATAGGAATTCTAATGCATATTCCAAGTTTAAGTTTATTCTTCTATTCGGACCAGTTCAGGGGTCAGTTGTTCCATTTCCTGTTTGGCGATCTTTTCATCCTCCAAACTGAATCGAATGATTAAGGTAGCAATTCCGGAAATAACTATCATCAGCCCGATGATCAAGTATCCACTTGACACTGCCGCTCCTGCTGCTGCGGCTTGGGCAGCTCTGGCTGCCTCCTCACCTAACAGTTCATTTGCCTGAAAAGCGAGCTTTTCTGCCTCTGCGGACTTGTATTTTAAGAAAATAGCAGCTAGAAAGGCTCCGAAATTGCCTCCGGCTCCGACAATTCCCGAAATGGAACCGATCGCTTTTTTATTGATAAAAGGTACTACAGAAAAGGTAGCTCCTTCTGCCATTTGTACGGTGAGGCTAAAGAGAATCAATAAGAATATTCCTAAGACCAAGGTAGTGGCTATGGAAAAAAGACCTAACATCAGTCCTTCAGCTACGATGATGGCAGCCAAAAACCATACTCTGCCCTTCAGTCCGCTTGTTTTTCCAAATTTGTCACCAAAATACCCACCCAAAGTTCGGGCAAAAATATTCATCAGCGCAAAGGACAGGACCAAGTTACCCGCAGTGATTCTGTTTAATCCGAAGGTATTCTGGAGGTAATCATCCATGGTGCCATATACCGTGAGTTCGATGCCAAAACAGGCCGCATAAACCATAAACAAAACCCAAACCCGGTAGTCTTTTGCTGCTTTCAAAAAGCCAACACTGTCTTTTTTGCCTTTTGGGATTTTCTCTCCTCTGGCTACTAATTCAGCGTAATTTCCTGCAGGGGTATCTTTGGTGAAAAAGTAGTAAAGCAAGCCCGTCAGAAAACAAACAATTCCGATAATCCCCATGGAATACCTCCAAGCATCCGCTTCAGCAATGCCAAAGGCAATGACAAGCGCTGCCAATAAAGGCATTCCCAATCGGTTGGCCCCACCGCCTAAATTTCCCCAGCCGGCAGAGGTTGCATTGGCTGTTCCCACCACATTGGGTGCAAACATCAAGGAAGTGTGAACCTGAGTGATCACAAAGGATGCTCCGATAAATCCCGTAAGTAGTCGGCAGATGTAAAATTGCATGGGTGTAGTGACCAGTCCGCTCAGAACAACCGGTATGGAGCCTAAAATAAGTAACCAAGTGTAGCACAACCTGGGTCCATACTTATCGCATAATTTCCCAATCAAAAGCCGGGAAAAAACCGTCCCTGCAACCGCCAAAACGACTGAATTCCATTTTTGTTCTGGCGTGAGCGCAAGATCCCGAACCACATCCGGCATAAAGGGAATGATGCCAAACCAGGCAAAAAAACAAATGAAAAACGCAAAGGATGTGATCCAGAACGTTCGGATCGGCACACTGCTAAAATCTCCCAGATTTAAGCGTGTCGCTTTTAGAGTAGCTTGTTTTTGCATGATATACTTATTTTTATTTGAAATAAAAGTAAGTATAAATACTTATTAAAAACAAATAATACGTAAAAAATTTAGATAAATACTGAAAAGAGACTGTTTCAAAAGGTTTGCGGTGTCCGCCTGACACTTCGACTTCGCTCAGTGGGACAGAAATGTAAGGCTATTTCCTGTGAAGGAGGCTATATTTCGAACTTCCCAACTCGGATTGGTCAGGTTCTTAGTAGGACAAGCGGCATTTGTGAGATAGCCTCTTTTGGAACTCTTAAACTACTTAGACCGAGACTAAATCAAGTTCAATTCTTTTGCTTTTTGAGTCAGCTCAATCAGATTCTTGACGTTCAGTTTCTTCATCAGGTTAAATCGGTGGACTTCGGCAGTGCGTCTGCTGATTGTCAGGATTTCGGCGATTTCATGGTTTCCTTTTCCCTCCAGAATCAATCCCAAAATTTGCTTTTCCCGATTGGTGAGGATTGAGATTTCAGCCGGCGTGGTAAGTGGCTTTTTTTCAGCTTTGGATTTGCCATTGACGAAATTGTCAATGATAATTTCCGAGATGTCACCAGAAAAATACTTCCCGCCGCCTGCGATTGTGTGAAGTGCTTTGATAAATTCCGCCTTGCTGCTGCCCTTTAGGAGATATCCATCTGCACCGGATTCGATGGACTCCACCACGTATTCTTCCGAATCGTGCATGGACAAAACCAGTTTTTTTACCTTAGGAAAACTCTTCGTCAGGTTTTTGACTACTTCGATGCCGTTCATCTGCGGCATACGGATATCCACAATCAAGAGGTCGGGTTGATCCAGACCGATTAATTTTAAGGCCTCTTTTCCATCTGAAGCTTCGGCGACCACAGTGAATTCAGGTTCGTTTTCCAGCAGGGATTTGATTCCGTCGCGGACGAGCTCATGATCGTCGGCCAGTAAAATTCGGGTTGGGTTCATCGTATCTAAAGTTATTACGTAGTAAAGTAATGAAATTTTACGTAATCGGAGTCTAAAAATTAAACCAACGGAATATTCAGCGTGACTTTGGTTCCTTTTTGTGGGGAGGAATTAATAAAGAGTCTTCCCTTGATGTATTTGATCCGCTCCTGCATGAAGGTGAGGCCCATCCCTCCATCTTTGTCCGGTTTGGCTTTTAGTTCTTTTTTGTCAAAACCCTTTCCATTATCATCGATGATGATACTCAGTATTTTTTTACTGTGGGAGATCGTGACCAAAATCAGGGTGGATTCAGCGTATTTGATTGCATTGTTGATGGCTTCTTGAGTAATCCGGTACAGGTTGATTTCGACTAAGGAATCCAATCGCTGGTTGAAATCGGATTTATTCATCAAAATAATGTTTTTGCCGGTAAGCTTGCTGAGTTCCTGAGTGAGTTCTGTCAGGGCAGGTACTATGCCGTAATCCTTCAATTCGGGAGGGGTGAGGTTAAACGTGGCTGTCCGTACTCCTTTGATGATATTTGCCGTGAGTTCTTTCAGTTTTTCCAGTTTGACCTGAGTTTTTTCACCCTCAGTCAAATCCACACTTTCCAATAAATATTTCAATCCTGTGAGCATCTGACCAATCCCGTCATGAATGTCTTTGGCGATACGGTTTTGTTCGTTTTCCTGATTTTCGATGATTTGGCGACTGATGGCATTTTGCTGGAGAATCTTCTCCTCAAAGCTTTCTTTGGTGAGTTGCTCCACTTCCAGTTGAGCCTCTTTGCGCTTGGTAATATCCAGACAGATGATGATCAGTTCGGATTTTTCTCCTGTATGAAAGGGAATCATGGAGAAATCCAGCCAAAGATCCTGTCCGCTTGGTGTAGTGGCTTTCAATTCGCCCTGCCAACCTGATTTCTTGTTTTCCGAGATGATTCGGTCGATCGTCAAGCGCTCATTTTCCACAGTGGAAATGATTTCTGAAAGTTTGGCGTTTTGATTGAATTTCTGAAACCTCACCAGTTTGGCAAATCGGTCACCAATATGGGTAATGTGTCCGTCCGGTGTAATTCGTGCAAAGAGCAGAATCTGATCCATCGCCTGACTCAAGGCACGAAGTTCACGGACGGATTTTTCCTTGGCCTGACTGAGTAAATCGGCGTCTTTGGCCATTTTTATTGCTTTTTTTTCGGCATCCATTAAGACCTGGATGCTGGCGCGCATGGCTTTAGCCGAAGGCCAGAAGATGATCAGAAATTCAGCGAGGAGTATCAACAGGGTGAAAACTGTGATAATCAGTTCAAGCTGTTTCAGGCTTTCGACTTTTTGCTTTGCCTCGAAGTCATATTGGTTGACGATGCGCTCCATTCTGGCGAGGAACGCTTTGGAGCTTTCCAAAATGTGGTGAAGTGACCGCTGAAAAGCCGCAGAATCACGGATGCTTTGTCTGGAATGACGGATCAGCGAATCGGTATTTACTACCATGCTTTCAAAAAGCGGGTGAATTTCCTCAAACATCCTTGATATTTCAGGACTGCTCCCCTGATCCAGACCCAATTTTTCATCGCCGTTCAGGAGGGCATTGTGTGCAGCTTGCCAGTCGGATTTTGTAGCCAAAAGTGTGTCTTCCAGCGCTCTTCGCCCCATTTCCGGTTGATCAAGGGACAGAAGAAGAGCTTCCTTACTGAGCTTCTGACTGAGCATTCGCTGACGGCCGGCCACATTGATCAATCTGCTGTCATCCTCTTGGTCGGCGAGGTATTGTCGGATGAGTATTTGGCTGGTTACCAAAGAAATAGCTATCGCTCCAAGGGCAATGATGTAAAGCTTTCTGAGCCTGTTAAAGGTAACCTTATCAAGCGTATTGGGATTATTAGTCATTGTTTTGCAATAGGGCTTCCTGAATGATGCGTAGGCATTCCGGTGAAAAATTGAGTTGAAGAGCGGCTTTATGGCCTTTTTCGGACATTTTACCCCAGGTTTTTTTCAGAATGTCCCTGACCTTTTCCTCATCATGTTTGGCTGTGAATTCCTCCAGGTAATTTTCCAAGAAAACCAGACAAACTACGTCTTCCAAAGTCTGGGTTTCAAGGTCGGTTTTGAGCTGTTTTTTACGGATCAAGAACTTGACTTTGGCGATAAATTCAGCTTCATACCCTGCTTCAAAAAGTAGATTTCCGGCTGTCTCCGCATGCATTTTTTTGAGTTCCTCCCGCCAGGTAAGGTAGCCCGTTCGGTCCATAGGATAGGCTGATCTTTGAATCCGCCATCGTCCGATATGCTGGGCTCGGGCTGCAATTTTCAGGTGTTCAGAGGCTTCAGGGGCAAAATCTTCCAGTTTTTTGGTCATTCGCAGGGAGTAAAGCAGTTCTTTGGGAAAAGATTTTCCATTCCCTATTTCTTTAACTGGGTCTTCGGCGTTGATTTGGTCAATCAACTCCATTGCTTTTTCGAATCGGGTCATTGAACAGGGGTTATTCGGCAAATCCAATATAGACAATTCCGTCTTCAATCTTGACCGGATAGGTGGCGATGCTGTAATCTTCGCCATTCAGATTAGACCCGTCTTCCAGTGAAAAGGTCTTTTTGTGCATGGGGCAGGCGAGCTTAGGCACTCCGCTCATATCGCCGATCAGTCCTCTGGAGAGTACCATCTCCATTTTGTGGGGACAAAGGTTTTGGCAGGCGTACCATTTTTGTGTTCGGGTGAAATGATAGACTGCAATCTGCCTGGAGTTGTGCTTAATACAAGCTCCGGCATTTTCCGGAAAATCTGTTACGGTTCCAACTTTGATCCAGGAAATTACCTCGGAGAATTGGACGGTTTGATAAAGACTTACGATTTCTTCCATGGGTGCTAAGTTGGGGGTTACCAAGGTCTGGGCATTTTTTGTTCGCGAAGGGGTACAAACACCAGTTGATCATCGGACTCTTCAGAATTGACAAAAGGCTTGAATCTTTTGAGCGTTTCCGGGTTTTCGATTGCCTCTTTCCATTCGCAGGTGTATTTCTCGACCAGTCCATCCATATCATTCTCAAATTCCTCCGCCATACCCAGGCAATCCTCAACCACGACTTTTCTGAGGTATTCTATTCCTCCTTCCAGCTTTTCCAACCAAGTGGAAGTTCGGATCAGTGGCCCGGCAGTCCGGATGTAATAGATCAGAAAACGGTCTAGGTATTTGATGCAAGTGTCATCGTCCAATTGGGAGGCGAGCAGGATGGCATGTTTGGGATTGGCGCCACCATTTCCACAGACATAGAGGTTCCAGCCGCCCTCGACCGCGATCACTCCAAAGTCTTTGCTACGGGCCTCGGCGCACTCCCTGATACATCCGGAGACTCCGCCTTTCAACTTATGCGGGGAGCGAAGGCCTTTGTAGCGCTCCTCGATCCGGATCGCAAAACTCACGCTGTCATGCATGCCGAAACGGCACCAGGTAGAACCCACGCAGCTTTTAACAGTTCTCAAAGACTTGCCATAGGCATGTCCACTTTCGAATCCTGCATCGATCAGTTCCTTCCAGATCAGTGGCAATTCATTCAGTTTCGCCCCAAAAAGGTCGATTCGCTGTCCTCCGGTGATCTTGGTGTAGAGGTCATATTTTCGTGCGACTTGGCCCAGGACAACAAGCTTTTCGGGGGTGATTTCCCCACCTGGAACTCTCGGGACAACAGAATAGGTGCCGTTTCTTTGAATGTTGGCAAGAAACCGGTCATTGGAATCTTGGATTGCGATCTGCTTATTGGCAGTTTCCATGAAAATGCTGGCGAAAATCGAGGCCATGACAGGCTTGCAAATTTCGCAACCGTGACCTTTTCCAAATTGATCCAAAGCTTCGTTATATCCTGAAGTATTGTTCAATTTGACCAGATCAAAAAGCTCCTGACGGCTGTATTCGAAATGCTCGCAAATGGTTTCTTTGACTTCTTTGCCCAAAGATTTCATCGTTTCTTTGACCAAGTCTACCACCATCGGCTTGCAACCTCCGCAGCAGGTAGAAGCTTTCGTCTGCTGGATGACGCCTTTCAGATCTGTGCATGCACCGCTTTTCAAGGCTTCGCAAATGGAACCTTTGTTCACGGATTCGCAAGAGCAGATTTGGGCAGAATCAGGAAGGTCGAGCACAGATCCGAGAAGGCTTTTTGAACCTGAGCCCCGCTGTCCTAAAATGAGATCCTCAGCATTTTCTGGCAATTTCATTTCATTGATGTAAAGCTGAAACAGGGCATTGTAATCAGCCGAGTCACCAACCAGAATTCCGCCCAAAAGCTTACTTCCATCCTTGCTGATATTGATCCTCTTGTAGATTCCACGCTGCTTGTTTTCATAGCGGATAGGTATTGCGCTTTCACCCTCAATAAACGGGTCCCCAAATGATGCAACTTCTGTCCCAACCAGTTTGAGTTGGGTGGACATGTCGATCGAGGGGCTCATGAGTTTGGTGCCACCTAGGATTTGATCGAGAGCTACTCCGGCCATTTCGTAGCCCGGAGCCACCAATCCGTAAATGTTTTGATTGTAAAGAGCGACTTCTCCGATAGCATAGATGCCCGGAATGGAAGTTTCCATTTTGTTATTGACGAGGACTCCGCCGCGTTCTCCGACAGCAATTCCGGAGTTTTTGGCAACTTCATCCCGTGGTCGGATGCCTGCGGAGATGATGATCATATCCACGGGGAGGGAGGTTCCGTCTGTGAAATCTATCCGTTCTACTTTTCCTTCACCCACGATTTCTTTGGAATTTTTTCCCAAATGGATTTTTATTCCCATATTTTCAATCTTGGATTGCAAAAGGTCACTGCCGTTTTGATCTAATTGCCTAGGCATCAATCGGGGAGCAAATTCAATCACGTGCGTCGTCATTCCCAGTTCCTTACTGGCATTGGCAGCTTCAAGACCCAAAAGCCCTCCTCCCAAAACTGCTGCCTGAAATCGTCCTTTCGCTTTAAGCTTATCCGCATAATTCTGAATGGATTCCAAGTCTTCAATGGTACGGTAAATGAAAATCCCCGCTTTTTCGACTCCTTTGATGGGAGGAATAAATGGGGAAGATCCGGTCGCCAAAACCAGGTAATCATAGTCAAATGATTCTCCTTTATGTGTGAGAACCTTTTTGTTTTCAAAATCAATCCAAGAAATCAACTCAGAGGTTCTGAGCGTGATCCCATTTTCCTGATACCAGTTTCTCGATGCCAAAAGTAGCTCATCGGGTGATTGAAGACTGAAGTATTCGCTCAGGTGAACCCGGTCATAGGCTGGTCTGATTTCTTCTCCAAAGACCAGGAGATCATACTGGTTTCTTTTGGGATGAGCGATGAGTTTTTCGCAAAATTTGTAACCCACCATTCCATTTCCGATTAAGATTATCCGGTTCATGACTACGTATTTTGAATTAATAATACGTAAATATACTTATTTATTATTCATTTTCACAAGTGGTATTTTGATTTTTATAAGTAAATATTCTTAATTATCACAAGAAAGTTTTGAGTATTAGTAAGTAGTTAAAATGGCAAATAGATTTTCGGATAAAAAAATCTTTAAAAAGAAGAGGTGATTTCTTGGAGATTTTGCAGAGATGTATTGGGAAATGAAAGAGGTAGTTTTTTAAAAGTAATAAGGGAAAGTAGCAGAGTAGGGATTGGGGATGACTTCAAAAAAAAAGTCCATCACCGTTTCCGATAATGAGCTTTGAAAAGGATTGTATCCCCCGGGCAGCAATGACCTACTCTTTTTTTGCCATGTGTAAAACCGAAGAAGTCAACCTACAGCAGTGGCTCAAGTACGTCTTCGACAATATCATGGACACCAACATCCAGAAAATATACGACCTCCTGCCTAAAAATTATAAACTGTCCTTAGCAAAAAATAGGAAAGACTAAAGAAGCGGTTGCTCGGGGGGATACACCACGGGCAAGGCTTTTTATTGTACGCAGATGCACCGCCATGGATATTATCAGATCCTTAAAAAAAAATATTGATAAATCAAAATAATATTCTTAGTATAGTTGTAATCAAATCCCACCACTTATGAAAAGATCAAATTTTAACATCAGTCTCCTTGTAATGGTATTTATGTTTGCTACACCTTTGCTCATGGCACAGGTTAGCCCAACGCCTAAATCAGCTAAGGAACTTGTAGTCGAAGCAAAAAATCAAATCGAAAATCTCACACCACAACAGGTGCAGGATGAATTGGCCAAAGGGGACGTAATTTTAATTGACTTACGTGAAAGTGAAGAGTTAAAGCAAAGTGGCCGAATTGAAGTAGCGATTCATGCACCTCGTGGCATGCTTGAATTTTATGCTGACCCTGCAATGCCTTACTTTAAACCAGAATTTGAAAAAACCAGGAGAATTATTTTGTATTGTGCATCTGGAGGCCGTTCGGCTCTAGCGGTAACCACATTAAAGGAAATGGGCTTTACCAACGTGGCTCACCTAGATGGCGGATTAAAAGCGTGGAAGGATTCAGGTAAACCTATTGTTGAATAGCCAGGGGACTTCTTACGGTGTTGTCGCGTTTGTCATTCCTTCGGTCATTTAACAAATGCCCTAGCCCTAGGTCGCCTGGGTATTTTCACTAACGCGGGATATTTTTAGCCCACAGACAACAACGTTTGGTTGTTTGGTGGATCGTTCCGTCTGACCTAATATTCTATTTTTAGAAATTTAAATAAATCCGAAAGGTTTTCGCAAGTGAATCGCTAGCATGAAAAAAAAAAATGCCTGATATCTAGTTGATTATCAGGCATTTATAAATAAAATAGCAGAGGGTGGGGGATTCGAACCCCCGGTACAGTTTAACCCGTACGACAGTTTAGCAAACTGTTGGTTTCAGCCACTCACCCAACCCTCTAATCCTGGTTAGCGCATTGGCTAAAGTGCTGCAAATATAATTCAATTGGAAAGATTTTAGCAAGACCTGGTGACTAATCAGACGCACTTTCGAAAAAATGTATTTAATACCCTGGAAATCAAGTCTAATTTTTCTTGGGTTTAATTGAAAAATACCCAGTACTGGGTATTTTTTTGATTGATCCGAAGCTTACCTTTAGGTAAACTTATTTCTGATATGATTATTCAAACATCCAATTGTGAATTTTTGATTGAAAACAGTGATCGGATAGACGGTTGTGTTTTCATTTACTCGGACTCCTTAGAAGAAATTCAGAGATTTTTTGGATCCTCAGAGGTGGAGTATTCTTCTAAGGATGACTGGAAATATGTGGTCTGTACGTGTAAGCAGAACTTCGCAAATGCCTTGATACTTATGGTCAAGGAGATTAATTATACCGAGTTTTCGGTGTTGAAGTACGACTAGATTTGGGTGTTGCTCATTTACTATTTCAGGGCTTTGATTTTTTTTTTAAAAAAATGCTTTCTTTTTTATTTCCACAGATTTTGGGACGAAAAGCATTTTTTAATTCAGCAGCTTCTTTTTTATATCTTGATTAGAATAATATACTGAATTATTACAAAATGAGATATTTAATTCTTCTTACGCCTACTTTTTTTTAATAAAATTTTTTACGCAACTTTCGAAATATCACTCGTTTACCATCCGAAATTTTGATAAGTACAGCTTGCATCGAAAGTCTGATTCCCGGTTTCCTAATGGATTCAAGACACTTCTTTCTGCTTGTAGCAGATGTTGAAGGGAAGGTTTTGAAGTTCAATAAGGGTTTTGAAAGACTAAATCCGAATCCTTCAAATCTTCAGTTTTCCGAAATGCTTTCTCCCAACTCCGTGGAAGAGTTTAATTATTCGCTGGAGTTGATGCTCGGTTCCCCAAAAATCAGGAGACATTTGATGCTCGATCATCCTGCCTTGCGAGCTGAGGGTTTCTCCCAGGTTTGGTGGGAGTTTTCAGTAGTCACCACCCCTGAGATGGACATTTCAGGTATCATTGGGATAGGAGTAGGAATGCAGTTTTTGGAGCAAGACATGCCATGGAATAATCTGGTGGATGTTCTTGGTTTTGGTGAGATTGTACTGGACAGCGATTTTAAGTTCTTGTCTTGGGATGAAAAAATCAAAAGCTGGTTTGATCCGGAAAAAGAAAATTGGTCAGAACGGAATTTATCGGATGTTTTTTCCTTTCAAGACTTTAAAAATATTGAGGAATTGAGCCCTCAACTCCTTCCGGGGGATAAACCGAGATGCTTTATAATGAATTCAAGCTACGACGAATGGCCCACTTTGGCAGCTATTTTGACAGTTTCCAAAAAAGGATATCACCTGTTTTTGATGCCTAAGTCAGTTCCTTATAATACAATTCCTGCAAAACCGCTGATTTCACCTCAAACACTTTCTTTGTTTTCAGGGGTTGTTTTTGTTTTAAATAAGCTAGGGAAGCTGGTTCAACAAAATGAACAGGCAAAAAATCTGGGTAAAATTTGGAAGGGCAAAGCATATTCTGAAGGATTCCTGTTCAATTTTCCCGATCAGCCTAGGCGATTTTCAAAACTTTTAGCCGCTATTGACGATGCTCAAAAAGGTCAAAGCACAGACCTTGAGTTGAAGATGTTAATGCCCAATCAGGAGTTTGCATTTTGGAATGCTGCCATAAAGCCAATAGCGGATACTCATAATCAATTGGAAGGAGTTTTGATCCAAATCATGGATTCCACTTCTGAAAGGAACAAGCTGATGCAGATTCAGCGTGAAAATGACCGGTTAAGAGAATTGGCTTTGAGCCCCTCCCATATTCTGAGAGGCCCATTATCTTCCATGATGGGAATCTTGGAATTGATGGATGGCAGTGAAATGGGTAAAGAAAATCTGAAATTATTCCGCTATTTGAAACCTTTGGCAAAAGAGCTGGACTCCGCCATCCGTCAGCATTCAAAAAAAATAAGCACCTTCATTTGAGGTGCATATCTTATTAGGCCGAAATCATTGGCTGAAGGGACTCAACTTCAGCTTGAAGTTCTTTCAATTGTGACTTCATTTTTTCCAGTATTTCCTCCGAATCCAACTTAATGGTATTGACCAAATCATGATAATAACTAAGGCCAAGACTTAAGTTGGTTCTGAATTTCAACAAATAGGCTTCCTGTTTTGCAGCAGTCTCCGGGATTATCTTCTGAAATTCCTTTTTGAGATAGTCGACGTAGAGTTGTGCTTCCTTTACGAAAACATGCGGACGGTCAGTTTCCAGTTTCAAAGAGATCCGGCCGTAGATGTGATTGACCATTTCCTTGAGGCTGAATACACTTTTGAAATAAGCCAAGTTTGGACCGGGACAAATTGTTACTGCATTGAGATTCCGCCTCGGAGCCGAACCGTTTGCCAGGATAGCAGGAGCGCTCAATCCTTCACAGAGGCAGTCTTTTTCCAGAATTTCAGTTATTTCCTGTTGACTGACTTTACCTTCCCCGAAGGCTTTTAATTTCAGATTCTGGTATTGTCTGGAGGCGGTGCAGATGGGCTTTTCGGTGAACTCAGTGCTGAAAGTTAGAAATTTTTTAAAACACGGACTTCCGGGGCGACCTTTGTTGATTCGTTGCTTTCGCTGAATTTCTCCACTGCTCGTTCGTAGATTATTGAAAGGAACACCGAGTGGTGAAGCATGGCTTAGAAAATAGTCTGATCTTTTGGCTTCTATTATTTTTTTGATGGTCCCTTCATCCACTGAGGTGGCTTCGGGTACAAGCAAAAACGGACTTCCCCAGCCTGTCCCATCCAGTTGATAGTAATTTCTCAGGAAACTATCCTCAGCCCCGGTTCCGATTCCGCCTTGGTAAGTGATCTTGATGGTTTCGGTTTCGGGTAAAATCGCTTGACCTTTTGCTGCCAAACCTTGATTACAAGTTTGGCGGATGGTTTCAATCAGCTCTTTTCGGTTGGTTTTGAAGTCTTCGAGTATCGGACCAGCCAGAAAACCGTCAGTGGCAAACGCATGTCCACCACAATTCAGGCCGGATTCGACCCGGAATTCGGAAACCCATAAGCCTTTTTTGGCCAAGAACTTTCCCTGAATCAAGGCTGATCTGTAATCACTCACCTTGAGAATGATCCGCTTTTTAATTTCCCCCTTTTCGTTGGGAAAAAAGTCCGGAAACTGCTCTGCGTAGCTGTAGAGTGCGGGATTCATTCCTGCGGAAAAAACCACAGCTGCCTCCAAATCACTTTTGGCGAAGCCTCTCAACGCAGACAATGCGTCTGAAAATTCCCTGGAAAGCGCATTGCCTTCTTTATCATAATTTAGCTTATCGACCTTGGTCATGATATTGACATCGATGGATCCGGGGGTCAGAAGTCCAATGATTTTGGACTTTAGCCCCGATTTTTCTGAAGGGTCAGCAGTTCTGAATTGTTCAAATAATCGTGAAACTTCACTTTCTTCGGGAAGTAAGGCAACCAAGTAATCCATTGTGCCCTCATTTTCCCAATTTTCAGTTTTGAGATCCTCCATCTGCTTTTGGATTCCCATGTTGAGAAGGTTGAGGTAGGCCTGAACCCGCTTTGCACGAGCATCTTCTTCGGTTTCGGCAATTGGGGAAAAGGGTAACCCCAGCTTTTTGGAATGAATTCTCCGCATATCTTCCAGCAGGAAATCATCCATGATGGAGACTACGCTGGAGATACCAAATCTGGCAACTTTAAGTGGGGTGTCAACGGTATAACCCAATCCCATTACCGGGATGTGGAAGGTGTGAAGTCCTGATGTTTGAGGCATAAGCGTAATGCAGGTTTGCAAGTCAATGAAGATTCAAAATTACCCCTTCAGAGGCTCCAAAGCCATGATATTTAGCTGTTATAAACTTTGTTTCCAGCTGATTTTTATCAGTAAAAAACAGGATTCGTTGCACTTTCTTTTTTACTCAAAACTCCATTTCAATACTTTCTCCTGCTCTTAATTCCAGATCGATTTCCGAACCGTCAGCGAATAAAATCACTTTTTTGCCTTGGGCGGAGTGCAATCGTACGGTTTTGACTTCTCCTCTTTCCCAGGTGAAATCAAGGGTAAATCCACCCCGAGCTTTGATGCCTTTCACAGCACCGCTTTGCCATGCTTTTGGCAAAGCCGGCAAAACGCTGATCACTCCATCTTCGTGAGATTGCAGCAGCATCTCAGCTACTCCAGCGGTGTAGCCGAAATTTCCATCGATCTGGAAGGGAGGATGTGCATCAAACAGATTGTTGTAAAGACCAGTACTCAGGAGTTTTTGGATGTGCTCGTAGGCCATTTCTCCGTCCAATAGCCTGGCGGAAAAGTTGATCAGCCAAGCCCGTGACCAACCGGTACCTGCACCGCCGTTGGCCAATCGGAAATCCAAAGTCTTTTTGACCGCCTCAAAATATTCGGGGTTTTCCCGATTGTTAATGGATGCGCCGGGATGAAATGCATAGAGATGGGACATGTGTCGGTGTCCCTTTTCAGGTTCTTCAAATTCCCGATCCCATTCAAGGATCCTTCCGTCCAAACCCAATCGGATTCCAGGGCGTAGCTGCCCGAGTTGACTTTGGATTTTGTCTGTGAGTTCTGAGCGTTTACTCAGGATTTCATTTGATTTCAGGTAGATTTCAAAAATGTCCGCTATCATTTGCTGATCTCCGGCAGCGCCCAAGGTGGAGGCGGCTTTTTGCCCTTTTTCATTGATAAACTGATTCTCAGGAGAAGTGGAAGGTGCAGAGATCAACTTACCATCCCTAGGGTCGATGATCAACCAGTCTGAATAGAAAAGTACAACCTGCTCAATGGCAGGAACCGCTCTCTTTTCCAAAAAATCCAGGTCTTGGGTGAATAGAAAATGCTCCCAATAATGCCTGCCCAGCCAAGCACCTGCACCTACCCAACTTCCCCAATAGGCTGTCGCAGCCTGGAGAAAAGGAATCTTCCAAAGGTCAGTAGTGTGGGGAAGTATGGCACCCTGCATGTCAAAATTGGTGGAAGCTGGCTTTTTCCCGTTTTCGATTAACCCATCCGTAAAGTCAAACAAAGGCATGTGCAACTCACTGAGATTGGTGACCTCAGCCGGCCAGTAGTTCATCTGAAGGTTGATGTTCAAATGATAGTCTGCGTTCCAGGGAGCGGAAATATGCCGATTCCAAATGCCTTGAAGATTGGCAGGATTGGTACCGGGTCTTGAAGAAGAGATTAAGAGGTATCGGCCAAAGTCAAAGAGTATTTTCTCCAGATGAAGGTCGGTTTGACCCGCTTTTACATTTTGAATACGCAGGTCAGTGGGGATTTCCTCTGTTTTTTCTTGACCCAAAGTCAGGCTCATTCGGTCATACCACGATTTGTATTCCCGTACATGGGATTGCTGTAGCTGCCCCCAGCTCCTGAATGCGATGTGATCTAGTCTTAGGTTCGCTTTTTCTTCAAAATCTGAATGATAATAACTTGTCTCAGCGACCAATTTGAGGTGAATTTCTTTGGCTCCATTTACTTGAAGTCCGGCATCGCTTGCTTTGATCTCACCATCCTGATTTTGGGCGAGGAGCAGCACTTTAAACTTTACGCCGCTCAAAATCGGGAATGGTTTGGAGTCGATCTGACCTCCCCGCTGGGTAACCATCCCTTTCATTTCAAGTAGATTGTCGTTTACGGCTTTGGTTTCCGCTGTAGGAAAGCCTTCATCCATTGGGCGGTCCATGCGGATCAAACCTCTGAATCCCTCGGGATGCGAAGTTTGAAGTTTGATCAAAATAGCCTGGTCGGGAGCCGAAGCGAAGATTTCTTGAGTGACTTCATGCCCCTCACTTTTAAATTTTGTAAGCGTGATCGCTTCATCCAAGTCCAGACTGCGCTTATATTCAGTGACCTCGTCCCAATGGAAATCCAACCATAAATCTCCCATGGTTTGGTGGGAACGGATCACTCCCTTTCTGGAAAATTTCAGTACCAAGAGTGAATCTGCTTTGGCGTGGTCTCCGGCGATTAAATATTCGCGGATCCGGTCCAAATCAGCCCTCGTTCCTTCGGCAAGTCCCCAATCTCTCGGTCCTCCCGGCCAAAGCGAGTCCTCATTGAGTTGGATTCGTTCATTGCCGGGGATTCCAAACACCATGGCACCAAGTCTGCCATTCCCAATTGGAAGTGCATCTTCCCAGATTTCCGCTGGTTTTTCATACCAAAGCACAGATTTCTGCGCAAAGGATTGGAGCCCTGCAAAAATTAAACAAAGGATTAGTACTAATGGCTTTTTCATCGGTTATTCGGGTTGGGCATTAAGATTACGACAAATCATTAATCTGGCCAACCTGTACGATAAGAAAAAGCGCATTTGAAGCTTAAAATGACTGTTTTTCTATTGCGAAAGAAGGAATTCCCGAAATTCGGGTGTATTGAAATTGCTCATTCCCTGTTGGTAAAAGACGATTTTTCCTTCCTTATTCACGACCAAGGTGGTAGGAATGGATTCACTTTGAAGACTTTGGTTGATACCGAAACTTGCGTGGACACTTGGGAATTCCCAGGATTTTCCTTCGATAAATCCTCTGCTTTTCTCAATATCATTATCCAGTCCAATCATCAGGAACTCAAGATCAGGGGTGTCTTTTACGGATTTGTAAAGCTCGGCGATATGTGGCATTTCAGCCCGGCAAGGCCCGCACCAGGAAGCCCAAAGATTGATGAAGACCGTTTTTCCACGATAGTCCTGCAAGTCAATAATGTTCCCTTCAAAGTCCTTGAACTGACCTCGATAGTCAAACTTTTGATTAGTCAGGTCTGGGACTTCGATTTTTGGTTTCATCAGACCTGTACCGAGCAGTACCGACTGAAGTCCACCCTGAATCACCGGAAGTAATCCTGTGAAGTAGAGAAAAGCGAAAAAGGCCAAAATCAGACCCCAAGACTTAATTTCTTTTTTCATTTTAAATGTATGAAATACAATGTACCAAGTACAAAGTATCGTGTGAATAACACTTGTGGTCTTGTTTGATAACGAGATATGCTAAGCGAAATATTCCGCTTCGCGGAGAAATATAGCTGCTACCGTAGCTGAGATAAATCAAATAACAGTTGAGGTTTTAAGGAATCTCGAAGGTTTGACTGGTGACTAATTTTTCAATTTTACAATGTTCCAATTTGTAACTATCGACCACTGAATATCGAATGATGAAGAAGCCGGAGACAGCATACAAACTGGACCTTGTCTTGCAGTGGACCGTCGTCGTCTGTCGACCGTTGACCCAAATCCAACCTACCCGCTTTCTAACCAATCTTTCAATTTTTCAATATTGCAATTTTACAATCAAATAATCAGTTCCTTAGTGATAAGACGCACATTTTCCGCTTTCAGTCTCCAAAAGCTCGGCTATCTTGCAGCCCCAATTTGAATCGAATTACCGAAGACTATGCAATACGAGATTAAAATCGCTACCGAACTCCAGGTAAAACCGCAACAGGTCAAAGCCACCATTGAATTACTGGATGGAGGGGCGACAGTTCCTTTTATTTCCCGATATCGAAAGGAAGCGACCGGTACCTTGGATGAAGTGCAGGTGGCTACGATCCGGGACCGAATTGAGCAACTTCGGGAATTGGACAAAAGAAGGGAAGCGATTCTTAAATCCATTGAGGAGCAAGGCAAACTCACTCCAGAACTAAAAAAATCAATCGATGCGGCTGAGACCATGTCCAAGCTGGAGGATATTTATTTACCCTACAAACCTAAGCGGCGAACCAAAGCCACAATTGCGCGTGAAAAAGGACTTGAGCCGCTTGCTGAGCTGATTTTTACTCAGACATCCTTTGATTTGGATCGGGAGGCAGCGAACTATTTGAGTGAGGAAAATGAGGTCAAAACCATCGAGGAAGCACTTCAGGGAGCCCGGGATATTCTGGCCGAGTGGATCAATGAGAATGCTTCGCTTCGCGAAAAAATGAGAAAGCTTTTTCTTGAAGAGGGCACATTTACCTCCCGTGTTATTCCCGGAAAAGAAAACAAAGCCATCAAATACAAAGATTATTTCGAATGGTCTGAACCCATCAAAACGGCTCCATCTCATCGGGTTTTGGCGATGCGAAGAGGGGAGAAGGAGCTGTTTCTGATGTTGGATGCCTGCCCTGAAGAGCTTTCCGCGATAGCGGTAATCGAACGGCATATTTTGGAAAATGCCGCCAACTCCGCTGTGGATCAGGTAAAACTGGCGATCAAAGATTGCTACAGAAGATTGCTCAAGCCGAGCATGGAAACCGAAGTACGGCTGTTGACCAAGAAAAAAGCAGACCAGGAAGCTATCCGGGTATTTGCAGAAAATCTCCGGCAGTTGCTTCTTGGATCTCCTTTGGGGGAAAAATCCGTGATGGCGATAGACCCCGGTTTCCGAACGGGTTGCAAGTTGGTTTGCTTGGGCCCTCAAGGTCAGTTTCTTCATTACGAAGCTATCTATCCCAATGAGCCTCAACGCAGATCTGCTGAGGCTGGAATGACAGTGAAAGGTTTGGTTCAAAAATTCTCCATTCAGGCTATTGCCATCGGCAACGGTACGGCAAGTCGTGAGACGGAAACTTTTGTAAAAAGCCTTGGTTTGCCCAAAACGGTGATCGTAACGATGGTCAATGAAGCGGGAGCCTCGATTTATTCGGCTTCGGATGTGGCACGAGAAGAATTTCCTGATTTGGATTTGACCGTTCGCGGGGCGGTTTCGATTGGTCGAAGGCTGATGGATCCTTTAGCGGAATTGGTCAAAATCGAGCCCAAATCCATCGGAGTGGGTCAATACCAGCACGATGTCGACCAAAATGCATTGAAAAGTGCGCTGGATGATACCGTGATGTCAGCGGTGAACGGAGTGGGAGTGGAGGTCAATACGGCCTCGAAACAATTGTTGACCTATGTCTCAGGATTGGGACCGGTACTGGCACAGAATATCGTGGATTTCCGAACCGAAAACGGCCCATTTACCAGTCGAGCCCAACTCAAAAAAGTGCCGCGATTGGGGGATAAAGCCTTCGAACAAGCAGCAGGATTTCTCAGGATCAGCAAAGCTAAGCATCCGCTCGACTCTTCGGCCGTTCACCCGGAGCGGTACGACTTGGTGGAGAAAATGGCAAAAGATCTCAACTCCTCGGTCAAAGATCTGATCAATTCAGAGGAGTTGCGGAGCAAAATTATCCTGAAAAACTACGTGTCCGAAACAGTTGGTTTGCCAACGCTTCAGGATATTTTGGCCGAATTGGCCAAGCCAGGCCGCGATCCACGGGAGACTTTTGAAGTATTTAATTTCCAGGAGGGAGTCAATTCCATGTCCGATTTGAAAGTTGGGATGAAGCTGCCCGGAGTAGTAACGAATATTACTGCATTTGGGGCATTTGTGGATGTGGGAGTACATCAGGATGGTTTGGTTCACCTGAGTCATTTGGCCGACCGCTTTATCAAAGACCCGAACGAAGTCGTGACTGTCAATCAGAAAGTGCAGGTAACGGTCATGGAAGTGGATATCGCCAGAAAGCGAGTGGCCTTAAGCATGAAAGCTGATCCTTTTGCGGAACGGGGAAAAAATTCTGGAAAACCAGCTGCGAAACCTCAAAAATCCGAAGAACCTCAAGGAACCATGGCCGATAAGCTGGCGCTGTTGAAAGGGAAATTTGGGAAGTAAGGGTTATTGGGTTATCAGTTAAAAGTTATTTGTGCTCCGGCTAGTGTCAATGCTAGCAGGGTTTATTGTGGGAAAAATTGAGTAGAGACTTTCGCAGTGGGGTGCTAGAATCAAATCTTTATTTGAGTTCGAATCCTTGAAGTATTTAAATCGTCGAATTGAAACGACGAATTGCAGATCAAACTGTCGACTTGATTCGACGTTTTTTAGAATTTAAAAAAAATTGATTGTTAATCCTTTCAAACTCACATATTCCTCTTAATCTCCTCAAGCAATTCCCGCAATCTATCTTTTGCTTCAGGAGGGGAAATGATTCTGATTTTATCGGCCATCATCAGGATCCAGTGGATAAATCCCTCTAAGGATGAAGTCACAAAAGTCATTTCAATCCCAGTTTCTGTTCTTTTTTCAATTAAGTGAAAAAATCCAAAAACCTACTGACATACGGCTGTCATTCTCCAGGATTTTCTTTGAGTATAAGTTTAATCAAAACCACAGATGCTTTCTAGGGCTTAATTATTTTGGTCCTGATACATTTCATTGTAGACGTCTTCATCCATTCCTTTACTGAATCGTCTGAGATTGTATGTGAATGAAACCATAAAATACTGCTGTAGGACATTAGTCTGAATGTCTTCGATGAAAGTCTCGGTGATGTTTCTGCGCACATTGGCATTTTGGCCAAGTAGATCATAGACCATGATACTCACTTCTCCGCGTTGATTTTTGAAGATTTTTTTACCCAAGCTCATATTGACAAGTGAGAAGTTGTTGTCAAATCCTTCACTAAGTCCGGAGTTAATCTGATGATTGAGATCTAATCGATAGATGATTCCTTTCCAGATGATCCAGTTGAAATTAACCCGGAATCGCTGTTGAAAGAAGTTGTCGTTAAGATTTGGATTGAGTGTGTTTTCTACGGTGTTGAAGGTAGATCTGGACCAAATGTTGAAATCGATCTGGTCACTGATACTGCTGTTGATCGAGAACCCACCATTGATTCTTTGGGAATTGTTGAATCCGATCAGATCGTTGACCTGACCGGGTCTCCGGGTGATGCTAGCTCCTGCGTTAAGGTTGAGTTTGGATTTCATGAAGTCCAAGGGCATTCCATAACTTAGCCAAGATCTGATATCAAAATATCCATCCAGGTTGACCGGTCTGTTGATTTGAGAACCTCTTTCCAAGATAATTCCATCCTGGATTTCTGTCGGTTCCTCTGCAATGAAGGTACTATTGGATATAAAGTTGTTTACAAACTGAGATCGAGTAAACAGAAACCAGCTTTTGTCGGTGTCGGGATTTTGACTTCTGAATCTCAATCGGAATTCTTTGCTGTAGGACTGATCCAAATCCGGACTACCAGTTCTCAACTGAAGCGGGTTAGTGTTATCTATTACGGGCTGAAGTTGACGAACCTGAGGTTCACTGGTTCTGGTGTCAAAGTCAAGTTGAATATTAGTGTTCGGGGTGAATTTATATTCGAACCTGACACTCGGGAGGACAGCGGTAAAGCTTCTTTTCAGATTAAATTGCTGTGGAAATTCCTGGTTGTTGTCCAATTTGGCATCCTGATACTCAATTTCAGTTTGCAATCTTACTTTTTCATTGCTGTACTGATAGCCTAGCTCAAATTCTTGAGTGAGATAGTCGCTTTGAAAGGAATTGCTTAGCGCGGTGTCCAGTAGCATGGTACCGCCTTCAAAGTCTCCCCCTTCTACATTAAAAACAAGTTGTTCTGAATTGTTTCCCCGATTTCCGATTTCATATTCAGCTTCCAGCATTCCGTTTTTTCCCAATGCTTCGGTAAACGAAAGACCCGCTTCCCAGCGCGTGCCTTGACGTGATCGGGTGGTTCTTTGATCGATATTTTCAACACGTTGATTAGCTCCTTCAAAATAGACGTTTCTGGCCTTTCTGTCAGATTCATCATTGTCCCAGCCATCATGGAGCAAGCCACTAAAGGTAAGACTTCTGCCTGCCTTGTTAAACTTTTGCCCGATGATCAATCGGTTGAAAAAATCATACTCTTGGTAAAGCCCTGTTTTCAAGTTGTCCACCTGATTGATTAGGTTAGTTCCATCTGTGGTTTCGCCAAGAAATGATGAGTTTTCAGTTGATGACTCGGATGAGAAACGGGGTATATAGAGAATTCTTGTTTTATCGGTGGGGTTATATTCTAGTCGTAGGAAGGCACTATGTTCATTGTTAATCCGGACGTCTCTTTCAGTTTCTGAGTATTGTTGGTTTGATTCACTGGTTGTGACGAAATCCCTAAACTTGTTGGTGATTCCTAGATTCTCTCGCTTGGAAAAATTATAGCTTCCGGTAATTTTAAATTTTTCACCCCAAATATCAGAGTAATTGAGTCCGAGAATATTAGTGGTTACTATGCCTTCTTGAGGTCTTCCATCCGCTTGGGTGTTGGCATCACTGGTATAATTCAGCATGTTCACATTATTGGACAGACCGGTAAAGGTGATCCGCTGGTCTTCATCAAAGGCATTGATACTCGCACCGATAAGGTAACGGTCATCTGTGCCTATTCCGGCGGTCGTTTTTCCAAATTGTCCTTTTCTTCTGTTTGCCTTGGTGATGATATTGATGGTTTTGATCCGTTCGCCATCATCAAATCCACTCAATTGAGCTTTTTCACTCAGTTGATCAAAAATTTCAATACTTTGAATGACCTCTGCAGGTAAGTTTTGAAGAGCTGCCTGGACATCCGTTCCGAAGAACGGTTTTCCATCTACCAAAATCTGACCGATGTTTTCACCCTGAGCCTGAAGTGCCCCACCTTCTGAGACAACTCCGGGTAGTTTTTCTATCAACACCTGAGCACTCGCGTCTTTCATCGTTTTGAAAGCATCCGCATTGTACATCGTGGTGTCATTCTTTTGAGTTCCGGTGGATCTTCTTGTCGACACCACTACTTCTTGGAGGGCGGTAGCTTCTTCCTGAATACTGAGTGAACCAAAATCGTAATTGGAATTGACTTCGATCGTTTTGAAATAATTCTTGAATCCTAAATATTGGATTTTAAACAGGTAAGTTCCCTGTCTTACATTATTCATTTCAAATTCTCCATCCATTTCAGAGATTGTCCCATAGACTTGTGCTGAATCCGACACAGAAAGTAACAGAATATTGGCGTAAGGTACAGGGTTTTGTTTTCCATATTCAAATACTCTACCCTTGACGCTGTAAGATTGAGCGTAACTGACGGTGAAAGAACTTAAGGTAAAAATTAAAAAGAATAAATATTTCATTTGGATTAATTGGTTTGGGATAATGGTAGGTTATAAATATTTCAGTTGGTCTTTTTGAATATACAAAGAAATAGTCCCGAGTTTTATTTTTAATGAAAGAATTGGCTGAACGGTAGATTAGTCAAATGAACAGTAACCTCTCAAGTAAAAAGGACTAAAAGCTGTCATGTAGTATTCTAAAAATTAAATGGATATTCTGGAAATATAAACCCTGACAACTATTGTCACATGAAAATGTTTGTTTTTACATCATTTGTGTGTTTATAAAAACAACATTTGTAACTTAGCATTCGTAAAGAGAATCAGTTATGGAAACAAAAGATAAAATCAGCGTCACTTCAAAAACCCTTGCATCGGGAAATTGTCAGGTTAAGTTTTTTGTCGAGGATGAACAAAGACCTCAATATGGCTATCTGCTGGTAACAGAACCCAAGCCGGTTGGTGATATCATTGAAGAGATTAAAAGCCGTCTTGAAAGAAGAAGAATGGATGAAAAGAATGTGAATCCATTTTTTCCATTGTCTCCGGTATCGGATGATCCTAATTTTTACCTGTTTTCAGCATGAGTTACCTGGCCTCGAATCTTCGGTTTTTGCGAAAGCAAAAGAACATCACCCAACAGGATCTGGCAGATCAGTTGGATGTCCAGCGTACGATGATCTCAGCCTATGAAGACGGCAGATCCGAACCCAAATTGACCACGCTTCAGAAGTTAGGTGAGATTTTGGAAGTTGGTGTAGAAGAACTGCTCGAGCATGACATCGAAAGGCTGGGGAGGAAAGCCGTGCAACAACGCGGAATCAATATATTGACCATAGCAGCGGATGAAAATGATCAAGAGAATATTACGCTTGTAGGTCAAAAGGCCTCAGCTGGCTACCTGAACGGCTTTGCAGATCCGGAATACATGGAAACGCTGCCCCAATTTCATTTGCCCAATCTTTCCCGACAGGCTACTTATCGTGCATTTGAGCTTTCGGGCGATTCGATGCTCCCACTGATTCCAGGTACGATAGTCATTGGTGGGTATGTGGATCAACTGAAGCAAATTAAAAGCGGGAAGACGTATGTGCTTGTCACACAAAGCGAAGGGGTAGTTTACAAGCGTGTCTTTAACTACTTGGAAGAAAATGGAAAGTTATTTCTTGTTTCAGATAATGAACATTACAAACCCTATGAAATCAGAGGAGAGGACGTTCTCGAAATTTGGGAGGCCAAGGCGTTTATCAGTACTGATTTCCCAAATCCCGGAGACAAAAAGAAACCGCTAACGCTCGACGACTTGGGAGAAATGATCCGGGACATCCATGCGGATCTGAGGAAAATAAGAGGCTAGTTTCTTGAAAGTGTAATCTCAGAAGAAGTACCTGCTGATGGAAAAATCACTAGTCCAGACCAGCTTTGGCCGGAGTTGCTGGTATTCAGCTCAATCCGACCGCCTATCTCAAGGAGTGTATTGTAGTATTCAGCGTATAACTGATTGCCTTCAATCCTGCCTGAGCCATTTCCAATCTGAATATTGAGGATATTGTATTCATAAAACGTAAATTCAGATCCGTTTTGGGAAAATGCTAAAGTCGATTGATTGCCTTGTAGATCCTTTAAAAGCCAGTAACCCGATACGTCGTAAGCGTCCTGTGAATCCGTAGAAGGCTGAGGAGGTGCTGGCTCCTGGTTTTCCAATTGGAGGCTGTTGTAAATCTCATTTCCTTCTGGATTTTGTGTTCTTATATCCACTTGGGCTTCTTCTTTTGAATCATCGATGGTGATATTATCGGGATCGGGATAGATGACTTCTTCCTCCGGTACACACATTATCAACAAGATTAAAAAAAACACCAATCCTCCTAAAGCCCACAAGTAGTTTTTAGCCCACCAACCTTTGGGTTTAGAAAGAGGTGGAATAAAAGTTCTCGGATTTGATATAGGATCAGACTTAGGCACTGGTATTTTGGGAATTAATTTTTCTAGCACTTTGGTCAATTCTCCCACATCATAATTCCACCTTGAGCTGGTCAATTCTTGGGCATGTTTGAGCGATAGTTCTTTCAAATCATCAGGGAGTACTTCCGGATCTGGCATTTCTGCACCATTTACGAGAATGGGGATTACTCGCAAGTTTCTCTTTAGTGCCTCCGAAATTTCTTTTCTAACCCAGTCATTTGGCTTTTGGATACGCATGGTGCCGTTAGAATCAGTAGCTTTCAGCCAGTGAGGGCCAATCATTGCAAGCAGCACCTTGCTTTCATTTAAAGCTTTGGCAATGGACAGATCAAAATTCAATCCGGCCTCCAAGGTCTCAACATCATAAAAAATATTTTCCTGACCGAATACTTGCTCCAGTTTGTCCTTGAGCCTCCCAGATTCACCGGAGGTATCTTCCCGCCTGTAGCTGATAAAAATTTTCCCGTTTGACATAAAAATTCCTGGTTAATACCTTTATAAAGGTAAATAAATCAGGTAATTAAAAGCAAATCAGGCTGGTTATTCTCCTTGGATTAAATCAGTAAATCCAATTCTTATTTTTTTAACTGCATCAAAACCGGGATCAATATTTACTACTCCTTTTCCCAGTTCGTGCCAATAGCCATCTCCGCAATTTATGTATGCGCCACGTTTGGTTCCGGCTTCTTCCTTGGCCAGTTCATAATGATAGTCAGGGGTGAAAACAATCTTCATCAATTGAATCGCAAAGTCCCAATTGACCACACGAGAGGTTCCATTTTTTTCAAATACAACTTCCCGAACCGAAAAATGAACGGTTAGGCTGCAATCTGTAAGCTGATCTCCTTCGACTTGCCGGTAATCGATTTTTAGGGGTGCCTCTTTTTTGGCAGTTTCATAGATCGCCTGGATCAAGTCTTGGGCCATCAGTTGCCATTCTTCCTGGTTGGAAGGAATTTTCACGCCTTCATCTTTACCTTTTTCGATTGCCGTTACGGTTATTCCCCCATCTTCGATGTCTTTGCTGGTCCAACGGGTTTTATCAAAAAGCTGCTGTAGCGGCTTGATCCAGACAGAATTCAATTGTCCTTTGTACCTGTAGTCGTCATCGGGAGTAAACCCCTCATCAAAAATCTCCTCCTCGCTCAGCTCTTCGCGTTCGGTGTAGTGTAGGTCCAGTGCAGTACTCAAGTCTCCTTTGGACCAGTCCAATGCCAATCGAAAAACGTGACTATAGGGTGGCGGTATTATGCCGGAATCGTATTCTAAAACTAAGCCGGTGATGCTGTTTTTTATGGAGGTCATGGTGTAAGCTTTGCGCAAAAGTATGGTTTTTCGGGCAATTAAGTGGTTATTTTGCAGCCCAATCAAATTTTCATGGAGAACCTGTTAGACCATATTTCATCTGAGATTTATCAAAAATCTTATGTTATTATTGATGATTTCATCGATGAGGAGTTTCGTGGTGAATTGCTCGCCGAACAAATTGAATTGGTCAGGCAGGGGAAATTCCGCCACGCGGCAGTAGGAAAAGGAGGGCAAAAGCAAGTCCGAACCGAAATCCGAAGTGATGAAGTGCATTGGATGGATTCTGATGACTTATCTCCTTTGCAAAAAACCTATTGGGAAAAAGTGGAAGAAATCCGAAAAGTGCTCAATCAGCGCTGCTTTTTGGGGTTGCGATCCTTTGAAGGACATTTTGCCAGGTATCCGGTTGGGTCATTTTACAAGCGCCACTTGGATCAGTTCCATGCTGTCCCACATCGTGTGGTGACGGTGATTTTGTACCTGAATGAATCCTGGTCTTCGGATGATGAAGGAGCACTTCGAATGTATTTCCCTCAGGAAGACGGAACTGAACTGATAGAAGATGTGCTTCCGATTGGTGGGCGATTGGTGGTATTTCTCAGTGGTGAGATTCCTCATGAAGTCCTGCCTACCAAAAAAGAGCGAATCAGTATTACAGGTTGGCTAAAAGACATCGATTAACGGAGCTGAATTTGAATTGTCTTCACTTCACTTTTAAGTTCAAAGGCCGCTTTTGAAAATGGGGGCGCACTGAAGTATGCCTTTGCATTGTTTGAAAATCCATATTTCTCTAAGGGGTAGCCAAAAGGATTGGTGTTCAATGCTCCATTACTATCCTCATCATGAATTACTGAAATTGCATAGTTTCCGGGTTTTAGATCGTTAATTTTAACTGTACATTTCTGTTTCACTATTGGGATGGTGAGTGATTTAACAGCAAGTTCAAGCTGATCCGGATAGCCATTTTCAGAATCGAAGACCAGAATTCTGACGACTCCTTTATCTGATTTCGCTCCGGAAATTTGTAAATCAAGTACACTCGTGTTCTGTTGAGCGCTGAAAAACAAGATAAGGTAAGTGATACTTAAAACGAACGAATTCATATTAGTTGGTAAGTCTTTTCCCGATTGATTTTCCCATTTTCCGTTTCAATAAAAGTGGGAAGAAAATAGATTGCTTTTGGAGTCTGATATTTTCCCAGCGCTATTTCCAATTTTGATTGCAAAAGCTCCGCCAATTCTTCGTCTGGCTTTGATTTTTCAATAAGCAAAACCAACTTTTGTCCTAATTTTTCATCTTTTTCACCAAAAAAGAAATAGCGACATCCCGGAAAAAATGCGTCAATAATTACTTCTGACTGCTTCTCGAGAAGCTCTGGGTGAAATTTTACCCCACCGGAATTAATCACAAAATCCACTCGTCCCTGCCACTTAAAGGATGTTTCGGAAGTTAATTCCACCAAATCATTGGTCTGAATCTGCTCTGGTCCACTCATTGGCGATTTGATCCAGATCGTTCCTCGGCTGTCCTGCCCGATTTCAACATTTGGAAGGGTTTGATATTCCAATTCCCCTTTGTCAATTTTCGCCAGCGCAATGTGAGAGACCGTTTCGGTCATCCCGTAGGTTTGCCAGGCTGAAATTTTATTTTCAATAAGTTGGCTTTTGAGGCTTTGTGATAGTGGCGCGCCACCGATGATCAGGTGGGATATTTTTTTTAGTTTAATCAAGGCTTTCGGATCTCCGAGACACGTCTCCACCTGAAGTGGAACCATGGCCACAAAATCAGGTGAAATATCGTTATCTAAGTCTGAAAATGGATTTGACTTTGGTTCAATGAGCCAAATCGGGCAGTCCCAAACCATCGCTCGGACCAGCATCATTTTGCCTGCGATGTATTCAGGATTCAGGCAACAGAGGAGTTTGGTTGTTGAATTCGTATTAAAAAAAGCTCCGGTGGCTTTTGCACTTTCAAGCATCTGATGCCGGATGATTTGAATGGATTTTGGTGTCCCAGTCGATCCGGAGGTTTTTTGGATGAAATTATTTTCACCGGAAAGCCATGCTTCGCAAAATGAAAATGCAGCTTTGGCGAAAGTTGGATGTGCGGACTCCACTTCCTTAAAATCCTCTTTTGACTGAAAAATCTGATTCCTATAATGAAGCTGGAACATGAAAATGGATTTGATTTTTGGCTTTCAATGACTTGTCTTTTGGAATTAACAATTTTCAGGGAAGGCTGTTATCTTGCACAAAAATCGAAATTTAAACCAAATGAGCACCATGGAGTGGATTACTGCTAAGGAATACGAAGATATTACCTACAAAAAATGTAATGGAGTCGCCCGGATTGCCTTTAATCGACCCGAAGTCAGAAATGCTTTTCGGCCAAAAACTACAGCAGAACTCTACGATGCTTTTTATGATGCGCAGGAGGATACTTCGATTGGAGTGGTGCTTTTGAGTGGGGAAGGACCTTCGCCAAAAGACGGCAGATGGGCTTTTTGCTCAGGAGGAGATCAAAAGGCCAGAGGAAAACAAGGCTATGTTGGTGAGGATGGCTATCACCGCTTGAATATTTTGGAAGTGCAGCGATTGATACGATTTATGCCAAAAGTGGTGATTGCAGTCGTTCCCGGTTGGGCGGTAGGAGGAGGACACAGCCTGCATGTGGTCTGTGACTTGACTTTGGCGAGCAAGGAGCACGCGATTTTTAAACAAACAGATGCAGATGTAACGAGCTTTGATGGAGGGTATGGTTCGGCATATTTGGCCAAAATGGTGGGGCAAAAGAAAGCGCGAGAAATCTTCTTTTTGGGCAGAAATTACTCCGCGCAGGAAGCTTTTGACATGGGAATGGTGAATGCTGTGATTCCGCATGCCGAACTTGAAGCTACTGCCTATGAATGGGCACAGGAGATTTTGGCAAAGTCACCTACCTCGATCAAAATGCTGAAATTCGCCATGAACCTGACCGATGACGGCATGGTGGGACAGCAGGTTTTTGCAGGTGAAGCTACCCGCTTGGCTTATGGAACCGAAGAAGCAATTGAAGGAAGAAATGCATTCTTAGAAAAGAGGAAGCCGAATTTCAAGAATATTAAGTGGATACCCTGATTGATTCAATTAAAAAAAAAGAGGCTGAGTTTATCAAATTCAGCCTCTTTTTTGTCTTTATTTTTTCCAGTGGTTGTCCTGCTTCTCCAGAAGCAGGACCAGATAAATGCTGCTTCAGGAGAAGCAGCAAAACCAACTAAATCTTTTTCTTAAGAAAAGGCTTTCCTTACGATATACTCTATAGATCTAGCTGCGAGTCTTGCTGTTGCATTGTCCTGATCAAACTGCGGATTGAGCTCGACCACGTCCAAACTGACCAATTTTTTGCTTTTCACGATCAATTCAAAAACCTTGAACGCAATCTGGGGATTGAAGCCCATCGGGGATGGCGCGGAAACTCCCGGTGCAAAAGCTGATGAAAACCCATCCAAATCAATGCTGAGGTAGATTTTGTTGACTGAATCGATAAACCAAATGATCTGCTCTTCGATGTACTCCCAATTGTGCAGACGGAATTCCTCCATGACGATGTATCGAGCCTTGAGTTTTTCAGCTGTATCAAACAGTGATTTTGGGTTGGCGGCACGTTGGATTCCAAGTGCGAGGTAGTGGAAATGAGCAGGGTTTTCTTCCGCCAATTGGTAAAAAGGTGAGCCGGAATGGCCTTTTCCTTTAATAGGTGGGCGTAGATCAAAATGAGCGTCAAGATTAATGATACCCAGCTTTTCGCCTCTTTCTTTTACATGCTTCAAAACTCCCTTTCCATGTGCATAGGCTAGATCGTGTCCTCCTCCTAAAATAACTGGGAAGTGATTTGTTTTCAGTAGTTCATAAGATGTTTTTGAGATCAGTTCGTGGGAGGACTCCATATCCTGATCCAGCGTGAATACATCTCCATAATCGTAAAGAGGCAGGTTTTCCGGTAAATGAAGTGCTACCGATCCCAGCATTTTCCGGATTACAGCAGGACCTTCGATGGTGCCTGTCCGTCCTTGATTGCGGATGACTCCTTCTTCACTGGAATACCCCAAAATGCCAACTTTCTTAGTCGAATCATCTTTGATTTTCAAGTTGACTACAGGTTGGATGGCCTGATGCCAATATTCCACCTGATCTGATTTTCTGCCGGACCAATTGAAAGGAGAGGGGTTTTGATGGAGATTCATGGGTATTCGATTTGAGGAATTTTTATTTTACACTAACTTAAGGAAAGTTGTTTGTTAATTTTATTGTCACAAGGATTGGATAATGAAACCCTATCGAATTCCCCAAAAAGATAATATTGATTTGGATACCTTTCAGGAGCCAAATGATTCCTTTGCAGGCTATACCTATGCGGATTACCTCAACTGGGATTTTGAGGAAATTGTAGAATTGATCAAAGGTAAAATTTTTGCAAAAGCTGCGGCCCCAAGTAGAAAGCATCAAGAGGTATCAATTAAACTGTCCTCAAGGTTGTGGAATCATCTTGAGAAAAAGTCCTGTAAAGTTTATTCTGCACCTTTTGATGTCCGTTTTTCAAAGGATCCTGATTTCAGGAAAATTGATTCAGTCGTTCAGCCTGATATCTCGGTGATTTGTGATTCAAGTAAATTAGACGAAAGAGGTTGTTTTGGTGCACCGGATTTGATTGTGGAAATTCTTTCTCCAAGAAACAGTAAAGTTGAACTTCAAAACAAATTTGACCTGTATCAGGAATTTGGAGTAAGGGAGTACTGGATAATCCATCCTGCAGAAAATACCCTTCAAATCAATGTTTTAGTGAATGGAATCTATCAACCTTCCCGACTTTTTACTTCTGGTCAAAAAGTAACGTCCACTGTGCTTCCCGGATTTGAATTGGAACTTGAGGATGTTTTTTCCGAGGATTGAGAAGCAATACTTTTCCAAATAGAAACTTTAGAAAAGTTACTTTCATAATAGGTCTTCTAAAACCTCATCATCCACCAAATTCGGAACGGTGACTTTCAAACCCGGACTTCTGTCCATTTCCCGCTGGATAGCTTCCATCGAACCGGAATTTCTTGCCCAAGCTCTCCGGGCAATTCCGTTGTTGACATCATAGAAAAGCATGGACTTTAGTCGTCTTTCGGCTTCCCTGCTTCCGTCCAAAACCAAACCAAAACCCCCGTTGATCACTTCGCCCCAGCCTACACCGCCACCATTGTGGATCGATACCCAAGTCGCTCCTCGGAAACTATCCCCGATGACATTTTGAATCGCCATATCAGCTGTGAACCGGCTTCCATCGTAGATATTGCTCGTTTCCCGATAGGGGGAATCCGTGCCGCTGACATCGTGATGGTCTCTACCCAAAACGATCGGGGCGGATATTTCGCCAGATTGGATTGCTTGATTGAAAGCTTGGGCGATTTTAGCTCTGCCTTCCGCATCGGCGTAGAGGATGCGCGCTTGCGAGCCGACGACCAAGTTGTTCTTTTCCACCTCTTCGATCCAAGCGATATTATCCTGCATTTGTTGGGATATGGAGTCAGGGGCAGTTTTCATGAGTTCTTTCAAAACTGCCCCAGCAATCTGATCGGTCTTTTTCAGATCTTCCGCCTTTCCCGAGGTGCAAACCCAGCGGAAGGGTCCAAAACCATAGTCAAAACACATTGGCCCCAAAATATCCTGCACATAGCTTGGATACTGGAAATCGATCCCGTTTTCTGCCATTACTTCCGCACCTGCACGGGAAGCTTCCAGCAAAAAAGCATTACCATAATCGAAAAAGTAAGTTCCCTTCGCAGTGTGTCTATTGATTGCGGTAGCTTGGCGTCGGAGGGATTCCTGAACTTTGACTTTGAAAGCTTCCGGATTTTCTGCCATCAACTGATTGGATTCTTCGAAAGAAAGCCCAACCGGATAGTAGCCTCCTGCCCACGGATTGTGTAGCGAAGTCTGATCAGATCCGAGCTCTACCAGGATGTTTTCTGCATCAAAACGCTCCCAGACATCCACGATATTTCCTATGAAAGCTAGCGAAACAACTTCTTCATTTGTTTTGGCTTTTTTCACTCGAATAACCAGTTCACCCAAGTCTTCGATGAGTTCGTCTACCCAACCTTGTTCATGTCTTTTTCTGGCTGCCGCTGGATTGACTTCCGCACAGACTGTCACACAGCCTGCGATGTTCCCGGCTTTGGGCTGAGCTCCAGACATTCCACCCAAACCTGCGGTAAGGAAAACTTTTCCTTTTGGGCTTTCTCCGGCCTTTAGTTTTTTCCGAAAGGCATTCATTACGGTAATCGTGGTGCCATGGACGATTCCCTGAGGGCCGATGTACATGAATGAACCGGCAGTCATTTGGCCATATTGGGTTACCCCAAGTGCATTGAATTTTTCCCAATCGTCCGGTTTGGAGTAGTTGGGAATCATCATGCCATTGGTCAAGACTACCCGCGGAGCTTCTTTGGAAGAAGGGAAAAGTCCCATCGGATGACCGGAATAAAGATGCAGGGTCTGTTCATCGGTCATCTCTGATAGGTATTTCATCGTGAGCAGGTATTGCCCCCAGTTTTGGAAAACAGCCCCATTTCCTCCATAGGTGATTAGTTCTTCGGGATGCTGAGCCACGGCAGGATCCAGATTGTTTTGGATCATCAACATAATGGCTGCCGCTTGCTTGGATTTGGCAGGATATGATTCTATTGCTCGCGCAAAAATCGGATAGTCAGGCATAAAGCGATACATGTAGATTCGCCCAAATTCTTTCAGTTCAGCTAAAAACTCAGGAGCCAATTCCGCGTGCCACTCTTGAGGGAAATACCTCAAGGCATTGCGGAGCGCCAGTTTTTTCTCTTGGGTAGTAAGAATATCCTTCCGCTTTGGAGCATGTGAAATGAATGGATTTCGCTGCTTTTTTGCTGGTAAATTAGGTGGGATCCCTTGCTTGATTTGATCTTGAAATTTCATGCTTGGTTTACATTTTTGAGTTCAAAGGAATTTGCCCAATCTTTCAATTTTTCAATTGTTCAATAACCCTCTCTCCACTCTTCCACACCATTTCCGGCTTCAACTTTCCTTGTTGGTACAAAATCTCCCGGTAGTCCGAAGTCGGAAAGAGGATAAAGTCGGCCAGAAATCCCGGCCATATTTTCCCCCGATCATTCAATCCCAAAGCAGCTGCAGCTCGGAAGGTGATTCCTGCAAAGACCTCTGCAGTACTGAGTTTTTCAAACGTTGCAAGAATTGAAGCCTGAGCAAGCAGGTCGCCCATTGGCGCCGAACCAGGATTCCAGTCAGAAGCGATAGCCAATCCACCGCCTTGATCCAGGATTTTGCGTGCAGGAGTAAATCCACATCCCAGTCCGAGACTCGCTCCCGGCAAAGCCACAGCAATGGTGTTGGATTGCGCTAATACTTTTATTTCTTTTTCACCGGAAGCTTCCAAATGATCTGCTGACAAAGCGTCGAATTTCACAGCCACTGCTGATCCACCCATGGTGAATTGATCAGCATGAACTGTCAGTTCAAAGCCCATATTCTTTGCCTTTTGGAAATAGGGATTGATTTCCTTTGGCGAAAAAGCACTTTTTTCTACAAAAGCATCGATGCGATTGCTTAGCTTTTCGGTTTGGAGAATGGGAAAAAGTTCATTGGAAATGTAATTAAGATATTCAGGAATTGTACCATCGAAGTCTCTTGGTTTCATGTGGGCCGCAAAACAAGTCGGGATCAAATCTGCGGCTGAGTTTTGATTGGCTAGTTGAATGGCTCGAAGCATTTTAAGCTCTTCCTCCACAGAAAGTCCATATCCACTCTTTACTTCGATCGTAGTCACTCCTTCGGAAAGGTGTCGATCTGCGTTTTTAGCGGTTGATTTCGCCAAGGCTTCTATACTGAGTTTTCGAGTTTGGCTGACTGTGTCCCAAATTCCACCACCGGAATCTGCGATTTCGAGATAGGTTTTTCCAGCATTCCGCATCGCAAAATCCTTGGCCCTACTACCTCCAAAGCAGATATGGGTATGGCAATCGATGAGTCCCGGAAGAGCAATGTAATCTTTCTCAAGTTCAAAAATCTCAGCTTTTGGAAACTCATTTTTTAGCTTTTGCCAACAATCAACTTGAAGAAATCGATCACCTTCAAGCAGGATACCGGCATTTTGGATGATCTCCAGTTGTTCGTCTTTTAAAGCTCCTTTTAGAGGAAGCCTTACCATGGTGAGGACTTGGGTGATCGGGCCGATTAGTTTTAGATTTTTCATGGGTGATTTTTCCCGCAGATTCACGCTGATTTATTTTCGAGGATCATCGCAGATCAGCGAATTTTTCCGCGATGATCAGCTGGAGATGTTTTTAGTAACTGAATAATTCACTCCACTCGGTATCAAAAGCCAACCCTTCAGATTTAGCCACCATTTTTGCCAATTCGATCAGCTCTCCACTTTTCACCAAGTCAATAGCCGTCTCCATGTCTTCGTATAAAATCCGATCAGATACGACAGGATTTATCGATTCTCTGACCCGCTCGTAGATTGCGGTCATGATCTTCCCTGATTTCAGCGGAGCATGATAGTCCATAGCCTGAGCTGCATAGAAAAGCTCAATACCCAAGATTTTTTCCACGTTTCCGATGACACTGAGTGCTTTTCTTGCGCCAATACTTCCCATACTGACATGATCTTCTTGACCAAGTGAAGTTGGAATGGAATCCGCCGAAGCCGGAAAACAAAGGCCTTTATTCTCCGAAGCCAAGGCCGCTGTGGTGTACTGTGGAATCATCAAGCCAGAATTAAGTCCCGTTTCCTCAAGCAGAAGTTTAGGTACTCCAGGGGTGTCTCCTTCGATTGACAAATAGATTCTCCGGTCAGAAATATTCCCGATTTCTGATGCGGCAAGGCAGGCATAGTCCAACGGAAGGGCAATGGGTTGTCCGTGAAAATTCCCACCTGAAATCGTATTTTCTGCATCAAAAACTACGGGATTGTCAGTGACCGAATTGATTTCAGTTTCAATGCTATCCTTCAGATGTAGCCAGGCGTTCCAACTGGCACCATGTACTTGGGGCATGCAGCGAAGCGAATAAGGATCCTGAACTCTGGCACAATTCAGATGCGAATTTACAATTTCTGATTCGTGAAGGAGATTGAGGATGCTTTGTGCGACATGTTGATTTCCTGCAAAAGGGCGTAATTGATGCAGTTGAGCGGTAAATGGCCTGATCGAACCCATCAATCCTTCGATCATCATCGCCCCGGTAATAGTTGCATGGGTGAGGAGATTGTGCAGGCGATCGACGATTTTCACTCCAAAAGCTGCCATAAATTGAGTTCCGTTTATTAGTGCAAGACCCTCTTTTGGACCTAGAGATAATGGCTCTTTTGAAAAATGTTCAAGTGCTTTTTTGCAAGTTATTATCTCCCCTTTAAAATGAACTTTTCCCAAACCGATTAAAGGTAAAAAAAGATGGGATAGTGGCGCCAAATCGCCTGATGCCCCGACTGAGCCCTGTTCGGGGACTACAGGAATTACCTCATTTTCCAGCATCCAAAGAATTCTTTCGAGGGTTTCAAGCCGGATTCCTGAAAAACCCTGGGCCAATGCATGGATTTTCAGCACTAGCATCAAACGGGAGATTTCTTCGGGGATGTAATCGCCAACTCCTACTGCATGGCTTTTTAGCAAATTCTCCTGCAAAATAGTGGTATCATCTGCTGAAATCCGTGTCGTGCAAAGTGGCCCAAAACCTGTGTTTATTCCATACACCGCCTTTTCTCCTTTGGCAATTTGTGCAACAGCGGCAGACGAGGCGTTTACTTTTTTGTTGGTTTCAGGGCTGAAAATTCCCTTGATCTCTTTTCTGGCAAGTTTTAGCGCCAAAGACGAAGTGAGGAGATCTTGACCATAGTGGAAGTTTTTCATTGGATTGATATCCTTTGAGGTTTTCAAAAACCTTGAAGGATTAGTTTATTCTTGGAAAATTGTGGACACTAGACCTGGCAGGTTTTCAAAACCTGCCAGGTCTGACAAATCAAAATTACCACTTTGGATTGATGCTTTTTGATACTATTTTTATCAGTAATCAATAACTGTTAAGCATCAATGGAGCTAAGACACTTACTTTACTTTCAGGCAGTAGCCGAGGAATTAAACTACAGAAAGGCAGCCGAGCGACTTTTTATTTCTCAACCGGGGCTTAGCAGGCAGATCAAGCAGCTGGAGGAAATGCTCTGCGTTCAACTTTTTGAGCGGGATAAAAAACACGTCGAATTGACTGTGGCTGGATCGTATCTGAAAGCGGAAGTTGACTTTGTAATCAACCACCTTGAATCCACCAAAAATCAGTTGAAACTGATCGATTCAGGAAAAGTAGGAGAGTTGCGGATTGGTTTTTTGGGTTCGGCTTCGAATCGCGTTTTACCTGACTTACTTACCAAGCTAAATACATCGGAACCTTTAATTACCACGAGTTTGGAAGAATTAAGCAATGCTGTTCAGGTGGAGATGATCCAGAAAGACAAATTGGACTTGGGTTTTGTGCGCTTAGCCTCGGTGCCAGATGATTTGGAGATGAGGTCTGTTTTGCGTGATACATTTTCTATTGTGGTTCCTGAAGACCACCCAATTGGTGAATTGGGATTTCGATCCGTGTCGCAGTTTAAGGATGATTCCTTTATCCTTTTCTCCAGCGACTATTCCAACTATTACTATGAGCAGATCATGAGCATTTGCCGTGACTCCGGTTTTTCTCCAAAAATCCGTCACAAGTCAGTACACGCACTTACCATTTTCAGATTGGTGGAAAATGGCCTGGGTGTGGCCATCGTTCCAAGTTCGCTAAAGGAGGGCTATGACCTGAATGTCCGTTTTATGGAAATTCCTGGAATTCCTCAGTTTACCGAGCTTTCGGTGATTTGGAAACCAGCAAATCGAAATCCGGCTTTGAGCAAAGTACTTCCTTTAATTTAAAAGATTGGGTCGCCAAATTTTCCAATCCAAGTGCTGAGCGGAGCCGAAGCATTGCAATTTTTCAACTTTCTAATCCTTCAACCCCTAAGATTTCCCCTAGTTACATTCCCAGCCAGCTTACCTCTATTTGGCCTTTTCAACCGGGCTGATTATTTCTTTAAGGCTTTCTTCGAGATCGGGCTGGAATACGAACGGATCGAAAATGGATTTGTGAAAAATGAAAATGCTCTGCCGGCGGGAAGCTCATCACCTTCTTTATTTTATTCAAAAAATCGGAAGGCCCAGGTTTCCCGATTCTGATTTTTCTACTGAATTGCTAGCCTGATTTTTTCCTTTACCTGCTTCAAAATCTCTGCATTTTTTGGACTTGAAGTTTCGATTTCAAGGATTTTTGGATGAATTGAGGGTTCGTAGAAATCAATCAAAGCGCTTTCCAGTTCTTGGTGGTTTTTCACTTTGATGTAGAAAAAACCAAATTCTTCAGCCAGATGGTTGGCTGAAAGTTTTTGTTTTGTTTCGAAAAACTCTTCCAGTTCCGGTTGCTTTGCGGGACCGTCAATCAATCGAAAGATTCCTCCTGCGTGATTGTTTAGGATGATGATTCGAAGGTTTGGCATGGAGTAATTGTGCCAAAATGCATTTCGGTCATAAAAGAAAGCCATGTCTCCCGTAATCAGTGTGACAGGTTCTTTGGTGGTAAAGGTGCAGCCAACGGCAGTACTATTTGAGCCATCTATTCCGCTTGTGCCTCGGTTGCAAATGATTTCTTGTGATCTTTTTCCAAGGAAATTTACATAGCGTACCGCCATGCTATTAGCCAGATGAAGCTTGGTTTGAGTCGGGATTTTTGGAAGAAGAAAGTGTAAGGCTGAGTATTCGCCAAAATCCACTTCATTAAAAGTTTTGGCTAGGGTGTTTTGGACCGTTCTTTCCAGACCCATCCACCTGGAATAATATTTTTCATTCTGAATTGGTAGATTTTGACTGAGCCAGTTCAAAAACTGAACGGGTGAGCATGCCAGTATCCGGGTCAACTGTTGGTAAGTATCCTTGGCCTGACCATCCGGTTGGATATGCCAATGGGAACTTCCGGTCCTTCTCAGAAACTGCTTCAGAGACTTTGAAATGACTGATTTTCCAAAACTGATCACCAAATCCGGCGTGAGGGATTGATGCAAATTTTCACCTCCCAACCAGTGGTCGTGAAGGTTGATGGTGGATTCACTTTGCAGATTGGAAATGGTATCCGTGACGATGACAACGTTCAGGTTTTTGGAAACCTGATCCAGCAAGGATTGAAGCTGGGAGTTGGGTTTTTGCTGACCTGGAACAATTAAAATGCGACTGACATCATTTAGCCTATTCTTGATGTGCTTTAGGCTTTCTTCGCTCAGTTGAGTTTGACTGCTAACGGTCGTGAATTCCCGTGGGTTTTCCGGGTAATTGAAAGCTTCATTTTCCGAAGGATAGAATGGCTCCCGAAGTGGAATATTGATGTGGACCGGTCCGGCCGGAAATTGCTTGGCTAGGTTTATGGCCTCATTTACGATTCGCCCTGCATGCCAGACTTGCTCGTCGTTGGCAAATGAATCAGGGAATTGGAAGCTTTTTTTGACATGTTTGCCGTAGGCTTCCGGCTGGAAAATCGTCTGACCATCCCACTGATCGATCCACTCTGCAGGTCTGTCTGCTGTCAAAATCAATAAGGGAACTTGCTGGAAAAAAGCCTCTGCAACTGCTGGGTAATAATTCAGTGCTGCCGAACCTGAGGTACAGACCAAGACGACAGGCTGTCCCAGTTGTTGAGCCATCCCCAATCCTATGAATGCAGCGGAGCGTTCGTCAGAGATAGTCCTGGAATGAATATCCGGATGCCGTGCAAAGGCCAAGGTTAGGGGTGCGCAGCGAGAACCAGGCGAAAGAATGGCATGTTCGATTCCTTTTTTGGCACAAATGGCCACTAAATCAAGTATAGGCTGGATAATCAAGCGGATGGATTTTGGATGAATTTACCGATGATTTGGCATTTGAGTTCGGTTTCTTCCCATTCTTTGTCAGGATCAGAATCTTCGGTGACACCTGCACCTGCATACAAGATGGCTTTATTTCCCACAAATGACGCAGTGCGAAGATTTACGAAAATTGTGGTCTCCGCTTCAATATTTACCGGTCCTAGAAATCCCGCAAAGAAAGAGCGGTCAAAGCCTTCATGTGCCTGCAAAAAATCATGTGCCTCTTTTCTGGGCATCCCACAAACCGCGGAAGTAGGATGTAATAAATCCAACATCACCGATCCAAGTTGTGGGAATCCGGTTGCTTTCATGTCCACTTTGAAATCAGTTCTCAAGTGAAGAAGATTGCCTGCCATGATGGTTTTTGGCCCATGCTCTTCGTATTCCCTGAGGCGGATTTTCTTAAAGCAATCCACGATATAGCGACAGACCAAGGCTTGTTCTTCGATCTCTTTTTGTGTCCAAGCTGCTGATTTAAGCGGATTTTCACCTGACGCTGGCTGAGTTCCCGCGAGAGCCATGGTATGAAATTGTTCTTCTTTGGTTTTGATCAAAGTCTCCGGACTTGCTCCGATCCAAGTACCAATAGTTGGAATATGAAAAAAATTCACAAAAGAATTTGGGTAAGCCTCGATCATATTCAGGAAGGTTGTTCCCAAATCAAAGTTTTCAGGCACTTCAATGGATTTGGTTCTGGCAGGTACCACTTTTTCTACAATCCCGGCCGCAATGGCTTCGATTCCCAGCTGAACTAATTTTGTAAAATGATTTTTTTCACCGGCACTGCCATTTTCCCAAACTGGAGCAGGGGACTTTTGAATTAATAATTTTTTAATGGAAGATTTAATGGAATCAATAGCATCCTCATTTGTATTTGTAAGCCATTCAGGTAGTTCTTCCTTGTCCAAATCTTGGTCAAGGTGAAAGCTGAAATACTGGTTTGCTTTGATAAAAAAGGCCTTTTTGTCTGCCTGATCGGCAAATGGATGAACGATAAATCCCGCCGGGAGCTCTTCAAAAGCCAAGTCAACCTTTGAGGGATTTTGCTCATGATCCATGAGAAATTCCAAGTGGCTTGTTTTTGGTTTTCTCCAAAGTGCAAAAGAACCTCCGGAAGAGAATCCCTTCAGAAAAAGGAGGTCCAGAATTTCGGATTTTGTTGTTAGGATTAAACTTCCCGTTACGTTCATTTTTTTTCTAAAATGGCCATTGTAATCCGGCTAATGCAGCAAAGCTGATCACCTTCATTGAAAATTTTGATTTCCCAGACTTGTGTAGTTCTGCCGAGATGAATGGCTTTTGCCACACCTCTTACTTTCCCATCTCGGACTGATTTGAGGTGATTGGCATTGATTTCCAGACCCACACAAGAGAATTTTTTGAGGTCAATAGTCAAGGAAGCTGCGATACTTCCAAGCGTCTCTGCCAAAACTACATTTGCTCCCCCGTGTAACAAACCCATGGGCTGCTTGGTTCGATGATCTACAGGCATTGTTGCCTCGATGTAATCCGATCCGATCTTGGTGAACTCTATGCCCAAATAGCTGACCATCGTATTTTTACTCGTTGAGTTGAGTTGATCTAGCGAAGGTGAGGAAAGAAAAATCATTAAAATTCGGGCTAAATGAAGTTTATTTGGACTCCGAACAAAAATAGAGAAACTTGAATCGAAAAAAAATTTACATCGTCCGACATGGACAAACTGACTTTAATCTTCAGGGGGTAGTGCAGGGAAGTGGAATCGATGCTCCGATAAATGCGACTGGAAAGGCCCAGGCAGATGCATTTTTTGATTCGTATAAGGAGGTTAAATTTGATCAGATTTATCACACCGCCCTCATCAGGACAAAGCAATCCATTCAGCAGTTTATTGACCTTGGGATTCCAACACGGGCCTTGCCCGAACTCAATGAGATTTCTTGGGGAGATTATGAAGGAACACCCATGACACCCGAGGAGGGACAATATTATCAGCATATGCTGCATCAATGGCAGCAGGGAAATCTTGACTATTCGATCGCAGGTGGAGAGAGTCCCAATAAAGTCGCTGAGCGCATGAAAAAGGGAATCCAACTAATCCTGAATGGTCCCGGTGAAATTATTCTTGTGTGCATGCACGGACGTGCTATGCGAATTTTCCTGAGCTTGATCCTACATTATGATCTGCGATTTATGGATCAGTTTGAGCACAGTAATCTAGGCCTTTACTTACTGGAGCAGCTTTCCGATGAATCGTTTGTAGTGCGGAAATTTAATGACAGGGAACACCTCAGGGCTTTGAGTCAGCTTTAACCGCTTTTGAGGTTTTTTTCTTTGCAGCGACATTGGCCTCGTACATTGCTATGTACTGTTGATGCAGACTTTTATTTTCGGTTAAATCAAAAAGGCGAAAAGCTATGGTTTGAAGTTGGACTTTTCTGCCATCCTCGAGATTTACCAGGAATTCACCCAAAAAGCACTCGTCAAAATCACAGGAAGGAATAGCTATAAGTAGCGCGAGTTCAGAATTTCCGGCATAATATTTTGTGGAATAAAACGAAGAAAATTGTGATTCGATATCCCGAATAGACGTTTTGATTTCTTTTAATTCTTTGCTTTTGAAAAGCACCAAAAAAGTTTTGGATTCTGGATCTTTTGCAAAAACCGAATCACAGCAAAGCATCAAAAACAGAAGAGTTACTAACTTTTTCATGGCTTCCAATATAGCATATATAATTCCTACAAAGCAAGAATGTTTAGCACAAAAAAAATCCCCGAGAAGTTTTCCCCGGGGATTCTTGATGAATTTATCAGAATTAAGCTTTCGCTGTTCTTCGCTTTGTTTTTGCAGTTTCTTCTTCGATTTCGTCTTCGACTCCGGCGAGGATTCTTCCACAATGTTCACAGACGATCAGCTTCTTCTTTTCACGGATATCAGCTTGTCTTTGAGGGGGAACGGTGTTAAAACAACCTCCGCAAGCGCCTCTTTTGACCATTACTACAGCAAGGCCATTTTTGGCATTTGCTCTGATTTTGGTGTATGATTTAGCAAGTCTTTCGTCTACTTTTTTCAACGCCTTTTCTCTGTCAGTCTGAAGTTTTGATTCTTCAGACTCGCTTTCGGAGACGATGGTATCCAGTTCGTTTTTCTTAAGATCAAGATCTTTTTGGCGTTCTTTCATCAGCTCATTCAGCTCGTCCAAGTCAGCCTTTTTCTGGTCGATTTTCATACCAGCTTCGGTTATTTTCTTTTTAGAAACCTGGATTTCAAGATCTTGGAGCTCCAATTCCTTGGTGATGGCGTCGTACTCACGATTGTTTCGCACATTCATCTGCTGCTCCAGATATTTCTTGATCAGCTTTTCGGAATCTTTGATGTTTTCTTTAAAACGTTTGATTTCTTCCTCGAAAGATTCAATTTCGTTCTTGAATTTATCGAGTCTTGTTTCGTAGCCTGCTATCTCATCTTCGAGATCTTGCACTTCTTCAGGAAGGGCTCCTCTTACTTTTATGATGGCATCTAGTCTTGAATCTATAAGTTGAAGGTTGTAGATAGCTTCTAGCTTTTGTGCTACTGTACTTTCCATGTACTATCGGTAGGATGTTGGATTGGTAACTACTTTTGTCAAATAGACTGCAATATTAGGGAAATTTTGTGACAAAAGCTCCCCTAATAATTCTTTTGTAAAAATTTCACTCTCATAGTGCCCGATGTCGCAAAGGATCAATTGATCTTCTGCGTCGAAAAACTCGTGGTATTTCACATCGGAAGTGACAAATACGTCTGCTCCGGCTCGTTTGGCATCAGGTAAAAGAAAAACTCCGGCTCCGCCGCAGACAGCCACTTTGGTGATTTTTCCGGAAATCATTGTAGTATGCTTGATGATCCGGAGATTCATTTTCTCTTTGAGATAATCTAAAAATTCTCCGCTATCCATCGGTTTGGGCATCGTGCCAATCATGCCTGCTCCGACTTCCTGATTTTCGTTTTCCAAGGAAATTAAATAATAGGCCACCTCTTCATAGGGATGGGCTTTTTTCATAGCACTGATCACTTTATTGCTCAGATAGGTCGGGAGGATTACCTCAATTCTGATTTCTTTTTCAAACTGAGGTGTGCCTGGCTTACCAGAATAAGGCTTGGCATTATCCGAAGGGGTGAAAGTACCCATGCCTTCGAGCTGAAACGAACAGTCTTTGTATTCACCGATTTGTCCGGCACCAGCCGCAAATACAGCGTCTAAGACTTCCCCTTTTTTTTCGACTGGAACAAAAAAATCCAATTTGCTCAGGACCTGTTTTTTGGGTTGGAGAATTTTGGTATGGGTGAGCCCAAGTCTTTCGCAGATTCGTTTGTTCACGCCCAATGCTACATGATCCAGATTAGTGTGTATGGCAAAAATAGCAATGTCGTTCTTGATCGCTTTGATGACCGTTCGCTCTACGTAATTTCTTCCGGTTAAGCTTTTTAGGCCTTTAAAAACGATCGGATGGTGGGCAACAATCAGATTTGCACCAAGCTGAATGGCTTCATCCACCACAGCTTCCGTACAATCGAGTGTGCAGACTACACCTTTCAATCCCTCCTTACGATCCCCACAGATCAAAGTCGCATTATCGTAACCTTCCTGATAGGCCGGTGGAGCCAAACGCTCCAGGTAAGAAATCACATCCTGAATCCTGTATCCCATAATTTTTCTTTTCTTTGGTCAAAAATAACAATTCCTGTCGATGACTTGGTACGCCTTCCTTTTAGCCCCCTTTGCGCTGATTTTTCGGGTGATCACCGATGTTAGAAATTTTCTGTTTGACCATAGGATTCTCAAGAGCTATAAATCACCTATTCCATCCCTGATCATAGGCAATCTCAGTGTAGGCGGTACAGGCAAGACTCCCATGGTAGAATTTTTAATCCGAAATCTTGGCAATGATAAAACCATCGCCACGCTCAGTAGAGGGTATGGTAGAAAAACAAAAGGTTTTCTGAAAGCGAATACCCAAAGTACCCCTTTGGAAATCGGCGATGAACCACTTCAGATTTTCCGTAAATTCAAAGAAAAAGTCCCTGTTTTTGTGGGAGAAGATCGGGTCTCCGCGCTGAAAAAAATAGCAGAAATGACCCCCAAGACGGAATTAGTCTTGTTGGATGATGCCTTTCAGCATCGAAAGCTCATAGGGGATTTTTATTGTTTGTTGACGCCTTTCGAAGCCCCGTTTTACAAGGATTTTCTTTTGCCGATGGGAAGATTGAGAGAAAGCCGGGGAGGGGCAAAGCGAGCTGATTTGGTGGTAGTGACGAAATGCCCCACGAATTTGTCTGAAAATCAAAGAGCCGGGAGTTTGTTGGAATTGAAACCCTATATCCAAAAGAGTACGCCTGTGTTTTTTTCACAGATTGGCTATGGAGATCCTTATCCGATTGACCATGAAACACCTTTTTGTGAAAATGTAATTTTGGTCTCAGGATTGGCCAATGATCAACCCTTTCTTGAATACTGTGCCCAAAAGTACGCTGTACAGGAGGTAGTTTCTTTTCCCGATCATCATGACTATGGAGCGAAAGATGGTCACAGGATTTTGAACTTGATGCAAAAACACAAATCCCAAAGTCCCGTTCTACTCACTACAGAAAAAGACGCAATCAAACTTAAATCCTTGGCAAATCAGGGATATTTGGGGGAAATTCCGATTTTTGTGCTTCCTATTGAAGCAGAATTTGATCAAGAAGACAAAGAAATGCTGCTCAGTTACATTCGGAGAAAATTCAAAAAGCAGTGATCAAAAGATTAGTAATTTTTGTGGGGCTTGCTACCTTACTTTCGCTGCAGTGTTTATTTGCGCAACGGCCCATTCCAATGCAGCAGAATACAGGCGGATTTGGTCAAACAACCCGTCCAGCTCGGGAAGTGGTAGAGCAAGAGGATCAGGAAGATACGGACGGAAGAAGGCCCCTCTTGGATGATAGTACGAGGCAAGTATACGGCCCTAAGACCACGCTTTATTTTTTCGAAAAAGACCTCAAACGCAATCGACTTCAACTCTATGAGCAGGATACCCTTCTCCGCAATTTTCACAATTATGATCCGGTAGCAAAGCAAGGCTGGAAGTATCAGGATCTCGGCAACATAGGAAGTGCAGCAAAGCCTGTATTTTATGAAATCCCCGAGGTTATTGGATTGAATTCAGGATTTCATGCCTATGATTTGTACTTCCGTGACCCTGCCAAGCGGAAGTTTTACGACACTAAATCCCCGTTTACGGAAATGGCGGCCTTTTTCGGAGGTGGTCACAGAAATATGCTGGATATTTCTTTTGCCAGGAATGTAAACTCACGATGGAATATCGGGATAGATTATAATACGCTTCGGGTAAGAAAAGCGCTCAATCCCATACGTCGGGATGATAACATGGTGGAGCAAAATGCCTACTCCTTACATACCAATTACCGCTCTGAAAACGGGAAATATTGGCTGTTGGGTTCTTTTTCGAGGATGAGGCATGAGGTTTTTGAAATTGGAGGAATCATTCCGCCTGAGGTTGACACCACCTCGCTTTACTTTACTTACGAGGATGCCAAAGTTTGGCTTCAAAATTCCCGTGCAAGAGACCTGAGACAGGATTATCATCTGTATCATGAATATAAATTGGGAAATGGCCTTCAGATTTATCATACCTTGGATCGAAAAAATCAGAATATAGTTTTCGAGACTGATCTTACATCTTCTGATTCTCTTTTTTTCAACCCAGACCGACTGAATGATCAGCAGGACACTACTCAAAACCGAAGCGATTTTGCGGAGTGGAGAAATGAACTCGGTGTAAAGGGCTCTTACAAGGGATTTTATTACAATGCTTTTACCCGTTTTAGAAATGGGAGGATGATTAGTCCCTTTTTTCCTGATACTAGGGAAGCATTCAATGAGGTCTATATCGGAGGAGAACTGATCGGTCAACTCTCCGAAAAGTGGTCTATCAGCGCCGATGGCGAATACCTGATTCCAGACGCATTCCGAATTCATGGTCTTTTCAAGTCACCCTGGCTGGAACTGGAATATACCAAAGCACTGTATAAGCCCACTTCGATGCAGCAGATTTACTTCGGGAATCACTACCAATGGAATAATGATTTTGATAACATCGGTGTGGATCAGATCAAAGGAAGGGTTATTTTGGACTTTGAAAAGGTCAGTCTGAGACCAAATCTGACGATCAATCGAGTCAACAATTACGTTTTTTTCAATGAAGAACGAATTGCCACACAAGCATCGGGAGAAGCATTTATGCTCATGCCAGGCCTAATTGCCACGGTCCAAATCGGGAAGAAGTTCAAATTGGATGCAGAGGTTGTCTATACAGAAGTAACCGGAGGTGGGGCTGATAATTTCAGGATTCCTCGGTTATTCGGCAACACGAGATTCTATTTTGACAGTCCGATGTTTGACGAAAATGTCTACGTGCAATTGGGAATTGACCTCAGGTATCGGTCGTCTTATTTTGCAGAAGCCTACAATCCTTCCTTTCAGCAATTTCACCTCCAGGACGGCTTTAATGTCTTTGCTTATCCTGTAGCGGATGTTTTTCTTGATTTTAGAATTAATCGGACGAGGGTTTTATTCAAATATAATCACCTGAATTCAGGCTTTATGCAGCAGGATGGGTATTTCGTGACTCCGGATTACACCGGGTATCGCTCCTTTTTGGATCTGGGGATTTCCTGGTATTTGTTTGATTGATAGGAAATATGAGTCGAGCACTGGGACTCTTTTGTTTCCAGAATTCAGATGATGAAATTTTTAAAACAATGAATCTGATTATACGCTATTCTGTCAGTAGACGAATATACCCTTGATTTTGGGCTGGGAGACCGAAGACGGAAGACCGAAGAAGTCCAAGAATTGGCATTTACCAGTTCATTTGAACTTCGAAGTAAGCTACTGGCAAAGTTCCGTATATTCATAATAATGAATAGTGAATGTTGAATTTCGAATACCGAAGAAGATGATTCATTAACTCTTCTAGACTTAATATAAAGATGACTTGGGAGGAAAGTACCAGACAAAAGATGCTTCATCTGAAGCTGCCAACCGATCCGCGCTGGGTAGGGATAGCCGAAATGCAAATTGAGGATATCCTAGTGGATCATGCCTACTGCGAGCAGAAAGCGGCTTCTTCCTGCATTAGTCTGATTCTTAGGTTCAACGATTTGGACGAATTAGTGGATACTTTGACGCCAATTGTGGCAGAGGAATGGGGGCATTTTGAGCGAGTGCTGGAGCAACTCCGAAAGCGAAACATGAAATTTGGCTTTCCCCGAAAGGATGAATATGTCATCAAGCTGAATGAGTTTGTCAAAAAAGGGGGCAACCGATGGCAGCAGCTCACAGAGCAGTTGCTGATGAATGCATTGATCGAAGCCCGAAGTTGCGAGCGGTTTAAGCTTTTGTCAAAAAACATCAAGGATGAGGAGCTCCGGAAATTTTATTATGAACTCATGATCTCAGAGGCAGGCCACTTCGTGACATTCGTTGAGCTGGCCAAAAAATATCAAGATCCGGAGAAAGTAAATTCCCGCTGGAAAGAGTGGCTCGAATATGAAGGACAAGTATTGAAAAATCTGGATGTGAGAGGGGATCGGATGCATTAGCATTTGTAAATTAAATTACTGAATTAGAGTTATTTATATTGTTTTAATAGGATGGTATTTTGAAAGCTAACTCATCCCGAACCTGTGTCCCGAAAACTTCAATATAATTCAGTTGATTGTTAAATTTTCCTCTTCAAATCATCAATTTCGCCGTATTTGCTTATAATTAGGAAAAGCTATTGAGGATTTTTGAATAAGCTGTTCTAAAAACGAACAATCCATGAATTTGATCGAAAATGTCCGCGAGGCACTTAACTCTGTAAAAGTCCACTTGCTTCGTACTGTCCTTACCGGTGCGATTATTGCCATAGGGATTTCCTCTCTGGTAGGAATGTTGACCGCCATAGACGGAATCAAAGCGCAGATAGCTGAAAGTTTTGCGGGATTGGGTGCCAATTCTTTTGATGTCCGAAATAAAGGATTCAGCGGCGGAAGGGTAGTTCAGGAAGGAAAAACCGAAAAAACCTACCCGAGCATCACCTATAAAGAAGCGAAGCAATTCAAAGAAGAATATGCTTCCATAGGGATTGCGACTGTTTTTAACGTCGTAACTGGATCTGCTGAAGTGAAAAGAGGCTCCAAAAAAACCAATCCAAATACCCGAATCCGAGGCGGGGACGAAAATTACCTTTCCATCAAAGCGGTGAAACTTGCAAAAGGCCGAAACTTCAGCAACATGGAAGTACGGTACGGGAATTCAGTTGCCATTATAGGAAAAGAGCTCGAGGAACTTCTTTTTAATTCTGGAGAAGACCCAATTAATCAAAAAATTACCTTTTTGGGTAGGCCATATACGGTCATAGGAGTACTGGACAAACAAGGTGGAGTAGGTCAGGATCAGGGAGCAGATAGACAAATATTGATTCCAATCGAAAACGCCTCCAGATTGGATACTCAGGGGACTTTTAATTATAGAATCACCGGGGTCGCCTCTGATCCGGGTAAAATAGATTATGAAATGGGGCAGGCTATTGGGATCATGCGCAAAATCCGACAGGATCGAGTGGCGCAGGAAGATTCCTTTGAGCTTACCAAAAGTCAATCGGTCGCAGAAAGCCTGGAGGAAGTGGCCGGTTACCTCCGGATCGGTGGGTTTGGAATCGGTTTTATTACCTTATTGGGAGCATCTATTGGATTGATGAATATTATGTTGGTCTCTGTCACCGAGCGAACGAGGGAAATAGGAATCAGAAAAGCGCTTGGTGCCACTCCACTACGTATCCGGCAGCAATTTTTGATAGAAGCAATAGTGATCTGCGTGATTGGGGGGATATTCGGAATGATTTTGGGCATCGGCATTGGAAACATCATTGCCAACTTTATAGGACCTGGGGGATTCTTGGTTCCTTGGCTTTGGATGATCGTTTCTTTCGGAATATGTATAATCGTAGGTTTGTTGGCAGGTTATATTCCGGCTTTCAAAGCAAGCAGACTCGATCCGATTGAGTCACTGAGATACGAGTAGATATTATATTTAGCAATGATTAAATAATCCCAAACTCCGGCCAAAGCCTGGATTTGGGATTTCTTTTTTCTAAAAATTAGGTAAACAGTTTTTTGTTTTTTTTCAAAAAGTCCGGTTGGAATCTTTTATTTTTCCTTCCTATGAATACGCATCAATACGACGCCATTGTGGTCGGTTCCGGAATCTCAGGTGGATGGGCCGCAAAAGAATTGTGTGAAAAAGGTCTGAAAACGCTTGTTCTCGAACGGGGAAGACTAGTCGAACACCTTAAGGATTACCCAACGATGACGGCGGATCCCTGGGACATGCCACACCGCAATCAGATGCCAAGAGAAGACAAGCTTGAAAACCCGGTGGTGAATCGCTGCTATGCCTACAAGGAAGACACGGCCCATTTTTTTGTCAAAGATTCTGAACACCCTTATATTCAGGAGAAACCCTTTGACTGGGTAAGGGGCTATCAGGTAGGAGGTAAGTCATTGATTTGGGCTCGGCAGACACAAAGATGGAGCAAGTACGATTTTGAGGGTCCTGGCAGAGATGGATTTGCGGTAGACTGGCCGATACGGTATGAGGACCTTGCTCCTTGGTACAGTCATGTGGAGCGATTTGTGGGGATTAGCGGAAATTATGATGGCTTGGACACCTTGCCGGATGGGGAGTTTTTACCGGCATGGCAGATGAATTGTGTCGAGAAGGAGATTCAAAAGCGGATTCTTGATGCATACGGAGACCGGAAGTTTATCATTGGGCGATGTGCACATTTGACTCAACCAAATGACGTTCATCTGGCCCAAGGCCGCGGACAATGCATGGCACGTAATCAGTGTTACCGGGGCTGTCCTTTTGGAGGCTATTTCAGTTCTAACTCTTCGACTTTACCTCATGCTGCGAAAACCGGAAACTTTACTCTTAGACCCGATTCTGTGGTTCATTCCTTGATTTGGGATGAGAAAAAGCAAAAGGTTACCGGTGTCAGAGTTATTGATCGAGTGACCAAAGCTGCCACAGAATATTTTGCCAGGGTTATTTTTCTGAATGCATCTGCGCTAAATACAAATTTGATTTTGCTGAATTCCACCTCGGAACGGTTTCCTGAAGGATTGGGGAATGACTCCGGAGTTTTGGGTAAGTATATCGCCTTTCATAATTATCGGGGTTCGATGAGTGCAAGCTTTGAAGGCTTTGAGGATAGCTACTATTCCGGCAGAAGGCCAACAGCGGTGATGCTTCCCAATTTCAGAAATGTGAAAAAGCAAGAGATGGACTTTCAGCGCGGGTACATGAGTTTCTATACCGCAGGACGATCCGGATGGGGAGGCGCTCGGGATATGCCATTTGGAGCACAATTCAAAGAAGCCAACTCCGTGCCCGGGCCATGGTCAGTATATATGATGATGCAGGGAGAGACGATTCCCAAAGAAACCAATCAGGTAACCTTGAGTCCGGACCAAACAGACGAATGGGGAATTCCCTTGCTCAAAATCAATGTGTCCTATGATGAAAACGATGAAAAAATCCTTCAGGATTTTCTTGAGCAGGGTGAAGAAATGCTGACCAAAGCCGGATGCACCAATGTCCGAAAATCAGACAGCGGGCAAGCCCCCGGGTTGGATATTCACGAAATGGGGGGAGTCAGAATGGGCCGAGATCCAAAGACATCTTTATTGAACGGATTTAATCAGATGCATTTAGTCCCAAATGTCTTCGTGACTGATGGAGCTTGTATGACCTCTACCGGTACTCAAAATCCATCCATCACCTACATGGCCTTGACTGCCAGGGCAGTGGATTATGCAGTGAATGAACTTAAAAAAGGCAGTATCCAATGATCCTGCCAGTTCAAAATTCAATACTTTTCTCCAAAAAAACTGTTTAAAATCAAATGACAATTTTCTCTGTTTTTTCAAGCGAATTATCGGCCCAAGCTGAGCAAATCGGTAGACTTCCCCAGGAATGGTTAGAGGTAATCGTTCAGGAAAAATGGTTCAAACTTTTCGTCCCCCAAGATTTAGACGGTTTAGAATTGAATCTACCCCAAGCTTTGAAACTGGAAGAAAAGCTGGCGAGACTCGATGGAAGCCTGGGATGGACTGTCACACTCTGTGCAGGAGCCGGATGGTTTGTGGGATTTTTGGATCCAAAACTCAGTCAGGATATTTTCTCAGACCCAAAGGCTTGCCTGGCGGGTAGTGGTTTTGTTGGGGGTAAGGCCGACTTAAATGAAGGCAGCTACATAGTTTCAGGTTCCTGGACTTACGCCTCGGGAGCCTTGCATGCAACTCATTTTACAGCAAATTGTGAGCTCCTGGAAAATGGTAAACCCGTTTTTGACAAAAAGGGAAATCCGGTAATCAAGGCCTTTATACTCAAGAAGGATGAAGTGGAAATACTCGATGGCTGGAGCTATATGGGGATGGTTGCGACAGGAAGTCATGCATTTAAAACCGAAAACTTGGTAATTCCGCAAAATCGGTCATTTGAAATTTTGCCTGAAAAAGTTTCCCTCCCGGAACCCATCTACCGCTTTCCATTTTTGCAGTTTGCCGAGCTTACTTTGACCGTAAATATTCTGGGCATAACAGAACATTTGGTGGAAATGATCAATGAATCTTTTTGGAAGCGACATGAGTACCGGAAGTTTGGAAAAAAACACCTGCGATACTTTGAGAAAGTATCAGAAAAGCAAAGCAAGAGGCTGAGAACCCTGAAAAAGGAGTTTTACGAACTGGTGGATATCGCCTGGAAGGAAGTGCTGAAATCGGATGCTATTTCGAAGTCCACGCTCAGAAAAGTAAGCCGAACCAGCAGGAAACTCACCCAAACCTGCAGGGAAATTTCCGGCAAGCTGTATCCTTTTGCAGGACTGGAAGCTGCCAAAACCCACACAGAAATGAACCGGGTGTGGCGGGATTTTAATACAGTAAGTCAGCATGCACTGCTTGTATTTCCATTTTGATCACAGAGGGACCCTTAACTATACTTCCCTTAATAAAGTGAACGCTTCTTGACTAATTTTTGGCTTTAGCCTGTTTTTAAATCCATTCAAATAATTTGTCTATCAAAATGCGTTCGATTGATTAACTTTTCAAAAGTTATATTTCGTCAAAAACCCAAAAAATCAAACCTATGAAAAAGTACTATTGCCTGTTTTTATCCCTCCTTCTGTTTTCTTCATTTCCGGCAAATGCAAAAACATTCCCGGATCGTTTACATGAGGAAAAAACACCACTTTCAGCGGGAGATTATACGCTTGTAATTGAAGGGTTTGACTGGGGGCCTGCTGTGAATAAGGTCATTCTTAGTCTTGGAGAAACGGTCACGGAGACCAACCCAACAGAGTTTGTGGTTTATGCTTCCCGCTCATCCAGCGATGGAGAAATTTCACCCACAACTGCCTCGGGACAGCGGTCGGTCGTTTATTCCTACCTATCTGATGCGAAAGGCAACCGAACTGAGACCGGGGAATTCGTGACACTCGTACTTGCTGTGAGTCCTGTTCAGGCTATCGGATCGCCAATTCAATATTTTCGATCCAAAGGAAATGTATGGATCGACTACAAGCTAACCGTAGTTCAGACCTCCTCCGGAAAAGTCTGGAATACCGAAAAAGGGCGAATCATGCCCTTAGTAGATCAGTTTGACCTTAATGGTAAGTTCAAGCACAGTGAAACGCTCACGTTATCCTATGCCAGCTATGCACCAAAATCAGTCAGTGAAAATGCTCCCCTGATCATTTGGCTGCATGGAGGTGGAGAGGGAGGCACTGATCCGACGATCCCACTTCTCGGAAACCGAGCAGCAAATTATGCCTCATCAGAAATTCAGCAGTTTTTTGGCGATGGGGCATACGTGTTGGTTCCTCAAGCTCCGACTTTTTGGATGCAGGGAGAAAATGGAATGACCCGAGGTCAAACCAACGATATCTACAATGTGGCACTGATGGCTTTGATTCAGGATTTCGTCAAATCCAATCCCAAAATCGATCCGAAAAGAATTTATGTAGGAGGTTGCTCCAATGGTGGCTATATGTCATTAAAGCTGATTTTGGAGCATCCTGATTATTTTGCAGCGGGGTATATTTCCGCTTTGGCCTACAACAATGAATTCATCACCGACACCCAGGTCCAATCGATCAAGAATGTGCCCATTTGGTTTGTTCACTCCAAAGACGATTCGACCACAAAACCAGATGAAACGGTAGTTCCCCTATACAAGCGACTTAAAGAAGCTGGCGCAAAAAACGTCCATTTCAGTTATTATGACCACGTTACTGACATTACCGGATTTTATGGTGGAAAAGATTATCACTATCCTGGTCACTGGTCTTGGATCTACTCGCATGCCAATGTAGCCCGAACGGATTTTGACGGTTCGCCTGTTTATGTTGACGGGAGACCTGTCAGCATCATGGAGTGGATGGCTATACAGAAAAAGTAGGGTACAATTTGGAGATTTTAAAAATTAATTTTCATCTAGAAACTGCCTGCAAGACTGTTTTATTGTCAGAATGATTCCCTGCTGGGATCAAAGTTCCCCGAGCGGATGACACCTGTGGCATGTCGGAATGACTTAGACTGGCTCGATTTCATGACAAGAGTCATAGTTTTTATCAATGAAAAAATAATTACTATAAAGATTCTTTTTGGTAAATTCGTACTCTAGTTTAAATCAATAAACCAATAATATTATGAGTTCATACGATATGAATGAAGGAGACATCAGCAAATGTCCCTTTCATAATGGTCAGCTCTCTCAAGCAGCAGGAGCAGGACCAAGGAACCGTGACTGGTGGCCAAACCAGTTGAATCTGACTATTTTGCGGCAGCACTCGGAACTTTCCAATCCAATGGAAAAGGACTTCAACTATGCCGAGGCATTCAAATCCTTGGATCTGGCAGAGGTGAAAAAAGACATTGCAGATTTACTTCAAACCTCTCAGGACTGGTGGCCTGCTGATTACGGTCATTATGGTCCTTTCATGATCCGAATGGCTTGGCACAGTGCAGGTACATACCGTGTTCAGGACGGTCGTGGAGGAGCAGGATTCGGAACGCAACGTTTTGCTCCGCTGAATAGCTGGCCGGATAATGCCAATCTGGATAAAGCCAGATTTTTGCTTTGGCCAGTAAAGAAAAAATACGGAAAGAAACTTTCTTGGGCAGATTTGATGATCCTTACGGGAAATGTCGCTCTGGAAACAATGGGTTTTAAAACCTATGGCTTTGCAGGTGGTCGAGCAGACGTTTGGGAGCCGGCAGAGGATATTTACTGGGGTTCTGAAACTCAGTGGATGGGCGATGACAAGCGCTACACAGGCAAACGCGAACTGGAGCAGCCTTTGGCAGCATCTCACATGGGATTGATCTATGTGAATCCGGAGGGACCTCAGGGTAAGCCTGATCCTGTGGCTGCAGCGCATGACATCCGCGAGACTTTCGGCAGAATGGCTATGAATGATTACGAGACAGTAGCGCTAATCGCCGGAGGACATACTTTTGGGAAAACTCACGGTGCAGCTGATCCTACCAAATTTGTTGGGCCTGAGCCTGAAGGCGCAAGCATCGAAGAAATGGGCTTGGGCTGGAAAAATGCTTACGGCTCAGGTAAAGGTGCAGATACCATCACTTCCGGTTTGGAAGGTGCCTGGACTTCTACACCGGCCAAGTGGGGTCATGATTACTTTAAGTTCCTCTTTGAATACGATTGGGAATTGGTCAAAAGCCCTGGTGGAGCTTTTCAGTACGAAGCTAAAAATGCCGAAGCTATCATCCCTGATGCACACATTCCGGGCAAATTCCATAAGCCATTCATGTTGACCACTGATTTGTCGATGCGTTTTGACCCTGAATACGAAAAAGTCTCCAGACATTTCTATGAAAACCCTGAAGAGTTTGCCGATGCTTTTGCAAAAGCATGGTTCAAACTGACTCACCGGGATATGGGTCCAAAATCAAGATATTTAGGTCCTGAAGTTCCTGCAGAAGATTTGATCTGGCAGGATCCAATTCCCGCAGTAAATCACAAATTGGTAGATGCAGCGGACATTGCAGGCTTGAAAGCCAATATTTTGGCATCCGGTCTGTCCGTTTCTGAACTTGTTTCCACTGCTTGGGCTTCGGCCTCCACATTCAGAGGATCAGATAAGCGAGGAGGTGCAAATGGTGCCCGTATTCGCCTGAGTCCAATGAAAAACTGGGAAGCAAACAACCCCGCTCAGTTATCCAAAGTATTGGGCGTTTTGGAAAGCATCCAGGAAGAATTTAACAGCACGGCAGCAGATAGCAAAAAGGTTTCTTTGGCAGATCTGATTGTTTTGGGTGGTTGCGCAGCCATCGAAAAGGCAGCCAAAGCTGCTGGATTTGACGTAACAGTTCCATTTACTCCAGGTAGAATGGATGCCTCTCAGGAAGATACTGAGGTCGATTCTTTCGCGTTCTTGGAACCAAAAGCTGACGGTTTCCGCAATTACTTCAACGGCAAGATTAGGGCTTCTGCTGAAGAAATGCTCATAGACAAGGCGCAGTTGCTCAACCTAACAGCTCCAGAAATGACCGTTTTGGTGGGTGGAATGAGAGTATTGAATGCTAACTTCGACAAATCTAAGCATGGCGTATTTACGCACAATCCTGAGACCTTGACCAATGATTACTTCCAGAATCTACTCGATATGGGGACTACCTGGAGAGCGACGTCAGATGCTCAGAACGTGTTCGTGGGAAGCGATCGCAACACAGGCGAGCCAAAATGGACTGCAACTCGGGTCGATCTGATCTTTGGTTCCAACTCAGAATTGAGAGCTGTTTCGGAGGTTTATGCCTGCGAGGACGGACAGGAGAAGTTTGTAAATGACTTCGTCAAAGCTTGGGACAAAGTGATGAATCTCGACCGATTTGATTTAGTTTAAAAGTAAAAGTTGTTAGCACTGAGAAAAGCGGTTTCGAAAGGGACCGCTTTTCTGTTTTTAGTTGGAAAGGCTCGAGGGCGAAAAAAACAATTAGTGTATCCGTACTGATGCACGTTAACTAGATTTGGGGAATTTTGTACGCGGATATACATCCACAGACGACTGTCAACAGCAAATTCAACTGGAACTCAATCCTACCATTATTTGGGTACGTGCAGCTTATCGAATACACCTTAAAAATAACCAGGAATTGGCTGCCTCATCGACATTCAAAACTGCCACACTGAAAACGTTCATGATTCCTGCGGTAAATTCTTGCTAGACAAGCTCGGTATGTATGGCAATCGTGCCACTTAGGATCTTATGAACCGGACAGACCTTGGCGATGGCGAGTAGGCGGTCTCTTTGGGTTTGATCCAGTTTTCCCAGGAGTTCAATACTACGATGAAATTCTGTCCGGTTTTCAGTTCGGTTTACTTCCAGACTGATTTCTAATCTGACTTCTTCCAAATCCCAACCTTTGCGGTCTGCATACATTCGAAGCGTTGCACTTGTGCAGGCAGCAAGTGATGATGCGAGTAGTTCTGAAGGCGAAAAGCCTAAATTCTTTCCTCCAACACTTTCAGGTTCATCGGAAATCAACACATTCCCTGACGGGGAATGAATCTCGGTTTTGTAGGCCTCTCTTTTTATGCTCGCCGATATCTGCGCCATGTTATTTTTTGGTTAAGGTAGGATAAGGAACAAACTCTTCTTCGTCACCGGGAATTTTATCAAATTCCTGTGCTTTCAACTTTTCTTTGGGCAAAGCAACCCAAATCTGAAGTCCGTGCATCAGCTTCTCTGAGTCTCGCAAGTGATCGGGAGTTTGCAATGAAAATCGGAGTATTAGCTTGGAAATACCAGAAGGGCTACACTTTATTCTGATCATAAACTATTCTGGCAGTACACGAATATACCCTTGATTTTGGGCTGGGAGAACGAAGTCGGAAGACCGAAGAAGTCCAAGAATTGGCATCCCCTAATTCATTTTAACTTCGAAGTAAACTACTGGCAAAATTCCGTATATCCATACACTTTATTCAAGAAATTCAGTGAAAATCACTAGTTATCTGGGTAGCCAAACTGAAACTGATCCCGCATTGCATCTGAACTCCCCCCAACCCGATTCATTAGTCCAAATTTCCTCCTGAATTTGTCCGGTATGGTCGTAGTATTGGGTGTTTGGAGCTCCGGTTTCCATGTGCTTCGAGGCATTATCACCTGAACTTAGCAATACAGCCATTCCCGAAGGGTTTCGCTCATTGCTTACTCTAGTCCATCCAATGCAGGAAGGATCGTCTAAGTATTCATATTGTGGGCCATAGCAGAAGGTCTTCCTTGCGTACAAAAGGCCATTTATAAGTTCGTGATAGCTATCCATCCAGATCTCATAGTCCTGTCCGTCTTTTCCTTTGTCTGAATAGTGCGCACCGTAATAATCGGCTGCAAATACACAGGGATAGCCTGACTGTCTCAGCAGAATCAGGGCATAGGCCAAGGGTTTAAACCACTTTTCTACCACAGATTCCAATTCCTGCAGGGGTTGGGTATCGTGATTACTGACAAATGTCACCGCCAAGTCAGGATGATCTTTGACCAGTGTCGTATCAAAAATAGTCCGCAAGTCAAAGGAAGAACCTTCCTTGCTTGCTTTGGAAAAATTGAAATGAAGATTGACGTCGAATAGCATCATGTCCCCCTTTGTCACTTCGATAAAATGCTGAATAGCTTCACTATGGCCTGTCCAATATTCGCTGACCACAACTAGATTTTGCTTGTATTTTTCGCGCAAATGCCTGATCCAATCCAGCATAAAATCAAATTCCAGATGCTTCATCGCATCAAAGCGGAATCCGTTGACTCCTGTGGTCTCCAAGTACCACTCTCCCCAGTAAAATAACTCATGCCTGACATCCGGATTTTTGGTGTCCACATTGCACCCCATCAAGTAATCTACCGAGCCCTCTGCCAGGTCATCCTCTCCGAATGATTTTCCGTCGAAAAGGAATACCGCCTCCATTTCCTGATTGTACATGTTTCGATCTGTTGCCGAAAAATGCCACCAATGCCACTGCAGTTCGGAGTATTTCCCCTTTCTGCCCGGAAAGGTGAAATGCGTCCAAGCCATAATTTCCTGCTTTTCCCCAATGGGCTCCCGGTGGTTATTGGCATTAAATGGAGTGGCCAAAAACTTTTCCTCCTCATCTCCGCCCATTTTATGATTGAAAACAATATCGGCATAGACTTGAATCCCGGATGCTTGAGCAGTTTTGATCGCCTTGAGGTACTCGTCCCGGGTTCCGTATTTGGTTCGTACGGTTCCCTTTTGATCAAATTCCCCAAGGTCAAAAAGATCATACACCCCATATCCCGTATCGTAACCTCCATTGGCACCCTTGTAAGCCGGCGGCAACCAAAGAGCCGAAATACCGGCTTCTGACAGAGATTGGGCGCTTTCAGTTAATTGATTCCAGAGCTTACCATCATCGGGGGTATACCAATGAAAGAATTGCATCATTACTCCGTTTTGCACAGCCATGTTTTTTTTGGATAAAAGTTTATTTCGCCTTGACCAAGATTTGATGCCTAAAAGCAAAAAGTCAGATCTGCGCTATTATTTGTAATAGTAGTTAAAATTGTTCAGAAGGATTCGGTAGGAATTCAACTTGAAAAGCGATAGAAATCGAGCATGACTAAAAAGTCACACACTGGAATGCTCCGATAACTATCGGGGAAAACTTGCGAGATTCCATCTGACTATTGAAAAAAAAATTATAATCATTTGAAATTAAACGTTATTGGATCTGGAACAATCGGGATATTGGTGCAGAGGATAGGGGATAAATTTTTTTCAAACTACCACTTCTTCATAAATATATTGGCTTAAAGAAAAGTGAAAAGTGCTTCCTTTTCCGGGGCTGCTTTCAGCCCAGATTTCTCCTTCATGTTTTTCCACGATTTCCTGGCACAATACCAATCCCAATCCTGTACCTAATTCACCCATGGTGCCGGCTTGTTGTTCGCTTGATTTTGAGAATAGCCGGTCAAGGGTGGCTTTTTCCATCCCAACCCCAAAGTCCCTCACAGAGGTGACCACCTCACCTGATTTGGTGCTAACCTTGATTTCTATTTTGGAATTTTTGTCTGAAAACTTGATCGCATTGGAAACCAGGTTTCTGATCACTGTGAGGATCATGTTTTGGTCAGCATTGACGAATACCTGTTCGGGACAGATTTTTTCAAGCTTGACATCTTTGTAGTCTGCCTGAGCCGATACCATGTTGATCGCTGTGTCTATCAGCTGATTGAGATCGATCACTTCGGGTTTCACCTCAAATAGCTGTGTTTCTTTGATTGCCCATTGTAATAGGTTTTCCAAAAGATTATGGGTGTTTCGGGAGACATTCAAGAGGTAACGGATATTTTCAAGATGCTCCGAGTTTTGGGTGTTCTTAAATTCGTCCTCCAGCAGTTCCATATATCCGATAATTGAGAAAAACGGATTCCTCAAATCATGGCCGATAATGCAGAGCAGTTTGTCCTTTTCATCGATGTGTTTTTTCAAATTGGTATTAGCTTGCCGAAGTAAGGTAGTCCGCTCTGCCACTGTCTTTTCCAGCTGTTTGTTTTGCAGCTTGATTACGCGGATTCGCAGGGTATAGGCCAAAAATAAAAGGCCGATTACCAACAAAGTAGCCAAGACAATAAACCAAGCCGTCCGCCAAAAGGGAGGGGTGATGATTACGACCAATGAAGTACCTTGTTGATTCCAGACGCCATCACTGTTGGCGGCCTTGACGCGGAATACATAGGTTCCGGGGTTGAGATTGGTATAGGTAGCATTGTGCTGAGTACCCACATAATTCCAATCCGCCTCAAATCCTTCGAGGAAATAGGCGTATTGGATACGGTCCGGTTGAGTATAGTCCAAGGCTATAAAGTCGAAAGTGAATACGTTTTCCTTGGACGATAGGGTTAGCGTATCGGTAGCAGAAAGGTGCTTTTTCAATGGGGAATCAGGCTCATGGAAGTTTACAGATTGGTTAAAAAGCTTCAAATCCGTCAAATACACTTCCGGAGCATTGGGGTTGGCCTGCAAGCGATCGGGATGGAAAAGATTAAATCCATTCATTCCTCCAAAAAGTAGTTCTCCTTTGCTTGTTTTCAGTACTGCATACCTCGAAAATTCATTTCCCTGCATTCCATCATACTTATCATAAGTGGTAAATACCTGAAGGTTTACGTCAAATTTGGCTATTCCCTTGATCGTACCAATCCATAAATTACCACGTTCGTCTTCCACGATGGAGGTAATTTCGTCTATCGGCAATCCGTCTTTTTGCCTATAGTTGATGAAATCGTCAGTTCCGGGACGATACCGGGATAGTCCTCTATCACTTGCTATCCAGATGTTGCCCAATCGATCTTCAGTGATCTGTCGGATGGAATTACCCGGAATGCTGTTTGAGTCCGATTCTGAAGGCTGATAGACTTTGAATTTTCCGGCGTCTTTGTCCGTGGACCGGATTAGGTTCAGCCCGGCATGAGTTCCAATCCACAGGTTTCTTTTGCTATCCTCAAAGATTCGGATAGGCAAGTTGGAAGAGAGACTCTCGGAGTCTCCCTCCACTTGTTGAAACAATTTTAACTCCCTGCTCTTTTTGTCATAGCGGTACAGCCCCTCCTCAAGGGCAGCAATCCAAATGTATTTTTCGTCAAAATGCGCGTCAAAGACGTGTTTTATGGGATACTTGTCATTCTTTATCCAATCCTGAAATCGGACAAAAGTCCCTGTCCGCTCATTCTCCAAAACAGCTAGCCCACCTGCCCAGGTTCCTACCCAAAGTTTTCCCTCCAAGTCCTCATTCAGGCTGATTACCGCATTTGAACCTATGGATTTGGGGTTTTTGGAATCGCTCTGATAGTTTTTAAAAGTGCTTTTGCTCCGATCAAAATAATTCAGTCCACCTCCATCCGTAGCGATCCAGATATTCCCATCTTTCGATTCCAGAAAATCCCGGATGATATTATTATTCAGACTCTCCGGATCCAAGGGGTTTTTGAAATAATGGGCAAACTTCGATGCAAAAGGATCTGCAAGATTGATTCCGGATTGTGCTGTTCCGATCCAATACCTGTCCTGATCGTCCTGATAAATATTCCAAATGGAATTGTGTGTGAGGCTGTTGGGGTTTTTAGGATCATGGAGATACCGGTAAAAACCGTCTTTCTCTTCACTATACAGGTGCAGCCCGCCGTTTTCATTGCAGGCCCACAGGTTGCCTTTTCGATCCAGGTAAAGTTTGTAGATGGAATTGTTATAAAGGCTTAGGTCATTATCAGGTTCGTTTTGATACTTTATAAATCGGGCGTTACCTGGAGTGACCACCAGTCTGTTGATTCCTTCGCTCCGTGTTCCTGCCCAGAGTGTGCCGTCCTTATCCAAGGCCACTGATTTTACATTGTCAGAGCTGATGGATTGAGGGTCTCGGGGGTCATGGCGAAAGGAGACAGCTTCGCCCGTGACCGTATTCAGCTTGATTAGGCCCTTGCTTACTGTCCCAATCCAAAGAATCCCCCCTTTGTCGGCTACCAATGAATTGACTGATTCGAATTCACCCATTTTGTAAGGTAAAAACTGTTGCTTCGTCCGGTCAAAGTAGAAAAGACCAGATCCGATACTGGATACCCACAGCTTGCCCTGATCATCTTCTAGGATGCTATTGACCAAATTATTTTCTCCGCCTCGTAGGTTGTTCTCAGTCTGTAAATCAAATCGGATAAAATCATCCGTTTCATTGCGGTAAAGTGCTACACCACTTCCGGTTCCTACCCAAAGTTGATTTTGACTGTCTTCGAAGAGCGCCCCGATGAAATTGTCATTGATGCTGTTGGAAAGGGAGGAGGAGGTATAAACCTGAAAGTTTTGACCGTCATATCGATGAAGGCCACTGTAGGTCCCCGCCCAGATAAATCCCCGGTGATCTTGGGTGATGGTGGACACCCGACTGTTGAGGAGTCCTTCGAAGATCCGTTGAAACTTCAGCTCCGGTTTAGCTTCTTCTTTTTGAGTCTGGGCCTGAACCAAAGACAAAGACAGCAAAACCAGCAAAGTCCAGCTAATAAAAGACAATTTGGTCATTTTGGGCAAATTTTGAATTCATGCTGATAGCCACCAAAAGCTGTCAGATTTCGGAATCAAGCATGGCTCGTAGGAAGGTTTAATCAGGGTAAATTAAGCAACACTTCCTCCAGCAGCTTTGTAATCAGACGAATATATGGGTTAAAAAGTCTTTAACCTAGTGCCGGTTAATTCCGCAAAACTCCAATTGAACCAGCTTTTATGCACAATTTTTTCTTCTTTAAGTGCTATCAAAGAATCTACTCAGGAATAGTTTAACGCCGTGTTTTTATAAATAACTGCTAAAAAAATATTGTAAAAAACATTTGTATGCTTGTATGTGGAATTGGGCTAATTCGTCCACAAGATTAGCACAAGCAATAAAATAAGATGAATTGATCTTTTTTTTGAACGCTAAAAAATGAAACTGATCATGGATTTTTTTAAGAATCTTTTAAAATGCAGCATTATGTAAATGAGTGGGGTTTTGGCTGAAAAATCTTGGTAACGCCATACAAGGGAGTAAAATTGCACTTAGCATAAACCGAACTTCAAAGCCTATAGAGATAGACTAAGTCTAGTGCTGAATTTCTCAAAATCTTTCGGTAGGAACACCTGGTTGGTAGCTAAAATGGTAATTAAGGTTGGATTCATTCCGTAAGAATGATTGGTGAACATTGTTAGCAATTGTTTACACGAGGCGTTCCGCTGGAACGCTCGATAGCACATCAAAGAGATGGATGTTACCAACCAGAT
>NZ_FNVR01000011.1:72949-78066 GCF_900108085.1 Algoriphagus boritolerans DSM 17298 = JCM 18970
AAGTGGAATAGAAGGGCTTTGGATCGAATTGTAAATTCGAAAAGATAGAAGGGTAGGACAAGGCGTAAAGAATTCCGACAGTGATCGGAATTAGCCTTGGGTCAGTCCCGACAATTGTACGGTGGCAGGGCGGGCAAATTACAGCTAGAGTAAATTTGCACTTCAAGGGCACTACGCTTAGGAATAGTGATTGATGGAATATTATTTGATTTTCAGATCATCCGGATTTTGTCTGGTATCCCACACTGTATGCACGATGATCTCTTCAGCTCTTAATTCATAGAAAAGAATAAAGTCCCTTACAATAATTCCTCGCACTGAATCCAATTCAGTTTCGATTCCCATTTCAGGATTTTTGGACACTAATAGTAGAGTTTTATTGAATTCGCGATAAAGTTTTTTGGAGTAAGTGGAGCTTTTATTCCGATGAGTATAAAAATCCAGAATTTTAAAAAGTTTGATTTTGGCCAAATTTGACCAAATCAGTTTTCGTCTGCCCATTTCTCAAATTCTTCATCTAGTTGATCTTGAGTAATAAAAATTCCCTGATTAATCTGCTCTTGCGATTGCTTGATTTCGGCACGCTGTTCTACGGTCAGACTGATCACAGCGGATTTGGTGTCCAAAATGGTTTTAATTGCTTCCAGAAAATTGGAGTCATTGATTTCGGAGATTCGTTGGATGAGGTGCTTTTTAAGATCTAGAATAGTCATAGATTTTAATGTTTGACTTAAATTTATGGAAAAATTCAACGCCTAGGTCGCAGAATTTTTGAGATTATCCGAATTACAAATTCGAAAGGATAGGAGGGTGTAATTGCAAATTACACCCAGCGTCAAAAGAACTTCAATGCTAAAAGAAGTAGACTACGCTTAGAGGGGGGGTGATAATTATTCTTGGTAGAAATATAATTTTAATATGAAATTAGAATTATACTATTTTATTTAAGTAAATATAGCATCTATTTCACCAATCGTCTTTGGCCGTTTCACTTGAAATCACCCCTTCGCGAATTGATCTTTCTAGTTCAGCTAGTTCCAATTCTACTCTCTGATGTGATTTAGCAAAAGCTTGTCCGTGAAAGTTTTTCTCTCCTCCTTTAGGGTTGAATGGGTAAGTATTAGTAATTGGATATTTAGAAGGGTACATATTACCATCCATGTCATAGCTTTTCACATCGTATTCAGTTAACGTAAGAATTGCACGGCATCTTCCTTCTTTGATGTCAATTCGTAAGATATGAACTGCACTAAAAACTCTCGTAACGAGTCCACTGCCACTATGAACATTAGGATAAATGCCTTTGCCTATAATTCTACCTTCAACCTCATTTTTTTCTTGGATGACAGAGTTTGCATCACCATATTTGGTAATAAAATAGCTTAGGGCTCTATCATAGATTTCTTTTTCAGATAAATTTAGATTTTCAATTATGTTTACATAGGATATATTTCCAGAATTATCCACTTCGTACAAGCCTTGAATTTCCTTCAATTGAGTAGATGTTTTTGAGGTTTGTGCATGTGAAATATGGCAAAATATTGTTATAAAAATCCCGAATATAAAAGATGTAATTTTCATAGATTTGTCTAATTTTTATTTGATATAATATTTAATAAGTTTTATTTAATCGGAATATTTAAGAAGCTTGGATAAAGAAAGTGGGATTGGGTGAAGTTGCAAACTCACCCAGCGCCAAATTGGACTTCAAAGCTTAAAAATGTAGACTACGCCGAGTAGTGGGGAATGTACCAATTATTTTTTTTAGTATATTAAAATTTCAAATCTTGCCAATCTGTATTATGCTCCTTGTGATTTTTTCCAAAATTATTTTCAAGTGCCTCAATAAATTTAATAGTACTTGAAATATTATTAAAAATTAATATGCTTTCCTCATAATTTAATATTGGATTATCGTGAGCAAAACTTTTATTGTTTCGAATGTCATTAAACGAATCCAGATTACTAATTGAAGTTTTTAGTATCCTTTGAGACATCTCTGATTCTAAATTATTTTTTGATATTAAAAACTTAACATATTTGCCAAAAATACTGTGTAAAGCTTCTTCTTGATCAAAATCAATTTTATGTTTTTTACATAGTTCTCGAATATATTTCATCACAAAAGTATGCAATCTGTCTAATGCAATTTCAGGGAGATTCTTTTCGATACTATCCTTAATTGATTCTGAAAGCTTTTTAAAATCGATGTCATCCGTATTTGGCCGAATAGCATTAATATTATTTACAATATTTCCTTTTAATCTTTCAGTTATTTTTAGACACTCTTTATGTAATGATACCTTTAACTCAAATTCGTCATTGTCAAAATTATACCAAGAGCTTGCTTTTTGCTCTTTTAGATGTTCCAAATGATAATTTAATACTTCAGTCAGAACTTTTCCAACGGTGTAGTCGTCTTCAACCTTCATGAATTGGCGAAACCGATTTGCTTTTGAATTTGATGCAAAATGATATTTTGAATCTTCAATGTCTAAATCAGCTGTTTCGGAAATGAATTCTCTAAAAGTCCTGTCACTAAAATTTGAGACATAACCAGAACCCATTTCCAAAAATTTTTCAATCTTGGTTTTTTCTTGTATTTTAATTTCAGCCATGAGATTAAATTAACTATTGAATGAAGAGATTGCTTGAACTTTTTCACATTTTCCTCCCCATCACCATCACCACCCGATTTGGCACATACAATAGCACCTGTTGGTCTTGATCTGTGTGATAAGTGATGGTTTTATCCAAGCGCTCGAAGCCGCCGTAGATTTTTTCATCGGAGTTGAGCAGGATCTGGTAGCTGCCTGCCTCTGGTACGCGGATCGGGAAACCGAAATAGGACTCAGTAGGATGGAAGGAGAAAACGAAGATTAATCCACCCCGCTCGTAAGCCAGAATCTTCTTATCCGGATCGAGGTGGAGTTGCACTCCGGGAGCCGAGGCAAGAAGTTGGTAGTCTTTGGCGAGCTGGATCATGGCTTTGTCCCAGAGATCGAGCTGCTGATAGCGCAGTAGGGGATCGTCGACCAGAGACCATTGGCGACGGGCGTATTGGTAGCTCCAGTCATTGCCCAGTCGGGGGAAGTCTACCCACTCAGGATGCCCAAATTCATTGCCGATAAAGTTCAGATAACCTTCGCCACCCAGCGAAAGGGTGATCATGCGGATCATTTTATGGAGAGCGATCCCTCGATCGACGACGAGATTTTGCTCCAGCACGGTCATGGAAAAGTACATTTCCTTGTCCATGAGCCAGAAGGCGATGCTTTTGTCCCCTACCAGCGCCTGATCGTGGCTTTCGGCATAGGCGATGGATTTCTCCAGTTTGGGTCGATTGGTGAGTTCGTGCCAGAGCTCAAAGAGGTCCCACTGCTCGTCCAGTTTGTGCTTCAGCGTCTTGATCCAGTAGTCGGGAATTCCCATGGCCAGACGGAAGTCGAAGCCGATACCTCCGTCTTCGACTTTGCGGCAGAGTCCCGGCATACCGCTCACTTCCTCAGCGATGGAAAGCGCTTTTGGGTTCAAAGCATGGATGAGTGTGTTGGCGAGTTGGAGATATAATAAAGCGTCCTCGTCCACGCCATCGTCGAAGTATTTCTCCGCCGAATCAAAGGACACCAGGCCGTGATGATTGTATATAATGGAAGTGGCCCCATCGAAACGGAATCCGTCAAAGTGGAACTCCTCCATCCAGTAGCGGATATTGGACAGTAGAAACTGCTGCACTTCCCATTTGCCATAGTCGAAAAGCTTGGAGTCCCAGCCTTCGTGGTAGCCTTTTGGGCCGGGGTGGAAGTACTGATGGTCGCTGCCGTCAAACTCGTTGAGGCCTTCGTTGACATTTTTTACTGCATGGGAATGCACGATGTCCATGACCACGGCGATGCCCATGCGGTGAGCCGTGTTGATCAGGGACTTGAGCTCTTCTGGCGTCCCAAATCGTGACGAGGGTGCAAAGAAATTAGAAACGTGATAGCCAAAGGAACCGTAATACGGGTGCTCCATCACGGCCATGAGCTGGATGGCATTGTAGCCACCTGCTTTGATTCGGGGGAGAATCAGCGTTTCGAACTCTTTATAGGTTCCGACCTTTGCCTCTTCCAAAGCCATGCCCACGTGTGCCTCATAGATCAGGGGCATCTTGGCGGCTTCTTCGAGGGAAAAGTTTTGATCCGACCAAGTATAAGGTTGTGGCTCAAACCAGAGTTGGCCGGCGAAATCATGGGTTTCTTTGTCCTGAACTACCCTACGGATGTAGGCCGGAATCCGGTCCAGATCGGTGTCATTGGCTCCGATTACCCGAACTTTGATTTTGCTTTGATGAATAAACGTGTTTTTGTAGTCCTCGTAAGGAAGAAAAATCTCCCAATTGCCCCGGGAACTGCTTCGTAAAGGATGGGAATTTCGGTTCCACCGGTTAAAGTCTCCCATGAGGAAAAGTGCTTTGGCAGCAGGAGCCCATTCCCGATAGACCCATCCCTTTCGCAGCTTGTCGAAGTGTACGCCATAGAATTCATGCATCCGAGCAAACTCGAGGATGCTGCCGGAGAAGTCGTTGATCGCTCGAATGGCGCTTTGGTAGTTTTGAAAGCGCTTTTCGATTTTGGGTTCATAGGCCTCCAGCCAGGGTTCGTCAACTACCAGATTTAACTTTTTTAGTTCCTTCACAAAAAGTGGTTTTATGATTATAAGGCAATCGAGCACGACCTACAGTCATCCTTTTAGATGATAAAAGTTATACAAGATTCCATACGGCCTTGAACAAGAATTTACAATTGTATGAAATGCCCATGCGAAAGGCTTCTCACACAGAGTGATGATTATCCAGGGCATTCCATGTGGCAATTCAAAATCAAATTATAAACACATGAAATTAGAGAAATTTGGGTGGAAAGGAAGTAGGGAAGAAAAAGTTTCACCCCTTCGGGGCTAAAACATTTAAGTCAATCGTTTTACCACGGGCTGCACCCGCGGTCATGAAAAGTTAGGCTCCTTTGGAGCTGGTTTTCTCCTCAAAAACTGTGGTTGAAATTTTTAAAAGAAACTTAGGTGGTAGCTGTCGGCTTTGGCTAGGCAAAAGATCCGAAGGATCGCTACTCATCATGACC
>NZ_FNVR01000011.1:78536-137239 GCF_900108085.1 Algoriphagus boritolerans DSM 17298 = JCM 18970
TTAAAAGAAACTTAGGTGGTAGCTGTCGGCTTTGGCTAGGCAAAAGATCCGAAGGATCGCTACTCATCATGACCCCCAGTGACTGCAAGGAGCTGTGGGTAAATTAGATACCGAGCAAAAAGAGCCCCGAAGGGGTGATCTTATTATTGCTGAGACTAATGTTTTTCATACACCATCTCCGGCTCTCTTACCTCCACATTTCCTGCTTCATTGATTTGATCGAGCGTCACCAATTTGAGTTCATTGACCAGCATCGGATCGTATTTGGCAGCGACTCGGATGTAGTTTTCGGTAAAGCCGTGAATCTTGCCCTCTTCTACATCTTCTTCAAAAAGTACGGTAAAGGTCTTACCCAGATTTTCTTCATAAAACTTCCTGCGCTTCTTTTCGGAAAGGATTCGAAGCATTTTGGATCGCTCGTTTCTTTTTTTCATTGGGACGACTCCCTCCATTTCCACAGCCCGGGTATTAGCCCGCTCGGAATAAGTGAAGACGTGGAGGTAGGAAATATCCAGTTGGTTGAGGAAGTTGTAGGTTTCGAGGAAAAGCTCATCTGTCTCACCTGGGAAACCCACTATCACATCTACGCCGATACAGGCCTGTGGCATCAGGGTTTTGATTTTGCTGACCCGATCCATATACAGTTCCCGAAGGTAGCGCCTTCCCATTTTTCGCAGGATGGTATTTGATCCTGATTGAAGTGGAATATGAAAATGGGGTACAAACCGCTTGGATTGAGAAGCGAATTCGATGATCTCATTGGTCAAAAGGTTGGGCTCAATCGAGGAGATGCGGAATCGATCGATGCCATGTACTTCATCCAAGGCGTAGACTAAGTCTGCAAAGCGTTCATTTCGTTTTCCTTCCACTATTCCAAAGTCTCCGATATTCACTCCGGTAAGGACAATTTCCTTCACGTTTGTGGCCGCGATTTCTCGTGCAGAAGCCAATACGGACTCAATGGTGTTGCTTCGGCTTTTTCCCCTGGCCAAAGGAATGGTGCAAAAAGCGCAGCCATAGTTGCAGCCGTCCTGAACTTTGAGAAAGGTTCGGGTACGGTCATTGATGGAAAAGGCATTGTTAAATGTAGTCGCTTCCGTGATTTCAGATGCCAGCACTTTGGTCTCCTGGACTTTCGCGAAATCATCGAGCAGCTCAATCAGGCGGAATTTCTCAGCCGCTCCCAATACGGCGTCTACTCCCTCAATTTCCGAAATTTCGGTTGGTTTCAACTGGGCATAGCAACCAATTATGGCCACATAGGAGTCCGGTGATATCTTTTTTGCCTCCCTGACGATCTTTTTACACTTTTTGTCTGCATTTTCGGTAACAGAGCAAGTGTTGATGATAAAAATGTCGGGATTTTCCTGAAAATCGACTTTTAGGTAACCTTTATCTTCGAATTGACGGCCGATAGTAGACGTTTCGGAGAAGTTGAGCTTACAACCCAAGGTATAAAAGGCGACTTTTTTCACTTTATTCCATTTTATTGATCAGCAGCAAAGGTAACTATTCCCGATCTTTTTTCAATTCTCCAATTTTCGAGGACAAAACACACTTTTTTTGAGTATTTGGCTCTTAAAACACCATGTTTTATTGAAAAAAGTGGAAATTTTTCAGAAAATGACTCTAAAAATTAGGCAAAAGCTTTTTCACGTTACTATTTTTCTATTTTTGTGGTCATAATCTTAAACCACATATTGTAGAAATGGCAACACTCAGACAACAAGCCTTGGCAATGGTGCAGGCAAGACAGCGCGTCGCTGTAATCCCGCCCGCTTCCAAAATTTCAGACTTCTTCGGAACCAATGTTTTTGGTACCAGCCAAATGAAGCAGTCTCTGGCTCCTTCCGTATTCAAAAAGGTAATGGAAGCCATAGACAAAGGTTCTAAAATCGATCCTGCGACTGCGGAAGAAATCGCCTCTGCTGTCAAAACCTGGGCTATGTCCAAAGGTGTGACACATTATACGCACTGGTTCCAGCCTTTGACAGGTTCTACCGCCGAGAAGCATGATTCCTTCTTTGATATGTATGCCGGAATGGAGAAATTCAAAGGATCAGCACTGGTTCAGCAAGAACCTGATGCGTCCTCTTTTCCAAATGGCGGTATCCGTTCGACATTTGAGGCACGTGGTTACACGGCATGGGACCCCTCTTCACCGATTTTCATTTTGGAGAAGACGCTTTGTATCCCTACCATCTTTGTGTCTTACACAGGCGAGGCATTGGATTACAAAACTCCGCTTCTCAAGTCTATGGAAGCAATCAATGAGGCTTCTGTAGCAGTTTGTCAGCTTTTTGACAGAAACGTGCGCAAGGTTACCCCATCCTTGGGTGTGGAGCAGGAGTATTTTGTGATTGATAAGGCGCTTTTCGCAGCACGTCCTGACTTGGTGATGGCTGGAAGATCAGTATTTGGTCACATACCGGCCAGAGGGCAGCAGTTGGAGGATCACTATTTTGGATCTATTCCTACTCGGGTGAAAGACTTCATGATGGAGTTTGAAATCGAAGCACTGAAATTGGGCATTCCCGTGATGACCCGTCACAATGAGGTGGCTCCAGGCCAGTTTGAAGTTGCACCGATTTTTGAAGAAATCAACAAAGCAACAGATCACAACCAACTTCTGATGGATGTGATGGATAAAGTAGCCGAGAAGCATTCATTGAAAGTCCTTTTCCATGAGAAACCTTTCGCTGGCGTCAATGGATCCGGAAAGCACAACAACTGGTCTTTGATCACTGATACCGGAATCAATCTTTTCCAGCCAAGCAATTCGGCGAGAGAGAATCTTCAGTTTCTAACCTTCCTGGTGGCTACAGTAAAGGCGGTGCATGATTATGCAGATTTGCTACGTGCGAGCATCGCTTCAGCAGGCAACGACTTCCGATTGGGCGCTAACGAGGCTCCTCCTGCGATCATCTCTGTATTCTTGGGAGCGACACTTTCTGAACTGTTGGATGAGTTGGAGAAAAACGGAAATGTCAAAATTGAGAAAGGGGATAACATGTATATGAAATTGGGTATCTCCAAGATTCCTGAAATCATCCTTGACAATACTGACAGAAACAGAACATCTCCTTTTGCCTTCACCGGAAATAAGTTTGAATTCCGGGCAGTGGGTTCTCAGGCTAATGTTGGAGGTCCGATGACCACGTTGAACGTGATCGTGGCAGATGTCTTAAAGCAAATGCTAAAAGATATCGAGAAGGAAATGAATGCCGGCAAGGAGAAGAAAATCGCAATTGTCAACGTCCTCAGAAAATACATCAAGGATTCGAAAAAAGTAAGATTTGAAGGCGACGGCTACTCTGAAGGATGGACAAAAGAAGCCGAGAAGAGGGGCCTTTCCAATTTGAAATCAACTCCGGAGGCATTGGATGTGTACGAGAAGAAAGCTACAAAAGAGCTGTTTGAGCGACATAATGTTTTGAATCATGTTGAAGTTCATGCCCGTCATGAGATCATGCTCGAAGACTTTATTAAGAAAGTACAGATCGAAAGCCGCGTAATGGGAGATCTTGCGTTGAATCACATCATTCCAACTGCCATTCTGTATCAAAATAAACTGATCGAAAATGCGAATGGTCTAAAAGGGCTTGGTTTGGATCATTCTGCTGCCGTAGAGACCATCAAAGAAGTCTCTAAGCACATCGAGTCAGTGAAATCTAATGTGACTGACATGGTGGAGGCCAGAAAGCGTCTCAATAAAGAAGAAAATGTGTCCAAGCGGGCAAAGGGGTATCAGAAGGAGGTCAAAGAAGCCTATTTCGACAAAATCCGCTATGCGGTCGATAAGCTTGAACTGTTGGTGGATGACGAAAGCTGGCCTTTGGTAAAATACCGGGAAATGTTATTTATCCGGTAATTCAAAGAATTAATTTAGTTGATAGAAAACCGCTCTGTTTGGGCGGTTTTTTTTATTACTTGCCGCTGAAAATTAGTTTTAATGGTTTCCAGAATATTTGAATGGTTTTGGCTTCTAAAAATAGGCGAAACAGAATGTTTGATTGGACTTCTTGTCAAATTCTTAAAGAAATTTTGATGAAGTTTATCAGTTCGAGGGAGTTTTTTTGTCTTTTTCCAATCGTGTTTTGTGAAATGTAATGGAAGTTTAAAAACTATACCAAAAAATAGGCTATCTAAAATTCAACTTTTCTAAAAAATTTAATAAAATAATTATTCTTTGATCAAAAAAAATTTATAATTCTTTTTGAAAGAATTTTGATTTTTCTAGCTTTATATCGAATAGACTAGGGATGGTAGATTCAATTAGTTTTTATCGATTGTTTATTTCCATTTGCTAGTCGTTTTCAGCTGTCTTTGTTTCTAAATCGAAATTTTATGGTAAAAAATCTACACGATTCTCTTTCCAAAAAAGCATCCGGAAGTCCGGATAATCCAATCCAATTATTTCTAACCCTTTATTCCCACTTATGAGAAAGTTTCTATCAATTGCTTTCTCTTTGGCTTTACTTCTAGGCATATCCGCCACAGCACAGAGCCAACAGAGAGTATTGAAAGGTAAGGTCACTGCGTCGTCAGATGGTCTTGCTATGCCAGGAGTTACGATTCTGGACAAAAGTAATCAGACGGGTACCACCACGGATGTGGATGGGATGTACTCGATCCCGGTAACGGAGCAGTCCGTGTTAGTTTTCTCATTCATCGGTTTTACCAGTCAGGAGTTTACTGTCGGGAATCGGACCGAGTTGAATGTGGTGTTGGACGAGTCGGCAAGCGATCTTTCGGAAGTGGTAGTAGTCGCCCTCGGTCTAACTAAAGAAAAAGAGAAGCTTGGTTATTCTATCTCTACAGTAAGTAGCGATGTGATGGACAAAGCAAGAGAAACCAACGTTGCAAATTCTCTTGCTGGACAAGTGGCGGGCTTGGTGGTAAAAGGCACGAATGGAGGTCCGGGAGGTTCGTCAAATATTGTTCTTCGAGGATTGCCAAGTATATCAGGAACAGGCTCACCGCTATTTGTAATCAATGGTGTACCTATGGATAACACGCAGCGAGGATCCGCAGGTCAGTGGGGAGGAAGTGATAATGGAGATGGTATCGGAAACCTAAGCCCTGATGATATCGAATCCATGACAGTATTGAAAGGTCAGGCTGCTTCTGCGCTTTATGGTTCAAGAGCTTCAAACGGGGTGATTTTGATCACCACCAAAGGAGCGCAAAAAGGAGGAGATTGGACACTTACCTACAATCTAAACGTAATGGGTGAGCAGGCTGTGGATTTCACAAATTTCCAAGATCAATATGGTCAAGGTACTGGCGGACTTCGTCCTCAAACTGCAACTGATGCTCGGACAACGGGCCGATTTGCATGGGGTGAGCGCATGGGAGGTAATGTAATTGGATTTGATGGCAATCAATACCCATATGCTCCTGCTAGCGAACGGTACATTGACTTCTACCGAACTGGATCTAACATTACCAATACTGTAGCTGTATCCAAAGGGTTAGGTAAAGACGGGGCATTCCGTATGTCCATTTCCAATTTGAATTCCAAATCGATTGTACCCAATAGCGGAGTAGATCGATTGAATATCAATCTAAACGTCGATCAAAATATTACGGATAAATTAAGTGTAACGGCGATGATTAATTATGTGGACCAGCAGTCTACTAATATTCCTTCGCTCAGTGATGGTCCAAAAAATCCAAATAACTTTTTGTTTTTGGCTCCGAACATCCGCCCAAGCATTTTTGCACCCGGATTTAATCCGGATAGAAGCGAAATTGTTTTTAGTGATGATATTTTCGTGACTAACCCATATTTCATTACTAACAAGGGTATAAATGACTTGGGAAGAAAGCGTACCATTTCAGCGCTTTCTGCAAAATATGCCTTTACTCCTAAAGTATATGCGATGCTACGCGTAGGTAATGACACTTCCAATGATGACTTTTATTCTGTGGATCCAACCGGTCTAGCCTATTCAGCAAACTTACAGGGAGGTCTTGGTGGTAGAGGATTATCCAATCGATCAGAGTTAAACGTAGATGCCCTTTTTGGAGCAGACTTGAAGTTAAACGATGACATAGAAATCGATGGATTGATTGGAGGTACTTTAAGGAAAAATCGATTTGAAACAGTTGGAGTAAATGGGTCAAGATTCGTAATTCCTGAATTATACTCTCCGTTTAATTTGGTGAATTTCGGTAGATCTTATGGATTTCAAGAAAGAGAAGTTCAGTCAGGATTTTACTCAATAGGACTTGGATATAAAGATTTCTTGACATTGACTACCACAGGTCGTTACGACGTGTATAGCACCTTGCCTACTAACAATAATAGTATATTCTCCCCATCAGTTACAGGTGCATTCCTGTTTGATCGTTTCCTTAATATTTCTGCTTTGGATTTTGGTAAGTTTAGAGCGGCATATGCAGTAACGAGCGGTGAGCCCTTTGGAGCATATCAGACTCAGTTTTATTACAGTTCTGCAAATGCTTATGCAGGAGTCCCTGCAGGTTCTTCACCACTTGGACTTCCTAACCTATCGTTGAAACCATTCACCACAGATGAAATAGAATTGGGATTTGACCTTAGTTTCTTCAAAACCAGACTCTCATTTGATGTTGCTTATTTTACCAAGACGACCAATAATGAGATTATGAATGCGAATTATTCAATTTCTTCAGGATTTGGTTCAGGCGTGGTAGCTACGGGTTCAACTCGCAACACAGGGATTGAGGTTTTGATTACCGGCGTCCCTATTCAGACAGCTAATTTCTCTTGGAAATCTTCGCTTAATTTCACCAATGTGAAAAACGAGGTTCTAAGCACTGATCCAAATAATAATCCTATCAATTTGGGACAAAATAGAGCAACCTTGGGAAATGCTGTTACTGCCTACGTGGTAGGCCTACCTGGTCCTCAGATTCGCGCATATGATTATCGATATGATGCGAATGGCAATGTAGTAGTGAATAGTGCTGGTATTCCCGAAAGAGGAGAACTTAAAAACTGGGGTTCAGTACTTCCTACGATTTATGGAGGGTGGAATAATGAATTCAACTTTAAGAGACTTTCCTTCTCTTTCTTGATTGATTACAATTTTGGAAACAAAGTATTGTCTGCAACTGAGTTCTATTCTCATTTCAGAGGCTTACACCAAAATACCCTCGAGGGTAGAGAAGGCGGTGTGACTACTAATGAGATCACTGCTAATGCTGAAAACTACTACCAAGGACTGGTTCAGAATGTTACCCGTACAAGTATAGTTGATGGTGATTTTGTCAAGCTTCGTCAATTGACCTTAGGCTATACCTTTCCAAGTGAATTGTTCAATTCAGTTCCAGTGTTAAAGGGACTCACAGCTTCTATTGTTGCCAGAAACCTTGCCATTTTAATGCGTAAGGCTGAGAATATTGACCCTGAGGCTACTTTTGGCTCCAATATCAACTATTTAGGGATTGAAGGCACAAGTTTGCCAAGTACTCGGTCTATTGGATTCAACTTAAACTTTAAATTGAATTAATCATGAAAAAACATATCGGTGTAATTTTATTACTGAGCTTCTTTTGGGTAACTTCTTGTGACTCACATTTTGAAGAACTTAATACTGATCCTAATAGGGCTGGAGCTTCTGTATTTGACCCAAATTTGATTCTTCCTACTGCTTCGAGTAGCTATGGTAACATGATGTCTGGATACACTGGGGCAATTTTGTTCCAAAGTATGTGGATTCAGGCCTTGGCTTCTACTTCCACTGGTGGTGCCAATTATTATTCCAACGCTGATAAGTATGTGATCTCAGGAAGTACCAATTCCTATATCGCGGGCGTCTGGAATTCTGGTTACTCCACTGCTTCTCGCATTCAGCAAATGCAAAAGCTTGCTCAGACGAAGGAAATGGCTAACCTGGCTGCAGTAGGAGGAATTTTCAAGGTTCTTACGGTTTCTTTTATTTCAGACGTTTATGGAGATGTCCCATATTCTGAGGCTCTGAAGGCTGATGAAGGAATAACCCAGCCGGCGTATGATAATCAAGCACAAGCATATTTAAGTATGCTTGCCGAGCTTGAGGCATCTCTCAATATATTGAATACGTCCGGAGATCAGATCAGAAATGACGTAATCTATCGGGGTGATATCACTAAGTGGAAAAAGTTCGGCTATTCGTTGATGTTGAAAATGGCAATGCGCCTTTCCAAAAAGGATCCTTCTGCCGCCCAGGCATGGGTTCAAAAGGCAGTAGCAGGTGGCGTGTTTTCATCTCCTGCTGATGATGCTCTGGTTCCAGGTGATGAAGCTAATGGTTATTCAAACGCAAGTGCAAATGCACTCAATGTTCCTGATGATATTTATGAAGTAAGATGGTCAAAAGTCATGATTGATTATCTAAAATCCACCAACGACCCAAGACTAAGAATAGTAGCGGAAGTGCCAAATCCAGGGCTAGCTGCTAATCGAACTGGAGCTCCTGGAAATAGTGATCCTGCAGTACAAATTGGCCTTCCCAATGGCTTTGATCTTAGAGGTGGACAATTTGATATTTCTAAACATCCCGATTTTCCGGGAGGAACTGGTACCGGGGACGATTTGGCTCCAATCGGTGCTTATTCAAGACCATCTGGAATCTATAGAAATCGAAATGCCCCCGTTTTTGCTTTGACCTATGCAGAAGTTCAATTACTTCTCGCTGAGGCTGCCTTAAGAGGTTGGACTACTGGATCACCTTCTGATTTCTACAAAAACGGCGTGATGGGTGCATTCACTTCTATGGGTAAATTTGGTGGACAAACAGTTTCTCCTGAGGAGGCTACGGCTTATTTGAATGCCAATCCGCTCAATTTGAGTTCAATGAATGCATCAATGAAAATGATCAATGAACAAATTTGGGCAACTACATCTTTATTTGCTAATTTCGTTGAAGCATGGAACAATTGGAAGCGTTCTGGATATCCAGAACTCACCCCTGTGAATTTCCCAAGTAATTTCTCATCTGGACAAATTCCAAGAAGACAACCTTTCCCAAATGGTGAAACATCATTAAATACGGACGCATTGAATAGTGCTGTTGCACGTATGGGGGGCGATGATTGGATTACCAAGATGTGGTGGGATGGAGGAAATTAAGAATTCCTTAATTTAGGCTCTAGACAGCCGTTTTGATTTCGGTCAGGACGGCTGTTTTTTTATTTTTACAAAAAAAAACACACTTATGAAATACTGGCTGATTGCAAGTTTATTGGTCTTTTTCTCCTGTTCCGAAAAAACGCAGGTAGAAGAAACAGATCCTACATCCTATCATATCATAGGCTATGTGGCGGGCTGGAAGACTATAAATCCGAAAAATATACCTGCCGAGAAATTAACCCATATCAATTATGCTTTTGCCAATGTAGCAGATGGAGTGGTGACTCACATGGAGGGAAAATCTGAAAAAGACAGTGTAAATTTTTTAAAGCTTCAGGAGCTGAAAAAAAGAAATCCTGACCTTAAAATTTTGGTTTCCATCGGGGGTTGGACTCATTCGAAGGGGTTTTCAGATGCTGTTTTGACAGCGGAAAGACGTAAAAAGTTGACCGACTCTGGAATTGCTTTTTTACAAAAGTATAAGCTGGACGGGTTGGATTTTGACTGGGAATATCCCGCACTTCAGGGCGATAATAATGTCGTCAGACCTGAGGACAAAGAAAACTTTGTAGCGATGCTCAAAAGCTTTCGCGAAGCACTGGATTCTTTGAGTTCTGTCGACGATAAGCATTATCTCAGCACGATCGCCTCCGGGGGATTTCGGAAATACCTTGAATTAAATGATCTCAAAGAAGCCCAGAAGTACTTGGACTTTGTTAATATCATGGCTTATGATTTTTATACGGCGGGTGATTCGGTGACGGGGCACCATGCCAATCTTTACCCAAGTGGTGCCAAAGGACGATCAGCGCAAACCACCGTGGAAGAACACATCGAGTTTGGTGTGCCTGCCTCCAAACTGGTCTTGGGAGTTCCTTTTTACGGTCGGATGTGGAAGAGCGTTAATCCCCAGGATAATGGACTTTTTCAGTCTGGCAAATTTGAGATGGGTATTCCGTATCAACAGGTTTTCGCACTTTCTAAAAATTCCGCTTATTCTCGATTTTGGGATGTAAAAGCTGGTGCTCCTTACCTTTTTTCCTTGAAAGATTCCACCTATATCACCTATGAAGATGCTGAATCTATTGGGCTAAAAATGAAATTTGTTAAAGAGAATGGACTTGCCGGTGCCATGTTTTGGGAAATGTCTGAGGATAATACCGGAGCCCTTTTAGATGCCCTGCACGAGGCATTGAACCCGGTCGGAGCCAAAGAATAGGTATGGCGTGGATCGGAGTAGACATTGGTGGTTCTCATATTTCAGCGGCTCAAATTGGATTAGAAGACCATGAAGTAAAAATCTTAGCATTTCATGAAGCGGATGTTGATACGTCGGGTAGGGCGCCGGAAATCATTTCAGCATGGTCTTCTTTGATTCGTCTGGCAATTGGAAACCATACGGAAGTTGAGCTGGGAATCGCTATGCCGGGGCCCTACGATTATGTGAATGGGATTTCTTTGATCAAGGATCAAGGAAAGATGAAGGCTCTCTATGATTTATCGGTCAAACAACTACTTGCCGAAAGCTTGAACATCAAGCCGGAAAACATCTTTTTCACCAATGATGCGGAAGCTTTCTTGATTGGAGAAAGTTTTGCCGGTGCGAGTCGTGGTTTTACCAATGCACTGGGATTAACCTTGGGTACTGGGTTGGGATCTGCCATCAAAATACACGATAAAGTCAAAGATGGGAAACTTTGGACAGCTCCATTTCGGGATGGGATTGCGGAAGATTATTTGGGAACAGCATGGTTTCGGAAATTTACCTTGGAACAATTCGGTTTAACTATCGACGGAGTCAAAGACTTGTTAGCGCCTGATTTTGATCCCGCCATCTCAAATGAAATCTTCTCAGAATTTGGCTATTCACTCGGTGAATTTTTAGCGCAATATATGATTCGATTGCACTGTCAGGGTGTGGTTTTAGGTGGTAAAATAGCCCGAGCCGGTATTCATTTTTTACCCTACACTCAAGCTTATCTGAGCAAATTGGATTATCCACTTGAAATCAAAATTTCAGAATTGGAAGATAAATCAGCCCTGATAGGCGCCTGCTTTCCATTTATTTCGAAAGTTAAAACGTCGTAGTTATGAAGTACTTTCTTTTAATCTTTTGTCTCATTCTCTGTCAATCTCCAGCTTTTTCACAGCAATCCTATGATTTGATTATCGTAGGAGGCGGAGCGAGTGGAACTGCTGCCGGAATTGCAGCCGGTAGATTGGGCACAAAAACGCTGATCATCGAGTCTTCCCCCTGGCTGGGTGGGATGCTTACGGCTGCAGGTGTATCGGCTATTGATGGGAACCATCGACTGCCATCAGGGATATGGGGTGAATTCAAAGCCGAACTTGAAGCATACTACGGTGGGCCTGAAAAGCTTGCGACAGGTTGGGTGAGCAATACACTTTTTGAACCCAAAGTAGGAAATGAAATCCTTAAGAAAATGGCTTCAGAGGTCAAGAATTTGACGATTTCCTACGAAAGTGACTGGAAAAACGCAAGCTATGAAAACGGCGTTTGGAGAGTGACTTTTTCCAAAAATGGAAAGGAAGAAACTATCTACGCTCCGCTTCTCATTGATGCCACTGAGCTTGGAGATGTAGCTGCGGCTCAAGAATTGCCTTACCGACTCGGAATGGATGCCCGTGATGAAATCGGGGAGGAGTTTGCTCCCGAAACTGCCAACAACATTATTCAGGATCTGACATTCGTGGCCACTTTGCAGGACTACGGGGAAGGTGCTGACAAGACTATTCCCAAACCCGCCAATTACGATCCTGCTGAGTTTGCCTGTGCCTGTGCGCATGCTGACCCTACCACGGATGATGCGCCAACCCTTGACTGTGGTAAAATGTTGGATTATGGAAAGCTTCCCAATGGCAAATTCATGATCAATTGGCCCAATTGCGGGAATGATCACTATGTGGATCTCGTGGAATTGAGCCCCGAGAAACGGCTTGTTGAAATTGAAAAGGCCAAGCAAACTACCCTTAGATTCGTCTATTACATTCAGCATGACCTCGGGTTTAGGCATTTAGGATTGGCGGAAAAAGAATATCCTACCGTTGATAAATTACCGATGATTCCTTACCATCGGGAATCCAGGAGATTCCGAGGCTTGGTTGATTTTACTTTACCCTATGTAAGGACACCATATTCAGCACCTAGTCCGCTGTACCGGACTGGAATCGCAGTTGGCGATTATACGATTGATCACCATCACAAAAAGAATCCTAAGGCTCCGGCGATTGATTTTATCAAGATTCGTGTGCCTTCTTACAATGTTCCTCTAGGAGCCTTGATTCCTGTAAATCATCCCGCATTAATTTTAGCTGAGAAGAGCATTTCTGTGTCCAATATCGTAAATGGCGCCTCGAGACTCCAGCCTGTGGTATTGGGAATTGGTCATGCCGCCGGAGTGTTGGCAACGGCGGCGTTGGAAGATCAGAAACCGCTGGCTGAAGTTTCAATCCGCAGAGTTCAACAGTTGCTCCTGGACCAAAAGGCTTACATCATGCCTTTTTTGGATATGAATCCCGGGGACCCTCACTTTCAGGCCATGCAAAAAGCCGGGGCAGCCGGCATCTTCAAAGGAGAGGGCGTTCCTTACCTCTGGGCTAATCAGACTTGGTTTTATCCGGAAAGACTGGCAACAGAATTCGAAGTGGTAGCTGGTCTTCGACCTTTGTATCCTGCATTAAAAGAGTTTTGGGGAGCATCGGGAGAGTATTTGACAGCAGCACGACTTTTGATCTTTTTGCAAGTGATCAAGCATGAATTAAATGAAGAAGACCTTCTAACCGCTTTGAACAGTAGAGGTTTGGGGATTGATTTCTCCATGGAAAAGAACTTGAACCGAAGAGAAGTCTCTGTTCTTTTGGATGAGTTACTGAGTTTCTTTGAAATGGAAGTGGATTGGAAGGGCGACTTTCTCAAATAATTCATGTTTTTTGGAAATACGAAATGAATTTGAGAATAAGAATTACTTCTATTACTCCAAATCTATTCTTGACTGATTCTCCCCGCCTTCCGATTGCCAGTTCCTTCTATTCCGGTCAATTTATCACCCATATCTGTTCTCGCCTGATCAGCAAAACCATTGAGTTGAGCCAGTATTTCAGGGTATTGGGCGGATACGTCTGTCGTTTCCCCCTTGTCTAGGGAGAGATCGAAGAGTAGGGGCGTTTCCAGTTTGATGTAAGAATATTTTACCGGAATACCATCATTTCTCAGCTCAGTTCCAGAAGGAATGGTGCGGTAGGTATGGGGAAACACCAGCTTCCATTTACCATAGATGACAGCCTGTAGTTCATTGGTATTGTAATAAGCAAAATAGGGTTTCAATTCCGTTTTTTTCCCCTGAATCAAAGGCCAGATGTCTGCACCGTCAATTTTCAATTTAGGAAGAGGTGAACCGGTGAGTTTTGCCAAAGTCGGTAGGATATCAATCGTCATTGCTGCTTGGTTCTGTACCATTCCAGCGGGGATTTTTCCCGGCCAGGTGAAGATTGCGGGTACCCGGATGCCTCCATCCCAAGAGGTACCTTTTCCTTCTTTCAGACCTACTTGAAGTCCTGCATGTCCTCCGTAGGAAAGCCAAGGACCATTGTCTGAAGTAAAGATGATCAGGGTATTCTCAGACAAACCCAATTCCTTTAGCTTTTTGCGGATTTCACCGACCGACCAGTCGATCTCCATCATCACATCACCATAGGCCCCCTGTTCGGATTTGCCGGCAAACTTTTCTGACACAAAAAGCGGAACGTGGGGCATGCTGTGTGCCAAATAGAGGAAAAAGGGCTTTTCCTTGTTTTTCTCAATGAATTCCAAGGATTTGTACGTGTACCAGGAAGTCAATTCCCGCTGATCTTCCAAGTAGGCAATCGTGCTATCTCCAGCGATCAAAGGAAGGGGAGGATAGTAATTCTTCGTTTCAGGATGATTGGGCCACATGTCGTTGGAATAGGGGAGGCCAAAATAGCTATCAAATCCCTGTTGGGTTGGGAGAAATTCCTTGTGATGTCCCAGATGCCATTTGCCAACTATTCCGGTTTGGTAGCCATTGGACTTTAAGGTTTCGGCGATGGTTGTTTCTTCGGGATTAAGTCCATGGTTGGCAGTGTGGTCAAGGGCTCCATAGAGCTCTAGTCGGTTGGAATAAGTTCCCGTCAGCATTGCTGCTCGTGAGGCGGTACAAACGGCATGAGGAACATAGAACTGTGTGAATCGTGCCCCATCCGCAGCAAGCTGATCGAGATGGGGTGTTTCCCATCCTACAGCACCATAGCTCCCCAAATCCCCATAGGCCATGTCATCTGCAAAAATCAAAATGATATTGGGTCGTTCTGAGGGTTCAACAGGCTGATTTAGATCGGTCAGAAGAGTAAAAAGGGAAACAAAGGGTAGAAGGAAATAGGTAGCCATATCAATTTTCAATTTTTAAATCCTACAATTTTTCAATCTTTTTTCTGATCGATGCACCGATATTTCTTCCCTGAATGACTCCGTTTTCGATCGCATCACGGAAGTGAATCCCTCCATATAATCTGGAAATAGCGGCTTCAGCTGCAGCTTGGTGAAAGGATCTGAATTTACGCTCAGGTAACCCAAAATACACTTCAGAGGTATCTAAAAACTCAAAATCATCCCCAAAATAACTGGTCAAAATCTCCGCAGCCGCTGTGCTGATTACCGAGTGTCCAGAGGTGTATTCAGGAAAGGGTGGGGTTTGAAGCAAGGGTTTCCACTTTGAGTCCAGCTTCTCATTGATTACTGTCTCAGGACGAAATCGGTTGGTTTCGTACTTGGTTTTCCAGCAGGAGACAAAAGCATCATGCAAGGTCATCGCTACCAAGGTGTGGATGTAAGCAGTCTCGGTAAAGGATAAGTTTTTTTGAGCGGCGGATATCCCTGTGATGCCTATCCAATGTCCACCGGGAGAAATCTTTTTGACACCGATAGCCATGTGGCCCGAAAATTCCACTTTGAATGGATTACAGTCCCAAAAGTTGGCAATTAATTTTTGTTCCTCGGTCAATTTCTGTGTCACTTCATAGACTTCCTGTACTTGTTTTTGAAATGAACTTCCCATTTTCAGATCAAATTCTGCCATGGGTGCAGGTTCAAACCCTTCCAGATTTTCCAGAAAAAACGTTCGGATCGTTCTCCATTCCGGTTCTACTGCAGCCATATAGGCAGGAGGAGTAGGATACCAAAATCCCTCACCTTCTGTCGGTGTGTACCGATTGAGCGCGGTCAATTGAATGTATCCGTCAGATTTTGCTAATTCCAATACCTGTATTGAAACAGCTTTTGCAAAGTCGAGGTGCGTCTCTAGATTTTTTTTGGTGACCACCCTGCTTTTTAAGCCCCAATCCTGCCATGCCTTTTGTTTTTCCTTGAGTAGATATCCAGAAGGCATCACCTTTTCGCCTACCAAAAGCATGGCATAAATTGCCGTAAACTCCGGCGACTCAAGTTTGGTTGGGGAAGGACTTTTTTCAAGCCTCTTTACTTGAAGAATGAACGGAATTTCTCCCTGCTTAAAATTTCCTCCGGACTCCAAAATTGTCTGGTAGGCTGCCAGATTTGTATAGGCATAAATTCTTGCTGCTACCGGTGGACTTGCCACGTCGGTGACCATGACTTCAGTGATATGAAAAAGCTGATCCGCATAGATTTTCGCCCAATTCAAATTTTGTTTCTGGGCAAAAATTGTCCCAATTCCCATGGAAAACACAAAGCAGAATAAAAGGACAGGGAGTCGATTCATCTTCGAATTTGATAAACTTCTGGACGCTGTTGATTGATTCCGAATATAAGAAAATCAGAATTTCCAATTTTCAATTTTAGAATTGATTTGATGTCACCTTTGATTCCCAATCCGGATTCAGTGGGTGAAAGAGAAGTAAAATTACCCGTGCCATCTCCAAGCAAAATCAAACCCAAACTCGCATCGATTTTACCGATCCGGATTCGGGTGTGATTCTGATTGCCTCCTAGGATCAAATCCATGTTTCCATCTCCGTTGATATCCATTGGCAGGATGGAATAAATCGGCGAAATCTGTGCGAGGCGGGGGAGGGCCCGAGGGATAAACCCATTTCCGGTATTTTCAAAATACATGGACTCTAAGGACTGGATTTCCAGTTTCAGCCCTTTTTCAAGCTCTTCGGCAGAAAAGAGATCCGTTATTTTCGCTTTGGAATAGGAAGCATAATCCGTGAATTTGCTTCGCATGCTCACCATTTGATCCAGCAATTCATCCCGACTGGGAAAAGGGTAATGCCCATCACCTATGAAGCATTCGAAAATCGGATCGATGCTTCCGTTTTGGTCAAAATCTGCAGCGAAAAGCCGGATGGGTTTTTCAGGATTGGCAACCAATTGAGAGTTCAAGCCGAAGTTTCCGGCGACCAAGTCCAGATCTCCATCTCCATCGATATCTACCTGAACCAAAGTGGACCACCAACCTGAAAGATTTGAAGGAAAGTAGGCGGTGGATTGATTTTCAAATGATTTTCCATTCTGATTGATTAAGGCAGTTGGAGCCATAAATTCTCCAACCAGAATCAAATCTGCCTTTTGGTCACTATTTAGATCTTGTGTGACGGCCCCGGTGATCATACCAAGCTTACCTTCATTTGGGAGAAAAGTACTGGTTTGGTCTGTAAATTTCCCTTTTCCATCATTGATGAGGAGTTTACTCAGCGGTGACTCGGGATAGCGTCCCGGGACCACTTTTCCTCCCACAAATAAATCCGGGTAGCCGTCTCCATTCGCATCCAAAACTGTCGCTGTACCGGTGCTGATAGTATACGTTGGGAAATCTGTCTGAGCGATCATCACTCCGGTTCCGTCATTGAGGTAGAGCCTGTCACGAAGGGACTCATCCGAACCTAAATAATCATGGTAACCTCCACTTCCTATAAATAGGTCAAGGTGGCCATCCCCGTTGAAATCATAAAAAATTACCACCGCATCGGTGAAATCTGAAGCCGATCGGAAACCTCGGTAAACTTCCCAAACCCCGTTTCTGAACGAGTAAATTCTTGCCGGGGTACCTTTAGTGCCACCTATCAGGACTTCTGGATTTCCATCGCCGTTTAGATCTGTATGAGCCATTGACGGACCGATGTGACTTGGCATGGTCACCATGAGCGGCTGACGTTTGAAATCATTGACATTGGAGGCGGTGGAGAGGAAATCAGGAGCTTGACTTTTTATGAGCAATGGGGAAGTTTCATTGTTCGCTTTTACCAGTAAAGTGCCGCTGTTTTGTTCGATTTCCACCACTTGATTGGCTCGTATGCTTTCCCGTTTGCTTCTGGTCTGGTCAGGCCAAATGACAATCAGGCTGTCAAGTGATAAGGCTTCACCCATTCCTATCTGAAGCCGATAGGTGCTTGAAGACTGAAATCCACGGACTGGATTCTGTTCCAGAAAGGTGAGTTCTCCACCGGCATAGGCCAGTATTTTTGAACCAATTCCGAAATTGTTTCCAGCTTTTCCCTTTAAGTCAATTTGAAGCCAATTGCCGGATTGGCTTTTGTTTTCGAAAACGCCCGCGACTTCATTTAAGTGATTTACAACCAAATCCAAATCTCCGTCGTTGTCCAAGTCTGAATAAGCGGCACCATTAGAAAAGTTTTTTGCTTCAAAGCCCGATGAACTGGAGGTGTTTTTGAACTGCAAATCCCCGATGTTTTGGAAGAAATAATCCTGAATCGGAGTGGAAGTCATGGAAGTAACCAAATGCAGCGTGTCAGCTTTTTCTTTTGCGACAGCTTGCTTGAAATAATAGTCACCTTTGTACTTCAAAAAGTCCCTGTTGGTGTAGTCCCGGTAGTATCCGTTGGTAACGAAAAGATCCTTTTCTCCATTATTATCTGCGTCCAGAAACAAGGCGGACCAGCTCCAGTCTGTGTTGGAAATTCCCGCCATTTGTCCAATTTCCGAAAACAAACCTGCTCCCCGATTCAATTGGAGCATATTCCGCATGTTTTGATGATGAAATCCCCGCTTGATCATGAGTGCGTATTGCTCGTAGTTTTCAGGTCCGTAAAGCAATTTTTGCCGCTCATTGTGCTCAGGAAGCATGTCAAGGGTAAAGATATCGGGTAAGCCGTCACGATTGATGTCAGCAATATCTGCCCCCATCGAAAAATGGGAAATGTGCTGAAAGTGATCGGTCAATTGATCGGTGAACGTCCCGTTGCCATGGTTGATGTAGAGGTAATCCGGCTCGATGTAGTCGTTGGTGACCAGGAGATCAGGCCATCCGTCCTGATTGATATCAGATGAAATGACTGCCAGACCAAAACCCAATGCGGAGCCCTTGATTCCCGCCTGCTCGCTGATGTCGGTGAATTTTCCGTTGTCGTTACGATACAATTTATCCCCGGCAAAGGGATGACGGGTATCCCTTGCGGCGTCAAATTCCATTTCATTGATCACTTGGATGTGATGGTTGAGTAGGTAAAGATCAAGATCTCCGTCTTGGTCAAAGTCAAAAAATAAGGACTGGGTACTGTTGGAGGGATCAGCGATTCCAAACTCTTCGGCTTTCTCCACAAACTTGAAATTCCCCTGATTGATCCATAGTTCGTTTTTCCGGGATTCGGGGGATCCCTTTCCCGAATAGCAGACATAGATGTCAAGCAGACCGTCTCCGCTTACATCTGCAAAGCTGACGCCGGTGGTCCAGGTGTCTTTTCCTTCCACGCCTGCTGACTTAGTTAATTCTTCAAATTTGAGTGCTCCGAGGTTTTTATAGAGTTTATTCCCGGTCATGTTTCCGGTGAAAAAAATATCGTCTAAGCCATCATCGTTTAAATCCCCAACTGCTACTCCACCACCATTGTAGAAGTATTCGTAGCGGAGAATGTTGTTTTTTGAGTCTTCTTTGAGCTGGTTTTTGAAGTTGATCCCTGTCTTTTTTTGAGGAAGCTTTTCAAATTTTACAGGATTGACCTGAGCAATTAATTGAAAGGAGTGAATGCAAACCAATCCTAAGCCAAAAAAGAAAAAACTCAGGAATCTAAACTCGGTACGCATGATTTAATAAGTCATTTTAACCCAACCTGTTAATGACATCGTCAAATAATTTTTCATTGACCACTGCCACTCCTCCCAACAATCCGACGTCTTTACCGAGCTGGTAAAGTGCCAGTTTAGACTTTTCACGGGATTTTGCCATACTGTAGATGTTGAGAGCCTGCTGAATTGGTGTAATGAGGTATTGATTTGCCTCGGCGACAGAGCCTCCGATGATGATCAGCTCTGGATTGAGGATTTGTATCAGCATCGAAATCCCCCGACCCAAATCCAAACCGGCTTCTGAGAGAATGGTAATGGCCCGCTGATCTCCCGCAAGGGCGGCTTCTACCACCAAGTCAGGTTCGAGTTCACCCTCGTGATCTCTTACCATTCTCGCCAGAATACTGTCCTTATCGAGCTTTATCGCATCTTCGGCCATCCTAACGATCGCAGTACCGGATGCAACGGCTTCCAAACAGCCTTTTTTGCCGCAAGTACAGGTGATGTCTCTCGACTCGAAGATAGGAGAGTGGGAAAATTCTCCTGCAAATCCCGAGGCACCCTGATAGATCTTGCCATCGATGATGATCCCCAATCCGATTCCCCAACCGATAAAAAGTCCAAGGACATTTTTGTAGTTGTGTTCGGAACCAAATTTATATTCCGCCAGTGTCATGGCTCTGGCGTCATTTTCCAGAAAGATCTTTTTTTGAAAATGGGTTTCCAGATTTTCCTGTAGTGTCTTCTTGCCAAACCTAAGATAGGTATAATTCACGCCTCCGACCGAATCGAGCAAACCGGGCATGGAGAATCCGATCGCAATGATCTTATCCGCGGTGATTTTGGTTTTTTCCAAATAAGAATCTATCAGACTACAGATTTGGTCAAAAGTCTCCTTTTCATTGTTGAGGGTGATTTTATGATTTTCTTTTTCAAAAGCCAACTCATGATTGCAGGAATAAAGAGCCAAGTGCATGTTGAATTTGGAGAGGTCAACCGAAAGCACATAAAAGGCATTTTCCGCCAGTCTGTAGAGATCAGGCTTTCGACCGCCCTGTGATTCGGCCCGACCTTGTTTGATTACTTCACCACTGCTCATCAGGTCTCCCAAGAGGGCATTCACGGTTGGAAGTGATATTCCGACTTCATTGCAGATTTCACTTGCGGTGTTTGCTCCTTTGAGGTAAAGGTTTTTGATGATCTTGATTTTATTCAGGTAGCTTTTGATTTCTACCACACCATCCATTTTGGAGATGATTTCTTGAGGGTTTTTTAGGTTCATGGCAAATTGTGATGCCTGAATTAAGGTGAATTTTAGATTTCAAAAAAGACTTCTTAAAAAATATCGTCTAATGAGTACATATTTCTTGAAGGAAAGGCAATTTATTTTTGAATAAGAGATGGTTTTTGAAAAAGATTTAAAATTTCAAACTTGAATTTTCAGTTCATTAGACTTTCGTTATGTTTGTAGTTTGATTTTTAATTATGAAAAAAATATCTGTTGCAGCTCATTTGAGTAAATCCGAAGTTTTTGAAACTGTCGGTGATTTTCTTGACGAATTAGGGTTTGTAGTTTCTTCCAAGGATTTGAACCGGCCCTGGGGAGGATTTTTTGTCCTCGATGAATCCCAGATTTTAAAATTTAGGGAGCACTTTTTCAACGAAGTAGGTTTGACTGAATCACAGTTGAAGCAAAAATTAAGTCCAAAATTTCTTCTTGTCGCGCCTGGAGCCAGACTTTCCTGGCAATATCACCATAGAAGATCCGAGCTTTGGAAGTTGATCGCGGGAAAGTCATCCATCTCCAGGAGTCACTCCGACGAACAGGGCCCGGTGCAGGAAATGACTTTGGGCGAAGTGGTTTCACTGGATAAAGGCGAACGCCACCGACTTATCGGAACTGACAATTGGGGAGTGGTAGCGGAGATTTGGATGCACGCTGATCCCGAGAATCCATCGGACGAAAATGATATCATCAGACTACAGGATGATTACTCCAGAAAATAAAGAAGCTCGGGGTTTTGCCCCGAGCTCTAAAAGTTTGAAATAGTAGTCCGTAGCTCAATCACCCTTAAAATAATCAATCAAAGTATAAAAAACGACTGCGGACAAGTCCAAAGAAGTCAATGAAATTAAAGATAAAGATTTAAAATCCAAAGAATTACAAGCGAAATTTATTGCCTGTGTTTTTTTTCTGGGTGAATTAGAGTTTTTCGATTTTTTTGGCGATTTCTTCCGCTTCCGCCATGAGCTTGTCAGCGGCGGTACGATTGGAATGCGATAGTTTGTGCGCTTCAGACAACATCTTTGCGTAAGTGTCCTGTAGCTTTTGTTTTTCTGATTTTTTCTTGAATAATCCGAACATAAGTGTTGATTTTCTAAATGAACCAATCAATAGCCCCAATGTTCAAATTTCTATTCTCGAGATCAGTTTGAAGCGACGATTTCGTCATTTTTGAAATTGATCAGATCTTCCAACCTCCCGGCAGGGTTGTAATACCTCCACGGACCTTCTTTTTTGCCATCTATCATTGTACCTTCTGAGGCTTTTCTTCCATTTTCATGGTAGAATATCCATAGACCTTCTGCTTTACCGGATTTAAAAGTTCCTTCGGATTCCTTTTGACCATTTACATAATAGGTGATTCGGGTGCCGTTTCCGTCTTTAAGGGTTCCTTTTTCCAACTTTCGTTGGCCATCATAGCTGAAGTAATCTCCTACGTTTTTTAATCGGCCGTTTTCCCAATATTCTTCTTGGGTTAATTGTTTATTATCGTAGAAAAGTCCCCAAATCCCGTCTTCAAACCCCAGATTGTAAGAGCCTACTGACTTGAGTTGTCCTCCGTCGTAGTAATAGAACCATTGACCTGTTTCCATCCCTAGGGTATATTCGCCTTCGGCGATGAGAATCCCTACTTTATTAAAGTATTTCCAAAGACCGGATTTGAGATCATTTCTATATTCTCCGATGGAATAAATTTCTCCGTCCGGGAAAAAGCTCTTCCAAATCCCTGTTTTGGCACCATTTTGATATTGACCCTGCACAGATACCTTACCTGTACTGTGGTATTCCGTATACTCTCCTACCGGTACGCCCAATTCATAGGTTTTTCGTTTGGATAGTGATTTGTTGGGAAAATATTCCTCCCAAACACCAACAGCTATATCATCCTTGTATTTTTCGATCCTAGCCAGTCTTCCGGATTCATAGTAATATTTCCATTCTCCGTTTCTGTTTCCATCCTGATCGTAATACTCTTCGGCCTCCACTATCTTAGTCCCTGGAAAATACCTCTTCCACTCACCAACTTTTTCTCCGTTTTTGTAAGTCCCTAACTCCAGAGGGAGGTTGGGGAATGCAAATCGCTTAAATTGCCCCTCCATCTGACCTTTGGAGTAGGTTGCTTCTGTGATGACATTTCCTTCCGGGTCGTATTCCAAATAAGGCCCCTCCCGAAGTCCATTTTGATAGAATTCTCGAATGGCTAACTCTCCAAAATCATAAAAAGTAACCCATTGACCCGTCCGTCTGCCATTTTCATACTGCCCCTCCACCATAACCTGGTTTGGATCAATGTAGCTTGGGTTTCCGGTTTTTCCGAAATACTCCACATACTTACCTACCAAAATGCTATCCTGGAAAATCATTTGTTTTTTCAGGGCTCCATCAGCATCAAAGTATTGGGCCGGACCAAATAGTTTACCATCGCGATATTCCGCGATTTCTGCTTTTTTGCCGTTTTGGTAATATTTGGACCAAGTTCCTTCTCTTTTTCCTTTTGAAAAATTGCCCTCAGCTAAAAGCGTGTTGGTTTTTGGGTTGTAGAATTTCCAAAGTCCTTCTCGTTGGTTATTGGATACTACGCCAGTCGCCATCAAAGTTGAGTCGGAATTGAACTGCTGGATAACCTGAGCTTCCTGCGAGAAGGCTGAAAAATAAAAGAAGGTAAAAACTGCAAAAAGCAAATATCTCATATCTCGTAGGTTTCGGTAACGATCGTTTTAATTCATAGGTGAACGATCAAATTAACAGATTCGAAATGATTTTACGTATGAATCCAAATCCTGTTTAAAATTAATTTAATTCCTGTGGAGTTCTTATGAAAGTCTCAGAATATCAAGGATTTTTTTTAGCTCATTTGTCAGCCCTTCCTGAAGTGAAGTGGGATTAGGCGTCGGTTCAACTTTCTTTATCCAATGATAGAATTCAAGCTTTGTGCCTGTTATCTCCGGCGCTGAGTCGGTGAGATTTTTATTCAATATCAAATCAGCATAGTCCCATTGATTTGTGCTTAAGCCAAAAGAGAAACCCGAGGAAATTAGCTCATGAATGGGGTTTTTTCGGTTTTTTCCAAGATAAACTGTGGTGTAGATCCCATTTCCAAACCAATTAAGAATTCGAATATTTGCGCCACTCATCAGGTCGAAGTCCCGAATCAAGTCAAGTACCTGATATGGAAATCCCAGCAAATCATTTCCCTTGGAAAGTTTGACTCCTCTTGATTTCTGCGAAATCTGCTGTAGTTCCTTCTGTGAAAAAGCTGAGCCAACTTCCTCAAAAATAGCAGTGAATTGCCTTTTTAGCAGATTTTGCTGTTGAATTAAGTCTGCATTCAACCAGAGTTTGAGGTCAATGGGTTTTTGGAAGGAGTCCATTTTTTTACCAGCGTAACAATGCGGAAGCCCAAGCAAACCCAGAACCAAAGGCCGCCAAGCATACCAAATTTCCTTCTTTCAATCTTCCTTGTTCCCATGCTTGTGATAGGGCAATCGGAATTGTCCCTGCAGTTGTATTTCCCAGATACATGATGTTGTTAAATACCTTTTCGTCAGGAAGTTGAAGTTTTTGCTGGATGTATTGGCTGATTCTCAGATTTGCCTGATGAGGCACAAGAAGGTCAAGGTTTTCTTTAGTGAAACCATTGTGATCCAAAGCCTCCTTGATCACTTCCATGAATCGGACTATGGCATGTTTGAATACCGCATTTCCATTCATTTTGAGAAAAAAATCACCTCGATCGATCATTTCCTGTGAGAGTCGCACTTTCCCGCTGCTACTCGGAGCTATGCAATACAACTCCTCCGCAAAAGAACCATCGGCATGCAGATGGGTGCTAAGAATTCCATGCTGATCTGGTTCTACAGCCCCCAAAACTACAGCTCCGGCACCATCAGCAAATATCACAGCACTCGAACGACCCTCGTCGCTTTTGTCCAAAGCTGAGGACTGGATCTCAGCACCCACCACCAGGATTTTCTTGTACATCCCGGATCGGATGAATTGATCTGCCACCGAAAGTGCATAAACAAAACCGGAACATGCATTTTTGATGTCAATAGCTCCAATACTGGAGAGTCCTAATTCCCGCTGTAGTAAAACTCCATTCCCGGGTAAGAAATAGTCAGAGGTGATGGTGGCAAAGACGATGAATTCAATCTCCTTAGCCCCGACTCCAGCCCGTTCCATTGCCATTCTGCTGGCTTTCAAAGACATATTAGTCACGGTGTCCACACCAGGGGTAAACCATCGTCGCTCATGAATCCCAGTTCGCTCCACGATCCATTCATCCGTAGTGTTCATCATTTTGGAAAGCTCCTCATTTGTCACGATTCGCTCAGGCACGTAGTGACCTGCTCCAAGAATTCTGGACTTTTTCATTAGTATTTGGGTCTATAATTGGAAAAATAAAAAAGTACGCCAATATCGGTGATCGGAGGCATACTGCAAAAGCGAAATCAGGTGAATGGGGAATACTTTATTTATCCGAATAGGGTATAGTTTCCAAATTGATCCATTGGAGAGGTTTTCCGAATAATCCCAGGCGAATCATTCTGAACTGAATTAACCAAAGGCGAGACAGTATAACTCATCATTAGTTCTCCCGGATAGGGTTTCAGCATGGCTAAAAGATCTGACTCTGAAGTGTACTTATCCAGCCATTTTTTTTCTTGATCCCGACTGATAATTACAGGCATTCGGTCATGAATTTCGCCTACCACTTCATTGCGCTGGGAGGTCAAAATCAAAAAAGTATGATGAGATTCCCCTGAGACGGTCTCATATTCTTCCCAAATCCCGGCAAAAGCAAACAAAGCCTCGTCCCTAAGTGTAAAGCGATAGGGAATCTTAGTCTTTTTTCCAAGTTTCTTCCATTCAAAAAAACCATCTGCGGGAACCAGGCAGCGTCTTTTTTGAAAAGATCCCTTAAAGGAGATTTTTTCATTTATAGTTTCGGCTTTGGCATTGATTAGCTTTTGGGCAACGGGTTTATTTTGCCCGAAATCAGGAGTGATTCCCCAGTAAAAGAATGAAAATCCCTTGGGACTGTCGGAAGTGATGACGGGCAGGAGTTGTGTAGGAGCGATATTATACCTTGGATTAAAATCTGCCACCAGCTCCGCCTGAAACCGTTCTTCCAATTCAATTTTACTTTTGCTAAGGGAGTATCTTCCGCACATAGTCAGGACATTAATAGATTTTTTCGGAAGTTAGAGATCACGGGTTATAAATTCAACTGCCCGAAGCTCAGAGTAGAAGCTTTTTTGGTGGGATGGACCGGTGAAGCCCACATGACCTCCATGTTTGGGGAATTCAAAATGAATATTTCTCAAGCTTCTGGCCAGTTTGACGGGAAAACATGACTCGCTTAGAAACGGATCATTTTGGGCATTTAGGATCAGCGTTGGCACTTCTATATGCTCCAAAAACTGCAAGGATGAGTTGACCCGGTAATATTCCGCTGCATCTGAAAATCCATGTAGTGGTCCTGTGAAATAGTCATCAAAATCCCGAAGTGTTTTAATTTTCCTTAAGAGTCCTACCGGTAACTCCCCGGGGAATGCCAGTGATTTTCTAATCACCTTTTCTTTAAGCGTATTTAGAAAGCGTTTGGAGTAAATGATATTTTGCCCTGAGGAGATCTTTTCACAGGAACCTGCAAGGTCCAACGGAACAGAAATAGCGACTGCTTTTTTTATTTTTTGGACAGAAAGTTTTTTTTCGCCCAGGAATTTCAGTGAAAGATTCCCTCCCAGGCTGAATCCTATCAGGAATAGTTCCGAATAGTTTTTCGCTGCATGGCGGACTACGGCATCCAGGTCGTAAGTGGCGCCACTATGGTAGAAAATCACCTTTTGATTCAGCTCTTCACTGCAACCCCGGTAGTTCCAACTTAGGACATCGAAGCCTTTCTGTAAAAATTCCCGAGCCATTCCCAGCATATAGGGTCTGGTGCTATTGCCCTCCAGACCGTGACTGAGGACTACCAGTCGGCTGTTTCCTTTCTTGTACCAATCCAGGTCGAGAAAGTCATCGTCTTCTGTCGTTATTCTTTCTCTCTCAGGTTCTTGTAAGGCTACCTGTCTGAAAAGGGCAGGGTAAATAGTTTCCAAATGTCCGCTAAATAGCCATTTTGGTCGTTGGTAAAAGCTTTCGGAGATGAGTGGCATGAAATGACTTGGCCTAATTCAACTTGGAAAATACAGGATATAAATTTGAATAAAGCGTTTTTAAAAACTATTTTTGGACACTTTAAAAAACGATAAAGCTCGAAATTACCTATGGCCGAAATAATCAGAATGCCAAAAATGAGTGACACAATGGAAGAGGGGGTGATCGCTTCTTGGCTGAAAAAAGTAGGAGATACTGTCAAGCCGGGAGATATCCTTGCCGAAGTGGAGACTGACAAAGCAACGATGGAGTTGGAATCCTATGATGAGGGAGTCCTGTTATATATAGGTGTGCAAGAGAAAGACTCAGTGCCTGTCAATGGTGTGATAGCAATCATTGGTGAAAAAGGGGAGGCTTACGAGCACTTGCTTAATGGATCAAATCCCTCAACTGAATCCAAAGCTGATACCTCAAAATCGGAAGAACAAAAACTGGAAACTAAAGAGGTAAAAAAACCAGAAACTGAAAAACCAAAAGCTCCTGAGGAAAAAATAGATACTTCCAATATCAACGCAACGGTAATCACCATGCCTAAAATGAGTGATACCATGCAGGAAGGGACTATCTCTACTTGGTTGAAAAAAGTAGGTGATACCGTGAAGTCAGGCGAAATCATCGCCGAAGTGGAGACCGACAAAGCCACCATGGAATTGGAATCCTACGAAGACGGAGTTCTGTTATATATTGGAGTAGAGGCTGGAGAAAGTGTTCCTGTAGATGGAGTCATTGCGGTGATTGGAGAGAAAGGAGCAGATTTTCAGACCTTGCTGAAGGCCCAACAATCCGGTGGAAAAGAATCAGCTCCGGCTGAGAATAAAGAAGCGCCAAAACAGGAACCGAAAACTGAAAATCCAGCTGGATATTCCGCTCCTGTAACCCAAGTGTCTGCCAATACAGGGTCTGGATCTTCTACAGGAGAAAGAGTAAAAGCTTCTCCATTGGCAAAGAAAATTGCAGAGGAAAAAGGCTTGGATATCCGAGCGGTGTCTGGCTCAGGTGAGGGGGGACGAATCGTCAAGCGAGATGTTGAGAATTTTGTTCCTGCGGTTGCAGCTGCAGTAGCGACTGCTTCGGGTGCTACCACCCCTGCATTAGGACAGGAAAGCTTCCATGAGGAGAAAGTATCCCAAATGAGAAAGGTGATTGCAAAACGACTGGCTGAAAGCAAGTTTGGAGCGCCTCACTTCTATCTCACCATGGAGATCAATATGGACAAAGCGATGGAAGCCAGGAAGAGTATGAATGAGATTTCTCCCGTAAAAATCTCATTTAATGATATGGTAATCAAAGCTTCAGCTGCAGCTTTGCGCCAGCATCCTAAAGTAAATTCAAGCTGGCTGGGAGATAAAATCCGCTACAACGACCACATTCATATCGGTATGGCAGTGGCGGTGGACGAAGGTTTGCTGGTACCAGTCATTAGATTTGCAGATCAGCTTTCACTTTCCCAGATCTCCAATCAAGCAAAGACGTTGGGTGGTAAAGCCAAAAACAAGGAATTGCAACCCAAAGATTGGGAAGGTAATACCTTCACGATTTCCAATTTGGGAATGTTTGGGATTGATGAATTTACAGCGATTATCAATCCACCCGATGCCTGTATTCTGGCAGTAGGGGGTATAAAAGAAACGGTCATTGTCAAAGACGGTCAAATGAAGATCGGAAATGTGATGAAAGTGACACTTTCCTGTGACCACCGAGTCGTAGATGGGGCAATTGGCTCCGCATTCCTCCTGACCTTGAAAAGTCTACTCGAAGATCCCGTCAGAATCCTTATCTAAAAAATATCTGCCAAAAAGTCCTGTTTCAGCAGGACTTTTTGGCTTTTGTATGGTTATTGGTGCAGTAGTTATTCAATTATTGGGAATTAGTGAATAGTGCCATAGGCCTATTTCGGGATTTAGAAATTGTTGATCCCAATAACTCCAACACCATTAACTTCTATCCCATCTTGATGCTAACTTTAGCTAACCAATAACTTAATAACCAATAACTTACATACTAATAACCAATCACTTTTACCCGTGGAAAAAATCAAATCAACAACCGTAGTTGCTATTCGACATAATGGACAAGTCGTCATTGGAGCTGATGGGCAGGCGACTTTAGGGAACACTGTAGCAAAAAGTACGGTAAAAAAACTCCGTGTACTTCAGGGAGGTAAAATAGTCACTGGATTCGCTGGGTCTACAGCGGATGCCTTTACACTTTTAGAAAAATTTGAAGAAAAACTGGGTGCTTTCGGCAATAATATGAAGCGAGCTGCCGTGGAATTAGCCAAAGAATGGCGAATGGATCGAATGCTCAGTCGCTTGGAAGCGATGATGATCGTGGCCGATAAGGACGATATTTTGATTATTTCCGGGACGGGCGACGTTATTGAGCCGGATATGGAAATCGCGACGATCGGTTCAGGAAGTATGTTTGCACAATCGGCTGCGCGTGCAATGAAACAGTTTGCTCCCCACATGACCGCTGAGGATATGGTAAGGGAAAGTTTGCATATAGCGGCGGATGTCTGCATCTATACCAATCACAACTTGGTCATCGAAAAAGTAAAGAGTTAAATCGACCAAAAGCTTACCGAAGGATATTTCTTCGGTTTTTTTGTGCCTTTTCCAAACCCCACCCTAGTTATTGCTGTTATTGACGTGAATTGATTTCACCACATGGAAACTACAACAACAAAAAAGACCGCAAAGAAGGATTATAGAAAAATGATTTTGGAGGGTTTTGTCACTCATGTCCTTGAGCATGGCAATGCACCAAAGTCGGTTTTCAAATTTGCAAAGGATCTTAAAATGAAGGAAGAGGAATTTTACACCTATTTTACTTCATTTGAGTCCATCAAATCCGCAATCTGGGTATCGATTTTCGACAGTACCCTAGATCAGATCGAATCCCAGGAAGTATTCAAAGAATATAGCGTAAGAGAAAAATTCCTGAGTTTCCTTTTTACCTGGATCGAGGAGCTGAAAAAGAACAGGTCTTACCTTTTGAGCTTATATCAGGACAAAACTCAACCCATGAAATCCCTGACTTTGGATGCGAAAGAGTTTAAGGAGAAGTTTAAGGATTTTGCAGGAGAAATAATTCTTGAGGGAAAAGAAACGCAGGAAATAGCCAATAGACCTATTATTTCTGATCGATACGATGAAGCACTTTGGCTTCAGGTTGCATTTATTTTCAGGTATTGGTTGGATGATCGCTCGCCAAGGTTTGAAAAAACCGACGCTGCTATCGAAAAGTCCGTGAATTTGACCTTTGATCTGATGGGCAAAAGCGCATTGGATAGTTTTTTAGACTTCGCAAAGTTCCTTTATCAAAACAAATAATCATGGCTACCAAGGTATCAGAACAGGAAACCATCCCGGTATCCAAAGTACAGCGTGCGGCTAAATTTATTACCACGGGAGCCAAGGTTGGAGGAAATTATGTGAAGCATTATGCCAAAAAGATGGTCAATCCATCGATGGATAAGGAAGAACTTCATCAGAATAATGCCACCGATATCTATAAATCATTGAGTGAATTGAAAGGCTCGGCCTTGAAAGTAGCCCAAATGATGTCCATGGATAAGAACTTACTTCCAAGAGCCTATCAGGACAAATTTACGATGGCGCAATACTCCGCGCCTCCGTTATCTTATCCATTGGTAGTCAAGACTTTTCAGAAGTGTTTTGGCAAGACTCCCGATCAGATGTTTGATACATTTACCAGGTCGGCTGTCAACGCGGCCTCCATTGGACAAGTCCATCAGGCGACTCAAAACGGCAAAACCCTCGCTGTTAAAATCCAATATCCTGGGGTGGCTGATTCTGTCAGTTCAGACTTAAAGCTGGTAAGACCTTTTGCACTTCGCTTGCTTAATATGAATGAAAAAGAACTCGACCATTATATGGGAGAGGTGGAGGAAAGACTCGTGGAGGAGACGGATTATGTCCTGGAAGTGGAGCGCTCAAGGGAGATTTCTGAGGCATGTGCTCACATTCCAAATCTCAGGTTTCCAACTTATTATGATGAATTGAGTTCGGATCGGATCATCACGATGGATTGGATTTCCGGTAAGCATATCAAAGAATGGATGGATACCAATCCCTCTCAGGAATCCAAAAATCAAATTGGCCAAGCGCTTTGGGATTTTTATCACCACCAAGTTCACAATCTGAAGCAGGTTCATGCCGATCCCCATCCCGGTAACTTTATTATACAAGAAGGCGATCAGTTGGGAATCATTGATTTTGGCTGCGTAAAGGTAATTCCTGAGGATTTTTATCAAGGATATTTTGCGCTTATCAAAAAGGAATTGCTGATCAATCAGGAAGAGTTGGATCAGATTTTCTTTGATTTGGAATTCATTTCGGATAAAGATAATGAGACTGAGCAGGTCTACTTCAAAGGTGTTTTCCGGGAAATGATCTCACTACTGGGCAAGCCATTCCATGTAGAAAAGTTTGACTTTGCGGATGACAGTTTCTTTGAGCAGATTTTCCAATTGGGTGATCGAATCTCAAATGACAAAATGTTCCGAAAGTCCAGACAAGCTAGAGGTTCACGACATGGCTTATACATCAACAGAACCTATTTTGGGCTATACAATCTGCTCAATCAGCTTCAGGCTGAGGTGATTACTACTAAGCCGGATTGGTTGAAATAAGACAAAGTTTAGAAATACAGATCCTCGAATTTTTCGGGGATTTTATTTGTTTCCTATCCAAAAAGTATAACTTTTGATGAGATGTGTATCATTTCTGAAAAAGTGCTGGTTGACTTTGTTAGGAGCCATCCTGACTCAAGGTCTTCTTTAGAAAAATGGAAAGAGACCGTTAAAAGTCTAAAGCTTACAAACTTAAATCAGATTAAAGAATATTTCAGGTCAGCTGATATTCTTCCCAAAAATAGAATCGTATTTAATATCAGTGGAAACAAGTATAGATTAATTACTGGTATTCATTTAGCACAGCCTGGAAAACAGGATATTGTATTTACGATTTGGATAGGAACTCATGCTGAGTATGACAAAATTGATGCAAACAAAATCTAAATTACAATGGAACTGATTGATAAGCCCAAGCTGAAAATCCTCGAAACCAATGCCGAGTATGAACAAGCTTTAGAATATGTAAAATATCTAATTGATGAGGGGTTTGCTTTACCCGGAACAGAAGAGGAAAATACATTGGAGGTTCTATCTGTTCTTATTGAAAAATATGAGGAAGAAAAAGGATATAAATTGGAGGGGCTGAAATCTGATCCTATTGATTGGTTAAACTATTTTTTGGAGGAAAAAGGACTACAACAAAAAGATCTAATTCCAGCATTAGGGCCAGCAAGTAGAGTTTCAGAAATATTGAACAAAAAAAGACCTTTAAGCTTAAGGCAGATAAAAAACCTTCGGGATGAATTTAACATTCCTGTTCAGCTTTTGATTAAATAGATTGGGGAGCTTTTAACCTTCCTTTTCTATTTATTTCGAATAACTGACACGATAGATACAACCAGCCATATCGTCTGAAATCAACAGACTCCCGTCAGGTAATTCCTGGACATCAACTGGCCTTCCCCAGACTTCCTGAGATGCCTCGTCCAGCCAGCCACTTGCGAAGACCTTTTGCTCTGTCACATTTCCCGAATTGTCTAATTCAGTCAATACAACCTCATAGCCAGATTTTTTGCTCCGATTCCAACTGCCATGCTTTGCAATGATGATTTGGTTTTTGAATGAAGTTGGAAACATTGTCCCTTTATAAAAACGCATTCCGAGCGGTGCCACATGGGCCCCGAGTTTAGCAGCAGGTGCGACATAAGCTGATGCATCTTTTCCCCTAGAGCCAAAGTCGGGATCTTTTACTGTTCCTGCGTGCCAATAGGGGTACCCAAAATGTTGTCCTTCAGCAGCGACTCGGTTCAACTCGCAATCCGGTGTATCATCTCCCAGCATGTCTCGGCCATTTTCCGTAAACCACAATTCCTTAGTTTCGGGATGCCAATCAAATCCAACCGTATTTCGAACCCCATGAGCTACTATTTCCGGTTTTGAGCCGGGTGTATCGACGTCCAAGCGTGTGATGCTGGCGAAAATTTCCTCATCGGATTCGCAGATATTGCAAGGGGCGCCAACAGGAACGTAAAGCATTCCATCCGGTCCAAAGGCGATAAATTTCCATCCATGGAGGGTTTTGGTTGGATATTGATTGTACACCACTTCGTAGCTTGGGGTATTCAAGTTATTCTTGATGTCTTTGAACCGGAGTATTCGGCTGACTTCTGCGACGAAGAGGTCTCCATCTTTGTAGGCGACACCATTGGGCATTTTTAGGCCTTCGGCCAAAATATACTTGGTATCCGCTTTTCCGTCACTGTTTTCGTCGACGAGGGCATAGACATTATTGCCTTGCCGATTACCCACGAAAACAATCCCACCGTCAGAAATGGCCATGGACCTGGCATTGGGGACATCCCCTGCCCAAACTTCGATTTTGAAGCCGGGTTGAAGCTTGATTTGATCTAACTGAACTTCTGCCTTTGCATTGCTGATGTCTATTTTGTTTTGGCCATTTAGGATATTTGCTTCCTGAGAATTGCTCTGACAGCTTGTCTGCAATGATACCAAAGCAAGGCTAAGAATTATAACTAGGGGTTTGAATTGATTCATGGGGTTCGATTTGATAAAATAAGCTAAACATTTTAAGATTGTTTTCCCAGCAAAGGGGTATAAACGGGTTAATGGTTATTTTTGCGCCATGCTTTCAATCAGTAATCTTTCTTATTTCATCGGAGGGCGACCGCTCTACGAAAATGCTAACCTTCACATTAAGCCGAAAGACAAAATCGGACTCGTTGGACAAAACGGGACGGGAAAGTCTACTTTGCTAAAAATTATCAACGGCGACTATCAAGCAACTACAGGGGAAGTACAAAAAGCCAAAGATTGTACCATTGGGTTTTTGAATCAAGACCTTCTTTCTTTTCAGTCGGATGAAAGTATTCTGAATGTGGCTTTAGCAGCGTTCAAAGAAACGCTTAAACTTCAGGATGAAATTGATGAAGTTTTGAAGAAAATGGAAACCGATTACTCCGAAGAGATTATTAATCGACTGGCATTTCTTCAGGAACGATTTGAATCCAATGAAGGATACACCATCAAAGCCAAGGCAGAGGAAGTTTTGGAAGGAATTGGTTTCCAGACCGCTGATTTGGACAGGCCATTGAGGAATTTTTCCGGAGGTTGGAGAATGCGGGTGATGTTGGCAAAACTGCTTTTGGAGAAACCCGCTCTTCTGCTGCTTGATGAGCCTACTAACCACCTGGATTTACCTTCCATTCAATGGGTGGAAAATTACCTGAAAAACTATGAAGGCGCCGTGATTGTCGTTTCTCATGATCAGACCTTCCTGGATAATTGCATTAGTACTACTGTGGAGGTGGCAAATCAAACGTTGACTTCCTATCCGGGCAATTACTCCTTTTACAAGGAAGAGAAGAAGCTCAGAATGGAACTCCAGCAAAATGCTTATGAGAATCAGCAGCAGATGATCAAGCAGACGGAGCGATTTATTGAGCGATTTCGTGCCAAAGCCACCAAGTCAAATCAAGTTCAATCCCGTATCAAAGCACTGGATCGCTTGGATCGGGTCAATGAGGTGGTAAACGATGAGGCCTTTGTCAACTTCAAATTCAAGTTCTCGCAAAAATCAGGCAGGGACGTGGTGATTTTGGACAATATCTCCAAATCCTATGGGGATTTGGTCATTTTGAAAAACACCACCGCAAGAATCGAAAGGGGAGATAAAATTGCTTTGATCGGAGCCAACGGTAAAGGTAAATCCACGCTGCTCAGAGTAATAGACGGGACTGAAAAATTCGAGGGCCAAAGGATTGAAGGACATAATGTGATCAAAGCTTTCTTTGCACAGCATCAGCTCGAAGCACTGACCTTGGATAATGAAATCATTCAGGAAATGGCGCAGGCTGGAACTAAGAAAACGGAAATGGAACTTCGTGGCGTATTGGGCTGCTTCCTCTTTTCCAATGAGGAGGTCTTCAAGAAGATCAAAGTACTTTCAGGAGGGGAAAAATCCCGTGTTGCTTTGGCCAAAACCCTGATTTCAGAAGCCAATTTTCTCTTGCTCGATGAACCAACAAACCACTTGGATTTTCAGTCGGTAAATATCCTCATTCAAGCCCTTCAACAATACGAAGGGACTTTTATCACCGTTTCTCACGACCGTCATTTTATTAAAGGTGTTGCCAATAAGATTTGGTATATCGAGGACCAAGAGATCAAAGAATACCCTGGTACTTACGATGAGTATGAATTTTGGAAAAGTCAGCAATCTGAGGTGAAAGTCGTGCCAACTCCTGTAGAAAAGTTAGAAAAAAAGCCACAGCCGACAGTTTTGAAATCGACTCCGGAGGCGATACAGGCTAAAAAGGATTTGAAAAAACTGGAAGAGCAGGTTTCTAAAATCGAAAAGGAAATTGAATCCCTGGAACTTTTGAAGACTGAAACTGAGAAGAAAATGGCTGATCCGGACATTTATGTGGATGAAGTGAAAGCGCAAAAACTCCAGGATAGTTACCAAAACATCCAAAACAGTTTGTATGAATTAAATGCAAAATGGGAACAACTTGTGGATCAAATCTCATCTTTGCAGGAATTGGCAGGGTAATAGCAACTGATTTCAATCTAAAATTGCTATTTTGAATCATGTCAAATAAAAATTTCTTTAGTTTAATAGTGGTATTCTTTCTCGGGATTGGTGTCACTTATTCCCAAATCCTCGAGGATAGGGTGTTTTCTGAGCACATTCATTCGGTGAGGTTATTCCCTCAGGGAGCACAGCAGGACAGTCAGTTGGATGCTCCTGTAGTCTCCTTGTCAGATTCGAGGCAACTTGTTTTGTTATTCGATGACATCGCCTACGATCCGGAGCAATATTCTGCCAAATTGATTCACTGTGATGCAGATTGGAAGCAATCAGCGCTCAGGAACAATGATTTTTCAGTGAATTTCAATGAATTTAATATTCAGGAATACAGCTATTCGGTTAATACTCGAATACCTTACATTCATTATGCCTTTACAATCCCCAGAGTTACAAAGTCAGGGAATTATGTAGTAAAGGTATATCGGAACAGGGACGAGAAGGAGGTTATTCTGACTCGTAGGTTTATGGTTTATGAAGAACTCTTTACCGTGGGAGCTTCGATCGTACCACCTACACAATCCGAAGAACGCCGTGCTTTGCAACAGGTGAATGTGGCGGTTAATTACTCGAAAGTAGATCTGATTGATCCAACGACACAAGTCAAGGTAGTCATTCGCCAAAATCAGCGCTGGGATAATGCAAAGTTTCTGGCGAAGCCGACATTCCTGAATCAAAGCTCAAAAAGCATTCGCTATGAGCCATTTGACGGATCCAATACATTCAGAGCTGGAAATGAATTCCGATTTGTGGACCTTCGTTTTATTCGGGCTACCGGAGTAAATATTGCCGAAGTGAAAGTCGAGGAAACCGTAATTTTAGCCAACACCTTAGTGGATAGACCCAGGCCGGGTGGCACATATTCTCAATACCTTGATTTGAATGGGCAATACATCGTTTTTACCAATGACCGTCCCGGTGGAGACCCCGAAGTAGAAAGTGAATACATTTATACTACTTTTTATCTTCAGGCAGATCCCGGACGTGACATAGTCATGCTCGGGGCCTTGACCGCTTGGGGAAAAAGCCCTGAATCCAAAATGGTTTATGACCCAAAATCCGGATTATACAGTACTTCTATCTTGACGAAGCAGGGTTGGTATGATTATCAGTTTGGATTTCCTACTGCTAATGGATACGAGTCCGATCCGATTGAAGGAAGTTTTTTTGAGACAGAAAATGAGTACGAGGTTTTGGTTTACTATCGGGCTTTGGGTTCCCGATATGATCAGCTCGTGGGTTATGTGTACTTGCATCCAAACCGCAGAAGAATCTAAAAAAAAATCCTCTCGATGGGAGAGGATTTGATTTGTTATAATTCTTCAGGAAGATCACTTTCACCTTCTTCCGAGGATGGGGCTACATTTTGCCTCACTCGCTCGGTAGGTTTGTAGGGAACGAAGCCCTCTCTTTTGAACTTGTAGCTTGTGGTTCTGTTTGATCCTGCCGGATGATTGGCCAGGTCCAACATTCCGAAACCTTTGTGAGTAAATGCTCCTAAACCACATTTGAAGACAAAATCCTGAACTTCAGGTGCAGCATAGAGTGTGAACGGAAGTGTATAGCCTCGAACTTCATATTTCACATCCATGTCATAAACAGCATAGATCCTGGCAAATTTCTTCTGTTGCTCTTTTAGCTTGTTGACGTAAACCATGTCTGGAACTACCTGGAACTTAAAGAAGGATTCCATCTGCTCAGGAGTATACCAGCCGGATTTTTCCATTCGGGTCAAGGTAGATTCGTAAAGCAAATCAGAAAATTCATCGCTGTCCGGATTGATAAATCGCTTCCCTGCTTCTTCATTAAAAGCCGGAGTGATTAATACAAGCGGTGAAATACACACGAATTTATTATTGGTCTCCAGGGTAGGCTCGGTTTCCAATTCGGTGTACTCAGGCGATAGGATCAAGTTGCCGAGTTCGATTTTTTGCGTAGCAAAAACCTGCTCAAGCAAGTAGTCCATGAAATCTTCGCTCTGCGAAGATAGAACCAGGGTGACCAGACTTGAATAATAATGCAAGCCACTTCTACTTACTTTCGTCTGGCCTTTGAGGCCGGAGAAATTAAAGAAGTTGTAGTTGAAGAATTCTTCTCTTCCTCCTTTCACAATTAACCCCTTGAGGAATTGCGCCAGGATATACTGGTGATGGAAAGGCAAGTAGGAGCCTTTGTTCTTAAGTGAAAATATTAGTCTAACTCTCACGGTGAATTAAAAATAAAATGAGACAATTATGAATGAAAATACTTACTTGTTTGGGTGAATAAGCGAGCGTAAAAATACAAATAAATTTTAAAAAAAGTCAAATGTTGAATCTAAAATGCATAATGTCACCATCTTTTACGACATATTCTTTTCCTTCGATTGAGATTTTTCCATTTTCACGGCATCCAGCTTCATTTTTGAATTGTTGGTAATCAGCGAGTTTGATAACTTCTGCCTTGATAAATCCCCGCTCAAAATCAGTATGAATGACTCCAGCTGCCTGAGGTGCTTTCCATCCTTTTTTAATAGTCCAAGCCCGGACCTCCTGGACCCCTGCAGTGAAATAGGTAATCAGATCCAATAATGCGTATGCTCCATAAATCAGACGGTTCAGACCACTTTCTTCCAATCCGTACTCTGAGAGGAACATTGCTTTTTCTTCCGGGTCATCAAATTCTGCAATTTGTGATTCAATTGCTGCGCAAAGAAGAATCACATCTGCGTTTTCTTCTTTTACCTTTTCTTTTAGTATGTCCACAAATTTGTTGCCCGTCAGAATGCTGCTTTCATCTACGTTTGCGACATAAAGCACCGGTTTGATGGTCAACAAATGTAAATCTCTTACCGCTTCAAGTTCTTCCTTGTCAGCTTCGATAGCTCTGGCATTCAATCCTGAAGAAAGTCCCTGCTTAAATCTGTTGAGGATTTCTAGTTCGACCCTGGCTTTTGCATCTCCTGCTTTAGCGATCTTTTCTACTTTCTGAACTTTCTTCTCCACAGATTCCAGATCCTTCAACTGAAGTTCAGTATCGATTACCTCCTTGTCAAAAATAGGGTCCACACCACCGGCCACGTGCACAATATTGTCATCCTCGAAGCATCGGATTACGTGAATGATTGCGTCTACTTCCCGAATATTTGCCAAGAACTTATTACCCAGTCCTTCTCCTTTTGAAGCTCCCTTTACGAGACCTGCTATATCCACAAATTCGATAATCGTGGGAACCACACGTTGGGGATTGACCAATTCTTCAAGGATTTGTAAGCGCTTATCAGGCACTGAAACTACACCTACGTTAGGCTCGATGGTACAAAAAGGGAAGTTTGCTGCTTCAGCTTTGGCGCTGGAAAGCGCATTAAACAAGGTAGATTTTCCCACATTAGGGAGTCCAACAATGCCACATTGTAATGCCATTAATTTGTTGCTTTAATTTTAAATATTCGATAGGATTTGTACCCTCTGAAGAACTCCATCACGGAGACTCTGAAAATGGTATAAACCGGGATCGCAAAGATCATCCCCAGGATACCCGCTATTTTTGCCCCGACAAAGATAATAACAAATATCTCAAGCGGGTGTGCCTTTACTGTTTTGGAAAAAATCATCGGCTGGAGTACTATATTGTCCGTGAGTTGCACTATCGCAAAAACTGAAAGAATCTTAAAAAGGAAATAGGTATACTCCGCATCACTGCCGAATGTACCCGTCGAGATGCCTACTACAATTCCAAAAACTGAACCAAGAATAGGTCCTGCATAGGGAATAAGGTTGGCCACCGCTGCGAATAGGGCGATAGTCAGCGCATATTCTACACCTGCCAGGGTAAGTCCTAGGCTGGCAAGTGAAAAAATGAAAAGCATCTGTATCAACAGTCCAAAAAGGTAGTTGGATAGTAGTTTCTCCACCTTTGTGAAGGTGGCCACTGACAATTCGAAATAGGCGTTTGGGATCAGATTCAACAGATTTCTGCGAAGAAGTCCATTCTCCAGCAATAAGAAAAAGGTGATAAATGCTACTGCAATGACCCCGATCAGCAAACTGCTGGTCAAGGTGATCAAGCCGCTGATGAAGCCACCAAAATCAAAGGTCTTGATGAAATCAATTATAGAATTTTTGAGCTCCTCAAACAACGATCCCGGCTTGTTTTCCAGCAACTGGTAGCGAAATAAAAAGCGCTCCATTCGGCTGATCGGTTCTTGGATTTGAGTGTAAATACCTTCAAGATCCATTTCGGAAAGGATCAGTAACTGATCGTTTAGCAGTGGTAAAAACATCAAACTCAGGAGAAATATCAATAAAATAATGGCCGCATAAGAGATAAGAATGGCCAACCATCTCGGAATATGCTGTTTGACTAGATGAAAATCATGGATTCGGTTAGTCAAAGGCCGGAGTAAGGCAGCCAAAATCAATGAAATGATGAGGTACAGGGTGACATTGGAAAAATACCAGCCAAACAGTAAAAAGGCTGCTATTAACAAAACGAGATAAACGAAAAACCGCTGCATGGCTACAAAAGAAAAGGAGGCACTTGCCCCCTTAAATATAATTTAATCAATGCGGGTTTTGCAACCTCCAATTGGTTGTGGATTTATTCCCATTTCAGTTCGTCCTTGATTTCATTTTCTGAGTCTTCCTTTTCAAACTGGGTGAAATCAACCTCAGGCATCAGCTCCTCCTTTACATGATCCACAGTTTCGTTGAGCGCATTTACAAACTTGAAGAAATCTTCTTTGTAGAGGAAAATTTTGTGTTTTTCATACGTAAAGCCGTCGCCGTTCATTCTTCGCTTACTCTCAGTGATGGTGAGGTAGTAGTCATTTGCCCGGGTGGACTTGATGTCAAAAAAATAAGTTCTTTTCCCGGCTTTTACTTTTTTGGAGAAAATTTCCTCTCTGTCGTATCCTCGATGATCTTCCACAGTGCTTTCTGATTTTAGGGTTGGGTTGTACTAAATAATGAGATAAAGTAAAACAAAAGCCTCGTAGAATTCAAAAATGATTTTTGATTTTTTTTAAATTGATTTTTCCGATTGGGTACAGAATGCTAAAAAAAGGTTTTCAACTCGCTGAATTTGTAAATGAAAAGAGTGGTCTTTGGACCACTCTTATTCGCCATGCAAAAAAGCTTTTTTAGCAAGCAATTCTTCTTCTGTTTCCCGATGGTCAGGATCGTCTACGCAGCAGTCGACGGGACAAACAGCCGCGCACTGAGGTTCTTCATGGAAGCCATTACACTCGGTGCATTTAGCAGTCACGATGTAATAGAACTCGTCTGAAATAGGCGCCTGCTTTGCGGTAGCGTCTATTACCGATCCATCTTCGAGTGTCACTTGCTTAAGAGCTGTACCTCCGCCCCAAGTCCACTCTACCCCACCTTCATAAATTGCTGTATTCGGACATTCAGGTTCGCATGCACCACAATTGATGCATTCGTCCGTAATCATTATTGCCATGGTTCAATCGATTAAGATTCCAAAAGTACAATCTCAATAGCTCCAAGGCAATAAAAAAGTTGTCATACTAATTAATTTAAATTTATTCCAAGCTTGGGCTGTTTTGGTACCTTTGCCGAATGACAGCAACACTATCGTCAAAAGAGAGAATTGAAGCATTTTGTCGACTCGGAGATTCGCTACGCAACTTGAATACCGAGGAAAAGGAAGTTTTATTCCAAAAGGCCAATAACCAAAATAGCTGGTTTACCCAAGTTTCAATGGATTCGGCGTTGACCGGAATTTTACGTCTTTTGGAAAAACAAAAACTGGAAAAATGGCTGGCTACCTATTCATTTCCAGAAATTGTGTCTCCTCGAAAAGTGGGAATTCTGATGGCCGGAAATATTCCTGGCGTTGGATTTCACGACTTAATGAGTGTGTTGATTTCAGGCCACACTGCAGTAGTCAAACTGAGTTCGGCGGATTCTTTGTTTTCCAATTGGTTGATCAAAAAATTAATAGAAGTGGAGCCAAGATTTGAAAAACACCTTCAAATCGAAGAGATGCTCAAGGGGATGGATGCTTACATTGCCACGGGAAGTGACAATTCAGCCCGATATTTCAATTACTACTTCGGGAAATATCCAAGCATAATAAGGGCAAATCGGACTTCTGTGGGTGTTTTGACTGGAGAGGAAAGTGAAGATGCCTTAAATAAATTTGGGAATGATATTTTTCTCTACTTCGGACTCGGCTGCCGAAATGTCTCAAAGATTTTTGTTAAAAATGTGGAGCAGTTGCAGCATTTTTTGGATGTGATGGAGAAGTTTAAGTGGGTAGCATTGAATCACAAATACCTCAATAATTACGACTACATCAAGTCCATTTACCTGGTTAATAGTGAGCCGCATTTGGATAATGGATTTTTGATCCTTAGAGAAAGCAAAGACCTTGTCTCTCCGATCGGAGTCCTGTTTTATGAAGTATATGATTCCACTGAGGATTTGCTGGAATTGCTTAGATCCCAGGAATCTAAAATTCAATGCATTGTTGCTGATCCGGAAGTTATTCCCGGTGCTACACCATTTGGTGAGGCTCAATATCCCGAACCTTGGGATTACGCTGACAAGGTGGATACGATGAAGTTTCTGATTGCACTTGGATGATTTAAGCCTTGTGTGGATTAATTCCCTCCGGAATCGTTACGCAGAATTTTGTTCCTTCTCCCAAAACTGACTCGACGGTCATCGTTCCGCCGTTTTTCACGATGTACTCGCGGACCAGGATTAGGCCAAGACCCGTTCCGGTCTCATTGGCCTGACCTCGGGTTGTGAAGGAAATTCCCTCGTTTAATTTTTTGAGGTTTTCTTCCGATATACCAATTCCAAAATCCCTAGCGCAGAGCTTCAGTTTTTCATTTTTGGTTTCACAGGAAATCAGGATTTGATCGTTTGGCTTGGAAAATTTAACCGCATTGGATATCAGGTTTCTTACGATTAATTCCAACATGTTTTTATCCCCATACGCCCAAGTGTTCTCAAATCCCAGAAGTTCGATCGCTACAGATTTTTCCGATGCCATCCGGTTTAGAAGATTCTTTTGACTGGTTACCAGCTTGAATAAATCGATGGATTGAGCCTGAATGAATTCCCCCAAAATCTGTGAACTGGTCCAAGCCAATAAATTTTCCAAAAGCAAAGCTACGTTTTCCATGTTTTTGGAAACTTCCGGCAGCATTTCCAAAAACTCCTCTTCAGTCACCAGTCCGTTTTGGGTCAAATGGATGAGTTCCTTTACCCCAAATACAGGTCCTTTTAAATCATGAGAAATGATGCTGAAAAATTTATTCTTGAGTTCATTGAGTTTTGTAAGTTCTTCAGCTTGTTTCTTGAGCTGTTCAGTAGTTTTGATTTGTTCGGTGATATCATCGAAAAGTACCAAGATGCCTAAAACCAATGATTTTTGATCAGCGATTTGAACTGATTCGACACGCAACACCCGCTCCGAATGATCGATTGTGAATCGACTCTCAATGGTCTTATTTTCTCTTCCAAGAATTAAATCCAAGATTTCAGGCCTTTCTGAAAAGATTATCGAGGCGTGTTGTCCAATTTTAATTTGCTCCGGTTGGAAGCTAAACTTTTTTGAAGCCGAGTTGAAATCAATCAGTTTATTCCGATGATCAAAAACCAAAACTCCACGGGTCATTACTTCGAGGATTTTATCTCTGGCTACAGGTTTTAGGTTGAGCAGATTGAATTGAAGAATGGCAATCGCAATAAAGAAATAGGTAAATAGAAACGCGTAAGGAGTCAAATCCAGTCCTTCGTACGGTTTGATCCAAGAGAGTTGGTAAAATACATTAATGATCAAAGGGAAAAAACCTCCGATAATCAACAGTCTTGTCTGAAGTTTGAAGTGAATATTTGCATAGCGAAACCTTCTCCAAAGTATGACGGTCCCCAGAAAATAGAATAAATACGAATAGGCTACCAAAACAGGGTACCAGACCCCCTTTTCCACTCCTAAAATCGGAAAAGGTCCTGAGGTGATCAGCCAATTGCTTTTATAATGAAGATGATGCCAATCATTGGTCAGTACGATCAGGTAGGTGATGATGGGCAGGAAAAAAATGGACGGGTAAATCCAGCGCTTTTTTGAAGTGTCAAATTCGGTATACTTCAGGGTAAAAACCATCCAACACGCAGGCGCCAAGACCAAGCCTATGTATTGCCATTTGCTCCAAAAGAGCATACTATCGACAGTCTGAGAAGCTAATTCGATGCCATAAAAAAATCCCCAAACTGAAAATGAGGCCATCGCAAATACAATCCATCGAACAGAATCCTCTAATTTGAGACCGATATAGACCGAAAGACCGGCTACCAGAAGGCTTGACAGAATCAGCGTAGAAGCGTAGGGATTGAGAGTGAGTTCCACGTAATTTGAAAATGACCTACCTGTGACTGGAATGTTTGAATCGGAAATTCAATATTAAACTTTAATACTAGACTTAAAAAAGTGTTGGGAAAATCACCTGCAAAAAACCATTTGGAATCGTTGGTTTCGCCTTTTGGCTTAGTGCTGATTCTTACATTTTTCACTTTTTTTTTAGTTCTGACTAATAATTCTAAAGAGGATTTGAGTACAAGCTACGGAATAGGGGAGGTTCTTGGATTTTGGCAGAATGGATTTTTTGGGTTGATGGGGTTTACCCTTCAAATGATGATGATCTTGGTTTTTGGATATGCCTTGGCAATTTTTAAACCGGTCAATTCATTTCTTAGATCTATTTCACAGATACCAAAAAACTTGGTTACCGCGGTTTTGCTTACTGCTTCAGTCACCTTGGTTGCCGGCTTGCTAAATTGGGGCTTTGGATTGATTGTGGGTGCTTTGCTAGCTCGGTTTGTTCATGAAGCGTTAGTAGAGAAAGGGATTGGAACCAATGCTGCGCTACTGGCCGCAACGGGATACCTTGGGATGAGTGTTTGGCATGGAGGTCTGTCAGGATCCGCGCCTTTGACCGTAGCAGAGCAGGGACATTTTCTGGAAAAGGAACTAGGAGTGATCCCCGTGGAGGCGACAATTTTTTCAGAGTTTAACCTTCTTATTACAGGTGGACTTGTATTTGTTTTTTTGCTTACAGCATGGTTTTTGGCAAAGTCCGGTTCCAAATCCTACGAGGGGAATGAAGCAGTATCCCTAGATCCGATGGGGCCTGGAGTTGAAAATAATCTGGCAAGGGTTGCAGGATTGTTTATGCTCCTTCTAGTGATCTTAGGAGTTGTTTTTGGAAAAGATCAGGGGCTTGGTTTCATTTCGCTCAATTGGATAAATTTTCTGCTTTTTGCGGTTACGCTGATCGTCTACAGAAGCCCCGTGAATTTTTCGAATGCAGTAGCCAAGGGACTGAAAAGTTCTGCTGATATATTTATTCAGTTTCCATTTTATGCCGGAATATTGGGACTGATCACTGACTCCGGTCTTTTAGCCACTTTTGCAGAGGTGAGTATTGAATTGATAAGTCCTGAATTATTCCCTATTTTCACTTTTTTCAGTGCAGGATTGGTCAATTTATTTGTGCCTTCGGGAGGTGGGCAATGGGCTATTCAGGGTCCGATTATTTTTGAAACTGCGACAGCGCTTAGCTTGGATACTGGGAAAATGATCATGGTTTTTGCCTATGGCGATCAGATCAGTAATCTTTTACAGCCTTTCTGGGCACTTCCGCTTTTGTCGATTACCGGCGTTTCGGTCAGGAAAATATTCCCGTACACCCTGATTTTTTTTATCGTTGGATTATTTTGGCTGAGTATGTCTCTTTTCTTGTTTTTTTGAGTCAATAATGAATTGAATTGCCCTAAAAGGGGATCAATACCTGCAATCGAGTTTGTTATGGATTACCTTTTCTTAGGGCTTTTTCATATATTCGCATTCGAAAAATCGAACCTTTTATCCACATAAATATCCAAAATAATGGCTTTTGATATCGAGATGATCAAAGCGGTGTATGCCCGGTTTCCGGAGCGGATTGCTGCAGCACGCAAAGCTGTGGGGAAACCACTTACTTTGACAGAAAAAATTCTTTACGCTCACTTGAGCGAAGGTCCTGCTTCTCAGGCTTATAAAAGAGGTGTTTCCTATGTTGATTTTCAGCCGGATCGTGTCGCGATGCAGGATGCGACTGCTCAAATGGCCTTGCTACAGTTCATGCAGGCAGGAAGAGATAAGGTGGCAGTTCCTTCTACTGTTCATTGCGATCACTTGATTCAAGCGGAAGTTGGGGCAGAAAAAGATCTGTCCAAAGCCAAGGACAAAAACAGAGAAGTGTATGACTTTTTGGCTTCAGTTTCCAACAAATATGGAATTGGATTTTGGAAACCGGGAGCTGGGATTATTCACCAAGTAGTATTGGAGAATTATGCTTTTCCGGGTGGAATGATGATCGGAACTGATTCTCATACCCCAAATGCAGGTGGACTCGGAATGATTGCCATTGGCGTAGGCGGAGCTGATGCCTGCGATGTGATGGCAGGATTGGCTTGGGAGCTTAAATTTCCAAAATTAATCGGCGTAAAACTTACCGGAAAAATGTCCGGCTGGACCTCTGCCAAAGACGTAATACTTAAAGTCGCCGGAATCCTGACTGTGAAAGGTGGCACAGGAGCGGTAGTAGAATATTTTGGCGAAGGAGCTCGTTCGCTCTCTGCCACAGGAAAAGGCACTATCTGTAACATGGGTGCGGAAATCGGAGCTACCACTTCGATCTTTGGTTATGACCAAAAATCTGCAGCATATTTTAAAGGAACAGGTCGTGAGGATGTGGCGACACTTGCTGACTCCATAGCTGAGCATCTTACCGGTGATCCTGAAGTATATGCTGATCCAGCGTCCTATTTTGATCAAGTCATCGAAATCAACCTTTCTGAGTTGGAGCCGCATGTCAATGGTCCTTTTACCCCGGATTTGGCTTGGCCTATTTCTAAGTTTGGCGCTGCTGTCAGGGAAAATGGCTGGCCAGCTAAATTGGATGTGGGTTTGATTGGTTCTTGTACCAATTCTTCTTACGAAGATATTTCACGTGCTGCTTCTCTAGCTCAGCAAGCCGTGGATAAAAAATTGACGGCAAAATCAGAATTTACCATTACTCCGGGATCGGAGCAGGTTCGCTTCACCGTAGAGCGTGATGGATTTTTGGATACTTTCGGTAAAATGGGTGGTGTGGTTCTTGCCAACGCTTGTGGACCTTGCATTGGTCAGTGGGCACGTCATGGTGCTGAAAAGCAAGAGAAAAACTCCATCATCACTTCCTTCAACAGAAACTTTGCAAAGCGAGCGGATGGTAACCCCAATACGCATGCATTCGTGGCATCACCTGAGATTGTGACTGCTTTGGCAATTGCAGGAGATTTGACATTCAATCCTCTTACCGATTCCCTGACCAATGCTGATGGAAATGCTGTAAAGCTGGATGAACCTACTGGTTTGGAACTTCCAACCAAAGGCTTCGCGGTAGAAGATGCCGGTTATCAGGCTCCTGCAGAGGATGGCTCAAAAGCAAGCGTGGTGGTTGACCCCAATTCAGACCGTCTTCAATTGCTTGATTCTTTCAAACCTTGGGAAGGTACCGACCTGAAAGGATTGAAGCTCCTGATTAAAGCCAAAGGAAAGTGCACTACCGATCATATTTCCATGGCTGGCCCTTGGCTTAAGTACAGAGGTCACCTGGACAATATTTCCAACAACATGTTGATTGGAGCGGTCAATTATTTCAATGACTCCACCAACAGGGTGAAAAATCAGTTGTCAGGTGAATATGGTGAAGTGCCGGCTACTCAGCGAATTTATAAGCAGCATGGAATTGGTTCTATCGTAGTGGGAGATGAAAACTACGGGGAAGGCTCCTCGAGAGAACATGCGGCCATGGAACCTAGATTTCTTGGAGTTCGCGCTATTCTGGTGAAATCTTTTGCCAGAATCCACGAGACTAACCTGAAGAAACAAGGCATGCTGGCTTTGACTTTCGCCAATCCTTCCGATTATGAATTGATTCAGGAAGATGATACGATAGATATCATTGGATTGACTTCATTTGCGCCTGGTAAACCACTTCAAGTAGTATTGAATCATAAAGATGGTTCAAGTGATACCATCTCGGTGAATCATACTTATAATGAAGGTCAGATCGAATGGTTCAAGGCAGGTTCTGCTTTGAACTTGATCAAGGCAGCTATTGTAAAATAAATCAAAAGCCGCGGAGTTAAATCCCGCGGCTTTTCTTAGATATGATGTTTTCCAATTCATTCAAAATTATCCCAATTCTAATTTTTAGCCTTGGGATTTTTAATTTCTCTTTTTCCCAGGAGAAATTCGAAAAAGAATCAAGGATAAAAACGGGGGAAGTTCCTGAAAACGCAAAAGATTGGTTGAGGGGTGCTTTTGGAGAGTCTGGAAAATCGAAATGGTTTCTTGAATATTCTCAAACTGGAAAATCTTATGAAGCAAAGTTTCAATATCAAGGTCACTACCATAGTGTTGAGTTTGATTCTTTGGGGAATATCCAAGACATAGAAATTGAAATAATGGAGTCAGAGGTGGCTCAGGAAGTTTGGAAGGAAATCCGGAATTATTTTGAATCCGAATACCGACAGGTAAAGGTGGAAAAGATCCAAAGACAATTTACCGGATCAAAATCAGGGTTGAAACATTTTTTCAAGGAAGGAAATTCCGAAGCTGTGTTGACCCGCTATGAAATAGTGTATCAAGGGAAAAATGAGCTTTGGGAGCTTTGGGAAGCTGTTTTTGATGATTCGGGCAAGTTTATTTCAAAATTAAAAGTACAAATCCGTCCAGTCGATAATCTGATTTTTTAATGAGAAGATTAATCTTTTTAATAGCTCTGCTTTTTATTATAAAGACTTCAGCTGCACAGGATAAACAGATCTTTTTCACGGGTATTTTCCCTGAAATTTCTTTAACCAAAAAGATTAGCCAACGGAATAAGTTGAATTTCAAGGTTGAAAATCAGGAGGTGATTTTTGATAATAGGGACACGGAATTTGAAAATCCTCAGTTTACCCATTACCGAACTGACCTGATGTTGTTTTTTGACCGAAGTCTACGTCCGGGAGTGAGTGTGGCTTTGGGTGTATTTCATCGGTTTCAGGATAATGAAGATGGAAATAGGATAATCCAGCAGTTAGCTTTGTTACAGCGCTTGCGTAATCTGAGAATCAATCACCGATTTAGGACAGATCAGACTTTTACACGGAATGACGATATTGAACTACGTTTTAGATACCGTTTTTCTGTTGAGATTCCCTTGGAGGGTGATGAGGTAGATCCAACCGAATTTTATTTAGTGATTTCTGAGGAACCGATTTTTAGTGGTAAAGGGGGTGAGTTTGAAATCGAAAATCGGACGGCGATAGCACTGGGAAAATTGTTCAATTCCAATGAAAAATTGGAATGGGCTGTGGATTATCGCACAGATGGTTTTATTCAAGAAGGGTTCAGGACGCGTTTATGGGCAAAAATCAGTTATTACTATAATTTTTAAAGCGAAAAATAGTATTCAAAAAGTAAAAAGCTTGCTATGAAATACAAATTGCTGTATGTTTGATGAAATTTAGAAAGAGGGTTACTCTTTTTAAATCATTTCAGCTCAGCAATAAAAATTCGATGCAGGATAAAGGCATAAACAGCACATTTAAGAAGATCATTTACGAATCCTCGGAAATGGTCTTTCTTGCTGATGATTCTTATCCATATTCCATTTTTTACGGAAATGAGTCCTTCGAAGAGGAGATTGGAGGTGCGCTGAAAGAAAAGACCTTGGTAGGGTTAGGGCTTGATATCAATGCGTATATTTTTAAAGAAGAGCTTATCCTTTCACATGGAAAGAAGGACTTCTCCTTCAAGCTGGAATTGCCACAGGATAGCGGCTCCAATTATTTTCTTTTTTATAAAGGAAAAGAAGTCAAAACACATGGGCTTCCAAGTAGAAGGGAGGCCTACCAGTTTTTTACTTCCAAGCTTGACCTGATCGCTATCGGAAAGTACGACCACCTGACTTATCTTAATTCTACCGTTTTGTCAGTTTTGGGCTATGAAGTGGAGGAATTATTAAATACCAACCTTTGCCCTTTCATTCATGAAGATGATCTGGAGCGGGTTCAAAAAATCTGGAAAGCAATTCAGAAAAACCAAGAGGTAACTTTTCTCGAATTTCGATTTTTGGGAAAAGACGGGAACTACAGGCACTTGGAGTGCTCTATTCAGTTTAATCCTGAAACCTTTTTCGTCATAGCCCGAGATGTCTCATATCGGCATGCACAAGCAGCCAATGATAAAAAACTGGATTCCCTGCGCGACGAGGTCCCGGAGATGACTAAATCCGGTAAGTGGAAGTTTGATTTAGAAGCGGAAGTTGTGGTCTTGGATCAATCTTCTGAGAGAATAATCGAAGCCCTATTGGATAAAGAGGTTTCCTTGGAAGCCACCCAACTTAGTTTATTAAATCAAATCAAAGAAACTGTTGCAACCTTAGATCCCATGCAACAGGAATTTGCAGGACAACTCTCGGTTTCGAGAAAGAATAAAGTGAATTACACTGCTTTTTTTCCTGAGAAGGGTAAGTCCATTGTCTGGGGGGTGATTTGGGATAAGAGCCAAAGCCAAAGGATTCAACAGGACTTGGATTTCTATACCAAGGCTTGGATGGAATGTCCTGAGGCGATGATAATCGTTAAGCCAAACGGGGAGGTGGTGTTGGCCAATCAGGAAGTCATTCAACTTTTCGGTTTTGAGAAAAACACCAAAATTTCTCATTTGGAGGATTTGAGTGTGTTTTTTGAAGAGGCCTATGATTGGTCAGAGTGGATTAACTCTGCCAAAGGTGATACGACAATCTCAAGGTTTTCTACCCTTTTAATTAACGAAAGAGGGAATCAACTTACATTGGAATTGGCGGTCAGCAAGATGGAGTTTGACCAAGCTGAGTTTTTCACACTTTCCTTCAGAAATATATCTGAAAAAATACATCTGGAGAAGGAAGTCGAGGCGAGCAGCAATTTCTTGATGAATCTAACTGATCAGGTGCCGGGAGGTTTATATCAGCTGGTTTTGAACACCGAAGGACAAATGAATTTCTCCTTCCTTTCGAAAGGAATCAATTCTGTGCTGGGACTGTCCCCGCAAAAAATCCATGAATTCACCGACATTTCGTCCGCGATCTCAAAGGTACATCCTCAGGACCTTCCCCAGGTCATCATGTCATCAGTAGCCTCTGCACGTAAGTTGGAGCCTTGGCAGTGCCAATTTCGGGTCAAATCAGGAGAGAATAATCAGGAGTATCAATGGGTTTTGGGGGCGGCGAGGCCACAGGCATTGGAAAATGGCGACATGGTTTGGTACGGCTACCTCACTGATATTTCCAAGCAGAAGGAATTTGAAGCCAAACTGGATGAAGCACGGATGGCTGCTGAAAAGGCCAATCAGATCAAGTCCGATTTCCTTTCCATGATCAGTCATGAATTGAGGACTCCGCTCAATGCCATCTCAGGGTCAGTTTATTCGCTATTCCAAGAGGATCATACAGAGAATCAAAAATCAGCCTTGAATACCATCAATTTTGCGGTGGATAATTTGATTATCATGATCAATGACCTCCTTGATTTCCAAAAAATTGAAGCAGGTAAACTCACCATCGAGCAGGTTCCTTTCAACTTGCAAAATCTTTTGGAACAGGTGCTAAAAGGATTGTCTTTCCATGCCAAAGACAGTAAAAACAAGCTGGATCTCCATCTCTCAGAAGGCCTCAACATTTCCGTGAAGGGAGATAAAACCCGGCTTTCGCAGGTAATGAACAATCTGATTACCAATGCACTCAAATTTACACCAAGTGGAAATGTGGATGTGAAAGTTGAGCTGCTGAGTCAGGTGAAAAATAAGGTTAAAGTTTATTTTGAGGTAAAGGATACCGGAATCGGAATTGCTCCTGAGCATCAGGAAAAGATTTTTGACGATTTTGATCAAGTAAAGCCAACCTTCAATTCGAAATACGGCGGAACTGGTCTGGGATTATCCATTACCAGAAAACTGCTCAATTTGATGGGGGGTAAAATTAAATTGGAATCCGAAGTGGGCAAGGGGAGTAGATTTTTCTTTGAACTGGAATTTGAAAAAGCAGAAGAATCCTTGAATTCAATTCCTAGAACGGAATCAAATACCCCGTCCTATGCTGGACTGCATTTGTTGATGGCAGAGGACAATGAGGTGAATTCTCTTGTATTGGGCAAGATTATCAAAAAATGGGGATACACTTATGAGCGGGTTCACGATGGCAAAGAAGCAGTGGAAGCTGCCAGGAAAGGTAAATTTGACTGCATCCTAATGGATATTCAAATGCCTGTGATGGACGGTTTTGAAGCAACTGTCGAAATCAAGAAGTTTTCAGATACCCCAATTATCGCACTGACAGCCGCCGCAAAACTTGAAATCATGGAGCGTATTGATGCTTGCGAATTTGAGGGATTTGTAGCCAAACCGATTGATGCTGCCGAACTTTTGAAAAAAATCAAAGAAGTAATTGCGGAGAAAATCTACAAGTCCTGAGCCTTTTGCAAATATTCTTTCACCAGCTCCATTTCAGGATAATCAGTAGCCAAATCCGTCAGGTATTGCAATGCGGAGATTTTGTCACCTTTTATTACATAATAAATCCCCTTATTCCGGAGAGCAAAGGGGTTTTTAGGATCCATCTGAATACTCTGGTTAATTAACTCGATGGCTTCTTCAGGTCGATCCAAAAAAAGCAAATACAACCCCTTGTTATTGTAAAAGTAGGCCTGTCTGTTATCAAGCGTGATGGCTTTTTCGACAGCATTCAGCGCTTCTGGTAGCTTACCCTCTTCGAAAAGGATCATCGACTTCAGGTTATGCAAGTTTGGTTCGTTTGGGTTCATTTCCTCCGCTTTCAAAAGAAGGGCTTGAGCTTCCCCAAATTTCTTCTGATAGTACAAAATAGTAGCCTGATTGACCAAGAGGTCTGAATTGTCAGGTTGAAGTTTGGCGGCATTTTCAAACGCGGTCAAAGCTGATGGAAAATTTTTAAGCTTTTCCTGACTTAATCCAGCCAAAAAATGTGATTTCCAATGGTCAGAATCCAGCTTTAGAAGCCTTTCAGAATCTTCACGGGCTTTGTAAAATTCACCATTGTCGAGATAGCCTAATCCTCTTTGAAAAATTGCCTCAAAGTAATCCGGCCGAAACTTAATGGCAAGGCTGAGATCAGCTATGGATTCTTCCAGCTCATTCAGTCGAAGGTGAGCCATTGCTTTGTTAAAATAAGCATCAGCATAGGTGGAGTCCATGCTGATGGCTTCATTATAGAATGCAATTGCGGATTTAGGGTCGTTTTCTTCGAGTTTTTCATTTCCCTTCAAAAGAAATCTTCCTTTTTTCGTTTCGTCAGAGTCACAACTTATCAATGCCGACAGGAAAAAAGCCACTATGATTTTATTCCTTATTCTCATCTTTTGATTGATATTTCTCATCGTCTTTTTCCTCTCCCAAAAGTAATGCGAAGGGTTTGGTGTTTTCACTTAACTCAAAAATCTCCCGTAGAATAGCCATCGTCGGAATGACCAAGATCATTCCGGCAACTCCCCAGATTGCCGCTCCGACGAGCAAACCAAGGAAAGTAATGAACGCATTCAGGTTCACATTGCCACCGACGATTTTTGGAGTCAGAAAATTACCTTCTACCATCTGAATGACTTGATAGATCACCAGCACGGCTATTGGATAAAACAGGCTGTCCATCGTCAAAAACGAATAAACGATGGGGAGCAGTACTCCAAAGAAGGGGCCCACGTAGGGAATGATATTTAAGACTGCACCAATTATTCCAAAGAAAATCGCATGCTTAATCCCCAAAATAGAATAGGCGGAAATATTCAAAACGGCCAGGATCACCATCACCTTGCCGACTCCTGTGATGTAGTTTTGAATGACCTTTCTTAGGTTGGTAATTCTCATTTTAACCAAAACAGGATCTCTATCACGATAAATCAAAACCATCATTTTGGTGAGATGATCGCGGTATAGGAGAAAGAAAAACATAAAAACAGGTATCAAAACCAAGCCTGAAAGTGAGCCGATCGCATTCAAGGCAAAAGCGGAAATACTTAAACTGTTTTGGTTGAGCAGCTCCACGAGATATTTTGACTCTGCCTTTTCTGCCAGATTTTCATTTATTCCAAATACCCTAGCTGTCCAGTTATCAATCTGTTCAGCTACGGTTACCAGTCGATCGGAGACATTGTTAAAGTCTTTGGTGAAGCTCACTACATTACTGATGATAAAACTGATCAGTCCAGCAACCAATGCAACCATCAACAACAGGGAAATAACGGATGCCAGGGTTTTTGGGACTTTGTGTTTTTCCAGAAAGATGGTAAGCGGTGTAAACAGTATCGCAAAAAATCCACCCATAAATAAGGGAATCAAGAGACTCCTTCCGATAATCAGGAAAAAAATCAGAACGATGATAAATACCATGACAGACAGTGCTTTCAGGTAGGGCTGCATTTCCAGACGTTTTGATTCCATAATTTGAAAAGTTGAAATTTCAAAAAGATAGGGTAATTCCACTGATAATACAATTAAGCCGAAATAAGTCCTGATCGCTTCAGTAAAGCATCCGCCTTCGGGTCCCTACCTCTAAATCGCTTGTACAGAATGGCGGGATGCTCTGTCCCTCCGGCAGAAAGGATATTGGTTTCAAAAGAAATTGCAGTTCTCTGATCGAATACTCCCCGCTCCAAAAACAATTCAAACGCATCTGCATCCAAGACTTCAGCCCATTTGTAGCTGTAATATCCTGATGAATAGCCTCCCTGGAAAATATGCGAAAAGCTCGTACTGGCCATGGTCCCGGGTACTTTTGGAAGTAAATCTGTTTTTTCCATCACTTCCTCCTCAAATTTCCTAAGGTCGGCAATTGCACTTGGATCCTTACTGTGGTAGGCCATATCGAGTAGTCCAAGACTGATCTGACGCATGGTCATGTAGCCTTGCTGAAAATTTGCCGATTTTTTGATTTTTTCGATCAGTTCTTCCGGGATTTTCTCATCCGTTTGGTAATGCTTTGCAAACAAATCAAGGCATTCTTTCTCGTAACACCAGTTTTCAAAGATCTGAGAGGGTAATTCCACAAAATCCCAGAAAACACTGGTGCCTGTAAGTGACTCATAAGTGCCTCTGGCGAGCATTCCGTGAAGGGCATGTCCAAATTCATGAAAAAGGGTAGTCACCTCAATAAATGTCAGAAGGCTGGGCTTACTTTTGGTCGGTTTGGTGAAATTGCAGACAATAGAAATGTGAGGACGGCGATCGATGCCGTTTTCCTTGCTTTGACCTCGAAATGAGGTCATCCAAGCACCGTTTCTTTTTCCCGGTCGAGGAAAAAAATCCGCATAAAATACCGCTAGATGCTTCCCGTTTCGATCATTCACTTCGTATGCTGTTACTTCAGGATGATAGGTGGGTATTTCGGTGTTGGGGTGGAATGTAATCCCAAATAGCTTTCCGGCTGTTTGAAAAACCCCTTCTATTACATTTTCCAATTTGAAATATGGACGCAACAACTCATCATCCAAAGCATATTTTTCTTTCTTGAGCTGTTCGGAGTAGTAGGCAAAGTCCCAACGCTCCAATCGCTCCAACCCATCCTGTTTCTTTGCGAATTCGGTGACTTCCTCGACTTCTTTTTCTGCTTTTGGTTTTGCTTTTTCGAGTAAAGACTCCAAAAAATCCATGACGGCCTTTGGGCTTTTGGCCATTCGCTCCTCCAAAACAAAATCAGCATGAGAGGCGTATCCCAATAGATTTGCGCGTTGGTGTCGAAGGTTAAGCAAATTTTTGATGATCTCCTGATTATCAAGTTCATCGCCTTTGGCTGATTTGGTATTGTAGGCTAGGAAAAGAGTTTTTCGGAGATTCCGATTTTTGGCATAAGTCAGAGCAGGAACATAGCTTGGGTAGTCCAGCGTAAAGGCCCATTTGTCCGGTTGTCCTTTTTCCGCTGCAATCTGTGCTGCAGCCTCTTTGATTCCTTCCGGTAAGCCTTCAATTTCAGCTTCATCTTCAACAAAATGAACATATTTGTTTGTTTCGGCCAGTACATTTTCGCCAAATTTTAAACTCAACTGAGCAAGTTCCTGATCGATTTTTCTGAGTTTGGCGGCGTCATCAGAATTTAAATTTGCGCCATTACGGACAAATGACTTATAGGTTTTTTCCAATAGCGTAGTTTGCTCGGGTGTCAGACTGAGTTTTTCTTTTTCTGAAAAGACCTGCGCTACATGTTGGAATAGCTCTTGATCCAGGAGAATGTCATTGGAGTATTCTGTCAAAAGAGGGGAAATTTCCCGCGCGAGTTTTTGTATTTCATCATTCGTCTCAGCTGAATTGAGATTGAAAAATATAGCTGAAATGACACTTAGTTTCTTCCCTGAGCGATCGAGGGCCTCGAGGGTGTTTTCAAAAGTAGGACGGGATTCTTTTTTAATTCTTTCAATATCTGATTTGGCCCACTTGATGGCTTCCCGGATAGCTGGAAGAAAATGTTCGTTTTTTATTAGGTCAAAAGGTGCAGTTTCAAAAGGGCTGGAAAAATCAGCCAAAAGAGGGTTGGTCATGGGAAAGGATAATCGTTTGGGTAATTAATCGGGAGAAATCCATTTTGGTTCGAGGAGATGCCCCACTTTTTTCATTTCAGCAGCTAATTTACCAATTTGTTCAGTAAAGCTTTCGAGTTGCCATTGGTGAAAAGGAACATTATTCGACGCGTCCCTATTTTTCCGATACAAATCAAAATCACCCAATCCGAAGTAGGACTCGGCTCGATTTACTAAAATCCAGTATTTCTGAATGTTGTAATATTCCTGTAATTCTTTTCCTTCTTTAGTACCGTCGTTGATCAAAGTCTGATCATTTTTTTCTTTTTCGAAAATCATATCCCAATCCCGATCACACAAAAACAAGACTCGCTTCCAGGTTCGCTGTGCAAAAACCAGATCAGCAATTCGTTCCTGATCGCAATTGGCCAATTTGGAAGTAGCGCGATAGACAAAAGTTAAGGCCAGATTTATACCATTATATCGGTTGTTGAGGAGATAATAACTTCTTTGGAAGTACAGGATAGAATCTTCAAGATGCTGCTCACCTTCCCCGCATTCAAATAGTTTTTTCTCTACTGCTCCCGCCGTGGACACTGTCTCAGGATCATTGGAATGGGCTAGATTAATGGATTGTAAATAGCTCAACGATTGGTATAATGCTGTAATCAGATCAGGTTCCTCGGCCTTGTAATTGGTATATGAAAGTCTGTGGATGAGGTAGTGGTCTCTTTGACCGATATTGCCTCCTGAAAGAAAGATGGCAGACCGGAATAAATCCCTTGCTTTGGAAAACTCCATCACATCTATGGCGTCTTCGGCTTCCTGGATAATCAGCGAAAGTGCTTTGCCTACCTCTTGAGTCGGTTTTTTCTTTTCGCTATCGACCACCGCTTTTTCCAGTTCAGCCTGTAGTTTTGGCGGGATTAGCGAATTGAGATAGGTGTAGACTGGACTGTCAGCTTCATTTTTGTCCAGCACAGTCTGAATTATATTTCCCAAAGCTCCCCGAAAACGCTCCACTTCCTCGTAATCTATCGCATCGCCCAAGTGCTGATAGCTATGGATGACCACATGATTGAGATCGAATGGATACATCAACTTATCCTCAGAAATAACAATCGTGGTGTAGGGTCGCAGTGCATGCCGAACCCCCAATTCGTAGAGCGCATTGGCATTTAGCGTGGATAAGTCAGCAATTACAAGATCGGCCTGAAGCAGTTCTTTGTACATCTGTACATCAATAGAACCGGAATGCGTAATTTCATCTGCCCGGACACAATCTATTCCTTTGGCTTCCACCACGGGTTTGATCAGTAGGCGATAGGATTTATTCAGATCTAATTTTCGGCCATTGATGTAGTCGGTTTTAATTCCGAATCCCATGACTACGAAGCATCTTTTTTTTGCGTTGCTCATATTTTAAAAAATTAACTAGTGTAATTGACTGATTTATACAAAGATTCTGAAAGGTAAGGGTTTAAAAAAGTAAAATCTGCAAATCAGTTTTTTAAGCTTATTATTTTTTGAAAAGTTGGGTTAGGAAACTAAGTGTAGCCTTCTGAAAAGGAAGCAAAGTGAGAAGTGTACTGATTTATTGGATTGGGGGAGTGCCGACCCATTAATTTAAGTCAGGACTTTTGGGTGCCACAGCAGGGGTGGCAGTAGAAGCGGGTATGGGGACAATCGCTAAAATGAAGTGGATCATTGGCGGAAGTAAGGAGAACTTCGAAAAGACCCTACTTCTTTTAGACGAAAAAGCCTATTGGAATAGAGCAATTAGTCGAGGCTTAATTCTATCCTGTGATAATGTAAAATCTGGAAATCTACGATCATACCAATAAGTTGAAAATTAAAGACAAATAAAGTTTCCTAAATAGGCTGGAATAGGATTTTTTGAGCTTTTTAAAAAACCTCGTATTTAAAATCTTTTTTTTAAAATTTTATGGGGTCAATTTCGGGTATTACCTCCTCTTACTATTAGAAGATTGACTAATCCAGTACTTCTATGATCAATAACCCAAAATTGCCAAATAACGAAGAAGTCCATGTCTATCCTTTGGGGCATTCTGAATCCATTAAGGTTTATGAGAATAAATCTGACATGGATATCTGGAATGCTTTTAACAAGGGGGATGAATTTGCTTTCAACTATATCTACAGAATGTATGTCACAGTTTTGTTTAAATATGGCAGTCAGATGTGTAAAGATCAAAGCCATATTCAGGACTGCATTCAGAATATTTTTATAGACCTGAGAAGAAAAAGGGGTGCTTTAAGTGAAGTGCAGAGCATAAAGCCCTACCTGTTCAAAATCCTTTATAGGGAATTGATCAGAAAATCAAATAAATCCAGAGAGGAGATCTGCAAAGATCCTGAAAAGATTCATAAGAATTTTCTCATTGAATTTTCGCAAGAAACTATAATTATTCATCAGGAAAATGACCAAGAAAAATTTGAAAAAATACAGGATGCCATTAACAAACTTACCTGTCGACAACGGCAAGCCATTTTGTTGCTTTATGAAGAAGGGATGTCTTATAAGGAGATTTCAGTGGCTATGGATTTAAATGAAGTGAAATCAGCACGTAAGGTAGTTTACAGAGCTTTGACCACATTGAAATCATTGCTCCAAAAGAAATAAAAAGGAAAATTTTAATCAAATGAACTACAAAGATTACGATATAGCCAACTTTATTACCGATGAGTTTTTCATTCAGTGGATTAAAAATCCGAATGAAAACAACAGTCATTTTTGGGAAAAATGGATGGTCCAACATCCGGAGAAAAGGGCTAT
>NZ_FNVR01000071.1 GCF_900108085.1 Algoriphagus boritolerans DSM 17298 = JCM 18970
GTGAAGTTGCAAACTTCACCCAGCCTCAAGAGGAACTTCTAAGGTTAAGAGAAGATACTACGCCTAGTGGGGGAATTTTTTTTGAAATAATTTGCATTAAATAATATATATATATGCGATATAATGTAACCTAACCATCAAGTTTTATAAAAAAACAAAGTATTCGTACAATTGTATTGTCTACATTTTTGATTGTCAGCGTATGGGCAATGTATCCTTCATCAGCTTTGGCAGGTCCTGGCGATGGAAAAGGGCGGCAGTATTGGAAGTGCAGGTGGGAGATTGCCTGCGACAACTCCCATGAGTATCCGTGTTCCACTGGGGGGAGTTGCGGCGGTAGTACTTAAAATAATAATCGGGATTGGAGATAGTTCCAATCCCATTTTCTTTGAAATACCTTATGAATAAATTTTGTTTCTATTCAATTTTTATAGGCGTAATGCTCTTGATTTTATCTTGTAAAAACTCCAATCAAAAGCAGCAAGGGGATCAATTTCAAGGTATTGACTCAGTTGCATTTCCGGTAGGTGCAAACTGTCAAAATCCGGGAAGTTATAACTATCTCATTCAAATGGAAGAAGCCAAAGTGGCTTTCTTGGAAGACATTTTGGATTCAACTTATGCTGTAAAATTCACACCACTTGAAGTTGACGATTCGAGAAACCTGTTAGGTGAAATATCCAAACTTTGGGACTATAGCGATTCTTTGATATATATAGCAGACCTTCAAATAGCCAATAAAGTATATGGATTTGGCCGTGATGGGAAAATGAAATTTGTGGTTGGTGAAATTGGAGAAGGACCTGGTCAATACAAACAGCTTTGGGATGTTCAATACAATCAACATCTTAAGCGACTTGAACTTTGGGACTATCCACAACATAAAATGCTGTATTTTGACCTGGCTGGGAAATTTATCAGTGAGCAAAAAATAAATCAAGAGATTGTTTCTTTTTATCCCATCACCAAGGATTGGTATATTTTTCACATGGAAGGCCGAGACCATTTGGGTCAAAAAAAACCCTTGTTAAGATATTCTGATATTACTGGAGAAAAGATCATGAAAGAAGGCGCCTGGGAATATGGAGTGGTAGACGCATGGCCTAGTAAACAGGAATTTTCTGAATATGCGGGAGGTGTTTATTTCTTGAGAGCAATGATGGATACGATTTTTTGGATTGGCCCGGTAAACAGACAGATTTGTCCAGACTATGTAATAGATTTTGGAGATAAAAGAATTCCAGAAGAAGCCAAAAAAGAATCGGATCTAATGGCAGCAGCCAACTTAATCCAGAATAATAATAGTTCATTTAGTACCGGAAATCTTGTAATAGGAAGGACTTATCTTCATTTTGAATGGATAGCAAATGATATTGAAGACAAATACTTCCATTTTGTAGATCGATTTCAATTTCAATCATATAAGATTCCAGCCCAACAGTTTTCGATATTTGGAATTAGGATAGAGCGGGTCAACTTTGTAAGCAAACATGATTTTGTGGGATATTCTGTCGGTCGCAATGTGGATAAATCCAAGTTACAGATTGCATTGGAAAACAAACATATCCATCCTGATACAAAAGCTGACCTTCAAAAGATACTTGATATCCAAGATCCCGAAATGCCCTTTACTGTTCGTTTTAGACTGATGCATCCTGAAACCTACAAATAATGTATGGAGAATGTTTGAAGTACCAGTTTTTTGACAAAAGAGTATCCATCCGACCAACCCATGTTGTAAGTAAAAAAATTTTATGTAGGTCGGTATTCTTTCCAGTTAGAGGGTAACAGCTGGTAGAGGCTTTTGT
>NZ_FNVR01000013.1:0-82490 GCF_900108085.1 Algoriphagus boritolerans DSM 17298 = JCM 18970
CCCAAACGGGGACCACCAAAGGCCGTCTATCCCACTCTCTCAACCCAATTTTAATTCCTGATTTTTGTCGGGCTGGCGGAGCTATGCCTGCCCGATCTTCAGGCGGGCCTAAGCCACAAAAAAGCCCTTCCAAAACGGGGCTGAAAAGGCTCAGAATGATCTAATTTTTTTGATTCGATACGGAATCTGCTGGTAGGGTTTACTTTTTAATCTTAGTGGGCACCTCATTTACCTCCAAAAATACCGACTCAATCCCCATAAGCACTTCACCGGTTTCGTGCAACAGCGGTTTCATTGTTCGTGCTTCGCACGCAACGAAAACCTAGTTGTTATAGCCAGTGCTTCTATTTCTCATAGTAGTAAGTCCTTGTCAGCCCGTAACCAGTTTGTCTTTTATTTTCCTGTCCCCATTTTTCAAAGTCGGGATGTCCAGAGGTTTTCCAGTCAATGTAATTTCTCACAAGCTCTAAATCTTCTTCCAGTTCTTTCGTCCAGTATTCTCTTAGTTCCAGTGTCGTTAATTGTCGAATTTGTTCTTTTATTTTCTCTCCAAGTTTTATGTCGTCAAATGGTTCTCCGATGTAACCTTCGGGTAAATGATGAACTGAATAATAAATGTTGTAAGTCCACCAACCCAATATTGTCTGTCTTGCTAAGTCGTCCGTTGGGTTAATTTCTAATGCTCTAAATAAATGCTCTTCACTTCGATAATATTTACCCAACCAACGAAAAGGATTGTTGTCAATTTGCTCTGTGTCGCACCAAGTTGTCAAAGTCGGTTTTACAAGTTTGTCGCTTAATGGTTGAGGAAAAGCTCCATAGTCTGCGTCCTTAACATTCTCAAAAAAAGGAAATAGAAATTTCACAAAGTCAATCTTCTTGTCAAGCGACCAGTTTTCAGTTGATTTAAGAAATTTGTCAAGGTGCTTAAATGCCTCTTTTCTAAGACCCTTTTCTCTGTCAAAGCAATAGTTCGCATAGTCTGTCCAGTCGGAATTTTTCAAAGCTGAATTTCCAACTGTCAACAAGGCTGTATTTTGGTCTTTTGCTATCATTGGCTATGTCATCTTAGCATTGGCTATAACGGTTCTCAGCTATACGCAGGCAGGGATTTTAACCACTGAACTTCCTACGAAGAACTGAACTTTAATTTTACCACTTTCCTATCCTACGAAGCACGAAACCCCTGCTTGCGTATAGGTGATGTTATGCCTTCGCCCTTCTTTTTCTGTCGTCTGTTTTGTTGTCATATCGTGTCTGTTTGGGTGCGTTGGCTTGGTGGCTCTTTTGCAAAACTTGGCTTGTGGGTTGGCTTGAGCGGTTTTGCAAATGTGCCACTAATAGCGTGGGCTTATTCTTCTAAAATATATTTTTTTACAAGGTTGTCTATTTCTTGTGAGTTAATCCCTCCATTCGGGTTTTCTTCTGTTATGATTAAAACTTTTTCATTGTCAGGGTTTGCTTTTGTATGTAAAACAAACCCGTCTTGAATATATGATGCAAGCTTCTTTTCCCACTTCTCTCGATAGTCAGTTTTAGTCATCATTCCTAAATGTTCCCAATAGAACTTCTTTCCTGTTAGGATATTTTCTATTGTAAAATCAGGCTTCACTGTTCTTGTAGAGTTGTCAAATTTTAGTTTGTCCTCGTATGCGTATGAAATGCGGTTGCGATATTCTTTTTTATTTAAACAATTTGCAATTATAACTTCGTTTTTACTCAACATAGGTTCGCCTCTTTCACTGATATTAACATACCGAGCATCAAACCATTTCTGTTTGAGTTGACGCACTTCTGGCAAATGGAACAAATCAGTGAATCTTCTTGCAGTTGATGAAGCATCAGTCGCTGCAAGTCGAATAAAATCTCTAAAATCGCCTTGGTGTAGGATTATTATTTTATCCTCTTGCCTTGTCAGAGCAGTGTAAAGCAATTCTCTACTTAGGATAGCTCCTTTTGACGGAAGAACAAAAAACACTTTCTTAAATCCACTTCCTTGTGATTTGTGGACTGTAATTGCATAAGCTAAATCAAACGAATACTTTCCATCATCTTTCAACTGGTCAGCCCAAAAAACATAACTGTAGCCCTGTTGTGTTGAAAATGCAATTTCAATATTCGGTTCGCCCTTTCCCTTACCATTTGCTCCTCTGAACTCACCTGTAACAACACCTATCTCACCATTTGCGATATACTTAAATGCATCTTCTTTTCTATCGGTTGGTTTAATCCATTGCCAATTTTCCCAACGAGTATTCTTAAGATTAATCACTTTGTCACCATAAACAATATTGTCATTTCCTTTTGGTTTGGCAATCTTTCTTTTCTGAAAATAAGTGGAATTTTTCGGTTGAACATTCAGTGCCAATTCAATGAAATTTTTTCGATACGTTGTTTGAATAAACTTGTTCACTTCCTTTACTCCATATCCGTATCCATTAACTGGTGAAATGATTTGCCAATCCTCAATAACCTTTTCAGCATAGCCATTATTGAAATATTGATAATCTCCGAAATCCTTTGCTCCAATTGTTCTGTTAAAAGATTTTGAAATGTCTTTTGCATCCAATTCAAGTTCATTCTCTAAAATTTCTTGAAACTTCTTTCTGAAATCATCACTCTCATACCATTTTACCATGAGAATGTGTTTGGATGAAATTTCATCGGCAGCTATCGAATGAAAGGTTTCAATGTCTTCTTTTGTTGGCTCGTCACCGAAGCATTTGCTTAAAGCAACATCCCAACGCTTGTCTTTTTGTTGTGCCTGTCTTCTTATCTGTCTTAACTCTGCATATGCAGGTGCTGAACGGATATTTTCTTTTTCAAAAGTTGTTGGTTTCAGTTGTGCAACAATATCCACAAATGGTCTTCCTGTTCCTATTGGTGGTAGTTGTCTATAATCACCAACTAAAATAATTCGGTCAACAGGTCCCAAAGCATCGAATAAAGAAGCAAGTTGTTCTTCTGTCAACATAGATGCTTCGTCAATTATTATGTTTCGTGCACCTGAAAATTTTGCTCCTTCTTCATTAATGAAATAATTTCCGGTTAAAGCATCATATCTGTCAGGGAAAAGAAACTGTGCTAATGTCTTTGCATCATGACCGAGTTTCACTCTTGCCTTTCCTGTTGGTGCTAACTTCAAAACACCGCCTCTGCGGATTTCAGGTATTTGTTCAAAGATTTCAAGCAATGATGTTTTCCCTGAACCTGCAGGACCAATTAAAACTGAAAATCGGTAATTTGTTAAAATCCTCAATGCCTCGGCCTTTTCTTCTCTTGCTAATAGCTCATCATTGTAGTCTGGGCTTGTGCTGTCAAGAGTTGGGAAATCTTTGTAGTTATTAACTTCATTCAACCAATCTTTGTCAATATTTAAAGGCTTACCAATAATTTGCTCAAAATTTAGTCGCTGACGAATTATTGCTTTTAACTCAACTAATCTTTTTAGTTTGAAAAATAGAAATTTATTTTCCTTACTTGGAAGGACTGATTCAATTTCTTCCTTGAAAAAATCTTCTTCCGATTGAGCAGTCAAAATATCTTCATCAATCGGAAAGGATTCGTCAATAGCTTTTGCTTGCAACCTTTCTAAAACATCATTAAATGGAAGGATAGAATGTCCTTCTAATGCTGCTTCTTCCATTATAGAAGTTGCAAAAGCTCTTACTCTTCTTTCATCAAGATTGTCTGTTAATGCAATACATTCTTTCAACGGAAACGCATCTCGAATCTTTTCAGGGGGCAAGACAAGTTTGTCTACTTGTCTAAATGAAACTCCCGCTGCCGAAAATCTTGTTTTCTCATAAAGTAGATACAGATTACTTGTGATTTCCTCTGTTGTTCCTATTTCAGTTTGATGATGGTCAATTATGTAACTTGCTTGGTCGTTATTCAGTTGGCAGCGGCTAAGTAATTTGAGAAACTCTTTTTTCTTGGATGGTTTTCCTTTCCAAATTCTTTGTGATGTCGCAGTAAAAAGTTTTAAACCCTTTTCCTTTACATATTTGTTAGGTTCAATCATACTTTCTTCAAATATTTTCCAAGGGTCGGATTTTAAAAGGTCTCCGTCTTTTTGAAAAATATATTTTTCAATCTCCCATGCAATAGTGTTTCCATCCTCTATCTGCAAGGCACTTAAAACTGAACCCATTCCTGGGAACGCACCACGCATATCCCAAATTTTGGAAATTTCATCATCAATCCATCTTAGTTCTTTGGTGAATTTTTTATCAAGTAGAACCTCTGACTTTTTTAAACTGTCAGCCATAGTAAGTAGGGAATCAATGGCAGTGTCATGTTCAACTAATTCGGCAGCAAATGAAAATTGTGCAAAGTCTGGGGCAAAAGCCGCATATTCTTTTAAGTCAACTTCAATCTCATTTTCATTTATGAATTTAAGTATATCGTGATATGGTAATAAAAATCCTTCAGAATTTTTGTTGGTCAAAGTATGTTCAACACATCTGTCCCAAGGATAGCTTCTATGCCCATTATCGGTTTCTTTATCAAACTTATATTGAAGAATTTCGCCAATGTCTGTTCTGACTTTTGCCACTCCAACAATTACTCTTTCGTTCGGTTCTGAAAACGGAGTGTGTTTACAGTAAAAAAAAATTAATGATTGCTGTTTTTTTAGGCAACCGAAAAATGAATCCAACAAAACTTTTTGGTTATGTGGATGCTGAACCCAATGATTTCCTTCAAAGCCAAGTTTTGCATCAACTTCTGCTTCTAATTCTGGTTTGTAATCTAATTCATAAATTCTTGCTTGCTGTGAGCGGTGCGGATGGTCGCTTTTTGAATTTTCTTTTATCATCCACAAAAACGGAACTGCGTCAAATGAGAACGGTTTGTCTTGGTAAACGCATGGTCTAAAATGTTTGAAGAGTGGATTGATGTTTGTCCAAGCATGAGGAACTTCTCTTGCATAGCTATGTGGAGAAAGGAATGTTCCTTTTTCTGAAACACAAGGAGGAAGAAACTCTTCATTAATTTCCTTATCCGAAGTTTCGCTGTCTGGTTGTTTTGTTGCATCAATTTTAGGCAATATTCTGCAAAACGAATTGTCTAATACATTACAGCAAGATTTTCCATTCCACTTATTGTCATGCCATGGAACTCTCGCTGATAAATGTTTGATTGGTAAAGTTTTATTCATTGATTGTCTTTTTTGGAGCGTTGGGGCAAAAGCAAATGTGCTGCATTGGGTCGGCTTTGAGCGTTGGGATGCAGCTCTTTTGATTTTGCTGAAGCGTTGGCATTTTGTCTTTCACTTTTCTGTTCGTTTTTGTCGGTCGTGTCGTTTTTTAGGGTGAGGCATAACGGTATTCAGCTTGGAGACGGCGGGCATTGGAAGCCGTTCCCTTCCAGCCTACTCCTAACTTCTTAAAGATAGTAAACTTTCAATTTACTCTGAACCGCCCGCTGTCTTCCAAGGTGATGTTATGCCTTTGCCCTTTCTTTAGGTATTTTCAAAATAAAATCAAACTATGAGATTTAATAAAGGCTTTGGTCAATAATATCTTGAGCTTTCAAATCGGTCACCTGTATTATCATAAAGTTCTTGAATTATTCTTGATACCGTTGTTTCAATATTTTCACCTTGCTTTACAAAATATCTTCTCGGTTGAGACTTTAATAGATAAAATGCAATATTGGTCATTATATAATTCAAAGTCTTCTGAGAATCAGTGTAATATTTAATTTCGCTAACATACTGGAGAAAATAATCACAAAAGTGGTCAAACCATCTATCTGCTTGGTCTTGTCTAAAAGCAAGGAATTTTGTCGGAATTTTTCCATAAAACTTTGCTTTCATGTCCATTTTATCACCACTTTCTGTTATCGAGAGGGCATATTTAATTAAACTGTTGAATAAAGAATAGTTTATTTGAACTTCTGTAAGTTGGTTAATTTCTTTATTTGTGCTAACAATATCTATGAGCATTTTAACTTCCTTGGATTGGTAGAAATATTGATGGTTATCATTAAGTTTAAGAACCATTAAAAAACTGTTTATTATTCTTATCAAATTTTTGGACTCTAAATAATGTACTTGATTAATCTCAGAATGCTTAAAATTCCCAATAAAATCTACTAGTGATTGTCCTACTATGAAGTTTGATGCAATTAATCTTACATCATTATCTGAAATAAACTTACTATCAATTATACGTCTTGCTTCTTCGTGTGTAATTTTTTTTAACATTATACTTCAAGGTTTATAAGTTCATTATTTAAGAAAGTCTAATTTAATTTTACTTTCGGTGCTTTTAGTCGAGATTTTTTTCATAAAATCAAAAAGTCCTTTAATTTTCAAATACTGTCCTTGAGTTGGTTGAGAGTTGGCACTATTAGAATATTTATATGTTTCATTGTTGTATAAATCAATCAAATAAAAACAAGAACCTGAACCAGATGAACCTAAAATTCCTATCCCTTGTCTTTCGTAACTTACTTCTCCTTTAGAATACATCACTTCTACAGTTTTGGTCCAAAATGAAGTTCGAGGGCGCATTAATACTTTGTTTTTTTCAAAGATTAATTTCCATATTTTAACAGTTCCTCCATTGCTTAATTCAGAAAAATTATGTCTGATAAAACCATTTAAGGCTTTTGGCAATACCAGATTTACTATTTCTTGAACCTTTTCAATATTTTCTGTTGTGCTTGTTCTTTGTAAAAATGAATTGCTTGCAGAAACTGAAATCCAAATTGAATTATTTTTCCCAATTAATGTAAAGTCAATTCCTCCTACAAAATTTACGTATTGATGTGAAAATTCGAAATCAATAATGTCATCGTACTTAATACTATCTTTACCATAAGTAATGTAAGTGTCGGTAATAATTACTTCTTTGTTTTTAATTTGATATTTAATCATAGTTTACTGGGTTGATTAATTTAGATTATTTTTAATTGGTAAAACTCCTTTGCTTTTTAATCATAATGGGTTTTGGTTTTTGGTAGTTTCGTCTTTCAGGGTGAGGCATAACGGTTTTCAGCTATACGCAGGCAGGGATTTTTACAAATGAACTTCCTACGAAGAACTGAACTTTAAATTTACCACTTTCCTGTCCTACGAAGCACGAAACCCCTGCTTGCGTATAGGTGATGTTAGCGGTTCGGGCTTTTATATTTTGTCGTTTCAAATACATTGTCAATAATTGTTTCTACTGCATTTTTTGTTCTCGTGACACTGTCAACAAGTAAATATTCACGAAGTCTGTTAGCAATGATTTCAGGTCTTGGATTGTCAATTAGTCTTGGGTTTAATTGTCGTAACCAAAGCGATTGGTTTAATCTTTCGCCTATTGTTGTGCAATAAATTAAACTGTCAAGTGCTATCAAACTCAAAGGTCGTCCGAATGTCAACCACTTATTTGCTCTGTTCCAAGTGAACTGCGAACTTGCGGCAAGTTGTCCCCAGGTAGAAGAAATATTTTTTATTCTTTCACTAACTTTTTCAATCCAGTCAAGTGTCTGGTCGCTTTTGAAATAGAGCAGTGCAGAAACATTTTCGGATAGAAATTTGTCATCTCCTCTTTCAAGTTCTCTGGTAAGAATTTTAAATGCTTCGTCAAAATTCAAACACTTTGCTATTGGCTCTGCAAATATTTGAAGTTCATTTTCTCGTCTGTTTGCCCATTCTTTCTTTATCCATTCTTCTGCTGTCCTACCAATTACTTTTCCTGCAATTTCATAAGCTTTGTAATTGATAGCACGATTATAATCTACCTTCTCTTTAAGTCTTTTAAGCACTTCCAATTTGTCGAACTTTTGAAGTTCTTTGATAACAAAATCGTCTGTAAAATACTGAACGAATGCAAAGTCAATAAGTCTTTTTAAGTCACTTTTGATTTGTTCAAAGTCGGGAAATGGAAATTTTTCAGCGTCAATTACTTCAATTTCTGGTTGAGTTGCTTCGCCTGTGTCGTAATCGTAAAAATCATCGTGTAAATAGTAACTGTTTCCATGAATTGCAGTTAAGTTGAAAAACTCCATAGGTCTTAGTGCTTTGTTTAGCAGTCTGTCTTGGCAAGGCAAACACAAACGAAAAGGATTTTGTCCTTCGTCCGCAAGTACTTCAACTTCAATTTCTCTTATGTTACAACTTTCACATTTCATTGTCTGTACCATTTTTTAGCCTGACCGCTAACGTTTTGCAGCTACCCGAAGGTGGCGATTTCGAAGCACTTCACTGTCAACCAAGCACAAACTTTGATAGAAGCACAAAGCTTGATTTAACCACTGAACCGCCACTTTTGGGTAGGTGCTGTTATGCGGTCGGCTTTCTGTTTTCGTCATTTCTTTTTCTTCTTTTTTTCGGGTTCTTTTTCAGCGTGTATCCAAGTCCAACTATTGTCTGCCTTGAATGGTGTGCTTATACTTTTTGAGTTGTCAATAACGATTTTTGTAAAGTATGATTTGTAATACCAAGCAAAAAAGACTGCTCCTAATGTCGGTTCTTCGGTGTCACGATAGTTTATCCAAATTTCTCTTGGATTGTCAACTTTGAACCCAAGAAATTGTCCTTGAAAATAGCTTTCATCTTTAAGTACTTTCGTTCCTGTCGGGTCAATTGTATAGATAAATTCTCCACCATAAACAGCAACACTATTCGGTTGAAAGGCTGGTAAAATCCAAACAGAAAGTGTCTGGTCGTCATTTTCTTTTATGTATTGATTAAATCTCAAATTGACGGTGTCTTTAAGTGTTTTAATCTGTCCACTTGCTGTTTTCAATGCTCTTGAATATCTATGAAGCAATGTAGTGTCAACTGTTTCATTTGTTCTACTTACTTGTCCGTTGTCAACCTTAAAGTGAAAAACAAGGTCAAACTGATTGTTTTCATATTTTCCGTAAACAGCGTGCCAAATGTCATTTTTCTTGAAACAAAACCAATCACTTCCCAATCTTGCCAAGTCTTTTTTGTCTTGGGTCATTACGCTGTCCGAAGTTTTCCAAGCAATCATATCATATTCATACAACCATTCAGCGACTTCCATTTTCTTGTTGAAGTCCTTAATGTCAAAATTTGGTCCTTTTGATTTTTGTCCATAGGTCAAAGTTGTCAACCCGATAAAAAGTAATGTTAGAATTTTATTCATTTTTTTGTTTATGTTACGTTGTCTTTTAAGCTGCCGCATAACGGTTCTCAGCTATACGCAGGCAGGGATTTTAACCACTGAACTTCCTACGAAGAACTGAACTTTAAATTTACCACTTTCCTGTCCTACGAAGCACGAAACCCCTGCTTGCGTATAGGTGATGTTATGCCTTCGCCCTTCTTTTTCTGTCGTCTGTTTTGTTGTCATTCTACGCCTGTTTTGTCGTGCGTTTGCTCGGTGGCTCTTTTGCATTTTTTGTTTGGGTTTGAGCGTTGGCAAAAATACAAATGTGCAACCGAAAGCGTTGGTAACTAATTTAAAAAGAAGCAGCCCGTCCCTGCTGCTTCCTTGTTTCACTTTCATTGTATCTGAAAAGCGAAAACTATGCTTGTGTGTGAATTTATTTTAGACGGTGCATAATATCTTTAATAAACTTCCTGACTATGTTTCGCATCAAGTTCTTTTCCGAAATCAAAGTCAGTCCATTTTGTGAACCAATGTTTCCTTGTATTAATTATTTCTTCTTGTAAAGCTGGGTCTGTCACACCGTGCAAAGTTAGCATTTCTTGTTTATAGGTTATGTCTAAATATGGGCAAGTCAGAATGTCAAAAAGTAAATAAACTAACTCAGAAGATTTTCCGATATTCTCTTTGCTGACTTCATTGAATCTCATACGAATGTGGTCTTGTAAAAATGACCGTAACAATGAATACCGCTTTTTGTCTCTCATATAAAACAGTAAAACGATAATTGCGAAGAAATTAAGAGAACCTTTATAACTCAATGCTCCGCTATCCTTGTCTTTGTCAATGCAAAGATATTGTCTTAAAACATCAGCGTCTAACCAATACTCTTTGCCTAATTCGCCCAATGCAATCAGCAAATACAAAGTTTCAACTTGTGTATGTTCTAATGATTTGTTTTTTTGAAGTGTGAAATAAATATTATCGTAAATCTTTTTGAAAGCCAAATGTTTAAAGTCAATATTGATGTTGCCTTTCTCGCTAAGAAACTCTGTTAGCTTTCGCAATATTCGGGACAGCTTAATTGTCGTATTTACTCTTGGTGAAACTGAATAGAGAAAAAACGTAAAATCCAAAATCTCAAGTATGGCTTTTGTAAATGCTTTCTCAGAATTCTTTTTTCTTTCAAGTTCTTGATAGTCTTTCAAGATTTTTGCAATCTTCCTCTCAATAAGGGAAAGTGTATAATTTAAAATGTCTTTGTAATCAATTCCTGTTTCTTTGATTATTGTTTTGAATTTTGTGATGAGTTTATTTGAACTCACATAAATTGAACCTGACTTTTCATTATTATCTTCCGTTGCATCCTCAATGGCATTTTCACCTTTCGCATTTTCTTCTTCGCTAACTTTGTATTTGAGATACTTGTTTAGTAGGTCAGTAATTTTCTGTTTCGCTATTGTGATCTCAGTAATAATTGGTTTTTCATATAGAACTGTTTTTGAATCATTCAAGTAAAGTTTGTAATTCTTTAATTGTAAACGAAAATGTTTTAGAATTTTATCCTTTGTGCTTTCGGTGTTATAGAAAACAAAGAAGTCATCCACATAGCGAAATATTTCATAATCAACTTTGTGCTTTAAACCTTCTTCTTCTCTCAAAACCATTTCAACATTACGGTCAATTCTTTGAAGTATAAGCTCTGCAAAAATTCTTGAGAATTCAGGCCCAATCACAATGCCGTTTGTTTCTCCATAATTTAGATTTTGCATTATGGTATCAAACTTTCCTCCAAAGGTATCATTGGAAGAACGGGTTGATGAACCTAAAGTGTCTTTAACCATTTCTTTGTTGAGCAAAGCCCACGAAATAGAATGAGAGTAAATGCTGTCAAAGCATTTTGATATGTCAAACTTGAAAAGTTTGTTATATTTTTTTTCACAACGATGATACTTGTAGGATTCATAAAACTTGTGAATGTTGCTGTAATTCTTGTAAACAAAAAAGGTTTTCAAGCTCTCATATTCCTTGTCGTATTCTTCAACTGTCTCATAATCTTGGTTGTTGGATAGTTTGTCTTTGTGTGTTTTGTCCTTGTGAAAAATAAACTTTGCAACTTTATCTGCTCTCCTAATTGAGAAAGGACTTAAACTGCAATAGTGTAAAATTAATTGTTTGTTTGCCTCGTAGAATTCAATCAACGCAAGTTGATTTTTAGGATGAACAATTGTCAGTTCTCTAAAATCATTTTCCTTGTGTGATATTTTATAGTTGAAGGGAATAGTTTTTAATTCCCACTTTCTGTTGATTCCAATTTCATTTGTGATTACAGCTTTATCTCTGAAGTCAAAAAGGAGTTTAATGATTGTATTTAATGTGTTCTCATTTTTGTCCCACTTAATTTTGTTCCCCGATAATTCAATTTTGTTTTTAATCAAAAAGTCATAAAAGTGCCTATTGGAAAAAGTAATAGGTATCTCAAATGGCAAAACATCAGAGAGAACAACTCTTTCCTTTTTATACTTTATAGGTCTTTTATTTTTTTTCATTCTCTATTTTGTATTCCAAATTTCAAGTATATCTGATAGTTCATTGGTTGTAAAGGCTGAAAACCTTCTTGACGAAAAACCATCTTCGAATTTATACTTTGCTAATCGTGTTTGAAGATGAGGCAATGTAATTTGTGATTGTATTTTGTGGGTAAGATAGCTGTCTAAACCTTTAAAATCCGAACTTTCAGTTAGTAGGTTGTTCGAATAGAAAACACCAACTAAAATATTTTTCTTGTTGTTAAGTAATCTTGTATTTCCTGTCAAAAATTTTAACCTCTTGACTAAAATCTTTCTCGCTTTCTTCTCGTTTACTTTTGCATAGTTGAGATAAGAGTCAAGAACTAAATCAATTCGGTGTTTGTATCTGGCTATTTTGTTAGCTGTTAATTTCAACTTAATAGAACCGTTACCAAACTGAATTTTATAACCTAAATATTCAAGGTTGCAAGATGCTGGAGTGTCAACTAAATCAAAGGCTTTGGTTTTGACTTTGTTTCTTGTAAGAGAATATTTCGTTTCGATAATTTTGTCAATTTCTACTAAATAATCTCGGCTATCTTTGGTTGAAATAGGAGTAAAGACAATAATGATATCGTCCACATATCTTGCGTAATAGGTTACTGTTGGAAGTGATTTCATTTGTTTATCAATATCACGCATATACAACTCGGCTAAGTATGCACTCACGCCAACCCCTCTTGGTAATCCTTTTTCACTGCCTGATAATCTTTTATACTCATTGAGAATTTGAAAAAGAATTTTCTTGGAATAGAAAGTCAATAAGTTTTCCTCGTTGAGTTTTTGTAAAAGTATATCGTGCGGAATGCTTTCGTAAAATTCCTGTATGTCAGTTCTGATAACATATTTCGGAAAATTATCGTCTAATAATCCTTTTATTTGGCTCACAATAGCAAACCTATTTGCTTGTTTTACTTTATAAAGCTTTCTGAAATTATATTGTATCTGCTTTAATGCAAAAAAGTATTCTGGTTTCTTCTCAATCTTATAAACAGGCTTGTCAGAGATATCATCATCTTTTGTTAGCTTAATTCTAAACTTATCATTCACTACAATGTCGCTGATTTTTTGTAGTTCAATTGTTAGTTGTTCTTCTTTTTTTTCTTTCAGCTTTTCTTTCTTCTCGTTGATTTCTTTTCTGAAAATTTCAAATGCTTCTTCTGAAACTTTGTGCTTTTTTTCTCTGATTTCTGTGTTACACTTTTTAATTTCCTCGGTTACTTTTCCAATGTCAGGAAAATACTCTCCTTCAAGATACACGCCTTTCCTATTCTCGTAATCAAGAATTTTTCTAAAATTTTCTGCTGAAAAGGATTGGTCTAACATATTTTAATTGTCTTTAAGCGTTGGGGCAAAAGCAAATGTGCTGCATTGGGTCGGCTTTGAGCGTGGGGATGCAGCTCTTTTGATTTTGCTGAAGCGTTGGCATTTTGTCTTTCATTTCTCTGTTCGTTTATTGTCGGTCGTGTCGTCTTTTAGGGTGAGGCATAACGTTTTGCAGCTACCCGAAGGTGGCGATTTCGAAGCTCTTCACTGTCAACCAAGCAGAAACTTTGATAGAAGCACAAAGCTTGATTTAACCACTGAACCGCCACTTTTGGGTAGGTGCTGTTATAGCCAGGTTTTCTTTTGTAAGTCGCCAGTTTCAATGTTTTTAAAATTAATTCAGTCAATATGTTAATACCAATTTTAGTTTTTTTAGTCACGCTATGTATAGGTCTTTTAGTGATACTTATTTGGGTTTCTTCCGAAGAATAAACTCGTTTTTAAATTCTATGTATTCTGTCTTGTCGTTAAATAAAGAGCGTAGTATGTCGTCAGCCGATATTCTTGTCCACCGGTTGCCCATATCTTTTCTTGCTATTGCTGCAAGTTCTGCCCAATTCCAAAGTCGGTATCCTTGTTTTAGTTGGTTGTCTTCCCATTCAAAAAATTTCTTTATGATTTTGTCATTGCCGTATAATATGAGGTCTCTTTTAACGTCCATTACACGTTTTAAAACTTCGTCTTCAGAAACAGTTTTTAGTCCTTTTGTCTGGTTTATCAAGTCAAATAATATGGTCAATATTTCGTGGTATGTCGAGTATTTCTTGTCTGAAAGTTTTGCTTTGATGTCTCGGATTTTGTCACTCTGTATTTTTATAAATGTCACCAAAGTCAACGAAAATGCTGATAGGATTGCAAGGGCTATTTTTAGTTCTGTTTCGTCCATTGGTATATGTCGTTTTAAACTTGGCTATAACGGTTTGCAGCTACCCAAAGGGTGGGACTTTTACCACAAAACTTGATTTGAAAAACTAATGTTTGATTAACCACTAAACTGTCTTTGGAACACGAAACCCCGCCTTTTGGGTAGGTGCTGTTATGTGTAGCCCTATTCCTCACGTTTCGGTTTTATGTCTGTCCCTAAATGTATTGCCCTACTTTGCATTTGTCCCGATGTCTGAAAAATATATTTGACTTGTCCTGTAAATGTTTCTTTAGGACATTTTGAGTAAATCAAGGTTGTCGTTAAAGAGTTAAGTTGTTCATAGTTGCTTTCGTCTTCTAAATAATTTTCTTTCAATTGCAGAATTGTCGAGATATACTTCAAGTCCTCATTTTGGATTTTATCGTAAATTTTTACACTCGGAGTCAAATACTGTCCTAAACTGTCAGTAAGTAATTGTTCCAATTCTTTACTTGATTGCTGATTAAAAGAAGTCTCAACGTAATTTATTTTTTGTCCTTCCATTGCAGACATTAGTCCTTTGAAGGGAAGCATAAATAAAAACATAAGTCCATAAGCAATAGCAACAGGAATTAAAACCTTTCCAATATTTACTTTTGGTTGTTCAAGTGTCGGGTCAAATACAATAAGTTTAGTTCCTGCAACTCTGTCTCCAAGTCGTCTGCTCGGATTTGTCAAAGCAATTATGCCTTCTATTGGCCATATTATTATAAACATGTTTCTGATAAAACATTTCAAAGGACTTGCAACTTGTCCAGTTGAGTTGTCAACCACTTGTAGTTTTAAAATTCTTTTTGCGATGCTTCGTCCGTTTATGCAGTCTTTACAAAAATATATTGCGAAGCCGAGCATACTTAAATAGCCAAAGCCTCCTCCCATAAAATTAGGTCTTGTCTGTTCATGGCTTACATTAAATGCGTCTGCAAAACCTGAAATCATTCCAGGGATAAAAAATACCATTGCTATCATTGTCATGAATAAATGGTCTAATAGCATTGCACCAAGTCTTGTTCCAGTGCTGATTTTTTTGTTGTCCGTTACGTTCATAAATTGTCGTTTGTTTTGTTTGTTGTCGGTCTTTTTGGGTTACACATAACATCCCAATAAATCTAACTCCCATCCCCAGTTTCGTGTATATCCTTTGTGTGCGGAGCAGATTTTTTGGCTGTTTCTGTGGTCAAATTAAGCAATTCGGTGATTTGATCAAGGGGTGAGACCACATTTTTGTTGGAAACTGCCAACACATGACTGTAAATCTCTGTAGTCTTACTGCTGGAATGGCCCAACAGAACCTGAATCATCCGCAGGTTGGTGCCGTTTTGCAATAAATGGGTCGCAAAACTGTGCCGCAGCGTATGCACTGTCGCCCAGGGATTTGCTCCGCTTTTCTGTATGGCTGCCCGAAAAATATTCTGAATGCTCTTCGTGGAATACTGACCTCCCTCCTGCCCCTCAAATAGCCAATAAGATGGCTTGAAGGCCCGATAATAGGCTCTCAGTTCCCCAAGAAGAACAGGTGACAAAACCGTCTTATGGTCTTTTTTGTTTTTGGAGCCTTTGATAAACAGATAGCCTTCATCGGAATGAATATCCCTGACGCGAAGCCGAATAGCCTCACTGATCCGAAGTCCCGCACTATAGATGGTCAGCAGGATCGTCCGGTGCTTCAGATTGGAGGTAGCCTGAATTATTCCGGCAATTTCCTCCTTGCTAAGGACATTTGGTAGCGCTTGGGTTGCTTTCGGCCGCTGGATATCATAGTATTCTCTCGGCTTGCCCAACACGTGCTCGTAATAGGCTTTCACGGCATTAATCAGACTGTTTTGGGCAGATTCTGAGATTTTATATTTACTGATTTGATGATAGACAAACCCCTCTATCTCCTCTTTGGTAATGGTCGTGAGTTCACGCTGTTCGAAAAATCGGAGAAACTTGGCAAACGCAGTCGCGTAATTGCTTATTGTCGAAGGACTGTAGGCCTTCAGCGTGAGTTTTTGACGGAGTTGATCCATTGCCTCCAAACTTTTTTCAGCCAAAGTAAAAGTGGGTTGCGAAAGTTGAATTTGTTCACCTTGATCCATCTTCAGTTTTTCACCAAAGAGTGCCTGTACCCGCTTGATATTTTCAGGGGTATTGACCATGCTCCATAGTTTTTGGGAAGGATGGTAATAACTGGTGTTCAGCTTTTTGAATGCCTCCCGCTCGGATTTAAGCGCATAGGGAATAAATACTTTAAATCTTCCTGACTTTGGGGCTGGAATGTACAAAATGACCTGTTCCATATTCTTTTTTTCAAAAAATATAGAATGCGCAATCCAAATAAGTCGGTTGTTAACCGTTTGTAGTCGTTTGTTGTCGTTTGTTGTCGTTTGTTGTCGTTTGTTGTCGGAAAAGCTCCCCTCTACCCACAAAAAAACCGGAGCTATTCACTCCGGTTTCACTTTTTTACTTCAATGAATTAATCCATCGCGCAATTTTCAGCGCTTCTTCTCTTGGCACCTGAGGCATCGGTGGCATCGGTGTCGCATAATCCGGCCAGTTTTCCGGCTTGGGATTGTAGATCAACTCCACGATTTTCTCAGGAGTATAGTTCCGCTTTGCCACCTCGGTATAAGCTGGGCCTACCTGCTTTTTGTCTTTCTGATGACAGGCGGTGCAGGTGTTTTTGGCCAGCAAAGTCTTTATTTCAGTTTCTGTAGGGATTGCAGGTGCAGCAGGTTTGGCTGGAGTAGCTGCTGCTTTAGGGGCTGAAACCGATTTAGGCACCGGAGCTGTTGCCACTACCGGCCTAGGCTTGATCACCATTTTGTCCCCTGAAGGAATCTCATTCAGGGTATAGTAGGCATCCATGTGCACCAACTCATGCGAGTTCACCGCTTCCCTAATTCCCGGAAGGCTGATTCTGTGAATATGATATTGCTGGGGATCATCGATGGCAATTCTGACTTTTCTACCGTCTTCGGAAACTTCCACTCCCAAAATCTCATGCTCCATGGATTTCACCGGAGGACTTCCGTATACCGGGAAGTACTTGTAAGTGAAACTGGAAATCAGGTAAGAAGTCAGATCCTCCGCCGACTTCTTGTCCACCGGCTTGGTAAATTCAATCTCAAAACCATCCGGCTTTGCCTTCACCGTACGCATTTCAAAAGGAGCCTCTCTGTTCCAAACCAGGCGCTGCAAGCCTTCATTGGCATCCCCTGCAGAACCCCAGCCCCGGTTGGTTTCTCCCACAAAGAGGGATTGATCTTCTGCGAAAACCATTCTCAGGACTCCCGATTGGAAGCCGCTTCTAAAATCAATCGAAGCCCCCTGATAGACGCCGTTTACCTGCTCCAGCATGATCCGCATGATCTTACTTTGCCCCTGATCTCCCACCAGAATCTGTCCTCCAAAAGGCCCCCAGTAATTCTCAGGTATCACAATCGGCTCGGAATTGGAAATGCCATGAATACCGTGAGGTAACCAAACTGCGGGAAGCTTAATCGCGGGCAAGGATTTCTTGGCTTCTGCCAACGTGATAAATGACCCATTGACCTCATTTTCAGGCTTGATAAACCGGCCGTTGGCATCCTTTTTTTTCATTGGATCCACGACTGCATCAAACTGGGCTGTGGTCATTTTTATCGGAGAATTTTCCAATTCTGACCAACGCAGTCCTGCCGGATGTCCGGAGAAATCACCTTTTTCCAAATGCCACAATCCACCCGAGCCCATGTAATCCCCTTGATTTTCGGTGTAAAACACCTCCCCGTTCAAGATTCCCGGGCCGGCAGGGGATCGCATACCGGTGGCGTAGGGTTCTATTTTTCCATCAGGATAAATCTTCAGGGTCCAACCTCTGTAGGGAACCCTACTCTCTCCTCTCCACCATTCCTGATCGCCAAAGGCCACATTGGTAGTGACAATAAATGCTCCGTCAGGAGTGATTTTAGGACCGAAGCTATACTCATGGTAGTGGGCCGAAAGTGGCCAACTCGCGATGGTTTCGTACCAGTCTGCCTTGCCATCTGAATTCAAATCGGTCAATTTGGTCAGTTCCCCCCGCTGCACCATGTAGAGCGAACCTTCATGATGGGCCAATCCGAGGATTTCATGCAGACCGGAAGCAAACTTCCGGAAATAGGGTCGCTGAGCGGTGGGATTTTCCACGATAAACACATCTCCCCGCCGGGTGGCTACGCCGAGGTTTCCATTGGGAAGCATGGTCAATCCGCCCACCTCGAGAAGGGTGCCTTCGGGAGCGGGTACTTTAAGGATTTTGAAAAAGTCCTCTTCTTTGGGTGACTCCTGCGCAATCAACGAAAGACTCATCCCCAGCGCAACTGCACTCAGGGCCAATGATTTTAAGTTAAAATTCAATCGAAACATAGCTTTTCTTTTCTTCAGATTTAAAACAGCAGGTTGTAACTCAAACTCGTCGTGACAGGCAGAAAAATACCATCTTTACCCACTTCCGGCTTTTGATCCGCACGTTCCACCTTTAGGTAAAGCCCGGAATCCTCAATCCAATACAGGTCATCAGCAATGGCAGTCAGCACTTTTCCCGGAGCCACCCGAATTTTCATCGGAGTGGAATTTCCCGAAAGCTCAATCTTGCGGGCTATGCCTTTCCCATCTGCGAGGACTTGGATTTGATCAGTCAGGCTCTGTCCGTCTACAGATTGGGAAGAAAACTTCACCGCTCCATCGCCTAAAATCTGATAGCCTTTTGCCTGCCATTCTGCTGACATGGCACTTCTATCTGCATTTAAAAGCAAGGCGGTTCCTAGACTCAATTCGGTAACAGCGCCTAGGGGCCTGGAAACCCCGTTTCCGCGGTTATTCCACATCGGTGTCGCATCCAAAAACCCCCCTCTCCAAACCCGAAGCAGTTGATTGGAATTCAAATCATAGGAAAAATGCGTACCGGACTGGGACGAAACAGAAATTCCATGCGAAATTTTGGAACGGTCAGGTAACTCGATGAAGGACCGCAGTACCGGTGTTTCACGGGTATCTACCAGAATCGGATCCGTAGCCCACACTTCCATGCCGGCCGGCGAAGTATAGGTCTTTGGCCACATGGCTTCTGATTCAGCAGCCAAATAAAATCCCTGAGCCGTCCAGTCGGTGGGTTTGGAAACCCAAATCACAAATGGAACTTCGCCCGCCGGAAGGGATTTTTCAGCGACGATCATGCCCTGCCTGAGCTGAAGCGCTTCGGTGGCATTTCCAATTTGTAGGAGGCCCAACCCATTGCTCGGCACGGACATTCTGAAAGTATAGTTTCCTGCTTTTTTCACAGCGATCGTTCCTTCAAATTTGCTCAGAGAAGAGCTCGTCAATCCGGCAACAAACTCATCAAATGAGGTGATTTTACCCACAGAGGAGGCTTTCAGGTTGTTTTCAGCCGGCAATTCGGTAAACGAACCCGGAAAGACCTGATAGGAAATGTTGTTGAATTCAGGTGCGGGAGTATCAAAAGGCTTCACCTCCAGGGATCGGATCGCAATCGGCCCGTGATCTCCCTGAATCCGAATCGGGCCCTCGGCCACTTCTCCACCTGCCAATGCCCCGCGTGTAGGACCAAAAAGCTCCACATCTTCATGGATCGTCACGCCATTCAGGATTACGGATACAATCCGGGCATTTTCGATTTTTTCACCGGTAGCATTGAATCGGGGTGCCTTAAATTGGATTTTCAACGTTTGCCAAACTCCCGGAGCTTTGCTGGCATTTTGACGGGGAGCATAGCCTTGATAGCCTTTTTGTCCATCAGGCTTGCTTTCGTCCCAGCGCTCGTAGATACCACCGTTATCACCGGCTTTGACTTCAGTTTTAGCCCAGCTGTCCAGCAGTTGAATTTCATATTGTCCCTGAAGGTAAAGACCGGAATTGGATCCCGGAGCCATCATGTAGACGAGGGTGATTTCCGCGTCTCCGAACTTTTCCGTGGTAATGATATCTGTTCCGGGTTTCTTCTTGGTCGGAGCGTTGAGAATAAGGGTACCTTTTCCTTCGGAGAAAAGAACCGGGTCGGACTGCATGGGATCAGCCCAGACCTTGGCGACTTCCGACCAACTTCCGCCCGGATTTTCGAAAGCGGAAAGTTGGAGTTTGGTTTGCGCCTGGACAGAAACGGCCGAAAAGATCAAGGCCATCCCCAGCCCAATCGTTTTTTGGTTTGAGAGCATAAAATATATTTGAGGTAATTTAGGGTTGAAAATAACGCTGAAACCTTAGAGCAGCAAATCAAAGGATCAATTATCAAACTCCATGATCAATCTGATTATCCGCAATCCTGCCAGTAATTAAGAATTATGCTTTAGAAGTTGCGGCTAATCGTCCACAGACGACGGTCGACGGTCCACAGCATGTTCTAAGGAACTTCAAACGATAGTTAATAGGGTTACTGGTAAGAAAGCGGATATACATAATGATCAATTATCAAACTCAAGGATCAATGATCAAACTCAATTTTCAATATGTGTATCCGCAAAGATGCACGTTGAAAGAATTTTGGTTTAAACCGGGCGGATACACGTCCACAGACGACGGTCCACTGTCAACAGTAATGTTAAACTAGTGATCTAGCCATTCTTTATTTGGCTACGTGCAGCTATCCGAACACACATAATTTTCTATGACCAAATTCAATTTTCAATGATCAAAATGAAAGTTTTTTTTGTAATGACAACCAATTTAAACCTTGCTTATCAGCTCTTGTTTCCAATATTTAAAATCTTGCTTCTCCATTCAAAGCTTCCGATACATGACCAAAACATTGATCAGGCCCAACTCGGGATGGATAAACGCTTCCGGCACTTCGCCCACGATTTCAAATCCGAGTTTGGACCAAAGACTGATGGCTGCTGAGTTACTTTTGACCACAAAATTGAATTGCATAGCCTTAAATCCCAATCGTTTGGCTTCCTCAAAAGAATATTCCGCCATCTTCTGGCCTATTCCCTTCCCTCTTGCATTTGGAGAAACCATATAGCCTGCATTGACTACATGAGAACCCCGATCCGGTTGGTTTGCTTTCAGGAAAAAGGTGCCTACAATTTCCCCTTTCGATTCTGCCACATAAGTAGCTTTTTCCGCAGCCAACCAAAACGTCATTATTTTTTCTTTGGAAGAATCGGGTGAAAATACATAGGTCTTTCCCTCCCGGATGATCGGTTCGATGATTTCCCAAAGCGATTCCGAATCAGAATCCACTGCCTTTCTGATGTTTATTTCCATTATCCTGAAGATTGAATTCGCTTGAGCCAGTCAAGAAAAGTTGAATCCACACAAAAACCAAAATTGAAATCTGAAAATTGACAATATCTTCGCAAAACGATTGAGCCTCCAACCTTTCATGTCCATACCTACCAAATACCAAAAAGTCCCGGGCCTGATCATGGCCATTGGTTCTGCTGTTTTTTGGGGGATTTCCGGGACTTGCGCACAATATCTTTTTGAACAGAAAGGACTGGACCCCGGCTGGTTGGTATGTTGGAGAATGTTGCTTGCGGGACTGATTTTGGTGCTTTTTTCCATGAGCGAAAAAAATTCAGACACCTTCCGAATCTGGAAAAAACCCTTGGACGTAGTCAAACTCCTCCTGTTCAGTATATTGGGAATGGTGGCTGTCCAGTTTACTTATTTCTACAGCATTTCGCTCTCTAATGCCGCCACAGCCACGGTTTTGCAGTATATCGGTCCTTTGCTTGTAGTGGGATTTTATGCCATCAAGCACAGAAGATGGCCGATTCTCGCGGAATACGCATCCTTGGCCCTGGCTCTGGTGGGCACATTCCTACTCGTGACTCACGGGTCATTTGACACCTTGGTTATATCCGAAGCCGCCCTATTTTGGGGATTTTTGTCCGCGCTGGCTTTGGCATTTTACACCATTCAGCCAGTGGGACTGCTCCGAACCTATTCTCCGTCGACAATTACAGGTTGGGGAATGTTGCTGGGTGGGATTGCCTTTAGCCCATTTACAGCCCCTTGGGAGATGCAGGGGATTTGGGATCTGGAAGCAGGACTTGCTTTTGCCTACATCATTCTTTTTGGAAGTGTGTTGGCATTTTACTTTTTTCTCAAGTCTGTGACCATCATTGGCGCGACGACAGCAAGTCTGCTCTGCAGCGTCGAACCCCTGGCAGCGGCCGGCGTAGCGGTAGTTTGGCTGGGCATCTACTTTGGGCCGATGGACTGGTTGGGGACTTTTTTTATCCTGCTGACGATCGTTTTGTTGACTTTGAGCACCAAAGGAAAGGATTCCCAATCAGAACTTTCCGTAAAAGAGTCCTCCTGAAAATTAGATTTTTCGCTTGCTGATTTGCGGCTGAAGGTAAATCTTCTGCTCGCTTTCACTCAGAATAGCATATCCTAATTCAAGTGGAGAAGGTCCAATCCACTCGGTTTTTCTTCCGTGGATTGAAATTTTCCTGGATTTGGGATCCACGGTTAGCAGAGCAAAGAGCGGGTCCAAATAGGGACAAGTGAATTTTAGCGAGGGGTGATTTTCATGGATCTCGGGGGATAGACTTTCGTGTTCCAGTTTTTCTCCCACCCAATAGTAAGAGGCGGAGTTGATGTGGACATAATTCACTCCTCCCACTTCGATATGCTGATCCACGTGTGCATGTCCATTGATTGCCAGGAGTATTTTGGAAGAAAAGCGGCTTAAGATGGACTGAATCTCTTCGGAATTGACAATGGGATAAATACCGGCAATCGGCTGATGGGATACAATCAAAACCGGTTTTTCAGCCATTTCAAGCTCATTAATCAACCAGGATTGCTGCCTGGGACCGATGAACGAATCATAGATACCCTGTTTGGTGGGTCCTCCCGGATCATTCCCATCCAAAACGATTAATTTGATCGTATCGAGATCTGAAGAATAATAAAAGGCGGGCATTCCAAGTGCTTTCGCCACAGAATCTTTGGAATATCCCTCATCCATGTCGTGATTGCCCAACACATGAAAGACTCTGGGATGCGCAGCATGGAACGATTGGATGATTGCCCCATTTTCCGGCTTTGGAATTACAAAATCACCCATTTGAATCAAGGCATTGGGTTTTTCATTTTGCATGGCTTCCAAAAACACGCCAAGTCTGGCCTTGCCATCGTGAATGATGTCCAGGTGTAAGTCTGAGATCAGGCCGAGCTTCACCTGATCCTGATTCGGAAAGAGCCTAAAAACCGAATCGGGCAGGACTAAGCTAAAAATGGAAAAGGTGCTCGTACGAAGGAAATTTCTTCTTGTTGAATCAAACATTTAGTAAAAAATCAATCGGTCAGCGTACTGCAAAATCGCTCAAAAACCTGAATAAATTCAAGGTATTGATCTGATTCTGATGGCTTTACTATGTAACAACTCGCCTGCTCCTGGTAGCTGGTCAGAATGTCATCCTGAGTGGATGATGTGGTAAGCATGATCACAGGAATCTCTCTGGTGGAGGGATTAGCCTTGATTTCCTGAAGTACTTCGTGACCGGACTTAAGTGGCAGATTGATGTCCAACAAGACCAAATCAGGCCTTGTACTATTTTGAAAATTTCCCCTCTGAAACAAAAAGTCTACCCCTTCTTTGCCATTGGTTGCGACCTCTATGTCGACAACAAATTTGCTTTCTTTAAGCGCCTCTGTAGTCAACAATATATCCCCCGGATTATCCTCAATCATCAAAACTTTAAACCGCTTCATAGGAATCAATTTGGACTATTAATTAATTTAAGAAAGGACAAATCCTGATTTCGCTCATCGAATTTCGGACTTCATCTTTTCGAATGCAATCAGACATTTAGTTTTCCCATTAATTCCTTGTATAAACCTCGACGGATAGGAATGCTTGTTTCCCCCAGATTTACTTTTTTCGCATTAAATGAAGCAATGAAGCTAATATTGACCAAAAATGACTTATGAACCCGAAGAAAAATATCTGCGGGGAGTTTTTCTTCGAAACTTTTCAAAATGTCCCTTACCAAATACGATTTGGCTTTGGTGTACACCTTGGTGTACAAGCCGTCCGCTTTGAGGTAAACAATCTCTGAATAGGGAACCGGCACCAAATACCCCTTATCCATGATTTTTAGCGAACCTTTTGCTCTGTTTTCTTTTCCTGATTTCTCCTCATGACGCTTGAGACCAAAAAAGATGGCGGTTTTCAAGCTATCGAGCGAAAATGGCTTTAAGAGGTACCCTTCATGGATTTCGGAAGAAATACGCTCAAGATATTCCGTACCTGAATACGCCGTACTGAAGACCAAAGGCAAATTGTATTTTTCGCGAATTTTGTATGCCAAGTCGATCCCGTCGAGATCCCCGTGAATCAAGATGTCCATCAGGACCAGATCCACTTCGTTACTTTCCAGAAACTCAAGAGCGTTTTTGGCATTGTCTACAATGGCGGCAACTTTATAATCCAAATTGGAAAGAATCTCGCTGATGTTATTGGCAAGTTCCTCTTCGTCTTCGACTATCAGAATTTTTTTCATGCAATCAATTTAAAAAAATACCTTAACATTCAACTGACTCTTGATTTACAATTGCAATCAAGCTGCACTAAAAAGTAAATGTATGGTAATGCTTAGATTTTGATGACCACTTTTCCAGGCCTAATTTCGAATCTCAAGCTAAAAGTCACTGGATTTTCCACAGCAAATTGTACTGAATCCACTTCTTTTTAGTTATTTAGAAATGATTCATTACCATATCCACTTGCTTTGAATACCAGCTCCAAGAAGTCAGCCCAGTCACAACAGACCTCAGGCCTAACTGAGGAAGAAATACTCCAACTTTTCATTGAACATTCCGAGGACATCCTGGTCCTGACCAATTCAGAGATGATCTTGGAGTATGTTTCTCAATCGCTGGCTAGAATGCTCGATATCAGGATTGAAGATTCATTAGGAAAAAAAATCAACATCGTCCTGGAAAATTTCCCTTCACTTCCCTTGATGAAGCAGAATCAAAAAATGGTCATTCCGCTGATCAATTCGGTGAATAAGCGGAAATACCTGATTGAATTTCAATTCAAACTGGTACTCGCATCGCATGGAAATCTACAGGCAATCTTCGCCATAGGCAAGGATGTCACCGACCGGGAACTTTCTTTGAAGAAATTTAAGGACACCGCTTTCAAAGAAAAGGAGCTTAACCAGCTCAAATCACGGTTTGTATCCATGGCTTCTCATGAATTCCGGACACCTTTGTCCACCATACTTAGCAGTTCTTTTTTGATCGAAATGCTCTTACAAAAGGACTTGGGTGAAGGGACCAAAGACAAAATCCTAAACCACATCAAAAAAATTATTGCCCAAGCCAACAGGCTCACGGATATCACCAGTGATGTATTACTTCTGGAAAGGAGTGTCCAGGCAGACAGTAAGGTCCATCGTAAAAAAATATACATCCTGCATTTTGCAAAAGAGCTAGTGGAGGCAATAAATCATGAAAACTTCGAACTCCGGACGGTCAAATTCTTTGGACCGGATTCGGATAAAGCGATACATACTGATCCCAGTCTGCTCACCCATATCTTAAGAAATCTGATCCTGAATGCCTTGAAATATTCGGAAGGTGCAATCGACCCTGAAGTTCATCTGGTCTATCGTGGAGCGTATTTTGAGATCTCGGTCAAGGATTACGGGATGGGAATACCAAAAGAAGATCGGGAACACATCTTTGGCTCGTTCTACAGGGCAAAAAATGTCGGAAACATCAAAGGTACCGGACTGGGATTGAACATCGTTAAAGAACTGACTAAAAAATTAAACGGCGAGATTTGGTTTACCAGCAAACTGGGGATGGGATCAGAATTCTTCGTCTCCTTTCCGGTCAAATGATCCTGTATTATTTTTTTACCCGTGATTCCGCAGGTAAATCTTCATTGACCTGAATACCTGCACAAATCTCTGAGTCCCGTCCTATTCTTACTCCGTGGGAGACCGTAACTTCCTGTCCGATTCTGCTTTCATCCTCCAAAAAACTGTACCCGCCAAAGTTCACCGACTTCTCCAAATAACAATAATTGCTGATCACTGCCTCATGGCCGATGGAGCAGTTTTGATTGATGGAATTGAAGTTTCCGATCAGTGTACCAAAATTGATGAGGCTACCTTCCAGGATCAGATTCCCTTTTCCAAAAATACAATCTCTTGACACCCAAGCGCCACTTGAAAACAAATTGGGAAAGTCAAGGGAAGGATGATAGAGTAACCTCCTTACGACGTCAATTTTTTCACTTGGGCTTTGTATTGCCATGACTAATGCAACTTTCTGATAATGAAGCACACTATTCACAGCACCCAAAACAGGTAACCCTGCCAATTCCTTCCCCTGCAGCTTGAGGTTATCATCTACAAAACCAATTAAGGTGTGCCGAAGTCGAAACTGCGAGTAGTTAGTTGCAAGGTATTCTCCCAGCTTATTCGCTCCAGCGATGATTAAATTCATGAATGGATCAAAAGTTATTTTAAAATTTAGAGATATCGTTTTAATAAAACAAAATAAGTTTATAAAATATAAATATAAGAAACTCCGATAATAAGCTTCCCATGAGTTCCCCTCAGTTTCGATACGTCAACAAGATCTGCCGCAAACCAACAATCTGAAATGATTATCCGCAATGATACCAGCTAACTTTTTTCTTTTGGTTAAAGGGTTGGATGAACGATGACTTAAGACCAAAGTATAGCAATATCCAGCGTTTTTAAAACCCTTCTATTATCATCTTAAGTTACGAAAAAAGCGGATATACACCTACACACATCTGAATATGGATTTCTGCTTAATTGCATGTGGCAAAACAAAGTATAGCTAGAGGAACATTTTAAGCAGCAGTGGTCCGATGAGGCTGTATCAAAAGGCCTGATCGTGTCAGCCTGAGTCTTAAATATCCTGCGAACATGCAAAAAGGAAATGACAGGGTTTTGCACACCATATAAGTCAAAAATGTAAAACTACGTTTGATTTAGCCTGCGTAAACAAATCATCGATCGGAAGGACGCGGTGGGAGGATTTGCCAGCGAGCCAGCGTTCGGCCTTGTGCGGTTGGAGCTTTGGCAAATCTTGACCTTTTGGTTCTTTTGGGTTAAGCCAAAAAAAACGAAGAAAAAAAATAACCTAACCTAACCTAAACTTAGAACCAAGATCAACTAAATCATGTCAAGAAATCATATTTTATGAAATCAGAATTTAATTTTGAATAATTAATAGAAACAAAATTTAAAGTAAACTGTCATTGGTAGCGGAGTCGAAGGCCATTTGCATCGAATACAGTGACATTTCGACTTCGCTCAATGTGGCAAGCATCATTTATTAGACAGCCTCCGGACAATGGATCGTCGTCCTTGGAGTATCCAAATAATTTTCGCTTTGAAATCACCAACATACATCATAGCGGATAGCGGATGCTACTGATAAATTTTAAATCCTTGCCTGATAGGTGTACAACTGATAATACCTTCCCTGCAAAGAGATAAGATCATCGTGCCTTCCCCTTTCTACGATTTTTCCCTGCTCAATAACTAAGATCTGATCTGCCTGACGGATCGTACTCAGTCGGTGGGCAATGACAAAGGTAGTCCTGCCCTTCATCAATTCTTTCAAACTAGCCTGAATCAATGTTTCAGACTCGGTGTCCAGATTGGAAGTGGCCTCATCCAAAATCAAAATCCTGGGATCTGCCAAAATCGCCCTTGCAATGGCAATTCGCTGTCTTTGTCCTCCGGAAAGCTTCACTCCTCGCTCCCCTATCAAGGTATCGAGGCCGTGTTCAAACCTGTCCGAAAATTCCTGAACATGCGCGGCTTTTACCGCTTTTAGCAGTTCCTCCTCTGAAGCCTCCGGCCTCGGGAAAAGTATGTTTTCCCGAATTGTCCCTTCAAACAAAAAATCATCCTGAAGCACCACCCCCAACTTGGACCGGAAGGACTCCAACGTGATCGTTTGAAGATCAAGACCATCGAGAAGGATTCTCCCTGAGTCAGGATTCAGAAAAGTTGCCACCAGTCCGGCGATGGTGGTTTTCCCGGATCCGGAAGTACCCACCAAGGCAGTGACTGAACCTGCGGGCGCTTTGAAACTGATCGATTTGACCACTTCCTTTCCGGATTCATAAGCGAAAGAGACATCCTGAAACTCCACATCTCCGATAATGGAATCCAAATTGATCGTTCGCATGCGATCGTTAGCTTCCAGAGGCGTATTCATGATCTCTTCGGTTCGATCCAGTCCTGCAAAAGCTTCTGTCAGTTGGCTGCCGATATTGGACATCTGCACGATGGGAGCGATCATAAAACCCAAATACAGCGTAAATGCAAGGAAATCCCCAAACGTCATCTTCCCTTCCATGATCATGTAGCCGCCTATCCCCATGATTCCTGCTGAGGCCAGGCCCAGCAAAAGCGCTCCCGCAGAGGTCACGAAACTGGTTGCCGTCAAGCTTGCCTTGACATTTAGAAACAATTCTTCCACTCCTTTTTCAAACGTTTTGATCTCTTGCGCTTCTGCATTGAAGCCCTTGATCACCCGGATTCCTCCCAGGGTTTCGGTCAGTCTACCCGTGACTTGAGCGTTTATTTTTCCCCGCTCTCTGAAAATAGGCCTGATTTTGCCAAAGGCTTTGAGTGAAACCAAGCCAAAAACCAACACCGGTAGTAAGACATAGAGGGTCATCATCGGACTGATTCGAATCAACAGAAATAACGAAATCACCGCCGTGAGCACGCCGCCGATCATTTGGGCAAATCCTGTTCCGACCAAATTCCTGACTCCTTCTACATCTGTCATGATGCGGGACACCAGTTCTCCGGTTTTGGCATTGTCAAAAAACCGAATGGGTAATTTGATGATGTGCCGCTGTACCTGAGACCGCAGCTTGGCAATCAAGTGCTGTGCCTCGACACTCAGTATTTGGGTGAGACTATAGGAGGTAACGGACTGTACAATGATCGCCGCTACTACGGCAAGGATAAGCCACTTGAGCATATTCAGATCATTGCTCGGAATCACATCATCAATGAGGTATTTGCTGGCACCGGGCAGCACAAGACTGGCCAGTCGGCTGATGACAATAAGAAAAAGTCCTAAAAATAAATGATTTCTTCTGGGCCAGATGATGGTCTTAAATACCTGACCCATCGTGACTTTACGCATTGTTGCTTTTGCCATAGGTAGTTTAAACTGAAACGAGAAACCCCGAAATCTATTCCGGGGTTCATTTTTTACTTTTCTTCGGTCATTCTTGGTTTGAGTTTGACTGGTTTGCTGGATTTTCCTTTCATTCTCAAATTGACCATCTCTACCGCTAATGAAAAGAAAACTGCAAAGTATATGTACCCTTTAGGTACCTCGAAGTGGAATCCTTCAAGCAACAGCATAAAGCCAATAAGAATCAAAAAGGACAAAGCCAGAATCTGCAAGGTCGGATGCTTATTGATAAAGGCGCTGATTTTGCCTGCAAAAGCCATCATTACCCCCAGGGAAATAACCACAGCAATGATCATGATAATCACCTCATCCACCAATCCTACAGCGGTGAGAATGGAATCAAAGGAGAAAATAATATCAAGGAAAACGATCTGTACCAACACCGAGCGAAGGCTTTTTGCGGCACTGACCTTGATTTCCTCAGGTTCCCCCTCCATTTTATGATGAATTTCCAAAGTGGATTTAAAAAGCAGAAATAGACCTCCAACCAGCAAAATCAAATCTCTTCCACTAAAATCATGATCAAGGATAGTAAATAGCGGTTGGGTGAATTTGATGATGTAGGAGATCCCCAGCAATAACGCTACTCTGAAAAAGAGGGCTAACATCAATCCCAAATTTCTGGCTTTGGCTTGCTGAGCCACGGGAAGTTTGTTGGAGACAATCGAGATAAAGATGATGTTGTCCACCCCAAGAACAATCTCCAGGAAAGTCAAAGTAAGCAAGGCAATCCAAGTGTCGGTTTGTAGAAATATTTCCATTTGAAGTTTTGTTTGAAAGCAAATAAAAAAGCCTGTCAAAAATAAGACAGGCCTTAAGATTTTGAAACTTATCTAATCAATTTGTCTTTGGCAGAATGTTGGAAATCAACGAGACTTTCTCAATCGGCTCAGTGGCATTGGAGTAGATTCTGACCACAGAATTCTGCTTACCCATTTTTCCGGTAGAATTAAAAGAGACTTTGATCTCAGCAGATTTCCCCGGAGCCACAGGCTCTTTTGGCCAGCTTGGGACTGTACATCCGCAAGTAGCGGCTACATTTGAGATTACCAGGGGAACGGTCCCTTCGTTGGTGAGGATAAAGGTGTGTTCCACTTTGGCTCCCTGAACGATATCACCAAAATCCACAGATTTCTCTTTGAATGTGATCACTGCTCCGGAAGCTGATTCTTGTGCATTTGCCTGAAATACGAGTGCAAAAGCAAACAGCATCAATAGAAGTCCTAGTTTTTTCATGATTTTATTTGAATTTATCTGTAAAGGTTTCGATTTTTCAACACATATCAAAAGAACATGACATCATGCTATTTGATTCCAAAAGTGAAAATAACATGCCAATTTGAAAGTTCATAGCTGTTAATAATTGTGAACTTTGAAAAAAACTAATCCATCGGCTGATCCGGTACTTTCATAAAAAAACCGGGAGAAAAGTTCACCAGATAAAGTTCCTCCGTTGCACGGGTGATCGCTGTGTACAGCCATCTGACAAAATCACGGTCTACCTGTTCGTCTTTCAGATAGCCCTGATCCACGAATACTGCCTTCCATTGTCCTCCCTGAGCCTTATGGCAAGTCAACGCATAGGCAAACTTGATCTGCAAGGCATTCAAGTAGGGATCTTTCCGGATCAATTCCATCCGCTCAGTCTTGTTTGCCACATCAGCATAATCCTGAGAAACCAAGTCATATAGGCTTCGGTATTGTTCTCTCGTGAGCGATGGACTTGAGGAATAAAGGGTATCCAAAATGACCTTGGCCTCGAAAAAGGGCTCTTCGGGATAATCCAACAACCTGAGCTCCAAGGTCGCAAACCTCAAGCCGTACATTTCTTCGAAATTTCGAATCTTCATCACTTCTACCATATCGCCATTGGCCAGAAAATTGACCTTTTCCGATTCCGCCATGTAGGTATAGTTGTTTTTGACGATCATCAACAAATCCCCACTATTGATCTCTTCCTCAAAAAAATGAATGACGCTTCGGATGTACAGATTGAACTGAACAGCGGCTTTGTTGGAACGAGTGACAATGGTCGTGTTTTCCGTACCGTATTTATTATACGCGTAGCGAAGCCCATCCTCCAGTCTCTCGGAGGTCATTTTAAAAATGTCCCGAAAAGCACTCGTCTGGATTTTCACTTTCGGCTCCTGCTGCAAAAGCTGATCTCTCAGTGCCGTGGCATTGAAGAGGATTCCGGACTCCAGACGCTGACGCATTACCTCAGACAGCTCAATCTGATCAGCTTCCAATCTGTAGGTTCGCAACAAATATCCCGCATCGAGAGCTGGACTGTACTCACTTCCTACAGGAGGTAGCTGAGCCGTATCTCCAATCAGCAACAGCCGGTTATCCTTTCCCGAAAACACATACTGAACCAAGTCCCAAAGCAGGTTACCTGAGGTGCCTCCGTCATCAGCCAGCATCGAAGATTCATCCACGATGAAAACCGTGTCTTTGAAATAGTTCTTTTGAAGAATAAATCCTCCCCCCATCGTGCCGGGGTCGCCCTTTGGCTTATAGATGATTTTATGAATGGTATAGGCTCCTCTTCCTGAGTAATTACTCATCACTTTAGCTGCACGACCCGTCGGAGCCAGCAGAAGTGATCGCATGTCCACTTGGGGGAGAACCTTCACCAAGGCGGAAGTGAGGGAGGTTTTTCCTGTACCGGCATATCCTTTCAATACAAAGACAGGCTTCTCCTCAGCTTTTTTCAGTAGAAAAAAATCCATCCGCTTAAAAAATTCAGCCTGCCCAAAAGTTGGGGTAAAAGGAAAATATTTACCGAGTAGTACCGAAGGCTTAATTTCAGCCTGATTATCTTTACCCATACTCACGAATGTAAATGTCAAAAGACGAAATCAGCAAGGAAATCGAAGCAAAATTTGGAAACCAACTCCGCACCCGGGTGAATGGAATCCTGATAGAGGACAATAAACTCCTGATGGTCAAACACCAAATGGGAAATGGCAGAATCCTCTGGTCTGTACCCGGCGGAGGAATGAACTACGGCAGCACCGCCAAGGACAACCTGAAACGGGAATACCTGGAGGAAACTTCGCTGGAAATAGAAGTGGGAAAGTATTTATTTGTCCACGAATACTTAAAGCCTCCATTACACGCCATGGAGCATTTTTTTGAAGTAAAAAGGATAAACGGCAATGTAAAATTGGGAAAAGACCCCGAGCTTACAGGCACCAACCAAATCTTGCTCGAAATTGCATGGAAATCACTGGAAGAAATTAATTCCATTCCGAGTATCTCCCTTCATCAGGTCTTTTGGGGAATTAAATCTCTATCTGAGCTGGGATTGTGGAAAGGATATTTTAATTTTGAAAATATTTCCATAAAATAGCACGTTTTAAAAACCTCAACCTTAATCAGATTTCTAAATCTCAATCCAAATGAATCTTACAAAAATTCTCTCAGTTGTTTTCTTCGTTATTGCCATAGGACTTGGTTACCTACTCTGGAAAGGGGTAAATGACGTAGTGGAAGAAGAAAAAAGAATTGCTTTGCTGGAAGCTGCGACTATTGAAAAGCTGGAAATGCTTCGCGAAGCTCAACTGGCCTACCAAGCCGCAAACGGCAAATATGCAAGCTCTTGGGATTCACTGAAGATGTTTATCGAAAACGGAACCATCTGGCTCGTTCAGCGTACTGAGACTACCAAACTTTTGGATTATGGAGCTGAAGAAACTACCATTACTTATGACACGCTAGGGTCTGTTTCGGTTATGGATTCCTTATTTAACGAAAGAAAATTCCCTGACTTCAATATTGACCTATTGCCCATAGTACCAGGTACCGGTGGTAAGCAATTTGAGTTTTTCGCAGACAAAGTGGAAAAAACAGGGGGCTACATGGTCAACGTATTTGAAATCCGAGATCCTTCGCCGGTCAATCCTGAGCGCAGGGCAAATAACAATGAAAAGGCATTGAGAGTAGGTTCAAGGACTGACGCATCTACCGAAGGTAACTGGAAATAATTCCTTTGGATTTTGGAAAACAACCTAAAGGTGTACAAAAGTGATAAGTTTGATGTGGTAGACACAGCGAGCTTATCACTTTTTCTTTACCCCCAATCGTTATTTATTTTTGCCAAGGATCAAAATCTGGCAAATATCTGTGTACACTATTACTTTGATTTCACCATTGATCGGCTGGAAGGCCTCTTCAGTACGGATCAATTGTTGAGGCAAGATGTTCCCGTCAAGGTTTACTTCCATCAGACGGCGTTTAGTTTAGTTCCCGGAGTTCTTTATCAATCAGGAAAGGAAAACGAATACCTGCAATTCGCTCAGGAATTACCTGCCGAGCCGGAGTTTTTTGCTTCGCCACTGGACAGCACTAACTTACAAGTAGTCAGCTATATCCCCCACAGACTCAAAAAAAATCTGGATGCCAGATATTCGGAAGTCACACTCCATCATGGCAGTTGTTCGTTTCTGTCCTATTTATTCAAAGAGCGGTTCAATCTAATCGGGCAGGAAATCCTGGTGAATTATTTTGGTTCTCATATTTACATCGCAGCATTTACCGATCAGGAGCTCAGTCTGTTCAATATGTTTGAAATAGGCACAAAGGCGGATATTCTCAAGTATATTCTGATCGCCATGAATCAGTTGAAATTTGAACGAAATCACGTCAAGGTGAGCATCTATGGAGGTACTGAAGAAAGCGGGATCACTGTGGATTGGGGAAGTGATTATTTCCAAAACTTCAGACTGGAAACACCACATGCCAATCAAAATTACTCACATGGATTCAAGCATCTGAAGTCTGAAAATGTATTTGAAACCTTCTGGCAATACGATTAATTATGAAAAAGATTGCTGTTTTTCCGGGTTCATTTGATCCATTTACGATGGGGCACCATGACATTGTTTTGCGGAGTCTTAATCTTTTTGACGAAGTGATTATCGGCATAGGGTACAATTCCACCAAGCAAAATCGGTATTTTGAAATCGACCAGATGGTGACCAAAATCAAGGGAGTCTATCAGGGCAATGATCGTGTCAAAGTAATCGTATACAATGAGTTAACCTCCACCCTTGCAAAAAAATACGAAGCCAGGTTTTTAATCCGCGGTTTAAGAAACACAACGGATTTTGAATACGAAAACACCATCAGCCAAATGAACCGCTACCTCAATACTGAGCTGGAGACGGTCTTTTTGATCACTTCACCTCAATTTGCGGCTGTAAGTTCTACTGTAATCCGTGAAGTTCACCGATACGGTGGCGATGTGCGGGAGTTTCTCCCTTTCCCAATCTAAAAAAAGATTTTAAGCTAGATTTTAATGTGGTTTTTGAGATACTGCTTAAACAGGTATCGCATAGACGGATAGGAATTTATCAAGGCAGTCTTTGAATCAGCCTCGGACAGCCACAAAATTTCTTTTATCCCCTCCTCCTCCTGGGGTTTCATCCCGGTGTCATTGAGTGATTCCATCGCATACCAATAGGTTTTCTTCAAAATACTTTTCCTGTTTTGGGTATAGGTATGCCAGGTATTACAGATATGCGGTCCGAGTTTTACTTTGACATTCGTTTCCTCTTCGACTTCTCTTTTGGCGCATTCTGTGGGAGTTTCTCCTTTATCAAGCTTCCCTTTTGGAAAATCCCACTTTCCCAATCTGAAAATCATCAGAATCTTATTCTTTTTTGAGACAATCCCACCTGCCGCTTTTATGATCATGAAGCGACTTTTGATAAAAGCCTTCATCGCTTTTTTGTCTTTAGTCACCAGGGTGATCGAGTCAAGCTTTTTCATTTTCCGGGTCCGTAGCAAGTACAGGAGGCGAATGATGGTGTCATGGTTTGGCTCATGAAACAGAATATCCTCCTCCCAATCCATATCGGCCGGAATCTCCTCCAGATTTGAATAAATAAAATCGTAGGATTTTGCCGGATCGAGTTCCTCGTAACTGATCAGTTCAACCGGCTTGTCATTGACAAAGATTTTCATAGGTAAAAGTTGCTAAAAAAGGGATATGGTCAAAAATGCATAAAAAAATCAGGCAGTACAATTTAAAGGCAAATGATTCCATTAATTTTGACTACATGGAAATTCTAGATCAAAGCATCGCAGCCGAAGTTGCAGACAAACTCCTCGAAATTCAGGCCATTCGCCTACAACCGGATAAGCCTTTTACATGGGCATCAGGCTGGAAATCCCCGATTTATTGTGACAACAGACTCTCACTCTCTTTTCCGGAAGTGAGAAATATGATCAAAAATAAGCTCGTGGAAAGCGTTACCCATTTTTTTCAGAATGTAGAAGCCATAGCCGGCGTGGCTACTGCCGGTATTCCGCAAGGAGCACTGATCGCCAATGACCTCGGACTTCCATTCATCTATGTACGATCCAAGCCAAAAGGTCATGGCATGGAAAACATGATCGAGGGCAAAGTCACTCCCGGACAAAAAGTAGTGGTGGTCGAAGACTTAGTCTCAACGGGTGGAAGCTCGCTGAAAGCAGCAGAAGACTTAAAAAATGCAGGTTTCGAAGTCCTCGGTATGGTTGCTATATTTAGTTATGGTTTTGAGGTAGCCGCACAGAACTTTAAAAATGCGGGAATCAAATTGGTCTGCCTGAGTCACTATGATGCGCTGTTGCCAATTGCAGTCAAGCGCAACTACATCAGTTCAGAAATGCTGGATTCACTGTCAGAATGGAGAAAAGATCCAGGAAGCTGGGGGCAATAAATTTAGTCATCCTGAGTCTTAAATATCCTGCGAACATACAAAATGGAAATGACTGTGGTTTAATGTAAAAGCAGGGATATTGTCACCTTTAGCGGAGTCGAAAGGTCCTCAAACTTCCAGACTCACGTCTGTAAGGTGCTCGGACTGACATGCCATTTTTTACTTTTCAAACAGTCCAATCGTCCCCCCTACCCAATCTTTATCTTTATTGAATTTGACGCCGATCATCTCACCTCGGCTGAGTCTGACGAGATTTCCTACGATGGTGGGATTTTCATCCTTTTCGGGCCAAAGACAAAGCACCCGCACCTCGACTTTCACCTGGCCATCAGGCGATTTTACAACGGGAGCATAGTGAACTTTTTTTTGCAAAATATAGAGATCCTTCTCGGTAATGGCCTCCACATCTTCTCTTTTGACATGAAAAATCACCCCTGCACCGGAAAATGAAAAAAGGGGTTTCAACACGTAATTTTCCAGGTCTTCGGGAATCGATTCCAGTTCACTCAGCAACTTGGTCTCAATAAAATATGGGCCATGGAGGTAGGGAAGTATGAATTTTGAGATCCGCGTGTACCAATTCGGGTGACCGGCCCACTCCACATCCAACTCTTCTTCAAAGCTGAAATCAAGGTTAAGGTCCTTTCTCAAATCAAGTTCATCAAAAATCACCCGATTGTAGATCCTTCTGATTCGTTTCTTTTCTCCGGCTGAATTTGTATAAAACAACTGCTTCCCTTCCTTGATCACTTCTGTCACACAAACAATTGGAATTCCAAGATCCCTATTGGCATAGTAAAAGTCAATTTTGGTGTTTTGCTTTTCGGGTTCGATCTCCAATAAAACCACTTCCAGAGGATCGTATCTCCCCAAAATAACCTCAGTCAACATTCTCAGGTAAACCGATTCATCCACTCCATCCGGATAGGGCGAAAGTTCATTTAAAAATGGATAATAGGTTAAAATCTTGCGATAAAGATTAAACTGGAAATTGAAAATGGAGGGAAATCCCTGAACTTCGATCAGTTTGGGGACAATTTTTCCATGCTCCTGGCAAACTCCAAAATCAATGGCCAAAAACTGTGTATGTGCATCTTCATTTGGCACAGCGGTATTCAACTCAATGGATCGCCGGGTCAAGTCCTTGAAGTCAGGTCGTTTGATAAAGTCAATTACCCTTTGACTCGCTTCCAGGATTTGCTTACTAAGGTTTTTAGGAATAAAAAATGGAGTTTCTGCAATTCTGAATGTGGGTGCATACTCAAAATCCGAGGCAATATCGGCCAGAAAGGCCTGATACTTTTCAGGTGAAAATTCGGCATTAAATCGGGTTCTGAAGGATTCAATCATGAAAAATCAAGTCAAAGAAGGCATATTAAGCATTTTTAGTTTTCGAATGGACTGCTCCAGAAAGTTAGGAACCAGCGTTTCGTTTGTTTTATAAATTTTATTTTCATCGACCAAATCTTCGAGCATGGTTCTAAACTTTGCTTTGCCTTTGAGTTCGATTATTTTTTCCCGCACCATGGGCTTTTTCAGATGCTCCAGAAAACTCACAGCATCTGCCTCCGGGTGAAACTGCGTCCCCACGATCTCATCAGAAAACCTAATACCCATAATCGCCCGCTCATATTCCACATGATTTCGGATTTTCTCCAAGGCAATGATTTTAGCCCCCAAAGCCTTGAATTTTCTTTTGTCGGGCTGTACCACCTGATAGTCTCTGGAGTCCACCGCCCAAAATGGATTTTCAAGATTTATAAAAAGGGGATCCTGAAGTCCTTCTGCTGTTTTATGGACAGTCATCACACCAAATGACGTGGATTTTCGCTTGGTGATTTTACCCAGACCAAAATGCTTACATGCCATCTGAAATGAATGACAGATCAACAGCAGTTGCTTTTTCTGGGCATGGTTCATATTCCAAATCCAGACTTGGTCCAAAAAATCATTATACATCAAATCCCAGTTGCCGTCTCCCTCGCATGGATTTCCAGGCCCACCCGTAGAGATGAACAAGTCGAAATTTCGGATGTCAGGAATTTCTGCTTTTCCCCTTACATCAAATTCACGATAACTAATTTCTTCAGAAAATCTGGAAAGGATGTCATGGATGCACCGCATTCCCTGATTGGGCTCGCCATCATACATATCCAAAATAGCCAGATTTACTTTTTTCTTTCCCACGGAACTTTTGCTTTTCGTTGGAACAAAGGTAATCAATCACTCAAATCCCCTCTGTAAACTTGCTTGTAATAAAATCCACTACCGCCTCCAGACTGCCTGTTTTTTCATATACATCTAGCTGCTGATCGGCACCGGTACCCCGTTCTAATATTTTGTGAACATAGTTGATCTCCTCTCTACTGCCTAACTCATCGACCACATCCTCCACAAAATCCAAAAGCTCCATGATCAATTCCTTGGTCGGGACTTCTATTTTCCTTCCAAAATCAATCAAAAGTCCATCGACACCATTTCGGGCCGCACGGAATTTATTCTCCCGGATCAAAGCGATCCGGTAGATATTAAAGCTGGTATTACTGAGTAATAACTTATACAATTTGGCTACCACGGCCTGAATCAAAGCTACGATGCAAATGGTCTCATCTACGGTGAGACACATATCGCAAATCCGAAACTCGATGGTGCTGAAAAAAGGATGCATGCGCAGATCCCACCAGATTTTCTTCGGATTATCGATACAATTTGTTTTAACCAAAATCTCCAAAAAATTATCATACGACTGCACCGAGTCAAAATACTCCGGGAGGCCCGTTCTGGGGAATTTGGCAAAAACTTTAGCCCGAAATGCTTTGAATCCCGTATTCCTTCCTTCCCAAAATGGAGAGTTGGTCGTCAACGCATAAATGTGCGGTAAGAAATAACAGGCCTGATTCATAAGCTGAAGTGCTGTTTCCCTGTTTTCAATCCCCACATGGACATGCAGTCCAAAAATCAGATTGGATCGGGCAATGTCTTTCAATTCATTGACGATGTCATGATAGCGCGGGTCATCGGTGATTTCCTGATCCTGCCATTTGGAAAAAGGATGGGTACTGGAAGCCCCCACCACCAAGCCTTGCACGGAAGCGAGCTCGAAGATTTTATTCCGGAGGAAAGCTACCTCCTTTCTAGCCTCGGCTACATTTTGGCAAATATTTGTCCCTACCTCCACCACGGATTGGTGCATTTCGGCCTTGACCTGTTCCTTTAGCGTAATTTTCCCTCCCTCCACTATCTTAGACATGTGAGAGCGAAGATCCCGCGTGACCGGATCAATAATCATGTATTCTTCTTCCACTCCCAAGGTGAATTGCGGGAGTTTTTTCGAAACATTTGCCATAATCTTGTTCTTAAAAACGTTTAGCCATTTCGACCGAATTTTTCATAAATGTTCCCCAAGTCAGGTTCATCTTCCCGGTTTTTTGGGCTTTGGCATAAGCTATCGCCATTTTTGCAGCTTCCTCTACCACCCAGTCAAAGTTTGCCTGACCTACCGAATTGATGTCCGCATCCGGGGCCGGATTGCCAAAATCAATGGCGTACGGAATCCCATCCCGCACCGCAAATTCAACCGTATTGAAATCATAGCCCAATCCCGTGCAAAGCTTGATGGTGTAATCTTTCACGGTATTGAGTAGCTTTTTGGAAGCGGGGGCTTTATCGACCACATAGCGCAAGTGATGCGGATTTCGGGGTTCATATTCCATGATTCTTACAGCCTTGCCTCCCAGGCAGTACACTCTGAAATATTCGTCAAAAAGGATTTCCTCCTGAAGCAGCATCACCAGTTGACCCGTCTCAGGATGTTTTTGGAAAAACTCCTCCTTATTTTCCAGCCTATAGACATGCTTCCAACCTCCGCCTGCATAGGGTTTCATGTAGGCTGGAAAACCCGTGTAATTGAAGATACCCTCCCAATCCAAAGGAGCGACCAGATTTCGGAATGACTTGGCTGTAGTATCATCAGGATGCTTGGCAGAAGGTAAAATCACCGTTTTGGGCAGAGGAACCCCAAGCTGATCAGCCAGACAATTATTAAAAAACTTGTCATCCGCACTCCACCAAAATGGATTGTTGATGACCGCAGTCCCCGTCAGGGCAGCATTTTTCAAATACGCTCTATAAAAGGGTACATCCTGAGAAATCCGGTCAATAATCACCGCGTATTCCGTCAGGTGATTTTGAATGACCTTGTCGATCTGAACGATTTCAGCTGTAATCCCCTTAGGAGCTAGTTGATTTACCCGCTCTATAAAAGCATGAGGAAACGTGTCCTCCATGCCGAAAAGTATCCCGATTTTTTTCATAATTATGTAGGCTAAAATTGATGTATTAATTGAATTGGATGGTAGATAAATAGTGTGGGAACATTTCTTTCCAAATCGGCCAATCGTGCTTCTTTTCATGGCGAACGTCAAACCAATGGGGCACACCCCGCTTTTCAAGGACATCATGAAGCTTGATATTCGCATCATAGCAAATATCCCAATTGGAAGTTCCGAGCACAATTTTCATGTTCCAAAGTTCATAGTCCTGTAAACCGGGGAGATATTCCAGCGGGCTGTTGAAGAAAATATCATCGTGCTGATAGCCATCCATGAAGCTTCGAATATCAAAAGCTCCACTCATACTGAACATATGACTGACATAGCCCGGATGCCTAAAAGCAAAATTGGCAGCATGATATCCGCCAAAACTACAGCCAGCCATTGCGACTTTGGAAACGGGAGTATTCAGGCGAATGCGCTCTACCACTTCATGGCAAATCATTTTATCATAAGCCACGTGATTTTGAATCCGCTGATGGGGATGAATTCCTTTGTGATAAAAACTCTGTGCATCATTGCTCTCAGGACAAAAGATCTGAATTAGCCCTTGCTCAATAAACCAATGCGCTGAACCAATCAGCCCCATGTCCCTATTTTCATGAAATGATCCTTTTGAAGTAGGAAAAAGAATCACAGGAAACCCCGCATGACCAAATACCAACATTTCGACATCCCGATGGAGATGAGGCGAATACCATTTGAAATATTCCTCCTTCATTAGATTACAATTTATTTTTTCAAAAAGGCCGTAAGTATCTCAACTGAAATAAATTTTGAGCAGCTACACGGGTTGCCTAAGTATTACCAAATACTAGTCAAAATTCATTGAAAAAAAAAAAAGTCACCGAATAAGCAGATGTGAAGGAACGGTTAATTTTTCTGTTCCGCTGAAACTGATTCAGCCTTGGATCGCTTGAAAAAGTGCAAAATCAACCCCAGAATAATGAATACAGCCAAAATTCCGATCATTACCCATTTGCTTGTGGTAAAAATCGATGCAAAAACTGCCACAGGTTCATTTCGTTCAGGAAATAACCTAAGCATGCTCAATACCGAAATATTTTCTAAAAAATCGAATACCATGATCAGGAATGGAATAAAAACCACCTGCTTTTTCTTCCAGATCTTAACTAAAATCCCTGAAAATAGTAAAAAGTAGATCACGAGATAAGGCATATCCAATGTCAGAATACCAAAGTGATAGCCTTCCCTTTCATCGGCATCTAATCGACCTAAAGCTTCGTAAGCCTCCTCCACTGAGTATCCAAACTTCAAATCGAGGGCATGTTCCTTTGGCATGAATGCACTCATTAGGAAATTAGTCATCAGGAATAACAGAAACAGCAAGAGAAGTATCCTCCACTTGCTTACAAATAGAAGAAAGGAATTCATGATAGGATGAATGAGCTGGGTTACGCCAGATAAGTAGAGGAAAAACTAAAAGAATTGCAAACTATTTTTTTTGTTTTTTACCCATTTCATGCTCAACATGAGCAATTTCCATAATCTCGCAAAATATAACCAAGTTCCTAAAGCTTAAATCCTGAGGCCTCATTTTTAAACCATTCCGAATACATCGGGTAGTTTTTGGCAGTTCTTAGTATTACCGCTTCCATCTCAGATCCAGTTGGCTTCATCTTTTTTGCAGGGACTCCTGCATAGATGGAGTTGGCCTCCACCACCGTATTTGCCAAAACTACTGCCCCAGCCGCAATCACTGCGCCCGAATGCACAACTGCCCCATCCATCACTATTGCACCCATCCCGATCAAGACCCGATCATGAATCGTGCAGCCGTGTACACAGGCATTGTGGGCGATGGATACCTGATTGCCAATATGAGTCGGCGATGTCTGAAAAGTACAGTGGATGACAGCACCATCCTGAATATTCGTATCATCCCCAATTCGGATTTCGTGCACATCGCCTCGGATTACTGCATTAAACCAAACTGTGCAGTTTTTGCCCATCACCACATCTCCCACAATGGTTGAATTCGGTGCAAGCCAACAATTCTCCCCTAAAACGGGGCTTTTGCCCCGGACTTCCATGATTAATGCCATTTTTGATTTGCTTTAGCTCCGGTAAAACTAATTGCTTACAGGATTTTAATTTTTTTTTCAAGTTCGTGAACTTTTTTGAAGGGCATTGGTTTGCGTGTATATACATACAAATTTTGAAAACCAATCCAAAAAAAGCACAATGAAATTAACCAAACAAATCGGACTATTCGTAGCAGCATCTATGCTAGCATTTGCATGTGGTGCACCGAGTGAAACTGTAGAGACTACAGAAGCGCAGGAAGTAGCTGAAGCTACGGGACAAACTTTGGCCTTGAAAACCGACGAAACAGTTATCGCATGGAGAGGCTACAAGCCAACCGGTCAGCATTTCGGTAAAATCCCCGCAACTACAGGTGAGCTGGTCGTAGCTGACGGAACTATCAAAGGTGGAACCTTCACTTTCGACATCACCGGGTTGACCATCGAAGACATGGAAGCTGGAACGGAAAACCATGGCAAACTTTTTAGCCATTTACAATCAGCGGACTTCTTTGATGCGGCAAATTATCCTACCGCTACCTTCGAAATCACAGGGGTGGAACCGTTCACTGCAGGTGACAAAGTGGAGGACAAAGAAGAATTCATTTCCGAAAACACTCCAAATTCAGCTAGTTCACTATCTCCTGAATCACCAACACACTGGATCAGCGGAAATTTGACGATGAGAGGAACCACCAAAAACATTAAGTTTCCTGCTGCAGTTACCATTGCCGATGGCACAGTAAAGGCCAAAGCAGGATTTAACATCGACAGAACTGCCTGGGGTCTTGCTTACGGTGACGAAGCCACAGCAGTTGACAAAGCAAAAGATCAGTTTATCTACAATACAGTCTCCCTGGTATTGGATGTAACTGCTCAATAAATACCAACTACCCAATGTCAAAAAAGAGGGATTCTTCGGGATTCCTCTTTTTTTTGTACCAAAATGAAATCCTATCCTTTTTTCTATTCGCTGTACTCCTCCCGATGGGAAGAAAAATTATGCCTTTGGGCCGATAAAAATTTCCGGTTTTTCGCTTTCACATCGGGAAATAATCACGTGTATCCTTCTCAGCCTTTTGATTCATTTTTTTTTGCAGGAAATAAAGAATTGTCCGAAAGTGAAATTTGGCAAACCGTCAAATTAAAAGTCGGAGTCATTGGATATGATTACAAGAATCGAATTGAAAAATTAAACAGTGACAACCTAGAATTTTTCCCCCTGCCCGAGCTTTGCTTTTTTGAGCCGGAATTAATATTCAAGCTGGATGCAAAAGGCATTTATTCGTCAAGCGAAATTCCCAAAGCTTATTTGAACGAAATAGAAGCCCAAATCCTTCCGGCTAATCCATCCCTATCCTGCCAAGTTTCTCCTCAGGTGACACGAGATGAATATCTCCGGAGCGTCCTCAACATCCAAAATGAGATTTTGGAAGGCAATACTTACGAAACGAATTTCTGTCAGGCATTTTCCGGTTCTTTTGCATCTTGGGCCCCAATCGCTGCGTTTTTCAGATTGAACGAACTTTCCAAAATGCCTTTTGCCGCATTATTCAAAGCAAAAAATCAATGGCTTCTGTCCGCTTCCCCGGAGCGATTTTTAAAAAAAACCGGTTCAAAACTCATTGCTCAACCTATCAAAGGCACTATAAAAAGAGGGTTAAATCCTGAGGAAGATGCCGAAAATCGGGAAAAATTGATTTCCAGCGAAAAAGAGCGGGCCGAGAATCTGATGATCACCGATCTGATGCGGAATGACCTTGCCAGAGTTTCGAAAACGGGTTCAGTCCGGGTAGAAGAACTATTTGGAATTTATCCCTTTCCACGGGTATTGCAGATGATCAGCACAGTGAGTTCTGAAATCAAGGATGTGGTGACTTTTGAAAATATAATCCGGGCAACTTTTCCAATGGGAAGCATGACCGGTGCCCCAAAGATCAGCACGATGAAGATCATTGAGCGGGAAGAATGTTTCAGGCGGGGCTGGTTTTCAGGAGCATTTGGATGGATAGATGAAAATGAAGACTTTGATTTTTCAGTCGTAATTCGATCTATCATTGCTGATTTGGAAGTAAAAAAGCTCTATTTTGGAGTGGGAAGTGCCATCACCATTGATGCCTCGGCAGAACAGGAGTATGATGAGTGCGAGCTGAAAGCCCAGGCCCTTTTTGAGTTGCTTCGTGGAAACTAACCAAGAAATCCCCCCTCCGATTCGCAAGATTATCCATGTGGACATGGATGCCTTTTATGCCTCTGTGGAGCAGCTGGATCATCCCGAGTGGCGAGGCAAACCCCTGGTCGTAGGAGGAAATGAAGCCCGAGGTGTGGTGGCCGCAGCGAGTTACGAAGCCCGGAAGTTTGGGATATTCTCAGCGATGTCTTCAGCCTTAGCGGCGAAAAAGTGCCCTCAGCTGATTTTCGCAAGACCTCGATTTGATCGGTACAAGGAGATTTCGAATCAAATTCGGGAGATTTTCCATGAATACACCGATTTGGTGGAACCGCTTTCGCTGGATGAAGCCTTTTTGGATGTGACTGAAAACAAAGTCGGGCTAAAGTCAGCAATTCTTATTGCAAAGCAAATCCGGGCAAAAATCAAGGAAAGAACCGGCCTCAATGCCTCCGCCGGAGTCAGCTACAATAAGTTTCTGGCAAAAATTTCCTCTGATCTCAATAAACCCAACGGTCAGGCGGTAATTTTGCCGGAGGAAGCCGAAGCTTTCTTGGAAAAACTTCCGATCGGTAAATTCTTCGGAATAGGGAAGGTGACGGCCGAGAAAATGCAAAGTCTCGGCATTCACAATGGCAAAGACCTCAAGGAATATTCGCTTCAGTTTTTGACCAAAAAGTTTGGTAAGTCTGGTCTTCATTACTACAACATTGTCCGGGGAATCCATCTTTCGGAAGTTCAGCCACATCGGGTCAGGAAGTCATTGAGTGCAGAAAACACCTTTGAAAAGGATCTGATAACACCTCAGGAATTAAAAGAAAACCTTCGTCCTGTTTTCGAGGAAGTGATCAAACGCATCGAGCGAAACGGAATAAAAGGACGTACGATCACCCTGAAAATCAAGCATTCGGATTTTACGCTTCAGACTCGCAGCCGCACTTTGGAACAATATCCGGATGAAGAAACATTCTGGAAAATCGCACTGGAGCTACTTCATCAGGAAGAAATAGAGCAGCCCGTCCGACTTTTAGGCTTAGGCATTTCCAACTTAAACATTACCGAGGAGCAGGTTCATTTCGGGGAGCAATTGAAGATTCCTTTTGAAAAATTTAGTCAGGGTTAGAATCCTTTGATGAAAGTTCGGCTTGGGTTTTTAGAAAAAACTTTTCTATCTATTCCACCAACTTGAGGGGATAATTCTTTTCAAACCACAAAGTCACATAGAAACAAAGTTTATTGGATTCAAGTCCATGATCTTTGTGGACTTTGATCCTTTGTGTTTTCTCTTTTTAAAACCACCTAGTCACCTGGTAAAACATAGAGAAAATGCTTAGGGTGTTCAAAACCTAGGTGATACTATGTTCCTCCTAGGTGGTGAATCAAATTAATGATGCTGGAAGTTTTTTTGTTAAAACCTTTCTAAGTTGATAAAATTACTTAACCAAACTGCCATTTTGTCCGCATTTTCGTAATTTCGCAACTTCATTGAATCCTTTTGGGTTTGATATGCTGCAAACACCGATTCTAGACCAGTTGACAAAAATTCCAGTTCATGGATCTGATTAAAGATATTGACATTATTTCTGTTGAGGAAGCGCAAGCCTGCGACTTCAAAACCACAGCAGACGAAAATACCGGTAAAACCAAAAAACTCTACATTGAGAGCTACGGCTGTCAGATGAATTTCTCTGATTCAGAGATCGTAGCTTCAATCATGAAGGAGAATGGGTTTGATACCACTTCTGATTTTGAGCAGGCAGATGTAATCTTTTTGAATACCTGCTCAATCCGTGAAAAAGCCGAACTTACGGTCAGGAAGCGACTTAGCCAATTCCAAAAGGCCAAGAAAAACAAGCCTGAGCTGACCATTGGAGTCTTGGGTTGTATGGCTGAGCGCTTGAAAGAAAATCTGTTAACCGAGGAAAAAATCGTGGATGTGGTCGTGGGTCCGGATGCCTATCGGGACTTGCCAAACCTGATTTCAGCGGCTGAAGATGGTGAAAAAGGCGTCAACACCTTCCTTTCCCGAGAAGAAACCTACGCCGACATCGCTCCGGTACGTTTGAATTCAAATGGTGTCACTGCCTTCATATCCATCATGCGAGGTTGTGACAACATGTGTTCCTTCTGTGTAGTACCCTTTACCCGTGGAAGAGAGCGAAGCCGTGATCCCTATTCCATTGTGGCAGAAGCAAAAGATCTTTTTGAAAATGGGTACAAGGAAGTGACACTTTTAGGTCAAAATGTAGACAGCTACAAGTGGTCTCCGGAAGAAAACAACAAAGCAAGACTTAACAAAAAAGAGGAAGAAGTAACTCAGGTAGTCAATTTTGCAAACCTGCTGGAAATGGTGGCCCGGGTCAGCCCTTACCTTAGAGTGCGATTTTCCACCTCACATCCCAAAGATATCACAGACGAGGTCTTACATACCATCAAGAAATACGACAACATCTGTAAATACATTCACTTACCTGTGCAAAGTGGAAATAGTCGCGTGTTGGACTTGATGAACCGGACTTACGATCGGGAGTGGTATCTCAACCGGGTTCAGGCTATTCGTGAAATCCTAGGTGAAGAATGTGGCATTTCTTCCGATATGATCGCTGGATTCTGTACCGAAACTGAGGAAGAGCATCAGGACACCCTTTCTTTGATGGACATCGTAAAGTACGATTTCTCCTATATGTTTTACTATTCCGAGCGACCGGGAACTTTGGCTGCCAAGAAATATGCGGATGATATTCCATTGGAGACCAAGAAAAGAAGGCTAGCCGAGATCATTTCCAAGCAATCAGAACTATCATTTGAGCGAAATAAACTGGATCTCCATCAGGAGCAATTGATCCTCATCGAGGGATTTTCCAAAAAATCCGATCAACAACTGAAGGGGCGAAATTCCGCCAACAAAGTCGTAATTATTCCGGCAGATCAAGTTAAAAAAGGCGATTACGTCCGGGTGAGAATTACGGAAGTTTCTCAGGCTACTCTATTCGGTGAGGTATTGGAAGTAAATCCTGTTTTGGCATGATCACACGAATGTCATTGCGAGCAAAGCAAAGTAATCTTTTCGCCGTAAAACCAAAATTTGCATGATCACACCTTCAGAAATTCAAAGTGTCAAGCAGCGCTTTGGTATCATTGGCAACAGCCCTCTGCTGAATCATGCGATCCAGGTAGCCATGCAGGCCTCTCCTACCGATATGACCGTATTAATCACGGGAGAAAGTGGTAGCGGGAAAGAGAGCTTTTCGAAAATCATTCATTCCCTTTCCCTCAGAAAGCACGGAAAATTCATCGCCATCAACTGTGGGGCAATTCCTGAGGGCACAATAGATTCAGAGCTTTTTGGTCATGAAAAAGGTTCGTTTACCGGCGCTTTTGAGTCTCGAAAAGGATATTTCGAGGTTACCGATGGGGGTTCAATCTTTTTGGATGAAATCGGAGAGATGCCACTAGGAACTCAGTCAAGGCTACTTCGTGTCCTGGAAAATGGAGAGTTCATCAAAGTCGGTTCGTCCAAAGTCCTCAAAACCAATGTCCGGGTTATCGCTGCCACGAATGTAAACTTGCTGAAAGCAGTGGAGAAAGGCAAATTCCGTGAAGACCTCTATTACCGATTAAATACAGTTCCGATTTACGTTCCGCCTTTGCGTGATCGAGGGGAGGATGTTTTACTCTTATTTCGAAAATTCACAGGCGACTTCTCTGAGAAGTATCACGTCCGTCCAATTTCACTTAATTCGGAAGCACAGGCATTGCTGCTCCGCTACCCTTTTCCCGGGAATATCAGACAGTTGAAGAACATTGCGGATCAGATTTCCCTGCTTGAAGAAACGCGTGAGGTCAATGCGCAGACGCTGTCCAAATACCTTCCCGCGAACCCCTCTCGACTACCCATGGCTTTGGGACACTCGACCTTTGGTGAATACACCGACTTCTCTGAGCGCGACATTCTGTACAAAGTCCTTTTTGACATGAAAAAGGACATGAACGACCTGAAAAAACTCGTCTTGGAATCCTATCAAAACGGGGGAATCAATTCCAACATCATGCAGAAGCATCAGGGGCTTTTTGAGGATTTGGATTCAGGATTTACCCAAAACGAATCAGTGGATAATAATTCGTCTTACAAGGTTCCTTTGGTCTTGGATTCCCAGAAAAATTCCGGGATGAACAATGAGGAGTACGAAGAGGACGTTATCGAAGACATCATTCATGAAGAAGACGATAATTCACTTTCGCTGGAGAAAAAAGAAAAAGAAATGATCCTTAAAGCACTTAGAAAGCACAACAATAAGCGAAAATACGCCGCGAGTGATTTGGGAATCTCAGAACGGACTCTTTACCGTAAAATCAAACAGTATGAAATTGTATAGGCTCTTCGTCCTTTTGGCAGGCCTTACCCTGTTTTTATTTCAATCCTGCTCGGTAAAGTACAGCTTTACTGGAACCAACATCAATTACGAACTGGTAAAGACCTTTTCGGTAGAAAACTTCTTCAATGACTCAGGCGGAGGCCCTGCCAACATGGAGCAACGCTTCACAGAAGCAATCAAGGAGTATTACCAGCGAAATACACAGCTTGAATTGGTGAGAAATAACGGTGATTTGCAGTTTTCTGGTGCCATCAGCACTTACTCTTTGACCCCACAAGCAGCAGTGTCCAGCGGCGATCCAAATCTACCCGATCGTGCCGGACAGATGCGATTGACTATTTCGGTAGCTGTAGATTACATCAACTTGAGCAATGAGGAGGAAAATAAAAAACAGAACTTCTCCTTTTTCAAAGATTATGATCCAAGAACCGTGACCTTGTTGGATGTGGAAAATGAGTTGGTAGAGGAGATATTTGAAGTAATCATCCAAGATATTTTCACTGCGACGGTTGCCAACTGGTAATTTTACTAACTTGAATACAAAACCCGGAAAGTGAACGCAACACAATTTCTTGAACTCATTCAAAAGGCCGATCACCTGGAAAAGTCTGATATTCTCCTGCTAAAAAAAGTACAGGAGAATTTCCCTTACTTTCAGATACCCCATGTACTGACCGCACGGTATGAATTTTTGAAAAGTGAAGGAACCGAAAGTCATTTCCTGGCTCAGGCAGCAGTTACCAGTCCTGATCGGATCTGGCTGAAAAAACTGATCGAGAAACCAATCCCTGAAGGTTTCAAACCTGATCCGGCAAAAGAAGACCTACTTCCCGAGGATCCGGAAAAGGAACACAATCCTGCATCGCGGACAGCCTCCCTGAAAAATCTAGGAATGCAATTGAAGGGGCAAGTCACCCCGGAAGAGCCACCGAAACCTGAAAAACCTGCAGCCAAAAGACGGAAGCCGCCCAAAGATGATCTCATCGAAACGATCAAGCGAAAGGAAAAGCGGGAAATCGTCGATTCCAAAAAGCAGGAACAGATCGATATGATCAAAGCTTTCAGCAAAAAGGAATTCAAGTTGGCAACAATCAAAGAAATCGAAGCCAATCAAAACACAGAAAATCTGGCTGAATCCAGTACCAAACTTAATAGTAATTTGCTCTCCGAATCCTTTGCAAGGATTTTAATCCAACAAGGCAAAAAAACAATGGCAAAGGAAATATATGAGAAGCTTGCCTTGAAGTTTCCGGAGAAAAGGACTTACTTTGCGGACTTAATTGAAAAACTGAAAGAATAATTAAAAACATATGTTTACTTTACTTATTACCATCATCTTAATCCTTGCCGTCTTGTTGATCTTGGTCATTCTTGGTCAAAATTCAAAAGGCGGTGCAGGTGCAGCATTTGGAGGCAGTGCTTCTCAGATTATGGGCGTGACCAAAACTGGTAATGTATTGGAAAAAGCCACTTGGGTTCTTGCTGTTTCTATCCTAGTGCTTTCCTTGGCTTCTTCTGCTTTCTACACCAGCAGCCAGCCTAACCAATTTTCATCTCCTAACATCGAAAGTGCAAAACAGCAGGTTGTAGCCCCGGCATTTGGTGAACCACAAATCACTGCTCCCTCAGAGGAGACTCCCGTGGAAAGTGACACCACTCCTGTAGAAAACGACACCACTGGAAACTAAACATTAGTTTTTAAGAAAAAAAAAAGTCTGATCTTGCGGTCAGACTTTTTTTTTATTCGTCCTTTGAGTGTCACTCCCAACAGAAATTCAGGGAGTAGGGACTCTTATGGTGGTCACAAGACAATCACAGAGGCAGTTATTATGAGACAGACTTTAGCAAAAGTCGCTTACTCAATGGAATCAAGGTCTCTTCGATCGGAAATACATACGGACTATGGACACGCCATGTCGCCGGATTTGGGAGTTCTTTTACTTCGCGAATTAGCTGCATTTTAAGCTTTTCCATCGTGTTGACGAGGTTTTTCTGAAAAATACCCAACAACCAAAAGGTAATACTTCTGAATTTTTCCCCTGCCAACTGAAGGATATTGGACTTGTACCGAAAGGCATGAACGTCTGCACTTGATTCTCTTGTAATCAGCACAAACCCCTCTCTGTTGTAGATCGGCACGATACCGACAGGTTCAAATTCCACTTGCTCTTCCACGAAATTATAAATGGATTTTCCCTCCTCGATTTGCTTCGAAATGCGGGGTAGCGCAAAGTCGGTGATTTGGGAGATTTCCTTCATTACTTCTCCATCCTCGACTTGGGGTTGGTAATAAAGCTGTGCCGTGTTGAGATCAATTCCATTCAGTGCTTTCGGAAAAAGTTTACTCAATTCGGTTTTGCCGGAGTTCAATTCATCCAAGACGCGATGATGATCTATCAGATCCGAAAGCATGGGATAGAGCTTGACGGCCTTAAACTCCCGATCAGCTTCCTGCAGATAGGCAAGCAATTGATATTTTTTGTATTCGAAATCGATCAACCCTTCGGTGACCCAGTTTTTAGGTAAGGTTCGCATAGGTGTTAATAGTTTGGTAACAAAATAATAATGAATTCTGACATTTTTTACATAGAGGAAAGAAAAATTGACAGACTTTTTTGACAAAAAAGTGAGGAGAGGTATCCCAAAATACTGACTTTTGCGGCCGATTTGTCAGCCTTTTGGACACAAAAGCCCTTGGCACAGGAAGTGCTATTAATGCAATAGCATTTTAATCTAAAATCTTACCTTAAACAATTTAATACTATGTCAAACGTGAACATCAAACCTCTTGCAGACCGAGTTTTGGTACAACCAGCTGCAGCTGAAGAGAAAACTGCTTCGGGCCTTTATATCCCGGACACTGCCAAAGAAAAACCACAAAAAGGCACTGTAGTCGCAGTAGGCAACGGAAAAAAAGATGAGCCCTTGACTGTAAAAGTGGGAGACACCGTTTTGTACGGAAAATATTCCGGCACTGAACTTAACGTGGAAGGCAAAGATTTCCTCATCATGAGAGAATCTGACATTTTCGCTATCCTTTAATCAATCAACCAGAATTATTAACTAAAAATTCTAAAAATCATGGCAAAACAATTGTTTTTCGATACAGACGCGAGAGATCGTCTGAAAAAAGGCGTTGATGCATTGGCAGACGCAGTAAAAGTAACTTTGGGACCAAAGGGTCGAAATGTAATCATTGACAGAAAGTTCGGTGCTCCAATGATCACCAAAGACGGTGTAACTGTAGCAAAAGAAATCGAATTGTCAGAGCCTATCGAAAACATGGGTGCTCAGCTCGTAAAAGAAGTGGCTTCCAAGACTGCAGACAATGCAGGTGACGGAACTACCACAGCGACTGTTTTGGCTCAATCTATATTCAACGTAGGTATCAAAAACGTGGCGGCAGGTGCAAATCCGATGGAACTCAAAAGAGGCATCGACAAAGCGGTTTCTGCCGTAATAGCCAGACTTAAGGAAAACTCCAAGCCCATTTCCACTTCAAAGGAAATCGCCCAGGTAGCAACCGTATCTGCCAACAACGACGAAGAAATCGGGAATATGATTTCTAACGCAATGGACAAAGTAGGCAAAGACGGTGTAATCACTGTGGAAGAAGCTAAAGGAACTGAAACCGACGTGAAAACTGTAGAAGGTATGCAGTTTGACAGAGGTTATCTTTCTCCATACTTTGTGACCAACACAGAGAAGATGGAAGCAGAACTGGATCAACCATTCATTTTGATCTACGACAAGAAAATCTCTTCCATGAAGGAATTGCTTCCTGTTCTTGAGCCTGTAGCTCAGATGGGTAAGCCTTTGCTTATCATATCTGAAGATGTAGACGGAGAAGCTTTGGCTACTTTGGTAGTGAACAAAATCAGAGGCGCTTTGAAAGTAGCTGCTGTCAAAGCCCCAGGTTTTGGTGACAGAAGAAAAGCAATGTTGGAAGATATCGCCTTCCTCACCGGCGGAACTGTAATCTCCGAAGAAAGAGGTTTCAAGTTGGAGAATGCTACAACTGAAATGCTTGGAAGAGCTGAAAAAATCAATATCGATAAGGACAACACCACTATCGTAAACGGTGCAGGTGATCCGGCTGCAATCAAAGGCAGAATCGCTGAAATCAAAGCTCAGATCGACAAGACAACTTCTGACTACGATAAAGAGAAGCTACAGGAAAGACTTGCTAAGCTTTCTGGTGGTGTAGCTATTCTTTACATCGGTGCTGCTACTGAAGTAGAGATGAAAGAGAAGAAAGACCGCGTGGATGATGCATTGCATGCAACCAGAGCTGCTGTACAGGAAGGTGTAGTAGTAGGTGGCGGTGTTGCACTGGTAAGAGCTGGTGACGCACTGATCAATCTCAAAGGTGACAACGAAGATCAGGAAACCGGTATCAACATCATCCGATTGGCAATCGAGTCTCCATTGAGAACAATCGTAGCAAACGCCGGTGGTGAACCATCTGTGGTGGTCAACAAGATCAGAGAAAACAAAGGAAACTTTGGATACAATGCAAGAACAGACGTGTACGAAGACCTGTTTAAGGCAGGTGTCATCGATCCTACTAAAGTGACTCGATTGGCACTGGAAAATGCAGCATCTATCGCCGCATTGCTATTGACTACCGAATGCGTAGTGGCAGACGTAAAAGAAGATGCTCCAGCTATGCCTCCAATGGGTGGCGGAGGAATGGGTGGCATGATGTAATCCAAATTCCATCAAAAATTAAAGGAGATCCACTTGGGTCTCCTTTTTTATTGACCTGATTTTAAGCACTTGTATTTTCTTAAAAATAAAAAGCATGTAAATCCTTTTCTATGGCGAAGGAATAATTGTATTTTGGAGTACTAACACAATCAAACTACTGACTTGAAATTTTAATGATCTGCTTTGATGTAATTTTTTTAGTGGACGATGACCCTATCAATAACCTGATCAATAGGAGACTTTTGGGAAAAACAGGAATTGGAAATGAAATAAAGGAATTTCTAAGTGCTGAAGAAGCTCTTGAAAAAATCAAGTTACTTCCACCTGAAAGTAGTCTGTTAATTTTCCTGGATATCAATATGCCTGTGTTGAATGGGTGGGAATTTCTTGATGCCTATGCTGAATTATTCCCTTTCAGAGCAGATACTATCGTTATCCTTTCCAGTTCCATTGACTATCAGGACAGACAAAAAGCCTTGGAATATCCTATAGTTTCCGGATTTTTAGAAAAACCGCTTTCTTTAGAAAAAATTGACAATCAGTTTAACAGATGATTAAATTCTGAACAAAACTGAACCAAATCCTAAGCCGGAACAGGGAAAAATCAATTCCCCTGAATAGTTGGCGTCATCACTTTTGACAGTCGCTCCCACAGCTGCCGAACCAAAAAAGCCGGAACTGGAAGCTCTCCCGGGGCACCACCCATTCGGATAATCACCAGATTTTGAGAAGGGATCACCATTAAAATCTGCCCATTCTTACCCATGGCCTGATACATATCTGCCGGGGCCTGGGGAATCAACGATCCTGAAATCGGAGATTTCAATTCCGGCAACAAATAAGAACTCTTGCCATTTAACCAAGTGAGGTATCCATAGCTTGGATTACTATTTTGGGAAGATTCCGTCATTTCATCAAAATAATCACCAGACCAAATTTGATTCCCATCCCACTTTCCCTTCCCCAAAAGCAACAAGCCAAATCGGGCAAAAGATCTGGCATCGGAGTAAAACACAGTGTTTAATCCGGATTTTTGCCAAAAGCCCTTCATGCCGATTTTATTTCCCAGTTTCTCTTTAAAATACGTTTGGAAATCCATCCCGCTGGCATTTACCAGCACTTGCACGAGCATAGTATAGGTCGCGTTGTGATAACTCCATTTGGTCCCGGGCTTGGAGTGGTATTTAAAATTTGAAGGAGAAAAATCATCCAAATTTGAAACTTTATCATCGATTCCTGTAGTAAGCGTCAGGTGATGTTTCAGTCTGATTTTACGCTCTTGCTTAGCCGGCATGGAAGTCCATCCCGGGCCAAGAAATTTTTGAGTACGGTCATTGATACTGAGCAGCTTTTCCTGTTGGGCTAAGCCTACCATTGCCGCAGTAAGGGTTTTGCCTGCCGATGCCCAGTACCAATACGAATTTTGGTCCATCTCCCCCACTCCGGTGAGTTTACTGCCCCAGTATTCCTCCACCACTATTTTCCCGTCCTTCAAAATGAGAAATGCACGGGTGTCTTGTGTCGGAAGCCAAGCGAGCATTTCTGCAAGTGCATTCTGATCCCATCCAAGCTCCGCCAGAGGTAATTTCTCCCAGATTGAAGATTCATTTGGGGGGAAATATAAACCCGTGTTTGCGCTTGACTTTGCACTTTGGGCTTCTGCTTCCTGCCATTTAAGAAGAATGAAACCTAAAACCAGAAGGGGGACTAGCGTATTTCTAACCAGGAAAGGCAAGGGGTTTTGTGTCATCTGTTACTTTCTCTGGGTGTCCTCGATAAATTTCTTCAAATCCTCACGGAAGAGCTTGGCTGAAGGCAAATGCGTATACATCATGTGACCTGCTTCATAGTAGGTCATGATGATCCTGTCTGTAGCTGACTTAGGCAAATCAAGGTGGGAAATCGAATGCTCAATAGCATAAAATACCGTAGCCAAATCATAATACCCGTTCATGATTAACACCTTGACATTTGGATCTTTGCTGAGGGCCTCTGCCATATCCGGCAAAGTGGTCACTGCCGCATCTGCGCCCCAAAAACTATTGCCCTGATGTTTCCAATCCCACTTAAAACCTTCCTTAGCGTAGGCAGAAGTCGAATAAAGCAAATCCTTACTCACATTCAGACTGCCATGGAAGTAATCAAGGAAACCCATTGTATAGGCCGGTGAAATGGCGTCGCTTTGAGGATCGGTAAAGGAGTCCATAGACATGGGATCAATATTGATTCCCTTATATCGCGAATCCAAACGTCCTACCGTTTCGCCAGTGCTGCGGAGTAATTCCTGGAAATATTCCCCGGCATTAATTTTAAGATTGGCACGCTTCCAGATCTCGGCAGAAATACCGGTGAACTTCTCCAGTTTCCCTGCGATCTCGGACTTTTCTGTTTCAGTGATCCGATTGCCTTTGAAAAGAGCCGGAGAATACTCCTTCTCTGTAAACGCTCTTACCTCCTCGACAAATGCAGGAAGGTCTGATCCCTTATTGGTGATCTTATCATGATACCAGCTTGTGGCAGCCATGGTCGGAAGATAGAAGATGTAAGAAAGATCTTCATTTGGAGCGAAGAATAAGCTTCGCAAATCAAAAACGGAAGAAACCATCACGACTCCATTAAGCGCGTAGCCTTGATTGAGCAGGTAACTCATAACTCCGGCATTTCGGAAAGTACCATAACTTTCTCCCAAGATATATTTAGGAGAATTCAAGCGATCATGCGCTTTCAAAAACTGCATGATAAACAAACTCACACTCCGAATATCCTGATCCACTCCCCAAAAATCCTTTCCTGTGGCCTCCCCGATGGGAACACTTAATCCCGTCCCGACAGGGTCCATCATGACTACATCCGCTATATCCAAAACAGAAAACTCATTATTGACCAATTCATACGGGGCAGCCCCATTGTAATTAGGATCATCTACCACAATCCGTTTTGGCCCCATGATTCCTATATGAAGCCAATAGGAAGATGAACCCGGCCCGCCATTATAGGCAAAAATTATGGGACGGTTTTTCTCCGGATTTTCCTTGAAGTAGGCTGTAAAACCAAAAAGTGCGATGGGTTTGTTGTTCTCATCTTTGAGCTCCATGGTCCCGGCTTTTGCATTTAAGCTGATGGTTTTCCCGTCAATGGTCACTGATTGCTTGGACTCAAAAACCTGTGCTTTCAGCTGAGGGGAAGTAAGGGAGTCTTTTTTTTCTTGCGCAAAAACGAAGTTAGAAAGCAAGAGAAAAAGGAGGAAAAATCGATTTTGCATAGGGGTTAGATTTTGGTGGTTGGATATGAATTTTCAATTTCCAAATTCAATTATCAATTTTCAAGTAATGATCTCACCTGAATTTGAAAATTGACAATTGAGAATTGATCATTGCTTAAAGATTTTACCAGCTTTCATCACAAAGATGACATCTTTCATCACTTTGATATCTTTCTCGGGATTACCGGAAACGGCAATGATATCAGCTATTTTTCCGACCTCAATTGTTCCAGGCTTATCTTCAATTCCCAATAGCTGTGCCGCATTCAAGGTAGCGGACTGAATGGCTTCCAGGTTTGGCATAGCGACTTCAGTCATGTACATAAACTCCCGGTAGTTTTCCCCATGAGGAAAGTAAGTTAATTAATATTGGTGATTGAAAAACAGAAAGTCAGAAAGCTAAAGTCAGAAAGCTAAAGTCAAAAAGCTGAATTTTTTTAGATTTCATACTACATACTTCTGACTTGAGACTTACCGGAGTTGTTCTTCGGGTTTTAGCTGGTAGCAATGCTCATGGGGTTTGAAACCCAGTTTTTGATAGAATGGCTCGGCATCCTCCGCCGCAAAGAGAAATAAACGTGCTTCCGGTGCAAGGCTTCGTGTGAACTTGAGAATTTCACGCCCCACTCCTTTCCTCTGAAAATCTTTTGCTACGGCCAGATCAGCAATAAAACATCGGTAGCAGTAATCCGAAAGCCCTCGAAGAAACCCGATCAGTTCGCCTTCTTCACGGGCAGTAACAAGCAAATTAGAGCCTTGAATCATTCGCTTAAGATGATCCGGGTCGTGCATAGGTCGACGTTTTCCCAAGCCGGAGCTGTTAAGAATAGAGATGTATTCTTCAAGCCTCAGATTCTTTTCAACTTGGAGCGAAATCATTACTTTTAGAGAAAACCGGATACAATGACAGGCGGTGTGGGATTTAGTAAGCAAGCAAGTCAGTCTTTCGAGGAGAATCATCACCTGGGCAAAATCCGTCCAAAATCCACTTATACCAAAGGTAGCAGGAATTTGGAAAAAGCCGATTCAAAGGCGCTATCGGAGGCAATTGATCACCGGAATGAACGAAAAACAAATTTAAAAAAGAGCAGACTTCTTGTTTTTTTGATCGTCATTCTCGCTGTATTGGCTCTTACTTTTTACTTCCTTTAAATCAATTTAACACATCCTGTAAATCAGCTCTTTTGTTGAAAGAGGCTTTTGCAAAAGGACAAAGCGGAATGACTTTGAGTCCTTTTTCACGGACAAATGAAACAAGGGCTTCAAGCAATTTTGCTCCGACACCTTGGCCTTTTAGGCTTTCATCCACCTCCGTGTGTTCAATGATCATTTTTTGTGGACCTGCCATCACATAGACCATTTGGGCTAGATATTTTCCACCTTCTACTATAAAAAATGAGCCTTTTCTGCCGTCAAATTGATGTTGAATTTTCATAAGGTTAAGGAGATTGCTGAACCGATGATTTGACTAATTGTGAATTATCCAAGAGTTCGAAATTCATAAATCGAAGTTAGTGGTATCGAAAGTTTTTGGCTCTTGCCTCTTGTTTCTTGATTCTAAATCTTGATACTTACGTCTTGATACTTAATACTAAATTTCTCAACTAATCGTTCTTCCTTCCGTCAATTTATCATAGACCTCATCATTTGGCTCCCAAAGTTCGATGCTGTGACCATCTGGATCCAGGATGTGAACAAACTTTCCGTATTCAAAGATTTCAATTTCATCCAAAATGGTCACCCCTTCTGCTTTCAGTTCAGCTACCAGTTCCTCAAGGTTTTCTACGCGGTAATTGATCATAAAGTCTTTCTCAGAGGGCTTGAAATAATTGGTATCCGCATTCATCGGAGACCATTGAGTGAAGCCTTTTTGTTCGGGGTTTTCACTGCTTCGCCATTCAAAAGCTGTCCCATAGTTGTCGGTATTCAAACCTAAGTGATTTTGATACCAAGACTTGGTGGCATTGGGATCTTTGACTTTGAAGAAAATCCCTCCGATTCCAGTGACGCGTTTTTTCATGGGTTTGTTGATTTGGCTACTTGTTGGATGACTGATGCTTCGGCTCCGCTCAGCACAAGTGTCTGATGTTGAATTATTGGTTAATCGTTGAATTGTTCAAGGTTCAAAGTTCAGCGTTCAAACTTTCCTAGCTGCGGATCCGAAAGCTTTTAGGCCTTACTTCTATCCTCTGCTTTTTGAATCTTATCCTGATACTTGTGGCTAAATACCAGATACTTCAAAGAATGCTTTTCAGGAAATTCCTGGCTCGATCCAAATCCTCCTTGGTATCGATGGCGATGGCCTGATGGGAGGTTTCGACCATTCGGATTTTTACCCCCTTTTCTACCAAACGAAGTTGCTCCAACATCTCGATTTGTTCCAGGCGACTTTTTGGCCAGGAGGTAAACTCTATCAAGAGTTCTCGGGTGTAAGCATAAACCCCGATATGCTTCCAGTAAAAAATGTCATCATTCCTTTCGCGATTGAATGGAATTGGTGATCGGGAAAAATAAATCGCATTCATTTTTTCATCCACTACGACCTTGACCGCATTGGGATTGTAAGCTTCGTCCTCAGGAATCCGACACATCAGGGATGCCATTTTCACCTTTGGTCTTTCAAAGGCAGCAACCAGGTCTTTTAGAGACTTGGGATCTTGGAAAGGTTCATCCCCTTGCACATTCACAATCAAATCCGCATCCACTACCTCCAGGGCTTCTGCGATTCTATCAGAGCCAGACTCATGCGGTTTGGAGCTAAAAAACACTTTACCCCCCAAATCCAAAACCTGTTCACGGATCTGTTCATGATCAGTCACCACCCAAACCTCATCAAAAACCCCTGTGGCAAGAGTACTTACATAGGTTCGCTGGATAACTGAAATTCCGCCCAAGTCTTGGACCAGTTTTGCCGGAAGTCGGGTCGAACCGTACCGGGCGGGAATGAGCGCTGCTATTTTCATTTTCTTACCACAAGCCTATTAAAGTTCATAATCTTTCAGAATCCTGCATGCTAAAAATAGGCTCAATTCAGCTAAGCCCTTCTATTTTATGGCTATGCAAAGGGTAAATAATCATTTTAGTTGATTTGGTTGCTCAAAGCTCAAATTCTCAAAATTGGTCTAAAAACTGTAAGTTAAAAACCTCCATGTAATTTAGCAGTTCCGAATACATCGCAATCAGATTTGTTATCCTTGGGAATTATCCGATTGAAACCTGCGGAAACCGGGTCAAACTCGAAACTTGGATAAAAGCTTACTTAACCACTCAGACTTTTTTTGTTTATCTTCCCGATCGTAATAAGTATCGGTGTATTCATTTTTTCTCATGTAAGAGTAATTATACCCATAACCATAATTATATCCTCCAAAATCATATACGTCTACCCCGGCTTTAATTCCGTTGAACACCGCATAAATATTATCCAGCTGGTCATTGGCATAAAGGTCATTTATCATCAAAAGGTATCTCTTGTGAGTATAATCCTGGCGAACGATATACAAATTAACATCTGAAAAACGCATTAAATCCATCGTTTCCGATACAAGTCCAATAGGCGGGGTATCCAAAACAACAATATCAAATTCATCATCCAATGAAATTAAAAATTCACTCATTTTTTCTTTCAAAAGTAGTTCGGCAGGATTGGGTGGAATCGGTCCTGAAGGAACCACGAACAAATTTTCATACGCAGTGGGAACGATGATTTCATCTCTTGTAGCTTTATCTACCAAAAAATTTGAAAGACCTGTCTGCACAGAAACACCTACATAATCAGATAATTTGGGCCTTCGTAAATCCAGTCCAATCAGACAGGTCTTCTTCCCGCTCAAAGCCATTGCTGCGGCCAGATTAATACTTACAAACGTCTTTCCTTCCCCGGAAACAGAAGAAGTGACCAGTATCTTTTTGCATTTTTTCTCACTGGAAATGTAAAAAAGTGCGGAACGTAATGATCGAAAGGACTCGGCAACCATGGACTTGGGGTGTTCGGCCACGAGCATATTCGTATCCTTGGTACTGAATCCAATTGTACCCAAGAGCGGTATTCTCAATACATTTTTGAGTTGGATCTGATCAACAATCTTATTGTTGAGATAATGGTATAAAAGCAAGAGAACCAAAGGAATAATAAAGCCCAGTCCAAAAGCCAATCCATAATTTTGAGCCTTTTTGGGGAAAATCAAATTTCCCCGTCTCGCATAATCCAATACCGAATTATCCGAAATATTGGATGCTCTGGCAATGCCTGCTTCCGCTCTTTTCTCCAACAGATAATTATAGAGGTTTTCTCTGAGTTTAAACTCTCGATTTAAGGCCATAAAATCAGACTCTGCTTGTGGGAGCGTAGCAAAAATTTGATCTTCACTGTCCAGCTTCGCTTTTGCCTGAGCTTTTCGATCTGTGGTATTAATTACCAGGTTATCAATATTTTCAAAAATATTTTCCCTCAATTTGGTAATCTGCTCATCCAGTTCTTTGACATTTGGGTGGGTTTCATTCACCACGGCGAGCATTTTTCTCCGCTCCAGGGAAACATCCACTAATTTGGAGACCAGCCCATTCAACAATCCATCAGAAATACCTACCAAAGATGGGGCAAGGATGTCCGAATAGTCTTTCCCCTTTTCCACCAGGTAGCGCTGAAGTGCCTGATAATACTGAAGTTCAAAATCTATTTTCTGAATTTGATCTTCCAGATTTTGAATATTGCCGAGTACTCCTCCAAATTCGGAACTGACGTCCATCAGTTTATTCTTAACCTTAAAATTGAGCATCTTACGTTCCACAAACTTTAAGGAATCCTCTACTATATTTAACTGCTCGTCCAAAAACCTGAGTGTGTTTTCGGTCATCTGATTTTTCTCCTTGAGGTTGTATTCGATGTAGGAGTCCATTAACGCATTGACGTAATCTCTTCCTTTTTCCACCACTTTCGTGGTCATACTTACCTGTAAGACTGTACCATAACTATTTATGGGTCTGACCAGTATGGACCTGGAATAGTCGTCAATCACTGAAATCGGATTATGGATCACGAATGAAAGCTGATCGCCATCTCTCATCCCTTTAACTTTGTTGACAACAAACCTACTTTGACCCGACTCAACCGTTTCACCAAATCGAAATCTGCGATTGAGAATCGCATCATCCACCGGTCCATCGGCCTTCGCTTTCAAAAAGTCGAAAAATCCGGATTCCTCTTTTGATAAAATAAATTCATCCTCATCCAATGCCGTGAGCGTTATTTCACCCATCTCCATTTGTGGAAAATCGGGATCAACTTCCACTTTAATGGGGGACTTGTCGTACAATTCGATCTCTTTGATATTGGTGGAGGCATAATAAGACACATTAAAATGCAAGTTCCTTAGCGCTTCCGTGGCCAAATTTTTAGAGGTCAAAAGAAGGATGTCATTTTCAAGATTATTCGTGCCCGAAAAAATATTTGATCGGTCTAGAATCCTGACTTCGGGGGAAGAATTGGTCTTAATCAGAATGCTTCCCTGCACCTCATACTCTTCAACTGAATACCTGTGAAAGAGAAAAACAAGGATGATTCCCAAAAAAATACAAGTCAGGTACAGTGGCCAATACCTGGAATATTTTATCAAGTAGTACTTGATATCAATGGGCTTGACCTCATCCTGGAATTTTGAAATATCTATCTTTCCGTCAATCATAAGTTACCTGTCACCAAGGCAATAATCAAAAACACAGATGAAGTTACTGAAATTATTAAACCCAAGGATGAGGTTAAATTGTCAGCATTGCCAAATTGCCTAATTTTCATCGGTTCCAGGTAGAGAATATCGTTGGGCTGAATAAAATAGTACGGAGAGGCTAGAATTTGTCTGTCGTTGAGGTTGATCTGATGGATTTTAGTCCCCTTGTCATATTGTCTTATTATAAAGAGCTTATTCTTTTTGGCCAGAATGTTTGATTCTCCTGCAATTGCCAGGGCATCAAATATTGTGGCTCTGTTTTTCAAAATAATCTGAGTTCCCGAATTGCTAAACTCGCCCAATGCCGTAAATCTTATCCCGCCGATTCTGAGTTTTACGAATACTTCTTCTTTAAAAAATTCATTTATAGCCGCCTGAACCTTATTTTGAGCCTCCTCCTCTACCATCCCTCCAATTAAAATCTTCCCAAGTTGTGGCAGTTCAATATATCCTTCCTGATCGATGGAGTATCCTGTAAAATAAAATATATCAGAAGCTCCGCCACCACCTCCCCCGCCACCACGCATAGACCTTGAACCCTGATATTCAAAAGCCTTGATCAAATCCTCGTTACTTGAAGCAAAATCAATACTCACAATATCAAAGGGTTGGAGCACATACTTATAATCCACCTCTGCATAGGGAATATATTCATCCAAGCCTATTTCGACATTGCCGGGAAGATTTTGCAAGTAGGTGATTCGTTTATTTGAAATACAAGACTGAACTAACACCAGAGTCAGACCTAACCCCAGTCCCTTCAAAATCAAATATTTTACTTTTTCCAGCATTAAAATTTCAATCTTACTGTGTAAATCAAAAGTAGTCTTAAATAAAGATTTCTTTTCTAATAATCTCCGCAGTTTCCTTCATGTTTTTGGATTCCAGCCCATGAGTTTCCATTCTGCCTTTGATCCAGGCCAGAAGAGTTTCCAAAATCTGAAGATTTTCATTTGGATAATGTCCAAAATTGTGCGGATGCCACCACAGATGATACATTTCTCCGAGGTTTATGGCGGTATCGATTTCCTCCTTGATTCGCGCTATTCTTCGTTGGTTGAAAAATGAACCGGATCTAAAGGGACGAAGCAGTCTTGATGCGGGCAAGTGCACCAAAAATTCCCCGTTCCTTACCTCACTGTATGAGGTTCTATTTCCGAGAGGAAATAGGGTATCCCCCGTTCTGAAAATTTTCTTGATCAGATTTTCATTTTCCACCTGTTTCCAAAACCAGTCTGAGGGATTTGTCCTTACAGCCCCAAAACCCTGCTCACTGGCGATTTCCAGGCTTTTTTTAGAATATTGGTTTCTTGGAAAAACCAGGGAATAGTGAATATGCTGAAACTTCTCCCAGGCTATTCGGTTGGCTGCCACTAAGTCTGCCTCCCATTCTTCCAGGCGTTGACCTTTTGCCATTGTGTAATAATGAGAAAAAGAATGGCTTCCCAATTCCTGATTCGGTGTATCCAAGACCAGTTTGACCAGTTCCGGCGCAAAAAGTGCCTCGTTGAAAATCCTGGGTTGAGCCTTCATCCAGGAATACGCAGAGTACAGCTGATTGGTGAAGGAGGGCTTTACATCGGGCGAATAATGCTCCCACTCCTCCCTGCTTTCCGCCATCAGCATACCCACCGTAGCCCAAGTTGCATGGATATCATATTGTGCAAATAAATCCAATATTTTAGGTATAGCAGCCCTCGTGGCCTTATAATAAGCCAGGTTTGGTTCAAGAGGATATTTGTCGAAGCGACCCCAGTGCAATTCGAAATCCAATGAAATTACTACCGTTGATTTATTCACAGGGCAAAATAAAGGATTTTCAAAGGTTCAAATCTGCTTTTGGTTTTTTTCTTTCTTGTAAGAGCAAAAACCAACCAAAACAACCAGCCAATGCCCAAAATGGAAGCAAAGGACTCTTTAATCTAATCATAATTCCCAAAACATTGACGCTGTATGCAACAAAAAGGAAAAATAAAATTAAACTTAGGATAAGTGTCGAAACTGAAATCATTCTTCTTGATTTTGAGCGCGAAAGAAAAGGAATTGGCAATATACCGATAGTCAGAATTCCCAGAAGCAAATTTTCAATACCAAGGATCAAACCCCAACCCGATTTAATCTCTCCGGGTAAAGGTCTAAATCCTACTGTGAACAACTTATAGCCCAACGAATATTCTTCCATAGGAACCAGGGTGTTGGGATTGAAGGTCTTCAAAAACTGATATTGACCCGAACTGAATTCAGCTATGAGGCCCATGGAGTTAATCCCGGTCATATAGATCAAAAGGACTAGACCAAACGTTCCCAATAGCGATATGGCTATACCAAAAACCCATTTCTTAGTCAGAGAAATACGGGCAAGGAAAACCAAATATATGGCTGTGGCTCCCAATACGACTATACCCAGGCTTGGCCTAAGCCAAACCAATAGGCTGATCATAAATAAATAAAGAAAAAGTCGACTGCTGTGAACAGATTTTAAAATCACTATCAGAAAAATCCAGATTAATGCTTCTTTACTCACCAAACCTGTCCAAAAATGAGGGCTGGGAATAAAAAAAACAAGCAAGATACAAATCGAAAACAACTTCGATTTTTTTGAGACTGACCAGTAACGAGGACCAACTAATTCAGCCAATCCTAAAAATCCCAGTAAAGATAACGTAGAATAGATCAGGCAACCGGACAAAAAGTTGAGGCCTAAAATCTTTGAAGGGATATAATTCAGCCACTGAATGAAAAAAGTATTGTAACCCCAATGTTCTATCCATGATTTGGCATGTTGCGACTGATCTGCTGTCAGGTTCCAGTATCGGACTGCATCGCCTCCATACGTCAACACATAGTAAATGCTAAGGATGGATAACAAGTAATGAACGCATATTAAAACCGGAATAAACCAAGATGGATACATTTTAAAAGCCCCTGCTCGGGATTTCCGCTTGAGAACCCAAAAAAGACTGGCAAACAGAAAAATTACTGCAAGTCCATCTACCAAGCCAAAGTGAATCTGAGTGCTCATTCCTTCAACTACTCAAGACCCTTTAGATAATCACTGACTGCAGCTTCTAATCCGAATCGACTGACTGCCCATTGTCTGAGTTCTTGTTTGTCAAATGCCCCCAATTCACTCCAAAGCCGGTAAGTCTTTTCTTTGAAGTCGCCCACTGTGAGATCAACACCAATCACCTCTTTCCTCTCGGAGATCCAAGAAGCCGTGTCACCTATTTGAACCGAGGCTAGCACGGGTAGTCCGGTGAGCAAGTATTCGCCCAATTTAACCGGGAAAAGACCACAGAGACTTGGGGCCGGCAATCTGAGATTGATCCCTAAGTCTCCGGCATTCAGGTATTCAGGTATTTTAGAAAATTCAGTTTGGATTACTTTTATTCTAGTTGAAAGTCCCACTGGAATTTTGTCCTGAATAAACGCTGCATTTCTCGTCAAAATCAGCAATTTGACATTTTCTCCTTTAGAGATAAAAAAATCCGCCAGCTCCATTAGTTGCTCCCAGGCATAAGCTTTACCTAATGATCCGGTGTAAACCCAAACAAAATCTTGGGCATCGAATCCAAGTTCGGCTCTTTTTTCTCTTCTTCTTTGATCATTTATCTGAAAGAGACACTCATCTCTTCCATTACTGACACAGAAAAATTTCTTGGGATTCAGGTTGGGGTGAGTTTTCAAATGCTTGTCTATCGCTTGTTTGGAGCGAGTGAAAATCACATGCGCATGATCCAGCATCAACTTCTCCTGCTTTTGCAGATGGCGATACTGAAAGCTGTCGGTGTTTAATCCGGCAAAATCCACCCGTTCCTGAATAGGAAAGCCATCCGCATCAAAGATTACTTTAAGGTTGTGTGCTTTTATCCATCCATAAATCCGATTGAGCATCAGCGCCGGCATAGTGGAGCGTGGCATAAGCACATCAATTTTATTGTAAAAGATCAGTCTTGTCAGCTGAAATGAGCTTTTCAGTACAGCTATAATTACTCCTAAAGTCGGGATAGGAAATCGGCTAACCTGAAAGTGGAAATAGGTCAAATGCTTAGCTTCTGCCAATTTTTTAATACGGGCTACTTCTTCGTTTTTAGCCCAAGAATACTGCGCTACAAACACCTTGATTCTCTCTGTTTCCTGGAGTTTGGAAAAAATCGGAAAAAACAGGGACTCCAGATAATTTGTCTGATCCGAATCCCAGGTAATGAAGAGCAGGTTTTTCAATTGTATAATTTTAAGATTTCAAGTCTACAATACTTCCCTCGGAAAAGAAAGTGGATTGATTGTCAAGATCCGAATGAATCTGGAAGAAGGTTGAATGAGGAATGGGAAATAGGGAATGGGGAATAGGGAATAAGGAATAGGGAATAGGGAATGGGAAAGAGAAATTGGGAATGGGAAATTGGGAATGAGAAATGAGGAATGGGAATCCCGATAGCTATCGGGAGGGAATGAGGAATTGTTTAGGGATAAATGTTGCTGGATGTCCGATGCCGGATGACCGATGTTTTGAGGGGAGGATGAATGGATTAACAGTGGAATTGGTTGACTGCCGGAGTGCTTAGAATTCAGCGCTCTAGTGGACTTAGGGGAAGTGGAGGGATTTGCTGGACAACAACCCGATGATAAGCCCTCGGTTTTGCACACCGATCGGGGTGGTTTTCGGGATTGCAAATCCCTGAAAATAGTAGGGTCGAATTGCAAATTCGACCCAGCGGAGTGGGTCAGTTTACTCCGAAATGGGTGGGTCAGTATGGGGTAAGATTATCAGGTAGGCTTAAAGATTCTGGTCCATTCAGCACTGAGCAATAGCTACTTCCTGCGGATGCTTTTCGGGAGCATTGGGAAACCTGCCTTGGTCTACCTCTCCCCAGCCCTCTCCTTGAGGAGAGGGAGCTTGCGCAGTGGGCAAATTGAACTTTGGGGTCCAATTTGAAGAAAGATGTGGTGAGCCTGATGGACATTTAATTTTGCTTCTACGAGGAGGCAGTGCCTTTTTTTACCTCTCCCCAGCCCTCTCCTTGAGGAGAGGGAGTTTGCGCAGCGAGCAAGTTGAACATACTGGTTCGAAAAATGAGAGAAATTTAAGGACCGGGCAAATCTGGAATGGTAATCAGATATGAAGCGATAGGCTAGTTGGATTGCAATGAAAGCGTGCCGTAGGTACGCCAGGTTGGTAGCCTTGGGTGGAGCGCTAGCGGAACCCAAGGTAAAAAAGATCAAAAGGCCATTGACCTCGGCGCAGTGGTATGGTGAGGAATGGGAAGTTGGTGCCGAGGAGGAGTTGAATGTTGAATTAGAAATGATGAATGATGAATGATGAATGATGAATGTTGAATGCTGAATGTTGAATGATGAATGTTGAATGATGAATTGTCCATAGTTTAAAGGTTCAGGTATTGTTGAATCGGCTAGTCCAAGGATTGACCACGGAGTGGTCGAACTTCTCAATAGCCCCGGGTGACAACCCGGGGTAAAAAACGTAGACGGGAACCAGCGCTGGCCCAGATTGTTGGCTTGGAAGAAGATGTAGATGCCAGGGCAATGGAAAAGAAGTGCAGACCGCATCGGAAGCAAAAAAGCAGTCCGAAGACGGCATATAGGAAGGCACCAGTCTGAAGACTGGCGCCAATCGGGGTTGGATTACAACGAAAGCGTGCCGTAGGTACGCCAGGTTGGTAGCCTTGGGTGGAGCGCTAGCGGAACCCAAGGTAAAAAAAGATCAAAAGGCCATTGACCTCGGCGCAGTGGTATGGTGAGGAAGGGGAAGTTGGTGCCGAGGAGGAGTTGAATGAGGAATGGGAAATAGGGAATGGGGAATGGGGAATGGAGATTGGAGAATGGAGAATTATCCATGGTTTAAAGGCTCAGGTTTTATTGAATCGGCTAGTCCAAGGATTGACCACGGAGTGGTCAAACTTTTCAATAGCCCTGGGTCTGAACCCGGGGTAAAAACGTAAATGGGTGACAGCGCTGGCTGAGGATGCTGATTTGAAAAGAGCTGTCACTGCCAGCGCAATGGAAAGCGCATTAGAAGGCTTGGTCGTTTTCAGGTCCCAATGGATAAATCGAGAGAAAAGCAGGACAACGGAATGAAGTCCGTCCCCGATGGATATATCGGAGAGGAAATAAGACAACAAGAATTCTCAGAAGGCAGTGATTCGAATCAATACAGAAAGCCAAATAACCACAATGGGATTTTTGTATTAAATCCGGTTTCAATGCCATCGGCGGCTACATAATGATTGGCCTTTTCTGTTTTGGGAAGGTCTTTTCCCATGCCTCCGACTTCTATATTCCATTTATTGTCAATGAGGAAATCCCCGGTTTCCGGCAATGTTAAGCGATGATGATATCCAACCTGATTTAAGAAGAAGGTTTCCCGAAGATTCCCAATATCCACATTTCTGCCCAAAGCAAAGGCTAAATTGGTGTTTTCGAGGTAAAGCTTTTCAGGCTTTTGCAATAATGAAATCCCATCATTGGATTGATAAAGATTTGAGGTCAACTTACTTTCATGGAGGTAGTGGAAGTAGCTGAGCAGGGTGGTTCGATTGATCCCGATTTTCTGACTTAGCTTGGTCACATTGGGAATAAATGGTACAGAATCCGCGATAATGGAAAGCAGCTGTTTGATCTTAGGCACGTATCCCAAGTCAAATTTCCTGAGTTGGGGTAGTTCAACTTCCAAAATCAAATTAACAATTGCTCTCAACTGCTGATCGTATAGCTCGCCGAATTCTCTGGAAAATGGATAATATCCATGTTTCAGGTAATTTCCAAAATATTGAAATGGTTTGAATTGGGAAATCAAGTCATTGGACAGCTCCTGATGTTGATTGATTATCTCTTCCAGGGAAAATACGGGGAGTGTTTTTCCGGTTTCCAAATTCACATACTCTCTAAATGACATACCATTCAGAGGGTACATCAGGGCTCTCCTACTCAGATCAGCGCCTGAATTTAAAATTTCCAATAAGGACGACCCGGTAAAAATCACTTTAAGCTCCGGATAGAAATCATAGATGTTTTTCAGTTCGCGTGACCAAGCGGGATACTTATGCACTTCATCCAAAACGAGGACCTTCCCTCCTACTTTAGAAAACTGATCGGCCAGATCTAACACAGAATGTGTTGAGAACCAAATATGATCCAAGGAGGCAAAAAGTGCTGTATTCCCAGAACTTTCAAACTCCTTTTTCAAATATTGGAGCACGAGGGTTGTTTTCCCAACACCCCTTGCCCCGGTTATACCGATCAATCGGTTATTCCATTGGATGGTATGGATCAGGCTTCGCTGAAAATCGAGTGAGGTACCTCGCAGAAGTTTCTGATAGAGCTCGAAGAGATGTTCCATAATTGTATAGTAGGATACACAAAAATAGATGAAAATTGTTTATTACGATATACGTTTTGAGAATATTTTATGGATGAGGAATGGGGATCCCGATAGCTGTAGGGAGGAAATGAGGAATTGTTCAGGGATTAATGTTGCTGGATGTCCGATGCCGGATGACCGATGTTTTGAGGGGAGGATGAATGGCTTAACTGTGGAATTGGTTGACTGCCGGAGTGCTTAGAATTCAGCGTTCTAGTGGACTTAGGGATGAGTTCGGACCAGAAGAATTTACCTGGGGAAAAGCAGTACAACGAAAGCGTGCTGTAGGTACGCGAGGTTGGTAGCCTTGGGTGAAGCGCTAGCGGAACCCAAGGTAAAAAAAGATCAAAAGGCCATTGACCTCGGCGCAGTGGTATGGTGAGGAAGGGGAAGTTGGTGCCGAGGAGGATTGGAATGTTGAATTAGAAATGATGAATGATGAATGATGAATGATGAATGATGAATTATCCATGGCTTAAAGATACAGGTATTGTTGAATCGGCAAGTCCAAGGATTGAGCACAGAGTGGTCGAACTTTTCAATAGCCCCGGGTAAGGAGGCACGACGCAACCCGGGGAAAGAAAATGATGGTAAAACCCAGCGCTGGCCCAGATTGTTGGCCTGGAAGGAGATGTGGATGCCAGCGCAATGGAAAAGGAGTGCAGACCGCAGCGGAAGCAAAAAAGCAGTCTGAAGACTGCATATAGGCAGGCACCAGTCTGAAGACTGGCGACAGTGCGTTTCGGGATTGCAAATCCCTGAAAATAGTAGGGTCGAATTGCAAATTCGACCCTGCGGAGAAAATGCATTCACTTTGAATGGTACTTTTTCACCAAACCCAACACCTTTTCGAATACTTCATTATTTTCATAGATCCCCATAAAATCATCTGAATGTGGACCATAGGCAAAAATCGGAACTAAGATTCCGGTATGATCATCACTGTGAAAGGCAAGTTCCACCTCCCCTTTTTCCCGATTTCCCTGAGGAATAGACACTCCTCCCGTTTCATGATCAGCGGTTATGATCAGGAGAGTCCCCGGATTTTTATCTGCAAATTGTACCATTTCCCCGACCGTCCGGTCAAAATCCAATACTTCTGTCACAATCGTAGAAGTGCTGTTAGCATGTCCGCCTGAGTCAATCATAGCGGATTCTATCATCAAAAAGAAAGGCTGATTTTTACTCTTAAAAAAGGCGGATGCTCCCATTGCACTTTTTATTAAAAAATCCCCCCTGCCCTTTTCCATGCTTGGGTTAGATCCAATAGAGGAAAAGTATCCGATTCGGTCAGCTTTTGAAAGAGCTAGGTCATCCAGATTACCGAGCATTTCAAAGCCACTTGCCTGTATTGCATCAATCTTGTCGGCAAATGAATTTCTCCCTCCTCCGATAAACAAGTCCAGCTTGCTGTTCGGTAAATACGATGCGATCTGATCCAAATCATCCCGCTCGGAATGATGTGCATAGAAAGAGGCCGGAGTCGCTCCTGTCAATTGATCCGTCGTGATGATGCCTGAATTAAAATTATATTCAGCCAAAATCTCGGGGAGATTTGAAAGTGGCTTCCCTGATGTATCAACACTTAATGCCCGGTTATTCGTTTTTTTGCCTGTGGCAAAAGCGGTGGCCCCTGCCGCAGAATCTGTGGTAAAATCGTCTGCTGCCTGGGTTTTGATCAAGCCAAGGTTTTTCAGTTGAGCCAGATTTAATTTACCTCCATTCACGAAAAGGCCGGCAGAAATCTGTGCCAATCCATTCCCATCCCCTATCATGAGAATAATGTTTTTCACGGGTGCGACCTTACCGTCTGTAGCAAAAGTCGGCTGATATACCTCATGTCTGCTATCGGTTGAAAAAATATTCCGACTCAATGTACTGAGATAACTTTGAGCCATAGCAGGCTGATCCGTATTGATGAAGTCAACACCCATATCATAAAATGCCTTCCAGGCTGACTTGCTGTCAGGCGCTGCCCAAAATCTCACCGGCTTCTGAAAGGAATGAACAGCAGCAACGAATTCTTCCAACTGCAACTTCTCGGATTCTACGATGCGCCCTTTCCCATTCCAAACAGAAAACTGACGGAAGCTCAAGCTGACGATTCCGATCTTTTTCCAGGGCAGATCAGCCGTTAAAGTTTTGCTTTGGTAATCAAAAAACACCCACTCTGGATACTTGGAATAATCCTCTGCTTTGGGACGGTTGCCGGAAACAATCAATTTCAGACCTTTTGGATTTTGAGGAGAAAAGAGAATTCCCTCAAAATCAGCAACTTCTTTCACGATAGCTTCCAAGGTGCTGTAAGCTTCGGTTTTGGAATCAATCAACAAATGAAAGCCAAACGCATTGATCATTCCCAAGTCAACAGCCTTCTGGATCGGCTCCAGGTAGAGTGAACGCAAGGTGAGTTCCGGTTTGATAGTTTCAGCCTCATGCGCCACCATCAAGTTGCCATTTTGCAAAATTACATCCACCTCTATACTTGCTGCACCAGCTCCGAATGCTTCCCAGAAAGGCACATTCCTCAGGTAATCATTATGAGAGTGAAGTTTGAAGTCCTGCTGTGCAAAAAGGAGTACAGGAAATAAAAATAGGCAGACCAAAAGACCCTTTTTCAGATTTTTCATATTCAAAAATACAGGTTGAAATCCAAAAAATCGTGGTTTTCTGAGGGATTTCCGGTGAATTAACAATAGGATAAAACCAAGGAAACACGCCAAAAACATTAACACAAACTTGACCTTTCATTAAATGAATCTTGGTTTAAATCCCCCATCTTTCCCAACAAATCATTTAAAAACATGCGTTACAATTTTATACTGGTACTGTCAATTTCGCTTCAATGCCTTAATCATTTTTCATTTGGCCAAAAACTGAATGAAACTCAGGTCATAGGCAGTCACAACAGCTATAAAAGCGCCATGCCAAGTGAGGTATTGGAGTATTTAAGAAAAATAAATCCCACAGCAGCTCAGAGTCTGGAATACGTACATTTACCGCTTTCTGAGCAGCTGGATCTTGGATTGCGAAATCTGGAACTCGATGTCTTTCATGATCCAATGGGTGGAAAATATACGAATCCGAAGTCAGTGTCCCTGCTTGCTGAAGGAGCTGTGTTTGATGCTAAAAAAGAGCTGCAAGAACCCGGATTAAAGCTTTTTCATGTGCAGGATATTGATGTTCAGTCACATCATCTGCTTTTCAAAAATGCCCTGTTGGAATTGAAAAACTGGAGCGATCAGCATCCGAATCACCATCCCATAGTTGTGCTGATCAATGCCAAGGACGGTCAGGTGCCAATGACGGTCAGTCCACTGCCATTTACCGGAACTGCGCTGGACAGCATCGACCTGGAAGTAAGGACTTATTTGGGAATGGAAAAATTAATCACCCCTGACCATGTACGGGGAGATTTTGAATCACTTGAGGAAAGCGTTTTGGCTGGAAACTGGCCTGAATTAGAGACTGTTAGAGGAAAATTTCTCTTTGTGCTGGATGAAAATGAGGAAAAAATCCGCCGATACCTGGGCGAAAAGCCTCAATTGAGGAATGCGGTCCTTTTTGTCAACTTAAAAGAAGGAAACCCCGAAGCGGGATTCAGAATTATCAATGACCCCGTATCCAATGAAAGCTACATTCAGGATCTGGTGAGAAAAGGCTACATCGTCCGAACCCGGGCCGACTCTGATACCAAGGAGGCTAGATCCGGTGACTACAGCAAATTTGAGAAAGCGAAGGCTTCCGGTGCGCAGGTAATTTCCACCGACTATTACCTTCCATCCAGGTTTTTTCCCTCTGAGTATCGGGTAAATTTTGAGGAAAACAAATTTGAAAGACCTAACCCCATTCTCGGTAAAAAGTGAGGTATCCGAACCTATTCTTTGATTTGGTTGCTACAGGAATGCTCGTTATTGCTGTTCAAGTAACCGTTTTTGGCCAAAATGAAGCAGGGATTAAGGTTGCATTTTTGGCAGACATTCATTTGCAGGATGTATATGGAGACTTTCAGTCGGAAGAGTTTCGGGGGGTGATCAATCCCCGTAACGGAAAACTGGCGACTATCCGTACCATGTCAAGCCAACTCAATTCCACCCGACTCTTTAATGAAAACTACTTTGCGCTTTTGGCGGCTTTGGAAGATCTGAGGCAAAAAGGGATCAAACTCGTGGTGCTTCCCGGAGACTATACTGATGACGGTCAGCCGATGAATATTTTGGGTCTGAAAAAGATCCTCAAGCTGTACTCCGGACAGAATGGCATGCGGTTTTTCATAACCACGGGAAATCATGATCCGGTATCACCCTTTGGTTCGCCGGGAGGAAAGTCTGATTTCCTGGGAGAAAATGGACAAACTCAGGCTGTTTTCAGCCTTCAGAGAACTGATCAATCTTCTTCCGCAATCAGTGCAGAAATAAGATACTGGGGCTATTTTGAAATTTGCGAGGAATTGAAAGACTTTGGGTTTAGTCCCGGCAAGGAGGATTTATTTTGGACACATCCTTTCATTCCCTTCGATTACGAAGGATATGATTTTCAAAGCATAAGTGAAGTGTCTTCGATCCGAACCCGGCTTTTCCCGGATCCCAAGTCAGGCCTGATGCTCCCTGATGCCAGCTATCTGGTAGAACCTGTTGAAGGTCTTTGGCTTTTGGCACTGGACGGAAACGTGTACAGCTATTCCGGCGTTGAAAATCAAATGGACTCAGTGGCATGGAGGGGCTCAAGCATTGGGTTCAATTTGGCCTCCAAAACCAAAGCCCACCAGTTACAATGGATCTCCAGGATCAGTCAGGAAGCGAAAAAACGGGGAAAGACATTGGTTTCCTTCAGTCATTACCCATTGGCAGATTTCCACAACGGGGCATCAGCGGACATGAAAAAACTCTTTGGAGCGGAAAAACTTCAACTCACGAGAGTACCTGATGAACAAGTGTCCAAACTTTATTCCAGAGCAGGAATCCGGGTTCATTTTGCAGGGCACATGCATATCAATGATACCGGATCACTTAATCCCGAAGCGAATGAAGAACTGATAAATATTCAGGTGCCTTCCTTGGCTGCTTTTCCTCCTGCCTACAAGATCATGAATCTTAAAACAGACCATATCATGGAAGTAAAAACCCAACTTTTACAAAAAGTGGATCGATTTGACGAGTTTTTTGATTTGTACAAAATAGAACACCAATGGCTCAGTCAAAAGGCAGGTTTGGACCATTGGGATTTAGGGATATTGGATGCGGTAGACTACCTGGATTTCACGCAACAGCACCTTCAGGAATTGATCAGATTGCGGTTTTTGAAGTCAGATTGGCCGGGTGATTTGGGAGTTTTGGTGAACGGAATAAGTCAATACCAACTCGCAGAATGGTTGGAAGCGCCATCCTCAGACCGGGAAAAATTACTGGATTCCTACTTTCAATCCATTCAGAAATCGAATCAAAAAGGTCCATTGATGGAGGATTTCTATCTCATAAAAAACGGAGGGGATCTCAGTGTGGGACTGATCCCTACAGACAGAATGGAAGTTTACCGAAACCTCGAAAAGAAAAACCTGAACGCAGGCAAAGGGACATTGAATGGACAGTTTGCTGATTTCCTGAGCATTTTCGGTAAACTATGCAAGGGACTGCCTTCGGATGAATTTTTTATTGACTTGGTGGATTTGAGTGTCAAGAGGGTGGATTGAGGCTTTAAGTTTGGTAAACAGACCGCGATCTATCCTACCAAAATTAGATCTCGGCTTGAATGCCAAGCGTCCTGAATTAGACTGTAAAGAATTTGAAAATACAAGCTTTAGATGCAGTTAAATCCAGCGCTGTGTTGTCTATCGCATTTTGCCTTTATGGATAGAGAAATGGATGCCAGAACATTTCAGGCATGCTAACCTTATGAGAAATTTCTGAGGCTCCGGGTGTTTTTTCCTTTGTTACTTTTTGTGGGCCAAAAAGTAACCAAAAAGCCTTGACGTGGCAAAGCTCCAACCGCACGAGGCCGAACGCCGGCCCGCTGCCACGTCGGCCCAACGCGCCCTCCACATCTCGATTTTGCCCTGGTTAAGGTCAGATAGGGAGGTTTCGCCTAAGACTGTGGGATGGTTATAGGCTTGGCAGTGACCGGTAGGAAAATCACTAACCACGGAGTGGGAATGGCGATTGGGGAATGATAAATGATGAATGTTGAATGTTGAATGATGAATTGTCCATGGCTTAAAGATACAGGTATTGTTAAATCGGCTAGTCCAGGAATTGACCACGGAGTGGTCGAACTTTTCAATAGCCCCGGGTGTCAACCCGGGGTAAAAACGTAAACGGGAGACAGCGCTGGCTCAGATTGTTGGCCTGGATGGAGATGTCGATGCCAGCGCAATGGAAATGAATGCCGGAACATTTCAGGCATGCTAACCTTTTGAGAAAAATCTGAAGCTTTGAGTATTTTTTTCCTTTGTTACTTTTTGTGGGCCAAAAAGTAACCAAAAAGCCTTGACGTGGCAAAGCTCCAACCGCACGAGGCCGAACGCTGGCCCGCTGCCACGTCGGCCCAACGCGCCCTCCACATCTCGATTTTGCCCTGGTCGAGGTCAGATAGGGAGGTTTCGCCTAAGACTGTGGGATGGTTATGGGCATGGGAGTGACTGTTTGGGAAATCACTGACCACGGAGTGGTCGAACTTCTCAATAGCCCCGGGTGTGAACCCGGGGAAAAGACGTTAATGGCTGACAGCGCTGGCGCTGGATGCTCATTTGGAAAGAGCTGTCGATGCCAGCGCAATGGAAATGGATGCCAGAACATTTCATCTGTTTATAATTTGATATTTATTGGTCAGATAGCCTGTCCCGATTTTTCTTCGGGAGAATCTCGCATGGTTTATAATCATCCCAGTGTGTGACGATCTTCGTCCTGCTCGATTTCAGGCATGCTAACCTTATGAGAAATTTCTGAGGCTCTGGGTGTTTTTTCCTTTGATACTTTTTGTGGGCCAAAAAGTAACCAAAAAGCCTTGACGTGGCAAAGCTCCAACCGCACGAGGCCGAACGCTGGCCCGCTGCCACGTCGGCCCAACGCGCCCTCCACATCTCGATTTTGCCCTGGTTAAGGTCAGATAGGGAGGTTTCGCCTAAGACTGTGGGATGGTTATGGGCATGGGAGTGACTGTTTGGGAAATCACTGACCCAGAATCGACAGTTTCGATGAGCAAAATGATTTGGGGAGGGTCGAACTATTCCTAAACCAATAATCAAAATCATCCAAATCCACAAAAAAAGCCGAGCGGAATACGTTCGGCTTTTAGCATTATAACCACCTGAGAAATTTTAATACCCCTGATTTTGGACTAAAAATCCTTCTATGTTTGATGACCCGTCGATTGCACGTTGGGGTATCGGGAAGAGTCTTTTGTTGACATCGCTGTCATTTTTCTCTGTCCAGCTGTCCTCGTATTTTCCAAATCTGATCTGATAAGTTCTTCGAAGACCTTCCCAGTACAGTTCAAATCCTGACTCACGGAATAAGATTTCCAGGTCAATGGAATTCAATGGAGCGGGTGTCTGTGCAGGGCGGGCATTTCTTGAGGTTCGCAAGGTATTGACATCTGCCAAGGCTCCCGCATTATCTCCTTTTCTCAATTTCGCTTCTGCGCGCATCAGGTAGATTTCTCCCAGTCGGATCAGGACGATATCTACGCTACTTCTACTGCAGCAGTCTTGGGCAGTTCGGCTAAACTGATATTTTGAAAATCGGTGTCCGGTATTATGGAGACTTCCTTCGTTGGAGAAATCCACCTGAAGGTTGTGATCTACATACCGGATATTTGCGCCGCTGCTTCTTCTGTTGATCACAGGGTAGATTCTGACTTTACCATCTTCACATCGGAGGATATTTCCGCTGCCGTCCTTTCTGGGCCCCCAAATTATCCCTCTCAAAATTCCCCGATCCATCTCAAATTCTTCTGCTTCCACACAATAATAGTGTTCTTCATCATTGGTAGGATTTACTCCCGTCAGGTCGCGGAGATTTTCGGGAATGAGGGTGTTCTCCTGAAAGAAACGGGCATCCGCTTCTGCAGGATCCACGTCGCCGTAGGCATCATACCAAGTCTGGATGAACGTAGGTGTTGCGGCTGTCGCATCAGTGCCACGCGTATTTGGAAATTCGGGCCTTGGGATCTGGTCTCCGGAGATAGACCAATATTGCCATCTGCTATGCTCGGTCTGAAGTACTCCTCGCTGGTCCAGGGAAAAGATGATTTCAGGATTGGTGTTGTTGTCATCGTTGAATAAATCAAAATACTCCGGTGACAACGAATAGCCTGCATTAATGATGTTGGTGGTGTATTCGATCACCTTGTCCATATCTTCCGGGTTGAAATTTGGGGTACCGTATGGATCACGATAAACTGCGGCATTCAAATAGAGTCGGGCTAACAGAGCCTCCACCGCATGTTTATTCATTCTGCCGGGGCCATTGCCACTGCTGATAAGATTGACCACTGACAGCAGTTCGGACTCCAAGTATTCCACAGCTGCTTCTCTCCTCAGAATTTCAGATTGCTGACTGGACTGATTCTTTTTGAATACCAAACCCCAGTTATCCAAAGCCAACATATTGAGGTAGGCTTTCATGGCTACCATTTCATAAAGTGGGTTTTGTGCACTGGTATTGCCATTTTCCACTTCCAATTTCAATTGCTCTTCGGCTGCCACAGCTCTGGACAGCGTCAGCGTAATGAAAGTCCAGGAGTCTCCGACCAGGCTATTGGTTGGAGTCATCAAATGCTGGTGAACGGCAATAAATTTACCTCCGTCAAACCAGTCAGTTCCCCCTCGGTAGGGAAGGATAGCTTCATCGGATGCCACTTCCTGAAGTCCAAAGTTGACCGTATGAAGCCAAACCTGACGCAACATTCCATAGACCGGAGCAATGGAACCACTTACAATTTCGGCCTGACCTGTGCCAGTCAGAGATTCATCGAGAACTTCTTCATCCAAAGTAGTACAGCTAAGAAAGGCCAAAAGAAAGGCGGCTGTCGGAATTAATTTTCTAAAATTTATCATCTTTATTTTCTTTGTTTTTTCTGAAAGATTGAATAGTTAGCTACTCGTCTTAAAAGGTTAAATTAAGGTTGACCATAAAAGTCCTGGCTCTTGGATAGGTAAATCGGTCAATCCCGAAGGTTTGGATTCCTGCTGAGGTGGCTCCTGTATTGACTTCGGGATCAAATCCGGAATAGTCTGTGATCACAAACAGATTTTGACCTGTTACTGCCACTCTGATAGTTTCAAATGCATTACCCATTCCGATTTGACCGGGGTTGACATTGTATCCCAGGGTTGCATTGTTCAGCCTGAAGAAGGCCCCGTTTTCCAAGAATCGGGTTGAGACCGTATTGGCATTGTTGAAGGATTCTTCCGGGAATTGTACCGCAAAGGCTGTGGTATTGTTAGACCTTGAGAGTTGAGCTTTTGTGAACAGGGACATGGTGGTGTGATTGTAGATTTTGTTTCCCGCTCCCCCGTTGAAATTCAGTCCCAAGTCAAAATTCTTATACCTCATGTTGGTATTGATGCCGTAGATTACCTTTGGAATGGCACTGCCTACGACACTCCGGTCATTGTCCAGGATTTCCCCGTCACCATTGATATCCACAAATCTGTTGAGCCCATCCTCACCAATACCGTCAAACTGTAGCATATAAAAAGCTCCGATGGGTTGATTGTTGATGTAGCCGTTGATGGTAGCACCGGTTTGCCCGGCACCTTGAGCGGCACCAGTTGTCAACACCGAGTAGGGAGAGTCTCTTACTTCATTACTGATAAAGGTGACATTTCCACCGATTTCGTAGGAGAATGTACTTTGGGGCTTGCTGCTATAATTGAGGGCCAGTTCGATCCCACTGTTGAAGATTTTCATGTTATCGATATTATCCCAGAAAGTAGAGGTAGGCTGGACCGGGTCAGCCGGGACTACTTCAAGCAAAATATTGGAGGACACTTTGTTGAAATAATCCAGCGTTCCAGTCAACCGGTAGTCAAAAAATGCAAAGTCAATTCCTACATCAAATTGCGTGGAAACCTCCCATTGCAAATTCGGATTTGCCAAACGGGTAAAGACGATCCCATACGGGTAGCTATCGAGCGTGTTGCCGTCGGTGTCGATGGGATACGTATTGAGACTACCGGCACCGTTGGCCAGGCGGTCTTCTGAGAAACTTGCCTTGGTAATTTTGGAAGGAATCTCCTGGTTGCCTGTTTGCCCCCAACTGGTACGTAGTTTCAGGTTATTGAAAAATGAGTTGGCCATAAAGCCTTCTTTACTCAAGTTCCAGCCCAGCGCAAAAGAGGGAAAGTAGCCGTACTTGTTATTAGCTCCAAACTTGGAGGAGCCATCTGCCCGAAAGGTAGCCGTGAACAAGTACTTTTCATCATAGATGTAGTTTAATCGGCCGAAATAGGACTGCAGTTCGTTACGGGTTGCCGCTGAATTTACCGTTGTTGGGAATTCGGTGGTACTGTTGTGGTCTTGATATCTTGGTTCGATATTATTTGCCGCAAATCCTCTTGCCGAAGTTCCTCTGAACTCATCCAAAAATGTCTGATAGGAGTGTCCGACTAGCACCGTGAAGTTATTCTTGTAATTATTCCAATTGTAGGTCAGGGTGTTTTCTACCAGACTGTTGGTATTAGCGGAGATTAATTCATCCAATGAGCCATTGGAAACATTGGATTCATTGACAACCTCAGTGTATGGCTTGTATTGGATGTATCTACTGGTATTGGAATAATCCACCCCAAGGTTTAGCTTGTAAGTAAGTCCGTCCAGAATTTCAAAAGATGGGGAGATTGTACCCAAGATTCTGTTGTTTGCAGCATCATCGCTGTAGAGCTCATTTCTTTTGATTGGGTTGAGTGCGTTGGTATTGAGCAAAGTAGGTTGGCCATTGGTGAATGCAGGGATGGTTGGATTCAGATAAAGCATGTCACTGGTAATGGAACCGATTGCAGGCCTCAGGTTTTCGGTGAAGGAGGCTGTCAAGTTGTAGTCAACGATCAGTCTGCCTTCGAAGGCTTTCTGATTCATATTCAATTTTCCCGAATAGCGCTTTAGTTCTGAGTTTTTGAGGATCCCTTCCTGATTTTGATAGCCCAGGGATGCGAAATAGGAAAATTTTTCTGTGTTGGCGCCGCTCATGGACAAGCTGAAATCCTGGGAGAGCCCCACTTGAGTCAATTCATCCTGCCAGTTGGTGTTTCCGCCAAAATCTTCCAGGGCACCCCCTACAGCTACTACCTGTCTGCGAAATTCATCCGCACTAAAGACATCGATTGGATTAGCCATCGCTGACCAGGCAGTGGATTCGGATACGTTGACTCGGGAAGTTCCTGCTTTACCTTTTTTGGTGGTGATTACAATGACTCCATTCGATGCTCGCGATCCATATAGCGCGGTGGCGCTGGCATCCTTCAACACATCTATACTTTCGATATCATTAGGATTCAGAAAGTTGAGCGGATTTGAGGCAATACCGGTATCAGAATTATCCAACAAAAAGCCATCCAAGACATAAAGTGGCTGTGTTCCGGAACGCAGACTACCAATTCCCCGGATGATGACATTTTGATTTGCACCGGGTTCCCCGCTGGTAGAGGTAATGTTGACCCCTGCAATTTTGCCTTGCAGCAGGTCGACCGGGTTGGTGATTACCCCACGGTTGAAGTTTTCATTTTTCACAGAACCAATAGCACCGGTCACATCCGATCGCTTTTGGGTACCATATCCTACCACCACCAGTTCATCCAATTGCCTGGCGTCCGGTTCCAGTTGAATGCTCAGAGAAGAACGTCCATTTACAGAAACCTCCTGAGCTGTATAGCCCAGGTAGGAAATTACCAAGACGGCATCAGCAGGCACATCAATGGAAAAATTCCCATCCAAATCTGTGATGGTTCCGTTGGTGGTACCTTTAACCAGAATTGCAGCACCGGGCAAAGGGGCTCCCGTTTCATCCTGGACAGTACCAGTAATTACTGCCAAGATTTCCCTGTTTGAATCTACAGACAGGGCGTAAGCCTGAGACGCTGCAAATCCCCAGGATAAAAAGATCAAACTGCAGACTAAATGCAATCGGAGCATTTTCCGGGTCTGCCTAATGGTAAAATTTCCCATGTTTTAAAGGTTTAAATGAAGGTTTAAACCACAAAATTAGGCTCTGAAACTCCGTGGATGAGGTAGAAATGATGAAGGTTTCGTGAAGTTACTTCAATGATTTTTTTCAAAAAGCTATCAGTATTTGATGAAAAATTGATTTTTAGATTAGGAAAATGTTAAAGGGGAAGAGAGGTGTTGAATGAGAAATGAGGAATGGGGATCCCGATAGCTATCGGGAGGGAATGAGGAATTATCCATAGCTTAAAGACACAGGTATTGTTGAATCGACTAGTCCAAGGGTTGACCACAGAGTGGTCAAACTTTTCAATAACCCCGGGTAAGGAGGCACGACGCAACCCGGGGAAAGAAAATGATGGTAAAGCCCAGCGCTGGCCCAGATTATTGACCTGGAAGGAGATGTGGATGCCAGGGCAATGGAAATGGATGCCAGAACAATTCATCTGTTTATAACTTGATTTTAATTGGTCAGATAGCCTGTCCCGATTTTTCTTCGGGAGAATCTCGCATGGTTTATAATCATCCCAGTGTGTGACGATCTTCGTC
>NZ_FNVR01000013.1:82967-102242 GCF_900108085.1 Algoriphagus boritolerans DSM 17298 = JCM 18970
ATAGGAAGGCACCAGGCTGAAGACAGGTGCTACAAAGCGGCAGGGAATAAAAAACCCGGGCAAGACTTCCTGCCCGGGTTTAAAGTATTCAGGTTTTATAGACTTACTTCACCGACTGAAGCAACCTTTCCTCCAGCTTGGCCTCATCCACGGTCAGTTGACTGACGGATACCAGGATGGTTCCGGCTGTGACTGCATGACCTGCATAGGTCAGGAGAATGGCGGGAACCGCTCCGGGAGCAGAAATTACTGCGATGCCGACTGCGGCGATGATCAGGCCAGCCTTCTTTAGGAATTGGAAGAAGGGAGGGGTTGGTGCCATCGCACGGGATTTTACTTCTGAGAGTATGTTCATAGTGTATTAGTTAAGAGTTAAATGTTAAGCGTTAAGTGTTAATGGAGAGAGTTCAAGGTTCAGAGTTCAATTGATAATTGGTAATTGAAAATTGATCATTGTCCATTGATCATTGTCCCCTCGTCATCTTCCTTATCAGCTGCTTTTTGAGTAAAAGCAACACCTCGGATATCCGGTCGATCTCTCCCCTCATGCTTTCCTGACGGGATTTGATCTCCAGAAAATCCAGCTGCAACTTCCGGAAGTCCTGTACCAGAAACTTCAGAAAGTAGGCGACCACCGAGAGCAGGAGCGAAACTGTCGCTCCCATGATGCTCAGGAGTAGGACGGTACCCGACATGACTCCAAGACATAAGGAACTCCTACCGACATGATCTGCAATTCAACCACCTCTCCCCGCTCCCACACTTCACTGAGCACATCCATCAGTTTGAGGAAGGCCAATCGGGTGAATAGTGGGGTACCGTCAGCTCTGTATTCGGTGACCGGGCAGAGTTCCCCTGCTTCGGGGTTTCGATCCCCAGATTTGGATCGGATCCAAGCCTTCTTCCCTACCCGGATTCTCCAGCCTTCCTCCTCCGTGTGCACAGGTTCGAGTTCGTACACGCCCTCTTCCAGACAACAGGAATCGGGATCGTAGCAGGATTTGGGAGCTTCGCGGATAAAGCAGAGTTGACGTCTACCCAGGAAGAGCCTCCCCGGAGTGCCCCGGGGAGTGTATCTTCGCTTTAACAGCAGTCGCATGGTTTACGCTTTGGCAACCGAAACGATTTTGGCGGCATTATGCGCTCCGTTGTTGATCGCATACTCCGCACCGTTGACGATCTGGATAAACTCCACACTCAGCACAAAGGCAAAGTGTGTTCCGCTCAACTGTCCTTTGTCGACAGTCAAGGTCTGGCTCAGTGCCGGATCCAGTACGGAAAGTACGGGACTGCCCGATCCGCTTAGGCTTCTGCTTCCCGAGTCGAAATCCAATCCCACTCCCGTGGCCGAGATTCTGTAGTGGGTGGCTCCGCTTGGAATTGCGATCATATCCTGCGGGGTAAAGGCCGGAAGGACTACTTCCCAGGAAGCAGGACTGTCATTGAACTGAAGTTCGAAAAACAGGGTGCTTCCCAGGGAAGATCCTGAGTTCATCTCCATGTCTTTGACCAGGTTCCAGTCTCCTTCCTTCACTCTCCGATCACCTCTGACGTTAACCTCATCGCTTTTCAGCACCTGCATCAAAGCTTGAGTGATCCGAAGGTTCAGTCTCCGATCCCCGATCTTGGAGATAACCGGTCGCAAGGCATCCCGCACCAGCTTGGAAGCAGTAGCGTTGTCGGCAAACTCCCGCATATTTTCCCGGGTTCGGGCAAATCGGGGATCGTTCATGATCCGGGTTTTTTCCACCCCACCTTTTTCCCGGGCGAGGTAGCCGTTACGGCTTTTATAGAAGGACAGTCTCCCGACCGGTCCTTTGAGTGTAATTACTCCTGTCTGTTTTGCCATAAGTATATGGGTTTAAGTGAAACATGGAGCTAAGATGTAGGCTAGTAAATTGACTATCAATTGAATGTGCGGTCTGTGCGGTTTTTGCCAATTGGAGTCAAATTGGTTCTTTTTCAGAAAAAATGAGATTATGGAGTTTTTTGCAGAAAATGCAGAAAATATTTAATGATCTACCTTTGGCTGAAGGACTCACGGCAGGAAAAAAGCATGCCGTAGGTACGCCAGGTAAGTAGCCTAGGTTATAGCGTAGCGGTACCCTGGGTAAATAAAAATTATCAAGCCATTGACCTCGGCGCAGAGATATTGTGGGGAAAAGGAAGTTGATGCCGAGGAGGTATTGAAGGTATGAAGGAAAAACCAGTGAGAAAGATACATTTCACCATCAATTGCTGTTTTCTCAATGTTCTTTTTCCTTGATGAAAAAGGACTCCGCCACGGCGGACAAGAAAAAAAATCAAGACGCAAGAAAGCTTCAGCCCTCAAGCCCGAACGCCGGCCCGCTTTTGCGTCAGCCACCGCGCCCTCCTAGTGAACATTTGCAAGAAAACAGGGGGTTTGACTAGTGGGAAATTTTGATGGAACTGACCACGGAGTGTTCGAACTTTTTAATAACCCCGGGTTGCCACCCGGGGTAAAAATGTGCGGGGAAGACAGCGCTAGCCGGGTAAGTTGATTTGTAAAAGAGTGCTGATCCCAGCACAATGGAATAGGATGTTTGTTTTGATAATTCTGGTAATTTGTCCACCTTGGCTGGATTTGATGCTTTGGATATTTTTTTCTTCGTCACTTTTTGAAGCAAAAAGTAACCAAAAACCAAGGGCCCAAGTCTTTACTTCCAATCGGTGGTGTTTTCTGCTGATCATTTAGGTGTGGGCGATTGGATTTTTGGCGCTGCTCCAAACCTAAAAACAGGTGGATCTCCCTACCCTTCAACCTTGCCCAAGTCTAAAAATGCCCACTGGGCATTTTATTAATGACTTGTCCCCTCGGAAGCTAACCTGTTTTTTTAACGGTTTTCCACAGCACCAAAAACCGTAAATCCTGCAGGGCCCTTCCTTCGCCGATTAGGTAGAAATCTTTCAGGAAATTTGTTGATGTAAAATGGGGCTTGTTAGAAAATTCAACCAATGACGCTTTACCCATTGGGCTTTTGATTGGGTTAAAATGCTGAAGGCAGGATCTTTGCTAACCCAGCTTTTTAAAGCTGTGTTAAAAAAATTGGAATAAACGTCATCAGGGCTGGACCAATTCTTAATTTGGAAAATGAGTCTAGTGCCATCGCAATGATATAGGAGGCTTTTTACGGAAAACGCTTTTATGCTTGATTTTTAAAAGGTATTCAATTAGAATCTTCTGTGTCAATTTATCTTTTCATAGGTCTGGGGACCCAAACAGATACTATTTGTATTTAGCATATCCTTGCACTCGTATGCAAGTGAGAAACTCTCTTTTGAATCTCCAAAAATCAACCTGCCATTTCTTTCCATATTGCCGGTATTTAGGGTGTTCACCAAACTTTCTTTAGGTACACAGCCTTGCGTAATTTCAAAAGCAGCCGGATCTGGTCCAAAGGAGGAACTAAGCGTCAATTTAAAAGCCTCTCCGACTAAGCGATAAGTACCTTCATCATACGATTGTAAACAGGGTTCATCAGAATCCACTCCAAGTACAAAATTTTCAATTAATACCTCGCCAGCCATAGAGAATGTCATTACTTTAAAAAAATATGGCCTTTCTGCTTCATCTGACCTACTCAATTGATAGGTACCCTCAAAAAATAAGGCCGGAGTATCATTTTCTTTATCACAGGAGAAGAACGCAATGGCCAACAAACTCAATAGAAGGATTTTCTTTTTCATAATAATTAAGAATAAAGTTAAAACGATTTCAACTTTACACGTGCTTTTCATTGAAAACTCTACAACAATTCGATAAATTACTAAATGATTTTTCCTTTTTTGGGAATTTTCCCAAGGAAAGAAATTCTGAAAATATCCAATCTGGTTAGTCCATCTAACACTTAAATCTGAACTTTAGACTCTCCCCAAACAAACCGAATCCGAAAACTCAATCTGCCCTTTTCTCTTGGTATAAAAGGATACGAAATGATAGAATTTACCCTCCAAGGGTCCTGACCATGGGAATTGAATGGTCATACTACCAGCTTTTCGATAGACACCTTCCAACACAGCCCATTTTTGTTGAGCCTCCGGGTCGTAGGCCAAATAAAAAATCTGATCACTTTCTCTTCCATTTCCCTCAAAGGCGTTAGGTCTCCAGGTCAATTGAATCGTATTGGCATTTTCCCATAAGACCCGACCGTCTTCGAGAGGCAACAGATCTCCAATCGAGGTTTGAATTTTTTCGGGGTCCAGGACGGGTTCCCCATTATCGGAAAGCGTGGCCTTCTTAACTGCCAGGGATTGAGCCTTTCCATATCGTTTGGATTTATCACCTGTTATCCCCGAAAACCCAAATTCAAGTTCGGAACGGATCGGGGCCAAAAAGGTAGATGCCTGTGAAAATGCTTTCCGTTGATAAATTTGCCTATCAGACGGGGGGACTTTTGATTTTTTGGGTTTGGAGCGAAAGCAAACTTTTCCGTTTCGCTGATAGATGATCAGGTTGCCCAGCTTTCCTGATGCTTTTCCCATGAAATTTTCAATTGAAATTGCCATAAATCGCAGGTTTAGGTATAGAAATGGTTGTGAATGTTGTCTTTAAGTTGGCTTTTATCCGGATCAATTCTTGGCAAAAGTCAGGCATGAGTCGAAGAAGAGTCAAAGAAGAGTCAAAGATGATACCTTCATGATATGCTTCAAGTACCTTGAATTCACTCCGGATGTGCTTAGTTGAATTAGGTCTAAGAAGGAAAAAACAGACTTGGATTTAGTGATGTGATTGCGATCCTTAGTAGATATATTTCGAAACTTGCTCTATCGGTATTCCAGAGAAGTCAGCAAATTCTTCTTGGGTGATGAATTGATGATCCCCTTTTCCATAGAATTTCTTGATTTTCTTGATCATGGAATGGCAATAGCGCTCACTTCTTCCGGTGATGACCTGAATGTCTTTAGGGTAGATGACACAGCGTTTTCTGAGCATGATTTCCCTCCTTCCATTTAATTGGGTCTTAATGTTCCATTGACATAGGACACATACCGACTGGTTTCATCAGACCAGGCCAAGCAACCTCCAACCAGCAAAAAAAGACACTCGACCCAAGTTCTGCAGGCAGTTGACTGGGAAGCGACACCCCTTGCCAGTAGATGGATCCGTTTTTGTACGGAGCGAATTTCCATCGATGCCCAGGCCTGCACTTTATCACCCAATTCAGACCTTAGAATTATCAGTTCATTGTGGAAGTCACCAATGGAAGATTCCTTTTCGAAGGACACCAAATCATTGGAAAGGCATATCAGTCTTGCGATAGCAAGTTCCAACAGTCCGGCCTCACAGGCATTGGGGTAAACAGATGGCCTTAAAAGGTGAATAGCCAAAAAAGCTCCCGAACTCAAAGGCCGATAGAATCGGTAATCTTCCAAGCTGGGCATTTGACTCCAGGATTTGTTTTTCATTTCCCAGAGTAGTCCAGCGATATAGTGGGTCCAAGTTTCAATCCACTCCCTTTTCCATTGTTCAGTGGGGCCGAGTTTCCCCAATGATTCATGTGTAAGGAGCAATGCTGAACCCAATGCATGTAGGCGGGGCGATTCTGAATGAGAAGACATGAGCATCAGCCTACGAAGAAAGTTAAAGCCTTCCTGCTCCGATACATGGTCCAATAAGTCATCCAAGAGAAACAGGCAGAGAAAAAACCGCATAATAAACTCCATTCTTTTTTCGCTCTCTTCTGGAAATAGGTAACCGGCAAACCAGTTGATCTTCTGAATACGGCAGCGCTCAAGTTCAGCATGCGTCTCAAATAATCCTGCTGACCATGCCCAACGGAGGACTTTGGTGTCCAAAGAGGCCGTTTGCATATGGAGAGCTGCAGGAAATTGAAGGCTAGTCATGACCTTTTCCTTTTAAGTTATGCTTCCATCTCTCAGCTGTTCGCGTAGAAACACCAAAGAACGATCCTATATCGAGATTTGTAATATGAGCCTCCAGTCCGGGAAATTCCTTCATCAGAATCTCATATCCTTTTTCGAGTCCCAATTTAGCTATAGAATGAACCTTGCTGTTCCTTTCCGTAATTCTGTGTGCCACTTTATGTGCTAGAATTGTAAAAGAAGGGTGCTCCTGTAATAATTTACTTTCGGAATCGACGGAATATTCCAAGAAAACCACATCTGAAATCGATTTTAGCACTGTTTCACTAGGTAGACCGGATCTAAATGATGTTTCATCAAATACAGTATCAGTTTTCTTATAGATAGTGAACAACTTCTGCTCTGAATCTTGAAACCTGTACGTTCCAATAAAACCCTCACATAGGTACCTGCTAACTCGATCTACTTGACCCTGACTTTTAATCACGGTTCCTCTCTTTAGGTTTACCAAAATTAAATTTGGAATCACCAAATCATAGGCTTCTTTTGGAAGCTTCACTAGTTGATCATAGTCCCTGATCATTAAAGAAGTATAATCCTGTTCCATTAGACTTATATATTTAATTAAAAGAATCGGTCTCAACGGGGTGAAAAAGCAGTCAATCAGAACTTTCAAACTAAATTTACAATGTTAATCTAATTTGTAGAAATCAACTTTTCAAAATTTAGGGGAGAATTTTTAAGGAATTAAGTGAAAAAACCGACAAATGTCGGTTTAAAAGGTATCAAAAGCCTAAAACCGACAATTGACGTAGCAGAAAGAGTTTTTGACGGCTAGATTTCGTCCAATGACTGAAACAATCCAAATGAAAATTCTGCCAAGTTTTATTTTACTCATCCATTGGACCTATACAGGATTAGATAAGCTAATCAGGTTTCAGGAGAGCTGCAGGGAATTAAAGAATCAGCCCATGCCGAATGTACTTGAAGAAATTCTGGCCTATGCCGTCTCCGTAGTAGAGTTGCTACTCGCCCTGCTCCTACTCATTTCAGCGTCCCGTTGGTGGGCATACATGGGCAGTTTACTGACGGTATTTATCACCTATGTCCGTCTGATCTGGGTGGGAGCTTTTCCTAAAAGGCATGCATATTAAAACAAAAATTCAAACTTAAAACCGAATGATTATGGTAGAAAAAATTAGGTTGATTCAAAATAATGTAAACACAAGATTGCTTCTTCAAGAAATCTCATCATTGGTATTGGCTTTCCTCTTTGCTTATACTGCTATTAGCAAATTGTATAATTGGAATGAGACTAGATTCTCTTTATATAATCAATGGTTTCCCAGCATAGCAACAGAAGCATTACTATATGGGCTTCCAGTTATTGAATTTGTAGCCACCATTACTCTCTTGATTCCATCATTTCGAAGATCAGGATTTATATTAAGTATAATCCTTATGTCTGCTTTCACCGGATATGTCGCTTGGGTTTGGTTGGGTTTTACAGAAAGGATGCCATGTACCTGTGGGGAAATTATTTCTTCCCTGACTTGGGGACAGCATTTGATTTTGAATCTGGTGTTTTTGGGAATTTCGGTGGTGGGATGGAGAAGTTGGGAGATTGGGAGGTAAGGAAGTATGGGGGTTAGGAGGTAGGGAAGATTGGATTAAGGGAAGTTGAATAGATTAATTGGTGAATACTTCGACAAGCTCAGTGCAGGAATTGAAAAATTGAATGGATAATGGCTTGAGTAGAGACACTCATAACGGCAGAAAAGCTGAATTGGAAGTCATGACCCAGAATGGGTCAAATTATTCATAACCCCGGGTGTGAACCCGGGGAAAAGGATGTAAACCGGAACAAGCGCTGGCGCAGGATGTCCAATAGAACTAGGATGCCGATGCCAGCGCAAAGAAAAAGGAATATTAAAAATACAAGCCAGGCAAACGTTGCAAACGCAAATGCCGGGAGCAGGTAATCGCTAAGAAGAAAAAACAACACGGGCCGTGAAGCCACCAGGTGGTTGCCGGACAACGGCAGGGGGTACTACCTGATACGCGCGGATCAGTGTAAATCCGGCCGCCCCTCTCGGAATGGGTAAAGCTGCAATAGGTCTTGCAGCATCACACCAAGCGACCGGAGTTGAATAAAATTTTACTTAAATCAACAAACCAAAATTATGGAAAAATCAGTGTTAAATCTCGTACGAGGCGGTGTTTTCGCCTTGGCTGCTGTAGCCGCTTTTGCGTTTACGCAGCTCTTCCAGTCCAGCAATATGGTCAAGACCCGACCACTGGAATCTGGTATGACCTCACAGGTGTAGATCCTGCCCCGGATACTTATTCCTGTGAATCCAATCCTTCCAGAAACTGTAGAGTGGATGCTCCAAATCAATTTGGAATGCCTATCGACCCACTAAATGACAGTGGAAAGGAACTCAATGTAATTCATGCAAGCAAATTGACAGAAGTGTAATAAATAGAATTTGCATCAGGCAATCAGGTAAAAGAGGGGCATTTTTCGCCCCTCTTTTTTATTGCCCAGCTCCTTCAAAATCCAATTCTCTGGCGGGAATTTTCAAAGCATATGCCGTCTGACTTAAATCCAATTTACCACTGAATCCACCGGCTTCTCTGGCCATTGGTTTATGAAATGAGGGTTCATTGCTCAAGCGTCTCAGATCCAACCATCTTGTACTCCTAAACAACAAACTTTTTCTCCTTTCAAACAAGATAATTTCCAATGCCTCTTGAGAAGATGATGTCTCAAACGGAACAAATGATCCCGTGACCCACCTGGTCTCCAAAAGTCTGTTTAAATATTCCATCCCTTTCTGGACCTCACCCGCTCTTACCAAACACTCAGCAGCTGTAAGTATAAGTTCATCCACAGCAATCCCAGAAAACAACTCAAAATTCCCATTGTAACTTCCTGTGAAATTGGGTAATCCATCTCTGTTGATCGTAAAATAAAGGACCTTCCTTAAATCCATGGAATCATAACTTTGATAGATTTCAGAATTTACCAGAAGGTTAGTGGAAAATGAGAAAGAGTATGCGCTTTGAATTCCGTTGAATACAATTTCTTCATTCAGAAACGGTATCGGATAAGTATTTACCGGATCTATCGAATTGTAATCCATTAATTCTGATTGGATATTCAATGCGGCAAGGGCATTTACCAGTGCTTTATCATAATCCCCCATAGCCAGGTTCACACGACTTAATAATCCATGAGTTGCCACTTTAGACGGTCTCGTTTGGTATTTGGCTTTGTCTGGCAGAAGTGTCAGCGCCTGCTCAAGATTCTTTACGATTTCGGAATAAATTTGTGAAACCGCTGCCAGAGGAACAGCTACATCCAACTGGGATACAGACCGCAATGGAAGTATTCCTACATCCATATCCTTTCCCTTGCTATAGTCCGGCATAAAGAGTTGAGCAAGGGTGAAGTAACCATAAGCTCTGTAAAACAAAGCCTGGCCCATCAAATCATCTTTTATTTGGCTTTTACCGGTAGAGAATTTCTCCAATTCTTCTATTGCGAAATGTGCTACAAATATTTTTCTATAAATATTAAAATACTCAGCAGTAACACCGGTAGGACTGTCTATTTCCCCTTTCCAAAATACCGCGTTCCGCTGCCAATCGATAAGTTGCGCTACACCCGGTGCTTCCAATTCAAAATCGTCAGACTGGAGAAAGAGCGTAAACGCATCAATATTCATTAAAGCATCGCCATCCAAAAGCGCCTGAATATCCTCCAACGTATCAGGAACCACTAAACTTTTGCTCGGCTTTTCATCCAAAAAACCTTCACATCCTGATATGCCTACAAAGCAATACAGGACAAAGAGTACTTTTATAAATTGATTCATCTTATTGTATCTTTAATTTTTAACACCTTTTTAAACTTGTTGTGATTAGAAATTCCAATTCACTCCAAATGCGATGGAGCGCTTTGGTAGGGTCGTTCTGAAATCCGGATCCAACTCATCCTTTGTGGCTTTCCACAGGATTCCCAAATTATTGACATAGGAATACAGGGACAGGTTCCGGAAAATACCGCCCGCAAGACCACTTTCCTGAAAGGAATAAGCCAGGCGTATATCCTGAAGCCTGATGTGATCTCCTTTTTCTATAAGGACTTCGGAGTTGAGGTAAAATGCATCCCGAAAAGAATTTGGTACCGACGGCATGGAAGGTACTGAGGTTACCATTTCGTCGCCCATTTCCCTCCATCTCCGCTCATAGTCAGCATGCTCAAAAGTCCCTGTGAGAATGTTGTTATAGCTTACCGAAGATCTTCTGTAATAATATCCCAATCTGAAACTGATATTGGCAGAGAACTCAAATCCCTTCCAGGATACCGTATTTCGTAAGGAACCAAAATGAACCGGACGACCCGGCCCGGCATAATGTAGTGTCTCAGGAGTGATGGAAGTAAGGATACCCCGATGGTCCTCACTCGGAATGCCATCCAGAAATCCCATAGGATTCCCGTTTTCAGGATTAAGCCCTGCCCATGGATAACCATAAACACCAAAAAGCGGCCTACCGACATAAGGGTTTATCCCTGAGGTATTGAAGAAGTTGGCCGGAGGCAGAGTAAAATCATATCGGGTTACTTTTTCCTTCACAAAACTCCAGAAGAAATCAGTTCGCCATTTTACCCCCTTGTCTATGATTAGGGCATTGAGATTCAAATCATACCCTACTGTCGAGGTATTGGCAAAATTTCCCCGGAAATTGAAAAATCCTGTAGAGGCTGGAACTTCAATGTCCCCAATCAGATCCTCCCCGTTTTTCTGGTAAAATTCAAAGGTCCCGGAGATCTTGCCATTCTTTGATCCAAAGTCTAATCCCAGGTTGATATTCCTGATTTTTTCCCAGCCCAAGTTGGGATTGGGTGGACTCATGATCGCTGCAATAGGAAGATTTGGGATAGTAGAGGAAGGAGAAATAGAGTATCGCGCAGTGGTAAAGGCTGAAACCCGGTTATCAAAATTACCATTGTAGCCATAAGTCATCCTCAACCTTAAATAGGGCAAGGCATCAAATCGATACCATTTCTCTTCTGAAATTGTATATCCCCCACCAATAGACCAAAGCGGAACTCCCCGTTGATTGGCATTGACTCCAAAGAGATTGGATTGATCTTTTCTAGTGCTGGCTGAAAAATTGAAGCGGGTATCAATCTGATAGGAGGCATTGGCAAAGTAGGATATAAACCGATCAGTGTTTCCCCTGTGCGATTGATTTGCGGGTATGGTGGCTAGGGCATTATTATACAAACGACGGAATCTGGTCGTCGGATCCACCGCACTGCTGAGTCCTAATTGGTCATCGTAGCCAAAATATCGCATCGCATCCTGATAGGAAGTGAGTGATTTGATCTCATATCCACCGATGGCATTAATTCTATTCCCAGTTTTTGTCAACTTTTCATAGCTGAGCATCGCCCGAAGGGAATGGCTATCTCCCCTACCCGTGCTGTGATCCAAAATACCGCCCAAAGGTATCCTTCGGGTGAGCAATCCTGCCTGATCAAATTCCGAAAACTGATTGATCAGGTCCCTCACAAAAAATGTTTCCTGTGGGGAATGATTTCTTGTTTCAACTTGATTATTCCAGTATTGGTATCGAACCTCTGCTTTGAATCCCGGAAACAGCTGATAACCAATATTTGCATTCAGTCGAAGGTCATTGGTCCTGCTACGATTGTCGAGCAAACCGATTTCGTCCAGCGGTACATAACGCCAATTCAATAAGTCAGCTCTCTCTGCTTCGATGCTGTTTATGTAGCGGTCTGAATAGGATCGACTGATGGCAAGTGGATTCCCTTCTTCATCGGTCATTCGGTCATAAATCCATCCCTGAGCGAGGTCGGTCGTAGTGTTGTTGTTACTTTGAACCCAATAAATTCCTGCACCCAGTTCGAGCCTGTTTTCCAGTAGCTTCCATTGATTATTTTGAGTGAGGGTAATTCTGTTGTTTGAATTCCCCACCACCTCGCTGCTGTTGGCATCGTAGCCCAGCGCAAAATTATACTGATGCACATTTCCCGAACCTGATAGGTTCAGCGCGTATTGCTGATTGACAGAAGGCTGATAAAAATAGCGGTCGAGGTCATTTCTGAAGTCACGGCTTTTAAAACCTTCAAGCAACTGATCAGCTTCTGACTGGCTTATTTCACCATTTCTGGCTTTCAACAGTACTTCTACTGCCGGTGCTACCCGTGGTTTGTTGTTTGAGTTAATATTTGAATTGAAATTTCCACGCTCAAACAACTCCCGGTGTAGGTCAACCAGCGAGGACACTTCCATTTTGGGATTGTAAAAAAGGTCCGGCTTTTCAGCCACCGTGGTATTGGCATTAAATGAAACGCGGAAACTTTGGCCTGCTTTTGCCCGCTTGGTCGTGATGACAATCACCCCATTTCCTGCCCTTGCTCCCCAAATGGAAGCGGCAGCAGCATCTTTGAGCACTGTCATACTTTCTACATCGTTGGGATTGATGTTTTCGATGGGACCATCGTAAGGAAAATTATCCACCACGATCAAGGGCTGAGCATTGGCATAAATGGTGGATCTGCCACGGATGCTAATTGCCTCAAATTCATCGCCTTCCCTGTTGAATATTAATCCCGGGGTCACGTCTTCCAAGCGCTCAAGAATTCCGGTGCTCACCCGCCTGTTGACCAATTCCTTGTCTATGCCTACAAATGAACCATTTGCCCGCTCTCTAGGAATCTCCTGATAGCCTGTGGCCAATACTTCCACCTGACTCAGCTCCATGTCCAGTGGCGCCAGAGACACATCAATTTCTGATCTACTTGAATTCAATGAGACCTCTTTCGTCGTAAATCCCAGGTAAGAAAAAACCAGCGTTGCCGATTCAGTCGTAATGGAAAGTTTGTATCGCCCGGTTTCATCGGTCACAGTCCCGGTGGTACTGCCCTTTATCAGGACACTGACTCCCGGAAGGGTAGTATTATCCTGTTCGCTGGTGACCACACCGGAAACAGTATAGGAGGTCTGGGCTATCAAAGGCGTAATCGCCAGTCCCAGATAAAGAAGTAGGGTATAGAAAATTTTCATTGGATGTGTGTTATGGTTGGATGAACGGATGTAAGCTTTTGCTCGATGAGCCGGATCAAATCCTCTGCATTTCTGGGAAGTTCCTGGAACCCCAAAAGCCGGCCGGCTGTATCGAGAAGGACTTTTCTTGGGTAGCTACGGATTCCCATTCCCCGAATCATGGGATTTTCAGGTCCTGCATAGACCGAAAGTGAATATTCGGAGGTAAGCTCTCCGCTTTCAACTGTGCTTTTCCAGACCGAATGACGGGGATCGGCAGAGGCAGATAAGAAAACCACCTCCTCATTATCCTTAAAGTGTTCTTGGGTTGGAAGGATTACTTTTTCAAATTCTGCCTCACTGTAAACACATCCCGAAAGCCAAAAGCTGATCAAGACAAGTTTACCTTCAAAGTCTTTTATCGCGACGGGATTCCCTTCAAATCCGATAAAAGTATGTGAACTCAGATCGGCACCGACCACCAGATGCTTTTGCATTTGGGTGATCAGCTCCCTGATCCATGGAGTGGTGACTGTATTGGCAGCATGCTCAAAGGCTTCCTGACTCATTGCCCGATGTTCGATATTGCTGATCAGGTATCGGGCATACAGCCTATCCCGAATATCTGAGTCTATCTGATCAAATTGGGGGAACAGTTTTGTGTTTTCCTGCAAGGCCATTAGGTACCGTTCGTGCAAAAGGAGCTCGATAAGTTCGGGAGCACGGGCATCCCAACCATAGCGTTCCTGTACCTGCAACAATGAGGCGACCTGCGTTGGCAGCTGCTCAAATACCGGTTGGCCCAAATCCGCGTAAGATCTTGCAGACCGAAAAAACGGAAGCAGCTGATGGCCAACAATCCTCGAAGGAATGATCTGTGCAAACTGAGCACCCATGATTTGTTTTTGCGACTCATACAAAGCCCAGGCTGGATGCTGGAAAGAAAAATCAACTTTTTGGCTGCTCAGTTGATGTAGGGAATCAGCTCTGGTCTGGATAAACCGCAGGCTTTTCCGAAGGGAAGATGTTTGATGTATTGCCTTTTGGTACATTTCTGTATTACTGGCAACCATCCGCTCCACGCCCGCAGGTGTGGACACCATTACCGGATTCTGATCCTGCCGAGTGGCTTCCAGCAATTGATAGATTAAATGCTGAGCTTGGTACTTAGCACCGGTAGGTCCAACAAACAGCGTCTGACCTTTTCTTAAGTCTATCAAAACTTTGATGCTGTCTCCTGCTTCAAGCAGGTAGTTTTCCAGAATAGGATATCTGTCAAGACTCAGGGAAAAAACAGATACGGAATCATCGACAGGAAGTGACAATTCGAAAACACGCTTTCCGTAAGACCCTTCAAACAGGTTACCTATTTGGAGAGGGAATTTCTTTTGGACCGGTGCTGGATTCCATTGTTTTTCGTGAATGAACCTTTGCCATACTGTGATGTATGCCGTATCGTTTGGAGTAAATGAGACCACTTCACCATAGATGTAGGCATTCGGGATTTTCAAAGTGTCCGTGACCGTGACTGGATCCTGATAGCTTTCGGGAGGGGCGGGAGTTGAAGAAGCAAGATGCAAGACACAAGAAGCAAGACTTGAGACGTCACTGCGCCTGCCCGCTGTGGCGGAAGTGGAAGTAGGGAGCGAAGCAGTCTCGTACTTGGGTCCACGGTCCACCGTCGACGGTCCACGGCTGTCAGGTGCAAGTTTGGAACCTTCATCTCCACTCAACTCTAATGAAAGTTGGGGAGTTGGATCCGTCACGGCAGACAATTGTCTGTTATCTTCACTGCGAGGAGCTCCTGAGAGCGACGTGGCAGTCTTATAATTAGGAGCGGAGACCGTGACCGGGGCGGGTTGGAGACTGGAAGACCCCTCCCCTGCACCCGGATCAAGGTGCTGATCAACTAAACCAAAATCAATCTGAGATGGAAGACTGAAGACGGGAGGCCGAAGAATAGGTCCACCGTCGACGGTCGACAGTCCACTGCTGTGTAGTGGAAGCATTGAGACTTCTGCTCCATTCGGATACTTAAGGAAAGTATCGGGAAGGATTGCTCCTCCCCTATGGGGGCTATCTGACCTATTAAGAAGTTCAGCCCCGGGTGAATCGGCAACTTTGCTCGATGGGATTTCTATACTCCAACCAAGAAGTAGAATAAGTAGTAGTGTGTTCATTTCTTTAGTAATTGAAGTGGATGAGATAAGTCCCGGGAAATCGGGACGAAATACGCTTGGGCGAGATATGCCCTCCTCCGTCGGGCGAAATAGGCTTCCCAACTGTGGCGTTTCTAAGTCGGACAAGGAGGAATTTCAATGGTATTGAAACCAGAAAGTCCGCAATTTTCAGACATAGCAATGCCAGGAAGCATGTGAGTAGAAAATTTTTCATGCTTTGATGTGGTTAGTAGTCGGATTGACTGGAAGAGTGAAGAGAAATACGCTAGCGCGAAATATGCTGACGCGAGATAAGCTCCCTTCGGTCGCGAGATAATAGCTATGCTGAGATACGCTAATGCGAAATAGGCTTGCGCAAAATACACTCCTCGTACCTCGGAGTGAGATATTTAGCTACTGCTAGATTTATTCTGAACTTCCAAAATCTCAAATTGAGATTTTAGAGATTCGAACCAATTGCGCTCCCCTATCTCGCGAAGCGTATCTCAACAAGTATCTCGCGAAGCATATCTCAAGAATTTACCCAATACTCTTCCTCCCTGCCTCCGTATGAGTCAAGTCAATACAACTAATGAATAAATAGAATGAATTATCAGCGCGACCAGCTATTCTAAGCTTGCTGACGTGAGTGAATGGTAACCGATCTGCTCGAGGCTGCGCATCCTCTTTATCGGAAAAAAGAAATTCAGGTAGGGTTTTTAATCAGGTTCTTTTGAATCTGCTTGAAGGAGACCTGGACTCCCATAGGATTGATAATGTTGAACAGTACTTTCATTTCAGGTGAATTTGAAATTGCGGATTTCGGATTTCAGTCCGTTTTCCAAATATCTTGGTACATGGCACTTAGTACTTTGTACATTAGTTATGGTACTTAGTACTTCGTACAACAAGGAAATAAACATTTCCACCATGCCTTCTGAAAAGGCGGCAAACAAAATAGGTTTGAGGATTTCCCGTGTACATCGGGTTTTGCGTCACTCCCTGATCAATAGTGGTCGCTCGCCGAGGCGAGGCAATCAGGGAGAAAAAAAGGTGTTCAAATAGGGTTCTTAGGTTTCAGAGGAAATAGGCGGTCGTATCCCGTCAGTTCCCTTCGGTCTTCATTCAAAATAACACAATCTGAAAAGACTGGTATCAATTTACCCACTCCATTCAGCCCAAAATTCTTGGGGACCAATAAGAAGCTGTATGTAATACCAAGTTTTTTCATAGACTAATCTTGTTTTGAAAAATGCTCTAACAGCTTAAAGACTTCCTTGATGTCATCCAGCTGTACCTGATCGCTTGCCTGAACCTCAATCCTCTCCAAAAGTCTAATTAAAGCAATTCGAAATCGCTGGGCTTCTTCCTCTGGAATAAGGATTGGAATGGGCTTTTCCTCCGTGTCACCTTTGTTTCTTTCCATAAAACTATAAGATTTTCTGTAAATATGTAAAGATTTTCTAAATTTCAAAAATATTTATTTTAGATTATCTTTAATTTTTTAAAGTTTTTATACCTTAGTATAAAGAAAGACAGAAAATGACTCGATTAGGTGAAGTATTTCAAAGAAAATCAATCAATAAATCAGAAGTAGCTAGAAAAACAGGGTTGAGTTCACCCAGATTAAGCGAGCTGACAATTAATCCCAAAACCAAACTTACAGCCGCAGAGCTTTACCTAATTGCCAAAGCTATTGATGAAGATCCATGCAAGTTGCTGGATTATGTCTGCCAGGATATAAAGCTTGAAGGAAAAGAGGGGAAGTGATAAAGGTTCAAATGGAAAACCAAAAGTTAGAAGGAGCAGAAAAGCTAGGGGTAAAAATCCGAAAGGTTTCCTCCTTGAGCGAATCTTCAAAAAAGGTACTTTTTCCGGAAAAACTTGAATTTGCAAATAAGGTCGTTTCTAATTTGAAATGGAAAACGAATTGAAAAAATTAGAGGATATTGATTTGTAAATCAAACCTATACTTTTCAGAAAGCCTTGGATAGAACAAGTAAACCAACTCCAAAAGATATGAAAAACGATCACATCGCCGGGTAACTACTTTGCAAATTCCGTTTTCGATACTAGTTGATTTTAAACTAAAAAAGGAGCTCAAGAGCTCCTTTTTTAGTAAGGATGTTTTGTAGGTTATAGAATTCGGGCTGATTTTCCGGCAGCAATGGGTGCAAGGGTAAGGGAAAAAACCTCAAAAGTTAGGATTCGGATTGCAAAGTCTATGGAAGGCCTTCTTGATTGCATCCGGATAAAATCGGGACCCCAAGAGCCAAAAAACAGCCGTGCTTGACGAAACGCACGGCGGCGGAAAAGCTGAATTAGAGGTCATGACCCAGAATGGGTCAAATTATTCATAACCCCGGGTGACAACCCGGGGTAAAAACGAAAACGGGAGACAGCGCTGGCTCAGGATGCTCATTTGGAAAGAGCTGTCACTGCCAGCGCAATGGAAAGGATTTGCTGGATAAAAAATCTGATGATAAGCCCTCGATATTGTACACTAATCGCGGTGGTTTTCGGGATTGCAAATCCCTGAAAATAGTAGGGGCAGTCTGAAGACTGCATATAGGAAGGCACCAGTCTGAAGACTGGCGCCAGTGGGGCATTGGGAACCTGCCTTGGTCTACCTCTCCCCAGCCCTCTCCTTGAGGAGAGGGAGCTTGCGCAGCGAGCAAATTGAACTTTGGGGTCCAATTTGAAGAAAGATGTGGTGAGCCTGATGGATATTTAATTTTACTTCTACGAGGAGGCAGTGCCTTTTTTTCAACCTCTCCCCAGCCCTCTCCTTGAGGAGAGGGAGCTTGCGCAGCGGGCAAATTGAACAGCTTGGTTCGAAAAATGAGAGAAATTTAAGAACCGGGCAAATCTGGAATGGTAATCAGATATGAGGCGATAGGCTAGTTGGATTACAACGAAAGCGTGCCGTAGGTTCGCCAGGTTGGTAGCCTTGGGTGGAGCGTTAGCGAAACCCAAGGTAAAAAAAGATTAAAAGGCCATTGACCTCGGCGCAGTGGTATGGTGAGGAAGGGGAAGTTGGTGCCGAGGAGGAGTTGAATGTTGAATAAGGAATGGGGAATTTGGATGGAAATTCATTTGATAAAGAGTTGAAAAAAGGGCCAATTATTTTCAAAATAAAAAAAGTGCAAGTCTTTCGAATGCGCTAGAGAAATCATTAACTTTCTTTAGAGTTCGATGCAAGTAAATACAATCAAACAGGCAATGACTTAATACTCGCTAGGATTTTCTTCGCGTTGTCCACTTTTTGCTTAAAAAGCTCCTTACCTTTCAGGGATGCTCCAATTTTTTGCAGCTCTTTTTTAGCCTTAATGCTGCTTTTAACTACTACTTGGTCTTTATTCTTTTTCTCCATGTTTCTTATCCGTTTAAAAGCGATTCAAAACTGATTACTTTTTTTTATAAATCAAAACACTTTTATATTCCTTACCTGGTATATACTGTTCAAAATCAAGCGTTTTTGATTCAGATAGCCCGAAGAAAATATAAGTTTTTACTAAGCTATTAAAATTTTTATCCAAGAATTTACAGTAAATTCTAATTCGTTGATGTTGTTTCTTACATCTTTCAGTACAGCTTTTTCTACAGGTAAGTCGACATTTATCTGGAAAGTCATCACGACTATCACTTCCTTGCACGATAAGCGCGTCACTTGGGTTTTGATCGAAGAAAAGCGGTATTGTTGATAAGACAGTATTGAGGATAATTCTCCCATCTCCTCTATTAAACACCTCGTCATCAATCACCTGTCCAGTTTCGGCATTAAAATCTCCGAAACCCAAGTTGTATACTTTTCTCTCATCTCTTGTTTCGATAAGCGAATGCTCCACAATTTTGAAATTACCGCTTGGAGTAGCAAAACCATATAGATAATGTTCGGAATCCGAATTAAGTATACTTATTTCATAAGATGTACTTCCCGTCATAGGATTTGAAATTAAAAAAATCTAATTCCTTTCTAATGAAATTCTTGTTATTTGCTAAGGTGTGCGTAGTCAAATCATGGTTGAGACGAAAGCGTGCCGTAGGTACGCCAGGTTGGTAGCCTTGGGTGGAGCGCTAGCGGAACCCAAGGTAAAAAAAGATCGAAAGGCCATTGACCTCGGCGCAGTGGTATGGTGAGGAAGGGGAAGTTGGTGCCGAGGAGGATTGGAATGTTGAATGAAGAATGA
>NZ_FNVR01000019.1:0-76671 GCF_900108085.1 Algoriphagus boritolerans DSM 17298 = JCM 18970
TCCCTATCTGTTGCGGGCGTGGGAAGTTTGCGAGGACCTGACCTTAGTACGAGAGGACCGGGTTGGACTGACCGCTGGTGTACCGGTTGTGATGCCAATTGCATTGCCGGGTAGCTACGTCGGGAAGAGATAAGCGCTGAAAGCATCTAAGTGCGAAACTCCCCTCAAGATGAGACTTCCAAATAGGGCCCTCAGAGACGATGAGGTCGATAGGCTGCAGGTGTAAAGTCAGTGATGGCATAGCTGAGCAGTACTAATTGCCCAAAAGCTTACGCTACAGTTTTGTTACAGTTTCTACCAGATATGTTAAAGACATAAGACATTAGACGCAAGAAGTTAGACAAGGAATGGAAAATCCTGATACTTGATCCTAGCTACTTAAGTCTTCCAATTTAGGCGGCCTAGCGCAGGGGTCCCACCTCTTCCCATCCCGAACAGAGAAGTTAAGCCCTGCAGCGCCGATGGTACTGGGGTTACACCCGGGAGAGTAGGTCGCCGCCACATTATTCAAAGCCTCCGGAGAAATCCAGAGGCTTTTTTGCGTTTGTTGATTTTTATCGTGGAGAAATACGATCTTGTAATTACTCTGAATGGAGTTTGAGAATATAACCTCTTACATAGGTCAAAGGACTAACTGCGGATGATAGTTAATTTTTTCAATTAAGCTAAATCCCAAATTGGCCAAAGTGATGTTCAAAATGCTTCTTGTGAAAACGCTCCCACTCTTCATAGGTCATTTTTCCGAATCTGGGATGCATAGTCTGTGATTCTGGATTGGATTCGAAAAAAGAATCATATTCCTCTATACTTTTCAAAAGCTGTAATTTCGATGTTTCTAAATCAGGAAAGCGTAGTTCTAATAATTCTTCACCCAAACCCGGAGCCCTCACTCCTCTAGGAAATTGAATTTCTGAATAAATCAAAGCTTGCTTCTGCATCAGCTGTTTTTCGTTCGGCTCAAACTCAGGAATTTTGATTCGGCCATAGGAAAGTTTAACAGTGAGGATCAGATGCTCTACCATATGTTGGGGAGTCATGATTCCAAATTGCCTTTCGCTGGTTTCAGTGAGATTTTTTAATCTCGATTCAATTGTTTCCTTTTTCATTTTCTTGAATTAAAAGAAAAAAGCGACTGATTTAATCAACCGCTTTTTTCAAACTACTTATTACTTATTTCAACTTCCACACATTTCGCAGCCTTCCGGATCGTCCAACGAACAGGTTATTGCGTCTTGTTTTTGTGTTTTTGCCAATTCAACTTCATTTACTTTTTCAACTTTTTGATCTAATGAGGATTTATCCAAAGTAAATTTAATTGCTGCGGAGGCAGCCTGTGATCTGAGGTAATACATACCGGTTTTTAGCCCTTTTTTCCATGCATAAAAATGCATTGAAGTCAATTTGCCAAAATTGGGATCCTGCATGAAAATATTCATACTCTGAGATTGACAAATATAGGCACCACGATCTGCAGCCATATCTATAATTACCTTTTGAGAGATTTCCCATACGGTCTTATATAGATCCTTGATGTTTTGAGGGATTCCAGGAACATTCAGCACTGATCCATTGGTGGAAATCAGTCTATTTCGCATGTTATCATTCCACAAGCCAAGGTTGATCAGGTCTTTCATCAGGTGTTTATTGACCATGATAAACTCTCCTGAGAGAGTCCTTCTCGTGTAAAGGTTGGAAGTATAGGGCTCAAAGCACTCGTTATTGCCCAGGATTTGAGAGGTGGATGCAGTCGGCATTGGAGCAACGAGCAATGAGTTTCTCATGCCGTACTTTTTCACTTTCTCTTTCAATTCGCTCCAATTCCATCTGCCTGACTTAGGAGTAACTCCCCACATATCAAACTGAAGAATGCCTTTAGAAGCAGGGCTTCCATCGTAGGTTTCATAGGTGCCTTGAATTTTGGCAAGCTCCATGGAAGTCTCGACAGCCGCAAAATAAATGGTCTCGAAAATATCCTCATTCAAACCACGAGCTTCTGGAGAGTCAAATGGCATTCTGAGCATGATAAATGCATCAGCGAGACCTTGGATACCCAATCCAATAGGCCGATGTCTGAAGTTTGATCTTCTGGCTTCCTCTACCGGATAGTAGTTCACATCGATGACCTTGTTGAGGTTCTTAGTGGCCACTTTGGTGATCTCATAGAGTTTCTCGTGGTCGAAGTATAGTTTGCCGTCCTTGCCAGTCTGTACGAACTTAGGAAGGGCCAAAGAGGCCAAGTTACAAACCGCAACTTCATCAGGTGCGGTGTATTCGATGATTTCTGTACAGAGGTTAGAAGACTTAATTGTTCCGAGATTTTTCTGATTTGATTTTCTGTTTGCGGAATCTTTGTACAGCATGTATGGCGTTCCTGTCTCGATTTGAGATTCCAATACTTCAAACCAAAGTTCTTGTGCTTTGATGGTCTCTCTTGCTCGGCCTTCCCGCTCGTATTTTTCGTATAATCGCTCGAATTCTTCTCCGTGGCAATCAGAAAGGCCTGGAGCTTCATTTGGACAGAATAACGACCAATCCTCATTTTGCTCCACTCGTTTCATGAAAAGATCAGGGATCCACAGGGCATAGAACAAGTCTCTTGCTCTCATTTCCTCTTTTCCGTGGTTTCGCTTTAGCTCAAGGAAATCCTTGATGTCAGCATGCCAAGGTTCCAGATAAATAGCAAAGCTGCCCTTTCTTTTTCCTCCTCCCTGATCGACATAGCGAGCGGTCATGTCAAAGTTTCTCAACATGGGCACGATCCCATTGGAGACTCCGTTGGTTCCTTTGATATAGCTTCCTTTTGCTCTCACATGGTGAATGGAAAGACCAATACCTCCGGCTGACTGGGAGATTTTGGCGCACTGCTTGAGTGTATCGTAGATTCCATCAATGCTATCATCCTTCATCGTCAACAAAAAGCAGGAGGAAAGTTGTGGCTTAGGGGTACCCGCGTTGAAAAGGGTAGGCGTTGCGTGGGTAAACCAACGTTCTGAGAGTAGATTGTAAGTCTCAATCACAGAAGGTATATCCTCTCTGTGAATTCCTACAGCTACCCGCATGAGCATGTGTTGCGGACGCTCCACTACTTTTCCGTCTAGACGGATCAGGTAGCTTTTCTCGAGGGTTTTGAATCCGAAATAATCGTATCCAAAATCCCGTTTGTAATCAATGGCTTCATCAAGGTGTGCAGCATTCTTCTTAATGATGCCGTAGACTTCAGTATCAATCAACTGGGCATTTTCTCCAGTTTTGGGATTGACGTAGGTGTACAGTCTTTTCATTGTATTGGAGAAAGACTGACTCGTTGTTTTATGAAGATTCGAAATGGCAATTCTTGCTGCTAGTATGGCGTAATCAGGATGCCTTACCGTAAGGGAAGCACAAACTTCAGCAGCCAGATTATCCAACTCTGAAGTGGTCACTCCATCGTATAGCCCATCAATTACTTTTTTAGCAACCTCAATAGGCTGAATAAATTTAGGGTCAAGCTCATAGCAAAGGTTCTCGATCCTGGCTGTGATTTTGTCGAATCTTACGGATTCTCTTCTTCCGTCGCGTTTGATTACAAGCATACTCGGGTGGTTTTAGATATTATGGAAAAATGGGTGATTAGAAGTCTTCTTCGATGGAGAAACGGGCTGATGACTCGCCTACTTCGGTTGATTTCATGACCCCGGCTTTCTGATAGTCTCCCACTCGCTTTTCAAAGAAGTTGGTCTTACCCTGAAGGGATATCATATCCATGAAGTCGAATGGATTGGTGCTGTTCCAGACTTTTTCGCAGCCTAACTCCATCAAAAGGCGGTCTGCCACGAACTCTATGTACTGGCACATCAAATCAGAGTTCATTCCGATCAAGCGCACGGGTAGTGCATCGGTCACAAATTCCTTCTCGATGGCTACTGCATCCATGATAATCGCTCGAACCGTTTCTTTTGGAAGTGGATTTACTACGTGCTTGGTATATAGATGACATGCGAAGTCGCAGTGTAATCCTTCGTCTCTGGAGATTAATTCGTTTGAAAAAGTCAAACCCGGCATCAGGCCACGCTTTTTCATCCAGAAAATGGAACAAAAAGATCCCGAAAAGAAAATCCCTTCAACTGCGGCGAAAGCAATGAGACGCTCCTGGAAGTTTCCGTTGTCAATCCATCGCAACGCCCAGTCTGCTTTTCTTTTGACACAAACGATGTGCTCGATGGCATTCAAAAGACGATCTCTCTCGGCGTTGTCTTTAATGTAGGTATCGATGAGGAGGGAATAGGTTTCAGAGTGAATGTTTTCCATCGCGATCTGAAAGCCGTAGAAGAATTTTGCTTCGGTGTATTGAACTTCAGAGACGAAATGCTCCGCCAGATTTTCATTTACTATGCCATCACTGGCAGCAAAAAATGCCAGTACATGAGAAATGAAATGACGCTCCCCATCACTTAAATTTTTCCAATCAGTCAAATCCTGACTCAAATCGATCTCCTCTGCCGTCCAAAAACTTGCCTCTGCTTTTTTGTAAAACTGCCAAATGTCATTGTGCTGAATCGGAAATAGCACAAAGCGGTTGTTGTTTTCTACTAGAATTGGTTCCTGCTGCATCTTGCTCTCTCTTGTTTTATTTGTCTTATAGTTACCAAAAGCTTTAAATACGCTCTTTGTTTGTGTCGGGTGATGGAAAAGGCTGCCTCCTCAGAACAGCCTTTTAACAAATATGTGGAGCAAAACCTGAAAAAAAAACCTCTAAAGTACTGCTTCAAGGTAATTTTTGACTAAGAGTCGAAAAATACATAAAATACTTGTTATCAATATATTGAAGTTTAATAACTAATGTAAAAAATTAATCATTTTGTCATTTTGAGCGGTTTGAATTTATTTTCAACATTTTTAAAAAAGTTTTCCACAAGATATTTTGACTCACTTTTTGACCAAAAGTCAAAAAGTGACATTTTGACTTTTCCTTAGTTTTACCTTGAAAGCCAACTGTTTACCATTTTCACCTTTCAACTCATTCTAAAAATAGTTTTCGATTTTTTGTAATTTTTGGAGTTAAAATCGGGTTATTCACTGCGTTCCGATTTTTATCTTTTCAAATCGCAAGTTTATCAGAATGGAATTCCGAGCAATGTTTTTTTCTTCTGATAACCTTTCTTATATTTGCACTCCGATTTCGGCAAAAGAATCAACTAGTCATGTACGCAATTGTAAACATCGCAGGAAAGCAGTTCAAAGTAACAAAAGATCAGTACGTCTATGCTCCCAAGCTGGACGGTGACGCTGGCGCTTCCGTGGAATTTGATCAGGTCTTATTGGCGGAAGCTGAAGGCACTGTGTCAGTTGGCGCTCCGCTATTAGCAGGAGCCAAGGTATCCGGGAAAATCCTGGATCATGTAAAAGGTGACAAGGTAATCGTTTTCAAAAAGAAGCGAAGAAAAGGTTACAAGAAGAAGAACGGTCACAGACAGGACTTCACCAAAGTTTTGATAGAAACTATTACTCTGTAAGCATTCCTTTCAGGAATTATAAACTCATAAGAACATGGCACACAAGAAAGGTGTAGGTAGTTCCAAAAACGGTAGAGATTCTCATTCTAAGAGATTGGGCGTTAAAAAATTCGGTGGCGAGGCAGTAATTGCCGGCAATATTATCATCAGACAGCGAGGTACTAAGCATCATGCCGGACTCAATGTAGGAGTTGGAAAAGATCATACGCTATTTGCTTTGGCAGAAGGTGTGGTGACTTTCAAAACAAAAGCGGATGGCAGATCTTATGTTAGCGTTTTGCCTTCTGAAGCCTAAGCTTAACAAACTAAAGGTAGCCTCTTCGAAAGAAGGGGCTTTTTTTTTGCCATGATTTGAGGTAAATCACCTCTAATCATTTTTTTTAGGAAAGTTTATTTCTTACTTCTAACTTTTAAATTGTATTGACACCAATCTTACCGTATATGAAGACTTATTTACGAATGGGCTGGTTAGGTTTCTTCCTAACACTGCTTCTAACTAGTGCCAACCTACAGGCCCAAGAAATCCCTGATCCCAAAATTTATGATGCCGTTCAATGGCGTTTAGTCGGTCCTTTTAGAGGTGGTCGCGCTGATGGAGTGACCGGTGTCAAAGGAAGCGGTCATTCTTACTATTTCGCTTCTACGGGAGGCGGAATCTGGAAAACAGTGGACTCCGGCAGAACTTGGAAATCCGTTTCTGATGGATTTTTTGGAGGATCTATGGGGGCAGTTGCCGTGTCGGAAAGCGACACAGCTGTGGTCTATGCCGGTGGTGGTGAGAAAACGGTCAGAGGTAATGTTTCCTTTGGCTATGGAGTTTGGAAAAGTAAGGATGCCGGTAAAACCTGGGTAAGAGCTGGCTTGGACAAAAGCCGTTTTATCTCCCGACTGAGAATTCATCCAACAAATCCGGATGTAGTCTATGCTGCGGTCCTAGGAGATATCTTCAAGCCAGATGCTACAAGAGGAGTTTTTAAGTCAGTAGATGGTGGGAAGACTTGGGAGAAAGTTCTTTTCGTTAGCGATGTAGCGGGAGCTGTAGATTTGGTTTTAGATCCAAAAAATCCTGAAATTCTATACACCACCACTTGGGAAGTCAAACGCTCCCCATATAGCCTCGAAAGTGGCGGACCAGGTTCCAAAATGTTTAAATCCACCGATGGAGGCAAAACCTGGGATGAGCTTTCTGCCAAAGAAACTTTCCCGAAGGGGACTCTGGGAATCATGGGCATCACAGTTTCCCCAATAAACCCAAATCGACTTTTTGCAATTATTGAAAATGAAAATGGTGGCGTCTATACTTCTAAGGATGCCGGGACAACTTGGGAAAAAGTAAACGAGGATCGGAATCTCCGTCAGCGCGCTTGGTATTATTCCCGAATCTATGCCGATACCCAAGACGAGGAAACGCTATATGTCCTGAATGTAAGCTATCATAAATCAACAGACGGAGGCAAGACTTTCAAAGGGGCCAATGCACCTCATGGAGATCACCATGACCTTTGGATTGACCCGGAGAATAACCAACGAATGATCATTGCTGATGATGGAGGAGCGCAGGTTTCTGAAGACGGAGGTGTGACTTGGTCTACCCTGATGAATCAGCCGACTTCGCAATTTTACAGGGTAACAACTGATAACAGCTTCCCTTACCGGATCTACGGAGCCCAGCAGGATAATTCCACGATAAGAATCCGTCACAGAAACGATGGAGGCTCCATCACAGAAAGTGATTGGGAACCTACGGCAGGAGGAGAGTCAGGTTGGATTGCTCCTGATCCTTTGGATAATGACATCGTGTACGGGGGGTCCTATGGCGGGTATTTGACCCGGGAAAATCACCGAACAGGCACTTCCCGCTCGGTCAATGTCTACCCTAACAATCCCATGGGGCATGGTGCAGAAGATATGAAATATCGATTCCAGTGGAATTTTCCGATTCTCTTTTCTCCACATGATCCTAAGATGCTCTATACCGCAAGTAATCAGATGCACCGCTCTAACAACGGCGGGCAAAGTTGGGAAGTGTTTTCCCCTGATTTGACGCGAAATGACAAGAGCAAACTAGGTCCATCCGGAGGTCCGATCACCAAAGACAATACTTCTGTAGAATATTATGCAACGATATTTACAGTTGCCGAGTCACCACTTAAAGCCGGTGTAATCTGGGCAGGCTCCGATGATGGATTGGTTCATGTGACTCAGGATAATGGTAAGTCCTGGCAGAATGTGACTCCGAAAGACATGCCTGAATGGCTTCAGATCAACAGTATCGAAGCGAGTCCTTTTGGAGCGGGGGAAGCCTACTTTGCAGCAACCGGATATAAAAGCGGGAACTATGAACCTTACCTTTACAAAACCAAGGACTATGGAAAAACTTGGACAAAAATCACCTCGGGCATTGACCCGGAGCATTTCACTCGGGTAGTCCGAGCGGATCCGGCGAAAAAGGGAATGCTCTATGCTGGTACCGAAACCGGGATGTACTTTTCCAAAAATGACGGGACCAGCTGGCATTCACTCCAATTGAATCTTCCGATTGTACCGATCACGGATTTGGCGATCAAGGAAAATAACCTGATTGCGGCGACTCAAGGGCGTTCGTTCTGGATCATAGATGATCTGACCGTTTTGCATCAAGCCGAGCCTGGGCTTGAAAACAAGACATTTCACCTGTTCAAGCCACAGGATTCCTATCGAATTGATGGTATCAAGCGAGCCAGCGCCACAGCAGGAACCAATCGTCCCGGTGGTGTTTTGGTGTATTATTTCCTGAAAGAAAAGCCAAAAAGCGAATTGAAAATTGAATTTTTCGATGCCGCCAATCAACCGCTCCGAGCCTTTTCTACCAAAGGAATCAACGGCGACACATTGAAAGTGAAAGAGGGTTCGAATGAATTCAACTGGAATCTGAGAATTGAAAATGCAGTGGGCTTTGATGGATTGATCATGTGGGCTGCAAACCTGCGTGGTCCTAAGGTGATCCCGGGAACATACAAAGTTCGGCTTACTGTGGATGGACAATCACAGGAAGAAAGCTTTAAAGTCCTTGCGGATCCACGCTATGAATCTACGCAAGCTGAGTTGGCCGAACAGTACGAATTCTTGTTGGGAGTAAGAAATAAGCTTACAGAAACTCACGAGACCATCAAATTGATCAGAGCTTATCGAAGCGAGTTGGATTCCTTGGAAACCAAACCAAATAATCTCGATGCGATTAAAGCTGAAATGCAGGAAATCGAAGAAACACTATACCAGACCCAAAATCGAAGTGGTCAGGATCCTTTGAACTTCCCGATCCGACTGAATAACAAATTGGCTCACTTGAATTCTGTCGTTGGAAATGGGGATTATAAGCCTACTGATGGAGCAGTGGAAGTGAGACAAGAAATCACAGAAAAGATTGATGTTCAGTTGGCCAGATTCCGAAAACTGGAACGGGATCAGATTTCACGCATTCTGAATATTGATGAAATGCGAACGAAACTTGAAATCAAAAAGTAAAGAAAAAGGCTCCGGGCCTGCCTGCCGGAGGTTGGAGTGACCCGGAGGCATTTTTTCTTCAGACCTGTCAGGTTTTAAATACCTGACAGGTCTATACTGACCAAAACACTTGAATTCAATTGCTTAGAGATGAATTAAAACCTTCAAAAAGGATTCTTGAAAATCAGAAAATCCGGTTCGTCGTCAAAAGACGCCGCGAGATAAAAAGTCGACTCTTTGAGAAACATTTTCTTGGGTTTGATTTTGACTTCTTCCAATTGAGTTTCCCGAGTCAAAGTTAAATTCAAATCAAATTCAAATAAATAGGTGTCATAGGAAATACCATCCAAAGCCAGCCGATAGCCAAGTTTATAGAGCTTTTGATTCGTTTCATCCACTACCGGTTGGAGAAAGTTCATCCGCTTTTCTAATTCTTTTTTAAACTCCTTTTCTTCCGATTCATTTTTGGCTCTGAAAATTTCTTCAATCGGCATCAAGTCTTCGAAAAATTTAGAACTGTTAGGTTTGGTATTTAAAGTGTCTCCATTATCCATGTAAGCGGTCATATTGGGTCAACTACGGTTTACGATTGGAAATCCGCCGGGAAAATCATTGATCACAAAAGAAGGGGAAGAAGAGAATGTGAAGGATTTGACCATAGAAATTATAGATGAATTCTTTATCAAATCAACAAATGGAATTTCTCTTAGAAGAAAGGAGTCGCTTTTCGGATTATAGCTAAGCACCTGTGATTCGATAGCGCCTATTTCTCCTGTTGTGAAGTAGAATTGTTCACCTTTATACAGAAATCCTATATTCGAAAATTTCTTGGCCATTTCAGGATTAAAATAAAACAGGTGATCTACCCGTATTTTATCCATTAATTTTCCTTCTTGATTAAAAAAATAAAATGCATTGTCACCTTGAGCGATAAAGTTTTGGTCGTCCAGCCGTTGAAAGTCAATCAGCCAGTCCCCAATACCATCCGTACCTTCGGAAGGCATTTTTAAGGTCGAGAGAAGTTTTCTTGATTTTAAATCAAGGGTGTATAAATATCTCTTTTCTAAGTTGAAAATAAAATAGGTAGACGCTTCATCAGACATCGCTGAAGAAGCCAAGAATTAACCTTCTTCTCCTAGATCGATGATTTCATTTTCTGAATAAAAGATTAGCGTATCTGTTTTAGAGGAGTCTTTTGAAAAAGGGATAGTGGAATTTTCTCCACATGAGTAGAATATTGCGGTAAAAAAGAGGTTAAGGAACACTAATTTTTTCATAAAAAAATTAGGGGTCATTTGAGACTCACTATTCCGATAACCGGATTTTGCTCCTCAGTTGCGGTATTCGAAAATGACGCTTTTTGTACGAAATAGAGCTGCTCTAATGAGTTTCTGAGAGGATGGAGTTTGAGCTTATTTGCATGCTCATCCAGTAATCCTCCTTCAAGATTATAGCCTGTTGAATTAACTTCATTAAACACAAAAAACATCTTTTTAGAATTTTGAGTGTATTCACAAAAAAGGTAAGATCCTGAAACGAAAATATTATAAATCCAAACATTTTTGATTCCCTTTTCATTGAAGTGTGGCTGTTCAAACTCAAGCTTTCGATGGGGAATCAGCTTTCGGTTCGCTACTTGGTACAAGGTGTCCCGAATAAATTCTTCATTGGTGAGAACAGGGGTAAATAAAAAATAGGATTCTTCACGACTGGAAATGAAATTTTTGAAGGGATATGACGCAGCAGTTTTATTTTTTAAAATGACTGTTCTGAAAGGAATCGAATCTTGATTTTGGAATTTTGAATCCAAAAAATGCAAGTAAGTTTCATTGGCAAAACCTTCCTTCACTGGTTTTTCATAAGATTGGGAGATTGTCCACACCCCATTCTCAACAATTGTTATATAATCTAAATTCTTAAGAGTCAGATGCTCTTCGATAAACTCAAATTCTTTTGAAAAAATCAAGAGTCCTCTGTTTGTAGCCAAGAAAATCCTTCTACTGGTTGAGTCTACGGCAAAACTTCGCACATATTTATATTCACCTGGTCCTTCTCCATCTGTTCCGATTCTACTGACAAATTCCCCCTTTCTATTGAAAGCTAGCAATCGACTGTTCAAATCTAGGATAAAGATTAATCCTTCAGAAATCTGTAAATCAACTATTTCCATTATCAATCCTTCTGGATGAGTCTCAAGCGGAATCAATTCTACAGATTTAGAAAAATCAGATAGTTTTAAATTGGAAATGGGAAAGTTGGAAATAATTACTGTCTTGAGTTTATTATTTGAAGAACCAGTGCATCTAAGAAATAAGACCCCTATGATCATCCACAAAACACTTGAAAAACCAATTCTAAAATTCATGATTTCAAGAGAAAACTGAAGTTGTTTTAAATTTAATATGCTTTGCTATGGAAAAAAGAAAGTTTTGAGATTACCCAAACCTCTTGTAGAAGTTGTATTATCCTTGATTTAGTTAGAGAGTCCTAGGCAAGTGACTCCTTGCGTCCCACATGAAACATTAGCAGTAGCTAATGCCTCCTGAGTATTATTTGCCATGACTAACATAGGATTAGACCCATAGCCAGGATCACCTACATGTCCGCAATTGCATTGCCAAAAATCTCCCCCTTGGATTTTGGCCATTTGTTCTCTTTTTAGTACCTCGTCAGAACTGAGTCTGAGCATTTCCAGGCTTAACTTTTCCATACTACTATTTTTGATTTTGATGTAGCTTAATCGGACCTTCCGATCAAGATTAATAAATACAAATTACTTGGCCATTACCGGTTTACCTATACCCAATTTACTAAGTTTCAGTAAATATTTACTGAATTATGTATTCCTGATTTACCTTAGATTGATCATTTCGCTGTGGGCTGAGGTGAACTTTATAAGATTTTCAAAATGTAACTTGGCGCCGATGGTCTTAAACTCCATGGCCTCAGCGGCGTCACTGAGCTTCAGTAGGCTGCTTCCTTCCCAGGTCCTTTCCGATATATCCCGGATTTCCTTCAGGGAGATCAGCTTTCCATATTCCTTGGAGATTAACCATAACCAAGTGCGGCTGCAGTCTTTTGAATCGGGATGTTTGTAGTTGGAGAAGGTGGTTTTCAAAAATTACATTACAATTATTAATATTTATTGCTTAAGCAAATTACTTAAACTTATTCTTACAAATCCCAATTCATCATCTAAATTTATTAATAACCACAGTTTTCCATCTTTTATAAAATAATCGTTATCAATTTCTGACAATTCCTTGATTTCCAATTCATCAACAAGACTGAATTCAGAATCAAAAACAGTTAAGAAAACCTTATTTCTTTTAATCTGTTTATCGGTAGGTTTTATATTATGATCAATGTCCTCAGAAAAAATCGTTCTAGATGAAAGACGAAAATAATGTTTGCTTTTGCTATCCCATTCTGGACGATAAAATGCAACTTGTTCATAATAACTATTTATTTCATTTTGAATTTCTTCTAATGCTCCAATACGAATTTTTGAGGGGATTACCCTCTTTGGTGTTAGTTTAGGATTATAATCTATAAACTTTAGAGACTTATCATGATGATCATAAACAACAATTTCATTAGAAAATTCGTAGCTTAGAAGGATCTTTTCATTTTGATATTTGAATTCTATACTAGGATCAATTATATTACCTGAATTCGCACTTCTAAAACTTAAATCACCATATGATGTTTTTGAATTTAATTTTAATCTCTCCACAGTATTTTCTTCTATAGAAAAAATATCAAGGTGGACTTCAATATTTTCATAATCGTAAGATAGGCCAACCACAAAGGAACTATCTGATTCTACAAGAATTTGTCTTTTGGGGAAGTCATTATATTTTTTCCCATTAAAACCTATTGAATTTCTCCAATCTATTTTTTGGAGTAGTGTTCCACTTGGATCAAAAATTCCAGACTTTTCAAATGATTTTAAAAACAAACGATTACCTTTTAAAACGTTGAATTCATTAAAGATATCACCAGTACCGTTTGGACCTTCCTTTTCAAATTTTTGCCTTTTTTTGAATTCTAACTTTTCAAGATCAATCTCATCTATTGAATGATTATAAGAATTATAGACGAAAATTGATTTTTTTTCTGAGTCTAGATCAGAAAATGATAGGAATCCCCATATATCTAAAATTTCATTTTTGGAATTGATCCTGACAGTATCAATTGAATAAATTTCCTCAGTATTATCGAATTCATTTGCCCTTTCGGCACACCCTACAATAATAACCATAAATAGAATAATAGTATATCTCATTTGATTTTTAAATTAATGAGGTTAATGAAGCCACACTAAATGTGGCTTCGATTAAATTTAGTTTACCCTACAAAAACCACTTGTAAGATCAGAACAGGAAGTTTGTGCGCAGCAAACATTGTTTGGATGCTTCGATCCGCATTTCATATCAAGACATCCGGCACCTCCGCCATAACCCCCGGTAATCTTCTTCATCTGACTTCTTTCCAAAATCTCATTGGTGCTGAGTCTGAGCATTTCTAAACTTAACTTTTTCATGATACGTATTTTTTTTAATGATCTTGATCGGCACTTCCGATCATTAGGCCCTAAATTATTTGGTAATCAAGCGAATACCTATACCATTTTTACTAAGTTTCGGTAAATAGTTACTGAATTAGGTATTCCTGATTTACCTTAGATTGATCATTTCGCTGTAGGCTGAGGTGAACTTTATAAGATTTTCAAAATGTAACTTGGCACCGATGGTCTTAAACCCCATCTCCTCAGCAGCATCACTGAGCTTCAATAAGCTGCTTCCTTCCCGAGTCGTCTCCGATATTTCACGAATTTCTTTTAAGGAAATGAGCTTCCCATAGTGCTTGGCAATAATCCGCAGGCAAGTGGGTCCACAGTCTTTGGAGTCAGGTTGTTTATAATGTGGGAATGGCATCACTTGACTAAAAAAATATCATTTTGTATTGTAATCAATAATTATAAAGCCTAGCTCATCAAAGAAGTTTTGGGTCAGCCACAGTTTACCGTCTTTGGCAAAATATTTCCCTCCAATAGAAGTTAGATTTTTTAGATGAAAATCATCGAGAAAATTTAAATTCGAATCAAATAAGGATAGGTACACATCGGTTTTTATTACATCAGGGAAAAATTGTCCTTCTTTAGTGGTTTCAGAAAATTTCCTTGAAGCAGATAATCTTAAGTATTTTTTGTTCATACTATCCCAGACTAAAGGGCCGTATGAAACTTGCTCGAAAAAATCAAGATAAACTGACCTTAAATAATCAATTGATGGGATTCCATTATCGTTTTTAAAATTTACTTTGGGCCTGGTCAGATGTGGATTATATCGAATGGTTTTAGTGTGAACACCTTTTGAGTTAAATACTATAATCTCATTAGAAAATTCATGTGTGATAAGGATTAAGTCATTTTCCTTACTCATAAAAACCCAAGGGTCAAAGAAGGAATAATCACTTGGGTCATCTACTGTTAATATATAATTTGAATAAGATGAATCAGGATCAATATAATGTTGTGTAAATGTATTACTTTGTACCGAAAGTATATTTAAATGGACTGATCTTTTATGTTGATCGAAGTTTAATCCAAAGACAATTTTTTCCTCATTGAAGCAAATAATTTCCGATTTTAAATATCCAGTAAAAATTTCATTATTTTCATTCTTTGAGCTATTCCAGGTAATCCTTTTTGATAGTTTTCCATTTTTATTAAATATTGCAGATTTGTCAAATGATTTGATAAAAAAAAGACTATCATTCATTATTTGAATACTACTTACATATTCACCAGTGCCATTAGGTCCATCTTTCGATAATGAGTAATTTTCTATAAACTCTAACTTTAATAAATCGACCTTATCTACAGAGTGATTAAAATTATTATATAGAATTAAAGTTGTTTTGTCTGGGCTTAAGTCTAATAAAAATTTTAGAGAATTTAAATCTAGAATCCTTCCTTTTTGATTAATAAGAAAAGTATCTAATTCCATTACCAAGTCAGGGGAATATGTTTTTTGTTTTGTATCATTCTTACAAGATACAAGAATAATTACAATGAAAATAGTGTAAATATATTTCATGTTTTAAAAATTAAGATAGGTGGAAGTCAACACAAAGGTTGACTTCCAAGATTTTGTATAGTTAATTGATTTCTTTGTTTACTAAAAACCAATTGGCCTTTTTACGCAATTTCCCGTTGGACCGCTGCACATATCATGAGGCGAACAACATAAAATCATTTGTGGACCACCACATGAATTATTACTACATCCTGACCCTCCAGTCCCATACCCTCCAGTAATCTTCTTCATCTGACTTCTTTCCAAAATCTCATTGGTGCTGAGTCTGAGCATTTCTAAACTTAACTTTTTCATGATACGTAGTTTTTTTTAATGATCTTGATCGGCACTTCCGATCATTAGGCCCTAAATTATTTGGTAATCAAGCGAATACCTATACCATTTTTACTAAGTTTTAATAAATAGTTACTGAATTAGGTATTCATAGTTTCCCTAATATTGATCACTTCGCTTTAGGCTGAGGTACTCTTTATAAAATTTTCAAAGCTTAACTTGGCACAGATGGTCTTAAATCCCATCGCCTCTGCTGCATCACTGAGCTTCAATAGGCTGCGTCCTTCCCAGGTCCTTTCCGATATATCCCGGATTTCCTTCAGGGAGATCAGCTTTCCATAGTCCTTAGAGATTAACCATAAACAAGTGCGGCCGCAGTCTTTGGAATCGGGTTGGGTGTAATGGGAAAAGTTTTTATCAAAATTTGATTTATCTACAAATTGAGAAAAGTAAAACTTAAAAAATATATTTTTTTGACCTAAAAAACACCTATTTATTTATTTCAATCATTTCAAATATCACCTCTCCATCCAAACTTCTGCCCTCTACTTTGATTCGAAAGCGATTAATGCCATACGGAACCTTGATTTTTACCTCAAATACTCCATCAGTGGTTTCCGCAAGCGGATCCCAATAAATAGTTGGTTTTTTGGCTAGATATCGATCTGAAGATGGTGCTTTCGGAAACTCAGGAAAAGCTGTAAAACCTAAAACAGGAAAAAACTGAAAGCCTTCGGAATTGAATTTTGTTTCGATTTCAGGGTTTACTCTAAAACCCTTTTTTGTTTCAATCATAATTACCCCTGCATATCCAGCCATTCCAAAAACAGCTTTACTGATATTGTCTGAATAAACCTTGATGGATAAGAGTTGAGACGGCTCTATTGAATTAAGTAGAAAATCCAATAATTCTCCACTTTGCATATATGGCCTAGGTGATCCGTCGAAAATTAAAAGGGGAGCACCAACGGTTTCACCAAAATTATAGTTTCCAAATTTTGCTGTGTTTCTATTTAATCGAAGTAATCCTAAAATTTCTTCCATTGATAGTTTTTCCAATTCTTTTGGACCAACTTCTTGGGTTGGTGCTCCATATCCATAATTTCGCTCGGCCATGGTTTCTCTCTCTCGAGTTTCCTCTTTGACAAACTCTTCCAAAAGAATGTAATCCCCTGAGGTATCTAAAAAATATTCTTCGGATCGAATTGTAACTTTTCGGTAAGCAGGCTTTGGGAAAGTCAAATTAAAATTCGGCTTGTCTATGGGATTTAGCTCCACTGATCCAATGGGACGAAGTTTCTCATTCACAGCCGCGATTGCAATCTGGGCAGTGTCCTGAAAGTTTAATCCGGTGGCCCAAAAGTTTCCTGCCGAATCTGGAAGAACCTGACCAAAATCTTCCAAGTCTCCTTGGACTATTGTAATTGGGGTGATCAAGGGTTGCCGACGATTATCCGGCACATACTTACCTCTAATGGAGATTCCATACTCTACAGGATAGTTCAGACCACTCTCAAAACTTTCTGGCAGGTCTTCGTCCAACCAGTCCATCGCTTGCTCCAAGCTACTCCCTTCAGTCAATTCCGTCACCTGATCCGCATCTGAGATCGAGAGCACAAATTCTGCGGCAATAGGGTTATCAAATTCATCCATAAAGGTCAACTGCAAATTCATCATTCGATAGTTCAGCGAATCACTGAGCTCATAATCTGATTTAACCTTTATGTTCCTTGGAAAGGATTCTTTCGCTGCTTCTGTCACTTCAGGGATAAAGCCAGCCTCCATCACAATAAATGGGGCTATAAATTGATCACTTTCGGGAAAATTACGGCTCCAATGGGTGTAAGCTCTCAGCCCATAGTCTCCCGGACTTAAATCCTGAGGCAACACCAGGGCACCTGAGATTTTACCTTGCAAAATCGGAAAAGTAGCAGACTGCACGATCTCATTATTCGGTTTGAGGATATCCACATAGAGTACCCGACTCAGGGAATCCGCCAGAAATGGATCTTGGTAAAGTACTCTCCCTCCAATCCAGGCTGTCTCGCCGGGATAGAAATAGGGCTTACTTGTGGTCAGCCAGACTTTTTCCCGAAGTTTATTGAATTGAAATCCAGCCTTTGAATTTGAAACTTGTGATTTTTCATTACTCAATGCCAAGGTAGATTTGACTTCAAAGTCAAGTGGAAGTGCCCTTGCTACGCGCTCTCGTGCCAAATAACCTGACAATATTAACTTAGTTGGGTCGATGAGTACTCCATTTCGATCAATATCGTAATAACCATCAGGAGCTTCTATCCAGCTAATTGGGGTGAAGATATCTTTATAGTAATCATTCCCCCATTTTTTTCCCAAGTGATGAATTTCAATTTTGTCAGGAAGAAAAATTCTAAAAGTATTGTCTCCTAGTGGTCTTCTCAAGATAGAACTGTTTTCCAAGGGGATAATCGTCTCGTTTAATTCTAAGTTAAATACATCAGTCCTTCTACGATCTAATTGCCCAGATACCACTCTAAACATTTGAAAATAAACCGAATCTGAAACGTTCAATAAAATAGATTGGTTTAGATGCCTAAGCGAACTAATGTAGCTTGATTGCCGAGCCTGTTCCCACTTAAATTGTTCTTGAGAATCAGATGAATTAAGTGACCTAAAGAATACCTGACCTGAAAATCTAGATCCAGTTCGTAACATTCTGAAATCTTGCAAATGATATTCAATCTTATATCCGAGTGCTTCGTTTTTTATCAAGAGTGGGTCCTTGGCATACGCTCTGATGTAATTCGCCCCCTTTTCAGGATTTATTTTTTCATATTCTATTACCCAAGGGTTTAAAATTTCTATCTGAGATTTATAAGGGTCATCAGGCAATGCCAAAAAAACATTTTCAAATTTTCGAAAATTTCGCTCCCAAGACTTGTCCCGCTTAGCTTTCAGTTCGACTTCAGAAAGATTGGACTCATTAAAAGCCAGCTCAAAAAACACCTCAACTTCTTTATTCCCAACAAAGGATATTGTTTTTACTTGAGTCACAAAGCCCATGAAAGAAGCCACCAATTCGATCTCTAATGGGAAATTTCCCGATAGAGTAAATCTGCCCTCCTCGTCTGTGGCGATCCCCTTTGTGGTATTGTTGACAAAGACATTGGCAAAAGGAAGCGGAAGGCCAGAGCCTTTTTCCCGCACCACTCCGCTGACTGTCTGCGCAGCTATGCTTCCAAAAGTAAAAAAGAAAAAGATAAAACATAGAGATCTCATAGGGTGGGCCAGGTTAGAGAAAAGGATTCTTGAACATCAGAAAACCCGGTTCGTCGTCAAAAGAAACTGCCAGGTAAAAAGTCGACTCTCTGAGGAACATTTTCTTGGGTTTGATTTTGATTCCTTCCAATTGGTGAGTCTCCCGCGTCAAGGTTAAGTCCGGATCATAGTCAAATAAATAGGAATCACAGGTATAATTTGGAGAAGTAACGAGTAGTATGTTACAACTAAACATTAACTAATAGTACATAAAATAAAATTAATTAAGGTCCTTGATCTCAATAATTACAAATCCAAGATCATCTGAAAAATTTTGGTAAATCCAAAATTTCCCATCTTTGGAAAAGTATTTTCCAAAATTGTAATTCAGGCCAGGGATCGCCAACTCATAGATCAAGGTAAAATCGGAATCAAAAACAGATAAGAATACGCTGGTTTTTAATACTTCCGGGAGAAACGAGCCATTTATTCGATCATCTGAGAAAACAGTAATTTTAGACAAACGCAAATAGCGTTTTTTTACATTATCCCATACAGGAGGGTAAAATCTTACTTGTTCTAAAAAATATTGAAATTCCTTTCCTGCATGCTCTCTGGATGTAATAGTTTTTCCATTTATGCTTTTTGCACTAGAAGGTGTAAATCTAGACTCATAGTTTATTTTCTTAACAAATTCTCCAACAGAATCATATAGAATTAACTCATTTGAAAAATCATGACTTATTATTGCTAAATTATTCTCAGAACTTAAGTAAACATGCGGCTTTACAAAGAAGTGACCTTGCGAATCTTCGCCTTCCAAAACGAAACAACCGTAAGACTTTTCAGAATCTAGATCTAACCGCTTTATGGAATTGTCAACTATTGACAAAATGTCAAAATGAATTTTTCGATTTTTGTCATCAAAGTCCAATCCAAATACCTTTAAATCGCTTGAACTTATTAGGATCTCGTTCTCAGGCTGTTGTCCATAAATTGATCCGATTGAGTCAATGGAATTTACCCAATCAACTCTCTTTACAAGAACTCCATTTTTATCGAATATTGCAGATTTATTGTAAGATTTTATAAAAAAAAATCCCCCCTTCAAATGATTTAAACTATAAAAACTCTCTCCTGTCCCATTAGGCCCCTCTTTTTCAAAAAAATATTTATTTGCAAAATCTAAACGATCAAGGTTTATTTCATCAATTGAATGATCAAACGCATTATATAAGAAAAGTGACTTTTCTTCATCATCCAAGTCGGAAATTAAAATAAATCTATTCAAATCTAACAAATGTCCTTTTGAATCAATTTTAACGGTGTCAATGGCATATAATGCTTCATTGTTTTCAATCTCAGTATATTTTCTTTGGCAAGAAAGGAAAACATACATAATTAGAAAGGTTGTTATATATTTCATAGAAACTAGTTAAGAATGGAGCCGAATTGAATCTCAGCCCCATCCAAATTGAATTTATTAGTAATTTAAGCCTTTACGCAAAGCCCATCACCAGCTGAGTTGCATTTGTCCCCAGGGCAGCATTGGACTGTTGGCGAACAATTGTTGACAGAACAACTACCACTTCCACCGTAACCACCAGTTATCTTTTTCATCTGACTTCGCCCGAGTACTTCTTCTGAAGAGAGTCTGAGCATTTCTAAACTTAACTTTTTCATGATAAATATTTTTTATATTCAAGAATCTTGATCGGGACCTCCGATCAATAGACCCTAAATTATTTGGTTATAAAGCCGATACCTATACCATATTTACTAAGTTTTAGTAAATAGTTACTGAATTAGGTATTCCTGATTCCCCTTAGATTGATCATTTCGCTGTAGGCTGAGGTGAACTTTATAAGATTTTCAAAATGTAACTTCGCACCGATGGTCCTAAATCCCATAGCCTCCGCGGCATCACTGAGCTTTAGCAAGCTGCTAACTTCTCGAGTAGTTTCTGATATTTCTCGGATTTCCTTGAGGGAGATCAGTTTTCCAGAGTACTTCGCAATTATCCTAAGACAAGTTGGGCCACAGTCTTTGGAATCGGGTTGTTTGTAATGGGGGAAAGAGGATTTCAAATCAGCATGCAAATCAAGATGGATAATATAATTAGTTAAAAGAAATAAAATGATCTGGTAAGATTCGACTACTTATTTTCAATTTTTAACCCTACCCTAAACAGCCTAAAATAATCTCGTTCCACTTCCTCATCAGCCCTCTCCATCATCCAGAGTTGCCCATTGCGAAGTAGCATACTACTTGGTTCAAGTCCCTCTGGCACAAAATCATTCAACACTGTTCCTAAAGAGTCAACTATTGCAATTCTTTCTTTATATTTTTTGTTTACCTTTTCATAAAACAACATATTCTCTTTTTTGCTTTTATTCATTCTACTTTCTTCTAAATCTTCGGCGTCATAACCAGGAAAATACGCTATTATAAACACACCATTAATCTTTTTTATGTTATTTATAAAAGCAGATCTAAATCTATCCATAAAAGCTTCAATTTCGAAAGAAAATGATTCTGCTCCTTTAAAATTTCTAAACTCTTTAAAATCTACAGGAATATTTGATTCCAATGCCCATGTGATTGGATTATAAACATAAATAGTAGGTTCAAGTCCAAAAACGATATAAACTAATTCTTCATCAATATAAAACACAGGATCCCATGCACTCCTAAAAAAGTGTTTACCATTCCTAAAGATACTTTCATCTGGAAAATTTAGGAAAGGTCTTATTTCACCAGTTTCAGGATTCAATAGCTTCATGAGATTTAATGAATAGAGAAATGATTTAGTTGAATAGTCTCTATTTGGAGGGAATTCTTGATTAAAAAATAAATATTCTTCATATAGTTTTTCCATACCAAACCCCATTTTATTAACTGCTCTATCTGGGACTTCAAAACTTTTTAACTTAACCTTTGAAAGTAAGTTTCCAGAAAAATCAAACTTTAAAAAGCCATTTGATCCATATACTAAAAAACTTTTATCATTAATTAACCTAATACAACTCAACAAAATACCATAAGAATCAGGTACATCACCGAATTTGGTAAATGAATTAATTATTTCCCCGTCAAAGTTAGCTATGTTTATTGTTTGATGATGAGGGCCATCATCGAGAAACAAAATCGACTTTGATTGAGGATTAATATCGTGAATTCTTGGGGTTCCAATGAAATTAATTTGGACACTATCTATTTTTTCGAGTCGAAAGATCTTTAACTCATTAGATTCAAAAATTGCACTTATTTTTTCTTTGTCAGAACTGCAAGAATATAAAATAAAAACACTCAATATAATTAAAATATTTCTCATTTATTGATATTCATTTACACTTTTAATGGCATATATTAAAAGTTGATGATGTTAAAGAAAGCTCAATTAACTTGAGCTCTCTAATTAATTTTTTAAGATTACCACCCACTTCCAGGACCACAATACGAAGTGGTGGCACATTGACTACAACACCACCAGCCTCCCCCTGCCGCATTTTTTTCTGCTACATCTCTAGAGACTCCACAAAAGGACGACCCTGAAGCCGTAATGAATCCACATGTTCCAGAACTCCCATACCCCCCGGTAATCTTCTTCATCTGACTTCTTTCCAAAATTTCATTGGTGCTGAGTCGAAGCATTTCTAGACTTAACTTTTTCATGATACGTATTTTTTTTAATGATCTTGATCGGCACTTCCGATCATTAGGCCCTAAATTATTTGGTAATCAAGCGAATACCTATACCATTTTTACTAAGTTTTAGTAAAGAGTTACTGAATTAGGTATTCCTGATTCCCCTTAGATTGATCATTTCGCTGTGGGCTGAGGTGAACTTTATAAGATTTTCAAAATGTAACTTGGCACCGATGGTCTTAAACTCCATAGCCTCAGCCGCATCACTGAGCTTTAATAAGCTGCTTCCATCCCGAGTCGTTTCGGATATTTCCCTGATTTCTTTCAGTGAGATCAGTTTGCCATAGTGTTTCGCAATTATCCGCAGGCAGGTTGGTCCACAATCTTTGGAGTCGGGTTGTTTGTATTGGGGGAAAGTAGCTTTCAAATTATCTTATTAATGAAGTTTAAAACCTAGGCGAAATTAGAATTAGTTATTTGATTTGGATCAGTTATTAGTTTTCTAATTTTAGCCCTACTCTAAATAACCTGAAATATTCCCGTTCAACTTCCTCATCAGATTTCTCCATCATCCAGAGTTGCCCATCTCGCAAAAGCATGCTGCTAGGCTCCAATCCATGAGGAACAAAATCATTAATCACATTTCCTGTTGAATCAACTATTGCAATACGAGAGGGGTACTTTTTTTGCATCCTTTCGAGAAATAACTTTGATTCCTCTAGAGATTTGTTTTCAAAATTGGTTTGAGTATCAAATTCGTTGTATCCTGGAAAATAAGCTACTACGAAGTAGTCCTTATATTTTTTAATATTTAAAATCATCCCTGAAGTAAATCGCAGTCCGAAAAAGGAAAAACCGGAAGAATAACCATCAGAACCCTTGAAATAGTTGTAACCCTTTAGATTTATGGGAAGAGCAAATATTAAATCATATGGATGGTTAGCATTAAAAGCATAGATAGTAGGTTCCAGTCCAAAAGCTACATAAATTTTTTTATCAGCCAAATGAAATACAGGATCCCAAGCATTTCTGAAAAAATATTTACCATTTCTAAAAATACTACTTTCTGGAAATTTGATTATACGCTCTTTCTCCCCTGTCGAAGGATTCAACAAATTCAACAAGTGCATTTCCCAATATATATTTAAGTCTGAATAATCGTTATTCACAGGAGAACTCTGATCATGATAAAGATATTTTTCTTCTATTTTTTCCAATCCGTACCCCATCGTTATAGGGGCATAATTTGGAACTTGGAAATCAATCGGCTTAACCCGAGAAAGTGCTTTCCCTTCAAAGTCGTAGGTTATAAAACCTTTGTATCCATAAACGATAAAAGAATTTTTACCATTTATTCGTAAAGTCGACATTAACCTTCCATATCCATCAGGAACGTCGCCCATTTTAGAAAAGGAGGAGTGTATTTTTCCTTCGAAATCAGCAATAAAAATCTCCTCAGAAAACTCCTTATGCTCAATAAAAAGCACTGTTCCTGTAATAGGATCAATATCATGGACTGTTGGATTTCCAATATATTCAATTGAGATACTGTCCAGCTTTTCTAGGTTTATAATTTTAGGTAATTTTACCTTATTATTATCTAATATAGTTTTTCTTTCTTGTGTACAACCAACAGAAAGAATTAATATTAAAAACACTACATATCTAGATTTCATGATTCTAAAATTAATATTAGGGGGATTAGTATTTTTTAATAAAAATAAAGTTAGTATGTACCGATGGTTTCCGTCACAAGTTTTGTGGGCGACTTCTAATCGGTTTTACAAAAGTAATAGGGATGAGAAAATAGCCCCATCCCTACGTCTATTAGCAATAACTTGCAGAACCTCCGTTTGAGGCACAGCTATCGCAGCACCAGTTACCACCACCATTATTGTATGCCTCGTTTGCTTCAGAATATGACATTCCGCACCACACTCTACCTTGCGTGTCTTTATATCCGCATGTACTACTACCATACCCCCCGGTAATCTTCTTCATCTGACTTCTTTCCAAAATTTCATTGGTGCTGAGTCTGAGCATTTCTAGACTTAACTTTTTCATGATACGTATTTTTTTTAATGATCTTGATCGGCACTTCCGATCATTAGGCCCTAAATTATTTGGTAATCAAGCGAATACCTATACCATTTTTACTAAGTTTTAATAAATAGTTACTGAATTAGGTATTCCTGATTTACCTTAGATTGATCATTTCCCTGTGGGCTGAGGTGAACTTTATAAGATTTTCAAAATGTAACTTGGCACCGATGGTCTTAAATCCCATGGCCTCAGCGGCGTCACTGAGCTTTAATAGGCTGCTTCCTTCCCGAGTCGTCTCCGACATTTCCCGGATTTCCTTAAGGGAGATCAGCTTCCCATAGTACTTTGCTACAATTCTTAAGCAGGTTGGACCACAGTCTTTGGAATCGGGTTGTTTGTAAAATGGAAAAAATTTTCTCATTTTAATTTAACTCTACAATTACTAATGTAGGATTCAATTCTTCCTCAGCACTATTGCTGAATTGTGTTTCTGAATAAAAATAAAAAAGATTTTTTGATAAATCTATTGGTTTTAACATTTTAGGATCTCCGTTTTTATCTATTAGGCCTTCAATAATGTTAATTCCTGTTTTGTTTATCAGGTCATACATAAACAACATTCTCTTGTTTTCTCTGTCATATTCACAAAATAAATAGGATGATGAGGTAAAAATATTGTATATGTTAATATTTTTAAAATCATCACTTGAGAATGTTGGTCCTTCAAATTCTAATCTTAATGCTGGTAAAATAGAATTATCTACGATTTGATAAAGAGTATCTCTCAAAAATTTCTCATTAATAAGAACAGGAGTATATAAATATGCTCCTGTTTGATTTTGCGAAATATAAAGCTTGGTTGTAAAACCTACGGTTTTTCTGTCAATTATCTGCTCAGTTCGAAACAATGTGCTATCTATCAATTCCAAAGATTTATTCATTTTATATAAAAAAGTTTCTTTAGAAGCCCATGAATTCATTTTTGCCCCATCTTTTTTTGTAATTACTAATAGTTCTCCGTTCAATACACTCAAAAAATTGACGAAAAAAGGCAGATTTTTTTCTTTAATAAACTCGAAATCTTTGGAATAAATTTGAAGTTTGTTGACTGAACCTAAATAGATCAGCCCTGCTTCTTCATCAATTTCAATCGAATACGCTCTGGTATATTCTCCTGGCCCATCTCCAATTTTTCCTAACTTTCTAATAAATTTCCCTTCAGAGTCAAAAATTAGAACCCTTCCACTAACATCTCTAATTAAAATGTGTCTATTAAATACTTTAAGTTCTAAAATAGAGGATATATACGACCCTATTTTGGTTTCTAAGGGAACATATTTAATAGATTTAATATAATCTTCCAATAAAACCTTTTCTGACGCTTTGGAAACTTTAATGGTTAAGATTTCAGAAGGTTCTGAATTTGTACAGCTATGAAATATCAACAATATAATAATTATTGATATAGAAATACGCTTTTCTCCTAGGTGTAAGAAATTAATCGAAGGCATATATAATGTTTCAAAATGGGCCACCCTAAAACAGGTGACCCATTAATAATTAATCCGGTTATAAGATTGATTAGGCCGCAATACAAGCTGCAGTTTCACCTTCGGCACAACCCGCATCTTCTTCTGGGTCGCCATCAGTCATAACTGTAAATGTTGGACCATTATTACATGAACATTGATAAAATGTCCCTCCAAAAACCGATGCCATTTGGCTCCGGTCAAGTTGCTCCTCTGGTAAAATTTCCATTTTTACTAAACTTAACTTTTTCATTTTTGCAATTGTTTATTGTTGTTGTTTCTTTGGACATTTGAGTCAGCCAAGGACTCTGACTATTCATCGCGATTGAATTTCTTTTCTGACTTATCAGTTTTCTTATTGTAAAACATAGTACAAGTCGTCCACCGCATAAGCAGGAGGCAATTCACACCCATTGATGAAAATCGTGGGTGTATGGATAATCTGCTCCTTTACTGCCCAGTCCAGCATGGATTTGATTTTAGATTCCTGCTTTGCTTAATTAGCTTCCCCTTTTCGTCCAAAAACTCGACCCAATCCTCGGAAACTTGAGACAAGCAAGTGAAATAGGGGTATGGATTTTGGCCGATCTGAACCACACAGGGCAAGGGAAGCTGATCCAATTTATCTTCCCCGACTTGGAGGGCAAGATTTTCGATTTTGTACTCAGTCAAGGTATCTGAGATAGCCAAAAGAGTCTCCGGTTCCGGGTGTGTGCTCAATTTTTCCACCAGAAAACGCGGTGTAAAAGGGACTCCCAAGGACCTTAATGAGCTTTTACAAACTATCAAACAGTTATCCATTGCCATGAAATAAAAATTGACTAAAATTTTGTCGTTCAAAATGATTGAATAAATTTGAACAATACGATCTGAAAAGACTATACCGTATTTACTAAAATTGAGTAAATTTTTACTAAGCCAATTAACCTTTTAACCCATGGAACTAGGCCATCATCTCAAGAGAGCGAGAGAATCCAAACGGATGAGTCAACAGGAAGTAGCGGAGTTTTTGGGCGTTTCGCAAAAGACCTTGTCCAATATGGAGAGTGGAAAAACCCAACCAACTGTTATGCAATTAGCTAAGTTAGGAGAACTTTACGACTTGGATATGTTAAAATTATTATCCAAAAATGGGATACATTTATCCCCCCCCGCAATCCAACTGAAGTGGAAAAAGAATTAGAGAGGCTGAAAGAAATGCTGGGGAAGATGGTTAAAAAATGATAGTTTAGACCTGGCAGGTTTTTGAAACCTGGCAGGTCTTTCTTTTCTTCAAACCTTATAGCCAAACCTGCAAATCAATCCGAACTGCGGAAGAATCCAGCTACAAAAACGGAATCTTAGGCTCTCACTGGATTTACCTGACAAATCCCTCAAAGTTACTTCGACTCACGACATTCGTCTGATGATTGGGATAAGACTGTAGGAAGGAAGCAGGAAATCGGACCTTTTTATCCTTCCATTTCAATTCAAATGCATGAAGGATTCCATCAGTTTCCTCGAGGTAATCAATCTCAGCCTGATCGTGTGTCCGCCAAAAGTAGCTGTTGACAAATCTTCCGGCGTAGGAATTAGCTTTCAACCGCTCTGAGATCAGGAAATTTTCCCATAAGGTACCTTTATCCATCCTCATCTCCGGAAAGGTGAAATTATTGATCAGCACGTTACGTATGCCATTGTCGTGGAAGTAATATTTCTTCCCTTTTTTGATTTCATTTCTCAAATTCCGGTTGAAAGTAGGAAGTTTGAAAACGACGAATGCCTTCTCCAATAAATCCAGGTACTTCTCTACAGTTGCGGTATCAATGTTTCCGATGATTTGGGCTAATTCATGATAGCTTACCTCACTGCCCACTTGAAATGCCAGTGCTTTTAAGAGTTTTTCCAAATGGCTTGGTTTACGGATGCCATCCAACTTCAGTACATCTTTGTAGAGATAGCTTTGGGTTATTTCGATCAGTAGTTCTTTTTCATTTCCCGGGTTAGTGACCACATCAGGATAGAATCCAAAAATTAGACGCGTGTCAAGTAAACGTTTGGCCTCCAAGGGAGATGTGTGATTCTCTGTTTCCACATAACTTATTGGATGAAGATGAAAGGTTTTCTTTCTGCCAGTAAGGGGCTCTGAGGTTTGATCTTGAAGATCAAATGCAGAGGAACCTGTTACAATCATTTGAATGTCAGGTCGATTGTCATAAATTAGCTTTAGTTTCTTCCCGATATCAGGAATTTGCTGGGCTTCATCAATGATCACCAGTCTCGAATCTGTACCGATAAGTTGTATCAATTGGGTGCTCGTAACCGCATAAGTAAAAGCTTCCAAAATATCAGCTTCATCTGCATTGAACCAGGTATACGATGAATTGATCACTTTGACCAATTCTTTCAATAGGGTGGTTTTGCCAACCTGCCGAGCTCCCAAAAGTAGAATCACTTTGCCTTGGAAACAGCTTTGGATTAGCTTTTCTGATAGTTTGCGATTGATCATTTCTGTTGATTTGAAATTAAAATTGCTCAATGTTTAGATTATAATCTAAAAATTAGGCCTAAAATTTAGATTAAAATTTAAATATTTGGCCAAAATGGGGATTCCAACAGCCTAAACCACCGCAGACTAGCCAAACGACTGCTCGTTTGACCCTTTCCAAAAAAAGCTAGTTGAGATCGAAAAGAAGCAAAGCAACTGAAGAAAATGCTCGGGAAGATGATCAAAAAATGATAGTTCAGACCTGTCAGGTTTTAAAAACCTGACAGGTCTTATTTCTAAAACAACCTAAAATCCTTAAGCTGCTCTACAAACATCATGGCACTCGATGGAGAAAGAATCAGAATAAAGATGATCCCAAAAATCGCCCCATACAGGTGCGCATCGTGATTGATATTGTCCCCGCCTTGTTGCCCTTTGACATAGGAATAAATTAGAAATAGTACCCCAAGGATAAATCCGGGAAGGCAGATGATACCAAAAAAGCAAATGTCCGAAAGCGGCATGATCACAATACTGGCAAATACGGTAGCAGCCGTGCCGCCGGAAGCTCCCAGTGCCCGATAGTAGCTGTCATCCTGATGCTTTCTGTAAGTAGGTAAATCAGATATGACTATTCCCAAAATGTAAAAAATCACAAACAGAACTCCACCCAGAATAATACCAAACTTGTACTTCAAAAACATTTCCACCACACCACCAAAGAAGTAGAAAGTGAACATGTTGAAAAGCAAGTGCATGTAGTCCTTGTGGATAAAACCCGACAGGACAAATCGATCCCACTGGTTGCGATGCCTGATCCGATAGGGCATAAACATCCACCGTACCATCATCTCCGGCCGATTAAATGCAAGAATACTCGTGAGCGCCGTGATAGCGATGAGGATAACGGTCAGGGATACTTCCATGGCTTATTTTTCCCGGTGAATCAGATCTTGTGTGATGGAATAGAGCGCTTGATAATATTCTCGATTGGTGTATTGGATGCCTTCCAGCTGAACAAAGCCTGCTTCAAAGTAGGAGTTCATTTTAGCTTCTGTGAGTGATTTGATTCCAAGTTTTTCATAAAGCGTCCGAACTGCTGCCACTTTTTCCACTTTATCGAATTCTTTTAGCGAAAGCCAACGATTCAATTCCTCCGCATCCTTTCCTTTGGCAAGTTCCAATGCTTTTATCAGTAGAAATGTCTTTTTATTCGAAATGATATCTCCACCGACCTGCTTTCCGAATTTTGCCTGATCGGCAAAGACATCCAACAAATCATCTTTGAGCTGAAAGCCAACTCCGATATTCACTCCAAATTCATAGAGTTTTTCCGCATCACCTTTTTTGGCTCCTGCCAATATAGCTCCGAGTTGCAAGGCAAAACCTAACAAAACGGCTGTTTTGAGACGAATCATGTTGAGGTATTCGTTTTCATGCACGGTATGATAGGCTTCGAAATTCATGTCGAACTGCTGCCCTTCGCAGACTTCCGCGGCTGTTTTGTTGAAAAGGCGAATGACTTCAGGAAGGAGTTTGGGATCAGTCCCCAAAAGCAAATCATAGGCTCTGACCAGCATGACATCACCGGAGAGTATCCCAATGTTTGCATTCCATTTTTCATGAACGGTCGCCTTTCCTCTTCTCAGAGGAGCTTGGTCCATGATGTCGTCGTGCATCAGTGTAAAATTGTGAAAAACCTCCACCGCAGCTGCCTGACTCAATATTTCTTCGGGATTTTTACCATAAAGCCCATACGCCAAAAGCGAAAGAAGCGGTCTGATCCGCTTCCCTCCGAGACTCATGATGTAGGTGATGGGTTCGTAAAGTTCACTGGGTGATTTTCCGTAACTGTGGGAAGTAATATGATGCTCAAGCTTAGTTAAAAGGGCGTGAGCGAGGCTTTTTTCTGTCATTAGCTGCAAATTCCAAATCGATAGTTCTTCGGTCAATGTCGGTATTAACTACCCTGACCATTACTTTGTCACCCAAAGTGATCATTTTTTTATTTTTGCTCCCTACCAGTCGCATATTTCGCTGATCGAATTCATAGTAATCGTCATCCATGTCCTGGACTCGGATCATTCCCTCGCACTTGGTTTCTGTGATTTCCACAAAAACTCCCCACTCGGTCACGCCACTCACGATGCCTTCGTAATCCTTCTGCTCCGCAAGAGACATGTATTCGACCTGTTTGTATTTGATCGAAGCGCGCTCGGCATCTGCGGCACGTTTTTCCCGCTCTGAGGAATGAAGGCACTTCTGTTCCCAAGATTCGGCTTCAGGAGATTTGCCTCCGTCCAGATAGTGCTCCAAAAGCCGGTGCACCATCATATCCGGATAGCGACGAATCGGCGAGGTGAAATGCGTATAGTGCGCAAATGCCAATCCAAAGTGCCCTTTGGGCTCGGTGGTGTATTTGGCTTTAGCCATGCTTCGGATTGCGAGTTGTTCCAAGACATTTTGTTCGGGCTTGCCTTGGATTTCTTCCATCAATTTGTTTAGGGATGTCGAGATTTTCTGGACATTGGTCACGTCCATTTGGTGGCCAAAACGCTTCGCAAATCCTGAGAAAGTCTCCAATCGATCCAGATCCGGACTGTCGTGGGTTCGATACACAAAGGTATCCATCCCGTTGTTTTTCTTGAAAATGAATTCTGCCACATACTTATTGGCCAAGAGCATAAACTCCTCGATCAGCTTGTGGATGTCTTTTCGTTCTTTGACAAAAAGTCCAAGTGGCTTACCGGCTTCATCCAATTTGAATTTGACTTCAACGGTTTCAAAGTTGACCGCACCCTGGTCGAACCGCTTCTTTCGGATTTTTTTCGCCAGATCATTGAGCAAAGTCAATTCTTTGTAGAAATCTCCTGACTGTGTATCGATGCATTCCTGCGCTTCTTCGTAGGTATACCTTCGATCAGAGTGAATGACTGTTCTCCCGATCCAATATTTGAGTACGTTCGCATTCTGATCCAGTTCGAATACGCAGGCAAAAGTCAACTTATCTTCTTTTGGACGAAGGGAGCATAATCCATTGCTGAGTCGTTCGGGAAGCATCGGAATTGTCCGATCGACGAGATAAACAGAGGTGGCTCGGTGGAACGCTTCTTTTTCCAAGGCAGTCTTTGGCTTGACATAGTGGGTCACATCGGCGATGTGGACACCGACTTCCAAGTTTCCGTTTTCCAATTCCCGATAGGAGATCGCATCATCAAAATCCTTGGCATCCGCCGGATCGATAGTGAAGGTGGTGACGCCTCGGAAGTCTTTTCGAGCTTTGACTTCCTTGTCGGTGATTTTATCTGAAATCGCATTGGCTTCGGCATCAGGCTCTTGTGGATATTCAAAGGGAAGTCCAAATTCTGCCATGATGGAGTGGATTTCCACTTCGTGCAAACCTGCTTTTCCCAAGACCCGTATGACTTTTCCCGTTGGGTTTTTGTCGTCCTCACGCCATTCGGTCAGTTTGACGATGACTTTTTCGTTGTGTTCGGCTCCCATAAGATCGCCACGATGCACGAAGATGTCCTTGTGCATCTTTTTGAAATCGGGCACGACGAATGCAAAACGGGGAGATATCTCCACCCGCCCGACGAATTCATCCCGGTTGCGTTCTATGATTTCAAGTACCCGACCTTCGGTTCGGCCGGTTTTCCCTTTGAGAGGAAAAAGCATCACTCGGACCTTATCGCCATCCAGTGCTTGCTTGAGGTCGGCTTCTTTAACCAAGATATCTCCATCAGCCACTTCCGGATTATCCGGAACGATGAATGCAAAGCGTGGATTTACAAAGTCGACTGTTCCAGTGATGAAGGAAGGATCCTTGGTCGAGCTGAAATAGTTTCGTGAATTTCTGGATACAGCTCCTGATTCGACCAATTGTTGAAGAATCGGATCGACTCCCCCTTTAAGGAGGGAGTCGCGGATTTCCAGTTTTTTGGTGATCTGTTTGGAATTGAATTCTTCTCCGTAGTTGGATTCTAAAAATTGAAGGATTCGGCGCGCCAAGTTTGCAGCGTCATCGGATGGTCTTCTAACTTTATTTTTTGAGTTTTTTCGTTCTGGTTTTCTTCCCATGATTTGGGGTGTTTTTTAATAAGGTAAAAAAGATTTAGATGCATTTAACATTAATCTTTGTGATCTTTTTTTGAATCTTCTGAATGGGCAATTTCAATTTCCAATTCATCGAGTTGTGGATGCATGGCCATGTAGATACGGGCTGTCACCTCTACATCACGGAGGCAGTATTTTTTGATTTTCTCAAGGTCGTTTTCATGATAAAATGTACTGTTGACCTGACTTCCGTCGATTCCGTCTTTCGATGTCGGTATTCCAAAAACTGCTGCCAAAAGCTCCAGGCGGGTGTAATGCTTGTAGTCGCCAAATTTCCACATCTCCATGGTGTCCAAGTGACGGACCTCCCAAGGTTTTTTGCCTGCAATCTGAAGGGGTTCAGGTAGGGGTATTCCCTGAATCAGCATTCTCCGGCAAAGATAGGGAAAGTCAAACTCCTTTCCGTTATGTGCACAAAGCACCCACTTTTTTTTGTTTAATAAGTCCTTTAGTGCCAAAAGAAGTTCCCGCTCGTCCGAATCTCCAAATATTTTGGACCGAAAAATCAATTTCTTGTCCTTCTTTTTGGTTTGGAAAAAACCGACACCAACGCAAATCACCTGTCCAAATTCAGCGTGAATGCCCGCCCGATCAAAATATAAAGACCCTGGAATAAGCTCAACTTGGCTTTCCATTCGGATCAGGAGTTCTTTTTTGATCCACTCCTCCTGAAGCCTCGGGTCAAGTTCCTCAAATTTTTCAGTTTGTGAGGCCGTCTCAATATCCAAAAACAAAATGTCGCTGAGTTGATCAAAAAAGTCTGCCATTTGGTCAAAGTTTAGCTGTGAAGGATTCCCTCCAATCCGAGTTCCGGGATTTTGCGGAGGTGGGCAGGTTCAAAACTGCCTGAAGTAAAGATAAACTTTTTGTCAAAAATCTGATCCAGAATGTAGTAGCTCACCCAAAATTCATTGGTCAGTTGAAAGACTGAAGGATTGATTGCTTCCACTTTGGCGACTGATTCCGATCCTAATTCCTCGATTACATGACGGAGCGTGGAGGTTTGTCGTTTTTCTCCATCCAATATTCCGTAACCTTTGGAAGTGATCATGACTGTCTTCAATTCGATCAAGTTGAGGTTGATAATGTAGACATTCCATTCAATGCCGTTTGGTGTTTCGATTTTAGCTATGGCTAACTTCACTCCTGTCACCGGTGAAAAATCGATGTCTTTTTTCATTATTGTACTTTTAAAAGAGATCTTCTTATTCTATCTCTAACTATCTTATCTCGCAGGCCCGCAGCAAATCTCCATTTATCTCGCGAAGCGTATATCTATCTATTTCGCCAGCATATTTCGCGAAGCCTATCTCTATATTATCTCGCAAAGCCTATCTCTTATTTCGCGCAGCATATCTTTTTAAATAATCTCCATTTCAAATAAGTCCCGAAGATGTCCTTTTACCCGTTCTTTTGCCTCAGCTTCATCAATTGGTCTTCCCAATTCCAAATGAAGGGAAGTCACTGCTTTGTCGTCAATGCCGCAGGGAATGATATGAGCGAAGTAGCTGAGGTCCACATTCAGGTTGAATGCAAAACCATGCATGGTCACCCAGCGGCTGGACTTGACACCCATCGCGCAGATTTTCCGTGGGTTGATTTGCTTGTCGTGATCCAGCCAAACCCCGGTTAATCCATCAATTCGGCCAGTCGGAATTCCATAGTCCGCCAAAGTCAGTATGATCGCTTCCTCAAGCAGTCGCAGGTATTTGTGAATGTCGGTGAAGAAATTGTCCAAATCGAGAATAGGATAGCCGACCAGTTGTCCTGGGCCGTGATAGGTGATGTCTCCACCTCGATTGATTTTGTAATAGCTGGCCTCATGCTTTTCAAGTCCTGATTCGTCCAACAGGAGGTTTTCAGGCTTCCCGCTTTTGCCCAGGGTATATACATGAGGATGTTCGACGAAAAGCAGGTGATTGGGTGTTGCGGCCTGTTCTGTAGGAGGGAGGCTGCGGTTTTTGATTTTAAGCGCTACTGTTTCTGCAAAAATCGCCTCTTGAAAATCCCAAGCCTCTTGGTAATCCATCCGGCCCAGATCTCGGAATTTTACGGTTTTATTGATAATTTCGTTCATGTGTTATCCTTTCGGAATTCACTTTTAAACAGCGCTTTTGGCTGTGACGTTCTTCGACTTTTCAAAATTAATCAAATAAACATGGCAGAACACAATGACAACGGAAGACTCGCAGAGCAGCTTGCAGCAGATTGGCTGGTGAGCAAAGGGTATGAACTTTTGGATACCAACTATCGGCACGGTCATGCAGAGCTAGATCTCGTCATGAAATTTAATGGTTTGCTGATTTTTATCGAAGTGAAATTCAGGTCAGGAACAGGCTTTGGCTTTGCCGAGGAGTTTGTGGATTCAACCAAGAAAAAGCTTTTGGTCAAAGCTGCGGATCATTACATCTATGAAAAAGATTGGCATAAAGACATCCGTTTTGATATTGTGGGCGTCTACAGGGATCGGAATGGGACGATTAACTTCAGACACTTTGAAGACGCCTTTTACTAGGGCAACAGGTAAATTCCGAGAAAAAGAATCAGATGTCCTTTCGGTAGATTAAGTTACCGTCCTTATCCCATTCGGCCCGGATGTAGGGGCGGAAATTTTTAGTATAGGGCTCCTCCTGATATTGAATTTCACGTTTGCGGATAGCTTTCTCATTGTTCGTGTCCCAATATTCCGTCCAAAGGCCCACTTTTTCGCCATACTTGTATTCTCCGGTTACGGCAATTTGCTGATCCTCGTGAAAATAAAAGTAGTTTCCTTCCTCGAGGCCGTATTGGATCGGGATGATTTCTTCAATGGATTTCGATTCCTGATTGTAATAAGTGATCCTGGATTCCCGTGGCCAGCCTTCCGAATAGTGATTTTTGTCCTGAAGGACATTGTTATCATCAAAGAGCATCCAGGTTTTATGCTTGGTGCCGTAATAGAACATCCCACTTTCTACGACTGTCTCATTGACAATTCGCTCATACGGTCCATGAAGAAGGTAACCACTTCCTCTTGTATAGCCGGAGGTTTTGATGGCTCGCTCTTTAGGATTATACCAGTAGACGTCCCGAATGTAAGGATCGGGATTTCGTTCCGCATCCGTGTAGTTGAAATATTCATAATAAGACTGTCCTCGGATCTCACGACGGGTAAAGCCACGCTGTGTCTTGATTCCAAACCAGATATTTTTTCTGGCCTTTTTCTTCTTTTCCTTTTTCTCATCTTTTTCTTTTTCCTCATCAAAAAGCAGTAAGGGAGCGATGGATGGGAGTAAGGCAGAATTGACTACGCCCGTAGAATCCGGATCAGACTTTTCCTCGGCATTTTTATTTTGGGCAAAAGCTAGTTTGCCTGAAACAAATAAAAGAATAAGAAAAACCAATAATCTCCTGCTCATAGAATGAAAAACGGTAGTTTTTGCTAACTATTTTGTCCAAAAATAACATTAAAGCATCAATTCTCCCGTATTGTTTAGATTTTATAAACTTCTGCCTATTTTTGAGGAATTTGTAAAATAATCACATAAAAAATGAATTCTATTCTATCAGATCGCGTCTTGAATATGGAGGAGTCCGCTACCTTGGCTATGGCAAAAAAAGCCCGGGAGCTGAAATCTCAAGGTATTGACATCATCAGCCTGAGCTTGGGGGAGCCGGATTTTAAGACGCCTCAGCACATTCAGGATGCAGCCAAGGCAGCAATTGATGAAGGAAAATACTTTTGGTACTCACCTGTGGCGGGATACCAGGATCTGAGAGAAGCGATTGCAAAAAAGCTTCGGGAGGAAAATGAAATCTCTGCTGCAAAAGCTGAACATATTGTCGTTTCCACCGGGGCAAAGCATTCAATTGCCAATGTGTTCATGTGCCTGATCAATGAAGGGGACGAAGTGGTTATTTTTTCACCGTATTGGGTGAGCTATGCCGAAATTATCAAGTTGGCAGGCGGAGTTCCCATCCTCATCGAAGGTACCTTGGAGAATAACTTCAAAGCTACAGCAGCCCAGCTCGAAGCAGCCGTAACTCCAAAAACCAAAGCGGTAATTTATTCCTCACCCTGTAATCCGACCGGATCGGTTTTCTCCAAAACTGAACTTGAAGCCATTGCTGAAGTGGTCAAAAAGCATCCAAGCATGATGGTGATTGCCGATGAGATCTACGAATTGATCAATTTTGTGGGTAGAAATTACAGCATTGCATCCTTCCCCGGGATGTTTGAGCGTACGATCACTGTCAATGGATTCTCAAAAGGTTACGCAATGACGGGCTGGAGAGTAGGTTATATCTGTGCACCCTTAGAGATTGCTAAGGCCTGCGAAAAAATCCAAGGCCAATTCACTTCCGGTGGCACAGGCATCGCTCAGCGGGCTGCTTTGGCCGGGATCTCCGGTGATCAAGGTCCCTCTAAAGCCATGGCTGAAGCCTATCTGAGAAGAAGAAATTTGGTTTTGGACTTGATTCAAGACATTCCCGGAATCAAAACCCATATTCCGGAAGGCGCATTTTATTTCTTCCCGGATGTGAGTGCTTTCTTCGGTAAGTCCGCACATGGGTATGAAGTAAAAACTGCCGACGACCTTTGTCTTTATTTGTTGGCTATCGCAAATGTTTCCCTGGTGACAGGAGAAGCTTTCGGCGCACCTAGCTGCATCCGATTGTCCTATGCGGCATCGGATGAAGAATTGGTGGAAGCAATGAAACGAATCAAAAAGGCATTGGGCGAACTGGCTTAAATTCAACAGGACATCAACAGCGGCCCGGATGAAAGTTCGGGCTATTTTTTTGCCTAGGAAGAAAGGCTTAATTTTGATCAAAATCCCAATACATGGCAGAAGTACTGGTAATCACCCCGGTGAAAAATTCAATCGAAACAACCCTTGACACGGCTAGTGCAATCGCTGCGTCAAACGTCTCTGTCCGGCATATTATATTCAATGATTTCAGTACAGCAGAAACCAAATCAAGCCTTGAAGATCACCAATCCAAGATCGGGTACGAATTAATTCACATCGAAGACCTCACGGATCATCCTTCGCCGAACTATAAGCTTGTTTTGCAGCTAGCGCAAAAGATGGCTTTGGAAGCGGGATTACCCTTGCTGGTAGTCGAATCAGATGTGGTAATCAAGCATGATACGATTTCAAGTTTGCTTTCTCAGCAAGTTAAAAGTGCAAAATCCGGTTTGGTTGGATCAGTCACAGTGGATGAAGCAGGTGTAGTAAATTTTCCGTATCTAAAATTTAAAGGTGTAAAAGAATCAGTGATCAGGACACATCGTAGTCTGAGTTTTTGCTGTACACTTTTTACGCTGAATTTTCTGAAAAGCTATGATTTTGCCGGTTTGGATGAGGCAAAAGATTGGTATGATACCTTTATTTCCAAAAAGTCAATTGAGTTGGGTTTTGAAAACTATGTCCTGATGAATGCGCCGGTTTGGCATCGACCGCATGCCAGTCGGCCTTGGAAGCAACTGAAATACACCAATCCTCTGAAATACTACTTTTTGAAATTCTGGAAGGGGTTAGATAAGATTTAATTACAGCCTACCGAGCCATTTGAGCAAGGTATTGTAGGGTTTGGACCAAGTTCGCTGGAAACGAAGGGGGCCATTCAGCTCCCTCTCAAAAAATTCAGGATGTTTGGCGTTGAGGTAAGCAATTCGTTCCCGCTTTTTCTGATTTGTACCTGTTTTTTTTCTTTTGCTTCCCGCATGAATCCGGTAAAAAAAACCAATGAAGGGTAGCTTTACGACTTTACCTCCATTCTTAAGGAGTTTTATCCAAAACTCCCAATCCTCTCGGCCCATTTTCATGTCTTCAGAGAAACCATCGACTTTTTCCCAATCTGATTTCCGGAAAAGTGAGCAGGCAAAGATCATATTATCCCTTGCCAAGAGATTAAGGCTAAAAGGCTTGAGTTTCCATGGTTTGGTGCCAAAATCTCCAAATTTTACTGCCTCACAATAGACAACTTTTGTCTCAGGGTCTAAATCAAGAACTTCGGCAGCCTTGGCTAGATAGTGTTCGGATATTAAATCATCAGCGCCCAATGGGAAGAGATAAATTCCTTTTGCAGCACTGCATCCTGTATTTAAAGCGGCTGATACGCCGGCATTTTCCTGAGAAATCACTTTTAATTCGGGATGAATCACCGCAAGAGAGTCCGCTATTGCAAGCGAAGAGTCCGTAGAACCATCATTTACGACAATTACTTCCAATGGGCGATGCAAGGATGCAAGTGATGAGCGGATGGTTTCCTCTAGATATTTTTCCCCATTATATACAGGTATCACCACTGTAATTAGAGAATCAGACATTATTGAAAGAATTTTTCGAATTCATTTACAGGCTGCTTCATGGCCAGATTGTTATCCCCAAATCGACGTGTCACATAACCTTCCTCTTTCAGGATTGTCAATGCTAAGTGATAGTCTTCTTCGGATAGGCCTGCATTTTCAAATACAACAACTTTGGGTTGATGCTTTTTCAAGTCAAAAATTCGGATCACCTCCAAATCAAAACCCTCAGCATCAATTTGCAATAAATCGATGTTTTTAATACCAAACTCCCGGATTAGACTTTCTGGGGATATCACCCTGACCTCTTCCTGACTGATCCATTTTGATTTGTCTTGAGGAATAGTCTCACCATATTTTTTGCAGTTGTAGGCTACGATTCCGTTGTCAAATGCCTTGAGAACTTGCTCTTTGGAAAATGAGGAAAGGCCAGTTGCCCATCGGGTAGAGGAAAATCCGATTTTATACATCGGAAGTGTTCCGTCTTCAGGTCCTATCGCGGCGTTTAGCACGGTTATTCCCGTATTTTTGGAATAGATTTTCTGAGTAAATTCGGTAAACACAAAATTCTGAGGCTCAAGAAGCACTCCTTTCCAATTATCTCTCTTAATAAACTTATGAATCGGATCATTACTTATTCCATCATTTGCTCCGATCTGTATTACTGTAAAATCCCCTTTTTTAGAAAGCGAGTAAGTGCTTAAAAATTCGCTTAGACTCCCCTTTTTAGGTGAATACAGGTACCGATAAAACCCTAAAAAAAGTGGGCTTTGAGTAGCACTTAAATGGAATCGATACTTTTTCCATTGATTTTGAATTCTTCGTTTAAGTGACAAATTTGGGGTTGACACGGTTGATTGATAGGTTTAGTTTGGACAATAAAATCAGTATAACCAAAATTACAAACGGATTTAAAATTTAATTAAACGCTGTATTTCAAAAGTTAGTACAAATTTTTGGATGATTTTGTCAATCTCAGAAAGGCCTTAAATTACCCAAATTTCGTGTTTTTCAACTGAAGATTCCAAGAAAAAGCCCATCAATCGGTATCATTTGTTTCAGGTAAAGTTATTTGAATCATTTGGCTGAATACTTGTTGTGAGCCTGCTTGGCGAAAGTCAGGTATCTTATCAGTATCAATGGGAATAAATATTCTACCGGGCTTATGAAGCGACTCCTGTTTTTTTCACTTTTTATTCTTCTTTCTGGGCGACAAATGGCCCAGACAAAAGGAATAGATACTACCTATATCAAGGAGTTTCCTCAAACGCTGGCCGTCCGTTCTTATATTTCCAGAAAATTCACAAATCTTGATTTTGGCAATCAGGCCGGATTATATGAACCTAATAGCGGATTGAATATGGGGTTGGGATTTACTTTTCAAAAATTCACCCTCAATGTAGCTGTGCCTGTCTCTTTTTTGAATCCCAATCGAAAAGAAGAATGGCCAAGGTTCTTGGACCTGCAGGCCCATATTTATCCCAATATGTGGATTGTTGACATTTTTGCACAGTTCTACAACGGGTATTATATTAAAAATCATGAGGGGTCTGGGGAAGATTATCTCCGAAAGGATATCAAAGTTGTCAAGCTCGGAGCGAATGTAAATTATTTGATCAATGGCGACAGACTTTCCTTTGAAGCAGCATTTCATCAGACTTCTATTCAAAAGAAATCTGCCTTCTCACCGATGGTAGGATTCGAGGCTTATCGAGTCAGAATAAGTGCGGACTCGCTTGTCGTTCCGCATGATTCCCCAATTCCGGGAAATTATACCAGAGGAGATTTTTACCAAATTGGTCCCAATGTGGGCTTAGCGGGGAGCTTAGTGTTTGGCAAAGGATTCTTTCTCACAGGTGCGGCCGCTTACAACTTAGGAATCGGTTTTTCAAAAGCAGAAAAAGATAAAGAAACGAGACAAGCAGACTTGTTGTCAGGATATTTTCTTAGAGGTTTTGGAGGATATAACGGGGAGCGATTTTCAATAAGTGGGAGTTATCTATATAAGAATCTAAACCTTGCAAACCAGCAGGATATTACTCAGTCCACCACTACAGGAAACTACCGCATACACCTAATTTATAAAATAAATCCTGGGCCAAAATTCACTAAAACCTACACGAAATTTAATCCCAAAAATATTATCACAAGGATTTTTGGTTAAGCACCCTCGAAATATCCTCTCTTTTTATTTTTAGCTTTGGTCAACCAAAAACCATCCAAATTTTATGACTGACTCATTTGGGATTATTCAATCATTACAAAAAATAGGTTTAAAATCTGAAAACTTAGGATCCTCTACCGGGCAAAACTGGCTGAAATCGGCCGAAACTATGCTTTCCTCATTTTCACCAGCTGACGGACAGCTCATTGCACAAGTCCAATTTTCCGATGCTGAAACCTATGAGTCCATCCTGGCACAGGCTCAACTTGCCTTTGAAAAGTGGAGACTTGTACCTGCCCCGCAACGTGGAGAGATCGTACGTGAAATCGGGAATGCACTTCGTGAAGTGAAGGCGGATCTGGGTAAGCTCGTTTCTTATGAAATGGGAAAATCCTATCAGGAAGGGCTTGGTGAAGTACAGGAAATGATTGATATCTGTGACTTTGCGGTGGGACTTTCCCGCCAACTCTATGGCCTGACCATGCACTCGGAGCGTCCCGGTCACCGGATGTACGAGCAGTGGCATCCGCTTGGGATTGTCGGGATCATTTCAGCTTTTAACTTTCCGGTGGCCGTTTGGTCGTGGAATGCCGCCTTGGCATGGGTTTGTGGTGATGTTTGTGTATGGAAACCTTCCGAAAAAGCGCCGCTCTCAGGAGTTGCTTGCCAGTTGATTGCTGCTAGAGTTTTTGCAAAACATGGCATGCCTGAGGGGATATCGAATCTGATCATCGGAGATTATCGGATCGGCGAATTGATGTCCCATGACCCTCGAATTCCCCTAGTTTCCGCAACAGGATCTACTAGAATGGGAAAATTAGTAGGAAAAGCAGTAGGCGAGCGTTTGGGTAGATCCTTGCTCGAACTTGGAGGAAACAATGCCATCATCATTACCGAAAATGCCGATTTGGAAATTGCTATCCGTGGAGCACTTTTTGGTGCAGTGGGGACAGCCGGACAGCGATGTACTACTACCCGCCGATTGATTATTCAGGAGAGCGTGTACGATGAGGTCAAAAGTAGATTGGCCTCAGCATATACGAAATTGGTCATTGGCAATCCACTTGATGAAAAGAATCACGTAGGGCCACTGATCGATCAGGATGCAGTGAAAAATTACCTTTCCGCTATCGAAAAAGTAAAAGCTGAAGGAGGAAAGGCTGTGGTTGAAGGAGGAGTGTTGTCAGGAGAAGGATATGAGTCGGGCTGCTATGTGAAGCCGGCAATCTATGAAGCCGAAAACCACTTTGAAATCGTGCAGCACGAGACCTTTGCCCCGATTCTATACTTGATCAAGTACAGCACTTTGCCTGAAGCTATTGCGTTGCAAAATGGAGTGCCTCAGGGGCTTTCCTCAGCCATCATGACTACCCATATCCGTGAAGCTGAGGCCTTCCTGTCAGCGGCAGGCTCGGATTGTGGCATCGCCAATGTGAACATCGGAACATCAGGAGCTGAGATTGGGGGAGCCTTTGGCGGAGAAAAAGAAACCGGTGGAGGACGTGAATCCGGATCAGATGCATGGAAAGCCTACATGCGAAGACAGACCAATACCATCAATTACTCCACTTCACTGCCTTTGGCACAAGGGATTAAGTTTGATATTTGATTTTCTCGTGTAGCAAGACGTAAGTATCAAGACAGAAGCATTTAGACTCAAGACACATAAAATTGCGATGGGAAAACTGTTTGAATCCAAGAACATAGCACCTTTAGGGACTGCCTAAAACTGCGACTGGAAACCAATCACTCATTCCTTCCTAACTTCCTGACTTCCAATCTTCCTAACTTTCCACCTCCCAACTTTCACTCCTTCTCCTCCAAGAGCGCTTTTTTCACTTCCTGAAGTTCCGCGATTTTTTCCGGACTTACCTGAGGGTATTCCAAATCCATCTGATCCAGGGCGCTGATGATTGCTGAAGCTATTCCAATTCGGGCGTAGGATTTATTATCTGCCGGAATGACGTACCAGGGAGAGTCTTTGGTAGAGGTGTTTTTGATCATTTCTTCATAGGCTTCTTGATATTGATTCCAATACCCTCGCTCTTTTACATCTCCCGTGCTGAACTTCCAGTTTTTGGACGGATCATCTATTCGGTCAATGAACCGTTGTTTTTGCTCTTCTTTGGATACATGTAGAAAAAGCTTGATTACCACTGTCCCGTTTCGATGGAGGTACTGCTCGAAATTCCGAATGTCCTCATAGCGCTGTTTCCAGATGTTTTTGGTGATCAGTTTTTTCGGGAGTTTCTGACTTTGGAGGATCGCTTCGTGCACTTTTACCACCAAGACTTCCTCGTAGTAGGACCTGTTGAAAATTCCGATTCTTCCCCGCTCCGGAACTCGTCTGAAGCATCTCCAGAGAAAATCATGGTCCAGTTCCTCTGCGCTTGGTGCCTTAAAAGAAGAGACTTGGCACCCTTGGGGGTTGACTCCAGACATCACATGTTTGATCCCCCCGTCCTTTCCCGCAGCATCCATTGCCTGGAATATCACCAATAAAGACCAGCGATCTTGAGCATAAAGAATTTCCTGAAGTGCCGCCAGGGCATCCACACCCTGTTCCAAAGCCTCTTTCACCAAAGGTTTGTCTTCCGGGCCAAGCGTCATTTTGGGGGAGGTAGAGTAATCCTTCAGTTTGAATTTTTTACCTTCTCCGACGTAATATTTTTTGGCAAATGTTTTGGCCCGTTTGATCAGGTCCTTATCGCTCATTTTTTTTAAGTCTTTGATTCGATCTTCTTCACTTTTTAGCATCGTGTTGATATTTTGTTTTGACTTTATTGGTTTTGGTAACTGATCAACATCAATCTTTCACAAACTCCTTGATATAAAGGGACTCTAGTCTATGGAAGTATAAAATTCCCCGGCTAATCCTGAGGTTGATAGTTGAAATAAGTTAAGGATTTAACAATTAGAAACCGTTGCCAAATGACCAAAATGAATAAAAGCTTAGCTTTAGGTTCTTTTTTTTAACCAAAATCAATCATGAAGAAAATACTTGTTACAACAGGGGGAGGAGATTGTCCCGGTTTGAATGCTGTAATCAGAGGAATAGTTAAGCGAGGATCCCAAGAAAAAGACCTGGAAATCTGGGGAAGCTTTGAGGCCTTGAACGGAATAATGGAAGAACCTACCCGGCTGATCCGATTGGATGAAGGTACGGTTTCCGGTATTCATGTCAGAGGCGGTACGATCCTCGGCACTACCAATAAGGGTAATCCTCTGAGCTTTCCCGAAAAGCAACCTGACGGTACGACCAAAATAGTCAATCGAATTCCCCTATTAGTAAACCGACTGAAGGACAAAGGGTTTGACGCAGTAATCAATATAGGAGGGGATGGGTCTCAGGCGATCTCTCAAGCGATGTTTGAGGCAGGAATGCCGGTGGTCGGGGTACCTAAAACGATAGATAATGACCTCAGTTCAACGGATTTTACGTTTGGCTTTCAGACAGCTGTTCAGACAGCCTCAGATTCATTTGATCGCTTGGTGACTACTGCCAACAGTCATCATCGGGTGATGATTATGGAAGTGATGGGACGGCATGCGGGTTGGATAGCCCTCTATACGGCCATTTCGGGTGGCGCAGAGATTTGTCTTATTCCGGAGATTCCTTATAATATCAATGCAGTGGTCGATCGGATCAAAAGTCGATACAACAATGGACGCGGATTTGTCAATATTGTGATAGCAGAAGGTGCGCATGCAATAGAAGGTTCCATCACTTCGACCCAAGGAGAGGAGGGCAGGATAGCGGTTCGTTTGGGGGGAGTTTGCTACACCTTGAGTCAGCAACTGAAAGATGCCGGAGTGGAGGCAGACATCAGAGAGACAGTGCTTGGACATACGCAGCGCGGTGGTACGCCCATTGCCTTTGACCGTGTGATTGCTTCGGTCTTTGGAGTCAAGGCCATTGAGTTGGTTCTTGCCGGTAAGTTTGGGCAACTGGTTGTTTTGCAAAATAATGATTACACCTCCGTCCCTATCCAGGAGGCCATCAGCGCTTACAACGTGGTGGATCCAAATGGCACCTTGGTCCAAGCGGCAAAAGGACTGGGGATTTCTTTTGGAGATTGAGTGAATTACACGTTCTCCTGTTATTTTATATTAATTTCCATTGATTTAATCCTAACCCAAAATGAAAAACTATTTTAATCTAAAGCATTATTTCGCCGGACTAATTGCGCTGGCAATTGTTAGTTTTGCTGAGTTTGCCTCAGCCCAATTGCCAAGGCAATATTTGGATATTTCTGTTTTACCAGACAAACCGGATTGGACCTACCAATTGGGTGAAAATGTAAAATTCATTGTTTCTGTCACCCAGTCCGGAAGACCAATTTCTGTGGAAAATGTAAGATACTTCGTGAAGGAAGAAAAAATGGATCCTATCAAAGAGGGCCCATTAACGCTACAGGAAGGGAAAGCAAGTATTACTGCGGATGGAATGAAAATGCCTGGTTTCCTCCGTTGTGAAGTGTTTGCTACTATTGACGGAAAGGAATATCGTGGCTTAGGTACGGCGGCTTTTGAACCGGAAAAAATCCAACCGACCGTCCAGATGCCTACCGATTTTGAAGCCTTTTGGGCGAAAGAAAAAGCTGAATTAGCCAAAATCCCCATGGATCCCAGGATGATTCATATTCCCGAACGGAGTACGGAAACAGTGGATGTCTACCATGTTAATTTTCAAAACGTCAAAAACAGCCGAATCTACGGGGTCTTAACTGTGCCAAAAGGTGATGGGAAATATCCGGCCATTCTTCAGGTGCCGGGTGCAGGTATTCGACCCTACTCGGGAGATCTCGGAAAAGCAGGCAGAGGAGCAATCACTTTGCAAATTGGGATTCATGGAATTCCCATAGACATGGCACCGGAAGTCTACGCCAATCTGACCAGTGGGGCACTGAATGGCTATTGGAACTTCAACATATCTGACAAAGACTTGTACTACTACAGGCGGGTGTACCTGGGATGTATCCGCGCCGTGGACTTTTTGGTTTCTTTACCACAATATGATGGCCAAAACCTGGGGATTCAGGGTGGAAGTCAGGGCGGGGCTTTGGCAATAGTTACAGCGGCCTTGGACCCTAGAATTAACTATTTGACAGCCATGTATCCTGCCTTGAGTGACATGACGGGTTACCTGCATGGTAGGGCGGGTGGTTGGCCCCATGTTTTTGCAGGGAATAACCTGCAAAACTTCAATAATCCCAAAACACTAGAGACCATCGGTTATTACGACGTGGTGAATTTTGCCAAAATCTTAAAAACACCGGGTTTTTATACTTGGGGATTCAATGACGATACCTGTCCTCCAACTTCTTTTTATTCTGCCTACAATCAAATAAAGGCACCAAAAGAAGTGTTTTTGGTTCTTGAAACAGGACATTGGGCCTATCCTGAACAATGGCAGAAATCTGAAAATTGGCTGTTTGAAAAGCTGAAAAAATGAACCCTGGTAACGCCTGAAAATCCTCAAAGGGGGATTTTCAGGCTTAGGGAAGGAATGGATCTGCGATTTCCTGGCAAAATAATGGGCTGATGGATTGCCTGATTTTCAAGTGAAAGCCTGGCTGCCATTCGGGCATTTTGTCCGGCACTGAGAAAAAGCGGGATGCTCGTGCTAATGGATAACACACCGGTCCAGCCCAAAAATGAAATGACCCGTGTATTGTTTTTACCGCTGTCGTAATCAAAATTTCTTGGGATTAGTATTGCAGTTAAAGAAAGTGCAGTTCCCCCTCCCAGAAAAATCCAGCCTGCCTTGTATTGCGTGTCACTTTTTTGGATCAGGTCCCACTGCATTGGAGAAGGTTCTGCATTTTGGGCGAAACTCTTTAAGCTTAGGCTCAGCAGCATCAAGAATAAAAATAAATGCTTCATTGTTTCTGAGAATTTAGGGGAATGGAAATAATCCAGGAGGGATAAGTTTTTGGTGAAAACCCACTTGGACTTGGTGCCATTAATTGCGTTGTGCCGACCCCAAGTTTAGCTGCTTTCCGACCATTTGAGGCAGAACTGACCAAGATCGGAACGCTGACAAGGGTCGAAATACTTCCGGCAATAAAGAAAAAAACACTTGCACCACCCGCGAAACTACTTTCGCTATTCCATGCGGTGCCGAAAAGTACGGTGCCTAAGAGGACCGATCCGGCACCTGCACCCAACATGATCAAGCCTGTTTTTTTCTGGTTTTCACTTTGCCGGAGGTATTCTTCGATCAAAATTCTGTTTTCCTGACTCTGTTGGGCTTGTGTCCTGGGAAGGACGAGCAGGAAGGCGACGATTAAAAGGAAAATTTTATTCATTTAGTTGCATTGAGAAAGACTGTGGAATCAATGAAGCAATAAGTTATTTCAAGTTTTTTAAAAGAACTATTAAAATCCAATTTTTACCTTAGTCCAGCATCAAAGACCAAATCCTTTTGACATCAAACCAGCCAAAAATGGAATGATAAAAATCAATAAAATCTCCAACCGGATCATCCAAATAATGGATTTGGGAATTTTGACCAATTCATCTGCATTGCCTTTGCGATTTTTGATAAAAAAAACAGTGGGATAGATGGATAGTATGCCAATCCCTACAAAAAGCCCGAGTTTAAGGTGGAAAAGCGGATTTTCGGAGTAAAATTCAGTGGGTTTGCCAAATCCTCCAAGCCAAAGGGACAGTCCTGCGGCAAGTAGGGAAAGTACCGCGAGTCCGTAAATTCCATCAATTTTTGAAAGTCTGTCAATTTCCTTTTTGGCAAGGGCCGGTTTCAGCAATAGGTGTTCTGACACCAAAGCCCCCACGATTACAAAAATACTGGCGAAGTGAAAATAGCGAAGTAGAAGTTCGATTGTCATTTTTTGTGATTAAAAGATAAATTTCCAACTTGAATAGCGTCTTATTAGCCGAAATGACAAATAAATTGTAGATAGTTCTGAGATTGGTGAAAAATACTTAACTTCTAACGTTTTTTCAACATAGCTCCTGAAGATCATATGCCATCACAACCTTTGGAATTGATTTTAGCAAGGCAATTTGGCGATAGCTTAAGTATGCCTTGCTTTTTGGTAGACCCTGACGGAAATTTACTTTTTTACAACGAAGCTGCTGAGAGTATTTTTGGATTGCGGTTTGGAGAGACCGGTGGAATGAGGGTGGAGGAATGGGCTACAGTTTTTACTCCTTCCGATGCCAATGGTAATGCTTTAGTACCCGAAGATCTTCCATTAGTCAAAACAATCAGCACCGGGAATCCTGCCTTTGGGACGTTCTTTATCAACAGTCTCACAGGGGAGCGGATTCAAATCACAGTGTCCTCATTTCCGATTATGGGAAGATCCAATCGTTTACTGGGGTCAATGGCGATGTTTTGGAAAACCAAAGAAATATGAAGATAAAAGTATGGGGTTGTAGAGGGTCTTTACCCACCCCTGGACCGGAAAATACAATTTACGGAGGAAATACTTCCTGCATTCAGGTCACGCATGGGGAAACCTGTATTATTTTGGATGGGGGCTCCGGTATTCTTCGTTTGGGAAAATATCTCAATCCAAATGTCAAGGAAATTCATGTCCTTTTTTCTCATCTTCATTTGGACCATACCATGGGATTGGGTTTTTTTACCCCCTTATACAATCCGTCTATTAAAGTCCATTTCTATGGACCATCCACCAGCAACGAACCCTTGGTCAACCGCCTGAGACGTTATTTTTCTCCGCCTTTATTTCCGGTTCGACTTAGTGAATTGCCGAGACACCCAATCATCCACGAGCTAAATAATTGCCAATTTTCAATCGGTGAGGTGCAGGTGAACTCAGAATACGTCTGCCATCCTGGGGCTACACTTGGCTATCGATTGACGGCGGGCAATTCAGTGTTTGCCTACATTTCGGATCATGAATTGCAGATGGGGTCTTCCAATTTCCCCAATGAACCGGAATGGACCAACGGCTATGAAATTGCAAAATCTGCAGATTTGCTGTTTCACGACGCTGCCTATACATCCAAAGAATACATGACTAAGATCGGTTGGGGTCACAGCTCTGTCCGGGATGCCATTGCTTTTGGAAAAATGTGTAAGGTGAAAAGACTGGCCTTATTTCACCACGAACCTACCCGGTCAGATGAGCAATTGGAGCAAATGCTCAAAAAGTCTACGCAGAATCTCAAACTCGATTTTGAGGTGGAATTGTGCGCTGAAGGCATGGTCTATGAACTGGAGTGACTTTCAGGCAAAAAAAAGCTGGCTCTGATATTTTTTCAGGCCAGCTTTCTATCCTACAGGTAATTAATTTTCAGGATACCAATTTCTCAGCCGTACGTCTACATTTGGTGCAGCTGCTTGAACCAAGCTCTTGAACTTTTCGGTATCGGCCAAACCCTCAGGTCCTCGGTAATGGAATGGATAGACTACAGCTGGCTGAAAGGCTGCAACAGCATTGGCTGCCTGCTCCACATCCATGGTGTAGGGCATATTCATGCAGACAAAGGCCACATCAATTTTTTTCAGTGTTCTCATTTCCGGAATATCATCAGTGTCGCCGGAAATGTAGAGTTGCTTACCACCCAGTGTAAGGATGTAGCCATTGCCACGTCCTTTTGGATGACGACTGTCAGCGGTTTCAGGCAGATTGTACATCGGGATTGCGCTGATTTTGGTATTCAACAGCGATTTGCTCTCACCGTTTTCTAGGATTTCGATAGACTTGTATTTTCCGGCAGGCAGTTTCTCTGCGACAGCCAAAGGCGCAACAACGGTGGCTTGGCTGAGGTCCAATCCGTCCAAAGTCTTTTGATCGTGATGGTCACCGTGAATGTCTGTAATCAGAACCAAGTCAGCGGTTTTTTGTCCCGCAAACTTGTCTGCACCACCATAGGGATCTACATAGATGGTGAGTCCATTATATTCCATCACGAATGTGCCGTGGAGGATGGGTTGGATGATAATGTCACCGCCTTGGGCAGGAATCCGATCCTGAGCCGATGCAGCAAACGCAAGGAGCAAAAAAAGAAACGTTAATTTTTTCATGGGAGTGGGGTCATTTGATTAGATGGTTAACTCCAACAGTATTGTACAGGTTTTACCACTTGTCAAAGACTCGAGAGATAATTTAACAAATCTTGGATCTCAGACGGGGAGAGGCCGGCCAACAGATTTTCGTACATCAGCGATTTCAACTCTTCCTCGGTTTTTTCGATATCTGACTTCTTGACTTGGACTGTATGATTTCCCACCAGCATGATGGAAATCTGGTCAGCATCCGAATAGACCACTCTTCCCAACAGGACTTTGCCGTCATTCAGGGTGATCTTAGTGGCGATCATGCTCGCTTTGATCCGGTTGGAGGGGGCGTTGATTTCTTCCAAAAGCTCCTCCTGAGAAAATTCCCTTCCGACGCCATTCAAATTGGGACCGATCAAATCGGTTTCCCCGTCTATGCTATGGCAGGCCGAGCAGGCACGAAGAGCAAAGAGCTCCCTGCCTTTTTCCAGCGATGCTTCGGGGAAAGATTCTTCCTTTATTTCCCGCTTGGTGAGGTGTTTCCCTTCCCGACTTGGATCATGGATCAATTTGTAGAATCCGCCCGTTTTCACTTCCGTAGGATTGTACCAATAGTCAGAAATGCCGTGCTGGGCTAAATAGAGCGATCCGTCTTTGCCAAAAGTCAGATCGGAGAGTTTCGGGATATCGACCACAGGGAGTTCTTTATATTCGTACCCCACACTTGTCTTCTGAATGGTCACTCGGGCCACGCCACCTCGGTTCCAGCGCTCACTTGGACCGTAAAAGGCTACAAAGAGACTTCCTGCTGAGCCTCCAAAATCATTTTCCAGGGAATTGAATTCCAACCCACTCGGTGCAAGTTCGTGTTCCAAAGAGAAAACCGGAGGAACTGCCACGTCAAATTTTCCCTCGTATTTCCGGGGATTATGTCCGTAAAATTGCCCGACTTGCAGGATATTGAGTTCTTCCGTGGCATTGCCTCCGCCTTTGTTATCGGCAAAAAACAAGTCCCGATCCGCATTGAAGTCCATGCCGTGTACGGATCTGATCCCCGTGGCCACGATGTCGAAGGAGGTCCCATCGGGGGAGACTTTCACCATCGAGCCCCTTAGACCCAGGGAATCCGGCGAGGCTCCGGGATTCCAGGAGTCTGTGGTCAGGACAAAATACAGCCATCCGTCGGGTCCAAAATTCAAGGCGCTGCTCCACTCATAGGGATGCTCGCTGACCGGGATTTTATCAAAAAATGTCCAGGAGGTGTCTGATTTGCCATCCTTGTTCCGGTCGAGGAAGATCCGGATTTCACTGCTCGTGCCGACATAGACCGAATCCCCTCTGAATTCCAATCCTGCGGGGGAGCGAAGGCCAAGTTCATTCAGATCTGCAAACAATCTGGCCTCATCCTCCACGCCGTCCCCATCCGAATCTATCAGGGTGTAAATTTCCCCGCTTTGATTTGCTCCAAAAAGGTCCCCGCTTGGACTCAGGGCGATTTGGATGGGATTGAGGATAGTCACACCTTTCTGGATGGGAAGTTTGATCAGGCGATAGGGGCCATACACCGGTGCGGTGCTGTCTTCATATTCTGAATAGTTTGCCGGAGGCGAGGCGCAGCCGACAGTTAAACTTATCGCAAGGAAGGCTTGCAAAAGGAGTTGTGGTGATCGGGTGAATATGTGATGCATAGAGCGATTTGGAAAAGTAACCCGCTGGAAGTTAGGGATTATTGGGGTAAAAATACAGCCATCGATTCAATCTACTTGAACTCGATTTCCTGTGCCTCCTCTATCAATTATTTTAGATAGGCCTAAAGAAAAAGATCATTCAAGTTTCCTGCAATTTCATTTTAGATTTTCTATGGCCAACTTTAATATGGTTTTGGTATAAATAATCGATTTTCTATTCCATGAATTGAATATTGACATGCTGATTCTATCACAGTGAAGAAAAAAAACCGGAAAATATTTTTTGTCTTAATGATCAGTTAGTTAACTTATGATAGTTAAATTATTTTTCACCATTAAACGTTTTTGCCTATGAGCGCAGAAAACTTAGTATCGTTTGATATCCCGGAAGAGGATATCAAAAAAGTACAGGACGCATTAAAGATTGTCACAGACATCCTGCGGAAGTACTTAATCGCACTCTCCCCCGATCAGCGTCGCATGATGCTCAAGATGGGAGACGGTTCCGAACCTTTTGTGATAAAGGTCTTGGATTATGTCAAATCCAATCCACAGTTTCTTCCAGCTGTACTGAGCGCGGAAGAAATGGACAAGGACTGGAAAGCGATCAACCAATTGGTTCCCATCCTTCGCATCATTGATCAGCTGGCGAGCAATCTCAGCGATACGATCATGGAAGCAGGCTCCGAACTGTATAAGGCCTGCCTAGGCTATTACAAAGGAGTGGAAATAGGAGCCGTGATGAACTACCCTGACGCCAAGCCAATCTCAGAAGATCTAGGCAAGCGCTTCGTAGGGCAGGGCAGGAGAAGGAAACCTCCTGGAGACTCTTAATGCTTGAAAAGTTGCTTTAATGACCCCATTTGGGCCGGTTGCTTGCAGCCGGCCTTTTTATTTGTCCTCGGTAGATAAGTAGTTTCCTAGAAAAGGTAGAGGATTGCCTTCTGAGGCTAGACCACTACCCTCCGAGGGTAATTAATTAGCCTCAGAAAGTATATGTTTACCCTCCGAGGCTAATTAGTTTGGCAAAAAAGCAAACTGGTTATTCCGAAAAGTAAGTGGGGTGTCTAAATTGGAGAGCCAGTTCCCTTCTGTTGTTAATGGGTAATATAAAAAAGGAAACCTTCTATTGAAAGTAGTTGATTTTGCATCAAATTAGGGGGAAGAGTAAAATTATCATTTAATCCCAAATTAAAAAATGTGTTGGAATAGAGCTGGGTTTTTTCTGAAAGCTTAAATAATTAGGGTGTAATCAGTTGATTCTAGTAGGCTATTTCTTTTTTCTAAATACGAAATGAATTCGGGTGTAAGAATCTCCTTTGGAAGTTGTTTGTTTGCTATAAAATTAATTACAAAATCTTCATGACTTTGTTCAATATCTGTTTTGTAGCTGATTTTCCCATCCTTGGAGATGTAAAGCAAATTGATATCAAAGAGTTTATGGTGATTGTTACAAAGCCACAAACCATTATCACCATTGATGGCGTGCTTAAGTTTCAAATCATTATTTAATGCCGAATTTCGTTTTATACTTGCAACAGGCCATATGTGTGCTCCTTGAATTATTTGGGGAATTTCACAACTACATAGGCAACATTTTTTATCTCCTAATTTCTCTAAAAGATTATATATATATGTAGGAGATCGTAAACTGTCATTATTTTCAAATTCCTCACGCTCAAGAATTAGATTCGAAGTAATTACTTTTATTCCTAAGGACAGAATTACATTTCTTGCATCTTTTGGTAATTTAATTAATTCTTTTTCTTGAATCTCATATAACTCCATTGGCTGAGATGAAATCGCATAAATTGCAAGACAGAGCAAGGTGGTTTCATATTTATTTGCTCCATATGTTTTTCCAAAAATTTGAAGTATTCCATTTTCATCTATGGTTACATAAGATGATGCATTTCCTTTATTTTTACCTCTATTGAAATCTCTTTGTACTATGATGTCAGATACAGAATTAAATGGGTTTATGGAAATACCCAAGTGATCATGTTCATTTAAAAAAATAGTACCTGCTGTTTTCATAAGCCTATACATGAAGATGAAATAAGCTGTATTAATTTTGCCATTAGGTTTCAAAAAATAAAAGAAAATAGCTTTATTTGAGTTTGTTTCTTCATGAAACTTAACTAGGGCGCTTGGGAAACTTTGGAAAAAGGAATTTCTAGATTTAATTTCAAATTCAGAGATGGAAACATATGCAATGTTCCCATTGAATTCTAAAGTTGCTAACCTTCCAATATTGTATCCAATATTGTCAAAAGTTACTGTGAATTTATTTTGTCCAGTAATTTTCTTGCAAATATCTTTTAAAATTTCCTTAGTCAAAATTTCTTCATAAAGCTCATGTCGCTTCTGAAAATGATTTTTTATTGTAAAGTGTGGTATTGGCATTGATTATATAATTTGTGATTAATATTTCTTGACGGTTATTGACTAATTGAGGATCAACTTCAATAATGTTGTAATTATTTTTCTTGATCCATTCCTTAAGTTGAAAATTATATTTCCCTTTATGTTCCAAAACATATGAAATCATGAACAACTTGTTGTCATCATTCAATCTGTCAACAAAATCAAAAAATTTCTTTTCGGTATCAGTATTCCATCCGTGAAAGCCCCTTTTACCATCATTATATGCTCCTGTTGTTAACATATATGGTGGGTCTAAGTAGGTAAAAGTTTCCTTATTTTTATTTAATTCATAAAAAATCTCATTATAATCATTGCTTTCAAACGATATATTTTTTTCTTTTATAACTCTTGAAAAGCTTATCATTTTTTCCAATACCTTATCATTGAACCATCTCATGCCAACGGGGTTATTGAAATCGTGATTTCCATTAAAACGGATTTGTTGGTTAAATCCATAAAGAATTACTGCGTATAATAGCTTGGGATCTCTTTTTTCAGAGGGCAATGAATTGTAGTGATCTCTCACCTTAATGTAACTTTCTGCGTTTTCTGCTTCTAATTTAAATTTTTTTATAATTCTTTTCAAATAAAGAACGTATTGATAAGTGTCATTGATTTTAAATGATGAAACAAGGTCTCGAACAAAATGATTGATGTCATTATAAATAATTCTATCTGCTTTTATGTTTATTCCTACGTTAAAACCTCCACCAAAAGCATCAACGAATGTGCTAAATTTTTTAGGGGAATTTAACTTGATAAATTGAGCCATTTTCGCCTTACTTCCTATGTAATTTAGAGGTGAAACATAAGAGACTTCATTTTCTGGTTTCTTTTCTATATAAAACAAATATTCAAAATGTTCATTTTTTTCTTTAGATTTTGAATTTGTGTATTTTTTGTAATTTAGGTTTTTGCAAATAAATGTTTCAGATTTTCCATAACGTTTCATGCTGGCTTCAATAAAACTCTTTGACATAAAACCATCTTTGCTATAACTGAAAACAATATGTTGAGCTTTTGTCTTTGCTAAAATTTTATCAAACAATATGTGAGTTTTTATGTCTTTTGACCAATCTGATTTCATAGGGGTTGTTGGTCTTGACCCAGTTATTTCACTTATATTAGGATTATCATTTAAAATTAAAGTTTCTAATAAATGATATTGTGTTCCGTATTGATTTTGGGTGTATGGCGGGTCTAGGTATAATATATCACATTCAATGTCTGAAATTATATCTTCTATTTTAGTATTTAAAAAAGTTGTTTCATTTGGATTTGAAAATTTAGCCAAAACTCTTTTAAATTCGATTGGTTTAAGCGCTCTTGAATCCCAGTGTTTTAAAAATGCGCCGTAAACTCCGGCTGTATTTGATACAACAGAAACTGATTCTACCAAGCTTGCCAATAAGTATGCATACTCATTTTCATTTATCAAGTTTTCTGTTCTCCAGTTTTCTATAGTTTCTCTGAAATAGTCTATTCTTCCTGCATTTTCTGCTGTAAAATACATTCTGTTTGAACCTCCTGGTGAATAATTGTTATAAATAAATCCTTGTAAAGAATTTGTGTTGGAATTTAAAAACTTTATAGGATCAAACCCTAAATGGGTAAAAGAACAATTACTAGAACAGACTCTTCCTCTCGTATAAATCATGCACCATTGGAGCAAATCATTTGATATAAGATTAAAAGAATCTTTAAGAGAATCAGATACTGCTCCTGTTCCGCAAAATGCATCAAAAAATGTTAATCCATTGTTTGTCAGGCCTAATTTATCCAACATATTCATTATGTCTGACATTATTAATTCTTTGTTACCAATAAATCTCATATAATATCTTTTCTATTTTTCTCAAAGGTAGGGCTTAAATCTGTTTTGCTTTCCTTAAAATTCAAACATTGTTTTTTTTTAATTTTTTTTCTTCTGTTTTGAAACAAGTTGTCACATATTCTTATAGTTCATTTTCAATTTGAAGTTCCAATTTGGAACCTCAAGTTATCCCATTTTTTTCGGATAGATGGAATGCAAACCATTTTTTACCCAAGTCTTTGAGTGAAGCCCCAAGTGATACAGTTCCTTTCCGTCTATCAATAAAAAGCGGTCATGACTTTGAGAAAAGGCTTTTACCTGGATTTCGGGATATTGGGTATGATGCTTTTCCAGACCAATTAGAAAGTTCACAGCTCATCCTTCCGTTTGGGTCTCCATCAATTAGGAATATTTTTATTGTTTTGCCGAATTTCATAGTCTTAAATTTATTGTGCAATTCCGAATCACTAGTCCCTTTAGGGGCTTCATACAGGTAGAACATAAGTTGATGGCTTTGTTCCGTCCCATCTGGGACGGGATGCTTTTGGTTTGATGGTTTTCTACCCACATGCTGTGCCTAGCGGCACGTACTCGAATAACCTTATTCATTATCATACATCGCTTCCTGTAAAATAAATCGCTGGTCAAAGTCTACTTCGAATTTCTTTAAAAAGGTACTCCTTCCATTCTTTTTGAATAAGGCAGGTACGATTTTGAACGGCAAAGATTACGTGTAGGTGAATTTGAGTATAAGTATTGGCCATCAATTAAAAATCAAGTTAAACTTCCGTAGCATTCCTTTTTTTACAATTTCAAACTTCTAACTTCAAACTTTTTCTTTCACCCCGCCCAGCCTTCTCGATCCAAACTTCGATATTGAATGGCTTCGGCCAGGTGCTCGACTTTGATGTCGGCAGTGCCGGAGATATCGGCAATGGTACGGGCGACCTTCAGGATGCGGTCATAAGCCCGGGCAGATAGTCCAAGCCGCTCCATGGCGGTTTTGAGCAGGGCTTTTCCGGCTTCATTGATTTGGCAGATTTCCTTGACCATGTGGGAGGGCATCATGGCATTGCAGTAGACCTCGGGGTTGTTTTGGAAGCGCTCGCGCTGCCGCTCTCTTCCCTTAATGACCCGCTCGCGGATGGATTTGCTGTTTTCACTTTTGCGGGTGGAGGTCATCTCGTCAAATTTCACCGGGGTGACTTCCACATGTAGGTCGATCCGGTCGAGTAGCGGTCCGCTCACTTTGTTCAGATAGCGCTGCACGATGCCGGGTCCACAGACGCATTCCTTCTCGGGATGATTGTAATAGCCGCAGGGGCAGGGGTTCATGCTGGCGATCAGCATAAAGTTGGCCGGATAGTCTACGGAAACTTTGGCTCGGGATATGGTTACTTTCCGTTCTTCCAGCGGTTGGCGCATCACTTCCAGTACTGTCCGCTTGAATTCGGGAAGTTCGTCCAGAAATAGCACGCCATTGTGGGCCAGGGAAATTTCCCCCGGTTGTGGATTTCCTCCTCCTCCGACCAAGGCCACATCGCTTATCGTGTGGTGTGGACTTCGAAAAGGTCGCTGAGCAAGCAAAGATCCGTTTCTGCCCAGTTTTCCGGCTACGGAGTGGATCTTTGTCGTCTCCAGGGCTTCCTGAAGCGATAGCGGAGGAAGAATCGACGGAAGCCGCTTGGCGAGCATAGTCTTGCCGGCACCCGGAGGACCGATCATGATGACGTTGTGACCTCCTGCCGCGGCGATTTCCATGGCGCGCTTGATATTCTCCTGTCCCTGCACATCGGCAAAGTCAAATTCATTATCATCGAGCGAATGGTAAAAGATCTCCCGGGTATCGGTGACCAAGGGTTCGATTTGTAGATTTCCCTGAAGAAAATCCACCGCCTGATCGAGTGTTTCCACGCCGATGATATCAATGTTATTGACGATGGAGGCTTCTTTTGCATTTTCCAGAGGAAGAATGAAGCCTTTGAATCCCCGCTTTCGGGCTTCGATTGCGATGGGGAGTACTCCTTTGATCGGTCGAAGGTTGCCATCCAAGGATAGTTCCCCCATGATTACATAGCGGTCGAGCTCTGGGAAGTGGACTTGCTCGGATGCTTGAAGAATGCCCATAGCGATGGACAGATCATAGGCGGAGCCTTCTTTTCTGATGTCCGCAGGAGCCAGATTGATGACGACCTTTTGGCGTGGCATGCGGTAGTTGAAGTACTTGAGGGCGGATTCTACCCGTTGTTGGGATTCCTTGACGGCAGAATCGGGAAGGCCCACCATGTAAAAGCTGGTTCCCTGTCCAACGTTCACTTCGATGGTGATCAGATTGGCATCTACGCCAGAAACGGCACTTCCAAAAGTTTTTGCAACCATAGCTGAATAAAAAAGCAGACGATTGTTCTCCTCAATATACTGGATTGTGAAAATTAAACCTTTATTGATCGGTGAAATTTTGTCTTGGACGAAGGATTCCTCCGGTTTCCTCCTGGTTTTTTGGGGGGAGGGATGGCTGAGGTTGAGGCTTTTTGGGCTCGACTACTTTTGGATGCTCAAAATCATAGAGTTTGGCTTTGAGCCCATTCATTTCATCCTGCATCTTCTTGATCAGTGTACTTTGATTGCTGGCATGCATGATGCCTGCTCCCCAAGCTGCCAAAAACAAGATAAATCCGGTCAGGAATACTTTGACCATCGAGTCGGAGGTCAGCGGATCCATTCCAAACATTCCTCCTAATGTGTCAAAGGAGATGAAAAAGATCAGGAAAAATATAAAGTAGACTAATACGGCGACTTGAAGGTATTTTGCTATAGTTTTCATAGGATTATAGATTGTTTTTTGAAGTTCAAATGGAATGCCCAAGATCACCGAGCTATCGGGATATCTCCTGGTGTGAGAAGCTTTTCTCCTAGTCAGTTCATGAGTTCAATTATTAAAGTTTTCTAATTTAATCAAACTGACTGAATACTGGAAAGCTTTTGATAAAGACCGTCTGCAGCCATCAGGTCCGCATGTGATCCGCGCTGTGCGATTTCACCTTTTTCGATCACCAAAATCTCATCAGCATGTTGGATTGTACTCAAGCGATGTGCAATTACCAAAGTAGTACGATTGGTCATCAATTTGGTCAAAGCCTCTTGTACCAAATGTTCTGATTCGGAATCCAAAGCAGAGGTCGCTTCATCCAAAATGAGAATCGGAGGATTTTTCAAGACGGCCCGGGCGATGCTTAACCGCTGCCGCTGCCCACCGGAAAGTTTCGAGCCACGTTCCCCTATGGAAGTCTGGTAACCATTTTCCAAGTTTGAGATGAATTCGTGAGCGTTGGCAATTTTTGCAGCTTCGATGACTTGATCCTCGGTTGCATCCGCTATTCCAAAGGCAATATTGTTGAACACCGTGTCATTGAACAGAATGGACTCTTGCGTCACGATACCCATCAGACTTCTGAGTTGGGATGGTGAAAAATCCCTCAGATTAGTGCCGTCCAGATAAATCCCGCCGGAAGTAGGATCATAAAATCGCGGAACCAAATCTGCCAAGGTAGATTTCCCGCCTCCGGAAGGGCCTACCAACGCGATGGTTTTTCCTTTTTTCAGGGTGAAATTAATGGCTTTCAACACCAGTTTGTCTTCATAAGCAAAAGCTACGTCCCTGAACTCAATAGCAGTTCTGAACTCAGAAACAGGCTTTGGTACGGCCGGAGCTTTGATTTGACTTTCAGTGTCGATCACTCCAAAAATCCGTTCCGCAGAAGCGATCCCCCGCTGAATGTTGGAAAAAGCCCGGGAGATTTCCTTGGCGGGATTCAGGACTTGTGTGAAAATAATGATATAGGTAATGAAGTCCGAGGCACTCAAATCAGACTCTCCACTGAGTACCAAACTGCCCCCATAGACTAAAATTCCTGCGACAACGCTGACCCCAAGAAATTGTGAAATAGGTGATGCAAGCTCATTTTTCCGCGCCATACTCACATTGACTTTGGAGTAATAATCTGTTTCCTGGTCAAATTTTTTACCGATAAAACGCTCCGCATTGAAGGCTTTGATTACGCGCATTCCGCCAAGCGCTTCGTCCAGAATATTGACGATTCGGCCCAAGGACTGCTGGCTTTGTACTGCTTTTTTCTTGAGTCTGCGGGTGATTCCTCCAATGATTGCTCCCGATATCGGGATGATCAGGATGGTGAAAAGGGTCAGCTTGACTGACATGAAAAACAACACGGAAAAGTACAGGATAATCGTGGCAGGTTCACGGAAAACCACTCTCAGGGACTGAACGATCGTGTTTTCGACTTCCTGCACATCGTTGGTCATTTTGGACATCAAATCCCCTTTTCGCTCATTGGAAAAGTATCCGATGTGTAAGGCACCAACTTTCTCGAAAATATCCATCCGCATGCCCTTGATGACGGTAGCACGGACTTTTGCCAAAACAACAGCGGAAAGGTAGGTGAACAGATTGGATAAAAAGACCGAGAAGACAATGATGATGCATACAAAGAACAGGGTTCCCATTTTCCCATATGTATCCTGAACGGTCAAAAAATAGTGATTGAACAGTCCTGTGAAATATTCTATGGAAAAAGTGAAGGTTGGAAGCGTTCTGAATTTTTCCAGCGACTCCGGCTCCACCTGCTCAAAAATCACATCAAAAAGTGGCTTGAGCAGTGTAAAATTGATCAATCCAAAAATGATGGAAAAGAGGGTGTACAAGATGTAGGTGGGGACGAATTTGCCAAATGGACGAGCATAAGACAGGATCCGAAGGTAGGTTTGCATCAAAAGATTGAAAATGAATCGGTCTGCAAGTTACGCAAATTTGGATTCTGAGTTTTCTGTCAATAGTTGAAGTCAGGTCGGACAAAGTTCCACCGGAAAGCCAGCTGCAGGTAGTGACTCGCACTGGGGGCGTCTAAATCCTGAGCAGTTCTTCTTCGGTAGGTATGCGAAGCATCCACAAAGAAGTTGTGTTTGAGCATGTACGAGGCTGTCAGATTGGCCTGGACCACCTTGTTTTCCACTCCCTGACCGATAAAATTCCCAAACAATCCTGTCGGGCTTCCCTCCAGCCGATTTTTCAACACATCCCCTCCCCAGTTGGTCTCGGTATTTTCATCCGTGCCAAAATATTGATAAAAGCCAGTTAGGTTTAAGTCCAGCCTAGGAAGAGGCTGATACCTGACAATTCCGACAAACTCTCTGAAATTGGCCCCCCGCGGATGTGTCAGTGGAGTGTTCCAGTTGGAATAGGACTGATAATCCACTTTTTCCTGAAAAGTGTAGGGCCTTGCCTGATTCCATTCCGCCTGAAAATCCAGATTATTCAATCCGAATACATTGATGTATTTGTAGCCCAGTTGTGCACCGTATTTATTTCGCTTAGAGCCTTCTCCATCGATCTCAAAAAATTCGGAAAAGACGAATTCATCCAGCGCAAACTGTCCATAAAGCTCCATGCCTGGAGTGAAAATCCACTTTGCATCCAATCCCAGCATGACCTTGTCAGGCGTGCCCTGCTGCTGCTCCACCCATCTTAGGAAGATGATGGGATTGAAGTAGTTGAAATTGATCTTGTCAGTCATGATGGAAGAGAAAAAGCCCAAATTCAGGTTTTTTCCCACATTAAAACCGAGTCTGTTGTAAGCAAAATATTTCTGCGGATAGCGTCCATCTGTTGGTCTGCCTCGATTGTAAAAGACGTCAGCGGTCATCTGAGTCCAAAGATTGGTCAGTTGAAACTTCCAGACCTTGGTATTGAACTTTACGAACATGTAGGGATTGGAGAAATCCGAGATTTGAAACGAACGATAGCCTTCTCCTGCGAAATTCCGATCGTGTCCGGCTTGGATTTCGATGTGTTTGGTGACTTGAAATGACACGTGTCCCAAAGCGGAAAAATAGCTGTAGCCGTCCCCATCGTATTCCTTCCAGAATCCTTCCCCTGGTACAGCGCCGTTATTTTCAGCGTAGCTTTTTACCCAACTCGGAAAGAAAACCTCCGAGGTGGTCAAATAGGTGTAAAACCCCACTTTTTTGTCAACTGATCCTCGTAAAACCAACCCTCTCGCCAGTCGAGCTGGATTTCGGACATTGTCTGTTTCGGTACCTCCACTCATATAAATCACTGGACTCAGGTGGATTCCGAACTCCTCACTCTCATGATGCGCGAAGTCTCCCGGTCTTCGGTAGAGGGATTTAAGAAATGGTTTTTTGGATTCAGGGGTTTCTTGTTCTGAAAATTCCCAATTGTCCTGGCTCATGTAGTCCAGGTTAAACCGATCGGCTTTAGATCGGATTACTTCCGGATTTTTGGCAAGGCTATCTAAGAATTTGGCTAAAATATCACGGCGATAAGGTTTGTACCCACTGTTGAAAAAGGGGTTATTTCTTCCCTGGAGTATTTCGTAGCGATCTACTTTGTGATAATAGTCCCGATCATAGGGTAAATAAGCTCCCTGAGCAAAGCTTAAATCCGGAATTAGGAGTAGGCCAAATACAAAGATCAAGAGGCCGAAAAGTTGCGTAGGAGTGGTTTTTTGCATCAGTTAAAGCTAGAAAAGAATTGGAAAATTGGAATCAAGGTCCTGAAAAAAATCAATGAGGAGTTTTCTTTTTTTTGAATTCCATTTATTGGATTGATCTCCATCCCTCATCTTAGGATAGATTAGAAAAGCCTCAGCTTCAACCAAGAATTGTAATACCTGAGATCGATTCATACACTTTTTGCTATTTAACAAAGTGTTAATCCCGTGAATGGGGGATATCTTTATCTTTGGTAAAAAATTCTTACAGACATGCGAAAACTACTGTCCCTGATTTTCCTGCTTTCGGCAGTCCAATCAATTACTTTGGCACAAAGTCAAACCGAAAGACCTAAACTGGTTGTAGGCATAATTGTCGATCAGATGAGGCAAGAATATTTTTACCGATTTGGTGAAAGATTTGGCGAAGGTGGATTTAAGCGATTTTCCGATCAGGGTTTTATGATGACCAATGGACATTATAATTACATTCCGACGTATACAGGGCCTGGCCATGCTTCGGTCTATACTGGGACTACACCGGCTACGCATGGGATCATCGGCAATAACTGGTACGTGAAGCAATTGGGTCGGGGGATCTATTGCGCAGAAGACAGCACCGTGACCAATGTGGCCGGATCTCCCGGGAATGGACAAATCAGCCCGCGAAATATGTTGACTACAACTATTACTGACGAGCTGCGTTTTGCGACCGGTAAGCGGTCAAAAGTTGTCGGAATTGCCTTCAAAGATCGGGGAGCAAGTCTTCCTGCCGGACATACCGGAGATGCGTATTGGTACGATGACGTGACCGGAGACTTTATGACTTCCACTTATTACTATGATTCCCTGACTTTGCCTAAGTGGGTTTCTGCGTTCAACTCAAAAAAAATCGCGGACTCCTACCTTAAGCAGACCTGGAATACGCTCTTTCCCATAGATACCTATAAAAACAGCATTGCTGACAACAATGATTTTGAGGGGCCTTTTATCGGGAAATCAACTCCGACTTTTCCATACAATCTGGATTCCCTCAAAGCGGATAACGGAGGTTATGGTCTGTTGTCTTCAACTCCGTATGGAAATAACCTGACACTTGACTTTGCATACGCAGCCATTGAAGGCGAAAAGCTAGGTCAGCGCGGTGAGACTGATTTTCTGGCTATAAGTTTTTCGAGTACGGATTACATCGGTCACCGATTTGGCCCCCCTTCCGTTGAAGTGGAGGATACCTACCTGAGATTGGATCAGGATCTTGCAAAATTCTTTGAATATCTGGACAAGACGGTAGGAAAAGACCAATATGTTGTTTTCCTCACTGCTGATCATGGTGTGGCCGAGGTGCCTGCCTATGTGGTGAGTGAAAATGTTCCGGGGGGTAACTTCAACTCCGGGATGGTTACCAATCAACTGAAGGGCTTTGCTATGGCCATGTATGGAGAGGGAAATTGGGTCCTTAATTTTTCCAATGAGCAGGTATTTCTGAACAAAGATTTGGCTCGGGAGAAAAAGATTGATTTTGAGCAGATGCAACGGGATGTGGCTGACTTTTCACTTCGACTCAGGGGTGTGAAAGAGGCCTATACTGCTACTGATCTCCGCAGTCAGGAGTTTACTAAAAATCACTCGCACCTTTTGCAAATGGGATACAACCACAAGGCTTCGGGTGATGTGCTGTTGATTTTGGAGCCGGCATGGCTGGCAGGTGGTCAGCGGGGTACCACCCATGGGTCAGGCTATTCCTATGACACCCATGTGCCGATTGCATTCTATGGTTGGGGAATCAAACCCGGCAAAAGCTCCACCTATACCTCCATCACTGACATTGCGCCTACATTGTCCATTCTGCTCAAAACGAGAATGCCAAACGGCACAACCGGTCAGCCGATAAAGGAAATCTTGGATTGACATCTTTTGACTTCATACTAAAAACCCCGACCTATTTCTTATGGGTCGGGGTTTTATTTTTTGGTTTCAGTTGGAATTGATTCTGAAGGGTCTGGCTTATTCTGTCCAGCTCATGGGGTAATTTTCGTCTACAAATTCCAATGCATCAGTGGTGATAAATAAAGGCCTGTGGGTGTCCATCATGACCGCGTATTCATGCGTTTCTTTGGCTCCGATCGACTTTTCCACTGTCCCCGGATGAGGGCCATGAGGCAATCCTCCCATATGAATCGTGAAAGAACCCCGATCAATACCTTTTCGGCTCATAAATTCCCCCTCAGCATAATACAGGACTTCGTCAGAATCGATATTGGAGTGATTGTAGGGTGCGGGAATAGCTAAAGGATGATAGTCAAAAAGCCTAGGCACAAAAGAGCAGATCACAAACCCCCAGGCTTGGAACGTTTGATGGACTGGAGGGGGCTGATGAATTCGCCCGGTGATCGGTTCAAAATCGTAGATAGAGAGTGCATAAGGGTAAAGAAATCCATCCCATCCGACGATATCCAGCGGGCTATGTCCGTAAGTATATTGATGTAGAAAACCTTGCTTTTTGATCTGAACCAAGTAATCCCCTTTTTCCCGCTCAATGTGCAACTCGTGGGGAGGACGTATATCCCGCTCGCAATACGGAGAGTGTTCCAATAGTTGCCCAACCTCGTTGCGATATCTTTTTACGGTCTCGATCGGACCCTGCGATTCGATGACCAAAAGACGCAGAGGACCTTCTTCCTTGAATTCAAACCTGTAAATCGTCGTTCTGGGGATAACCACGTAATCTCCTTTTTTCACTTCCAACTTGCCAAACTGCGAATATAAAGTGCCCTCACCGTCGTGAATGTAGATGATTTCATCTCCGTCGGCATTTTTGAAGTAGAAGTCCATCTTTCGCTGACGGGGGGTGCAGATTCCCATCATCACGTCATTGTTCATCATGAGCATCCGACGGGCACTGAGGTAGTCTTCCCCCGTAATCTCAAGGCCTGAGGTTTTAAGGTGGGTTTGATTGAGTCCGTGTTGCTTTGCAGCCTCCCAAGAGAAAGGGGTCGGATTGCCAATGGATTTGACTTCGTTGGGATTGTAGATGTGGTAAAGGTTGGAATAGATTCCGGAGAATCCTTTAGAACTGACCAATTCCTCCTTGTAGAGGCTTCCGTCAGGCTGTCTAAACTGAGTATGTCGCTTGGGAGGAATTTGTCCCAATCTAAAGTAATAAGCCATATTTTTGGGTTTATTTGAGCAAGTTACAATTCTCTTTGAATGGATTAATCCAAAAACGCAAAAATGGTCGGGTTTTAAGCCGACCATTTCAATTATTAATACTATACCGAGGATTTAATTTTCGTCTTTAAAGATTATCTTACGTAAGCTTTCTGCACTCTCTCCGGTTTTCTCTTGAAGTTTTCCCAGGACTTTGTCCTCTTCTCCTTCTTGATACAACAGATCATCGTCTGTAAGATTGGCGAATTTTTGTTTCAGTTCTCCTTTAATTTGATTCCAATTACCTTTAAGTTGTAATGACATAGTTTAAAATTTTAGATTTAATTAATAAAACCTTACACCTCATTTCACGGAATAATTTGAAAATAGTTTAAAAACTAAGAAGAATAAAATGAAACTATTATATAATTATTTATTGATTGGCTGTCTATCAAGCTTTTGTGTCCACCAGGGTTTTTCTCAAAAATTAGTATGGGCTGATGAATTTGATAAAGACGGACATCCTGAATCGTCCAAATGGTCTTATGACGTAGGGGACCATGGCTGGGGCAATAAAGAACTTCAATATTATTCCAAAAATGAGCTGAACAATGCCCGCGTCGAAAATGGAATTCTAATCATTGAGGCTCATGCAGATCAATCACAGCCAAAGGGCTATACCTCGGCAAGACTAGTCACCAAAGGTAAAGCAGGATGGAAATACGGCTACATTGAAGTTAGGGCAAAGCTGCCGGAAGGTGTAGGGACATGGCCGGCAATCTGGATGCTTCCCGATCAAAACACCTACGGAGGTTGGCCAAAAAGTGGGGAAATAGATATCATGGAGCATGTGGGATATGATCCGGGCAAAGTTCATGGAACAGTTCATACGGAAGCTTTCAATCACTCCATCGGTACACAGAAAGGGGCGCAACTCATGGTGTCTGATTTCCAAAATGAATTTCATGTATACGCAATAGATTGGAAAGAGGAGAGCCTAGATTTCTTTATTGATGGCAAGCATTATTTCACTTTTGAAAATACCGGTGGAGATTCCAAAGAATGGCCATTTGATCAACCTTTTCATATTATCTTAAATATCGCAGTCGGAGGAAATTGGGGAGGTGCCAAGGGCGTTGCCGGCGATATTTGGCCACAGCGAATGGAGGTGGATTATGTCAGAGTTTTTGACAAAAAGCCCTAATCCCGGGGACTAAAATCGGGATTATGATTAAAACAGGTTAAGTTTTTTGTAAAGTCTGATATTGTCTCTTACTTAGGGGTTAACCGTTTTTGAAAATATTCCATCTCATGCAATATTCCATCCTTAAAAGAAGAAAAATTCGGGCCTTGGTCATCATTGGAATTCTCCTGATGCTGCTCTATGTCAAAAATCTTTTGGAAAGGCAAACATTCAGAAGCATCAGCAATACCTTCACCGAAGTGTATAATGATCGGCTGGTAGTAGAAGGATACATTTTTCAGATTTCTGAAAATCTTTTTCAAATTCAAAAACTAATAGATCATTGCAATATAGATTATGATTATTCTAAGGTAATAAATGAAATAGCCAGTAATGAAAAGTCTATTCTGGAGATCATCGCCGACTTTGAGGCGACCAATCTGACCGAACAAGAGGCGACTTATCTGACCGATTTTAAAAAAATCATAGAGACTGATCTGAATATAAAAAGTTATGACTTGCTTTATTCCGACTCCACAGGGATTAATCGAGCCCAAGTCAAAATTTATGATGAGAAAATATCCCTAGCACGCCAGGATTTGGATAATCTAAGTAAAATCCAAATGGAGGAAGGAGAAAAATTAATCAGCAAAGCCAAGGTACTCATCAATAGATCCCAAATTTGGGCACAATTTGAAGTGGCTCTGCTGATTATATTAGTTGTGGTGATGTTCCTGCTTTTGTTTAGAAAGTCAGATAGCAATCGGGGAATGATTTAAAATTCCAAGGCTGAAAGATAGGAGGCATTAGCTTTGGCCGCGTCCATAGGTGTGCCAGATGGAAATCGCTCCTGCTCGACAATGAAATGCTCCATTCCAAGTTCCTTGGATTGTTTGATGAGTTCCGCATAGGGAATTTCTCCCGAACCGAGTAATACCCCTCGCTGATGTGGATCTCCGGTTCCCGGCTCCGCATCTTTTAAATGGCAAAGTTTGAATCTACCGGGGTATTTAGCCAGATATTCTGCCGGCTGGGCGTTGGCAACGTGAACCCAATAGATATCCATTTCGAAATCGACCAAGGCAGGATCGGTATGGTCCATCAGAATGTCCTGAGGAAGGGAACCTTCTAGATCGACAAAGGTATAATCGTGGTTATGGTAAGCAAACTTTACTCCAAAGGACTTAAGTTTTTCGCCGATTTGGTTAAACTCTTCCGCTTTTTTCCTGTAATCATCCAAAGATTTCTGCGGGCCTATCCACGGACAAATCAGGTATTTCATTCCAACTTCAGCTGCAAGTGCTGCCTGTGCGTCAAGATTTTCAAAAACATTTGCATGGGAGGCAATCATGGTTGTGCCTGTCTCGGATAGTAAGGTCTTGAATTCAGCAGGTTGCATTCCCCAGAGAATTCCTTTTCCACCGTCAAATCCCTCAAACTGCTTGTAGCCAAAGCCGGCCAGAGCCCGCATGGTGGCCTGAGGATCAATTGCCATGTCTTCCTTGATGGAATACAATTGAATGCCGAACTTGTCTAGCTTTGATTTGTCAAGTTCAGCAATAGCCGTTTCCTTTTTAGGGGAAGTGCAGAATTGAAGCGGCATGACTGCCACGCCCAATCCGAGCATGGAGCTCATTTGGATAAATTTTCTTCGTTGATTTTTCATAGTAGGGTTGAATTAAAAAGCCTGCTTTTGGGTAGGCAGGCTTTGGTGAATTATTGATCAGGACTGAATCAAATCGCCCAGGCTTTGTCGCCTTTTTTATATGCTATGCAGCCATCGTATCTGCCAGGAACTTCCACATAATTCAGTGCTTGAGTAGCACCGATTTCAGAGGTGAAATATCCCAGCACTGTCAAGTCGCGAAGCATATTGATGACGATGGGTTGTCGTTCATCACCACTTGCTTTAAATTTCTCCTGCATTCCGTTGAGGAAGGCAAGTCGATCTTCTGCACTGGCATCCATAAAGTCAGCACCTTTTTCAGCTTTGAAATCTTTGCTCAATTGATTCAATCCATCGATAAAAGCTTTTTGCTGATCTGCGTCATAGGTGTCTTTCACCATCATGACCATAAATGCACCTATGCCCGTAGCTTTTGCACCAGGTGTATCGGTAGTTGGTATGATAGTTTCTCCGATTTCATCCAGAAAAGCAAGGTCTTCTGGGCTGAAATTCAGGTCTTTTAGCTGTCGTTCGGGTGAACAACCGGTGAGGATGGCTGTGGCACCGATCATTGTACCTCCCATCATCAGTACGACGCTTTTCAGTGCGTCTCTTCTATTCATTACAGTCATTTCTATTTCCGATTAGAGGTTCATCTTTTTCAATTCATCCACTGCGAAAGCTGCCGCTCTGGCTGTCAGTGCCATATAAGTCAAGGAAGGGTTTTGAGCCGCTGCTGAAGTCATGCAAGCGCCATCGGTGACAAATACATTTTTGGCTTCCCACACTTGATTGTTTCCATTGAGCACAGAGGTCTTCGGGTCACGTCCCATTCTAGCGGTTCCCATTTCGTGGATTCCCTGCCCAAATGTATAACCTGAGTCATAAGTTCTGATGTTTTTGAATCCGGCTACTTCCAGCATTTCTGCGGCATCAGCCATCATATCCTTCCGCATGTTGAGCTCATTTTCTTTGATCTCAGCACTCATGACGAGCGCTTCCATTCCCCACTTGTCTTTGACGGTATCGGAGAGTTTGATGGTGTTGTCATGGTAAGGAAGGATTTCTCCGAAAGCAGTGAATCCGACACTCCATGGTCCCGGCTCGGTCAATGCGTCCTTCATCGGAGCTCCAAAGCCCAATTCAGCCACGTCTCTGTTCCAGCCACTTCTGCTTGCTCCGCCCTGGTATCCAAAACCACGTAGGTAATCTCGCTTCTCACCGTTCAAGTTTCTGAATCTTGGGATATAAAGTCCCGTTGGTCTGCGGCCGAAGTAGTATTTGTCTTCATATCCTTCTATGGTTCCGTTGGCACCAAGTCGGAAGTGATGATCCATTACATTGTGTCCTAATTCTCCTGAAGATGACCCCAAGCCACCAGGCCAAATATCGGTGGCTGTTCGCATCAAAATAGCGGTTGAATTGAAGGCAGAAGCACATAAGAAGACGATTTTCGCATCGTATTCTATCGTTTGATTTGTTTCGGCGTCGAGTACTTCTACACCCGTTGCTTTTTGGGTGTCTTTGTCATAGATCAATCGCCGCACGATAGACCATGGTCTTAGCGTAAGGTTTCCGGTAGCCTGTGCGGCGGGTAGCGTAGAAGCTTGTGTACTGAAGTATCCACCAAATGGACATCCTAGGGAACACTTGTTTCTGTATTGACAGCCCGGACGTCCCGGAAGTGGCTCGGTGTTATTTGCCGGACGTCCGATCGTCCAGTTTCTCGCGCCTTTGTAGTGCTCTTTGATTTTAGCGGCGGCATCGATTTCTACACAATTCATCGGAATTGGTTTTTGAAATTCCCCATCGGGAAGAATAGCAAGCCCGTCTTTTGAACCAGATACTCCGATGAATTTCTCCACGTAGCTATACCATGGGGCGATGTCGTTGTACCGGATCGGCCAGTCTACCGCAATACCTTCTTTGGCATTTGCCTCAAAGTCCACATTCGCCCATCGGTAAGACTGTCTTCCCCAAAGCAGGGATCGTCCACCTACTTGATACCCTCTAAACCAGGTGAAGGGTTTTTCTTCTACATAGGGAGAGTCGCTTTCATGCGCCCACCAGTCGAGGTTTAGCTCATTGAGAACATAATCTCTTCTGAGATTTGGGTGATTTTCTAGCAGTTCTTGAGTTCTTCTTCCTCTGTGAGGAACTTCCCACGGGGCAAGGGTGGCACTTTTATAATCTTTTACGTGCTCAACCATTGGGCCTCTCTCCAGGAGCAATACTTTCAGCCCCTTTTCCGTCAGCTCTTTAGCAGCCCATCCGCCACTTATTCCTGACCCAACTACGATTGCGTCATACGCTTCATTTGCCATAGGTATGGTATTTTGGTTTAATTAGTTACACATCACACACTTGCACGGCCTGAGCAAGTGCGGCGATTTTGTCTTCAGATTTTGGGATGAACTCATGGGAAACATACCCCTGATAGCCGGTTGCTACGATGGCACGCATGACAGCAGGGTAATTTATTTCCTGATTTTCATCCAGTTCGTTTCTGCCTGGATTGCCCGCAGTATGATAATGACCGAAATATTGATGATTTGTTTGAATGCTTCGAATGATATCTCCTTCGTCTATTTGCATGTGATAGATGTCATAAAGCAATTTGAAATTTTCACTGTCAATCATTTTGCAGAGTTCAACACCCCAGGGAGATAAGTCACACATGTAATCCTTGTGATTCACTTTGCTGTTCAACAATTCCATCTGAATAATCACCCCGTGCTTCTCCGCTACTCCAATGATTTTCTTGAGTCCTTCAGCACAGTTTTTCATTCCGGTTTCGTCATCCATTCCGTTTCGGTTTCCGGAAAAACAGATCAGATTTTTATAGCCGTATTTTGCAACCTCAGGAATGAGTTCCGTGTAGTTTTTGATCAATTGTTCGTGGTATTGTGGGTCGTTCCAACCTTTGGGTATTCCAAGCTCGGCGCCATTGCACATGGAGCATTCCACTTCGTGAGCCTTCAGCGTGTCCCAACCTTTTGGGCCAACCAGGTCAATGGCATTGAAACCGATTTTTTTAATCGCCACACAAAGTTCATCCAAGTTGAGTGATGGCATCGTCCAGGCGCATACGCCGTGATTGATATTGCCTTTCAGTTGTAGGGGGGCTTTGCCGTCTTTCCAGTCGAAAGACACCAATGAGCCCACTGCAGCTCCTCCCAGGATCATTTTCTTGAAAGAAGATCTTCTGCTTGAGTCAAAATTCATAGGTATTTGGGGTTTAATGGTGAGGTTTTTCTTTTTCTTCTTTTTTGAAAAAGGAAATGAAAAGTAGTAAAACCAAAACTGAAATACCAGCAGGAATCAACCAAATTGACTTCCAAGTGTGAAGACCGGTCTCAATAAGGTAGTAATCGGAGATCTGACCTGCCGCCCAGAAGCCGATTAGCATGCCAATCCCATAGGTTGCCAGTGTAATAAGTCCCTGTGCCGAGGATTTGAATTTTTCTCCTGCATGGGAATCCGTATAGATCTGCCCACTGACAAAAAAGAAATCGTAGCAGACTCCGTGAAGGAGAATTCCCACCAGTAGCATCCAAACTCCTGAATCAGCATCTCCAAAAGCAAAGAAAAGGTAGCGGACGGCCCAAGCCAGCATGGCAACTATCAAGGTGTTTTTGAAACCAAATCGGGTAAAAAAGAGGGGTAAGGCGAGTAGGAACAATACCTCCGAAACTTGTCCCAGGGCCATTTTACCGGTGGAATTTTCCACTCCGAGTTCGGTGAGAAATGGGCTTGCATTTTGGTAATAGAACGCCAAAGGAATGCAGATCAGAATAGAGGAAAGAAAAAATATCGCAAAGTTTCGGTGTTTTAATAATGCAAGGGCCTCCAGACCCAACACCTCGGATAACTTAAATGATTCACTTGATTTTGCCCTGGGAGGGGTAGCGGGAAGTGTAAAACTATAAATCCCCAACACCAAGGAAACAAAGGCTGCCAGTATCCAGGTGTTTTTCAGTAACCCCTCCGAAAGTCCTGCCTGACTGTCCCAAGCCAAAAACGAAATCAACAAGCCGGCTGCAATCCATCCTATCGTCCCCCAAACCCGTACGATTGAAAATTCCTTTGCGGGATCTTTCATCTGATTGAAGGATATCGCATTGACCAAAGCCAGAGTAGGCATAAATAAGATCATGTATGCCAGCAAGAATGGGAAAAAGCCCGAAAAATCGGTGGCAGAATAAAGTAAATACATCAGTCCTGCTCCGATCAGATGAATTACTCCCAAAATGCGTTGGGCATGAAAATATCGGTCGGCAATTAGTCCTATAATAAAAGGAGCGATGATTGCCCCAAAGGACTGTGTCGAAAAAGCCAGTGAAATGTCCTGATCTTTAGCCTGAAGGTTGTTTCCAAGAAAGGTGCCCATGGTCACATACCAGGAGCCCCATACAAAGAACTCCAAGAACATCATTAAAGACAGGCGAATCTTGATCGGTGAGTTCATGGGCTTTTACGATGAAAGAAAAATGGAAATTCGGGTGTGAAATTTAGATTTTGGGCTTTTTGCAGTATTTTAAGCATCTCTTTTGAGATTCCGAAGAAAGGGCTCTAAAAGTTTTGTCTAAGCCATTCATAATCCAAAATAACAGTTGATCATATTCTGGCTTTTCAACGCTCAGGAACTCCGAAATTTCAACTTAGAATCAATTTTCAACTCAATAAAACCTAATATTCTAATCTTTTGACCCATGTCAGCAACTAAAAAACTCAAACTCGGACTTATCGGCGGCGGCCCAGGCTCCTTTATCGGAGCGATTCACTTAAATGGCGCCTTGATGGACGGCATGTTTGAACTGGTGTGTGGCGCATTCAGCTCCAACCCTTCCAAATCCAAACAAAGGGGTGAAGAACTCATGCTGGACTCCACGCGTGTTTACAATTCCTACGATGAGATGTTTGAAAAAGAATCCCATTTGCCGGAATCTGAACGAATGGATGTGGTGGCAATCGTAACGCCTAACAACGTACATTTTGATCCTTCTGTGAAAGCGCTCAAATATGGTTTTCATGTGGCCCTGGATAAGCCGCTCACTCTGAATTACAGCGAGGCGAAAGAGTTGTATCACATCGTTAAAAATTCTGACAAACGATTCCTGCTAACCCATACCTACTCCGGCTATCCGATGATCAAGCAGGCAAAGCAGATGATCGCGGATGGGAAAATCGGAAAAGTCCGTAAAGTGTATGTAGAATATCCGCAAGGTTGGCTTTATAAATTACTGGAGACTGAAAATAATAAGCAGGCAGAGTGGCGAACCGATCCCACCCGAAATGGACCGGCAGGATGTATGGGAGACATTGGCACACATGCATTCCATATGGCAGAATACATTACCGGTGAGAAGGTTTCCCATCTTTGTGCGGATCTTTACATCAAAATCGAAGGAAGGCCGATTGATGACGATGGGGTTGTTTTGCTTCGATTCGAAAATGGAGCATCTGGAGTATTGATGGCTTCCCAGACGGATACGGGTTGTGAAAATAACCTCAAGGTTCGTGTATATGGTGAAAAGGGAGGCCTGGAATGGGAGCAAGAGCTCAATAATTCCCTGACTGTTCGTTTTCCAAATGAACCTGTGCAGATCTACAGGGCAGGATCAGGTTATTTAGGTTCATTGGCCCAAGAAAATACGCGGACTCCGGCTGGTCATCCCGAAGGTTATATCGAGGCTTTCGCAAACTTGTACCAAAATTTTGCCCGCTGTATCTATGCTGACCGGGCCGGTGAAAAACCGAAGTGGGAGTGGGAAGACTATCCCGGAATCGAAGATGGTATCCGAGGAATGGCATTCATTGATCATGTTTTAAAAAGTACTCAGTCTGAAGTAAAATGGACACCATTCACAGTAGAAAAATAAAGTAGCTCAATATTCAAACCCATTAATCTCATGAAGACAATTAAAGGCCCTGCAATCTTTCTTGCGCAATTTGCAGATGATAAGGCCCCCTTCAACAATTTGAAAAACATCAGTCACTACATGGCTGACCTTGGATACAAAGCCGTGCAGATTCCAAGCTGGGATGGCAGAATGATTGATTTGCAAAAAGCCGCTGAAAGCAAAACTTACGCAGATGAAATCAAAGGAATCGTGGCAGATGCCGGCATGGAGATCTCTGAGCTATCTACTCACCTTCAGGGCCAATTGGTGGCGGTTCACCCGGCTTATAATGAGTTGTTTGATGGATTTGCCCCGGCAAACTTGAAAGGCGACTTAAAAGGCAAATCAGAGTGGGCAACTCAACAGCTAAACTATGCCGCAAAAGCCTCAGAAAATTTAGGTTTGACTGCTCATGCCACGTTCTCAGGCGCATTGATGTGGCACACAGTTTATCCCTGGCCGCAACGTCCCGCGGGTTTGGTGGAGACTGGATTCACGGAGTTGGCCAGAAGGTGGAAGCCGATTTTGGATGCTTTCGATGAAGTAGGAGTGGATGTGTGCTATGAATTGCATCCTGGGGAAGATTTGCATGACGGGATTACTTTTGAGATGTTTCTCGAAAAAGTAGGCGGTCACAAGCGGGCTAACATTCTCTATGATCCAAGCCATTTTGTGCTTCAATGTCTGGATTACCTTCAGTTTATTGATTTCTACCATGATCGGATCAAAATGTTCCATGTCAAGGATGCTGAATTTAACCCTACCGGAAAGCAGGGAGTGTATGGTGGATTTCAGGGTTGGGTAGAGCGTGCGGGTAGATTCCGTTCCTTGGGTGATGGACAGGTTGATTTTGCTGGTATATTTAGCAAACTTTCGCAGTATAATTACAGCGGATGGGCAGTTTTGGAATGGGAGTGTGCCATCAAACATCCCGAGCAAGGAGCTGCAGAAGGTGCTCCTTTTATTGACAGCCATATTATCCGGGTGACCGAGAAAGCTTTTGATGACTTTGCGGGTACAGGAGCTGATGAGGCATTTAACAAAAAAATTCTTGGAATCTGATTACTTAAAACAAAAATCAAAAAATGAAAATTAACAAGTTATTTAACGTGGGACTGATTGCATTGGCAGGATTGACCTTTGCATGTGGTGGAGGAGAAAAAGCGGCTGAGACCACTGCCGAGCCAGTAGCGGCAGCGCCAGCCAAAGAAATGAGCCTGGAAGAGAAATACCAAAACGACCCGATTTACATCAAGGGCCTGGAAAAATTGAAGACTTCTGATTGTACCTCATGCCACATGGTGGAACGAAAAATTGTTGGGCCCTCTTATGCCGAAGTCGCTGCCAAGTACGAAAATACTGAAGAAAATGTGACTTTACTTGCTACAAAAGTGATCCAAGGAGGAGTTGGTGTTTGGGGTGAAGTGCCAATGCCGGCTCATCCGGGCCTCAGCGAAGAAGACGCTAAGGACATGGTTCGTTACGTACTTTTGCTTAAAAAATAATCAAATGAATAAAAGCTATTTGACAATGTGGGCAGCAGCAGGACTTCTTGCTGCCTGCTCTGCTCCTAAATCGGAAGAAACTACATCCACTGATACAGTGGCTGTGGAAACACCAGTTGAAGAATGGATTTCCCTTTTTGATGGGCAAACATTCAATGGCTGGTCAAAATACGGAGGAGGAGAAGTAGGGAATGCATGGAAAATTGAAGATGGAGCCCTTTACCTGGATGCGGCCAATAAAGATGCCTGGCAGACAGGCGACGCCGGTGACATTGTTACCAACGAAGAGTTTGAAAATTTTCATTTCAAATATGAGTGGAAAATAGCTCCTAATGGAAACAGCGGTGTTATTTTTCTGGTACATGAATCTCCGGAATACCAATACCCATGGCAGACAGGCCCTGAAATGCAGGTTTTAGACAATAATGGCCACCCGGATGCCAAAATCATAAGCCATCGAGCAGGAGATCTTTATGATTTGATCGTAAGTAGCGAGGAAACGGTCAAGCCAGTAGGTGAATGGAATCAGGCCGAGATTATTGTCAATCAGGGTAAGCTGGATTTATTCTTAAATGGCGTGAATATCGTGTCCACTTCACTTTGGACTCCTGAATGGGAAGCCTTGATTGCGAAAAGCAAATTCAAGGACATGCCGGGTTTTGGAAAGTATAAGAAAGGAAAAATCGCACTTCAAGATCATGGCGATTTGGTTTATTTCCGAAATCTTCAAATCAAAAACCTATAAATTACGGTTGGTAAGACCGACCAGTCCTGAAAAGCGGAAAGATTTAGAATTGATTCAATTAGTAGAAAAGCCCGGTGGTGAGCCGGGCTTTTTCCATTTAGGTGCGATTTTATTTACTTCAAGGTGTCTGCCATGGCTAAAAAATAAAAGCCTCAGATTGCTCCAAAACTTATTTTTATGAGAGTTGAGTCCCGAAAGCTTTCGGGAGAACCCCCGAC
>NZ_FNVR01000019.1:77804-81639 GCF_900108085.1 Algoriphagus boritolerans DSM 17298 = JCM 18970
CTGAAAGTGGGAGTTGAGGGATTCGAACCCCCGACCCTCTGCTTGTAAGGCAGATGCTCTGAACCAGCTGAGCTAAACTCCCGTCGCTTATCAAACGGATTGCAAAGGTAGATTCTAATTTTTTAAAGGCAAATAAAATATTTGTTTCCTTTGCAAAGGTTTGAAAATGAGGGGTATTTTTTTTGTTTCCTTTAAATGAATTTTACTTCCCGCAGATTAACGCAGAAAAGGCCGCAGATTTTTTAATTGATATTGGCTGTGGTTTCAAACCTTCTGTCTCCTGTCTTCGGTCTTCCCAACTCGTTAATACCCGTATTTGCCCTTCCACTTTCCGGACAAATACTTCCGCAACTCATTTTCCCGGGTGTTTTCTCCCGGTTCGTAAAGTTTGGTTCCTTTGATTTCATCGGGTAAAAATTCCTGCTCAACAAAGTGGCCCGGGAAGTCATGGGAATACTTGTAAGCCTTGCCGTAGTTCAAGTCCTTCATCAGCTTTGTAGGAGCATTTCTGAGATGAAGTGGCACAGATAGATCTCCTTTTTCACGAACTAAGGCTTGGGCTTGATTGATCGCCACGTAAGAAGCGTTGCTCTTTGGAGAGCTGGCCAAATAGGTCACGCATTGCGAAAGAATGATTCTGGCCTCAGGGTAGCCGATGATTTTGACTGCTTCGAAGCAATTCGTGGCCAAAAGCAAGGCATTTGGGTTTGCGTTACCGATGTCTTCTGAGGAGAGGATGACCAGGCGTCTTGCGATGAATTTGACATCTTCTCCGCCTTCAATCATCCGTGCCAACCAGTAAACAGCTGCGTTCGGATCCGACCCACGAATCGATTTGATAAAGGCTGAAATGATGTCATAATGCTGCTCGCCAGATTTGTCATATAGCGCTACTTTTTGCTGAGCAATCTTCATCACGATTTCGTCCGTGATTACACAGGGATTCTCGTTGATGCCGTTGATGACGATTTCCAGAAGATTGAGGAGTTTTCTGCCATCACCGCCGGAGATTCGAAGTAGAGCATCGATTTCTTTCAACTCAACGGTGATTTTCTTGAGATCGACATCTTTTTCAAGTGCCTGATGCATCATCGCCTCGAGTTCGGGTTTCCCCAAGGCATTGAGGGTGAAAACCTGACATCTGGACAGCAAGGCGGCGTTGATTTCAAAGGAAGGGTTTTCAGTCGTTGCACCGATCAAGCGGATGGTCCCCTTTTCCACAGCACCCAAAAGTGCGTCCTGCTGAGACTTATTGAAGCGGTGGATCTCGTCGATAAAGAGAACTACGCCTTGTTGAAATCGTGCTTTTTCAATCACTTCCCGAATGTCTTTCACGCCCGAACTGATCGCACTCAGGGTGTAGAATGGCGCTTTAATCTCATTGGCGATGATATTGGCGATGGTCGTTTTTCCCACACCTGGAGGCCCCCAAAGGATCAGAGAAGGCACATTTCCTGACTTGATGGCCTTGTGCAAAAAGGAATTGGGTGAAGATAAATGCTCCTGACCGATCAATTCTTCCAATCGGGTAGGACGCATGCGTTCGGCTAGGGGAGTGGGGTTCATTTTTTTAGAGGCAAGAGATAAGAAGAAAGAGGCTAGAAAGTATCAGTTAGCTAGATTTTAGTATCAAGAAAAGGGCCTTAATGGGCAGAATTTAGATGGCTTCAGTTGGTAATCCAAACGCAAATTAGGATAAAAAAAAGGCCTTTTAAGGACTGATTGTAATCGAATGGAGTGATTGAGTCAATCGCTGTCTGTTTTGTGGTTTTTTCTTCTTCCAGGTCGAAATCATTCTGTAATCCCAGCCAAAAAGTTGGAGTGGTTCCAAAAAATTTGGAAAACCTTAACGCTGAATCTGCGGTAATCCATCTTTTTCTCTGAATGATCTCAGAGATCCTTGTTTGAGGAATATGGGTTTCCTTGGCAAGTCTATATGCGGAGACTTTCATTGGTTTTAAGAATTCTTCTGACAGAATTTCGTCAGGATGAACGTTTTTGAGTTTGTCCATAATGTTGACTTTTATTTATAAGTCTCAAAGTCCACCAAAGCCTCATACCTTATGTTCAAATGAGTTAAATAGGTAAAATGGACTATTTCAAAATTTACGCTATTTAAACTAATTAGGATAGCCAATTTCCGAACCAAATTTTTATTTAGATTATTTCATTACGATTATTTGCGTGTTAGTCAAAAAATTAACTGAATATTAAATTTCAGAAAATCTTTTGATTAGCCGGTAAAAGAATAATTGATTATCACTAATTGGATGAAACCAAAGTATCTATTGACTTTTCTGACGGAAATGGATTTGTGGAAATTGTTATGGGTGAAAAAGTTGGAGTTAAGTATGCTGGGTCTGGTGAAAAAGCTATCATTACCAAAATAAGTGATTCCAAGGATGAGTATCTGATTTATTCCAAAATTCTCGTAACTGAATATGACAATACGAAACCTGATATTATTTTCAATTTGTCTTCGGATCAAGTAGTAAATCCAAACGGGCGTGTGCAAACTCTATCAGGAGGGCAAGCTTGGTTGTACAATGGCTGTGATCGAATATTCGATAAACCTGTGATTATCGTGGAGGGTTTTGATCCTACCAATGAAAATGATATTGATATCAGGCAGCTATTTAATATTGCTCAAAATGACATTGACCGAGGAAAAGCCTATCTCAATAGTCCGGCGGCTAGACAAATGCTACTCAGGAACAAAGGGGCCAATCCTCATTCTGATTTCACTGCTTTCCAGAATGAGTTTAATCAAATGGGTTTTCCTTCCCAGAATAATATTCGAAACATTTCCATCATCAATGCGAGCGAGCTAGGAATTACCCAATCCCCAATCGGTAATTTTAATCCTGGTGACCTATTGTTCAACGCGACCTCATTACATGGATTTGCCAATGTCGTAATCAAAAGTATCCATCCGACCAACCCATATTGTAAGTAAAAAAAATCATGTAGGGCGGTATTCCTTCCAGTTAGAGGGTAACAGCTGGTAGAGGCTTTTGTGGTTTATACTTTGGATTCGTTCGAAGACATCTTTGAGCCATTCAAACTCATGGATATTATTCTTTTTGCAGCTGGCCATGAACGAATACATCGCTGCGGTCATTTCGGCAGCCTCATGTGAACCGGCGAAGAGGTAGTTTTTTCTTCCTATGGCAAGTGGACGAACCGCATTTTCGACCAGGTTGTTGTCGATTTCCATCTGTCCGTGGAGTGTATAGGCACTAAGTCCTGCCCAGCGTTTGTGGGCATAGGCAATGGCTTCGCCCATTGGACTTGCCGGTCTGTACTTGTAAAGATTTTCTTTCAGCCAGCTACCCAGTGTTTCCAAAACGGGAACCGCATGTTTTTTTCTGGCCTCAGTCCGCTGTTCCCATGTCGCGTTTTCAGCATTCAATTTTTCTTCCAGCAGGTATAGCGTGCGCATTTGGTCCAGCACGTAGTTGGCCTGCTTTTCATCATCCTTAACCGCATCGACAAAATATCTGCGGGCATGGGCCATGCAGAAAGTCAGCTGGATATGGGGATGGTTGTCATACAGGATATGATAGACCTTATACCCATCGGTCTGGATGATTCCTTTAAAGTCTGCCAACATGGCTTTGGGGCCGGATTGATCCCGGCCTCTTCGGTAGTCAAACAGGACAAGCCGGTCCACCGGGGCATGATAGAGCCACATGTACCCCTGATGGATTCCGTTTTTGTGATCTCTGTCCAGAACTTTGATCGGTGTTTCGTCTACCTGGAGGTATTTTTGGTTGAGAACTATCAGCCGCATCAGCTCCCAGAGTGGCCTGATTTGCTCCCAACCCCTCATGAT
>NZ_FNVR01000018.1:0-26673 GCF_900108085.1 Algoriphagus boritolerans DSM 17298 = JCM 18970
GATGGGACAGCTCCAAAAAGCTTCCCATCTTTCATTTTGGTACTATTCCAAGATTAAATTATTTTGGACTCTCGCGTTCTCGGACGACAGTAAAATTAAATCAGAGATTTTCAAATATTCTGGAGGTCAGGAAATTGATATCTCTGCATTACCAAAGGGGGATTATATTCTTCAGATAATATATGAAGGAAAAATTATCCACCAAGCTCGATTCATTGTTTCAAAATAAGCAGGGTTATGATAAAAACATTATTAACAATGGTTCTTTTTTTTGTACTCACAGGAACAATTTTTGGACAATCAAAGCTTTTCGAAAAAGTCACATTTTCTGTATCAATTGGTTCTGCTATCCCAGTAGGTAATTATTCAAGTAGTTCGATTCAAAATGCTCAGCTATTTTTACCTGAGGATGATCGTGTATTTTTAGGTTTGGATAAATCTAAAGCAGGTTTTGCTCAAACAGGATTTAATTATCGATTTCAAATTGAATACCTCTTTAGTCCAAAAATTCATACATTTATCAGATTAGGAAGATCTTCCAATCCTGTCATTAATGAAGTTCTTGAGACTTTTTTTTCTGATCGATTTATGGGAACGGTTAGTTTTCATCATGATAACTACCAATTAGGGACGGCCTTATCTGGATTGGGTTATCGGAAGGCTTTTGGAAATTGGAGCGTCAGTTTGGCGGCACTTCTTGGTTATGGTCAAATGAATTATCCCTATTACCAGGCTGAATTATTATTTACTACAACTGATCCAAAACTTGTATATTCTCATTCACCATTTGCTGAAAGACCAAATTTATCAAGTTTAGTTTATGGAGGACTTTTTAATTTTTTTTATCAGAAAAGGTCCTTTCGATTTGGTATAGATAGTAGTATTGAGCTTGCGAATTTTGATTATGAAATGAGTAATGGGACTCCGGGTACAAGCTACCTTCCTTTTAATAATGTATTAAAAACATCATTGATTAACCTGGGCTTACATGTTGGATATAGTTTCTAAAATATTATGTTACTCATTTCCAAGTGTTCTACTTATTTCACCAAAAAGAATTTCATTTTGGCCCCAGCATTTTTAATTGGTCAATTTTCTAGGAATTATTGAAAATTGATCATTGAGTTTGCTCATTGAAAATTCTCTTTGCCCCATCTAAAAACTCCACAAAAGCCGCGATATCGGTATTGTATCCTCTAGGTTTAGCCAAAAGCTGCTCCTGATGATCTAAAATTACATAATAGGGCTGGGCATTGTTGTCGAATCGGGTAATCTGAAAATCGGCGTTTTGCTTGCCCAGTGTTTTCTTCACCTTGCCATCAAAGCTAGACGTGTACCATTCGCTTTCTGGCAGTTCGAGACGCTCATCGATGTAGAGTGCAACCATCACAAAGTCATTTTTTAGTCGGGCCAAAACCTGTGGATCAGACCAGACATTTTCTTCCATCTTGCGACAATTGACACAGCCGTGTCCCGTGAAGTCGATTAATAGCGGTTTCCTCTCTTTTTTGGCGGCAGCCAAGGCTTCTTCGTAGTCAAAGTAGCCTGGAATTCCGAAAGGAATTTCCAGCAGGTCTCCGTATTTCACAGTTTTGTTGCTGGATTCGGGAGCAGAACTTCCACCTGTCAATTTAAACTGCTGGGTAGTAATCGGAGGTAAATAGCCACTAAGGATTTTTAAGGGAGCGCCCCATAGTCCGGGAACCATGTGAACCACAAAAACAAAGGTTAGCAAGGCCAAAAGCAATCTCGGGACACTGATATACTCCAGTTTGGAATCATGCGGCAATCTGATTTTTCCCAACAAATAGAAACCCAAAGCCGAGAAAATCACAATCCAGATTGCCAAAAAGATATCCCGATCCAATATGCCCCAATGGTACACCAAGTCAGCGATGGAAAGGAATTTGAATGCCAAAGCCAATTCCAAAAAGCCCAACACGACTTTCACGGTATTCAGCCAACCGCCGGATTTCGGCAAACGCTGCATCCATTCCGGGAAAATCGCAAACAAAGTAAAGGGTATCGCAAAAGCCAACCCGAAGGCAAACATGCCTAATACGGGTTTGATTAATTCCCCTCCAGCCGATGAAATTAGGATAGAACCTACGATCGGTCCTGTGCAGGAAAATGATACCAAAACCAGTGTAAATGCCATAAAAAACACGCCTCCAAGGCCTCCTTTTTCAGCTTTGGTGTCAATTTTATTCACAAAGCTGGAAGGCAAAGTCAGCTCGAACATTCCCAAAAAGGCTAAAGCAAACACAATAAAGATTCCAAAGAAAAACACATTGGGAATCCAATGTGTCGCTAGCCAATTGGCAAACTCAGGTCCTTGAATTGCCGCAACGGCTGTCCCTGCGATGGTATAGATTCCAATGATTGAAATCCCATAAATAAATGCTTGACGGATCCCTTGTGCTCGGGATTTTGATCTTCCTGTGAAAAAACTCACCGTCATCGGAATCATCGGAAACACGCAAGGTGTAATCAAAGCCGCCAATCCCGCCAAAAACGCCAAAACCATAAATCCCCAAAGCGATTCCGTTTCCCCTTCAGCAGTGAAGTCTTGGGTTTGGGTTGAAAGTTGTCCTGCTTCTCCCCCCTGCTGTCCTGCTTCTCCAAAAGCAGGACTTGGAATAATTGAAAATGGAGATTCTTCCTGTACTTTTTCTGTATCAGAACTATCAGTAATTGGTTTTTCAGCCTCTTGGGCTAGATCTGATTCCACCGCTGCTTCTTCAGAAGCAGCAGAGCGATTGGCTTCTTTTGCCGTAAACTCAATCTCAATATCCTGCTCGTAATTGATGCACTGCCCAGTCAAGTCAGAGCACATTTGGTATTCCAGTGAGCCTTTTACGGTTCCGGATGTGGCATTGATTGTGATGGGCTGCTCAAAGCGCCCTTTTCCAATAAAATAGGTTACATCCCCTTCCCAAACCTCATCATATTTTTTCTTCGGATTGATGGCTTTCAGTTTGGATGAAATGCTAAAATCCCCAGACTCAGCCGGAACGAATTCCGTCAAAAGTGGCCCCAAATCCTTGTCAAAATCATTGGAATACACATACCAACCCATGGGAATCTCCGCCTCCATGACCAAAGTCGCCTTTTCGCCCACCTGTAGTGTTGCGGGCTCAAGGGTAAAAGTCCACTTCGGCGGCTTCACCAATTGAGCCTGGGCAAAAAAGGAGATCAAAAGAAAAACCGGGAGCAGAAGCTTACCGATTTTTTTGGAGCTGAAAGTCATCTATGGATTTGATTTACTCTGGCAAACAGGGATTTAGATCTTGTGGTTCGAAATTAAGCCTTTTGGAAAGGGCTTTTGGGGACTTTGATCACTTTTCACTCAGCTTTCTGAAGTGTCTGAAGAAAGCGGCAATCGTCTCAATTCCGATAAAGTAGTTTTTCACACCATAATGCTCATTGGGTGAATGAAGTGCATCCGTATCCAAGCCAAAACCAAACAAGATCGGGTCGGAACCCAGTTCTTTTTGGAACAAAGCCACAATCGGAATCGAACCTCCTTCCCGGGTTGGAATTGGTCTTTTTCCAAAAGTCTCTTCCATTGCTGCCTCTGCCGCCTGATAGCCAACTGAGGAATCAGAAACTACTGCGGGAGCTCCGCCATGATGGGTTTTCACTTTCACTTTGACGGATTTCGGAGCGATGAATTTGAAGTGATTCTCAAAAAGTGTGGCGATTTCATGCCAATCTTGATCCGGAACCAGGCGCATGGAAATTTTTGCAAAAGCCTTGGAAGGCAATACTGTTTTGGCTCCTTCTCCGGTATAGCCACCCCAAATTCCGTTGACATCCAAGGTTGGACGAATGCCTACGCGCTCAATGGTAGTGTAGCCTTTCTCCCCTTGAACATCCTCGATATCGAGTTTGTCTTTGTATTCATCGAGGTCAAATGGCGCCTCATTCAGTCGCTGACGCTGTTGGGCGCTCAGTTCCTGTACTTTTTCATAAAATTCCGGAATGGTGATGTGCTCGTTTTCATCTTTCATGGATGCGATCATTTTGCATAGCACATTGATTGGGTTCGCGACAGCACCGCCGTAAGTTCCGGAGTGAAGGTCACGATTGGAGCCGGTCACTTCCACCTCCAAATAGGCCATTCCACGAAGTCCTACCGTGATAGATGGATCCTGCATGCTGATCATGTGGGTATCGGAAATCAGGATGACATCGGCTTTCAGTCTTTCTTTATTGGCCAAAACGAATTTGTCCAAGTTGTCTGAACCGACTTCTTCTTCGCCTTCGATCATGAATTTGACATTGCAGGGCAGATCACCTGAAGCCATCATGGCTTCGAAAGCTTTGATGTGCATGTAGAATTGGCCTTTGTCATCTGCAGATCCGCGGGCAAAAATGGCTCCTTCGGGGTGAATCGCCGTGTTTCTGATCACAGGTTCGAAAGGAGGCGAATCCCAAAGTTCGTATGGGTCTGCAGGCTGTACATCATAGTGCCCATAAACCAAAACTGTAGGCAAGGCCGGATCGATAATTTTTTCCCCATAAACAATCGGATAGCCTGCCGTTTCGCAGATTTCAGCAACATCGGCTCCTGCTTTTTCCAGTGATTCTTTGACAAACCGGGCAGCCGCAAAGACATCGTTTTTGAATTTAGGATCGGCACTGACGGAGGGAATCCGGAGGAGATCCAGAAGTTCGTTAAGGAATCGGTCTTTATTTTTTTCTATAAAAGCAGCTACGGACATATTGGGTAAGTTTAGTTTCTAAAAGCCTCAAAATTATTCCTTTCGGGAGGATTTGCCTAGGAATTTTTGATTTTAGCCATTATAGTGTTTTGCCGCGAAGGCACGAAGAAGCTAATTATTTATTAAATTAAAGATCAAATGTTTTGGATTTCAATGAATCACCAGAAACCTACAAATTTTGAAGAGTAAATTGAGACCGCGGTAGTGCCTGCTGCTTTTACCATCCATAAAGAACTTGGGCCGGGACTTTTAGAAAGGATTTAGGAAGTATGCATGGCGCACGAACTCAAAAAAGGCAGGATTTGAAGTTGAAAGACAAGTCAATATTCCAATTTGCTATGATGGGATCTGGTTTGATGAAGGTCTTAGGCTGGATTTATTGATCAATGATTGCGTAATTGTGGAACTCAAAGCTGTAGATGTGGTAAATCCAGTTTGGGAAGCACAAATTATTAGTCACCTTAAACTTTCGAAATTAAATCTAGGATACCTGATCAATTTCAATGTTCCTCTAATTAAAAAAGGTATTCGGCGCTTTGTAAATACTTAATTTTCTTAGGGCCTTTGTGCCTTTGTGGCAATCCTAAAACTATGAAAGCACTACTCTGTACCCAATTTGGCCTTCCTGAAACATTAACGGTTCAGGAAATTCCCGATCCCATACCCGCCCCAAATCAAGTTCTGATCGCCGTTGAGGCCTGCGGGGTCAATTTTCCCGATGTGCTCATCATTCAAAATAAGTATCAGTTTAAGCCGGAATTGCCTTTTGCACCGGGTGGAGAAGTGGCGGGCAAAATTATCGGGCTTGGCGATCAGGTTCGGGGATTTCAGCTTGGACAGCCTGTTCTAGCACTGTGTGGATGGGGAGGATTTGCAGAAAAGGTCGCTGTGGACGCCGATCGGGTTTTTCCCTTACCCCCTGGTCTTTCCGCGCAAGTGGCTGCCACGACGCTTTACACGTATGGCACTTCTTACCATGCGCTAAAAGATCGTGCTAATCTTCAGCCCGGAGAAACTTTGCTCGTGCTGGGTGCGGCAGGCGGAGTAGGTTTAGCCGCGGTAGAACTAGGAAAATTGATGGGAGCGAAAGTCATTGCAGCGGCTTCATCTGAGGAAAAGCTTGCGCTTTGCAGGGAAAAAGGCGCTGATCTTACCGTCAACTATGAAACCGAAGATCTCAAAATCCGCATCAAAGAACTCACCGATGGCAAAGGTGTCGATGTGGTCTATGATCCCGTTGGGGGAAAGTTCACTGAACCTGCACTCAGAGGAATGGCTTGGAAAGGGCGTTACCTGATCGTTGGCTTTGCCAATGGAGAAATCCCTCAAATCCCGATGAACTTACCTTTGCTCAAAGGCTGCTCGATTGTGGGTGTATTTTGGGGGCAGTTTTCCAAAGTGGAGGCCAAGACCAGTTTCCAGAATATCCGCGAACTGATGGCTTGGATTCAGGAGGGAAAAATCAAACAACATATTGGAAGAACTTACAGTCTGGAAGAAGCACCGGAGGCATTACGAGCAATATTAGATCGGAAGATGTTGGGAAAAGGAGTGGTGGTGATATAATTGTCAGATGACCGATGTATTGACTTTCTTGGTTCAAGTCAGGAGACTTGGACCTTTTTTTTGGAGATTTACCAGGAAAATCGAAACTTAAACTTTCGATTTTCATGGTAAAAATTTTCAAAAAATGTCGTTAATATGCTGAAAATCAAATCGTTTTGAGGTTTTTCAATGAATTTAAAATGTAAAGGCCAAGGATTATTCCTCGGTCTACTTTGGAGCGGGTAATGAGTCTCGAACTCACGACCTTCAGCTTGGGAAGCTGACGCTCTACCAACTGAGCTACACCCGCTTATCAAATCAAAGTTATGCATTTGCCAAAACGGCACAAAGTCTTAGTGCCTTCGTGGCCTAAATAAGTGGGACCTAAGGGATTCGAACCCATGACCTCTGCTCTGTCAAAGCAGCGCTCTAAACCAACTGAGCTAAGATCCCGATTTGTGCTTGCGAAGATAGGAAAACCTGTCAGGTTTCCGAAACCTGACAGGTTTGAAAATCAAACAAACCTTTCACATGTAAAGAACCTTTGGTGTCTTCAACCAATTGAGACTCTTTCTTCCGATTGAAAACCTCGATACCAATCCGGTCAATATAGAGAACCAATTCAGGTTCTTGAATGCGGTGATAATTTATCACATCAAACTTGTAGGGCATAAGGGTCTCCTCGTTTAGGATATAGCTGATTTTACTTACCGTTTCAAAATCCAGGTTTTTGCCCTTCAAAGCCAAATCCACATCGCTTCCCGGTCTAAAATTTCCTTTCGCCCGGCTTCCAAAAATAAAAGCTTGCTCAACCTGCCGGTGGCTGCTGATCACCTCAACAATCCAAGTTAAGTCTGATTCCAAAAGGCCAAATTTATTCTTCATTTATTTTTTGCTTGAAACTGTCATGAAGCTCTTTCAGGATTAATTTGGTAATTGGTCTTTTAATTTAAGAAACACCAGAACATGGCGATCTCCAATCAATTCTTTTTCATTTTCATTAACGAATTTATGCAAATCACTGTACGGATGGTTTTCTTGAATTTTTTCTTCGGAACTCTTATATAACTTATAGATGTCTATTGAAGGAAAGTAAAGAATTAGGAAGTCTTTGTAAAAAGAAATTGGCAAGAAATAATAATTCAAACCATCTAAATCATTAATGAGATTTTTTCCTATGTATTTTGTTTCAGAGTTCTGATCCAAAAGAATTTGGAATCCATTTTTTCCAAAAAAAACCGTCAAAAAATAGAATTCGTCAAAGGGAATGAAAGCGTTTATAATCTTGATTTGCCCGCGAATTTCTTCTACTTCATCAATATTGAATTCAAATTCTTTAATGGCTTTTAAGTTTCCATCTTCTTTAAACAATGCAATATTGTGGGAAAAAGGTAAGGTTATTGAAATTTCGGTAGAGTTTGAGCTCTTTACAAACCCATGTAGTAATCTTACCTTACCCAAGGCATTTTGATTGGTTACGGTAAAATATTGTGAAGGATTATTATTATCATTAATTTTTACAAATTTGAATTCTTGACTATTTGTAAAATTGTTTAATGAGAACAAGTTAAAATTCTTTCCTCTGTAGAAGTTTGTTGAACTGAAATTATGTTTAATCTCTTTTATAAATTCTAATTTTTGATTAAAATAGATTAGTTTTCCTAAATGTCCATCATAAATAATAATTGTGTCTCCCACAATTTGAAAATCTTCAATTTGACTAAATTCCTTTGGACCTTGACCTTTTGATTTCAAAATGGTAATTAGATTTCCATTTAGATCATATTTGCTTAGATTATTTAAATGAATATCACTCACATAAACGAATTCTTCTTGAACTACAGTTTTGAAATGATGAACTAAAGGAATTTCGTTGTCTTCTTCCAAAAGCACATATCTGACGCTGTCAAATAAGTCAGAAAAATAGCCGTTTTTGATATTATTTAAGTCCATAGTTTGAGAAAGGGATTTCTCAAATACTTCATTTTCAGAGGAGATGTTTTTTGAATTAGAACAAGAGCCTAATAAAATTAAGCTTATAATTACTAAATAATCACTCCATTTTGTGAAAGTCTCTTTGTTTGCCATTTTTTTATGGTCCTGCAAGATAAGGAGGACCGGGACAAGGGTTCTGAGCTGAAGCTTGGCAATATCCACCGGAAGATGGCTGGCAAATCGTTTGATATATTGCTAACCTAGATGAACAAGGCTGAAACACTAATTGATACCCCCAGATAAAATCTCCTGCTGAAGAGGAAGTTGGATTGACTAGCCCGAAAGTATGGCTTAATGTTATTAGGAAAGAAAGCAAAAACTTGTTCATAGTTTTCTTATTAAAGTTTAAAAAAAAACCAAGTTGTCAAATCATTTTGAAAAAATAATTATGTAAATGGTTGATAATGAGTTTATAAAAACTTGATACTCTCTCTCAAATACTTCCCAGTAAAGTTCTCCTCTTCCTTCGCTAAGTCCTCAGGCGTTCCGGCAAATGTCAGATGCCCACCTTTGTTTCCTCCTTCAGGACCTAGGTCAATCACCCAATCGGCGGATTTGATCACCTCGGTATTGTGCTCGATGATGATTACGGAATGACCTTGATCAATCAATGCATTAATCGAATGAAGTAATTTGCTGATGTCGTGGAAGTGAAGTCCGGTGGTAGGTTCGTCAAAGATGAACAAGATATGATCGCCGGTTTTTGTGCCGCCTTTTCCAAGAAATGAGGCCAGTTTCACCCGCTGAGCCTCACCTCCTGATAGCGTATTTGAGCTTTGCCCCATCCCGATATAGCCCAAACCCACTTCTTGAAGCGGTTGAAGTTTATTGATGATCTGGGATTTGCCTTTGAAAAACTCCAAAGCCTCATCGATGGTCATTCCAAGGACTTCGGAGATGTCTTTGTCCTTGTATTTGACCTCGAGAATTTCATTTTTGAATCGTTTGCCTTTGCAGGATTCGCAGGTCAGGTGGATGTCTGCCATGAATTGCATTTCCACCGTAATTGTACCCTCACCCGAGCAAGCTTCGCAGCGTCCTCCATCCACATTGAAGGAGAAAAATGCCGGTTTGTAGCCTCGCTGTTTGGAGAGTGGCTGCTCCGAAAACAGATTCCGGATCGCATCATAAGCTTTGACGTAGGTCACCGGGTTGGATCGTGAAGACTTGCCGATCGGGTCCTGATCCACAAATTCCACTTGTGTAATTTGCTTGAAGTCACCTTCGATTTTATCGTATTTCCCGCTTTCGTCGATCACGGTTCCGAGCATTTTTCCCAAAGCAGGATAAAGCACCTTTTTGATCAAGGTGGACTTTCCCGAACCTGAAACTCCCGTCACACAAGTGAGGGTATTAAGCGGAAACTGAACGGTTAGGTTTTTCAGGTTGTTTTCCCGGGCACCTTTTACCGTGATGGAGTCTTTCCATTTTCGGTTTCCGGTTTTGATGAAAATCTTCTCCTCACCGCGAAGGTATTTTGCAGTATAGGTCGTTCCTGAGGTGATCAAATCCTCGATTTTCCCCTGGAAAAGCAATTCTCCGCCTTTCACACCGGCATCCGGACCGATATCTATAATCTGGTCAGCAGCCTTCATTACTTTTTCTTCATGTTCGACCACAATTACAGTATTTCCCAGATCCCTAAGTTCCTTAAGTACTCCGATCAGTCGATCCGTATCTCGAGGGTGTAATCCGATGCTGGGTTCGTCTAAAATATACATAGAGCCGACAAGCGCAGAACCCAAGGAAGTAGCCAGTTTGATTCGCTGAAATTCACCACCTGAAAGCGAGGAAGTCAGTCGATTTAGTGTCAGATAACCCAAACCCACCTGATCCATGAATTCCAATCGACTCACAATTTCTTTGAGAAGGCGGTTGGCAATTTTTGCTTCGTGTGGAGGAAGTTCGATTTTTTGGAAAAAGCTCAAGGCGTCTTCAATCGGCATCAGGACGATATCAGTGATAGATTTTCCTTCCAATTTCACGTAGGAAGCATCTTTGCGAAGCTTGGTTCCCCGACAATCCGGACAAGTCGTCCTTCCGCGGAATCGGGAAAGCATAACCCGATACTGGATTTTGTAGGTTTTAGTTTCCAAATCTTCGAAAAAAGCATTCAGCCCCTGGAAGTACTTGTTTCCGGTCCAGAGTAATTCCTGTTCGTTCTCGGTCAGTTCGTTGTAGGATCGGTGAATCGGGAAGTCAAACTCGATTCCTTTTTTCAGTAGCGGCTCCAGCCATTGTTTGCTGGATTCCCCCCGCCAAGGCGCAATGGCACCTTCAAAGACAGAAAGTTCTTTATCCGGAATGACTAGGTCTCGGTCAATTCCAAGCACATTTCCAAAACCTTCACAGCGTTTGCAAGCACCATATGGATTATTGAAGGAGAAAAAGTTGACCGATGGTAGCTCGAAGCTCATTCCGTCCAATTCAAAGCGGTCAGAGAATGATTTGGTCTCGACCCCGGGGACGGTAATTTTACAGTCTCCATGGCCTTCAAAAAGTGCAGTTTGTACCGAATCGGCGATTCGGAACTGATTGTCTTCGTCATCCTTTTGTACCGTGGCACGGTCGATCAGGATTTCGTAGTTGCCTTTCTTTACTTTCTTTTCCTGAAGAAGATCCTCTACGAAAAATACTTCTCCGTTGATCAGAATTCTTGTATAGCCTTTTTGAAGCAATAGCTCCAATTCTTGCTCGATTTTTCTGCCACGTGCCACTTGCAATGGACACGAAATCATCACTTTTGCCTCTTCTTCAAAAGAAAGAATATAATCGACGATGTCAGTGACGGTGTGGTGTTTGACTTCTTTTCCGGAGATCGGGGAGTAGGTTTTTCCGACCCTGGAGTAAAGCAATTTGAGGTAATCGTATATCTCGGTCGTCGTACCGACAGTAGATCGAGGGTTTTTGGTGCTGACTTTTTGCTGGATTGCAATGGCCGGGGCGACACCTTTGATGTACTCCACGTCAGGTTTCTCCATTCTGCCCAAGAATTGACGGGCATAGGAACTCAGGCTTTCTACATACATCCGCTGGCCTTCGGCAAAAAGTGTGTCAAAGGCCAAAGAGGATTTGCCCGAACCTGAAAGACCGGTGATGACGATGAACTTATTTCTTGGTAAAGCTACACTCAGGCTTTTGAGGTTGTTGACCCGGGCGTTTTTGATGATAATGAATTCCTTGGGATCTAGAGAATCGATGTCGATTTTAGCGGGTAAAGTGCTTAAAGTCATAGCGGGCAAAGTTAATCACTCAACAAAGGAAATGACTAAATGGTTGAGTTTTTTGTAAACAGTGGATGGTAAGTGGTACACTTCACTTCTTACTGTTTACAATTTACAAACTCATTTATTTCCTAAAATTGCCTTATTTCGAACATGGATCTAACTTTTCTCCTCGATGGATTTGCCGAAGGCCTAAAAAACATGACTTGGCTGGAAGCAGTGGCGGTATTTTTTGGTGTAGCATCGGTCTTTTATTCCATGCGAGAGCATATTTGGGTGTATCCTACAGGCATTGTTTCCACGCTCATTTATGTTTCGATTTGCTTTGAATATAAGCTTTACGCCGATATGGGCATCAATGCCTACTATTTTGCGATGTCGATTTATGGCTGGTATGTGTGGACTCATCCGAAGGAAAACCAAGAAGTTTTACCCGTGACGTGGTTGGACGGTAGTGGTTGGTTGATTTCGATTGGTCTTTTTGCGGTTTCCTATCCCTTATTGGTTTTTGTACTGAATAACTTTACCGACAGCGATGTCCCTTTTTGGGATTCATTTACCACAGCATCGGCGTTTGTTGGGATGTGGCTGATGGCCAAAAAGAAGGTTGAAAACTGGATTTTCTGGATCATCACCGATTTGGTTTCAGTGCCCTTGTATTTCTACAAGGGCTTAGTGTTGACATCTTTCCAGTTTTTGTTTTTCACGATACTAGCCACTTTTGGGCTTTTTGCCTGGATCAAATCTGCCAAAATGCATGAAAAAGCCTAAGCGAATCCTAATCCTTGGACCTGAATCCACAGGGAAAAGCACCTTGGCGGAGGACTTAGCCAACCATTTTGGCGAACCTTGGGTACCAGAGTATGCTCGGGAATATCTGGAACAGATCAATCGACCCTATCAGTTTAAAGACCTTGCGGAAATTGGAAAGGGACAGGTTGCTTTAGAAGATAAATTGGCAGAAAAAGCCCAAAATTTCCTCTTCTGCGATACAGATCTGCGGGTTATCCACATTTGGTCTGAACACCGGTTTGGGAAAACAGCTGCTTGGGTGTTGGAGGAAATATCCCGGAGACAATATGACCTGATATTACTTACAGACACAGATTTACCCTGGACTCCGGACCCACTTCGCGAATATCCCGAACTGGAAATGCGGCAGTATTTTTTCCAAAAGTACCTTCAATTGGCAAAAGAAAGCGGTTTTTCTTTTTTAGTTGTCTCAGGAAATCGAGAAACCCGACTTAAAACTGCGATCAAGGCTATCCAAAAGCTGTCCTAAATTTTCTCCACTTCCAACTTCCTATCTCCAATCCTCCAAACTTCCTAACCTTCTCACCATTTCCTCAGCGAAAGTGTCGCCGCTTCCACGATCTTCACCTGATTAGGGTGGTAGTTGTTATTTAGGACAATGATCGTTTTGTTTTCTTCAATAAATCGAACAATAATCGTCTGATAGCCCGGATTGTCTCCGGTGTGCATGACCATCTTCCCAAAGGGACTTTTAGGCTCTACATCCCAACCAAAACCGTAATAGCTTCGGGTTCCGTCATTCAGCTTAGCAGGTAAATAAGCCTCTGCCAGCATTTCGTTCTTGACCAGTTTTTGGGAATAAAGCGCCTGATCCCATTTCAACAAATCCTGCGCAGTGCTGCTGACACGCCCCGGACCTTTGCGATTGCCCAACCAAACAGTATAGTCAGAAGAGTGGAATTTGTTCGCATTCACGTAGTTTCCCAGACTGTCTTTGAGATGGCCTGCGGCAAAGTTTGGGACGGCCGCCTTTTCTTCCAAAGTCCGAATTCCCGTATCTTTCATACCAAGTGGGTTGAAAATCCATTCCTCAGCCAGTTCCACAAAGTCCCTGCCGCTGACTTTCTCGGCGATGCTTGCCAATAATACATACCCGGTATTGCTGTATTCGTATTTTTCTCCGGGATTGAAATTCATCGGTGGCGCATAGCGATTGAGATATTGCAGGATGTCCGAATTGCCCGCAACCTTACTTTTGTCCCAATGGGCATCCATGATGGCTTGATAGTCAGGTAAGCCGCTGGTATGAGTCAGCAAATGGCGGATGGTGATTCCTTTGTAAGGGATGTCCAGGTATTTTTCTACCGGATCTTCGAAGGAAAGCATCTTTTTTTCCTTACACATCATCAGGATCATAGCCGTAAATTGCTTGGAAATAGACGCCATCTCAAAAATATCAGTCGTTTGTAAGGGCGTTTGGTTTTCAAATGTTCGAAATCCAATTGCCTTTTCTAGTAAGATTTTCCCGTCTTGGGCAACCAGAACTACTCCAGAAAAACCATTGCTTTCTGCCTGAATTAGAGCAGATTCCAGAATCTTTTGCTGCGCAAAAGTTGGGTTGGTCCAAATCAGACCCGTAAGGAAAAGCAGGAAAAAGGAGAAAGGTTTCATGGGTGTAAGTCTGATTTTGAATTCAAAAGTTACACAATCTTGAAGTATTTGTGAATTTGGAATACCCTGTAAAATTCAGGATTATTGAATATGGCTTTAAAAATAATTCGTCCTCTCTTCGGCATATTCATGCTGTTTCTTGCTTTTTCCCAGGCATTTTCACAACAAATCGTTATTCAAAATCCAGTCCTACCAGGAGATCGACCTGATCCGACTTTGATCAAAGTTGGCGAGTTTTACTATGCTTCAGCTACTTCCAATGAATGGGCTCCCCTGTTTCCGATTTTCAAATCAAAAGACATGATCCATTGGGAAGTGGTGAATTATGTCTTTCCTGAAGGGGCTCCTGACTGGGCTAAAAACAACTTCTGGGCACCCGAACTTTCCTATGATGAAAAGCAGGGGAAAATTTACGCCTATTACACAGCTCGTGATAAAACCAGCAACCGACTCAGTGTCGCTGTAGCCAGTGCAGATTCTCCCGAAGGAAAATTTAAAGACCAAGGTCCATTGGTTGCCCAGGAGTTGGGATCAATAGATGCGTTTGAAACGCGGGACGAAAAAGGCCGACTTTTTCTTCTATGGAAAGAAGATGGAAACAGCCGAGGACAAAAGACTCCTATCTGGGCACAGCAAATCAATGAAGAACGTACCAAACTCCTTGGAGAGAAAACCGCACTTTTTGAGAATGATCAGGAATGGGAAGGCAATCTCGTAGAGGGGGTCGCCATTTTCCGGAAAAACGGGTTTTTCTACGCCACCTATTCGGCCAGAGGCTGCTGCGAGATCGACTGTGATTATGTGACTGGGGTGGCCCGAAGTAAGTCGTTGTTAGGCCCTTGGGAAAAGTACGACGCCAACCCAATCCAAATCGATAATGACAACTGGAAATGTCCGGGTCATGGGACAGTGGTTGAAAATGATGGGGAGTTTTACATGCTTTACCATGCCTACAATACAGAAGGGAGTGTGTATGTAGGAAGACAAGGAGTGTTGGAGAAAATCTACTGGACCGATGACAATTGGCCGATATTGCCCGAAGAGGCCAGTTATGAAAAAGAAATGGGCACACTGGATTTCATCGATGATTTTACCGAAGGACTTGATCCGATCTGGCAATGGCGTGTCACTCAAAAGATTCAGTACACAACTGATGAAGCGGGTTTGCATCTTCAAGCTTCTGACGAGAACGAGTCTTTGGGAACCTTGCTTGTACAGGAAACCAAATCGCTGGATTATAGCTATGAAGCAACAATTACACCTGACCCGAATGCGGAAGCTGGACTGGCTTTGATAGGGGGAGCAAATAATGGGTTTGGAGCTCCTCCGGCTGGGATGGGAATCTCGGTCAAAGGGAATATACTTACCCTCTGGGAAAGTATCAATCGGGAAAGGAAAGAACTGGCTTCTGTTGAAATTCCAAAAGGTGGCATTAAGCTAATTCTTCAAATCGAGGATGGCTATCGCTTACAGGCGAAAGCAGAGCTAAACGGGAAACTGAGAACTATTGGCGCCGAACAAAATGTCAAGCATCTGGTACCTTGGGGAATGGGATTTCGGTTGGGTTTAGTAGCAAAAGGGCCTAGCCATTCCTCAGGGCATTTTCAGTCTGTGAAAATTACCTATTAGGAAGCAATTTTTTTAACAAATCCTTTCTCATTTCTTTCAAAATAGTTGAATGATCCACAGTCTGATCCTTGTGGATAACTTTCTCATTTTTCCGAAGAATAGTTGTCAATAAAATTAAACGTTGCTTCTAAAGCCTTCACCCAATGGCGGTGCAAAAGAAAGGAATGAATCTCATCGGGAAAGATCAACTGCTCAACATGAACGCCCTGCTTTCTCAATACTTCTGCCAATTCTACACTTTCGGAGAAAAGCACATTTCGATCGTCATCTCCATGAATCAGTAGGACAGGATCTTTCCAGTTTTTTACAAAATTCATGGGCGAAGACTGGAAAGCCAGCGCTGCCATTTCCGGGAATTTCTCAGGTTTATACCAAGGAGCAAAGACAGGAATGTCATTGTTCCAGTTGTGCACGCCATGAATGTCTACGCCGACATTGAATTTCTCCGGAGCTTGCGATAGCACATGCGCGGTCAGAAATCCTCCGTAACTTCCTCCCCAAGGAGAAATTTTTGACTTATCCACATCAGATCTGGCAGCCAAATAATCCGCCGCCGCCATCACATCCTGCACTTCACTCGCTCCTCCGGCTCCATAATTTTCTTCCTCCCGGAAGTCCATTCCATATCCAATCCCACTTCGGTAATTCAGGATAAAAGCGATGTATCCCTGAGAAGTGAAATACTGCTGTGCAGCATAGGTATGACTGTAATACATGCCATAATTGAAGCCCAACAGCATCTGCCGTCGACTACCACCATGAAGGAAAATGACTGCAGGATATTTCTTATTCGGATCATAATCCGAAGGAAGAAATAGCTGTCCATAGCTCTCAAAACCGTCTCTGGCTTTCAAGGTAATCGGTTCTGGCTTTGAAAGATTTTTGGGAAAATTAGTTGGGAAAAGTTCAGCTGCGAGTGCTTTAGTCTGTCCGTAGGTTTGAACCATCGGCCATCCCGGACGATTCCAGTTGGACTGAAACCAAGCCAAACCATTTTCTATCCGGAAAGGTGACCAATTGATGGTCTGCGGATCGGAAAGCAGCTCCAATTCAAATGTGGATAAGTCCAATCTTGAGACTTGTCTGCGGTCGATATTTCCGATATTATGCGTGATAAGCAGCTCATTCTTAGTGAATGAAGTTTGAACCCATTCCACTTGTCCTTCGCCCGGTGTCAGGTGTTTGACTTCCTTTGTTTTTGGGTTGATGCTATATAATTGCATCCAATTGTTTTTTTCCCAAGGAAATATCAGGGAACCTGAGGGCGTCCACCAAAGCCGTTCGCTGATCGCTGGCAGGTCATCTACCATCACCGAACCCCGACCCGGGTCTGCTTTCCACACTTCCTCCGCTTTCATTGTGGCAATATCCAAAATGCGAATACTCCAGGGATTTGCTTCCGTGATGGAAGTGAATGGAAGGAGATTCAGAATATTCGGAATTCTTAGATAAGCCAATTTTTTCCCGTCTGGACTCCAAGCCGGATAAGCATCGAAGTCGAGACTGGCTTCGGGATAGGTCAATTCTTTTTTCTCCAAATCCCACAATCCGACGAAAGAATGATCCGAGCGGCCTGACATAAAAGCCAGGTATTTTCCATCAGGAGAAAAGGAAAGCATCGAAGCACTTCCTCGGGCTTTGAACAGTTGCGCGACGGATTCTGTGGTGTCCGAGGCTGCTTTCAAATACACCGCACCTCCCAGCAAGTAGGCGATGTCCTTTCCATCCGGACTGAAAATCGGTGAAGCTCCGGGAGCAAACCAGCTGGATTTTCCGGTTTCCAAATCGATCTTGAAGATTTTCTTATCTGTATTTTCCTGCAGTTGCGCTGGGTTTGCAGGCTCGCCATTTGGGTTTCGACCATTTCCCCGCACAAAAAGCAGCGTTTTCCCATCGGTCGAAAAAACCAAAGGACCAAGATCTATTCCTTGATCTCCTTTGTAATCCGTCAGTTTTTTGGCTTGGTAGTCCGGAGCTTTGGCGTAAAAAACATTCCGTTCCCCTTGGTCATTGAAGACCCAGGCCACTGCTTTTCCATCGGGGGCAGCTGTCATGTAGGTAGGAAATGGTGCTGAAAGATATTCGGCAATTCCTTGTGTGTAGGCGAAAAATGTAACCCCTAGGAAGTAAGCGGTCAAAAGGATTTTTCTCATGAGGATGGTGTTTGGGATCAAGTTACATAACCGGCCAAGGGTTTCAAAACCTCTTGGAAGGTTTCCAAATCAGCTGGGATAATTTTTCCAGAAAAGCCATCAAAATGATTTAGCTTAACCCTATTCATTCCTAAGTTGACACGTATGAATTACTTGGAAAAACGCCCTTGTCTACTTCTGAATTTCCTCCGATTCAGACCTTTTTGGATTCGGGCGATTTGGCTTTTCTACAGCATGAGGGAGGACACACCATTGGGTCAAACTGGCCTTATTTTATGGAATGGGCGTTGAAGAATTTAGAAAATTAGAGGTCAAGTATTAGTCATGAGGATCGGGTTTCAAGTATCAAAAATTTGCGCGACGTGTTGAAAATTGTACTTAACAGAATGCGCTGTTTTTTGGTAATTCTACTGTTTCCAATTATCGGCTTTTCGCGGGAAAAAAAAGTGGTTTTTGTCCTTTTGGATGCAATTCCGGCCTCGGAACTGGAGCAGTTGGAAACACCCAATCTGGATCAAATTGCTAAAATCGGAGTGGAAAGGAATGCGGTCAATATTTGGAAATCATTCAAAAAATAAAAAAGAGGCTAGCTCAAATACAACGATTGGACCAGCCTCTTAATTTGTTTTTCAAATGGAATTAATCCAGTCCTCCTCTTCTATTTGGAGACCTAGGCGTTGGCCATTCGGTAGGTTCGCCGGTTCTCATGTTCAATGGAATCCGCTTCTCTCGGGAAACTTGCACAGGCTCTTCGGAAGCCATGTAAACCAGAATTGCTGCCAAAATCGCATTGCTTCGTACGTCGTCAAACACGATTTTGTCATACGTGTCCACATTCGTGTGCCAGGTCTGCGTACCGTAGTCCCAGCTTAAAGAACTCAAGCTGAAAGCAGGAACACCCGCGGCAACAAAAGAAGCGTAATCTGAACCTCCGCCTCCGGGATTGCCCGGGAAGCTGGTTTCGATGTCGGCTGTAATTTCTCTTGGCACCTTATTCATCCAGCGACCCAGGTACTCGTAGCTGTCCACAAAGCCCTGACCGGATAGATTAGCCACTCTTCCTGTTCCGTTGTCCTGATTGAAAAGTACCTGAATTTTGTCTATCAGCTCCGGATGATCTTCGACAAATCCCCGAGAACCGTTTAAGCCTTGTTCTTCCGAACCCCAATGTCCCACCAAAATGGTACGCTTCGGATTGGGGTAAACTTCCTTCAAAATTCGCATTACTTCCATCATCAGGATGGTTCCCGTTCCGTTGTCGGTTGCGCCGGTTCCTCCATCCCATGAGTCAAAGTGAGCAGAGAGCATTACATATTCGTCCGGCTTTTCGGTTCCTTTGATTTCAGCGATGGTATTGAAAGTTGGCTGTACTCCGGTTTCTCTGGATTGCGCATTGAGGTTGATTTGTGGCTTTTTGCCGCTTTCTGCCAGCCTGAAAAGTAGGCCGTAGTCCTCAAGGGAAAGATCAACCGTTGGGACTTTTTTAGTCGATGCTGAGAAAATCTTGTTTGCCCCAAAAGCTCTGGACCAATAGGATGTGATAATTCCCAAAGCTCCTGCTTCTTCTAAAGCTAGCGGTAAAGCTTGGCGATTTTTACCGGTTTTTCTCAGACGCTCCTGCCATGCGATATCAGCGGCAGATCGGGCCTCTTTCATCTTTTCAAAAGATTTCTCAGTTGCCCATTTTTCCCAGTTATAATCCGGGCGACCGGTAATCTGAGGAGCAGAAATCATGACGTATTTTCCTTTTACAGTGGGAAGCCATTTTTGGAAAGCTACAGAATCCGCGAAATCAGGCAAAACCACCACTTCGCCCTGTGCTCCACCCTGCGGTGAGGCTGGACTCCAGGCGAGTTGCATTCCTGAAAGGGATCTGGTCCAAGGTGATACCATGTCGATGTGGGTAATTCCACGCTCCCAGCCTCTCCACTCGCCCCATTGTTCATTGCGGGCTGAGATTCCCCAGGATTTGTATTGACTTACTGCCCAGTCGTGGGCTTGTTGCATTTGAGGGGAACCGACGAGTCTTGGTCCGACCCCCTCCAAAAGCTCGTGAGCCAGTACTTCTAGCTGGGAGTTTTCATTGGCTTCTTTGATGATCGCATCGATGACTTGGTTTTGAGCCTGTACTTTAACAGACACCAAAAGCAAAAGACCGAGGCCATAGCGGTAGATTTTGTTCATGGGATTTTAGTTTAGGATTTAAAAATAGGTTTTGAAAAAAATAAAAAGGAACCGTTGATGGATTTTGGTTAAATCAGTTAGAATTTTTTGAATAGTATTTGAACTTGCAACTATATTCAGTTACTATAAGTTGTGTCCAAAATGGAAAAACTGTTATAAAGATTTTTGGAACTCCCTTCCGATTTCCATTATGATGAGATGGTAAAGCTATTATCACAGTTTGGCTTTTTTGAGATCAAGAAAGGTAAAACCTCCGGATCAAGCGTACGATTTGAAAATATTGATGGTATTCCAATTATGCTTCACAAGTCACACCCTAGTGGAATCCTAAAAAAGTAGCAAATGAAGCAAATTAAAGAACTATTGAAATTATGAAATCAAGCCTGTGTCTGATGCAGACAGGTAGGCTATATGGCCGTTGAAAAAAATTATAAACACTTGAAATATCTAGAATACAAAGGGTTTACGGGAAGTATTGAATATAGCCCGGAAGATGATTTGCTTTTCGGTAAAGTCTTGGGAATACAAGGATTAATCTCTTATGAAGGAGTGACCGGAAAGCATTTAGAAGAGGATTTCAAAAGTTCAGTAGATGAATATTTGACCATTTGTAAAGTGGAGGGAAAAACCCCCGAAAAATCCTTTAAGGGAAGTTTTAATGTTAGAATTCCAGCAGATTTGCATTAAAAAGCTGCTTTAAAAGCCATGGAGGATAAAACTTCCCTTAACAACTTGGTTTCGGAAGCGATTCGGTCGCATCTTAGTAAGGGGAAAGATGTGGTTTAGTCGATTTCAAGGCCCAGTTATACTGGTCTGCTATGCATTCAAATTAAATTTTAACGAGCATTGAGCCAATAGTTTATCAATCATTTTCCACCTCGAAGCATATCTAAGTCTAGATCCAAATCAATGGAACCCTTCCTATTGAAAATTCTTTTTCGCTTGATTTGAGCGATTTTTTTCTCATGGACTAACTTGATTGACTTTTAGTTGTTGCTCCAGTAAGCTTCATTACCTCTCCGAGCAATTTTTCGGGATTTCAATTGTTATTCGCATGAGTTTATGTTTGCTCCTTTTACTTAAGTAAACTAAGCGATTCTAAAAAAACTCTTCCTTAGGCTTCATAAAAATTATGATTTTCATCAGGATTGGAGAATTTCTGCTTCCATTCTTAAAAAACGGGATGGTTTTTTATTGGGGATAAAGTTTATTTACATCTGAAGTAGACCTAAAAATTGACCAATGACGCCCCAAATAGAAATGAAGTGTTTTCTTCGAAAAATTCTTGAGAACCGTGTTGAAGAAAAGTCAAGGTCTTGGCTCGATCAAAAAGTAAATCAAACAGAAAACACCAGCTCCAATTCAACTTTCTTCCTCGCTTTCTCGCAAGCCTCCCGCTTTTTCAATAAAGAAAAGCTTGGACTCAGTAAACAGGAAAAAGAACAAGCAGACCAGCTAGTGCCAGGTTTTGATCCGGATCATTGGAATTTGCTTCAGACCGCTAGAACCTACCTTTTGCTTCATTTTCCTCAGGAAAAAGAACGTTGGTTTGCGGCTATCAATCAGCTTTTTGAAACCGGGGATATGTATGAGCAGCAGGCGCTCTATGCTGCTTTGCCGTTGATGCCTTTTCCCGAGGATTTGCTTCCCCGGGCGATTGACGGATGCCGGACGAATATGACACTGATCTTTGATGCCATTGCGCTCAATAATCCTTTTCCCGCCAACTATTTTCCTGAGGCCAATTGGAATCAGTTGGTGTTGAAGTCGATCTTTATGCAGCGGCCGCTTTACCGAATCCAGAAATTGGACGAGCGGAGAAATCCCGCTTTGGCATCGATTGCCTCGGATTTTGCACATGAACGGTGGGCTGCAGGCCGCGAGGTGATGCCAGAGTTGTGGAGATTGGTTGCGCCTTTTATCAATGAAACAATTATGGCTGATTTGAAAAAAGTCCTGGAATCCTCCGACCAACTGGAAGTCGAAGCAGGTCTGTTGGCCTTGTTTGGTTGTGATTCTGAAGAAGCAAAACAACTTCTTCAAGGGCACAATGAAGAAGTAATGGCTATTGAATACGGGGAAATCACCTGGGAGAAGATTGGTAGGGACTTTCAGGATAAAAAGGGGTGATTCCCTTTCCAATTCTTAATTTTAAATTCTTCACTCTTAACTATTGAATCATGGAAATGTACATAGATCCGCATATTCACCTGGTTTCCCGAACAACTGACGATTACGAAGCGATGCGAAAAGCCGGCATTGTGGCCACCATCGAGCCGGCCTTTTGGCTAGGCCAGCCCCGAACCGAAGTGGGTTCATTCAAGGATTACTTCAGCACCTTGGTGGGCTGGGAAAGATTTCGCGCCAGCCAATTTGGGATTGTGCACTATTGCACGATGGGCTTGAATTCCAAGGAAGCAAACAATGTGACTTTAGCCGAACAGGTGATGGAGCTGTTGCCACTGTATGCCGGGAAAGAAGGCGTGGTCGCCATCGGCGAAATTGGCTATGACGATCAGACTGAGGCGGAAGATCACTTTTATCGCCTCCAGCTCGAACTCGCAAAAGACGTCAACTTGCCGGTACTTATCCATACTCCACACCGCGACAAGAAAAAAGGAACCACTAGATCCATGGACGTAGCCGAAGAGCATCAGATGGATCCGGGATGGGTGGTCGTCGATCACAACAATGAAGAGACGGTAAAAGAAGTCTTGGATCGGGGCTTTTGGGCCGCATTTACTATTTATCCACATACCAAAATGGGTTCGGAGCGAATGGTGGAGATCGTCAAGCAATACGGGCCTGAGCGCATTATCGTCAATTCTGCAGCAGATTGGGGGATTTCTGATCCTTTGGCTGTGCCAAAGACAGCCAACCTGATGCGAAAAATGGGAATCCCTGAAGAGCATGTTCGCTTGACTACGTATCAAAATGCCCTGACTGTTTTTGGGCTCAGCGGTCAAATGGACGAGAACGATTGGCTAAAAGCACCTGCTATCGACCAAACCAAGAAATTGGGCGGAAACTCTGTCCTTCGTGGAGGTCAAGTTCCGAGGGTCGAGGGTCCTGCCGATCGCGTTGAAAATTAATCCATGGCAAAAAACGGAATTTTCCCTTACCTCCAACTCACGCGCCCTGCAAATGTAATCACTGCGATTGCAGATATCTGGGCGGGTTTTGCCATTGCCGGGGCTTGGGACTATATGGCCACCAACTGGATTTATGGCGATCAACAGTTTTGGCAAAACCTGCTTTGGCTTTCATTGAGCACAATTGGATTGTATGCTGGAGGAGTGGCGTTTAATGACATCGCAGACGCGGAGTTGGATGCCATTGAGCGGCCGGAGCGGCCGATTCCAAGTGGTCGAGCCTCGAAGTCCAAGGCGACAGTCATGTCTTTGGGCTTGCTCATTTTCGGAGTGCTCGCAGCGGCTCAAGTCAATTTCACGGCGGCTATTATTGCAGCTTCGGTCGCAGTTTTGGCCGTAGCCTATGACTATTGGGGAAAGCATCAGCGCATCCTTGGCCCGATCAATATGGGACTTTGCCGATCCGGTAACTTACTTTTGGGCATCAGTGTGGCACCGGAAGTGGTGGAAAAAATCTGGCCGATTGCGCTGATTCCTTTGGTCTATGTGGCGGCTATTACCATGATCAGCCGTGGAGAAGTGCATGGGAAAAACCGAAAAATCCTATTTGCAGGAGGCTTAATGTATGCATCTATTTTCGTGGTGATTTTTGGTTTGGCCTATCTGGAGAGTCCGGGATACTTACAAGTTCTACCTTTCTTAGCTTTACTGGGCTATATGCTTTTTCCACCTCTGATGAAAGCAATCCGAACTCAGGAACCCAAATTCATTGGAAAATCGGTCAAAGCAGCAGTTATTGCGTTGATCATTGTCAATGCTTCGATTGCGACAGCATTCTCCGGATGGCCCATTGGAATCATCGTTTTGCTCCTTCTTCCGCTTTCCCTTTGGTTAGCGAAAAAATTTGCCGTAACCTGAGCAAAAATTAAACTTAATCGCCGTTAAAATTGTATTGAAGGCGATAATTGCCCAATAACCTATTGCTGATTCCGATGAATACGATTCTCCAACAGACCTTTTCAGTTCCTTTCCGATATCCGGTGTGTTTCACTGAGGATCTTTTTGATCCCCAAAACACCATTTTGGCTGATGTGCTTCGGGGAGAACGTGTGCCAAAAGTACTTTTTGTCATTGACAGTGGAGTGGCAGATACCCACACACAGCTAATTCAGCAGATAAAAACCTATGCCGAAACTTTCAAAGCCGTATTTGCTTTAGCTGCTGAACCCATCGTGGTGATCGGCGGGGAAGCATGCAAAAACGATGACACCTTGTATCAAAAGATCGTCGAAGCCACCCATTTGTATGGGATTGATCGCCACTCCTACCTGGCGGTGATTGGTGGAGGTGCGGTTTTGGACATGGTGGGTTTTGCGGCGGCGATTTCCCATCGGGGAATTCGTCTGATCCGGATACCTACTACTGTTCTTTCTCAAAATGACTCAGGTGTTGGTGTCAAAAACAGCATCAATGCCTTCGGTAAGAAGAACTACCTCGGTACATTCACTCCTCCAAATGCCGTATTGAATGATTTCAATTTCCTCAAAACCCTGGACGACAGGGATTGGAGAGCAGGAATTTCCGAAGCGATAAAAGTGGCCCTGATCAAGGATTTGAGCTTTTTTGAGTGGTTGGAAGCCAATGGAAAAGCCTTGGCTAATCGGGAAATGGCTCCCATGAAAGAACACATCATCCGCAGTGCCAAAATGCACATGGATCATATTTCGGGCAAAGATCCCTTTGAGTTTGGCTCGTCCCGACCTTTGGACTTTGGGCATTGGGCAGCGCATAAATTGGAAAAATTGAGCGATTTCCGGATCCGTCATGGAGAAGCGGTGGCAATTGGGATTGCCTTGGATTCCACGTACTCTTTTTTGCAAGGCAGAATTACTCAAGAGGATCTGAACCGGATCATCAAATTGATAAAAACCTTGGGTTTTGAGCTTTTCGCTCCCGAATTGCAAGGCGAACAGCTGATCAAAGGACTCAAAGAATTTCAGGAGCATTTGGGCGGTCAATTGACGATTATGCTGCTGGAAAAATTGGGAAAAGGAGTCGAAGTTCATCAGATGGATGAGAATTTGATTCATCAATCCGTAGCTTTACTCCAATCATTTCAGGAGAAATCGAACCTGATTACTTCCTGATTTTTTAATTACAACTATGAACGTCAAAGGTTTTCATCTGAGCTATTGCAGCAATATCCACCCCGGTGAAAGCTGGGAAGCCACTTTTCAAAATCTCAAAATCTACATTCCCGAGGTCCGGCAGCGATTAAAGGCCGAAGGCCCCTTTGGCATCGGGCTTCGAATATCCAATGAAGCCTCCATTGAGCTGGAGAAGCCCGAAAAACTTGCAGAATTTCAGACTTGGTTGCGAAAATTCAATGCCTATGTCTTTACCATGAATGGCTTTCCTTATGGTGACTTTCATCGGCAAATCGTCAAAGAAAAAGTCCATTTTCCAGACTGGACTACTGCTGATCGCAGGGATTATACCATCCGATCCTTCAGGATTTTATCCCAACTTTTACCTGAGGGAATAGCAGGTGGGATTTCCACTTCCCCGATTTCCTATCGGCATTGGTTTAAATCAGCTGATGCGCTGAATACTGGAATGGAAACCGCCACACAGCATCTGCTGGAGGTAGTGGAGCAGTTGGTGTTGATTCACCGGATTGCCGGGAAGCTGATGCATTTGGATATTGAACCCGAACCGGATGGGGTTTTGGAGAATTCGGATGAAATAGTCTGCTTATTCGCAGATTGGTTGCTCCCCAAAGGAAAACCTTGGCTGGCCGAAAAGTTTGGGATAGCTGAAGAAGAGGCTGAAAAACTGATTAAAACCCATATCCAAGTCTGCTATGACGTGTGTCATTTTGCCATCGTCTATGAAGAGCCTGCTGACACCTTTGCCAAATTTGAGGCTGCAGGAATCCAAATCGGAAAAATCCAGATTTCTGCTGCATTGAAAGTGTTGATTCCTGCCACTCCTAATGTGAAATTTAGCTTGGGCAAGAAATTGCAGTCATTTGTAGAATCTACTTACTTGCATCAAGTCGTAGCTAAACAGGAAGATGGAACGCTGAAATCGTATTCGGATCTTCCTCAAGCATTGGCCACTTTGGCTGATACAAAAGAGAAAGAATGGCGTATTCATTTCCATGTGCCTGTTTTCTTGGAGAATTACGGCTCTTTTTCCTCCACGCAGGAAACCATTTCAATTGTACTCAAAGAAATTTTATTCAATCCAGAAATCACTCAACACTTGGAAGTTGAGACGTATACCTGGGAAGTTTTGCCCGAAGATACCCGCCTGAGTCTGGGAGAATCTATAGCCAGGGAATTGAGTTGGGTGATCGGGGAAATGGGGGAAGAGCCTGGTAAGAAGTGAGTTGTAAGTTGTAAAAACAGCATAACAGTTTTATACTGGACACTTGACCAACTTGAGTTTGGAAATTTGAAAGGTAATTTTATTGGGCTTCGACTCCGCTCAGCCTGACAATCGGGTTAAACTGAGCGGAGGCAAATCCATTAGAATTTTAACTTTTGAGGTTTATTTAAAAACCTCGAAGGATTAAGATATAAGTGAAAAGTAAAGAAATTTTAAACATTAAGAAACTAAGGGAATTAAGTTTTAAAATCTACAGCCTTAAAAGCGGGATTAAGCGCTTTACTAGCAGTTCTTAATTTTCTTAACT
>NZ_FNVR01000018.1:26863-91317 GCF_900108085.1 Algoriphagus boritolerans DSM 17298 = JCM 18970
TAAAATCTACAGCCTTAAAAGCGGGATTAAGCGCTTTACTAGCAGTTCTTAATTTTCGTAACTCCCTTAATGGTTCAAATCCCCTCAGGGTATTAAGAAAATGAATAAAACAGTAGTCTTAGATATTGTTGCCCTTTCTCCGCGAGTGATCGGAGTCCATACGCCTTTTTTAAAAAATTGGATTGAAGCGAAGCAAAAGGCGGTTGTCGAACCTGTACTTCCCGCCGTAACTTGCGCCGCTCAGTCGGTGTATCTAACCGGTAAATGGCCTTCGGAAAACGGAATCGTGGGAAATGGCTGGTATTTCCAAGACGAGTGCGAAATCAAGTTTTGGCGCCAATCCAACAAGCTAGTTCAGGCAGAGAAAGTATGGGAAGTGCTCAAAAAGGAAAATCCGGATTTCACCGTTGCCAACTTATTTTGGTGGTATAACATGTACTCCAGCGTGGACTTTGCGGTGACGCCGAGACCACTTTACCTTCAGGACGGGCGAAAAATGCCCGATTGCCACTCCCAACCCATGGAACTCCGGGATCGCTTGCAAAAGGAACTCGGTCAGTTTCCGCTTTTTTCGTTTTGGGGACCCAAAACCAGCCTTGCTTCCAGCAAGTGGATCGCCGAAGCAGCCAAAAAAGTCGATCAATGGCATAACCCAATGCTCAATCTGATCTACATCCCGCATCTGGATTACGGACTTCAGAAGTACGGGATTGATTTTGAAAAAATCGGTAAGGATCTTCAGGAAGTCGATGCGCTTGCAGAAGACCTGATTACCTATTTCGAAAAGCAGGGAACAGCAGTCTTGCTGCTGTCAGAATATGGAATTACGTCGGTAAGTAAGCCAGTTCACCTGAATCGGATTTTTAGAGAAAAGGGCTGGATTCAGGTGAAAGATGAATTGGGAAAAGAGACGCTGGATGCTGGAACTTCGGCAGTTTTTGCGGTAGCAGATCATCAAGTGGCGCATGTCCATGTGAATGACACCTCCAAACTTGCGGAAGTGAAAAACCTGCTGGAAAAGACACCGGGAGTGGAAAAAGTCCTGGACGATGCAGGAAAAAAAGCCTACCACATCGACCACGAGCGCTCGGGAGACTTGGTAGTGATCGCAGATGCAGATTCTTGGTTTACCTACTATTTCTGGTTGGACGATGCCAAAGCACCCGAATATGCGCGATGTGTGGACATTCATCGCAAGCCCGGCTACGATCCTGTAGAATTAATCCTGGATCCCAAGATTAAAATTCCGCTTTTGACGGTTGGCTCAAAAGTGCTGAAGAAAAAGCTGGGTTTCCGCTACCTGATGGATGTGATTCCTTTGGATGCGACTTTGATCAAAGGTGCCCATGGCAGAATCCCTGAATCCGATTTGGACAAGCCGCTTTTTGTGTCGGATTCGGCGATCAATTCAGCCGAAAAAATCCAACCAACCGAAGTCTTTGACCTGATTTTGAGGGCAGTCCGGGGTTAAATTTTCAAAAATACTTTCGCGGATTCTTTGATTTTAGTTTTACAAAGCTAGTTTAGTAGTAAAATTATTTACTATGACTAGACTCGCCCTTTTTGCTGTTGCTTTAATTGCTTTTTCTTGTGGGTCAAATGTTTCCAAAGATTCCGCTTCTTCAAATGTCTTAGAGGATATCAACTTCACAATTGATACTGTTGTAGTCAATCCCGGTGAAGAAATTATCAATTTGGCTTCGGGGCTTCGGCTTTCGGATCTTTCACCCGATAAGCGTACACTTTACCTTTTGGATGACAAAGACAAAAGCTTGTCTGTGATCGATTTGGAAGAATTGAAGCTTTTGCGAAAGCTACCTTTCGAGAGAGAAGGTCCAAATGGAATAGGCCAATACCTTTATGCTGTTCAACTACTTCCTGATGAGCAGTTTCTTTTCTCCGGTTTTCAGAATACCGGAATTTATTCCTTCCAAGGTGAAAAACTGGAAACCATCAAGATTTCCGCTGCTGATGTGGAAGGAATGAATGAAGCCGATGAGAACAGTATTTGGAATGGTCTAAAAATCTCCAGCGACAAAAAGTATCTTTTTTCGCTTCCCGGAAATTTCTTTGAAGGTACCCGAGACTTGGTAAGGGTTGATTTTGCAAGCAAAAAAGGGAAAGTCATTGATATCCCAGCTATGGACATCGCTTCTGAATTTCGGATTGTGCTTCGTTCGGATGAGATGATGTCTGTTTATGTTGAGGAGATCTCCCTTCAGGAGTTGAATGGAAAATTGATCATCCAAAATACCGCCGGAAGTGATGCTTACCTTTATGATTATATCGCCGATTCGCTTAGGTTTTTAACATTCGACCACAAACTTGTCCTGAAAAAAAAGGAAGGAACGGTCCGAAATGAAGTGACTTCACAAAAAGAATTCGAGGATGAAATGGGCAAGTTGAGGTCTCAAATCAGCTTCGAGAAGTTCATTTGGGATGATGTCAGCAAACGATATTTCCGATTCGCGAAGATTTTCCAACCAAAATTAGACGACAAAGCTCCTCAAAAGGCCGATGTTTTTCTTTTTGCCTACGACCAAGATTTCAATCTGATCGGTGAGACCCAGCTCAAGGACTTGGAAAAAGTCCCTGCTTATCCCTTCTTCAAAGACGACAAGCTCTGGTCCTATGTCAATGTGGAGGACGAGCTGGGTTTTGCCGTCATCGACTTTAAATTTTAGAATTATGAGAAAACTTGTAACAGTACTATTCCTCCCTTTGATTTTTTCCTGCGGAGGGAATTCTTCTGATAAAGCCGAATCGGGCAATATTTTGGAGAATCTGACTTTTACTGTCGATACGGTGGTCATGGATCCCGGAGATCAAGTGGTCAATCTCCAATTTGTACCGTCACTTTTTGGACTTTCTTCAGACCAACAGCGGTACTATTTCATGCACCGGAATTCGGGGGAATTGACAGTTTTTGATTTGGAAGGAAAGAAATTGATAAAGAAGATTCAGTTTGAAAAGGAGGGGCCTAATTCCATTCCGGGGTTTGTCTCAAACTTTCAGTTATTTGATGATAACCACTTTTTGCTTACCGGATTTAGAATAATCAGCACCTATGATTCAGCAGGTAAAAAGCTGACAGATATTCCTTTTGATAAAGAAAAATTTCCGGATTTGACAGATGTGGAAGGATATAGCTTGCAAACAGGGCTCAAGGCAAATGAGCGGCAGGAACTGTTTTTTTCGCTCCCCTCTGATTCCAAAATTAAGCGCGTTAGTTTGGCAATTTGGGATAATTCGAGTTCCCAAAGCCGTTTGGTTCCCTTACCTGAATTTGGATTTTTAACCAAGTTTACACTTGAATTTCGTGAAGGAGACAACTATAGTGGTGCCGGTTTTGCCAGTTTAAATCTGAAGTTGGAGGAAAATCGATTGTTGGCATTTTCCTCTGGAACGACCAGTATTTACACCTATGATCTGAGTTCGGATTCTCTGGTTTTCAAGACTTACACACCAAGTTTGGTACCAGCCCAGGCGGAAGTTCCGGCTATCAGTGAGTTTACAAGCAGACAAGCCTTTGATGAGGCGATTAGTCTGGCTCGCAGTCAGATTTTCTTTGGGGACCCGCTTTGGGACGAAAACAGAGGAATTTACCTTCGGTTTGCCTCGATTACCAAACCAAACGCCAATCCTGAGCTTCCAGCCAAAAGTGAAGTGTTTTTGCTTGCGTTTGACAAGGGGCTGAATTTGATCGGGGAATCCACGGTGGAGGAACTTCCTTCCCAGCCCAGTTGGCCCTTCTTCAAAGACGGCAAGCTCTGGTCCTATGTCAATGTGGAGGATGAATTAGGCTTTGCTGTGATGGATTTTAAGTTTTGATTAAACCACCCCCAGCCTTTTCTTCACCGTCAGGAGATTTTCCTGCTTCTTGGGTTCGCGGTGTTTTTGGCAATATTCGGTGTGAAAATGATGCTTTTGCATAAAAACCAGCTGCAATTCATCCCAAGCCTGCTCTGTAAAATCCGGGTTGAAATGCTTCAGTTCCTCATAAAGTGTTTTCCCTATTTTCTCGAAAAGATCCGTTCCCAAGTATTCCAAATCGGCATCTGCCAGGATATTTTCTAGGAGCGTGGTAGGACTTTGCGGGATTTTGGTAGCCATGATCATCCCGTAGATTTTTTGGAGTTCCTCGTGAGTATACCCTTCTTCAAGATAGCCTTTGGCGATTTTGCAGCCTTTTTGTTCATGGTCTTTGGGATTATCGATGAAGCCCGTATCGTGAAAAAGCGCCGCCAACTTCAATAAATGAAGGTCTTGCGCAGAGACCTTGAGTTCTTTGGCTAGAAATATGGCTTTTTCAATCACGTAATCGGTGTGATCCAGATTGTGATAGGTCAAGTGTGATGGCAATTTTGCCAAGATTTCCTGGTAGACCGTATGTTGGATTTCCTCAAATACCATCAGCTGTGTTTTTTACCGACCCTTTTGATGACGCCGCCTTTTACTTCCTTGATGGTTTGTACATAAAAGAATGCTTTAGGGTCAATTTGTTGAATTGCTTCTTTGATTCGATGAACTTCCAGTCTTGTTACCACCGTCATGATAATGTCACAGGGATGTTTGATGTGGAATGTTTCTGGAAGATAACCTCTTTCGCCTTTATAAACAGATATTGCTTTCCCAAATTCTCTGACGATTAACTCTTTCACCTTGTCATCTTCTCTTGAAATAATCGTCAAGGCGGTATATTCCTCAAATCCTTCGACTACGTAATCTGTCATTTTTATGGCGGTGAAGTAAGTCAGGATGGAATACATTGCAGGTTCTATGCCAAAGAAAATCGCAGCAAACAACATGATCAGGGAGTTAAGAAAAATTGTAATCTCACTGGCTGAAAGCGGAGAATTTTTCTGAACAAATTCCGTAATTACTTCAAAACCATCAATCAAGCCACCTCCTCGGATGATCAGTCCGATACCCAATCCCATTAACAGGCCCCCAAATATTGCGCTGAGAACCAAGTCACTGGTGATAGCGGGGAATTTGAGAAATTCCAAAACGATGACCAGCAGAAAAACCGAAAAGCTGGATTGTACGGCAAAGGTTTTTCCGATTTTACGCCATCCTAGCCACAGAAAGGGGATATTGATCACTACCAGCAGCAGCGTAAGATTGATGCCATAGTGTAGATTTATAATAATGGCGATACCGGTCACTCCTCCATCCAGGAATTTATTGGGTAGCATGAAAACCTGCAACGCCGCCGCCGCACAAAATACCCCTGCCACAATATAGACAAGTGAAAATGGATCAAATACGGCTTTCCAATCGAGATTTTGTCTGGATGTGATCATTCCAGAATTGGATTAAAAAAGTCCATGCAGCGTTTACTTGTCATATTTCCCTAAAATTTAAGCAAAATACCAGTTTGTCCAAATATTCTTTAGCGTAATCTTTAAGGAAAGTAGAATTTGAATGCTTTCTGTAAAAATTTGAACTTCTTTGCTCAACCCAACCTGGGCAAGCTGAGCTTATACTTCATGGCAATCATACGAATACTGATGATCAATGACATTGAAATTAACATGTTGTAGTTTCGATCGACAGCAAAATAATGCAGAATTAAGTACAGTATGGCCCCAACGAGACAAGCCGAGGCATAGACTTCCTTTCTAAACAAAATCGGGATTTCGTTGGTGAGTGTGTCCCGGATTACTCCGCCCATCACCGCTGAAAACATCCCCATGATAGCAGCTATTTCTGGCCTTACCCCCAAACTGAGGGCTTTTTCCACACCTAAAACTGTAAAAAATCCAATACCCAACGTATCAAACAGAAAGAAAGTTTTGCGCAGTCGACTCAGAATGTTAGGAAAAATGAATGCAGTAAGGATTCCAATTAATATCGCATAAAGAAAATGGATATCCCCTATCCAGACCAAAGGATGACTATCCAGCAAAATATCCCGAAGCGTACCTCCTCCGATTGCTGTAATAAATCCTGTAAACCCCGCCCCGAAAAGATCGTGTTCCTTTTCCCGGATTGCCAAAGCGCCCGAGATTGCGAATACAAAGGTTCCGGAAAGCTCAAGTGCGTATTGGAGGTCCATGAGTTAGAAGGGGATTGAGGTTGAAAATATAGAATTCAGGTAAATGTTGAAATGGACTGAAGCAAGATACGAGAGGCAAGAACCAAGAAAGTTTTAATCTTCAATTACCAAAGATCAATTCTCAATTTTCAGGGGAATGCACAAATTACTTGAAAATTGATCATTGAATTTGAAAATTGATCATTTCTTCACCTTTTCCATCACAAAAACCCCCATTGCTCGCTGTCCATGGACCAAGACTGACTTCGGATTTTCAAGGTGGCGGAATCCTAGTTGCGCTAACTTATCCACAGCTGTCTGGGTAAGTAAAAATCGTTCTGAACCGTCAGGAAGCAGGTATTTACCATCAGATAATGCTACGCTCTCCTCTAACATCCCTCCAAATCCGGTCGTCATCCGGAACCAGAAAATACCTCCCGGTTTGAGCACTCGCTTGATTTCATCAATCATTTGCCAGAAGTTATCCACACTCACTGCAAAGTGCAAAACTGCGGAGCAGATCACTGCATCAAAGGCCTCCGAATGAAAGGGAATCTCCTCCAATCTTCCCGTCTGAAATCGATGCGAATCAAATTCAGGGTTCAGGCTTTTGGAGAGATATTGGCAGTATTGGACAGCCAATTCATTGGGATCAATTCCAAAGATTTGATAGCCCTGATTGATAAAATAAACCGCGTTTCTGCCTTCTCCGCAGCCGGCATCCAGGATTTTCATTTCCTTGGAAAATCTTCCCTTGAGAATTTGATCTAACAGGTAGATATCCACATTACCCAAAAGCTGGTTGAGCTCAGTTACTTCCATTTTCCAGTTGGTCTAAGGCTTCTTTTGCTTTTTGTCGCCCAATTTCGACCATTTCTGCAGCGCGATGAAACTCTAAGGTACCGGCTTGTTTCCTCGAAACCCTGACCATCACATCTACGGGATATTTTTCAATCAATAATTGGCAAAACCGATCTTGGAGCAAGTCAAAGGATCGAGTAAGGAGATTTAGCGAACTGAGGGATGTGGACTTTTCTTCTTTAATTCCTTCGGGGAAAAATTGCCGCATCTTAATTCTGTAATCTTGAAGCCAACCTGGGATGGTCAAAAAACGGTTGCCTTTTTCATCTTTTTTTGGGGGCTCGATATAATGTATTTCCGGTCCATTGACTTCCACTACCACCAACAGTCGATTTTCATGGTTGGTAATCAGAGAAATAGGTACCGGATTTACCACTCCACCATCAATAAATTCATGGCGGTGATGTCGGGCAGGCTGAAAAACAGAAGGAATGCTGCCTGAAGCACGAATGGCCGCATACAGACTCCCTTCCCGGAAAACCACTTCCTGCCCAGTTCGATAATCCACCGCATTGCAGGAAAATGGGATTGGTAAATCTTCGATCTGACAGTCTTTGACCACTTTTTTCAGGGCATTATACACTTTTTCGCCTTTGATAAAGCCCCGGCTGGAAAAGGTAAAGTCCATCAGAGAAAAAACATCCAAGCGATCCAAATTGCAGATCCAATCCTTGAATTCAGGCATCTTGCCGGCGGCATACATTCCGCCGACCAATGCGCCCGCCGAACAACCGGCGATCTCAGCGATTTCATAGCCTCTGTTTTCCAGCTCCTCGATCACACCCACATGCGCTAATCCCCTCGCTCCGCCACTGCTCAAAACCAATGAAACTGTTTTCTTTTTTGACATATCTTTAGGGAATAAAAATTACGTACTTCGTACAAAAATCACCTTTCAAAGTTAGCAATATGAGCGAATTTAAACCCTTTCACCTCGCTTTCCCTATCCGTGACATCGACGAAACGAGGGCATTCTATGGAGATCTCCTGGGCTGTGACATCGGGCGCAGTACCGATAAGTGGATCGACTTCAATTTCTTCGGACACCAACTTTCTGCCCACATCAAGCCTGAGGAGCTGGCAAATGCCAAAACCAATGAGGTCGATGGAAAAAATGTACCTGTCCGGCATTTTGGAGCTATTTTGGGCTGGGAAGAATGGCATGCGCTCGCTGACAAACTCAAAGCCCATGGAATGAAGTTTGTCATTGAACCCTATATTCGATTCAAAGGAGAAGTAGGTGAGCAGGCGACGATGTTTTTCTTGGATCCTTGTGGAAATGCGCTGGAGTTTAAGTCATTTCAGGATCCTTCTCAGATTTTTGCCAAATAACTTCTGTTTTGAAAAACCACTACCTAGATACCGGGATCGGTCGGATGATCGAGATTGATGGAAAAGATTATTTCTATTTCAGCGGAACCTCCTATTTAGGCATGGCTCAAGACATAGATTTCTTGGATATTTTGGCCAATAATCTATTCGAATTCGGAGCGAATCACGGGCAAAGTAGGAATAACAATATTCGTCTTCGGGTATTTGAAGAGTTTGAAGAATCATTCGCTTTCGCAGCAAATTCACCGGACGCTGCGGTATTCAGTTCGGGTTATTTGGCAGGAATTGCGGCATCCAAATCGCTAATCGAGGATGCAGATGAAGTCTGGATCACGCCGGATGCGCATGCTGCCATCATTCCTGAGGGCTATAAAGCTTCTACTCAATTAGATTTTGTACAATGGAAAAAAGCGTGCTTGGAACAATCTGATCAGCTTTCACCAAGGAAAATTCTCATCATAGGAAATGCCTTGGATCCCATGCGTTGTGAAATCCATGATTACCGCTGGGTGAGAACAATTGCCAGGAAGCATCAGGTTTGCCAGCTAATTGATGACAGTCACGCTTTTGGTACATTAGGACCAAGCATTTATGGCACCTATGACCAATGGGCCAACCCTCGGATTGACTTGGTGGTTTCAGGGTCGTTGGGTAAAGGATTGGGCTTGCCCGCTGGAATTATTTTGGGTTCTTCGAAGCAAATCCAAAAAATTAAACAAACCCCTCTATTTGGAGGAGCATCTCCGGGTTCTCCGGCTCATTTGCGGACTTTTTTGGATATGGAAGATCGGTATTTGGAGAAAAAAGCCTGGCTGGAAGATGCCTGTGGGATCTTTGCACAGGAGACAGCCAGTATTCCGCAAATTAAGGGAAGTAAATTGTTCCCGGCATTTAGGTACACAGAGGATTCTTGGGTGAAGGAATTTGAGAAGGCCGGAATTATCACCTCTTCATTTTCCTATCCGACCGCCCAAAGTCCAAGTGTAAACCGTATCGTGATTTCAGGTTTCCACGAGTTGGAAGATTTGATGTACCTCAATGGAATAATCCAAAATCTTGCCCAATGACCAGATATTTACTTCTGTTTCTTTCGACTGTACTTTTTCTTTTTTCATGTGCTGAAAAGCAAAATGTGCCGTTTCAATCCGGTTTGGAGCATTACCCCGTCTTGAAAAAAGTTTTAGAAGACTCCTCCAAGTACCAAGTTCAGATCCTATACACTCAGATCGACCGAAATGAACATGCAAATCCATTGATGACTGTTTTCAAGTTTAATCTTGATGATGAGCGCTATTTCTATCCTGCTTCTACGGTAAAGCTTCCCGTCGTTTTGTTGGCTTTGGAATGGTTGGAGGAGCAAAATTTGGAGGGATTGGATGCTGAGACGATCATGCTGACAGATTCTGCCCGTCCTTCTCAATTTTCGGCCTTGGTGGATAGCTCCTCTCAATCAGGACATCCGAGCATCGGACATTACATCAAAAAAATCCTGTTAGTTTCGGACAATGACGCTTTCAACCGACTCTATGAATTGCTCGGTCAGGACTATATCAATCGAAAGCTGAGCGAAAAGGGATTGAATCACACGGTCATCAATCACCGGCTTAGCATGCCAATGAGTCCGGAAGAAAATAGACATTTTAATCCAATTCGATTTGTGGATAAGTCCGGAAATGTCATTCTTCAAATTCCTGCCCGAAGTACAGAAACTGTCTTTTCCAATACCAACCAACCAAAAATCGGGAAGGCGTATTATTCAGGAGATTCGCTGATTCCTGAGCCGCTGGACTTCACGTTCAAAAACAAGTTTTCGATTTCTGATTTCGATGGGGTGCTGAAGCGGATTGTTTTTCCACAGGCTTTCTTGGGAGATGAGCGATTTGAAATCAGTGAGGAGCATCGAAATTTTGTCCTAAAATACATGAGTATGCTTCCCAGAGAGAGTGATTTTCCAAGTTATCCACAGGAAGAGTATACTGACAGCTACTCCAAGTTTTTTAAGTTTGGAACAGATAAAAACCCGATTCCGGCCCAATTCCGGATCTTTAACAAGACGGGTTGGGCTTATGGACATCTGATTGATGGAAGCTATTTTGTGGATTTTGAAAATGGGGTGGAATTTTTTGTCACAGCGGTGATCTACACCAATGAAAATGAAATCCTGAACGATGACACTTATGAAACGGAGGAAATCGGTCTTCCTTTTTTCGCCGAGTTGGGAGAGTATTTGTACCAGAGAGAGCTGAAACGAAAAAAGCAGATTCCGGCGGATTTGAGTGGGTTTAGGTTTGAGTATTAGTTTTTCTAGAAATTAATTTATTTTAACCATTAAGTTCATTAAGAAAATTAAGAAGTACAGTCAAGGGTAATTTTTGAAAAAAACTTATTGATTAGGTTTTAATCCCGCTCTCACTGACCTTAATTCTCTTCATGGTAAAAATTTTTCAACCTGCTTCGTTTTTCATAATTGGAGAAAGGGATGATTTTTTTTCAAAAGCGATTTTCCTGTGTTAAAAGCTGTTTAAAAAAGAGGGAATAGTTGATTTAGCTAAGGAGTTGCACAGGCAGATTACAGACATTTAAAAAATGAAAAAATTTCAACTAATCGAATTTAAGCTTTTTCTAAAGTCGGAATCTTTCTCAGGGCATGTGGATAAGTGTGACCTAATTGTATTTTTAGACTTCTCAGTTGGGATGTGGATAAGTCCCAAGGCTGATGAATGTCAAACCCTTTAATCGCCTGTAATTCAGGGATCATCAATCGGATGTAATCTCCGTTTCGGTCGTAATTTTTGGCTTGTCGTAGGACATTGAAATAGCGGTTTTCCCTCGGGTCATTTCCCACACCGCCTACATACATCCAATTCCCCCAGTTGGAGCAGACGTCGTAATCAATCAATTGACTTTCGAAATAGCTCGCACCCCAAGTCCAGTCGATTCCGAGATCATTGACCAGAAAGCTCGCGACAATCTGACGGCCCCGGTTTGACATAAACCCAGTCGCGTTCAGCTCGCGCATATTGGCATCCACAAAAGGAACTCCTGTCATCCCCTCAGTCCAAGCCTCAAATTGAGACTTATCTCTACTCCAGGAGTCCTCTTGGTTTTTGATGCCTCGGATATTGAATATTTTGTCACCGTGCTTTTTTGCAATAAACCTGAAATAATCCCTCCAGATTAACTCGAAGATGAGCCAATAGGTACTGTCATTCTTTTTGCGCTCTTTTTCATAACGCTTGACTTCCTCATAAATCAACCGGGGAGAAATACAGCCCAATGCCAGCCATGGCGAAAATTTGGAGCTGTAATCCATCCCGATCAGCCCATTGCGGGTTTCCTTGTAATCTTTAAGCAGGTCTTTTTCCCAAAAGTAGGACCGAAGTCGCCCGATTCCGGAATGCTCTCCACCTTCAACCTCCATCCACGATTTGACATCCCGGGCGGGTTTCTCCAGTCCATAAGTTTGCAGTGAAGGAAGACTCCCTAACAAGGAAGGGTCCAGATCACTTGGAAAATTGATTTTCGATGGGGTTGACCCGGTTGGACGGATCTTCACCAATTTTTCTACTGCTTTTCTAAAGTGGGTAAACACTTCAGGAGTTTGACTGACAGGAAAAGGAAGATCGTCAATATGATAAAGCGTGCTTTGCCAAAAGCTTTCGGTAGATATTCCTTTGGCAAAAGCGGCACTTTCGAGTGACTTATCCACAGTTTTTTCCTCGGAAGTGACTTCCTGAGAATAGAAGATGGCACCAACTTTTAGTTTCTCAGCAAGTTTGATTACTTCCTCCTCAGGCTTTCCCTGAAGGATGATCAGGTTTCCTCCTAATTTCTGGAAGGACTCCCGGAGATTTCTAATCGATTCGATTAGAAACTTCGTCCGAATTGCACCGGTTTTCGTGAGGCCCAACGCTGTTTTCGCCCACATCCGTAGATCAAAGCAATACACCGGTACAATCTCTTTCCCAGATTGTATAGCTTTGATCAACGTTTCGTTGTCTGCGATCCGAAGATCATTTCGAAACCAAACTATTACCCGATTAGGACTCATGACACTCAAAACAGGCTGTTTACATGAAGTGTTTTGGTTTCTACAGGAATTTTAAAGCAGGAATTTTATGTAATTGAATTGGTTCTTTTCGTCCCTGAATACCTGAAATTGGTTAACGGTTTTTGAAAGAGGAGACAGTAGTAATCTTTGGATGATTTTAAAAAATGGAGCAAAATCTGAGCAAAAGCTATAATTTTCACATTCAAATCCTTATGCATGCGACCGCTTAATCCCTACTTTCTATTTCTGCTTTTTGTGATTTTCTCCTGTTCCAGACCATCACAGGAACTGGTGTTGTTTTCGGATCTTGACTCCCAACCGGGGCTTTCCGGAAAGGCAGAATATCTAAATTCTCCATTTGCTGCTGCAGGAGATCGGGTTTACCTTGTGGGTCATCAGGATGGTACCTTTCCTGATTTGGGCTGGCATGTGGAAGGAGAGATGGGAGGAATTTGGCTCCATCCGATCAAATTGATGGATGGGTTTACTGCTTCTGTTTCTGTGGAAGAAAATACCTTTTGCCTTGACCAAGCAAATGTTTTTACCAATTACCCTTTTTCCAATGTGCTGAATTTTTCAAAACCGGAAGTAGGCATCGCGGTGGATAGGTTACAATTTGTGCCGGATGGAAGGGAAGGGATGGTCATTCTTTTCAGGATTAAAAATGTGGATAACTCCGATAAAGCTATTCGTTTTGACTTTAATGCCTACGTGGATTTGATGCCGGTGTGGCTAGGAGAGCGGACAGGGATGATTGATCATCCGGACGAAATTACCTTTAGTGATCAGACCAACACCTTTACCGGAAAGGATCAGGGCAATGACTGGTTTGTGGTTTGGGGAAGTGCGGAGGGGATCGCGCTGAATCCCACAGAATCGGCTTCCTGCACGATGTCTCCCAAGGGAAATGGCACAAATGCAGGATTTGGTTTAGACATCAATCTTCCCGCAGAATCCGAGCAGATCATACCGGTTTTCATTTCCGGTTCGACCGAAAGTGAATTGAAAGCCCTGGAGACCTTAGCCGATCTCCGATCAAATCTTCAAAGCGATTGGATGGCTAAAAAAGAGCGCTATGAGGCTATTCAAGCACTTTCAAAAATCAACATTCCTGACAAGGAATTGCAGCAGGCGGTTGAGTGGACGAAATACAACACGGATTGGCTGGTGCGGGATGTCCCCGGAATCGGGAGAGGATTTGGGGCGGGTTTGCCGGATTACCCCTGGTTTTTTGGAGTGGATAGTGAGTACACGATTCAGGGACTGATCACCACGGGTCGAAAGGACTTGGTGTATTCCACGATCGAACTTATCCACAGGCTCTCCCAAAAGGAAAATGGCAACGGCCGCATCGTGCACGAAGTGAGCACCAATGGAGTGGTTTTCAATCCCGGAAACATCAATGAAACGCCACAATGGGTGTCCACGATTTGGGAGGTATATCGGTGGACAGGAGATCGGGAGTTTTTGGAAACCTATTTTCCATCCATTGAAAAAGGATTAAGCTGGCTTTTGGAGGAAAATGACAAAGACGGGAATTTCCTGGCCGATGGATATGGTATGATGGAGATTCATGGCTTAGAATCGGAGATGATCGATGTGGCAGTTTACAGCCAAAAAGCTTTTGCAGATGCGGCCAAAATGGCCGAAATTCTGGGAAAATCGGAACTTTCTAAAAGTTATCAACAAACCGCTGATGCCTTGTCCGTCAAAATCAATTCAGATTTTTGGGTTCCCGAATTTGGAAGTTATGCGGATTTTATTGGTACGTCAGAGGATGCGCTTCATTTGATTGATGGAGCAATTATTCGTGCAGATACTTTAAATAAACCTTGGGCTGTGGCGGAATTGCAAGCCACAAAAGCCAAGTTATCCATACTACCGAAAGGGCAAAAACAGGGTTTTGTCCTGTATCACAATTGGGTCGTCAATACCCCGATGGAAACGGGAATAGCAGATCCGGAAAAGTCGAGAATCGCGCTGGAGACGGGCAGAAAATACACCAATCCATTTGGGGTTTTTGTCACAGGAATTGACCGGGATGAACGTGCGGAAAATGAGGATGGCTCTTTTGTTGGAAGCAAAAGCTTTTCCTACACAGGTGCTGTGATGACTTTGCCGACAGGGGTTTCGGCCATTGGAGAAAATAACTACGGCAATCCGGATCAGGCCTTGGATTACCTCAAGCGGATGACGCGGAGTTTTAGCTTTGCACTGCCCGGGTCGATTTATGAAGTGTCTCCGGATTACGGCATGTTCACTCAAGCTTGGAATTTGTATAGCTATGCAGTTCCGATCATCACCCAATTTTTTGGAATCAAACCCGATGCTGGAAACAAGGAAATTTCCATTCGTCCACAGATGCCAAGCACTTGGGAGGAAGCCTCTATCCAAAAAGTGATCATTGGCGACAATGAAATCAGCATGAGCTATGTGGATAAGTCTGGAGTTTTAGCCATCGAAGTGGAGCAAACCCAATCCAAATGGGGGATTTCGATTGAGATTTCTGAGGAATTTACTAAGGTTAAGATTTTGGGAAAAGAGGTTAGTTCGGACACTCAAAACGGGTACCGAAGGATTTTGATGACTGGGAAAAAGGTAAGGGTGGAGGCGAGTAAGTAAAAGCCATCAAGATGTTCTCACAGTTTTGCTCAGATTAAACCATTAAGAATTTGAGGACATTAAGATTGGAGCGGTAAATTCAGGCTCTTAATTTTCTTAATTCCTTAATGTTAGAAAAAAAATAGACCGGTCAGGTTTTTGAAAACCTGACCGGTCTGAGCTTTTATAAATTCAACCAATAGTTCAGCTTCAGTACCAAAGACCGCTGCTTGGGCATAAAGTCTCCGGGAAAATAATTATCCGTGTAAACTAGGAAGAAATCTGAAACAGGCGCATATCTCCATTGCAGTCGGGTGTTAATATTGAGATTGTTGATCTGGTTATTGTATTGGATAAAGGTCGTCCAGAAGATTTTTTTGCTGAAAGTCAGATCTATTCTGGGTCCGACCAATATTAAATCCGCATCGTTTTGAGGTTTTGGCAACCGGATTCTGGCGTAGTTAAAGTTCATCGAAATATTGGCCAGATAGCCTAATCTCGCCCCCATTTCGCTGGTGAATCGCTGGAAATTTCCGGTAAAATATTGACCGGCTTCTGCATCCAGCTGGACATTGAAAATATTTCTTGGGTTGCTTTGGTATTCAATCTGCAAAGTTCTGTTGGTATAGTCCGTGCCTGCAAGGAGCTGTTCTCCGCCTGTTCGAGTCGGATCAAAATCTTCAAACAGGTAGAGGTAGCGATTTCGATGAGTGATTTCAAGTTCAGAGAGTGAATTGAACCGAATCAGATAGCCCAGATCGATATCACGATCCGTTAGTCCGATTTCTTCATTCCAATAGCCTTCATATTCCAGTTTTGGTCCATGCCGGTTGATTAGTCTTGAGTTGGGGTAGAATAGATAAGAGACATCAGGATTGAGTCTTTTGAAGTTTACCCGAGGTACAAATCCTACGGCAGGATTGAAATTTTGTCCGATATCCTGATAGCTGAAGCTCCAGTTCCAGTGGATATCGGTAAAGAGCAAATAGGCATTGAAAGAGTAGGGTGAATCTTTCTTTTCGGATTCAAACGTGCGGTGGTAGTATACCTTACCCGTCCATTTTCCATCAGCAGAGTTTAGGTTATAATCCACACCTAAAAGCCGATTGTAAGCAGTTGGATCAAATAATTGCTGGAATTCATCCAAGGCCAAGGATTCTTTGTTCACGTAGATCAGCCCGACATTGGATCGGGTAAACACCTTTTTCTGAAGTGCCAAAACCGTGAAATTTTTTCCTGCAGCTCCAGCGTCCTCATCGGTTGCAGTTTGCATATTCATCGCTCCGATTCTCCAGTCTTCCTTGATTTTACCGCTGATTCGGGCACCATAGATGATTTTGCTTTGGATATTTTGACCTGTGGCAGAATCTACATCCACTCCGATTCTTCTGGAGAAAAAGGGACGGGATCGTTGTTGTCCAAAACTGTCAAACAGATCGGCATTTTCAAGAAAGAACTGTCTTCTTTCCGGGAAAAAAATCTCAAAACGATCCAAATTCGTCACCTGCTGGTCTACTTCTACCTGTGAAAAATCCGGATTGAATGTCAAATCCAAATTCAATGCAGGCCCAATCCCGATTTTGGCATCGCCCCCAAAGGCCGGAGTGAGTGGTTCGGATGTTCCTTCAAGAAAGTTTCTGGACATTCTTGCGGCCGTGTAGGGAATAAGAGAAATGTTGGCAGAGGTCTTCTTAATTGGCTCTTCGAAGATGAGCTTCTTACTGAAAGCTGTCGAAATGATAGGGAAATTTCTTGGAATTGGAGTCCAAGTACTTCGTTCACCCAATTCACTGTCGATCCGATAGACATTCAGATTCCAGTTTTGAGCCTCGTCATTGAAGCGAAGCGTGGACAAAGGAATTACAAATTCGGCTTGCCAGTGATTTTCAAATATTTTAGCTTCAGAAAACCACTTATTGTCCCACGCAAGGCTTAGATCTTCTGATCTGTTGCCACCGTTCGATATGAGTCCTTCACGCTGTACACCATAAGGATTAATGCCGAAAGAAAAAGCATTGGTCTTGTCATTGAAAGTATCCATGACAAATACGATGGCATCGTTTTGCTCGCCTCGGAAGTCGCGCCGAAGTGAGGTCGACACATACTTTCTGGGACCAAGATTTTCCATTACTGCCGCGATGTAAAGATTCTGATCATCAAAGGCAATTTTCATTCGGGTATTTACCTTGGAAGCAGAGGTATCGGAAGGAAAATATTGCATAAAGTTTCCGTTCCATCCTTCGGGATTTGTCCAGATTTCCTCGTCCAGATTACCGTCAAGCGTGATAGGCTCCTGCAATTTGAAAGCAAAAGCATTCGCCTGAGCTGGTGATTGGGCAAAAGTATGATCGATGAAGAGAAAACAGCACAAGGCTGCGATTCCAAGAGAAGATTTCATGCAAGGTCTGTGGCTTGCAAAAGTAACTTTGTCAAATGATTCCAACCAAGTAATTTTACCAATGGTTAAGCTCCTTTTTTAAGGCATTATTTGGTACCGAAAGCGGTCAGGATTAGGTTTCTATTGCCTCCGTGATGACGAAACTCACAGAGGTAAATTCCCTGCCAAATTCCCAAGGCGAGTTTTCCACCGGAAATCGGTATTTGAAGACTGACACCAAAAAATGCGCTTTTAATATGAGCAGGCATATCATCTGTCCCTTCATAGTCGTGGACAAAGCGTGGATAAGTCTCTGGAATTAATTCGCTTATGAAAGTTTGGAAATCTTTTCTCACTGTAGGGTCCGCGTTTTCATTGATGCACAATCCTGCTGAAGTATGCTGTAGAAATACTTGTAAAAATCCAATCCGAATATCCTGGATTTCGGGAATTTTTTTTTCGATTTGATCCGTGATCAGATGATATCCTTGTGGATAACTAGGAAGACGAAGGGATTTTTGGAAGAAAACGGACATTGGTTAAATTTTCCCAACCTTATTTTCTAAAGTCCCAATACCATCAATGGTGATTTTTACCACATCGGCAGCCTGAAGCGTAAAATTATCCGGCACGATACCTGTCCCGGTCATCATCAGGCAACCGATCGGAAACGTGCTGGATCTGAAAAGCCAGTCTGCGAGTTCCTGAGGCTTTCGCTTCATCTGTGCCAAAGTAGTCTCTCCCGATGCTTCGGTTTTACCGTTTCTTAAAATTTCCAGACTGATTTTAGTTGAATCTGGGAGCAATTCTTCCTGTATCAAAATGCATGGACCTATGGCTGCACTACCCTGATACACTTTCGCCTGAGGCAAATAGAGCGGATTTTCTCCCTCGATGCTTCTGCTGCTCATGTCATTTCCTACGGTAAATCCCTGAACTTTTCCCGAAGGGGAAATCAATAAAGTCAATTCCGGCTCTGGTACATCCCAAGTGGAATCTTTGCGGATATTGACTGTCTCGCCGGGGTTGGAAACACGGCTTGAAGTGGCTTTGAAGAATAGCTCCGGTCGATCTGCGGTGTACACTTTGTCGTAAAAGTCTGCTCCTCCTGCATCTTGGGATTCTTCCATTCTGGCCGTTCGACTTCGGTAATAAGTCACGCCAGCTGCCCAGACTTCCTGATTTCCCATGGGGGCCAAAAGTCCCTCCTCCTTCAATTCTTCCGCTTTTTCGAAGGAAATCTTCTCCCAATGCGCTGCTTCTGATTTCAAAAGTTTGGGAAGGTTTTCTCTACCCAAGAGTTGATCCCAATCGAGTTCAGGTCCGAGAAAAATGCCGTTTTCAGATTCTAAAAGTGTTCCCGCCGTTAATTTGTAAAGCTTCATAGGTTTATAGGGGTTTATTTTTTCGGGAATTTATAAAAAGGAATTGAAGGAAGAGACTTGCAATGAAACTTTTCGCTCGTACCTTTGTCTTAGATCATAAGGGGTGCCTTAACAAAACGGGCTGAGATCATACCCATACGACCTGATCCGGGTAATGCCGGCGAAGGGAAATGAGAAAGTAAAGCGTTGCTGCCAGTGAACATGCCGAAGTGGTACCCTTCGGGCAATTTAGCAGTTTTCGTTTTGCACAGCGGGTAAACTATTACGGAAAACCTCCCTTGGGTTTTCTAATGTTTCACTCAATACCCGAAAGGGGAGAATTATCATGCAAAAGTTAGTATTTGGCTTGGTGCTATACCTAGCCGCAATTTCCGCTTGGGCGCAGAATAGCATCAGCGGGAAAGTAGTGGACGCTAAAAGCAATGTGCCTTTGGTGGGGGCATCGCTATGGGCCGAAACGGCCGGAAGAGGCACGGTCACCGATGAAAACGGACTATTCGAGCTTGGTAGGTTATCGGAGGGAAGTCTCCGGATTCGAGTGTCCTACCTTGGGTATGAGACAGAAGTAATCACTGTGGTGGTTCCGCAATCTGGCGATCTTGAAATTAAACTGGAACCCAAGGATATACTCACGGAGGAGTTTATCGTATCGGCTACACGTGCTTCAGGAAGCACGCCAACGACCTTCAGTATTGTGGATAAGTCCGAAATCGCCAAACGAAATTTGGGACAGGACATTCCAATACTGCTGAATTTTACCCCTTCTGTGGTGAGTTATTCTGATGCAGGAGCCGGCGTAGGTTATACCGGATTGCGGATTCGGGGCACAGACCAAACCCGGATCAATGCCACAGTTAACGGCATTCCACTGAATGACGCAGAGTCGCATGGGGTCTTTTGGGTGAATATGCCGGACTTTGCTTCCTCTGTGGAAAACGTGCAGATCCAACGTGGGGTCGGAACTTCGACCAACGGGGCGGCTACTTTTGGCGCCAGCCTCAATTTCCAAACCGATACCCGCCGAGATGATGCCTATGCCGAACTGGATAACGGTTTTGGCTCTTTCAATACTTGGAGACATACGGTTAAAGCTGGCACAGGACTGCTAAATGATCGATTTGCAGTGGATGCTCGACTTTCCAAAATCACCTCAGATGGCTATGTGGATCGGGCATTTTCTGACTTAAGCAGTTGGTTTGTCTCCGGTGGATATTATGGAGAAAAAAATATGATCAAGTTGATCGCTTTTTCGGGAAAAGAGCAAACCTATCAAAGCTGGTATGGCCTCCCTGAAGACAAGCTGGAAAATGACAGGACGCATAATTTCTACACCTATGACAATGAGACGGACAATTACCAACAGGATCACTATCAGCTGATCTACACCGGGAAAGTCGGGTCCAACTGGAAGACAAATCTGGCGCTTCATTATACCTACGGAAGAGGATATTACGAACAGTACAGGGAAAATGACCGGTTTTCTAATTATGCTTTACCCAATGTGATCATTGGAGACGAAACGATCACCAGAACCGACATCATCCGTAGACGTTGGCTGGATAATGATTTCTTCGGTTTTGTTGGTTCGGTGAATTATGTCTCCACAGACGGAAAGCTGGATATGATCCTAGGTGGAGGTGCCAATCGCTATGATGGAGCTCATTTTGGAGAAATCATCTGGGCCCGAATCGCCGGAAATACCAATATCCGTGACCGATACTACGACAACAATGCGATCAAAGATGATCGAAATATTTATGCGAAAGCAACTTACGAAGTCAGTCCGGGGTTGAATCTTTTTGGTGATCTGCAGGTGCGAGGAATCAATTACACTTTCGATGGAGTGAATGATGATCAACGAGTCGTGTCCGGGCAGGAGAATTACACCTTTTTCAATCCTAAGTTTGGATTTTCCTATGAAAAGGGAAATCAGACCTTCTATGCCAGCTATGCTGTGGCCAACCGGGAACCTACCCGATCTGACTTCACAGATAATCCAATCTCAGAAGTGCCAAGACCGGAAAAGTTAAACAACATCGAAGCAGGTGTGCGTGCCAAAGCTGGAAATTTCAGCTACAATGCCAACTTCTACTACATGGACTATCGGGATCAATTGATCTTGACCGGACAGATCAATGATGTGGGAGCTTACATTCGGGAAAATGTTGCCTCTTCTTACCGTGCAGGGATCGAATTGGACGGAGCATATCGGCTTTCTTCGGCCTGGACTTTGGGTGGAAATATTGCATTCAGTCAAAACAAAATCAAGGAATTCACCGAGTACATAGACGATTACAGTGTGGCCGAATTTCAGCAGGAAGCAATTACTTACACCAACACCGACATCGCCTTCTCCCCAAATGTGGTTGGTTCGGCCATCATCGAGTTCAAGCCAACCAAAAATCTGTCGCTCAACTGGCTAAGTAAGTATGTAGGTCAGCAATTCCTGGATAATACCGCAAATGAAAGCAGGGCTTTGGATGCTTTCTTCACCAATGATCTGCGAATCAGCTATTCAGCGACTCCTAGGTTTTTCAAGGGATTGGAAGTCAACCTCCTGATCAATAACATCTTCAATGAGCTGTATGAGCCAAATGGCTATACCTTCAGCTATTTCGTGCCTGGAGAAACGAGCGGGAGGGAATTAGTCACAGAGAACTTCTACTACCCTCAGGCGGGAACGAATTTCCTGTTGGGATTGAGTTTGAAGTTTTAGGGATTTTTCCCGCTGATTTTCGCAGAAAAAGTCGCTGATAAGCGCAGATTTTAAAAATCAATTTGTCCTGCTTTTCCGAAAGCAGGACATTTTTTCTTTAAAAATTTCCCACAGATATTCACAGAAATCTTGAGATCAGCGAGAATCAGCGTGTAAAAATCCGCGCAAATCAGCGGGAAATCTATCATCGGCTACTCAGCATGGCAAACAGTTTTTTATTCACATAATAATTCCCTGTTCGCAGGTCTTTCTTTTCGTAGCACTCAATTTCCATCATAGAAAGGGTGGATGCTCTCAAACTGAAAGTGCATAATTGCCATTTTTACCAGGGGATCGTAATCGCTCAGTTCAGTATTTTGGATAAATTGCTCCAAATTGGTCATCAGGTTCAAAATCTCCTCCGAATCCTGAGGAGGTAAATAGACAATTTCGCCTGTTTGGGCATTTTTCAACGCTGTTCCAGGAATCTTGCCAAAGCCCGCATTATTTCCTTTTAATGTCTCCTGAATTTTTAAAATAGTCTGATTGGTGAGCAATCCCTTCGTCTGCACTAGCTCAAAAACCCCGCATCATTGCTGCCATGTAGTTCCGCACTTCTTTGACATCAGGACTGATGCTAACTTCAAAGTCCAAATTGGCTTTGTACAAGTCGTCATGGGTCGTGATGATGTTTTCTACCGAAGAACTGACTTTGTTTCACAAAGATAAATCTCCGCAAATCTTCGTATCTCAATCAGTGCCCTTCTCCGGGAGAAAGGGAAATTTTCCACAGAGACCCAAAGAAAAATCCGCGAATATCTGCGCTTTAAAATCTGCGTTGATCTGCGGAAAAACAAAGTAAATCAATTGGGAAACTGCGACTTGTCCAGTCCAGGCACAATTCGCAACGCGTTTTTATAGTACACTTTCTTCAGTATTTCGTCTGGTAGACCCAATCCGTACATTTTCCAGTAGGCATGGTATTTTTTGTAGTAGGGAAAATACTCGTCTTCTGTCTCCAGAACCCTAAAGTAGGTGTAAAATTCCTCCTTATTGTAAGCGTCTTTTCCGAAGAGAATACGGTCTTGATATTTGGTGAAAAATTCCTTTGCCCGCTTTGGCTGGCGTCCCAATTCTGCGATAATAGCCCCGATTTCAAAGTTCACATTTGGATACTTGTCCAAATGAGCACCCGCGGCATCGAGATCATTGGCCATCCAACCCATGTGAGCGTTGATGAAGGTGGTTTTGGGATGCTTGGCAAAGACACGGTGCTGCTCGGCAATAATTTGTTCAAACGGTGCCGGATCAGTTGGCGATCTTTTTCGGTTTGGGTTAAGTTTCAGTTCCAGCCAGCGTTCGTTTGTGGAGTCCATGGGCTGCCAGAATTGCGCAGGATCTGCCGAGTGAATCAGAACGGGGATTCCCAGTTCGCCGGCTTTGGCCCAAACAGGATCCAGGTCCGGATGATCCACTGGGATTCGGTTGCCATTGATGTCTTTGGAATTCAGACCTAAGCTTTTATAAATTTTCAGCCCTGCTGCTCCTGCTGCCACATCCTCCTCCAGTTCTTTTATAGCTATTCTGGTCCATTCCGAATCCCCAAATCCTGCAAAATTCAAGTTGGTGAAAACCATAAAACGCCCCGGGGCATGGGTTTTGAACTCCTGAAGCATGGATTTGATGTATTCCTGCTGGGAATTGCTGTCGCCACGACCAAATCCTCTACCACTCAGATTGACCAATACGCCCATGTTTAGTTCGTCCATTTCCTTGACGAGTTGGTCGATTTTGGCTTCATTGATACCTCCTTGATGGCTATGGATGTCTACGAAAGGAAATTTTGCCCGTGATACGGGGTTTTGTGGCACTTTGAGTGTGGAGGGGGGATTGTAGTTTTCAAAGCTCATCTCCTGAGCCGATGAAATTCCCGCAGAAAATAGAAATGCTGTAAATAAAGATAGTGCTTTGTTCATGAGCGATTAAACTGAAATCAGATCGATTTGGATTTGAAAATTCTTTAAGTGGGAAAAAAGAAATCCCGACGGGTTAATCGGGATTTCACTGTTTTAACGTGCTGTGCCGCCGTCGATTACCTGACCAAAGAAAATGGAATTCATATATAACTTATTGGTTCCAAACCAGAATGCTCTGAAGTTTGGATTGTCTGCAAATCCTACGATTCTACCTCTACCCACGCCTGAGATTCGGATGACACTTCCGTTTTGAATTCCCGGAAGGTTACTTGGGTGAAGGTAGCCTGAGGCAAGGGGATTTTCGGTGTAAACCAGAGGATTCGCATACGGGTTAGGAGACACTTCCATGAAGAAGTTATCGTTTCTGAATGTGTAGATTTCCTTTTCGCTATAGCCATAACCTATCGGGTGGGTGATGTCAAGATTTGCTTTGAAAATGGCTCCGAAAGTTCCTTTTGCTCCAGTTGCATTTTCAAAATCGGCATAGCTTTTTTGAATGCCTTTTTCAGCATTATCCACAGTTCTGAAGGTGAAATTGCCAATTTCATTTTGAGCAAGAAATTGAAGCGCACCGCCTTTTGCGACGAGTGTTCCACCCCTTGATGTCCATTCTTTCAACTTCTCAGCGCCAGTTTTTCCAAGGGAATTATAGTTGCCATCTGCCATCAGGATCACATTATATCGATCTAGATTAGCATTGTTAACTGAACCCACAGGAAGTAGTGTTACAGGCATTTTCATACGCTGATCAAGTAGGTGCCAGATTTCACCTGCTTCGCCACTGTCTACTCCGCCATCCACGAGCAGTGCGATTTGGGGAGTTTTTAGTGGAGCCATAAAAGTCGATCCCAAATTTGCACCGCTGGTATAGCCAGTAATTAGGGCGTGGATGTCCACATGAGCCTCCGACGCGATTTCCTGTAGTTTTGCAAAAAAGGCGTCTTCGTCTAAGCCAGATTCGCCTTTATCAATCAAAAGGGTGCCCCTGCCGAAGGTTTTGCCTTCGGCTGTTGAGAATTCTGCATTGGACACCCGCACCAGAAAACCTGACTTGAGGAGCTGATAAGCGGCTTTTGGAGCATAGTAATCTGTCCACTCCATGGCATAGTGATACGCACCGGCATTGCCTATGACTTTTCCCGGAGCTAATACAAAATCAGTTTTGTCTACTTGTTTGACATTGGCCAAATTGAGGATTTTACTATTTAGTGCCATGTAGTCCAGATGAAAAGCCATCGGATAAGTCCAAGCTGAGATGTCGTAGAACAAGCTGTCTTTGAAGGTGGTCCGCGTCTCAAACATGGCCTTGATCAGTCGGTATTGAGGCTGATCCGCGGGGACGATGTAGGAAGTCTCTTTTTTGAATTCCTGGCCGTTTACTGTAATGTTTTCATTGAGTGCAAAGACTTTGATGTCGTGCTGCAAAATCAAGTCAGCCAAGTGAAAACTTCGGGCATCATCATTTTTGGCCCCGAAAATATAGGCCTTGTTGGTGTCTGTGTCAGTTTCGGTTTTGATCTCGGTGTAAAAATCCCTCATCCACTGGTTCAATTCCACGCGCATTTCTTTCGCAGCCTGATAAGAGGATAAATTGGCAGTAAACTGATTTCTAATCGTGAAGGGGAAGCTCAACATCCCATTGGCACTTTCCTGCAAATGTCCTCTTGAGCTTGCCTGCTCAAAAAGAATTCCGATGGATCCCTGCACGTCCGGATAGGTAGAGCCTTTTCCATAGTAGAAATCATCGTAATTCTCCTGATTGTAATAAAGTGAACCGATTTGATCTAAGGCTTTAGCGTGGTAAGTTCCAATCTTTTCGGTCAATTCAAAGTTCTTGTCCGGCGTCAATGGGTGCATTCTGGCTGGAACGCCCGGTTGGAAAAAGAAGGTGCTGTTGGTTCCCATTTCATGAAAATCCAAGTGGATGTTTGGAAGCCAGCTTTGGAAGACCCTCACCCGATTTCTGGACTCAGGGTGCTGTACGGGAAGCCAGTCCCGGTTTAAATCAAACCAATAGTGATTCGTGCGGCCTCTTGGCCATGCTTCATTCAGTTCCCGCTGGGCAGGATCACCATTCATCGTAAATGCCTTGTGCGAATTGACCCAGGAAGCAAAACGATTAAGTCCATCCGGATTGATGGCAGGATCGAGTAGAAGTACGATGTTTTCAAGATCTTCGGAGATTTCATTTGCTGCTGCAAAATGATAGGCGGCCACCAAGGAGGCATTCGCCCCACTGGGTTCATTCCCATGCACGGAATAGCCCATAAACATGACCACAGGCATATTTTCTATTGACACCGATGCATTGGGGTCCCGGAGTTTGGCCCGCTCTGCCTTGATTTGATCCAGTTTGCCCAGATTGGCAGGGGAGGTGATTGTCAAAAGTGTCTGTGGCCGCTTTTCATAAGATCTGCCTGTTTCTTCAAAAATCACCCGATCTGAAGCTTCCGCCACTGCTTTCATGTACATCACGAGTTGATCGTGGGTGACGTGCCACTCGCCGACTTCATAGCCCAAAACCTGCTTTGGTGTAGGGACAGCGGGATTGTAGGTGTAGCCTTTTGGAAGGTAATAACTCAGATCTTGCGCAATCGTGAGTGAAGTAAAAAGGGCTAAAAGCACTGCAAGCGTGTACTTCTTCATGGGGTGGTTTTTAAACTTTGGCCTAAATTCTAATTAAGTTTTGTCAAAAAAAGCTATTTTGGATCGATGGTAAAAATACTAACTCAAACGATATGGATTTGATTTCTCCAGGATACGGATTGGTTTTTTGGCAATTATCAAGCCTGATTTACCTGGGATTTTGGATTTATGCGCTGTTTGATTGCTTAAGAACTGATTTTAGGGGACCACATCAAAAGTTGATATGGGTGATTTTGATCCTGTTTGCACCTGTGATTGGCACTTTTCTCTACATGAGCATGAATCGACGAACTAGAGAAAAACGATTATTCCGACCCGATTTTAAAAAGTAAGCAATTTTAAACTTTTACTAAATGACAGCACTATTTATCCAAAATATGGGAGGGGGAGTTTTGATTCTTTTCATGCTTCTTTCCATCGCCTATTTTATCCTGTGGGTTTATTGCCTCATCGATGCGATTCGGTCCAATTTCAAGGACCCCAACATGAAATTGATCTGGATTATCATTTTATTATTCGCACACGGATTGGGTCCGATCGCCTATTTGATTTTGGCCAAAGACTCTAAAACAAACTAGCCCATGTGGAAATTTCTCGGAATTATCGTTTACGCGTATACGATTTACGATGTCGTGACCAGCAAGTTTGCCAATTCTAATGATCGGCTGATCTGGATTTTGATCGTACTTCTCGTGCCTCTGTTGGGTACAGTGCTGTGGTTTGTGATTGGGAGGAATAAGAGGCTTTAGTCGACAGAATCCTTTTAGGTAAATTGATTTTCCAGATCGGATTAAATTTGAATATATTTTCGAGATTAAATTGCTACTGGAATTCGTTCCGCTGAAATAAAAGAAATATGGTAACGGTAATAAAAAAAGGATCGGATACAAAAGAGATAGAAAAGGCTCTTTCAAAGGTTAAAAGCAAAAAAAGCTTTGATGCTCAAAAGTATTGTGGTGCATTAAAGATCAAACAGGACCCACTTGTCATTCAAAGAGGAATGAGAAATGAATGGGAATAATATACTTCTAGACACCAATATAATTCTTTATCTATTGTCTGGAGACCAGACAGTTGCTGATTTCTTAAACAAGAATCACGTGTATATCTCCTTTGTAACTGAGTTGGAATTATTGGGATTTGTAGGAATAAAATCTGATGAAAAATTGATCATCGAAGGGTTATTGGCTGATTGTACTATAATCGATATCAATTCAGAAATTAAAAAGGGTGTAATTGAATTAAGAAAATCGCATAAAATCAAATTACCAGACGCCATTATTGCAGCAACTGCCTTGAGTTTGAACATTCCTTTTATGACTTCGGATAAACAGCTGAAGAAACTCAAAGAATTGAATATCCTATTTTATGAGAAAGAGTAAAGTTATTAGCTTCTAAAAATATCCTTCAGCGCAGCTGAAAGCTCATAAAACTCAAACTGAAATCCCGCCTTTTGGATTTTTTGGCAGGAAACACGATTTCCACCCAATACCATCGCCGCCATTTCTCCCAAAACAAGTTTCAAAGCAAATCCCGGTACTCCGATTCCGATATACGTTTTTCCTTTGGCATTGGCAGCCTCTTGGGTGAGTTGCTGATTGGTAGCAGGATTGGGACTGACCGCATTGTAGACTCCTTGGAGGGTGGTTTTCTCCAATGCAAAAACAAACATTCTGGCCAGATCTTCGATGTGAATCCAGCTCATCCACTGATCCCCCGAGCCCAGAGGTGCTGCCACGGGTGGCTTTAGCATTTCTCCCAAAGCTCCACCCTCGGCATCCAGCACAATCCCGATGCGAAGTAAGACAGTACGGATATTCAGGCTTTCCATTTTTTTTACTTCATTTTCCCAGGCTTTTACCACCTCGGCAAGGAAATCAGTTCCTGCGGGACTGTTTTCGTCCACTAGAGAAGTCCCGGTGTTGAATCCATAATAACCAACCGCTGATGCAGAAATAAAGGTGTTTGGCCGGTTTTCTGCTTTTTTTAGGGCGTTGTAAAGTAATTGAGTGCTTTGGGTGCGGGATTCGAGAATCAGTTTTTTGCGCTCCGGTGTCCAGCGTTTCTCCGCCACGCCCGCTCCGGCCAGATGAATGATCGCATCCGCCCATTCGATGGCTTCAGGGTCGATCTCCTGTTTTTCGATATTCCAGATAAATGATTTTTGTCCAGATTGAGCTGATCTGCTCAGCCAGGCAACCTGATATCCCTTCTTTTCCAGAAGGGAGGTGATTTGTTGACCTATCAGTCCTGATCCGCCGGTGATTAAAATAGTTTGCATAATGAAAATTTCTAAAGTAACCTTAAAAACCCGGAATTAGTTGGCATGTACGATTTCGAGACAAACGTCCGAGCATTAAGTTTGGGTTTATTTCTTTGATTTTAACACACTTTTCTGTTTTCAGCCTTATTTTGCGCTAAATCCTTACCCGTGAACGGAAAAGAATTTACGAGATACGTTGCCCTTTGGCTTGGACTGGCTACTCTGGTGGGCGCTCTCTCCGGCTCAGCTTCAGCGATTTTTCTGGTTTCGCTTGATTGGGCGACCAATTTTCGAGAAGCGAATCTATGGTTGATCGCATTTCTTCCATTGGCTGGCTTTGGCATCGGCTATGTCTATCACCATTATGGGGCCAATTCTACAAAAGGGAATAATCTCTTGCTGGATGAACTGTACCAAAGTAAAAATCCAATTCCCTTGAGAATGACTCCCCTCGTGCTTTTTGGGACGATTTTCACGCATCTTTTCGGCGGATCAGCAGGAAGGGAAGGAACAGCAGTGCAGATGGGCGGATCATTGGCAGATCAGCTGACCAAGTGGTTTTCGCTCAATCAGGAAAATAGAAGGTTGATTATCATCTGTGGTGTTGCCGGAGGATTTGCTTCCGTTTTTGGGACTCCACTGGCTGGAGCGATTTTTTCACTGGAATGGATGTTGACCCGAAAATTTCGCTGGAAATCCATTTTTCCGGCATTTTTGTCCGCATTTGTGGCGGACTGGATCTGTGAGTTGGCTTGGGGAGTTGGGCATACACAATATTCTATTCCGGAGATCCCGATTCACTCCCTGGCCAATTTGGCTTGGGTGATTCCGGCTGGAATCGCCTTTGGACTTTCGGCACGGCTTTTTGCCGAGACAGGACATGGGATTTCGGCCATTTTCAAAAACATGATTTCCTATCCTCCGTTTCGGCCGGTTGCTGGAGGAATCCTAGTGGCGTTGATTGTCTTTTTCACTGGATCTACAACCTATATCGGACTGGGTGTACCCCAGATTGTGGAGGCCTTTGAGGTTCCTTTACCTTGGTATGATTGGCTGGCAAAGACTGGATTGACTGGTTTGACCCTGGGATCGGGATTCAAGGGTGGGGAAGTGACCCCCCTGTTTTTCACCGGTGCTACTTTGGGAAATGCACTTTCGGCATGGATTCCTTTGCCTTTGGCACTTCTGGCGGGGATGGGATTTGTCGGGGTTTTCTCAGGTGCTACGAATACACCAATGGCCTGCACCGCGATGGGAATGGAGCTTTTTGGCTATGAATCGGGTATTTTTCTAGGCTTTGCATGTGTTATCGCCTACTTATTCAGCGGAAAGAGTAGTGTTTACAGTTCTCAGAATCTTGCGGAAAAATATCGTAAGAGTTAATCGGGGATCTTTTCTCCACATTTTCTGCAAAAATTATCTCCCTTTTCCAATTGGTCAAACCCGCAGTAGGTGCAGCTTTTTACGTCCTCATAGTGCTCCGGTCTTTTTCTTTTTCTCCTGGCCATTTCTGAACTCACGATCCCGGTAGGTACCGCAATGATAGCATAACCCATCAACATGATCAGGGAAGCCAAAAACTGGCCGATGGGAGTCTGTGGGGTGATGTCTCCGAATCCCACTGTAGTTAAGGTTACGATGGCCCAGTACATTCCCACGGGAATACTGGTGTAGCCATGTTCGGGTCCTTCGACCACAAACATCAGTGTTCCCATGATGAGGACGATGGTCAAAACGGAGAAAAGGAAAATCTGGATTTTTGCGGCACTGGCTTTGAGTGATTGCCGTAAGAAGTCAGCCTCAGAAAGATACCTGCCGAGCTTCAGAATCCGAATTACGCGGAGTAGTCTTAAGGCCCGAATGACTGAAAGCAATTGAGTATTGATGATGAAAAAACTGAGGTAAACGGGCAAAATCGCCAGCAAATCGACTATTCCATAAAAGCTGGTGACATATCTTAGTGTCTTGCTGGTCAGCCAGATTCTCAGGAGGTATTCTAAAGTAAAAATGAAGGTAAAGGCCAGCTCCATGATGTAAAAAATCTTGCCATACTTCAGATGAAGTTCACCCACAGAGTCTAGTATGACCGTAATTATCGAGCCAAAGATCAGCCAAAGTAATACCAAGTCAAAAGTCCTCGAGGCCTTGTCATTGGACTCAAAAACGATATGCGCAAGTTTTCTTTTCGATAAAATCATTGAGGAATTTAGAGAAAATTAGGTCAATCCAGATAATAAACCCGTTTTACCCGAGCACTGATATTGGTCAGCAATTCATAAGGAATCGTGCCAATCTGGTCTGCAAGTTCATTTAATGAAATTTGTTCACCGTAAATCACGGCTTCATCCCCCACTTTTGCATCGATTTCACTCACATCCACCATCGTCATGTCCATGCAGACATTTCCAATCACAGGTGCTTTTTTTCCATTGATCAGGACATATCCCTTTCCTCCTGAAAATCTGCGGTCATATCCGTCAGCATACCCGATAGCTAAAGTGGCGATTTTGCCGCCCTGAGGTAATTGGCCTTTTCGTGAATAGCCAACGGTAGCTCCCGGGGGGAGTGTTTTCACCTGTGAAATAGTGGTTTTCAGGGTGCTGACAGACTTTAGATTGGCATCAAATTTACCGGTGACTTCTACTCCGTAGAGTCCGATTCCCAACCGGACCATATCCATCTGAAAGTCAGGGTACCGTACAATCCCGGCTGAGTTGAGTGCATGAATCAGGGGCCTATAATCCAGAATTGACTCGATTTCTGTTTTCATTTCAGTGAATAAGCGAAGTTGTTCCAGTGAGAAGGCTTCATGTTCCTGCTCATCAGCACCTACGAGATGCGTGTAAATGCTGGCTATTTTCAGTTCAGGAAAATCTTTAATCAGGCTTTTCAAGGCATTCAAGTGCTGTTTTTCAAAGCCAAGTCGATGCATACCTGTGTCCAAATCTAAATGGATGGACACTTCTACCTGCTGGTTTTTGGCATAATTCCCAAGCTTTCTGAAAAACTCAGGACTGAAGACGACCGGCTCAAGCCGGTATTCCCGAAGTAGATCGAAGGATTCCTCGACTGGATTGAGCACCATAATCGGAAGCCGGATTCCCTGCTTTCTCAGTGTCACACCCTCATCTGAAAACGCGACGGCCAAATAATCTGTCCCCATGGTTTGCAGGTGATTGGCAATCTCAGCAGCTCCTCCTCCATACGCAAATGCCTTCACCATGACCATCATTTTGGTTTGGGGCTTCAGCAGTTGCTTAAAAAAATTAAAATTATGAGTCAGGGCATTTAGATTGATTTCCAACGTGGTGCCGTGAATGCGTTGTTGAAGTTTATTAACTATCCGCTCAAATGCAAAGGGTCTGGCTCCCGTAATCAGAATCAAGTCATTTTCAAACGTATCTGGATTAATGGATTGAAGTAGGGACTCTGTTGACGGATAGGCTTCAAACTTTCTTGGGAAAAAATCCCTCAATCGAACGACTTCATTTCCCACACCGATGATTTGGTCCAGATCATAGGAATTGATAAGTTCGGCAACTTCGGCATAGACTTTTTCAGGAAACCCCTGCTGCAGGAGATCAGATATTATCAGGATCTTTGACCGTTTTGGCCGTTGTAGACTCAGGAATTCCAATGCCACCTTCAGTCCGGCAATGTCATTGTTGTAGGTGTCATCGATGATCAGCGAATCATTTAATCCTGGCTTTAGAGTGAGTCGCATATCCACGGGTTTCAGGTGATTCAATCCTTCCTGAATTGCAGTAGCATCCTGTCCTAGAGTCAATGCAGCGATGATCACATGAGTGATGTTTTCTATCGAGGCAGAATGGGTAAACGGAACCTGAAAAGTATAGGTGCTCAGCAGCTTGTTTACGAGGATGATTTTGCTTCGCGTATCCTGATTTTTCACTGAAACCGAAAAGTCAGAGCCTGGATTTTCGGACCAGGAGATCAGTTTTTCTGCAGAGAATGAAGCCTCAATTTCTTTGCTGACAAGAGGCTGGTCTTTGCAGTAAATCAGCAGTTTGGTTTTGGAGAAAAGCTGAAGTTTCTCCCGGATTTTTTCCCCGATGCCAGAAAAGCCCTCCTCATGTGCGGTTCCAATATTGGTAAAGATTCCCAAATCCGGTTGGATCATTTGGGCCAGTGTTTCCATTTCACCTTTTTTGGATATGCCCGCCTCAAGGATTGCAACCTGATGATAAGATTGAATTCCAAAAATGGAAAGAGGCACTCCAACCTGAGAGTTGTAGCTTTTTGGGCTTTTCGCAACAGTAAAGCTTTCGCTCAAAATCTGTCCCAGCCACTCTTTTACTATTGTTTTTCCGTTGCTTCCGGTGATGCCTAAGATCGGTTTTACAAACTGTCTCCGCTCAAAAGCAGCAATAGCCTGAAGCCCCTCGCGCGTGTCCTTTACTTGAATAAAAGTAGCCTTGGTGAGCAGTTCTGAATCAGATCGCCAGTCATGGTGTACCAAAAACACGCGGACACCTTCAAGGATCAACCCAGGGATGTAATCCGCGCCATCCGCTTTTGCACCACGCAGCGCAACAAACAAACTTTGTTCCGGCTGAATAATCTGCCGCGAATCGATGCTGATTTGGGCTATTGTTCCCAAAAATCCTTTGCCAAGAACTTTTCCTTTTGTGATTTCTTCGAGTTGGGCTATGGATAAAGCGGTAAGCATGTTATTCTTCTTCTTCTTCTTCGAGCTTTTTCTTTTTGAAAAAAACCTGACGAATCCATCTTGGAAGGAAAATAGCTCCTAAAATCAAATAAGGATAATAGGAAAACAGACGCCAGACTATACTGGTCACAAAGGTGTAGCCACCCAAGAATTGAGCAAAGAATTGTGCATAGAAAAACTCTGCTGTCCCACTACTGCCGGGAGTAGGCGAAATCATCATCACGATCCACATAATAACCTGTCTGGCAAATACGATGATTTCCTGCTCCATGGATAAAGGTACAAAAGCAGAGATCAAGGCATTGAGCATCAGGTAGCGAGAGGTCCAGATAAAAATGGTAGCTCCGATAATCGGGAGCCAGTATCGCATGTTTTTACCCCGTAATTCACGTGAGGCCTCTATGATCTGATTGCCATATTCTTGCGCATCGTGTTTCCATTTTCTGAGGAATTTGATGCTGAAAATCTTGATTAACACCCATTTGAATACCCTCGGTCTGTAAAAAAGTGCCGCCGCCATCACCAAACTGTAACCGGCGTAGAGACTATAACTTATCCAAAAAATAGCCTGAAGACTATTTTCCATCTGAGTTTCTAAGAGCTTGCTATCCGGGAAAATATTTCCTTTAGCAAAAAATAAGATGATCGGTGCCCCAATGACAAAGAAGAGGTTGTCCAAAATGGCCGTCACCATCACAAAGGCAATCGCCTTTCCCATTTTTATTCCTTCTTTGTTAAGAATAAACATCGCCACAGCTGTGCCTCCAACAACAGATGGGGTAACTGCCGAGGCAAACTCCCAGAGGATGATCACATAGATCGCCCTTCCCCATGTGAGTTGTCTGTCGGTGATCTCGCGGATGCGGTAGACGTACCCAAAATCTCTAAAAAAAAGCACCAATACCGCAAAAAACAACCAAGGGATGGAAGCATCAAAAACTACTTTGAGTGACTCAGCCGTGATCGAGGGATCAAAATAAAACATCCCAAAAACTATCCCTAACCCGATGATGATAGGCACCCAAACTTTATTTGGGTTGAGGGTTTGAAAGATTTTTTTGTTATCCAGCTTCATCGTCAGGCTGTAGCGATTGGCTCAGGCTTCTCTACCCAAAAATTATTGTATCCTTCACCAATAATGATGGTAACCATCGAAAGTTGAAGCAGTTCGAGAATTGCTAAGAAAGTATAAATCACAAAGATTTTTTCTGGTTTGTACTGGATGAATTCATCAAAAGGTACCGGTTTTTTGAAGCTTATTTTTTCCAAAACAAAGTCTTTTTGCTGCTCAATGGTGTAAGGGTACTGAATTACAGTATGTTTGGTTTCGTCTACTCGTGAGGCAAGTCTAGCCATACATTTTTGGAACACCTTGAGCAATTTATAAAGGTCCACATGCTGCATCTCTGCTTCAACGTCCTCATTTTTGCTAAGTTCCAAAAGTTCTTTTGCCAGATTACCTCTTTTTTCTTTTGAAAGTCGATTTGCTTCCAGTTGGGCAAGGTCTTCTATGACAGATTTATATTTTTTATACTCCAATAAGTTTCTGATGAGTTCCTCCCGGGGATCGATTTCTTCTCCTTTTTCATTCAATTCTGGCCGTGGCAACAGCATTCTGGATTTAATTTTCATCAAGGTGGCTGCAAACAGAATAAAATCACTGGCTACCTCGATCTCCATTTTCTCCAACTGGTGAATGTAATCCAGGAAGTCATTGGTAATCTTGGAGATCGGAATATCATAAATATCGAGTTCGTCACGCTCAATGAAGAACAGCATCAGATCGAAAGGACCTTCAAAGAGCGGTAATTTGATCTCGAAACTCACCGAATTTTAATTTTATTAGTTAATTTTACAGACTATCAGCCAAAGATATTCAATTAAGCTAAATTATACGGAGGCGAAAAGAATAAAGCAAAACGGTGTTTTTATCCTTTTTTTTGGCAGTTAAAACAAACGAATCGACTTGCTGTTATTTCTTTTAGACACCCTTTACTTCAGAAAATGCAAATCACTCCAGGAGAATTACTCGCTCAAATCAATACTCCAGATGACCTGAAGAAATTTCCGAAGGACAAACTTGTGCAAATCTGTGATGAACTCCGCCAGTTTATCGTGGATAATGTATCCGTTTACGGTGGTCATTTCGGGGCAAGTTTGGGGGTTGTTGAATTGACCGTAGCACTACATTATGTGCTCAATACTCCTGAAGACCAATTGGTATGGGATGTAGGCCATCAGGCTTACGGGCACAAAATCCTGACAGGAAGAAAAGATAAATTCCACACCAACCGGGTTTACGGTGGAATTTCAGGTTTCCCAAAACGAAAAGAAAGCCAATTTGACACCTTTGGTGTGGGGCACTCCAGTACTTCTATTTCGGCGGCATTGGGAATGGCAGTAGCTTCCAAATACAAAAACTCAAACATCCAGCATGTCGCAGTGATCGGTGATGGCTCGATGACCGGTGGAATGGCATTCGAAGCCATGAATCATGCAGGGGTGAGTGACACGAATCTCCTGATCATTCTGAATGACAACTGTATGTCCATCGACCCCAATGTTGGGGCATTAAAAGATTACCTGACTGACATCACCACTTCGCATACTTACAATAAAGTCAAAGATGAGGTGTGGAAAATGCTGGGCAAATTCAGTAAGTTTGGAAGCAGTGCTCAGGAGGTCCTCTCCAAAGTAGAAGGAGCGATCAAATCGGCTTTACTCAAGCAAAGCAATCTCTTTGAATCATTAAATCTTCGCTATTTCGGCCCCGTCGACGGACACGATGTGAATCACCTCGTTGAGATTCTGAGAGACATGAAGAATATTCCGGGACCTAAAATCCTGCATTGCATTACGGTAAAAGGAAAAGGCTATGCCCCTGCCGAAAACGGCAATAAAACTACCTGGCATGCGCCCGGGACTTTTGATAAAGTGACCGGAGAAATCTTCAAAAAAGTACCTTCAACTCCCCAAGCCCCAAAATATCAGGATGTATTCGGGCACACACTGGTTGAATTAGCGGAAATGAACCCAAAAATCATGGGTATCACGCCAGCCATGCCGTCCGGTTCTTCGCTGAATATCATGATGAAGGCCATGCCGGATCGTGCCTTTGATGTGGGAATCGCCGAGCAACATGCCGTGACATTCTCTGCCGGTCTGGCTACTCAGGGCTTGGTTCCTTTCTGTAATATTTATTCCACATTCATGCAGCGAGCCTATGACCAAGTGGTGCATGATGTGTGCCTTCAAAATCTCCCTGTTGTATTTTGCCTCGATCGAGCAGGTTTCGTAGGTGCGGATGGACCTACTCATCATGGCGCGTATGACATCGCTTATTTCCGCTGTGTGCCAAATCTTGTGGTTTCTTCACCTATGAATGAAGAAGAACTTCGAAATCTGATGTATTCAGCTTCCCTTCACGAAGGTCCTTATTCAATCCGATATCCAAGAGGAAATGGGGTGATGCCAGAGTGGAGAACTCCATTTCGGTTGATTCCGGTGGGTCAGGGACGAATCGTCAAAGAAGGACAAGATGTGGCTATCCTGTCAATTGGTCATATCGGAAACTATGCGGTGGAAGCCTGTTCAGTCTTGAGCAAAGAGGGACTTGATCCCGCACATTATGATATGCGGTTTGTCAAGCCACTGGATGAGGAATTGCTGCACGAGATCTTTGGTAAGTTCAAAAAAGTAGTCACTCTTGAAGATGGCTGTCTGATGGGTGGTTTTGGTTCGGCTGTCCTGGAGTGGATGGTTGACAAGGGCTATTCCGCTCAGGTGAAGCGGCTGGGTATCCCTGATAAGGTCATCGAACATGGAGAACAAATCGAATTGCATCGTGAGTGCGGTTTTGATCCTGATGGAATTGCTGCTGCGGTAAGGAGTCTTTCAGAGGTTGTTCGCATTTCTTAAAAATTTCAAAATGTCTGGTATTCATTTTTTTGAGAGAGGAAAAGGATATCCTTTAGTCCTGATACATGGATTTTGTGAGACAGGAAACATGTGGGCTGATTTTGCTGAAGCGCTTTCCAATGAATTTCGGGTGATCTGTCCTGATTTGCCGGGAATCGCGAATTCTCCAATTTCAGAAGATCAGATTACTTTGGAGGAAGTAGCGGTCAGTTTGGAGGATTGGATGAAAGTCAATCAAATCGAAAATCCAATTGTTATAGGCCATTCATTGGGCGGATATGTTTCCCTTGCCTTATTGGAATTAATGGGCAATCGAATCAAAGCGATCGGTCTTTTTCACTCCACAGCTTTTGCAGATGATGGGGAGAAAAAGGAGATGCGAAACCGTACCATCACTTTTCTTAGAAAATATGGAGTGGAAAAATTTGTCACCTCATTCGTTCCTCCACTTTTTTCAGAAAACCGAAGAGCAGAATTGTCCAAAGAAATTGAATTGGCCATTGAGGACGGGAAACGCTCCACGCTGAATGGGCTGATTGCATATGCAGGAGCCATGCGAGACCGAAAAGAACGTTTGGATATTCTCAAGCTTTATTCCGGGCCAAAATTATTGATCGCCGGAACGGAAGATGCTGCGGTGAAAATTGAATCGAGTCGCGCTCAAAAAGATGTTTTTTCCCATTATTATGAGCTTCAAGGCGTGGGTCACATGGGAATGGTCGAAAGCAAGGAGGAAACTTTGGAGCTTATCAGAGCCTTTGCTTTGGAATCACTGTAGTCAAAGCGTTTTTCCCAAAATCCCCATCAGTTCTTCCAGATACTTCTGGTCGATTTCGTCGAAGTCAGTTAGTTTGTCACTGTCCACGTCCAGCACCATGGCGACCTCATTTCCTTTGAATACGGGAACGACTATTTCGGAGCGCGAAGCAGAACTGCAGGCGATATGTCCTGGAAAAGCATCCACATCAGGGACGAGTTGCGTTTTGCCCTCTTTCCAAGCTTCGCCACAGACGCCCTTGCCAAAGTTGATCCGTGTACATGCGATTGATCCCTGAAACGGACCCAATACTAACTGCTCATTTTTCACTAAGTAAAATCCTACCCAAAAGAAGCCAAATCCCTCTTTCAGAGCTGCAGAAATATTGGCCAAGTTGGCATAGACATCTTCCTCACCTGTAATCAGTGCTTCGATTTGAGGAATTAGCGCTTCGTATTTTTCAGCCTTAGCAGCTGATTCAGGAATAAATAAGGTCTCAGCCATGATGGTAAACTGTCAAAATATCTTCTCCGATGCAAAGTGATTCAGTGGGCTTTTGGTTCAAAACCGGAGCAGAAATGCCCGCTCCAAATTTGGATTTCCCTGTAAAAACCCGGGCTTCATCCCAGAGTCCACATTCAATGAATTGAGTCAAAACGCTACTCCCCCCTTCTACGATCAGACTTTGGATTTTTCGAGCGTATAGCTCAGCAAGTATAGTTGAAATCGAAAAACTGTCTCCTAGATTCATGAAATCAAGGTTTTGATGAGTTTCTGATATTTTGCTATTGAAGCAAATGGTAGGGATCGACCCATCGAAGAGTCTCAGGCTCCTTGGCAAATCCAATTTGGAATCCACTACAATCCGTACTGGATTTTTTCCTACCCAATCGCGTACGTTTAGGCTTGGATCATCATGGAGCGCGGTGTTTTTTCCAACCAAAATTGCATCTTCTTCGGCTCTCCATTTATGGACCAACTGTCGACTTTGAGTCCCGCTGATCCATTTGGATGAAAAGTCAGTGCGTGCAATAAAACCATCTTCTGTTTGGGCCCACTTCAGGATCACGTAGGGACGTCGCTTTTCGATTTGGGTAAAAAAGCGTCTGTTTTGCCATTTGGCTTCCTGTTCCAAAATTCCGGTTTCAACTTCAATGCCTGCTTTTTGAAGGATCTCTATCCCTTTTCCACCTACCAGTGGATTGGAATCAATCGTTGCGATTACGGCTTTTTTCACCTTTTTATCCACCAAAAGATTGGCGCAGGGAGGTGTTTTTCCCCAATGGGCGCAGGGTTCTAAGGTGACGTAGACAGTTGATTCGGGAAGCAAATTGGGATTTTCTACAGATTGGATCGCATTGACCTCAGCATGAGGGCCTCCATAGATTTGGTGAAATCCTTCTCCGATGATTTGTTCATTATAAACGATGACACATCCGACCATTGGATTTGGGCTTACATACCCTCTTCCGTTTTCGGCAAGCTCCAATGCCCGCCGCATGAATTGTAGATCCTGTTCGGTCATTTTCTTGTCAAAGTGATTCGCTCCAGTGGTGTGATTTTTCCTGATTCGACGATTACTCCTCTGATGGTATCAGAATTATACCGGCTGTTTTTTGGGTCGATGTATACATCATAGGTCCCTGGCTCCAGGCGAAACGAAAAATTCCCACTGGTATTGGTGTGTGTGCTGACGGAGTCTTCCCCATTTACTGCAAAAATCACCGGTCGGACTTCAGATGGACTGGTCGTACCGGTTAATTCTCCCCTTCCTATATCCGAATAGGCCGAAATTGTAGGATTAAAATCCAGGGTAAGCGGTTCAGGATTGGTCACCTGAATGGACTTTTCCAGATCAAAATCCAAGATCAAATCATAGGAAAATCCCTGTTCGAGATTGATGGAAACGGGTAAGTAATAGTCGGTAATTCCTTGAGGTAATTCAAGCGGAAAGCGATCTTCATCCAGGTAGAGCGAATTTCGAGTACCCAGCTTCAGGGTGATGCCGGTGACTATGCCCAGCTGGGTTTCATTTCTGGCGACCGGCAATACTGTCCCTGCTACAAGCTTTGAAATATCCACTTCTTTGTCTCCAGGCTCATACGGCAGAAAGATTTTCTGAACATCACCTTCTCTTCCATTTGGAATAAGCTCCAGCTCGACTCCCTGAATTTCTACTATCACAGAATCCCATTGAGCTGGCGAATCGATCAGGAGAATGTTTACCAATGCTTTCGGACTGTTGTCAAAGTCTTTACACGAGCAAACCAAAATCGGAAAAAGTAGGAATAGGATTAATCTCAATTTATTCACGCATCAAATTTAGGGCAAAAGTCCTCAATACAAGAAAATTCCTTTTTGGGAATAAAAGAAAAATGCCCCCGCAAAGTGTCTAACTTTTTGGGGGCATATCAGGCATTCGGTTATTTTTTTACTTCTCTACAAGCGTAACTGGAGGCACTGTGGTGACCTTTTCTGCCTCAACTACAATTCCATTGACTGTGACGGGCTCATAGCCCTCATTCGGCATGAAGGTCAGATCGTAAGTTCCGGGTGTAATACCCTGAATGACATAGTTGCCATTTTCATCGGCAAAAGTATTGAGATCAATTCCGTTTACTGTAACGGTAATCATGACAGGTTGGGCCTCAACCGGCAAAACTTGCCCCTGAACGCCTTGAGATTGTTCAAGGAAAGCACGAAGAACAGGCTTAAGAATTATGTTTCCGGAGTTTCCTGCTACAACGATGGACTTGGCCATGTCAAAATCAATAATCAGATTGTAAGTATTTCCAGCTTCGAGAGTTTGATCTACTTTAATTTTTAGGCCGCTTTGCTGTGCACTTGGAGTTTTTAATTCAAATCGTTCTCCATCTTTCGTGAGGTAGTTGTCCTCTCCGAGAATGAGACGGATTTGATCGATATTACCTTCAGGAAAGTCCTCAGAACCAAGCAAAAGGGAATTTCCACCAGTCAAATCCAATAGATTGACATATCTGCTGCCTTCAAAAACTATTTCATTCCAAGAGTCATCATCTTCAGTCATCTCGCTTTCCTCATTTTCGGCCTTTACTCTTAAGGCAAGTACCTCGATCCATACTTCATCGAAATCTGCTGGCGCATCTACCAGATAGAAGTTTACTCTGGCTTGACCGGATTTAGGACTGTTATTAATATCACAGGCGAAGGCTGCGAACCCTAACAGGAATACCGTAAGGTTTTTAATAATAATTTTCATGGGTGTGGTAATTTGGTTTATTCCTACCTAAAATTCAATCACCATGCCAGTTCATCAAAGTTTCCTCAAATACCGGATATATCTCAGGAGCTGATTAATTTTGGGGATGATGAAATGGGAAAAGTTGCTGGCTAGTGGCCGTTTTGGTGAAACTCCAAAGTCACTGAATCTGGATGCCAGCCGCACAGAATTTGAAATAGATTACGATAGAATCATTTTTTCGGCACCTTTCAGGAATCTTCAGGACAAGACGCAGGTTTTTCCGCTTCCGGAACAGGCCTTCGTACACACCCGATTGACGCATAGCTTGGAAGTTTCGAGCGTTGGCAGATCTTTAGGAAAAGCAGCGGGGGAAATTCTCCTCGAAAAGTATCACACACTACAGAACTTGGGTATTTCCTCCTCAGCTATTGGCTCGATAGTGGCTGCCGCTGCCCTTACTCACGATATAGGAAACCCTCCTTTTGGACATGCAGGAGAAGAAGCAATTTCGGACTTTTTCAGATTTCATCCTTACGGAAAAGTCTGGGAAAAACACGTCAGAGTAGATCAATGGTCTGATTTGATCAATTTCGAAGGCAATGCGCAGGGATTCAGAATGTTGGTCTCCAAGCAGTTTGGTCTAAATCTTACGTATGCAACGCTTGCCGCCTTTACCAAATATCCCCGACCAAGTCTTATTCCGCAACGTGATATCGCAAGAAAAAGTCAGAAAAAATTCGGCTTTTTTATCAATCAGCTGCTGGATTTTGAGCTGATGACCGATGCACTGGGAATTGAAAAAACCAGCGCGGAATGCTGGGTTAGGCATCCACTTGCATTTTTGGTGGAGGCAGCGGATGACATCTGCTACAACATCATTGATCTGGAAGATGGCTGCACGATGGGCTTAGTAAGCTTTGAGGAAACAGTTGGTCTTTTAAAGCCGATTTTGGGAGAAAAATTCGACAAGGAAAAACTCAAGGATCGGACTCAATCTCAAAACCTTGCAATTTTGCGGGCTATGGCAATCGGTCAATTGATTCGGGAGACTGTAGAAGTTTTTGGTCACTATGAAGAAGGGATGCGCAAGGGTAATTTTGACAAAGCGCTGACGGAAATTATTCCTTCGGCAAAAGCGCTCGCTTCCATTTCAACTGCATCTGTGAAAAGTATCTACCGCTCCAAGGTTGTCTTGGAAAAAGAGGCAGCAGGATTTCAGGTGCTGGAAGGGCTCTTGACTGTCTTTTCACAGGCGCTTTATCACCAGTTTTATAGTCCGGAGTCGTTTTCCGGTCAAGACAAAAGTATTTTGAGATTGCTGCCCGAGGACTTTCCACTTAAAGGCTGGGGCGCTGAAGTCAACCCCTATCCCCTGCTTCGGAATTTGGTGGATTTTATTTCAGGTATGACAGATAAGTTTGCACTTAATCTATACCGACGTGTCAAAGGGATTTCATTTCCGGGTTAAAAGGGAAAAAAGAAACGGCGAAGAATCAATCCTCACCGCTAAATTTTGTTTAATCGCTTTAGGCTTAATTCAAATTGTCTTTTTCTGACCAGTTAACTACCTCATCTTCGAGGTAATGTGGATAGATTTTTCGATGCTGTTTTTTTACTTCTACTAATAGAGAAGCTCGAAATTCTTCCACATTTTCGGCAGAGGAGGCAGCCATAAACACCGGCTTAATCCCGTTTTTCTTTTCATAGGCATCGCTGAGGGCTTTGAAATCGACATACCGAGTTTCCTGGAGTTCGTGCTCGCTGATGTGCAAGGATTCTTCTTCGGAAGGCATTTGCTGGACCAAATCGATCTTGTTGAATACCAACAGAACAGGCTTGTCTCCAGCTTTCAATTCATTCAATGTCTGCGTCACCACATTAATTTGATCTTCAAAAGCATGATGCGAAATATCCACCACATGCACGAGTAAATCAGCCTCGCGAATTTCTTCGAGCGTGGATTTGAAGGACTCGATAAGGTGAGTTGGTAATTTTCGGATAAAACCCACCGTATCCGAAAGAAGAAAAGGGATCGTGTCCAATACGACTTTTCGCACAGTAGAATCTACTGTAGCAAACAGTTTGTTTTCAGCAAGGATATCGGTTTTTGTAATTAGGTTCATCAGGGTACTTTTTCCTACGTTGGTATATCCTACCAAAGCCACGCGAACCACTCCTTTTCTACCTTTGCGCTGTGTAATACCCTGTTTTTCTATTTCCAGAAGCTTTTCTTTCAGGAGGGTTATCTTTGTACGGATGTCCCTTTTATCCGTTTCAATTTCTTTTTCACCTGAACCTCCCCTGGTGCCGGTACCACCTCTCTGACGCTCCAAGTGTGTCCACATGTTGGTCAACCGAGGGAGGAGATATTGATATCTAGCGAGTTCGACCTGGGTTTTTGCCTGGGCAGTCTGCGCTCTTTTCAGGAAAATATCAAGAATTAGCAAGGACCTGTCATAGATTTTCACCTTGATTTCATTTTCCAGATTTCGCATTTGGGAGGGGCTGAGGTCATCATCAAAAATGACCATATCCACTTCGAAATGCGCGACGTATGCTTTGATTTCTTCCAGTTTACCGGAGCCCACAAAAGTCCTGATGTCTGGTTTTTCCATTCGTTGAGTAAATCTGTAAACCGTCTTGGCGCCGAGAGTTTCCGCAAGGAAAGCAAGTTCATCCAAATGTTCCTCCACTTCCGGATCGCTTTGTTGCTGACGAATCAGTGTGACCAAGATGGCGGTTTCTACTTTGGGAGCGGTGTCGTGAAGTTTTTGGAGTTTCCTTGAAAATTTATTCATAGCAGGTTCTATTCGCTTTGAGAAAGGGCAATTTTAGACAAATGGTTCCTCCAAAAAAATTGGAGCGAATCACGCCGGGTTGATGAGACCTTGATTTTCAGTTTTTGAAATGCAAATTTGCCTATAATTCCTTAAAGTAGATTAGGATAGTCAATTTGGGAGTAGTTATTTTACCGCTCCAAGCACCAGAATTAATTTTCCAATGGCAGAGTTGCGCAGCACTCCAATAGAAGGTCTTCTTGAAATCTTTCCAAGAGTTTTCCACGATAGCAGGGGCTATTTTTTTGAATCCTTTCGAATGGATTGGTTTATAAAAGAAGAGATTAGCGTAGACTGGGTACAGGATAATCAGTCTTTTTCCCAAAAAGGAACTGTTCGTGGGCTTCATTTCCAGGTGGCTCCTTTTGCACAGGCCAAGCTGGTCCGCGTCATCACCGGCAAGGTGCTGGATGTGGTGGTGGATTTGAGGAAGGATTCTCCTACTTTCGGAGCGCATTTCTCCACGCTGCTAGATGGGGTTAAGCACAATCTGCTTTACATTCCTGAAGGATTTGCACATGGGTTTTCTGTTTTGGAGGATGCGATTTTCGCCTATAAGTGCTCTAATTATTACCATCAGCCTTCTGAAGGAGGAATCCTTTGGAACGATCCTGTGTTAGGAATTGACTGGCAAATCCAAAGTCCGATAATCTCAGATAAAGATCAACTCTGGATGACTTTGGAAGAATTCAAAAATCAAACTAATGGAGGTTTATGATGGGCTGGTTAGATGTTTTTAAAAGAAAACCAGAGGAAGTGATACCGCTTGACCTTTCTTGGCTCAAAGTCGACATGCATTCCCATTTGATACCGGGAATAGACGACGGATCCAAATCAATGGAGGAGTCGATAGACTTGGTAAAAAGACTGGCAGGTTATGGATTGGAAAAAATCATTATCACTCCGCATATCATGTCGGAATATTATCGAAATACTCCCGAAATCATAGAAATGGGATTGGAGGATCTTCGAAAAGCTATCAAGCAGGAAGGGATTGGAATCCAAATCGATGCTGCTGCGGAGTATTATATGGATGAGATTTTTCTCGAAAAAGTAAAGGCAGGTGAAAAGATGCTGACTTTTGGAGATAATTATATTCTTGTCGAAACGGGATTTATCAATAAACCCCAAATGCTTCTGGATATAATTTTTCACTTGGAAATGGCGGGGTTTAAACCTATCCTGGCTCACCCTGAGCGTTATCAATATCTGTTAATGGATAAGAAACTTCAAGAAGATCTATTCGACAGAAAACTCCTCTTTCAGGTCAATTTGTTGTCATTTACAGGTTTTTATTCCAAGCAGGTGAAAGATTTTGGGGAATTGCTGGTGGAAAAGGGTGTAGTCGCTCTGTTGGGAACAGATTGCCATAATGAGCGCTATTTGGACATGCTCGAAACACTTCCAAGCAATCGGAAGATTTATGATAAAATCCAGCACCTCGATTTGATCAATACCCGACTTTAGAAATTGGCTATGAATATTTTAATCACGGGAATAACCGGGCTTTTTGGAAGCCAACTAGCCCGGGAGTTTAGCCAATTGGGGAAAATTCATGGACTCAGGCGTGAGGGATCAAATTTGGACTTGATCGGTGATGTGGAGGTCCAATGGCATGTCGGCGAACTTTCCAACATGGAATCCCTCATGGAATCCCTTTCAGATATAGATCTCGTGATTCATTCTGCGGGTTTGGTATCTTTTTCATCAAAGGACAAAGAAAAACTCTATGAGGTTAACGCCATCGGCACAGCAAACCTTGTCAATGCGATGTTGACTACTGGAGTCAATAATTTAGTATTTGTAAGTTCAGTTGCGGCGATTGGGAGAAGTCCTGAACTGAGCGTAATCGATGAAGAATTTAAATGGACCGAATCTCCCTTGAATACCGAATACGCAGTTTCCAAATACTGGGCAGAATTGGAAGCCTGGCGTGGTGAGCAGGAGGGCTTGGAGTTGATTGTGGTCAATCCATCAATTTTACTCGGAAAATCAAACTACGGAAAAAGCAGTTCAGCGATTTATTCTTATGTTTTGGAGGGGAATAAATTTTTCCCAAAGGGGGATCTGAACTACATCGATGTGAGGGATGCTGCCAAAATCACCCGTATGCTCGTAGAAAAGGAAGCTTGGGGAGAGCGGTTTATTTTAAATAGGGAAAGTATTTCGTATCAAGAATTCTTCGCGGAAGTTGCGAAGGTCTTTGGTAAAAAAGCACCAAAATTTCCTTTGCCTGATTCGTTGATAACATTGGCGTCTGCATTCAATTCTATATTCCGCACACTGGGTCTGAGCAATAGTCCACTGAACAAACGGACGGCGATGATTGTGCAGCAAAAGCTCCGCTTTGATAATTCAAAGATTCAAAATCTGCTCGATTATTCATATTTCCCGATCAGAGAGACCTTAGCATGGGTAAAAGAGAACTGAAACAAACTTATTATTCTAACCAGGCGTTAATTCAACAGCTGACTCATTGAATCATGCAATTTTTCATTTCAGGAAAATATCAGGCTGATTGGAAAATTTAAACGACCTGTATTTTGTGATATCTCATTTATTGGTATCTTAAATAAACCATAACATCACCGAATGACCGGAGATCACGATCACGACTGGGAAGAAGATAAAAAACTCGTTGAGCGTTTTGAAAACTCCCTGAAGTCCAACCTGGACCTCTATTTTGAAGAAGAAGAACTGGAAGACATCATCCGGTTTTACTTCGATCAGCAAAAGTTCCTCAAAGCCCTAAGAGCTTCTGAATATGCCCTTGAAAAGTTTCCCTTTTCTGTGGAAATCCGGCTGCTCAAGGCTCAGTGTCTCATTTTCAATGATGAGTTGGAAGAAGGCCTGGGTATTTTGGAAAATCTCAACAATCTCTCCCCCAATAATGAGGACATCGTTTTGGCTTTGGCCAATGCACAGATTCTGGCCGGAAATCATCAGGAAGGAATCGAACTTTTGGAGAATTATTTGCCATTGGCGGAAGATAAAGCAGAGGTTTTTTACTCACTTGGGAACCTCTACAGAGCCAAAGGAGACAACGCCAAAGCCAGCGATTATTTCAAGGAAGCAGTCAAAAACCGGATCAATCACGAGGACGCCTTGTTTCAATTGGCAATGATCACTGAGGAAGAGGGTTCATTTGACGAAATTCTCCAATTCTACCAGGAATTCATTGATCAGGATCCTTATTCTGCCGGAGCTTGGTACAATCTGGGCGTGGTGTACAATCGCCTGGGCCGGTTTGAAGACGCCATTTCGGCTTATGAGTATGCCCTGATCATCGATGATGCGTTTGCGTCTGCCTATTTCAACATGGGCAACGCCCTGATGAATACGCATCAATACGAAGCAGCGCTGGAAGCCTATCAGAACACCATCAACTGTGAAGGAGTCAATGCAGAAAACTGCTGCTACATGGGTGCAGCCTATGAGAAGCTGGGCAAAATTGACGAAGCGTTCAAATACTTTAAAAAGTCAGCCAAACTGGATGAGGAATATGATGATGCCTGGTTTGGGTTGGGGATGTGCATGCTGAAAAAGGAAAAATTCTTTGAGGCTATCCATTATTTCAAGAAGGCGTTAAACCTGAATAAGGAAAATGCCAACTTCTGGGTCGGATTGGCAGATGCCGAATTCAACCTTGGAAATATGCAGGCAAGTTCTGAAGCCTACGAAGAAGCAATTAACCTGGAGCCGGGAATCATGGAGACCTATGTCAATCTCTCGGTGATCTATTTTGAGCAAAACCGCTTTGAAGAAGCTGTTGACGTGGTTCGTGAGGGAATCGAAGAAGCACCAGAGGAGCCAGAGCTTTACTACCGCATGGTGGTCTACCTCGTCAAGATGGGCAAATACAAAGATGCGTTTTCATATTTAGAAAATGCGTTAACTTTGGACTTCGATAAGCATACTATCTTGTACGAATTGATGCCTGAGTTGAAAGAACAAAAGGCGATCTACAAGATCATCGCTCAATATCGGGATGACCATTCCCTGCTCTAAATTTTAAAACCTGGCAAATGAAATCAAGCATTAAAAAAAAGTCACACAATGTGAGGATTATCCCGCATGCAAGATTCCTTATGGCCTTTAAAATCAAATTATAATCACATGAATTATGTGCTAAAGAATATTCCTGTACGGACTGATAAGCCACGTTCCAGGGGATTTACTATGGCTATGGACAAAGGTCTTAGCCTTCGGGAAACCGAGGATTTTGCTGACAGCTGCTCTGATTTTGTTGACATTGTTAAATTAGGATGGGCGACCTCCTATGTCACCAAACACTTAAACGAGAAACTGGCTGTTTACAAGGCGGCAGGGATTCCTGTGTATCTGGGGGGTACACTTTTTGAAGCGTTTATTGTCAGAGGGCAATTTGAAGATTATCAGCGCGTACTGGACAAGTACGACCTTGAATTTGCAGAGGTATCGGATGGTTCCATTTCCCTGAATCATGACAAGAAATGTGAATACATTTCCACACTTGCCAAGCAGGTAACGGTACTTTCCGAAGTAGGATCTAAAGATGCCGCCAAAATTATCCCTCCCTACAAGTGGATCGAGCAGATGCAAACAGAGCTTGCGGCAGGTGCCTGGAAAGTAATTGGCGAGGCACGTGAAGGAGGAAATGTCGGCTTGTTCCGTGATTCCGGTGAGGTTCGTCAGGGTTTGGTGGAGGAAATTCTGACTCAAGTTCCTGAAGAAAGAATCATCTGGGAAGCACCTCAGAAATCTCAACAAGTTTGGTTTATCAAACTGTTGGGCGCAAACGTGAACCTTGGAAATATCAGTCCTTCTGAAGTGATTCCTCTTGAAACTATCCGACTTGGACTCAGAGGAGATACGTTCGATCATTTCCTCGGTGAAATCAAACTTTAAAAAATCTATCCCAAAGAGGCTGATCGATTCGTCGTTCAGCCTTTATTTTTGTATATGAACTCAATCAAAAAATACGCGATGACCTATCTCAAAGGTATGGCTATGGGTGCTGCTGATATAGTACCCGGGGTTTCAGGCGGATCAATCGCGTTGATAGCAGGGATTTATCAAGAGCTTCTGAATAGTATCAATTCGTTTACGCTGGAAAACCTTAGGCTTTTGTTACAAGGAGAAGTAAAAAAGTTCTATAGAGCTGTTAATGGCTCATTTTTAGCAAGCCTTCTCCTGGGAATTCTGACGAGCATTTTTGTCCTTTCCAGGATCATTACCTACCTGATGAGTGATCATCCCATTCCCTTGTGGTCTTTTTTTACCGGACTGATATTAGTCAGTGCATTTATTATTCTGAAAGAAATCAAACGCTGGCATTTAGGGGTGGTTTTAGCAGTTGTGATTGGAACAGCCATTGCTTGGTGGGTTACCAATTTGCCACCCACTACTACTCCGGATGCCCTTTGGTTCACTTTTATCTCTGGGGCCATCGCTATTTGTGCAATGATCCTTCCTGGCATAAGCGGAAGTTTTATTCTTCTGATTATGGGGCAATATGAAGGGATTCTTCAAGCAGTCACTGAGCGGAATTTTTTAAAGCTTATCGTTTTTGCGGCAGGTTGTATCGTTGGGATTTTGTCTTTTAGCCGGGTAGTGTCCTGGCTTTTGAGAAAGTATCATTCAGCCACAATTGGCCTTCTTTCGGGTTTTATGCTGGGTTCGGTCAATGAGCTTTGGCCCTGGAAAACCGTCACCGCTTGGCGTACTTCCTCCAGTGGGGAGGAGAAACCATTTTTGACAGAGAACATCCTTCCGGGTAGTTACCTGGAGCAAGTCGGTGAGCCCCCGCAAATTTTGGCTGCTGTTTTGGCTTTTGCTTTTGGAATCGGATTGGTACTTTTCATTGAGTGGCTTGCATCCAAACTATTGAAATCATGAGAAAATTTGGACTCATCGGTTTCCCGCTAACCCATTCTTTTTCCAAGAAATATTTCATGGCAAAGTTTGAAAAGGAATCCATCTGGAACTGCAGTTTTGACCTCTATGAGATCCCTGATATTTCGGATTTTGAAAAAGTACTGGCGGAAAATCCCGGTTTGGAAGGCATGTCCGTGACGATTCCTTATAAGCAGGAGGTGATTCGGTTTTTGAATGAATTGGATCCTGCCTGTGAACTCATCGGGGCAGTCAATTGTATTCAAATCCGAAATGGATACCGCAAAGGTTTCAACACGGATTACATTGGATTTAAAAAGTCACTTCAAAATTGGCTGGGTACCCAGATTCCAAAGGCCTTGGTCTTAGGCACAGGAGGGGCTTCCAAAGCAGTGAAAGTTGCTTTAAGAGATCTTGGAGTTGATTTTTTGGCTGTATCAAGAAGCCCTAGAGAAAACCAAATCACCTATACCGACTTGGTAGACAACCCTGCTTTTCTCCAAAAATTCCCCCTAATCATCAATACGACGCCTTTGGGTACTTTTCCCAATACTGAAGAAATGCCGGATATTCCAGTAGAAATGCTGAATGCCTCGCATTGCGTTTATGATTTGGTCTACAATCCCGCCGAGACCAAGCTGATGAAGGCCTGTCTTGCCAGAGGTGGCAAAGTCAAAAATGGTATGGATATGCTGGTGCTTCAGGCTGAGGCCGCATGGATTATCTGGAATTCTTAAGTTATCTCGATGAACAAAGCGATAAATCGACGATTTTTCTGGGGATTTGAAACGGCAATCTGGTCAGCATTTCATAGTTGACAAGGTCTGACGTCTCTGCAAATGACCCAACGGTAATTTCATTTTTGCCCTGAGTTCCAATTAATATCACCTCATCGCCAGATTTGGCAAGCTTCAAATGGCTGATATCAACCGCGACAGCATTCATATTTACAGTTCCCACTACAGGACAAAAGCTACCTGAAATAAGCACCTTCCCTTGATTACTGAGATTGCGCCCATAACCGTGGGAGTAGCCTACAGGAATGATTGCCAAAGTCATATCCTGACTTGCTTCAAAGCTTTTTCCATAGCCCACAAATTCGCCTGATTTCACCTTTTTGAGACTCATAATTTGTGTTTTCCAGGTCAAAAGACGTTTTAGGGGATTGCGGTTTTCCGGCGGAAGTTGATTTTTGATCAGTTCAAACGTTTCTTGGGTTGGCCAGAAACCATAACCTGCAATGCCAATTCTGACCAGATCCATGTGCGTTTCCGGAAAGAGCAAAGTGGCAGCAGAGCAGGCAGTGTGCAGTCGTTCAAATTCAAGGTCGTTTTCTTTAAAAAACCTGCTAAATCTCTCAAACTGCTCCAATTGACTGAGGATTCGGGTGTGATTTTGGGCACTTTCCGCACCGGCAAAATGAGTGCAAAGTCCTTTTAAATCCAAATGCAATTTGTTGTCCACCAGTAATTTTAGAAGTTTTTCCCGATCCTCCCATTCAAAGCCCGTCCTTCGAAAGCCAGTTTCGATTTCCACATGAATTTGGGCTTTCTTCTTTTGCGATTTTGAGGCTTCGATCGCCTTTTCCAGTCGTTCAAAATCGAAAACAAAAATTGAATACCTAACTGGATCAGATCAGGAATTTCTTCAAGCTGCAGCATTCCCATGATCATAATTTCATTGGGCAGTGTACTGCTTGCAAGTACTTCACGCGCCTCATCTGAACTGAAGGTGCTGAAATGATGAACTCCGACTTGCTCGGCGATAGGTACAAGTTGTGCGATACCGTGACCGTAGGCATTTCCTTTTACCACTGCTGAAATCACCGGTGCGGGGCCAATTCTAGATCGTATAAATTTGATGTTTTGGCTGTAGGCGCTGGCACTGATTTCCAGACTGGAAGTATGATGCATTGAGAATGTTAATGTAAGTTGCAAAATTTAAACCCTTAAGGATTCTTATCCCAATTCTTGATTAGTTTTAAAAGCATAAGTTCACAAAGCCGTTATGTCAGATCTCCTTCAACAATCCCGCTGCCCTTGGTGCCTCGGATTCCCGGAATACATCACCTACCACGATACCGAGTGGGGAGTGCCTGTCTATGATGACCGTGTCCATTTTGAATTTTTAATCCTCGAAAGTGCCCAAGCAGGATTGAGTTGGGCGACCATTTTGAAGAAGCGGGAGGGATATCGCAGGGCTTTTGCAGATTTTGATTATGAGGTAGTAGCAGAATTTCCGGAGAGTTATGTGCAGGAACTGCTGCAGGATCCGGGAATCATCCGGAATGTGTTGAAAATCCGTGCAGCTATCACCAATGCACAGTGTTTTATGGAAGTCCAGCAGGAGTTTGGAAGCTTTTCAAACTACATCTGGGGATTTGTCGGAGGCAAACCCATTCAAAATTCTCTGAGAACAATGGGCGAAGCCCTAGCCACTACTCCGGAATCTGACCGACTGGCCAAAGACCTCAAAAAGCGCGGGTTTAAATTCCTGGGAAGTACCACGATCTATGCCCACATGCAGGCAACTGGCTTAGTCAACGACCACTTGGTCGATTGTCACCGATATGAGGAAGTGAAGAAACTAGCCCGCGAAAGCAATAAATAAAAGCCAAACCAAAAAGAGAATTGGAAGTAAAATCGGGAGGGTGAAGCGAATCAGGTAGCCAAAAAACGAAGGCATTTTCACACCGCTTTGCTCAGCAATTGATTTTACCATGAAGTTGGGACCGTTGCCAATGTAAGTCATCGCTCCAAAGAATACCGAAGCAATGGCAATGGCCAAAAGCTGAAAGGTCGTGTCCGAATCATTCATCGTATTGGCTGCAAATTCCCGTACTTCTGCTATGCTGTTGATATTCGCTCCTTCGGATGCCATGGCAGCTGCAAGGAAATTCAGATAGGTTGGCGCATTGTCCAAAACCGCGGAAAGCACTCCCGTTCCCCAGTAGAGCGTGTTGGGAGTGATTATGGCAGCGCCTTCTGGAGATTTTGCAAAGTTACCCACCAGCTCCAAAGCCGGCATCATCGTGCCGAAGATTCCCACGAAAATAAACGCGACTTCCCGAATCGGCTCGAAATTGAACTCGTTCCCTTTCAAGGCTTTTTGGTCCCCAAATTTGTAAGAGAAGAAAGCTACCGAAAGCATGATAGTCTCTCTCAGATAGGAGAATTTTTGGCCATCATAGACGATGGCAGGAACACCCTCAATCACATTGGGATCGAGGAAAACAGCACAAATAATGATGAATAACCAACCAAAATTTTTGACCCCAATCAGGGATAATTTGTTGGTATAAGTGATTTCTTCGGTGTATTCGTCTTCTGGTAGCCTTCCGAATTTGCGGTCGACAAAATAAAATATAGTAGCCAGTGTAGTGAGTGCAAAAGCCCATGCCGGCCAGTTGTGTTCAATTGTCCAGAAGAATGGGACACCTTTTAGAAATCCCAAAAACAAAGGAGGATCTCCGATGGGAGTCAAGGAACCGCCGACATTGCTGACCATCAGAATGAAGAATACCACGTGATAGGCTTGGATATTTCCTTTGTTGAGTCGGATAAATGGACGGATCAAGAGCATGGAGGCTCCTGTGGTTCCTATCAGATTGGACACCACAGCACCTATTAATAGCAGAGAAACATTAGCCATTGGGGTGGCTTTCTTGTCGATCTCAATCAGAATTCCCCCGGAGGCCACATACAAGGACGTCAAGAGCGCGATAAACTGAATATATTCTGCCAGTGCATGGACAGGACTATGCACGTTGCCCAAGACAAACAAATAATACAAAACCACCATAATCGCGAATCCTACTGCGATTTTGGGGTAATTGTGATGCCAAAAATGCTCATAAAAAAGCGGCCCGGTGGCGATCATCAAAAGCAATATAATAAAAGGAATCACCAGCCAAGCCGGAGCAGAATGACTGTCATGCCCCCCTTCTTCCGCAGGGGCATCCAAAGATGCTACAGCTTGTTGGGTAGAATCTGGATCAGCTTGGGCAATAAATTCCGTCACATTTTCAACGGAAAACGCAAAAACATCCGTGGATTCAATAAGTCCAAAAAATAATATTCCGAAAATTATGGATAGACTTATAAGATGTTTCTTCATTGCGTCAGTTTGATGTGCAGGGTGTTACTTTCCGGCAATTTAAACAAATTTTAATGGGGTGTTTCAGGATTAAGTTGGTTACTAAACTACAGATTTTGAAGTAAACAGTCCAACTTTCAGAAGAACCCGAGCCGGAATTAAGGAAAAATTAATTCCGATCTCGGTTCTTTCAGCCTCCTTTTACACGAGTTGTGTCAAAGCTATTTTAAAGGAAGTTTGGGCCAGTTTAGTTTTTTGGGGATTTTTGGAAAACGTTTTTTCCATTGCTGTTTTGATGGTGTTGGACACATCTGAGAAAATCGCCTTATCGGTCACTTCTGCATCATCACTCATCAGGTAGGCAAAGACCCTGGCCATGCCGCAATTGGCAATGAAATCCGGAATCACGGAGATTTTTTCATCGGCCCAAAGACCTGTCGGCCCAAAGAAAATCTCAGAATCTGCAAAAGGCACATTTGCCCCGCAGGATATTACTTCCAAACCTGCAGCAACCATTCGTGACACCTGATCTTGGGTGACTAAGCGCGAAGCGGCTGCAGGGATGAAGATTTCACTTTTCAAGTCCCATATTTTTGCATTTATTTCTTCGAAAGGAATGAGATTTTCAGCCACCAGTTTGTTAACGTTTCGCTTTACAAATAGCTCCCGTATTTCGTCCAAATCAAATCCTTCCTCTTTGATCAGTCCACCGTCACGATCGATGATTCCCACGATTTTCACGCCCTTTACTGCAAGAAAGCAGGCTGCTGCGGCACCCACGTTTCCCCAACCCTGAATGATTGCACGCTTTCCCCGGATATCGCCTCCCCAAATGGAGTAGAAATGACAGGCTGCCTCCGCCACACCATATCCGGTGATCATATCCGCAACGGTATATTTTTTAGGACCATTTGGGGTGAAGTTCGGGTCTTCCAAAACTTTGGAAACCCCCTGCCTCAATTGTCCGATTTTTCGGATTTTTTGAGGTTCGTTGGCGTGAAAGTGTCCGTTGACGATTCCCTCCTGCGGATGCCAAAGTCCATAGGATTCCGTAATGGGGATGACATCGTGAATTTCGTCGACATTGAGGTCACCTCCGGTTCCGTAGTAATTCTTAAGGAGTGGCATTACAGCTTTGTACCACCGCTCCAAGACTCCTGATTTTCTCGGGTCCGCGGGGTCGAAATTGATCCCGGACTTGGCTCCACCGATCGCAGGCCCTGATACAGTGAATTTTACTTCCATGGTTTTTGCCAGTGATTCCACTTCCCGCTTGTCCAGGCCTTTTCGCATGCGGGTACCGCCGCCAGCGGCCCCCCCTCTCAGGGAGTTGATCACTACCCATCCTTCGGCTTCTGTTTCCGAATCACTCCACTCAAATACGATTTCAGGTTTTTTGTTTTCAAATTTTTCCAGCAGATCCTGCATTGCTTTTTGGGTTTATATTCATGGCCAAAAATAGGAAAAATACCTTGCAGTCCTCAATGCTCTTGGGATGACCGGTCAGCTCAGCCATAAACAGTTCCTCCGCAGTTGTCCCTCATGGCTCCTGTCACAGAGGCAAGGCAATTGTTTTCTCCTCTCAATCGTAAAACTCCCAAAAAGGCAAAAATCATAGCTTCTTTGAATTCAATCAGCTGAGGATTTGCTTCCACTTTGACCCAGTGTTTCTTGAGATAATGATCCAATCGCTCTATAAAGTAAGTGTGGTAAGCACCTCCTCCCGTTAGCAAGACAGAGGGAGTTTTTTTTGTAGAAAAAGAAAGAATCACCGAGCTGATTTGAAAAGCGAAGTGCTCCACTAAGGTACACAACGTATCTGCCGGGTTAAGTCCTGATTTTTTGATTAAGGGAAAGAAGTCCTGCTCCATATCCTCCCTTCCCAATGATTTGGCTGATTTTTTCTCATAGAAAGGCAGTCGGTTCAGCGCTTCAAAAAGTGTCAGGTTCACTTCTCCGGAACGGGCGATTTCTCCACCTGCATCGAAAGCTTTCCCCAGTTTTTGTGCCTCGGCGTTAAGTAAAAGATTGAAGGGGCTGGAGTCAAAAGCGATCCTTGCCCCATTATTCTCCATGGAAATATTCGAAATGCCTCCAAGATTTATACAAAAATCCACATCTGAGAAAAGAAGCCGATCACCAATAGGTACAAGGGGTGCACCCTGTCCTCCCAGCTGCACATCCTGCATCCGAAAATCATTGATAACTTTCAGTCCCGAGGCCTGATGAAGAGCCCAGCCGTTGCCGATTTGGAGACTTAGTCCCCGTGTCGGCTGATGAAATACCGTGTGCCCATGGGAAGCGACTGCAGCTGGGTTTAGCCGGAATTTGTCACAAAACTCCTTCACTTGGAGCCCCATCCACTTTCCAAAATCCACATCCAACTGTGCCAGTTCCAGGCCGGTAAGTTGATGGGATGCAGCGAGATTTTTTCCTAATTCCTCCGGAAAGGCAAACGTCTCAGCCCGCTCGATCCGAAAAGACCAAGTTTCCTGGTGTTCAAAATGTACGTAAGCTAAGTCCAACCCGTCCCCTGAGGTCCCTGACATTAATCCGATCAAATTGTATTTCTGTGAGTTCATGGGTTAAAGATTGTTAAGCAAAGAAGCCAATCAAAGATAAATTTAAGCGGGAAAAAGTCTCCTTTTCAATAATGTCTAATTTGCGGTCGATATGAAAAACCTGGTCATAGACATCGGCAATACCCGAATCAAATCTGCTCTTTTTGAAAAAAATGAATTGATCGGTGACCATAATTTTGAAGAGCTTGAGGCAGCATTGACTTTTTGGGAGGCAATGGAATTTGAGGCGTGCCTGATCAGTTCGGTGAGATTTTCAAAGGAAGATCTATCCGAAAAAATCCCATTTCCTTTTCAATTTCTTGACCACAGCACCAGTTTACCGATCCTGAATGGGTATTTGACTCCCAAAACACTCGGGCTTGACAGGATTGCAGCAGCCATTGGGGCCTGGGAAATGGCTGGAAGAAAGCCCGTTTTAGCCATTGACTTGGGAAGTTGCATTACGGTCGAATTTGTAGATGACCTAGCCATCTATCGGGGTGGTGCTATCAGTCCCGGTCTTCGGATGCGTGCCAAGGCGATGAATGCCTTTACAGCACGGCTGCCAATGGTGGATTTGGACCGAAAACCGGAAAGTCTCACCGGAAATTCAACCATTTCCTGCATGCAGGCAGGAGTTTGGTACGGAGTCGAGTTTGAACTGAGGGGCCAAATAGAGGCCTATCGTCTTAAAATTCCTGAAATTAAGGTATATATCTGCGGGGGAGATTCGCATTCTTTTGAATCATTGGCAAAAGACCACATATTTGTAGTCCCAAATTTAGTCCTCCATGGATTGAATTGTATTCTAAACCACAATGTTGAGTAAAAACGGGTTGAAGTCGCTGGGTGTATTATGCACCCTTTTATTATTTTCAGAAGTGAGTGCCCAAAACAGCGCATCCACTTACAGTGCTTTGGGGATCGGAGAGTTTAATTACTCCGGACTTACCCAAAATCAAGGGATGGGAGGTATGGGCATCAGTTATGGAACGGGATGGCAGGCAAACAATGTCAATCCTGCCATTACTACACGGAATACTATTTTTAATTTTCAGGCTGCCCTGAACTATAAACGACTGAATGTAGACAACGGAACCGAAAACTCACTGGTCGATGGCGGGGGTCTCTCTTATCTGGCGCTCTCATTTCCCATCAAATCCGGAAAGTTTACTTCCGGGATGGGATTGGGTCAAGTCACCAGTGTTAATTATCGTCTGAGAGTGGAGAGTACTGTTGATAATTCAGATTTGAGGGCGAACAGTTTTCTCCGTGGCGATGGAGGAATCTCCGAGGCTTACGTCAATTTTGGTTACTTGCTTGCAAAAAATCTCAGTATAGGTTTTCACGGTTCCTATTTATTTGGTTCGACGATCCGGTCCAATCAATTAATAATCACAGATACAGAAGGAGTGGAGGTAGGAAGTCCGTCTGAGTATTATGAGCGCTTGACCGTGTCTGATGTAGCATATAAATTAGGATTGCATTACATGATCAAGACTTCTGAGAAAAGTAATATCCACATTGGCGCCATTTATCAGAAATTTGGAGATATTAAAGGAACTGGATTTGCAAAACTTGCAGAGATTGGCGAAGCTAGCGATCCTGATTCAGACGGTGACTTGATTGCAAACGATGTGTCCGGCAGTGTTTATATTCCCAACCGGTTCGGTTTTGGTTTGACATTTGAAAGAATGAATAAATATGCGATAGGTGTGGAGGGTCAATTTCAGGATTTTACTACCTATCGAAATTTCTTCGGAGATCCTTTGGATCTTCAGGCGACCAAAAAGCTTGCTTTGGGATTTCAGTTTGTGCCGGATTATATGTCATTTGACAATCTGTTCCAACGGTCTACTTTCCGGGTTGGATTGGAGTGGTTGCAAACCCCATACTACTTAAATCAGACCAATATCAATGACCTCGGATTGAATCTGGGAACATCCGTTTATTTAAATCAGTTGTCTATGATAAACTTAGCGTTGAAAGTTGGACAAAGAGGAACCTTGGAACAAGGATTGATTCGGGAAAACTATGTAAATTTCACGCTTGGTTTTTCACTTAATGACAATAGCTGGTTTTACAAAAGAGTATTCGAATAACATAATTTAAGAAATCAAAATAAATCAAGGCCTAATCCTTGTAATACATCGATCAGGAATCAAACCAAAGAAACCGAATAAAACCTTACTGAATATGAAAACTAAATCAACACTTCTGGTAATGGGGGCCATGTTGCTCTCAGGGTTGGTTCAAGCACAAGATGGCTGGAACTGGCCTGCAGACGCTGCACTGGAAGGTGTGGCTAGAGGACAGAATGCAGCCTATACTGACTACATGAAGTCAGAGCAGTTTGTAGAAGCTACGAAGCCTTTGAACTGGCTTTTAGTAAATACACCTGAGTTGAATGAATCTATCTACATCAATGGCGTGACTGTGTACAAGGGAGCTGCTGACAAGACAGAAGATCCTGCACAGAAGCTTGTGTATCAGGACAGCGTGATGTGGATCTATGAGAAAAGAGGTGAACTCTACAATAATGTCCCAAAATGGATCGAAAATAAAGCGTATTTCGGATATGTTTTCTTCAAATCAGATAAAGCTAGAATTCCAAGTGTGATAGCTGATTTTGAAAAAGCTATTGAATTAAATGGGAAAATAAGTAACCCTCAATTGGTTGCGGCCTACTTTGATCTTGTTTATCGAAACAATGCTTACAACAGCGCCTATACCGGCGAGCAAGTCCTTGCTATTTATGATACGGCAAATGGCTTATTGGACAAGTTGGAGGCTGAAGGAAAAGATGTTGCTTCTGCAAAATCAAATCTTGAATCAATCTTGGTAAACATGGAATTGATCGATTGTGATTTTATCGAAAACACCATGGGGCCAAAGCTTGCGGCTGATCCGACCAATGAGGAATTGGCAAATCAGATCTTCAAATATTCGGTACAGTATAAGTGCTATAACTCTAATTCCTTCATGGCAGCTTTGGAGTTTATTGACTCCAAAAACCCAACTTTCGCCACTTCTCAAGTCAGAGCAATGAAATACATGTCAGCAAGAGAATTCGAAAAGGCTCAACCGGTTTTGGAAAAAGCGTTGACAATGGCTGAGAATGATAAGCAAAGAGGTGAAGTCCACATGGAATTGGCGAAAATCCATACTCAAGCTGGAAGAAAGTCTCAGGCAAGAGCTGACGCGAGAGAGGCAGCTTCACTAAATCCGGAGCTAACCGCATCTGCTTATTCCTTAATTGGCGACCTGTATATGTCTTCCAGCAATGATTGCAGGGGTGGAGAGAGCAGGGCCAAAGATCAGTCAATTTTCATTGCAGCATACGGCGCATACCAAAGAGCCGGTGATTCCAAAGGCATGGGAGAAGCTAAGGCCAGATTTCCATCCAAAGAGGAATTATTCACAGAGGGAATGCAACCTGGTGCTACGATTAGTACAGGATGCTGGATAGGTGAGACTGTGACCCTTGCTACAAGAGATTAATTTTCATATTCTTAATGGAAAGGCAGTCCAAAGGGCTGCCTTTTTTCGTTAGCCTAAGACTAATCCTATATCTTTGAGACGTGAAACTTCGATTTCTTATTTTACTGATCCTCTTCGGGTCATTTAGTGTTTCCTGCCGGGAAAGTATAGATCCTGATGCCCTAAAGGTTTACGATGGGCCAATTAATTCGGCAACCAATATTTTTTTGGTTCAAAGTGACTCCGCTATTGTCCGTTCAGAAATCACTGCGGCCAAGCAATTGGAGTTTTTGGATGGGAATATTGAATTCCCTGAAGGAATAGAGATTAAGTTTTACACAAAGGAGGGCCAATTGGAAACCACCATGCGTGCAGATCGTGGATATTTTATCCAAAGCGAAAACCTGTATCGGGGGGAAGGTGACGTGCAGATCCAAAATTTACTCAAAGATCAAAAGCTCCAAACTGAGGAGATTTTTTGGGATCAACCAAGAAAGAAAATTTACACCGATAAGTTTGTGACCATTCAGGAGAGGCAAACCCTCTTTAATGGAACCGGGATGGAAGCAGATGACAGTTTCTCAGAATATACCTTGAAGCAGGTGCGGGATAGCCGAACACTTTTACCGGGAGAAGGAATATGAAATCGAACGTGACCCAAAGTGACACACAGAGTTATGATTATAGTGCATGCGAAGATTCCATATGACCGTTGAAAAAAATTACATAATATGAAATTACCAGATGTCTTAATTCTTTCTTTGGCTTTGGCATTGAGCATAATTGGCGTACACCAAAGTATGACAGTCGGAATCGGAGGATCCTATTTCATCTTTATGTTTGCAGCGGGATTGTTATTTTGGTTTCAACTTCGCCGTAACAAAGCACTTTCAGAGCAGAAAGAAGAGTCTCCCAAATCGAAACAAAAGAAAAAACAACGCTAAGTATGGATACTACCTATTTGATTTATGTTGTTGTGACGCTTGTTTTTTCAGGGTTCTTTTCAGGAATAGAAATCGCATACATCTCCTCCAATAAACTTCAGATTGAGCTTCAAAGTAAGCAAGGTCTTTTGAGTGGCAGGATTCTCAGCCAATTTGTCCAAAAACCCGGGCAGTTTATCGGTACAACCTTGATTGGGAACACCATTATGCTTGTGCTTTACGGTATCTTTATGGCCTTTTTGTTGGATCAGCCATTGAGAAATGTGCTTCCTGAAAATGAAGCGGTGATCTTGCTGGCTCAGACGGTAATTTCGACCATTGTGGTCTTGATTACAGGTGAATTTCTCCCCAAAAGCTTTTTCATGCTGAATCCCAACAGCATGCTCGCCTTATTTGCAATACCATTCCTGGGGATTTATTACCTCATGTATCCGATCGTGTGGTTGATAGTAGGTCTTTCCAGATTTTTCATCACCAAAGTTCTCCGACTCGAATACAATGAAGAGAAACCTGTTTTTAAAGTTACAGACCTCAACGTCTTCATCAAGGAGCATTTTCGTCAGGCAAATTCGAATCAAAAAAGGATGGAAATTGATTCTAAAATCTTTGACAATGCCATTGAGTTTAAAACAGTGAAAGTGCGAGAATGTATGATTCCTCGAACTGATATCGTTGCAGTGGAAGTGGAAGACACGATTGGGGAATTAAAGAAGGTTTTTGAAGAAAGTGGGCATTCCAAAGTAATTGTTTACCGGGAGACGATCGATGAGGTGATTGGTTATTGTCATCAATTGGAGCTTTTCAAAAAACCAAAAACGATTGAGGAAATTCTTACTCCGATCATTATAGCCCCCGAGTCCGCATTGGCAAATGAACTTCTTATTCAGTTTATTCAGGAGCGAAAAAGCCTGGCTTTAGTAGTGGATGAGTTTGGTGGGACAAGCGGAATCGTTTCGATGGAAGATATTATTGAAGAAATTTTTGGAGAAATCGATGATGAATATGACAACGATAATCTGATCGAGCAACAGATCAGTGAAGGGGAATATTTATTGAGCGCCCGCCACGAAATAGATTATCTGAATGATAAATACGGATGGGATTTGCCCTATGGAGACTTTGAGACCCTATCCGGGCTGATATTATCACTCACGGAGAATCTTCCCAACAAAGGAGAACACGTCACTTTGGGTAAGTATACTTTTACGATAATGAACAAACTGGCCCATAGAATTGAAACTGTCAGGCTGAAAATCAACGATTCAGACCTAAGTTAGGTGAGACTTTGTTCTGAGGTAAATTTTGAATTTCGCCCCTAATGCTATTATTTTGCGACACTTCTAAAAAGCGTAGTATTAAAAATGGCGTTAATTAAACAAATAAGACAGCGGACAGGTCTCGCAATCGGTGTAATCGCCGGCGGGTTGATTTTATTCCTTCTCGGAGGGGATCTCTTGAGTCCAAATTCCAGTCTGCTCAATTCCAGTCAAAATATCGTCGGGGAAATAGCGGGAGAAGAAATCACGCTTGAAGAGTATTCTCTCAAAGTAGAGGAATTCAAAGCCATGTTTCAGCAGCGTTCCGGACGTCCCGCTACCGAGCCTGAAATGGTTTCGGTTAGAGAGCAAGCGTGGCAAGCTATGATTGTGGAGCGAGTATTTGACGAGGAATATCAAAAGCTTGGCCTTACCGTATCAAGTGCTGAACTTGTGGATATGGTTCAAGGTAAAAATATCGTGCCTGAGCTGAGAGCTCAGCTGGTAAATCCGGAGACCGGCCAATTTGATAAAAACCAATTAATCTCTTTTCTCCAAACCTTGGAGACAGCCGATCCCGCACAGCAGGCAGGCTGGGCTCAGCAGGAGCAACTCTTTGCACAATCCAGATTACGGATCAAGTATGATAATTTACTTGCTACTTCTGAATATTTCACAACGGCTGAGGCTAAGCTAGAACATAAAGCAGCCAACACTATCGCAGATGCTTCAATACTGTACATTCCATATTATGTAATTGCAGATGGTGATGTCAAAATCGAAGACAAAGATTTAACTGCCTATCTCAATAAGCATCAGGAAAAATTCAAAATCGGAAATACCGCAAACCTTGAGTATGTTTCTTTTAGTATTTTGCCAAGTGGAGAGGATTCTGCGCGTGTGATTTCCAGCATCAATGAATTGACTGAAGAGTTAAGAAATTCCACTGAGGACTCCGTCTTCGTAAGCCGAAATTCAGAACTTCAAAATCCTTTCATCACTTTCAGACCGGGAGATGAACTTCCTACCAGTCTCACATCAAATGTGTCTGATTTGCAAGTGGGTCAGACCTATGGTCCTTATGTTACTCCCAATTCTTCCTACGTTACATACAAAGTGAGCGAGCAATATGAAGGTACCGCGAGGATGAGAGCTTCTCACATCTTGTTCAGCACTGATGGGATGGATGATGCAGGAAAGGCTGCCGTAAAATCACAAGCAGAAGAAGTTCTAGCCGACATTAAAGCAAATGGAAATTTTGCTGCTGCCGCCAGCCAATATGGACAGGATGGTACCGCGCAAAACGGAGGTGATTTGGGTTGGTTTGCCAAAGAAGACTTTGTGGAGCCATTCGCGGCTGCAACCTATGCGGCTAAGTCTACTGGTCTATTGCCTAATTTGGTTGAAACCGAATACGGATATCATATCATTGAAGTCACAGCACTCCCAAGCTCAACTTACACCAAATTGGCAATTTTGGAATTGGAGTTGGCAGCTTCTGATGCCACCAGGAATGAGGCATTTAGAAATGCAGATTCATTTGCAGCTGAAAGCGGAAACCGGAATGAGTTTACTGAAAATGCCACTGAAAAAGGGTACAGAATCCTACAAGCCAATAATGTAGACGCCACTTCCAGAAACCTCAATAACCTTCAAAATGCACGTGAAGTGATTATTTGGGCTTTTGGGGAGGGTTCACAAGGTGAAGTGTCTGAGGTCTTTGAACTGGACAATTCTTATGTAGTAGCTACGATTGTCAGCAAAAAAGAAGAAGGAAAAGCAAAGCTTGAGGATGTAAGAGAGCAGGTAGAGCAGCTGGTAAGAAATGAAAAGAAGGCAGCTTTGATTGCTGAAAAACTGGCTGGAAAGACTACACTGGAAGAGATGAAAGCCGTTTTTGCAGACGCTTCAATCAATGAAATTCCTGATTTAAGACTGAGCGCTTCGGTCATTCCTGGAGTTGGATTTGCGCCTAAAGCTGTCGGAGCAATCTTTGGGCTACAGGCATCAGGGCAACTTACCAAGCCTGTACAGGAAGATATAGGAGTCTTGGTGGGGAGGTTGAATAATCTGACTCCTTCTTCAGAAATCGGAGATTATACTTCTTATCAGGCTCAATTAAGCCAATCTGGTTCCCAGCGAATGACCTATCAAATCATGATGGCATTACAGGATCTGGCGGAGGTGAAGGATTACAGATACAAATTCTATTAAAAATAATCAGCCAAAAGGAACCCATGTCGAAAGGGAGGCCACTGAAAAAGTCCTTTAATGGTTAATTGTTAGTAAAAAAAGGTGTAAGAAAATTACTTTTCTACACCTTTTTTTGTATCTTTTTGTGTATAAAATACTCAATTTCATGCTGTTACATCAACAAAAGATTAAGTTCAGTGAGTATGGCTCCATTTATGATTTGATAGTGCCAAAGGACAATCTTCTTCGAAAGATTAATGACATCATAGATTTTAGTTTTGTTTACCAAGAGCTGGTTAATAAATACTGTACTAATAACGGACGTATGGCTCAAAGCCCTGTTCGGATGTTTAAGTACCTGTTGCTTAAAACCATCTATACCTTGTCAGATGTCGATGTGGT
>NZ_FNVR01000012.1 GCF_900108085.1 Algoriphagus boritolerans DSM 17298 = JCM 18970
TCAAACTGTACTTCAATCACCTTCTTTCCATCAGATTGATGGTACACCTTGGATTTGGACCAGTCTGGTTTTCCTTTGCCATTTTTGACCTTTCTGGCATTTTCATCCCCTTGATTTTGCATCTCAAAGGCGTCATACCAGGATTTAGCCGCTTCAATCTCTGAATTTTTAAGCTCAGAAACTTGCTCAATTTCTTCCTCTATACAGGAAGTAGCCAGCCATCCCATCAAGACTGCGATCAGAATACCAAATAAACTAAATAAAGGTTTAGTTTGGTTTGGTTTGGTTTGGTTTGGTTTGGTTTGGTTTGGTTTGTATAACATAGAATTAATAGTTTATTGCTCCTAAGAAATTATTTTCGTTTTAATTTTCCAAAAAGAATTTGAAGAAATTTTTAGACAAAAAAACTAACTGCTTATTTTATTATTCAAGCATGAAATAATCAGGTATAAAAAAACTCCAAGCGGTTCGACTCGGAGTTTTGAGGGTATGGAAGTTTAAAATGCCCCTATCATTTCAAACAACTTAATAATGGCTAAAAGCTGAAACCACTGTAACTATTACTTTATCCCCATCAATGGAATAAACGAGGCGGTGTTCTTGGTTTATCCTTCTTGACCAGAATCCTGAAAGGTTATTTTTCAAACGCTCTGGCTTGCCTGTTCCCGTTTCTGGATGTTCTTCAAGTTCTTCTAAAAGTTTTTTTAACTTTTTAATTAACGGTTTATTTCCAGATTTAATGATTTTCTCAATATCCTTTATCGCATCTGGAAGAAAAACAATTTTAAATTTCATATTCCTTCCATAAGCTTCTTAAATGCTTCTTCAGATAGCGTTACTGACTCAATATCTCCAGTTTCCATTTCTTTTTTTCTTCGAAGAATTTCCTTGACATTTTCAGGATTGTCAAAAAATAGATCACCGCTCGGAGATGGATTTTCACTTTTGGTCAATTTCCATTCTCGGAAGCTCAGCTTATACTTACGCGCAAGTTCCCTGAACTCATCCAATATTTCAGGCTTATCAGTCTCTATTTCAAATAATTGCTTCATATTTTAAAGTCACGATTTAATTGCTAAACGGTTTAAATTCTGAATAGATTCAGCCGATGGTTCTTTTTTTACATTTAAGGAAGCTACTAAAATTCTTGTTCAATTTTCCCAAAAAAACAAGAGCACTTCAGCTTATGACTTATAAATAAAGCAAAATCCAAGCCTTTCGACTTGGATTTTTTCAGATTTCATACTTAAGCCTTCAAACCTTCTCCACCCACTCCACTCCGGTATCTTTCCATGATCTGGAGTTGGCTGATTCGATGACTGCTTCACATACTTTCTGGGTTTCAAATGCATCTCTGAAAGTAGGATGACAAGGTTCACCGGTCTGCAAGCTCAGGAAGAAATCAGAAACCTGATGGATGAAGGAATGCTCATAGCCGATGGAAGTTCCCGGAATCCACCAGCGCTTCATATATGGATGATCCCCATCCGTCACATGAATGGATCGCCATCCCCTTACTTGACTTTCATCACCATGATCAAAATATTCCAATCGGGTCAAATCATGTAGATCCCATCGGATCGAAGCATGCTCCCCATTGATCTCAAACGTATAAAGTGCCTTATGGCCACGGGCATAGCGAGTCGCCTCGAATAGCCCCAAGGAACCGTTATCAAAATGGCAATGAAAAATACAGGCATCGTCGATTCCGACTTTTTGCTTTTCCCCGGAACCCACATGAACCCGTTCTTTAACAAACGTTTCTGTCATTGCTGATACGTCTTTGATTCCTCCATTGAGCCACATCGCAGTATCGATGCAGTGTGCCAAAAGGTCTCCCGTCACACCCGAACCCGCAGCATCGACATCCAGCCTCCAAGTTCCGTCGCCTCCTTGCGGAAGATCAGGATTGATCGTCCAATCCTGCAGGAAGTTGGCCCGGTAATGAAAAATCTTCCCAAGCTTCCCGGAAGCGACAATGTTTTTTGCTAAAGTCACCGCGGGAACTCTTCGGTAGTTGTACCAAACGGTGTTTTTCACACCGGCTGCTTCCACAGCTTTTAACATTTCTTCTGCTTCGTCCACAGTTCGAGCCAAAGGCTTTTCGCAGAGAATCATCTTGCCCGCTTTGGCGGCAGCGATGGCGATTTCAGCGTGGGAATCGTTTGGCGTACAGATATCCACAGCATCGATATCGTCACGTTCAATTACTTTTCGCCAGTCCGTCTCAATGGACTTGTAACCCCATTGATCGGCAAATGCTTGCGCTCGCTCAGCTTTTCGGGAGCAGCAAGCCTGAAGCACGGGTACGTATTCGTATTCCGGGAAAAAGTCCGACAAACGCTTATAGCCATTGGTATGTATTCGGCCCATCAGCCCTGTGCCGATCAGTCCGATTCTGATTTGTTTTTTTGACATAATTGAAAGATTTGAAAATTGAAAGATTGGAAAATTGGGTTGGAAATTGGTAAGGTTGAAAGGTTGTAAGGTTTCCCATTTCAAAAGCTCAAATTCTTAAAATAAGGCTACCAAATTCCTGACCCTCGTAATTCGCACTTCGTAAATCGTACTTTTTTACTATTTACGACTTACTTCTTACCTCAGCCACGCCATCCATGTGCTTCCCGCACCTTCACCATCGCCGCCAGGATATCATTCCAGGTCTGCTGATTTTCCATCACGGCATTTGGGAACATACAGCCATCCCAGCAGATGTGCTGGAAAGCTTTGGTTAACTGACCTTTTTCGTCTCGAAGCCAATAACCGGCATCATGGGCAATGTCCAAGACACCATTTGGATCAGTGGCCTGGCAGTGTCGACCAGTTTTGTCATGGGAGCCTGAACCGAAAACAGAACCATCGTTCTGGGCGACATGGAAGTCAATCGTCCAAGGACGTAGCGCATTCGTCACCGTTTTTAATGCCGCTTTGATGGCTTCCCGATCCTTCAGATCTGCATCCGTAGCCAATATGCGATGCTCGGGTGCATTGTAACCCATCGTGTAAAGGAAGGTATGCGACATGTCTGCCTGAAAACCGATGTTTGGCCGATCTACCATTTCCAGTAATTCTACCATGTGCTTCCAGCTATGCATCGCGCCCCAGCAGATTTCACCTTCTGCGGCCAATTTCTCACCAAATCCCGCTGCTACATCGCAAGCCTCACGGAATGTCTCAGCAATTTGCTTCGTATTTGCAACCGGATCTTTTGCCCAATCGGAAACTCCGGCAGCAGAGTCGATCCGTACAACACCATAATGTCTCACCCCCAGTGATTTCAGCTTTTGGCCAAATTCACAGGATTTGCGAACCATATCAACAAAAGTCTTTCGCTGATCAGTTGTGCCCATGGCAGACCCTGCCCAAATTGGTGCGACAAGGGAACCTACGTTAAGATTGTATTTGGAAACTTTATCAGCAAGTTTTTTAGCCTCGTCAGGATTATTCAAGTCAAAATGCGGTTCGAGCAAGCCCACATCAATTCCGTCAAATTTCACTCCGTTTACTTCCGCTGCAGCGGTCATGGATAGGAGCCTATCAAAAGGAATGACCGGTTCGGAATCGGGGCCTTTGCCCACCAATCCCGGCCAGGTTGCGTTGTGGATTTTTGGGAAGTTGTTCATGGTTATTTTGGGATTTGAAAATTGAAAGATTGTAAAATTTGAAAATTAACGTTCGACAAAATAAATGTTATCGGACAGTAAACTTTTTTGTCAACTGTAGTCAGACCACCGCCCACAGCTTGAAATTTCTTACCTCAAGACCAAGATAGAAGTTTCTCAAGGGCATCTGTGGACTGTCGACCGTGGACCGTTGACTAAGAAATTGCTAAATCCGGGTTTCTAGGCCCGAAGTGTTTCAGCATCACAATCGGGTCTGTTTTAGACAAATTAGTGATCTTCACCCCAGCTTTGGCTGCATCTTCGGAGACAAAATACTCATCATGAGTCAATTGACCAAAGCGAATCAAGGCTGGAGTCTCAATATCCCAAGCTCCCATTTTGCCATAGCCCTGCATCATGATCATACCATAAGCCGCAGCATCCTTGACCACTACCGAATGTCCCGGTAAGACTGTCAATTCTTTAGCACTGTAGTCATGGGATCGATAGCAAATCCAGTTTTCATGATAGCCAGCTGCATGCATTTCGCTCACTGAATGAACAGGCTTTGGCTCCATGTAGTGATTGTCCATCAGGTTAGGATTCACATTGAGGTCCCAGTCAATCATATCCACGAGCAATTCATAGTCTCCCCATCGGTCCTTTGGAGTGGCATTCCAGAGTAATTCCTCCGGGATAATCGCCTCGTTGACCAGAGATTGATACATCGCAAAAATGTCCGACGCTTTCTGCGGCTCATAGGTACAAAGTGAACCCGGCGCATGGAGCATTCCTGGAGGAACATCCCAGCCAGTTCCCGGTTGCAAACGGAAAGCCTGGGAGTAATTTGTGATTTTATTGTCTCCTTTTTTGAAATCTTTCAGACACTGAAGAATGGTCTCTTTACTCGTACCCGGCGCGATGCCAAGGAAGGTAAAAGGAAAATCTCCACCATGATTATTTACCTGAGGCGGGAAATAATACGCTTCCGGTTTGCCGTTTTGATTGGTCAGCTTCCCAAATTCATCCGAGGGGTGAATGTGATGCGGAAGTGGACCCATGTTGTCAAAAAACTTGGAGTACATCGGCCAAGACTTGTATTGATTCCAAAGTCTGGAACCAACGATCTGAGCACCCAATTCATCGATGGCATCTTTCAAAAGAAAAAGTTGGGTCTTGCCACCCTCTTCAAAGGCGATATGACTCAACCCTTCGTTTTTGGAGGTAAGGGGACCGTTTTCTGCGGGTGTAGTTGAAGAAAACCAGCGTTCATCGATTCCGCCCCGCATTCCTCCAAAGGAATAGTAATCATCGGGATGCAACTTGATTCGTCGACCGGGTACGCAGAACGAACGTGGTACCCAGGTTGGGGTTAATCTCAGTATTCCTTCGCCCTGTTCAAGGGCTTTTTTTGCTAGGCTCATGGTGAGGGTATGGTTATTTGTTATTGGGTTACTTTCTTCGATGTTCGATATTCAATATTCGATATTCAGTATTTGGTTATTAGTTATTAGTTATTGGTTATTGTTGTACTATTCTTCGATGTTCGAAATTCATCATTCGATATTCGATAGTTGTTAAGCGTTAATTTGTCAATTGTTAAGATTGAATATTACAATTAGTCTTGTAAGCCTGTGCTGAGCGTAGTCGAAGCATCGTAATTTTTATATCTTAAATCCCTTTGCTTTCTCTCCCGACAGCACCTCCATCACCAGATCATAGGTTCTACGCTCTCCGGGCTCCAATAGAATCAAGGTACCGTTTTCCCGTGCCGCAGCTTGTCCGATGGGTGGATGAGTTGCCGGTTCCAAAGCGGTGACGTACTCGTTTTTCCCCCAATGCTGCCAGTTGATCAGCCAGGGCATTTGGGTTTTGGAAAAGGTTATCTTCAATGCCAATTCCAACTGGTCATTTGCGTAGCCACAAGTCACTTGATCACTGGAATCAGCTTTGGGATCGATAAAAGCCACATCTTCTCCAAATCCCGCATGTTCATCCATCGGTGCTGCACAACGGGTAAACTCATGCTTCCGGTTGAAATCTGTGTTGTTGACGTCTGTGGGCTTGGGCTTTTTCTCTCCTTGCCAAACTATCCGCGTGCCTTCATCGATCAGTGGCCAACCGCAATTGATATGATATAAAATCATGTGGGGGGCAGGAGAATTTCCCCGATTGGTGACGGTATCTTTGATGCGTATTTGTGCTGAACCAAGTGTCCCAGAGATACGTCTCAACAGCTCCAAACTTGGCCCAAATGTGGTGGTTTCCCTAACTTTGGCTACAATCTCAAAGCTCAAATCACCTGTGAAAATATCAGGCTGCTTGACAGAAATCAGTTCAGCGGGAAGATTGGAATAATTTCCATGCAAACCACAAGAGCCAGTCTCATCTGTATTTGGCGGTCCGGCATTGGAAAGTCCACAGGTAGTCAGCAAGCCTCCACCAAAAGTCCTCAACCAATCAATTCCCTGATTTGAAAAAGGCTGGGGTGCAGTCAACCCTGCATGAGAAATCCATGTGAGGTTATTTTCATTGAAAAATGCATCCAGAATATCCATTCCCCGATCTAAGACCAACTTATATCGGAGTCCCGTGCCTGTATTGACCCAAGCGATTCTAACTCCCTTCCCTGGACCGTTGTCTAGGATGGATGTTTCGATTCCGCCGATTTGATGGGAATTGGAGAGTTTATACTTCCAAGAACTGGGATCTTTAAGGTTCATTTTGGAAATTACAATACGTTTGGTAACCTATAAAAAAGCCACTCTGAGACTATCCTGTCCTATGCGGGTTGCTCAAAAATGACAGAAAAGGAAGTTAGCCAAAAAGACAAAAAGTAGCAGGCCACTCGTCAAAAAATCACTCCAGAAAAGAGTTGCCAAAACAGAATAGAAAAAAAGCGCAGATTTCTCCGCGCCTAGGTGTTTTTAAAGCTATTCAGCTTATAGCCTTTTCAATTCAATGTTTTTAAACATCACTTTCATCGGAGGGCCGACGTGCACCTGCATCCCGATTAGTCCTTTCATCATCCTGTTTTTGGTATCGTCATCAGTAACTTCACTCATAAGCGTACCATTAACATAATGCCGTAGCAGGTTACCCTTGATCACCAAGTGGATGTTGTTCCAATCGCCTTTTTTGATTAAGGCACCGAGTTGATCACGATCTCCAAGATCAGCAACCAAGTTTAAACCTTTCCAGGCATTACGCTCTACATAGCCGCGAACTTCAGTTATACTGTCCGGTTGAGAAGTGATTCTAGTCTTCTGACCTCGGTAGGCTAAAGTGGTTCGTTTCCGCTCTTCATAGTTTTGACCGGTATAGCGGTTTCCTCCGTCAATATCAGCCTGATAGCCTCTCAGGGCAAATGGCACTTCGGTAAATCGATCACTTCGATATTGAACGCCTGAATTACCGGTTTCGGAAACCCAGTAATCCATTTTCAATTCGAAATCTCCCAATTCCCCACCTTTCCAAATGATGAAAGTATTGTTTTTCAATATTGTCTCAGGTGTGATTTCCCCCACCATTGCACCGTCTTTGACTGTCCAATAGACTGGATCATATTCCCAGCCATTCAGCGTTTTACCATCAAAGATGGATTCGAAGTCCGCATTTTCTACTTTGGAAGAAATACAGCCGACGGATAAGACCGCAACTGTGACTATTACAGCTAATTTCATTTGTTTATAATTTGATTTTTATTGGTCAGATGGAATGCCCTTGATTCCCGATAGGTATCGGGACATTCCCCAGTGTGAGAACCTTTTCTCATGGGCATTTCCTTGTATTAAAAGTTAAGTGATTCATTTCTGAGCAGTTGGTTGCTTGTAAACAGCATGATCTGCATTTCCCCCTGATATTAAGTAAGCCATCAAATCCTTGAGTTCTTCTTCGTTTAACCTATTGATCAGGCCTGGCATCATGATGGATACCTCTGCGTTTTTCTTGAGGACCACGGTGTTTTTAGGGATTGTCTTAATATCATTGGGAGCAAAGGGATTTTGAGAAAGGTAATAGTTTGCATCATCCTCATCATTCAGTTTGCCTACAATGGATCCGCCCTCCTTGAGTTCCAGAACAGTCGCATGATATTGATCAGAGATCGTTTCACTGGGATTGATCGTTGCTACTAAAATATCCTTAGGTGAGAATCTGGTACCCAACTGAGTCAGATCAGGCCCAATGGCTCCTCCTTCACCCTGCATGGTATGGCAGGATTGGCAAAGTACCGCAGCATACATGGCTTTACCTTTAACGAGGTCTCGGCCATATAAATTTGCCACCAAAGGTTCAGCTTCTTCCACTGTCCATCTTCTGCCTGGACCTTCCGGCTGAACACCTGTTTCGATGATGTCATTTCCATTCGCTGTAAGCATTTTCCCCCCTGACATTTCATCATATTTCTCAAAATCAGCTTGATCTACACTAGCAAGTGCCATTTTTCTCGCACGATCTATAAAGCCGACATAACTTCTTCCGCCCTTATAGGCAGTTAAGGCATTGTTGATCCAGGAGAAATATTCATCCCGCTGTGCGGTAGTCCAACCTTTGTCAGCACCACCCAAAACTGTGGCGTAAAATGTCGCCTGTGCAGGTGGAACATTGGCAAGCATATTGGCGATGTCCATTCCATACTGGGGATTTCTGAAAATCAAATCCGAAGAAGCAGTAAATGTCTTCTGGTAATCAGGGTCATCTTTGGCAGTCTTTAGCAAAGCAAGAGTCTTCTCCACCGCTGATGGCGCATCAAGGTGTACCATCAAAATGCTGAGCGAACGATCAAGCATGTTGTCATTTGCAGGGTAGTTTGGATCCAAATAAGCAATTAATTGAGGCTTCACAGGTGCAGCACCTTTGTCATAGCGATAGAGAATCACCTCTATCGTTCGGAGCAGATCCTGCTTGTCTTTTGCATTTAATCCTGTGTAATCCACCTGCATCAGACTGGTCAGCATGGCGGCTGCATCAGCGTCAGTGGCATGGTGTGCTAAAGCCAAAATCGCGTGAATCTTTTTGACCGGATCAGTTTCAGCAATAGCCCTTTCTTTCCAAGAAGCTACGGGCTGATGCTCAAGAACTATCCTTGCGGCGTATTGTACAAAGCGGTCAGCATGTCCGAGTTGTGCCCAAGCCTTTTCCAAACCTTCAGCAGGAGCACCCGATTTGTGGTATTGCTCCAATTCTCTTCTCAATTTTGCTTCCTGAGGCAAATCAGCTTCAGTGAGGGGAGTGTAGGTATCCAACTCACCGGAATAAGTCACCCGATAAAGATCGGAATCCAACCTTCTTCCTCCCGTGGCAAAATAAAATGCCCCATCCGGCCCTATGATTCCATCTGTCAATGGAAGCGGGGAACCTGAAATAAATTCCTCAGCAGTAGCATCGTAAGTAGCACCGTTTGGGGTCAGATGGATTGCGTAGATAATTCCAAAACTCCAGTCAAAGGCATACAATGCTTTTTTGTATTTGCTTGGAAAATTAGCTCCAAAGCCAAACATGGCGTTGGTAGGTGAACCTTGGCCGATATTCAGTACAGCCGGTAAATTGTCCGGATAATTCGGAGACCACTTGGAGTTACCTGTTCTCCAACCAAATTCTGACCCACTGGTCACATGGTTGATACGTGTAGGCCGATACCAAGGCATACCAAAATCCCATTCCATATCGGCATCGTAAGCGAAGATATCCCCCACTTCATTGTAATCGAAATCAAAAGCATTTCTAAATCCTGCGCCGATCAATTCCCAGTCTTTTCCCTCAGGATCGATTCGGGCAATCCATCCACCCGGTGCCATTCTGTTGTTGGCATGCCCTCTTGGATCTTTGATCAACGGGAAGAGATTGTCTTCCTGCCATACATTTGGCAGACGGTAAGCATTCATCTCAGGAACGTCCACGTGGTTTCCGGCGATCAGATAGATTCCCTTTCCGTCAGGAGTCACTTTCATGCTATGAGGCCCATGTTCCCCTTGTTGGCCTTTCAGTTCACGGATTTGAGTGACTGTCTCAAATTGATCATCACCATCCAAATCCTGGATTCGATAAAGTCCAGTCGGCTGATTGAAAGTTTCATTCGGGTTGTGATTCACCATTACATACAGTGAATTGAAGGCGTAAAGCAAGCCTTGGGCATAACCCATACCCACTTGGGGTTCGGCTACATTTCCAACGATCAGTTTTTCGACTTTAGGCTTCACCGTGCTATCAGAACCTACAGGGGGAAGTTCCAATCGGTATAAAAATCCGTACTGGTCAGAAGTGATCATTCTTCCTTTGTTATCGAAAGTCATCGCCACCCAGGAGCCTTGGTCATTCATACCTGGGCTGTAGAGGTGCTCGGCTACAAATCCGTCCGGAAGCTTTAGCTTGTCTATTTTAGGATTGCCGGTAAGCTTCCGGCCAGATTCTTCTTCTTTTTTGGAGCAGGCAACTGAAATTGCCAGTACTCCAATAAGGAGGAAAAGATTCTTAAGCGTGCTTTTGCGAAACATATTTTTTTGGGATTATTGAATTGCGGGTAAATAAAATTTAATCTGTTTAAAATTTGATTTTCAATGGCCATCCCGATAGCTATCGAGAGGAATCTTCAAATAAATGATAATCATTCCACTATGTGTCGGTTACGACATGCTTGATTTTATAGAGTTCAAGTTGAGGAATATTTATTCAGGGGAAAAGCCATTCACGAAAGCTATTTACTTTCTGTCAAGTATTTAACTGTCCTGCTATCTCGGGGTAGGAAGAAAATAACCCAACAACTTTCGGATTATAACAATCTTACCGGATGTCGGGCTATTTGAATTGAAGAAAACCAACTTAGAAATAAGGACTCAAATCAGATTCAGCTGCGGGATAAGCATAAAACTTATTAAGATTTGTAAACACATTGTTTCGAGGTACAGCTCCGGCAATCGGCGGATAATAATAGGCTCTGGGGTTTGCCACTACCCGCTGACCGAACGGAACTATAATCTCCTGAATTCGGTCTGTCCGCTGAATATCAAACCAGCGCTTGTTTTCAAATGCCAATTCAACTCTTCTTTCCTTGAAAATAGCCTCGCGGACATCAGCTTGACCTGAGGCGGTGGTTGCTGCCAGTCCTGCTCTACTTCTGACTTGGTTGAGTAGAGGAATGGCCTGAGCTGTTTTACCCTGCTCATTTAGAGCCTCTGCCATGAACAGTAAAACCTCCGCGTAACGGTAAATCGGAAAGTTCATTCCGTGATTGTTATGCTGGGAATGCGCGCTTTCGAATTTTTTGATGTAGGGTAAAGTTTTTGGATCCTGAAAAGCTCCTGCCAAAAAGACGTAACCGATAGATGCATCTTTTCTCAGGTCTCCCTCTTCATAAGCCGCAATAATATCCGGAGTTGGAATATTATTTCCTTCACCGTCGATCGGCTGGGCATTGTTAGTCCCCATAATCGGCTGAAGTTCGGCAGCTGATATAGGCCTGGGCATAAACTGATACATGAAATTTCCCTGTAATCCTGCCGCTCCTTCAATAAACTGAACCTCAAAAACTGACTCCGCATTGTTTTTATTCGCAGCATTTTCAGAAAAGGCCATGTCATAAGAAGCCATCAAGGTATACTGACCACTGGATATTACCGGACTCAAGACCTGCTCGGCTTCTGCCCACTTTTTCTGATTGATGTAGACATTTGCCAATAGCGTACGTGCAGCACCGGAGGTTACCCGTCCTGGTTGCTGGGCAGCTTTGTCAAGCAATAGTGGAATAGCGGCCACCAAGTCAGTCTCAATCTGAGCATAAACTGCCGGTTCCGGAGACAAATCCAAAGCCGCCTCTGATCTTACTGCAACTGGTGTAAGATGAAGCGGAACACTTCCAAAATACCGAGCCAATTCAAAGTAGGCATAAGCTCTTAGAAAAAGGGCCTGGCCTTTCAAATTACCCTTGACCGCAGCATCAAAATTCACCTCATCAATTAATGCCAAAATTTGATTAGTCCTGGCAATAATCAGGTAATCCTGTCTCCATTGGTTGAGTACGTGTACATTTGCAGTAGTCCCATTTGATTCAGGCACCGAAAAATCCGCCAAATCTTCCTGATTATCTACAGCTCCGAAAAGTACATTTCGCACGTAGTAGGTATTGTCTGAATGCATTTCCGACAAAAGCCAAGAACGATCGTTGGTAATGGTACGCAATGGGGAATAAGCTGCATTGACAGCTTGCTCAAAGTCATTCTGATTTTTAAAGAAAGTGGCCGAGCTCAACTGTGTCTCAGGCACCACGGTCAGAAAGTCTTCACAGCTGGTCAGAAACAAACTGGCTGAAAGTAATCCTATGATATATTTTTTCATTTTTTTGTCTTTTGGAGTTTAATAAAACTGTCTGATACCCGGAGATTAAAAGTTCACATTAACCCCGAAGGTAATCGTGCGAGGCACTGGATATCCTGCCAGATCGATACCAGGGCTTAAGTTTCCTCCATCCCCCTGCCCATTATCCTGCATACTGACCTCAGGATTGGAGCCTCCCCAGTAGGGTGTAAATACCCAAAGGTTTTGTCCAGAGGCATAGACTCTTGCAGATTTCACAGACTTTGGAAGTTTTTTGAAGGTATAACCTAAAGTGATATTTCGAATAGTGAAATAAGACGCATCCCATACAAAGTTGCTGTTTGGCCAATCACGCTCCACACCGGTGACATTACCTCCACCTACCGTGGTCCCAAAGATTCCCGCACCGGGGTTTTCAGGTGACCTAAATCTATCCCTTGCTCTTCTCACCATGTTAAACACCCCATCCAGATTCGCTGTACTGAATAGGTGCCTCATGTAAAGCTCATTACCTTCAGATCCTGAGGCTGTTATGCTGGCGTCCCAGTTTTTAAATGTGAAATTATTTACAATTCCATACACAAAATCCGGAAATGGATTTCCGATGATTGTTCGATCGTCATTGTCTCCCCCAAAAGTGATCACCCCGTCTCCATTCACATCTTCCAGTTTGATGCTACCGACAGTAGATCTTCCTGGAATCTTTGGAGAATCGGCCAAATCCTCAGCGTTTGCATAATTCCCTAATTTATTTAAGCCATAAAACTGACCAAAAGGCTTGCCCACTTGGGTAATGTGAAACTGACCGTAAACTCTGTCAATCCCATCTGCCAAAGCAATCACCTCATTTCTGTTGAAGGAGATGTTTGCATTCACACTCCATCTGAAATTCGATGTGTTTACCGGAATTGCGTTTATCGCAAATTCATGTCCCCAAAACTTAATTTCTCCGATGTTATCATTGAAATTGGTAAAGCCGGACTCCTGAGGAATCTGCACCGCATAGAGCAAGTTGGTGGTGTTTTTAGTATAGAAATCATAGACAAAGGACACTCTGTCATCCCAAAGTCCCAAGTCCAATCCGATATCAAACTGTGAGGTGGTCTCCCATCCCAGGTTATTGTTTTGAAGTGAAGTGATGGCTGCACCGGGTACAATTGTATTTCCAAATACCGTGTTGATGGTATTATTGACCAAGGCATAAGAAGTATAGTTACCGATATTATTATTACCCGTAACACCATAACTGGCTCTTAACTTAGTAAATGAAATAGTCGGATTGTCCGCTAAGAACCCTTCGTCAGAAAGCACCCAACCCACAGAAGTGGAGGGAAATACTCCCCATCTGTTATCTGCACCGAATCGAGAGGAACCATCCGCTCTCATTGAAGCAGTAAACAGGTATTTGCTTTTGAAATTATAGGTCAATCGGGAAAAGACCGAGGTTAGCGACCATTCTTCCACACCACTGATGGTACCGCCTCTGTTGATGTTTAAAGCACCTTGGATGGTAGGAAGGCGATCATCCGCATAGGTATCTGCCTGAACTCGGGTACGGTCTCTTCTGAATGTCTGATTGGAAAAACCACCTAAGACCTGGAAGTTATGATCACCGATAGACTTATCATAAGTCACGATATTTTCATTCAACCAGGAAAAATCTTCGATGTCATCCCGAACAGAAACCGCAACGGTAGGAATCGCAACGTTGATTGCCGAGGTAGCTGTGGATGGGTTGAAAGAGAAAAATCTTGAATTCCGAGTTTCAGCATTAAAAGTTGATTTTACTGATAAACCTTTTATCGGTTTCCACTCCGCGTAAGTATTTGCTAACACACTGACTACCAGTGTTTCATTGGTGATTTCGTCAGCAGATCTTAGCCAGTTGGGATACGCAAAAATGTTACCTGTATTTGCCGGAAAGCGATTGAAGAAGGTCAATTCTCCTTCCTCATCATATATCGGCATGACCGGCCAAGTATGCAAGGCATTAAACAAAATGCCCGTTCCTCTAGAACCGTCAGTTCGTGGCGTATTGTCTTTTACGTAGTTTGGGGCGACATTGACTCCAATATTTACTTTATCCGAAATTGCATAATCTGTATTCATTCGTAGTGAAAATCGCTCATAATCCGTATTTCTTACCACTCCCTTTTGATCAAACACGCCGGCAATAATCGCTGTATTGACTTTTTCTTTATTTGATGTAACCGTTAAGTTGTAACTGGTGATCGGAGCGGTCTCCAGCATGGCACCGTACCAATCATTGGTTTTCCCCCGGTATTGTGCAGGATTTTGAAAAACATCAGGAACAGGCTGTCCGGCATCTTCGTAGTACTCTTTTTTAAATTGAGCAAATTCCTCTGCATTCATCATTTCCAACCTCCCTTGTTCAGGTACCTGCTGGAAGCCTGTGAAAACATTTAAATTAACACTGGTTAGGCCAGCTTTTCCCTTTTTGGTTGTGATTAAAACTACACCATTAGCAGCTCTCGAACCATAAAGTGAGGTGGAGGCCGCATCTTTCAGCACAGAAATGTCCTCGATTTCATCCGGGTTGATGGAATTAATATCTCCAGTAATTGGAAATCCATCCACCACATAGAGCGGGGCACTTCCTCCGGAGACTGATAGTTGGCCTCTGATTCTGACATTCATCCCCTGACCCGGACGACCGGTTGTCTGATTTATCTGAACACCAGCAAGTCTGCCCTGAAGTTTTTGCGCTATAGAAGACACCGGCAAGTCGGCCAATTCTTTTCCGTTGACTGACTGAATGGAACCGGTCACTTCCTTTTTTATTTGGCTACCATAGCCGACTACCACTACTTCGGAAAGGTCCGAGGTGGAAAGATCCAGTGTCACATTGTAGGTAGTTTGTCCTCCTATTACGGCCACTTCTTTTGTGGTATAGCCTACAAAACTGACTACCAAAGTTTCACCTGCGGCAGCCTCAATGGAAAAATTTCCATCGATGTCAGTGACCGTACCACGCTGGGTTCCTTTGACCAGGACCAGAGCGCCCGGTACCGGTTCTCCTTCGGATGTGATTACACCCCGGACAGATTGGGTCTGCCCAAAACTCGTTACGCTTATGCAAAACATAAGCAACAAAAATCCGACTAGCCGGACTTTCATCTTAGATAGATAGTGGTTATTCATAGGAACGGGTTTAATTGTATTGAAAATAATTCCACCCAATTACACCATATAAATAACAGTCCCTATCCTGCCCAATCCTGCAAAACTTATTACAAATCATGGTTTTGGAGCAGGACAGGACAGGATGGTAATAGAAAAAAATAAGTTTCATTTTATCGTTTTTTCACTATCCTTCTATGTAAAAAAATAAAATAACAGGATACTACAGGACTGATATAATATATCATTTATAGAAGGTTTTTAAATACCCATAATTGTGCCTTTGGTTTTAACTATATTAAACTCACTTATATATATAGGAGTTGTAATTAACCATCTTTCTCCCTATACTTAATTCATATTTCAAATAACCCTATGAACTCACCCAAAATGCGCCTTGGCCAAGTCCTTTTTGTTTTAAGCCTATTCTTTTTTTCAGCCTGTACCAAAGAAAAAACACTAGAAATCCGAAAAAACTCACGAATCACGCTTGTTGGAAACAATCTCGGTTCCAGGATGATGCATTATGGACTTTTTGAAACTGAATTACACCTACGCTATCCTGATAGCACCTTATTTATAAGAAACCTCTGCGATCCGGGCGATACACCCGGCTTCCGTCCCCGATCCGGCACCAATGACCCCTGGGCCTTTCCGGGTGCTGCCGATTTTCAGACAGAATTTGCCACTAAATCAGGAAGCGAGGGCTTTTTGGAGAAACCTGATCAGTGGCTGACACGACTTCAGGCTGATATTGTGATTGGGTTCTTTGGGTTCAATGAATCGTTTCAGGGTCAGGATGGATTGGAAAACTTCAAAGCAGAACTCGAAGCCTGGATTCGTCACTCCAAATCCCAACAATATAACGGCAAAACTGCTCCTCAGCTCGCTTTGGTATCTCCCATTGCTTTTGAAGATATCACAGCGATAAAGGACGTTCCTGACGGAAAAAAGGAAAACGAAAATCTAAAGCTTTATACCGATGCAATCAAAGAACTGGCCGCAAAGCATGAACTTGTATTTGTGGATGCTTTCGCAGAAAGTCAAAAGTGGTACTCCCAATCGGATGAACCCCTTACCATCGATGGTTCGCAACTCAATGAAGCCGGCTACGCTAAACTGGCCGTTTTTCTTGCCGATAAGTTGTTTGGAAAAGAAGACCGAAAAGCGGAAGATAACCGGGATTTGATTCATCAAGCCGTGATGGAGAAAAACTGGATGTGGACCAATGACTACAAAATTCCGAATGGAGTTCATGTATTTGGCCGGAGATACGATCCCTTTGGTCCGGATAATTATCCGTTCGAACTGGAAAAAATCCGTCAGATGACCGCCATTCGCGATACCGCCATTTGGGAAGCTGCCTCCGGAAAGGTGAAAGATCTAGTTGGCGCAGACGCAAAAACCAGACCGCTCCCTGAGGTGGAAACCAATTACAATCCTCAAGCCAACGGTAGCCTGGAATACAAGTATGGAGAAGATGCTTTAAGCACTTTGAAAGTCCCTGAAGGCTACAAAATCGAGCTTTTTGCATCAGAAGAAGAATTTCCTGACTTGGCGAATCCTGTCCAACTTTCGTTTGACAACAAAGGTAGACTGTGGGTAGCCACCATGCCAAGCTATCCGCACTATAAACCCGGCGATCCCAGACCATCCGACAAACTCATCATCCTAGAGGATGTGGACGGAGATGGTAAGGCAGACAGACAGACCACTTTTGCAGATAATCTGCACATACCAGTCGGCTTCGAGATCGCTCCTGAGGGAGTCTATGTTTCCCAAGGAAACAACCTGATCATCCTGATCGATGAAAACGGCGATGACAAGGCAGACCGTAAAGAAATACTTCTCAGCGGATTCGACGATCATGACACCCACCATGCCATTTCGGCGTTCACCACAGACGAATCGGGAGCAATCTATATGGCTGAGGGAGTTTTCCTTCACACCAATGTTGAAACATCTTATGGCCCAGTCCGGGCTTCAAACGGTGGTTTTTATCGATTCGAACCAAAAAGACACAAGTTGGAGCGGGTCAGTCAGGTAAATATCCCGAATCCTTGGGGAATTGCTTTTGATGCCTGGGGGCAAAATTTCTATGCCGAAACCTCCGGTCCAAACGTCAACTGGATGCTTCCGGGCTCGACGTTACCCCGCTATGGAAACAGCAACTTCAAAGGTCCAAATCTGATTGAAAGGGCACACCTGGTCAGACCAACTTCCGGACTGGAATTCATTTACAGTCGCCACTTCCCGGATGAGGTTCAGGGCGATTTGATCATCAACAATACGATTGGCTTCCTTGGAACCAAACAGCATCAGGTTTTCGAAGACACGGTCGGATTTACCACCAAATGGAGACAGGATTTGATCGTGTCTGCTGATCGAAATTTCCGGCCTGTGGATATGGAGATTGCCCCTGACGGTTCACTTTACGTCGTTGATTGGCACAATATCCTGATCGGACACATGCAGCACAATGCCCGCGATCCGCTGAGAGACCATGTTCATGGCAGAATTTACAGAGTGACTTATCCATCGCGACCGTTGGTTACTCCGGCAAAAGTGGCAGGCGCAAACATTCCTGAATTACTGGAAAACCTGAAACTTCCTGAGTACAGAACTCGATACAGAACCCGTCGTGAACTTAGAGGCCGTGAAAAAGCGGAGGTCTTTTCAGCGGTGCAAGACTGGGTCAAGTCTCTGGATAAAAACGATCCCAATTACGAGCATCATTTGCTCGAGGGCCTTTGGGTCACCTGGGGTATCAACCAAGTAGATCAGGACCTGTTGAAACAATTGCTTCAATCCAAAGACCATCGGGTAAGAGCAGCAGCTACCCGGGTAGTAAGATACACCGGGCATCAGGTCAAAGACCAGGCAGACCTCCTAATGGCAGCTGCCAAAGACCCGCATGGACGGGTAAGAATGGAGGCGATTGCAGCAGCATCCTGGTTACCGAGAGCTATTGGGATCCCAATTTTGGCAGAAGCTGAAAGGCAACCCAAGGACAAAACTTGGATACCGGGAACGCTAGAAACTGCCGTCGCCCATCTGAACGGACTTTCTGTTCGGGAGAAAAAAGAAGAAGACATCAAATCCTCACTCACGGGATCGGATCGGGAGCTGTTTGTGCTGGGTAAAGAGATCTATGCCCGAGAAGGCTTCTGCAGCACCTGCCATCAGGCTGACGGTGCCGGCTTGACTGCTTCCCAATTCCCTCCGCTTCGAGGCACTCCCTGGGTGACGGGAAGCCCGGAGCGTTTGATCAAAATCGTGCTCAAAGGAATTATGGGACCTATCGAGGTGGCGGGGAAGGAATATCCCGGGCAGGTACCGATGACACCTTATGAGGGAATGCTCAATGATTCGGAAATCGCTGCTGTATTGACTTATGTCAGAAACTCATTTGGAAACCAGGCGAGCCCTATTTCTCCTGAGCTGGTTAGGCAAGTGCGGGAAGATGTGAAGGATAAAAGCGGCTTCTGGAGTCCTGAGGAGTTGCTGAAGGTGCATCCGATGGAGAAGTGATCTGATTGGAAGATTGAAAAATTGGAAGATTGGAAGATTGGAAGATTTCAGGCTTGAGAGATCTTCGATATTTGGCATCCAAAATTCGGATTGATGTTATTAAGTTATTTATAATTGGAAGTCCGGTGTTGGATGACAGATTTTCGATGTTTTCGAATTGGCTATTTGACATTCAGCGTTCGATATTCATTATTAGTCAATGATTAATAAACGTCACGATGAAGATATTGGGCGTCCTGCCTTGGATGGTAAGCTATTTGTTTAAAGATTATTTATCAAAAAAACGTCACTCACCTTAAACATGCTTGAGGTTCAATTTGGCCTCGTATTTCGTAAATCGTACTTCGTAATTTCCATCCAACGCTATTAATGAAACCCTTCGTAATCATTATCCTATTTGCCATTTCAACGGCAGTTTTTTCTCAATCCAAAAACATCAACTTCGAAAAACAGCTAATCGCATACGAAAGCTTTGAGTCCGTCGGGATAATGGACGTGGACAAAGATGGAATTCCGGATTTGGTGTCTGGCAGCTATTGGTACAAAGGCCCGAAATTTCTCGACCGCCAACTGATCGGTCAGGTGAAACGGTATGGGGAATACTATGAGGATTTCGCTACCATCCCGATGGATGTAAATGGAGATGGAAATATAGATTTCATCACGGGAGGTTGGTTTGAAGGCACGTTGACTTGGAAAGAAAACCCTGGAAATGGCAAAGAGTGGACCTCCCACCTCATCGCCGAAACTGGCAATATCGAAACCATCCGCGCCTGGGATATCGACGGAGATGGTACCCTCGAAATAGTCCCCAACACCCCTCGCAAACCCTTGGCCTTTTTCAAATGGGTTGGCCCAAATCAGTTTGAAAAGTATGAAGTCTTCGAAACGCAAGGCCATGGACTTGGCTTCGGAGATATCAACGGAGACGGCTGGGGAGATTTGATCAGTTCTTTTGGCTGGTATGAGGCACCACCGGATCTACGCTATGGAGAATGGATCTTTCACCCAACTTTTGAACTAGGAGATGTGAGTATTCCGATCATCGTCACCGACCTGACTGGAGATGGGATGAATGATCTCATTGTTGGAAATGGCCATGACTATGGACTCTTTTGGATGGAGCAGCAGCGCGATGCGGAAGGAAAAATCACTTTTATGAAGCATGATATCGACCCCTACCATGCGCAATACCATGTGTTGGAATGGATAGACTTAGACGGAGATGGCCAAAACGAACTGATCACCGGCAAGCGCTATCGTGCACACAATGGTAAAGATCCCGGTGGAAATGATGAAATCGGACTCTACTACTTCAAGTGGAATGGGAGAACCTTTGTCAAAAATGTGATCAGCTATGGACCATTTGGAGAAGGAAAAGGAACAGGGCTGTACTTTTCCATGGGAGACCTAAATGGTGATGGAAAAATCGATATCGCGGTAGCGGGGAAAGATGGCTTGACGGTCTTTTATCAGAAATAGAAATGTTGGCTGTCTGGCATCGGATGACCGATGTTTAAGCTAATCGAGATCTAATACACTTAGCCCGCGAAAAGAATTCCTTATCTTCATAAAGTAAATATCTTAAGTAAACCTCACCATGAAAGCTTCACACTCAATAGCCTTTTTGACAGGTTTAATCCTTGCTGCGTTCTCTGCTTCAGCCCAAAGTGGTGAGAAGGTGTATAAAATGTACTGCACGGGCTGTCATGGTGCTGACCTCAAAGGAACACCGGCAGGCACCTCACTTTTGGCAGAAAGTTTAAAGTATGGGAATGAACCTGCCGATATCAGCAAAGTCATTAGCAATGGGATTCCCAATACGACCATGATCAAGTGGAGTAATACCTTGCCATCACACGAAATCGGGGAACTTACCGAATACATTATAGGCATCAGAAAAAACCAAACAACCCAAGAAAAATCCACTGAAAACCTGGCTTTTAGCACCGAAGACTATACGCTCAAGGTGGAGAAAATAGTCACTGAAGGGTTAGTTTTTCCGTGGGGAATTGAGTTTGTAGACACTCAACGGGCCCTAATCACAGGAAACAAAGGGGAGTTGTATTGGGTGGTCGATGGCAAACTCGATCCCAAACGAGTGACAGGAATTCCTTTTATCTATGGAACAGACTTGGTTGGTGGGATGATGGATTTGGCTTTGGATCCAAACTACGCGGAAAATGGCTGGATCTATTTCGCCTACAGCCATAATCCAAAGAACACCGCGGACAAAACTTCGCCTGCAATGACCAAGTTGGTGCGGGGCAAAATAAAGAATTACCAATGGGTAGATCAGGAGACACTTTTTGAAGCTCCGGATTCAATCTTGGTCAGTGGGGGAACACGTTGGGGAAGCCGCCTTTTATTTGACACCGAGGGATACCTATATTTCACCACCGGAGACATGCAACAAAGCATAGCGGAAGGGATTAATCCTCAGTTGCCATCGCGGGCAGAAGGGAAAATATTCAGAATCTATCCGGATGGAAGCATCCCTAAAGACAATCCCTACTACGGACAAGAAGGGATGCTTCAGGGAATCTATGCGGTGGGCACCCGAAATGTCCAAGGTCTTGCCCAACATCCAATCACCGGAGAAATCTACTTTACTGATCATGGACCCAAAGGCGGAGATGAAGTAAACCTGCTAAAAAATGGCGGGAATTACGGTTGGCCGATAATCACCTATGGGGTGAATTACGATGACAGTCCCATCACGAGTTTGACTGAAAAAGAAGGCATGGAACAACCCCTAACCTACTACGACCCATCCATTGCAATCTGTGCGGCTGAATTTATCTACGGGAAGATGTTTCCGAAATGGACCAATAACCTGTTGATCACCGCACTAAAGGATCAGGAAATCCGAAGATTAGTGATAGATGGGGAAAAAGTTGTAAGCCAAGAAGTCATTATCAAAGGAATCGGGCGAGTGCGGGATGTCAAAATCGGACCTGACGGGGCTTTGTATGTATTGACAAATTCACCGGATGCGCTGCTTCGCGTGACACCGACGAAGTAAGGAGTTGACAATTTAATCTGGGGCTTTTTTACATCCTCGACCACTGGAAAGGGAGGTTTTTGAATCTATTGAATTTCAGGGGTTGATGAAAAAAGCAATTTGAAACAAACCAATTAGCTTAGATTAGGTAAACTCAGGTATTCATAGGCTGGAATTAGCTCCACCACCTCCCGTTCTCTTCAAATCTATCTCGCTCATCGATACGCCCAAAGCTTAGTGAAACGTGGCTATGATGTGGATTCCGTTGGACAGTTTTGGGACGACTATTCTGCTTTTTTGATGATGGCTGCAGTAGTCTTTGTAATCGCCCAGATTTTCAAAAAAGGCTTGGAATTGCAATCTGAAAATGATCTTACCGTCTAACTATGCCAATCATAGTAAACCTTGATGTCATGATGGCCAGGCGGAAAATGTCCCTCAACGAGCTTTCCGAAAAAGTAGATATTACGCTTTCAAACCTTTCCATTCTCAAAACGGGAAAAGCAAAAGCGATCCGATTCAGCACCTTGGAGTCAATTTGTGCAGCTTTGGAATGCCAGCCGGGGGATATTTTAGAATTCAGAGAAGAGTGAAAGAGTATCAAGTAGCTGGTATCAAGCATCTTGATCTTCGGTGTTCATTATTCATCATTCTGTGTTCGATATTTTTAAATTTCGAACTTCGAATATCGAATATCGAATGATGAAGAAAGAAAGGCGGAACCTTTAACTAGTTAACCATTAAACCTTAACTTATTTAACTTCGACTATTGAACATCGAATTTCGAATCAAGAACTTCGAATATCGAATAATGAATCAGCCCTTGCCCCAGCCCAATCCACAAGTAGATCAATTCCTTCTCGAAGGCTGCATGCGCTGCGAAAAGGGAGCAACACCAGCCTGCAAGGTTCATCGCTGGACGGAAATCCTCGAAAAACTCAGAATGATCCTCCTCGAAACTGAACTGATCGAGGAGCGGAAATGGGGCGTTCCGGTTTATACTTTGGGAGGAAAAAATGTAATTCTTCTGGGTGTCTTCAACGACTCCTGTGTGATTAGCTTCCTCAAAGGCAGCCTAATGAAAGATCCGGAAAATTTACTCGAACTTCCCGGCCCCAATTCCAAAGAAGGTCGAATCTTAAGGTTTACAAAAATGGAAGATCTCAAAAAGGTGGAATTGCATCTTCCCAACTACATTAGAGATGCCATAGAAATCGAAAAATCAGGCAGAAAACCCGAGGTACCTGTTCGTGGTGGAATGGAAATTCCGGAAGAATTATCTGAGAAATTTAACGAGCATGAAGGTTTGGAAAAAGCATTTTTCGCACTCACTCCCGGTAGGCAGCGAGGTTATCTGATTCACTTTACCGGAGCGAAACAAGCCGCAACCCGGCTAAGTAGAATCGAAAAGTGTGTTTCGAAGATCATGAACGGTAAAGGGATGATGGATTGACAATGATCAATTTTCAATGGACAATGATCAATTTTCAATGAGCAATTCTCAATGGAAAGCAACAAGTATCCACTTTCTTGAAATAATTTATTGAGTTTAACCATTGATCATTGATTTCCTTCCATGAAAATTGATAATTGAGTTTGATAATTGAGTTTGATAATTGAAAATTGAAAATTGAAACCGTTTCTATCTTGCACAAAAATTAAAGTAACATGACCCTTTTGGATAAAATCCAACATTCCTCTGAATCCATTTCCTTCTCAGAAGTCATTTCCCACGTCGATGCCAATTTCGACTTCACCCCTACCCGATTCACCAACGGCAATGCCGTCAATGAAGCCGGACAAAACAACGGGAGCTGCAAAATATTCGCTTTTGCGAAGCTGAACAACTTAACTGAAAAGCAAATACTGGCACTTTTTGGCGACTACTATCAGCTCGATGTTCTTGGTAATCCCGAGGGCTCGGACCATCAGAATATCCGCAATTTCATGAAGTCAGGATGGAAAGGAATTCGATTGGAGGGGAAGGCTTTAAGTCCAAGGTAAGCCTGATCCTTCAAAATTTTCCTCACACTCTCATAAATATGGAGGCAGATGAAGGAACTGGTGTCACCTTGGAAGTAAGCGCTGAAATAGACGGAGCTTGGAGCATAATCAAGACCGAGGAAAAATGCGAATTGATCCCAACTAGCCCTTCAAACCCCAAAGCCAAAGTGGCTATGAGCCCTGATACCGCATGGAAGCTGAGCTCCAAAAGTTGGAAACCGGATCAAATATCAGCCTTGGTTAAGATATCAGGAAATCAGAAATTAGATGCCAAGATTTTGGAAATCACGCGTTTTCTCGACTAAGAAAGGATTTCTTAAAAAGGGAACCCAATTGCAAAGTTGAAAATCAGGTTGTCACGTCTCCAGCTTTTGTCACCAAAGTCAAAATTGCGGACCCAACGCTCATTTTCAGGCAGGGAAGGGATTCGAAGCGGAGTGGCTAAGTCAAAGCGAATCACAAAAAACTCAATGTCAACACGCAGTCCAATTCCAGTTCCCACCGCAAGTTCATCCCACCAGGAGGAAGTGAATTTCCCGCCGGGCAGTGATTCATTTTCATTCATCAGCCAGAGATTTCCTGCATCAAAGAACGCAGCCCCTTTCAAAACAGAAATAATAGGAAATCTGTATTCAAGATTTCCTTCCAGCCGGATATCACCAGCCTGATCAAAGAAAGATGCCTGGTTAAAAACCTCCGGTCGGTAGGTACCCGGTCCCAGAGACCTGATTCTAAAAGCCCGGATACTGTTGGGTCCTCCCGCAAAAAACTGCTTGACATAAGGTAATGAAACAGAACGCCCCAGGGGCTTGCCTACTCCTGCCAAAAATCTGGTGGCCAGGGTGTGCTCTTTGGAAAATCTGAAGTAGTAGCGCAGATCCAAATCAGCTTTGGCATAATGGGCGTAAGGCATTCCTAAAAGTTCCCCGGATTTTGACCCGATGATATTGCTCACCGCATTTAGGCCACTTCCTGCCAAATCCAACCCGACTCCCACAAAAACCGCATGCGTTCTGAATTTGTCTGCGAGTTTATTATAATTGAAAGTATAATTCACCCCCGCAATGAACTGACGTTGGAAGCTGTTCCGAAGAAAAGGATTGGAATCCAAGATGGATTCAAATTCCTCGGACGTTTTGGTCAGGTTTACTACATTGATGCTCACCGGGTTGATTTCATGGTAAACAAAACGATTTGCGTTCCAGAAATACCCATAATTTCCCGAGAAGGTATTCAGACGGTACAAGCCCCCGCGATCCAGAAATTCAGTTCCCAAACTAATTTTCGTTTTAGGGACTGAGTAGCTAAAACGTTCCTTGATCGGAATAAAAAATATCACTCTGGGATAGATCAAATCGGCTTTCAATCCTAATTCCACTGAATTCAAACCTTGCACTCCCCCTCTACCCACCTGAAATTCATAGGCAAACTTCCCGGTAAGATTCAGTGTCTCACCGCCATCAAAGAGGTTTCGGTTTCGGTAAATAACATTTACCGCAGGGCCGGCAAAATTGTTGGATTTGGAGATTCCCTGAAGTTCCGCTCGCAGGGATCGCTTGGCCATAGGAGAAAGGTAAATATTGGCTCGCAGATGCCCTAGTGTGTCGTCTGCCTCCAGTTCCTCATACCGCAGATTCACGAAACGGTAATTGCCAATCGAGCTTAGGCGATTGCTGGAAAGCCTCGATTTAGTCGGATCGTAAAGTGAATCCTTTTCGATCAAAATGTAATCGTCCAATAAATTTGGCTTAAAAACCAGCTCCCCCTGAATAAAATTCTTTCCGTTGAGCGTTACGGTATCGATTAACTCAGCTTCATCATCAATGGAGTAATTGGGAAAAACATTGATTTCATCCACTTTGTAGGGAATAATTCCTGCCTTAGAGACGGAATTCTTGAATCTGAGGTACAAGTTGAAAGTCCGTGCGGAATCGCCTGAATTGGTATCAGCCTCAAAAATCAAGTACTCATCATTGAAGTTGTAATAACCTCTGCTTTTGAGTGCATCTTCGATTCGGACCCGTTCAGTGTTTAGTTTTGATAAGTCAAAGCGCGTACCGGGCTTCAATTCGGTATCTTTCAATAACTTGATGATTTCCCGATCGATCTCCATAGAGTCCCGATCCACCATCAAACTGTCCATCAGGTAAGGGCTGGATATCTGAACGGTATAAGCCAAGTCAGCAAACTTACCCTTTCGGCGGACGTCAGAACTGGTGATGCTGTAGAAAAAACCTCTGTTTTCGAGTCGGTTGAGAATGAGCTCCTCCGTTTGAGGGGGATTTACTTCACTAAAATAGATGGGTTTTTCTCCCAGTTTTTTATTCAAAAACCGATTGATAAATCCCGGTTTTTCTTGAGTGCCTTTGTAGTAGGCCCAAAGCCCAACGTACATCCCAAGTATTTTTTTATTAGGCTCAGGCCGCAAGAGTGCCTCCACTTCTTCGGTTACTTCTTTGATGTCATTGATATCATCACCGGACTTCAACTCTAGGGTAGCTCCCGTGTAGAGGTATTCATCTTCAGGAATAAATTTCTTTACACTGCACCCAAAAGTAAGCGCAAGAATAAAGGTCATTCCGGTGAAAAAAGCGCTAAAGGTCTTCATTTTCCTCCTTTTTGGTTTTACCTCGCTTTTCGAGTTCATCGATAGGATTTAGTCGGTTTTTTTTTGCCTCCGATTCTTTCCACAATTCCAGAAATGAGTTGAATTCCCGGGTGAAAATCACTCCAAATCCTGTCACAATCAATTGACCGTCGATGATACTTTCAAACTCATTTCGCTGAAATCCTCTTAATCGGTATCGCCCATTTTCTGTCAGTAAATACTCGATACTGACATTTCCCAAAAGCGCGTTGCCCTGTTGCTGATTTTGGGGGCTTCCTTCAACATCGACTTGACTTCCCACCTGCACCACAAGTCGATCATTAAACAGTTGCTTTCTGGCGCTGACATTCAGCTGAGTCCGTTCTTGGGGTGAATTTCCCTGATAGTCCGTAAAGCTGTCCAAGTCAAAGTCTAACTCAAAGCCGCTCTTTCCGAGCAAATTGCTCGAAAGTGCATTGAGCTGTCCTGATAGCACCTGGCTCACACTACTTCTTGCGATAGCTTCTGTGCCTCCTCCGGATCCATCACTTCCTGTAGATGGGAAAAACCGGTTCAAGACCAAAAGTGAAAACACCTGTTTGTTCAGCTCATCTTCCTGTTCGTTGACTTGCAACACTCTGGAATAGACATTTCCGCCCAAGGCACCTCGCTGCGCCTCCGGCATATCCAGTCGAAAAGAGATTTCGGGACGAAGCAGCTCGCCGTTGACATTGAGGTAAACGAGGAAAGGAAGCTCCTGAAAATATTGATTTCTGGACTCTCCCGACGCACTGGTCAGCTGCGAAGACATCAATTCACTCGAGGCAGTTCTGATCTCATAGATTGCGTTTATCGCCAATGTGGCATCCATTGGATCTCCATTCCAAGTGATCCGACTTCCCTGACCAATGGCAAATTTCCTGCTGACAAGGTTATACAGCGACATTTCATAGTGTCCGTCTCGAACTTCATAGTTTCCGCTTAGGGTAATCCTTCCGTTTGGATTGATTTCGAGATTAAGATCTGCACTGCCAGAAACGAGAAGATTATCCCCTGACCGCTCATCGACGACCAATCGAAATGATGCTTTTGGGTCAGCCTGAATAATTGCCCGAATGTCATATCCCACAAACCCACTCGTGGTCTCATCGGTCGCTCGGGTAAGGATGTCATAGGGATCACTTCGATTCACAAATACCACTACGCCATCCCGCTCCACGAGATCAAGTTGTGACTCCGGGATGATGATGGTCAATTCGGTATTCTCTTTAACGGTCAGATTTGCCACTACTTTGGGCAAATTGAGATCTCCCGTAACGGTCACATCAGCATCAATGATCCCCTTTCCAAAAAACAGATCGTTGTCCTTTCGGGTGGAATTAACCACTGAAAAATCTTTGGCAAGAAGCTTAAGATCAAAGGAAGGATTGATCAGACTTTCGGTGATAATCGCTCCCTCGATTTCGAATGTATTGTTGTTCTCATCACGGATCGTAAAGTCCCGAAAATAAACTCCTTCATTGTCCAATAAAATAGCTTCTTCTGAAAGCAGGTAATTTGCATTGAGCTGGGAGACGACAAATGCAGCCTCATTAAATTTGATTTCGCCCGTGTAATTGGGTTCTTGGGTAGTTCCACTTGCCTCTATTACCCCCGAGATATATCCGGAAGCATTCTCCAATTCACCTCCCGAAAGTCCGGCAAGGACTTCCATATCGATCTGATTTAGGTCTAATCGGACATTGAAGATCCCTCCGGCTTCAGCTGCTTTGAAATCCCCGCCCAAGTCCAAATTCATTCCACCGTCTTTCAGACTCATGGCTAGAATATAATCGCCAAGCGTCTCAGAAGTGGCCTCGAGATTCAAATTTCCCAACGGAACTTGTAGCAAATTCAAACTATCCACCTGCAATTGACCCAGTATACCCGGTGCACCAAATGGATTTTCCAATACCAATCTTCCATTGACAAAACCCGAGGCTATCAATTCATGTGGATTGAGCAAGCTGGTGAAAGTTTCCAATCTGAAATTGTCAAACTGAATCGCCAGGTGTTCATCGGTGATATCCACCAAGTCATTCCGAAGCGACAATTCCTGCTGATCGCTGAAAAATCTAAACTCCTCAAAATCAACAAACTTTTGGGCGATCTGAATGAGGTTGTTCTCCGGTATACTCCACTCCTGTGAATTCACCAGAAGGTTTTCGGGAGATACATGGATGCTCAGTGTATCCCCGGAATAGCCGATGTCGGTCGCGATGTGAACTGATTTTTCCTCTCCGGAAAATGAATTGAAGTCAAAGTAGAGCCTGGATTGCTGAAGTATTCCTGTGAAATAAGTCCGGTCCATGGCCAAAGGGCCGGAATTAAGCGCTAAAAATCCAAAAGCAAGGTCTAAATCATCATTGCTGGAATCGATCCTGATTCCCAAGCTATCGACTTCTGTTCCACCATATTTCACATAAGGAAAATCAATCCTCGCGAGCAGCTTGTCAGCCGGCTGGCTAAAATCCACCTGGATTCTAGCGCTATCCAATTGATCCAAACCCAGAAGAAGCACTTGATTAAGTATAGGTGCCTGATTGATTAAGAGATCCATTTCCATGGTAATGCCTCCCAAAGACTGACCCATGGTGTCTAGTTCATCCAGATGTTGTTTGAAATGCTGGGTAACCGCTGTAATCAAACTGTCAGGGGAAGTGTTTGATCGAAGAAAACCATTTAAAAGAAGACTTTTGATGGAGATGCTTGTGGAATCTTCCCGGATTCGTGCATTCAGATCCAAGGGGCCAAGGGGATAAGTTCGTTGATCATACAACACAATGGCATCGCTAAGACTGGTAGTCAAATCGAAATCAGAAGGGTTTCCTTCAAATTTTGCTTGAAAAAGCATTTTTGCACGGGTAGTTTGCCCGGCAAATCCCAACTTGTACAAATCGATGCCTTTCAAATCCAGGTTTAAATCAATAATTGACCGGGCTGTATCCAAACTCAAATTGGTCAACAGGTCGAAATTCAGAAACTCATCCTCCAGCCACATGTGGACATCGCCGACTCCATTTTCCAGCTGACCTTCCAAAGCCAATCCGGAGTAATCATTGCCATTGATTCGCAATCTGTCAAAGGAGGAGCTCAGCTGCGCACTCAGGTCATTCAATGTCGTACCGGAACCTTTGGCGGAAAGTTGAAAAGACAAGGTGTCAAGTCCGGCATTTCCCAAAATTGCTCCCAATTGGAGTTGATTTATACCCAGATCCGCATCAAAGGCCAAAATCTCATTGTTTTGAAAACTGCCATTCAGCAGGATATTTCCCAATTCCGTATCCAGTTCGACCTTAGCCAACACATCGTCCAGCTTTCCGGCTGCATTCGCGCTCAAGTTGATCTCTTGCGGTAAATTGAAATTGGCAAACTGAGATTCATCCATGAACCTGAATAGGGTCTCCCGATCGGTTCTTAATCCCAATTGCGGAAAGTCAAAAGTCAATCGCTCCGGATCCAAAACATGGGTCAACTGGCCATTTCCACGAAAAACCGATTCCCTCCATTTCAAATCCAGTAAATCTATGGCTAGCGAATTGAGATTTCCATTGGCTTTGAGCTGCGCATAAATTGGAGCGGTGGCGAGTTCACGCAAGAGCGTATCGTCTGCAAGCTCAGGCACCAAGAAATAACTGTCTTTGAGGTCAAGCCGGGTTTCGGTCAGGGAAATATCGAAGTCGGCTGTTTCGGGATTGTCCATGAGAAGCTGAATTGACTGAAAGCCCAATTCCGCCAATCCCTTCACTTGACTCTTGTTAGTTTCAATCCATAGATCTTGCAGCTGGGACGAGGACTCGGATAGAGAAAAGTCAAACCTCAGATTTTTCAATTCAAATCCTCCCGCTTCGACAAATCCCGCATCCCGTACCTTCAGCCCTGCCAGGTTATTTTCGAGAAATAAATCCTCACCGGAAAATCGAATATTTTCGATGAAAAGCACTTCAGGATTGAAATAGCCCTGTTGAGTCTGAAGGTCAGCCGTCTTTAAATCAACCGAGTTATTTTGTAGGGAAATGCTCCCAACCTGCACATTCCAATCGGGCCATACAAAGGGGATTGATTCGGCAGCAAGTTCCTGAACTTCTTCATCGACTCCGAAGTCATGAAATAAAATTTTTGAATCCAGCAGGCTGATCGTACTGAGTTCGACGATCTGATTTTGAAGATCAATTTTGGGAGCCTGAAGTATAAAGTTCCCGATTTTCAATTCCGCACGCTGTTGATCAACTCTGTTGAAATAGCTCGCAGTTACCTCATCCAGAAGGACATGATCAAGAATCAAAAACGGCAAAATCCCCTCTACAGAATCTTCCTCACTTGGTTCGAAAGGCTTGGTTTGAATGTAGGAAATTTGGGAATTATGGAGCGAAAAGTCTGAAATCCGAAATTGGGATTGTCCCAAATTGAAAAGCGGGATCGCAATCTCCAAAGCCCCAAGTCTCAGGGAGGCATCAATTCCCAGGGCTTCATCACGGTATCGAAGGTCAAAATCTTTCAGAGAAACAGGAGACAAGGTAATGGACAGGGCTGTGGTGTCTGCCTGTACGGGCGATTCATCTTTTATCGTCACTTCCCCATCTTGTGAAACAAATGCCTCAATTAAAAAATCAAAATTAAATTCCTCGGATAGCTCTGATCTGGAAATTGTTGCTTTTAGTCCCTCCCATTCCAGCTTGGTGATTTCGATAGCACCTGATTGGATCCATGGAGTAATTGCGACCCCCACCTCCAATTTGCGCGAATAAAGCAAGGTATCACCTGCCTTATCTTCCAAATAAAGGCCTTCGAGATACAGATTTCCTCCAAAGGTCAGGAAGAATTTATCCACAGAAACCTTGGTGTTGGTCTTATTGGACACATAGCTTGTGGCCTTTTTGACCACAATGCTTTGGCCCCAAGGACTTCGAATGAAAAGCAACAAAATAACCGCGATAACCAAAAGCGAGGCTATCGATACACCTAAAACCTTTAAAAATGTCCTGATGAATCTTTTGATAGGATTTAATTTTACTTTTTGGATTGAGGAGTAACCGCCTTTTCTTAATTAATAGTCAAGAAATTTGCCAAAAAGGGTTCAAAAAACGATCATTTATATAATCGGTAAACGATCAACATGTTTGACAATACTACGAAATTTGTGCAACATTCGGGTCATACGGGATAGGTACTGTCAAATCAAGCCAAGTAAACCCATGCGGAAAAACCATGAGAATTCAAGCGTTGATCCTTCCGGTTGATCATAATCCAGGTTAAACTTTTTACTTTGTAGGCCGAGTTCCGTTTCAACAGATCGATGATCCTATACATCTTCCCCGTTCGCACCGCATTTATCGACCGAGATTTGGAAATGATCAGTCCAGTGGCAAAGATCAAACCCTTGGAGTTTACGCAAAGCCCTGTTCTTCTCCCGTTTTACTTTATTCTTCAGTTTTTTCAGTTGCTTTGGTTCTTGCCTGTCACCTGCCAATACCTCTGTTTTTTTGGAGGATATCACAGTGTTTTGCCGGTTTGGTTTGGGCGGATTTTAGGTAAAAAATGCACCATTCAGGCAGGAGGTACGGACTGTATCAATATGCCGGAGATCGGCTATGGAAATTTTCGGAAAAAGTGGCTTCGGAAAGCTACGGTCTATTCGTTCAAAAACTGCTCCCTGATCCTGCCTGTAGCAGACGCCTTAGTCAAACAGGAGTACGCCTATGATCCGAAGATCAACCCCAAGCAAGGCCTATTGAATTTGATTCCCGATCTGAAAACGCCCATTCAGGTCATTCCAAACGGTTTCGATACCGATTTTTGGAGGGATTTAGGCAGAGAGCGAAGGCCTTTCAGTTTTATTTCCGTCGCCACAGGAACATCCAATCCATCCCGGGCAATTGTCAAAGGTTACGATCTCGTTGAAAAATTAGCCAAAAATCATCCGGATTGGTCCTTCACTTTGGTAGGGGATCCTGCCTACATTTCTTCAAATTCCAATGTGAAAATCTTGGGGAAACTAAAGGCTACCGAACTCTTGAAACAATACAACACCCATCAATTTTACCTTCAACTCTCCACTTCGGAGGGGTTTCCCAACGCCTTAGGTGAAGCAATGGCCTGTGGCTGTGTGCCAATTGGCTCGGCTGTAGGGGCGATTCCGGAGATCATAGACAAGACTGGATTTCTACTTTTTCGAAAAGAAATTAACGAGTTGGAAGCGCTCATTCTAGGTTTTGACTTATCAAAATCGAAGCAACTTTCGGCTGAAGCCTCTTTAAGAATAAAAAATGAATTCAACTTTGCGCATCGAAAAAAAAAGCTTCTAAAAGCACTCCTCCGGTCTTAGGAAAGTAATTCGATTTGATTCCGACTTACACGGACTACTCCACGCTGCTCTAATTTTTTGAGCAATCTGGTGATCACTTCCCTGCTTGAATTCAATTCTTGCGAAATCTGCAGGTGGGTTTTGTGGACAGTGGCGTTTTGGCTTGCCTCAGCATTTTTCTCCAAATACTCAATCAATCGCTCATCCATCCGATGAAATGCGATTCCGTCCACCACTTTAAGCAATTCTTCAAAGCGATCCTGATACGTGTCCATCACAAAATAATACCAGGACTTGTACTTGGGCATCCAAAGATCAAGCTTATCAATCGGTACCACAATCACGGTGGTTTTTTCCTCGGCAATCGCCTTAATCTTGGAATAGCCCTCACGGGCAGAGCAAATCATGGTTATGGCACAGGCCTCACCTGGACCGAGGTAATACAAGAATAGTTCATGATCATCCTCATCTTCTCTGAAAACCTTAACACAGCCTGAAACTATGAGGGGAATTTCCTCCACTTTCTGACCAATATCCATCATCAGGGTGTCCACAGCCAAGATATTTAATCTGGAACAGGCAAGGATTTCAGCTTTCAAATCTTTTTCAAATTGAGGAAAACACTCCTCCAGAAAATTCCCCAAATTATTTTTATTATCAGTCATGGTGATTGAATTTATTTCGGGTGACATCGATCACTTAAATCTATTTATTGAAAGTTAATTTTGGTAAAGTTTGTTCCAAATGAAAATCCCCAATTGATGAAATCGCGAATAAATATTCTTTTTCTGATTGGTATGGGATTGATGTTTTTGTTTCGGATTCTTACAAAAATACCGGACTTACCCGAAACAGTTTTTGGCTTTGATACACCAAAGCTATTGAAGATTCTCTTTGGACTGATTTTCATTATTGCCAGCTTGATTATTTACAGAAAACCAAAAAAATCCGCACCATGAATTGGGATGTAGAGACACTTTCAAGGATTCAATTTGCTTTTACTATCATGTTTCACTACATCTTCCCGCCATTCAGTATTGGATTGGGCTTATTGCTGGTGATCTATGAGTCACTTTTCCTGATCACTAAAAAGAAAATCTATGAAAAGATCACCCGGTTTTGGATCAAGATTTTCGCTGCAAATTTCTCTGTAGGAGTAGCGTCAGGTATTGTTATGGAATTTGAGTTTGGCACCAACTGGTCCACCTATGCGCGGTTTGTTGGAGACATTTTCGGTTCTCCGCTCGCTGCCGAGGGGATTTTTGCCTTTTTTCTTGAATCGGGTTTTCTGGCGATACTCTTGTTTGGATGGCATCGGGTCAAGCCCGGGATGCACCTCTTTGCCACCATTATGGTTGCCGCCGGGAGTATCCTCTCCGGCTTTTGGATCGTGGTGGCGAATAGCTGGCAGCAGACTCCTGTCGCCTATGATATTGTGGTGGATTACGGAATCAGAAGAGCAGTCATCACAGATTTCTGGGCGATGGTATTTAATCCTTCAGCCATGGTCCGATTTACGCACGTGATTATTGGAGCTTGGATTCAAGGAGCTTTCTTGGTCATGAGTGTCTCGGCTTATTATCTGGTCAAAAAAATCAATGTAGAGTTTGCCCAAAAGTCTTTTGCCATTGCCCTAGGAGTAGCCGCTGTTTCTTCTTTAGCTCAGCCTTTTATCGGGCATGAGCATGCCAAAATTGTCAGCGAGTGGCAACCGGCAAAACTTGCCGCCTTTGAAGGACTATACGAAACCCAAACCAAAGCGCCACTTTACCTCTTTGGATGGACTGATCCTGATACACGAGAAACCTCCGGTGTAGCCATACCGGGAATGCTCAGCTTTTTGGTGCATGGAGATTTTGACGGAGAAGTCAAGGGCTTGGAGGAATTCCCCGAGGAAGACTGGCCTGCCGTGAATGGAGTCTTTCAGAGCTATCACTTGATGGTGGCACTGGGAATGTTATTCATCGGAGTCACACTGCTGAGCTTGTTTTTACTTTGGCGAAAGCAGCTTTTTACTCCAAAATGGTCCTGGCTGATGAAACTTTACATTCCCGCAGTAGCCTTACCGGTGCTAGCCAATCAATTGGGTTGGGTATCCGCAGAGCGGGGCCGGCAACCTTGGATTGTGCAGGGACTATTGAGAACAAGTGAAGGAATATCCAAGTCTATCTCTGCCCCGGAAGTAATGATCTCATTGGTTTTGTTTGTCCTTGTGTACATCCTCCTGTTTTTCGTTTGGCTCTATGTGCTGGATCGGGAAATAAAGCACGGGCCAGAGCACTTAAGCACAGGTGTGGAAGCCGGATATCATAAAAAATCAGAACGAATGGACGTCATTAAACCGCATTGATCATGGATTTTAACGTAGTATGGTACATTTTAGTCGGGGTTTTACTTGTTGGCTATGCGATTCTGGATGGCTTTGATCTGGGGGTGGGGATTCTTCACCTGCGAAGCAAAGGAGATCATGACCGTCGCATCCTGATGAATGCCATTGGGCCAGTTTGGGATGGAAATGAAGTATGGCTGATCACAGCAGGTGGGGCACTTTTTGCAGCTTTTCCCAATGTGTATGCCACTGCTTTCTCCGGATTTTATCTCCCTTTCATGGTGCTGTTGATTGCTTTGATTTTTCGGGCAGTTTCGATTGAGTTTCGCAGCAAGGAACCGGGGAAACGCTGGAGGAGCTTTTGGGATGGAGGTTTCTCTATTGGATCGATTGTGGCTGCCTTTCTATTTGGAGTAGCCATTGGTAATATCGTCATGGGTTTCCCCATCGGCGAGGACATGGAGTATCAAGGGACGTTTTTCGACTTGCTCAACCCCTATTCCATAGCCTCAGGTTTTTTTGCCTTGAGCATGTTTGCGCTTCATGGAGGGATTTATCTCAATATGAAAACTGAAGGTGAGCTTCAGAAGCAAGTCCAAGGCTGGATCAAGCTGAATTACTGGATTTTCGTGATCTTCTTTGTGATCTTCTCCGGTATGACACTCTATCTGAAACCGGAAATGATCGCCAATTTTTCCTTTGGAAAAATAGATCTTCCGGGCAACAAACATGAACTGGTCGAAAATCACGAAACCATGATTTCGGTCTTTGCCTGGACAGTTGTGGTCCTGAATATTCTGGCCATTGCCAACATTCCGAGGATGCTTTCAAAAGGTCGGGAAGGTTGGGCCTTTATTTCTTCAGCAAGTATGATCGGTGCAGTGGTGATGCTGTTTGCCTTGGGTATTTTTCCAAACCTGATGGTTTCTAATCTCGATCCCAAGTTCAACCTGGATATCTACAACGGTGCCTCTTCGGCTTACACGCTAAAGACTATGGCCATTTTGGCGTCATTTGGGCTACCATTTGTCGTATCGTACACCACCATCATCTATTGGACCTATCGGGGAAAAGTGAAATTAGATGATAGTAGCTATTAAAAAGTATTCTTTCGAAAAGTCCTCAAAATATAACGAAGAAGAATGCTCAGCACCTCTCGAGAAATCTAAACAAAAATCAGAGTAGTCAGCGGCTTCAAATTGTAGAAAGATCCCCAAATCAGACTTGGATGTGAGTTTAGTCACCAGTAAATGAATTTTCAGCAGGTAGATTTGTTCTATCAGATTTCAAAAACGATAAATAATCATATCATGGAAGATCAACAATTAACTATGCCAAGAATCGGGGATATGGCTCCTGATTTTGTAGCTATGACTACCACTGGAAAGATGCAATTTTCCGAATACATCAAGGGAAAATGGGTAATTCTATTTTCACACCCAGCTGATTTCACGCCTGTCTGTACTACTGAAATGAGTGGATTTGCTTTGGAACAAAAGTTCTTTGACGAGCTTGATACCAAATTGGTCGGCTTGAGTATCGATAGTATCCATTCCCACATTGCTTGGGTGAATAATGTAAAGAAAAACACCGGGGTTCTGTTCGAATTTCCAATCATTGCAGACATAGACATGAAAGTATCGAAGCTATACGGAATGCTGCAGCCTGGAGAAAGTGAAACTGCCGCAGTCCGTGCAGTATTTTTCATAGATCCAAGCGGAAAAATCAGATTGATCATGTACTACCCGCTCAATGTAGGACGAAATATGGAAGAGATTAAGCGCGTCTTGCTAGCCTTGCAAGCTGCTGATAAATATAAAGTAGCGATGCCTCTGAACTGGAAGCCTGGAGAAAAAGTAATTGTACCTCCACCAAAGACAGTAGAAGAAATGCTGGAGCGTGAAGCGAGTGATTATGAGATGGTGGACTTCTATTTGGCTAAAAAAGAGCTCGTTTAGCACTTAATTTGGATTAAAGGGTTAATTAAATGGGAAAGCCTTTTCGAAATATTCGGGAAGGTTTTTTTGTTTTCAGGCCAAAAATCAGAATCTTCTGGAAATCGATTTCAGAAAACTCCAAAAACCAGATTTTGAACTTTTCACACTTTTTTGTTAAAAAAGAGCAAATTTTTAAACCAGTTTTTAAATTTTTGACATAAATCAAAAACTGCTGGGCAAAAAATAAGGGAGCCTTTTTAAAATTAGGCTCCCTATCAGGGTTTATTGTGAATGGATTAAAACCATATAAACTTTGGCAAAGCACTGGGTTAAACAATTATTCTGTTTGCTAAAGTTTATTAAACCTATTAAAACCAAACAAACAATCAAAATTTCAGTTAAAAATTTTTGATTTATTTTTAAATCCAGCTTTTAAGATTTCGCAACTTCTCGGTCAACTTCATTCAATTTTTCAATTAACTTGAGTACAAACCCGCCACTTAATGAAAAAAAACTTCCTTTCCCTGGTAATCCATTTTGTCATCGGGATCAATACCGTCCCACAATCTAGCGAGGCCAAATGAAATCCCGTAAAATCTGCGCAGGAACGGGAGAAAATGTTAAGCGCTTTTTCCTTGAAAATCTAAAGTAGGACATGGAAAACAACATTCATTTACCCAAAACAAATTTTGGAAAGCTACAAGAGTACCTGCGGGAATTTGTCTATGGTGGGATTGATGGAGCGGTGACTACCTTTGCCGTGGTGGCGGGAGGTTTTGGAGCCAATTTGAATCCGGGAATTCTGATTATTTTGGGCCTTGCCAATTTACTGGCGGATGGTTTTTCGATGTCTGTCGGAGCTTACCTCTCTGCCAAAAGTGAGGGCGATAATTTTGGCAAGCATGAGAAAATCGAGTATTGGGAAATCGAAAATCTCCCTGAAATGGAGCGGGAAGAAATTGCCACTATCTACCGTAAAAAAGGTTTTAAAGGCGAACTTTTGGAGAATATCGTGAATCACATCTGCTCAGACAAAGACTTGTGGGTAGCAGAGATGATGAAGGACGAACTTGGAATGATGCGGGACAGCAAAAGTCCATTTAAGATTGGCTTGGCCACCCTGATTTCCTTTGTGTTGGTCGGCTTCATTCCACTGATGGTCTACCTCTACGATTTCTTTTTCCCAACAGATCTCAATATTTTTCTTTGGACCAGCATACTTACCGGACTCGCCTTCATGATTGTCGGCTGGCTCAAAGGCATTGTAAACCAAACCTCCAAGCTTAGAAGTGTTTCCGAAACCTTAGGACTGGGGCTTCTGGCCGCAGTAGTAGCCTTTTATGTCGGAGATTTGTTAGAAAGCTTTTTTATGTAAAATCAAGGATGAAAACCATTCAAGAAGTATTGATCCGGCTGGATCAAATCATAGCCGAATGCCAAAGCGAACAATCCCGAATCGGCTATTTTGCAATCCTATACCGTCAAGTTACGCGCAGAGTTCGAGACGGAATTTTGGCGGATGAATTTGAAGACAATCCAAGAATGGAAATCTTGGACGTCCTTTTTGCAAAGCGGTTTGTCGATGCCTATGAACTTTGGAAAAGTGGCGCCAAGCCCACCGAAAGCTGGAGGCTGGCTTTCGAAGCAAGTAGAGATTCTGGACACCTCGTTTTGCAGCATTTATTCCTGGGAATCAATGCCCACATCAATTTGGATTTGGGAATTGCAGCTTCCGAAACCATGTTGGGGAAAGACTTGGCCGGAATCAAGGGAGATTTCAATAAAATCAACTCAGTCCTGGCCGAGCTGTTGGACGGGGTCAAAGCAAATATCAGCACAGTCTCCCCTATTTTCGGATGGCTGATCCCTTTGGCCAAAGGGCGTGACGAAATGCTGCTCAACTTTTCCATCCAAGTTGCCCGGGACGGCGCTTGGAAATACGCAGGAGAATATCATTTGGACCCGCACAAGGATTTTCAGGTCAGAGAACGTGATACCAACATCTCCAAACTGGCAAAAAAGCTAATCAATCCCGGAAAGTTTCTGGCTTTTATAGTGAAAATAGTTGCTTTCGCAGAGTGGAAATCTGTATCCAGAACAATGGAACAGCTGGATATAGTGGCCGAAAAAACGCAAAACAACCTTCAAATTGATTCAAAAATTTAACTTACAAATAATTCAAGGCAAAAGGCCGAGATAATAGTGATGATCTACACCTACTGAAGTCCTAAATAAAAGTCTTTTGATGCGTTTTAATTCACAGACATCTAGCTCAAAGTAGCGAACATCCCTATCCGAATTTTGAATACTATACAATTCGCAGTACCTTTTGATCGAAGCCCATACAACCCTATCCAATAGATGAACCTTCACAACGAACCTTTTTTGATCAGAGAAGCGAAGTCAAAGGAATTTGAGGAAACAGGGAAGATGATGGTAGGGGTGTACTCCGGGCTAAAAGGTTTTCCTCAACCTGAGGATTTTCCGCAATATTATGACCTCTTGCTGCATATAGGGAGACTCACCGAAAAACCGAAAACCTCACTTTTGATCGCCTCAGACAACAATAAAGCTGTATTGGGTGCCGTAGTTTACTTGGGAGATATGAGCAACTACGGTTCCAAAGGATTGGCAACACAAGAAAAAAATGCCGCAGGAATCCGATTTTTGGCAGTTTCTCCCAATGCCAGAGGATTGGGAATCGGAAAAGCTCTGACATTTGCCTGTATCCAAAAGGCAAAGGATTCCGGCTTGGCCCAAGTGATCCTGCACACTACCTTGACGATGATGACTGCCTGGAAGATGTACGAAAAAATGGGCTTCCAGCGTGCTTACGAATTGGATTTTGATCAGGGTGATTTACATGTCTTTGGCTTTAGGCTGCTGCTATAAGTAACGAATACTTTCAATTGCAATTCCTGTTTTTAATTGAAATCCTTTAATTTGAAATCATGCAAAGACGCCCCTTTCTTCAGAAAATCAGTTTGATCAGCTCCTCCCTGATGACCATGCCTTTTATCTCCTTCGGAAAAAAAGATTTCCCCAAATCCACCCAACTTAAGTTCATCACTGCTTCGGATGGACACTATGGCCAACCCAATACGGACTATGAAACATCCCACCGACTCCTGATCGATGCTATCCATCGCGAGGAAAATGTGGATTTTGTGGTCTTCAATGGCGATCTGATCCACGATGAGCCCAAATGGATGCCTGAAGTCTTAAAAGTCTATGAAACACTAAAAGTGCCCTACTATGTCTGCAAGGGCAATCATGACCGCATTTCGGAGGCTTCTTGGCTCCAACTCTGGGGACAACCCGCTGATTTTTCTTTCATCCAAAAGGAACAGTACGGTTTCATTTTGATGAACTGCTCCAACGAGGCCGGAGACTACCTCTGTGCCAACATCAGTTTTGCAAAGGCGATCTTGGAAGAATATGCCCGACTTACCCATGTTTTTCTGTTTGTCCACATTTCCCAAAACGATTGGACCAGGCACGGAGTCGCCTGTGATGATTTACTGAAACTCATCGCCAGCTATCCGAATGTAAAGGCAACGTTTCACGGCCATGATCACGATGTAGATGGAATCATGATCAACCGAAAGAAGCCTTATTTTTGGTCCGGACATTTCGGCGGCAGTTGGGGCAATCCCTTTACAAGTTATCGGGTATGCGAAGTAGGTGAAGACGGCAAGACGGTCACTTACCTCAAATCAGTCAAAGACGGGGCGATCCTGAATGGACATACCCTTTGATGTTTTTAGTTTTGGCTACGAAGACATTAAGGCGCTAAGTTTTCTTCCCACAAAGCAAAATAGATTTTGGGTTGGAAGCTTCTTGATCTCCGTTTTAACTCCACTTCCAAGGAAAAACAGGCATGGAAATCTCCGTTCTGGGTTTTGGGGCATCTCCCATCGGCAATGTGTTTGACCCTGTCGATGAAAAAGAAGGAATCACCGCTGTGCATTATGCACTGGATCAGGGTGTGAACTTCTTCGATGTTTCACCCTTTTATGGGATTACTTTGGCAGAAAGTCGACTGGGAAAAGCGCATGAAGGATCAAGGAAAAACATCATTCTAGCCGGCAAATGTGGTCGCTATAACTTGCATCGTTTTGATTTTTCCCGAAAAAAAATCCTGAAACGTATCGACGAATCCCCCACTCGACTCAAAACTGACTACCTGGATCTTTTTCAGTTGCACGACATTGAGTTTGTAGATAAGGCGATTTTAATCGAAGAAGTAGTACTCGAAATCCAGGAGGTGGTAAAATCTGGAAAGGCCCGATTCCGGGGAATCACAGGCCTTTCGGCCCGTTAGCTCACCCAAATCCCACGCGAAACAGATCCGGATACCGATCCTATCGTGGGGGCATTACAACGCTTGAAGACGAAATTACTGATGAACTCGTCCCGATTTCTCTGGAAATGAGTTTCGGACTGATGAATGCAGAACCACAGTTAAAGCGTTTCGGATAGTAACTTGCCACCTTGGCATCGATTCCCACCTGAAGTCAAGTCCATGCAGCCCACTTTACTCGAGCTTTGCAAAAACTATGGAGTCAAACGCAGCGCTGTAGCGCTCCGCCATACGATGGATCTCATCCCTATATCGCGACCACGATAATTGGCATGTGCGAACTTGAAGTGGTCAAGCAAAATGTCGCCGCTTTGGATTTTGAGATTCCTAATGAACTCCTTCAAAAAATCAATCACAAAATCAGGAGAATTACCCCCTCAAATACACTGAAAATCAAATAGAAAAGGGAATAATCAGAGGAATCTCAGTGATTTTTTATTTCCAAAGCGTGATCGTTTGGTCCAAACATCATCCTCACTTTCCCGACATTTTCCTCCAAAAATCAGTCAAGCCCTTGACATGATTCCAATCCTTTTGTCTAATTTATAAACATTATAATGTTAAAATAATTAACATTTAACAATTGGGTTACTCGGGATTTGTAATCCCGAGGTCCGATCTCAGAATTTCTAATCCAAATTCAATCGTTGGCTAGCTTTTCTGGAAGTGACCAATTTGTCCAGCTTCCGGAGAAGCAAGACAACGTAAACGCATATTTCGAGAAGCGCATTTCCGCTTTTCGTATTTCATACCTCATACTTCGTATTTCCAATGTTTCTCAACTGCCATTCTCACTTCAGCTTCAAATACGGGACGATGTCTGTGGAAGCGCTGATCGCTGAGGCGAAAGGTAAAAAACTCGATGCGCTCGCCCTCACCGACATCAACTGTACGGCAGGGATTTTTCCCTTTATCCGAGCTGCGCAAAAAGGCGGCATCCATCCCGTGATCGGCATCGACTTCCGCAATGGAACCCAACAGCAGTACATCGGCCTGGCCCGCAATCAGGAAGGATTCTACGAGCTCAACCGGCATCTCTCCGATCATCTCGTTCACAAAAAGGAGTTTACGTCCAAAGCTCCTGCTTTTGAAAACAGTTTCGTCATCTATCCCCTGCCGCCAAAGCTGATTCCCCTGCGGGAAAATGAATTCATCGGCGTACATCCAGGGCAGCTCAATCGGCTGATTTCTTCCCCTTGGTTTCGAAAAAAAGAGAAGCTCGTCCTGCTTCAACCCGCAACGTTTTCATCCAAAGTCCAGTTTAGCGCGCATCGCCTTTTGCGAAGCATCGATCTAAACATGCTCCTGAGCAAGCTTCCAAAAGAAGCCCAGGGCGATGCCACGGACCAATTCTACACCTATGCCGACTTGGTCTCCCGCTGCGAAAGCCACAGCTACCTTCTTGTCAACGCCCAAAAACTTCTGGAACAGTGCCAATTTTCGTTTTACTTTCAGGCTGTCAAAAACCGACGCGATATCCTGGGCTCGGACTGGGAGGACTTTGACTTTCTCCGACAGGAAACCTTCAAAGGGGCACTCCGACGCTATCCCGCCCTCCAACCGGAAGTCAGCAAGCGAATCGAAAAAGAGCTTGAACTCATCCAGCAAAAGGGCTTTGTGTCTTACTTTTTGATTAATTACGACATCGTCACTTTTGCGCAGCACCGCAACTTCTACCATGTCGGTCGGGGTTCCGGCGCCAACAGCATCGTGGCCTATTGTCTCGGCATCACGGACGTGGACCCGATCGAGCTGGACTTGTATTTTGAGCGGTTTATCAATCTCTACCGGGAAAATCCCCCCGACTTCGACATCGACTTCAGCTGGACAGATCGGGATGAGGTGACGGATTACATTTTCCAGAAGTACAACCGGGGCAAAGAAGAGCATGTGGCGCTTTTGGGTTCCTACAGCACTTTTCAGTACAACTCGGTCTTTCGCGAACTGGGAAAAGTCTTCGGGCTGCCCAAGTCAGACATTGAGTCGCTGATCCATTTTGCAAAGAAGGAAGGCTATGAACCCGATCAATTCGGTAAGCTGATCATTAAATACAGTCAAGTGCTTCACGACATGCCTTCGCACCTCACGATACACGCCTGCGGGATCTTGATCTCGCACAAACCTATCCACTATTACACGGCGACAGATATGCCGCCCAAGGGCTTTCCCCTCGCCCACATCGACATGCATATCGCAGAGGACATCGGCCTGCACAAGTTTGACATTCTGAGTCAGCGGGGGCTGGGCCACATCAAGTCTGCAATCGAGACGATCTATCAAAATCAAGGTGTGAAAGTGGATATCCGCGAAGTCGACAAATTCAAAAAAGATCCGAAAATCAAGGAGATGCTGCGGACAGGTCACACGATCGGTGCCTTCTACGTGGAGTCTCCGGCCATGCGGATGCTGCTCTCCAAGATGAAAGCCGACACCTATCTGGAACTCGTGGCTGCCAGCTCGATCATCCGACCGGGAGTCGCGCGATCCGGAATGATGCGGGAGTACATTTTGCGCCACATCGACCACGAGCGACGCAAAACCGCCCATCTTGTGATGGCTGACATCATGCCTGAGACCTACGGGATCATGGTCTATCAGGAGGATGTGATCAAGGTCGCGCACTACTTTGCCGGACTGAGTCTGGGCGAAGCGGACGTGCTGCGCAGAGGAATGAGCGGCAAGTCCCGCTCCAAGGATGAATTCCAGCGGGTGAAGGACAAGTTTTTCGAAAACTGCAAGAAGCTGGGCCGTGAGGAAAAAGTCGCCGCAGAAGTCTGGCATCAGATCGAGAGCTTTGCGGGATATTCCTTTGCCAAGGGACACTCGGCTTCCTTTGCGGTGGAGAGCTACCAAAGTCTGTACCTCAAGGCCTACTTCCCGCTGGAGTTTATGGTCGGCGTGATCAACAACTTCGGGGGATTTTACCACACCGAATTCTATGTGCACGAGCTCCGTATGAACGGAGCCGACATCCAGGCTCCTCATCTGAACGAGAGCGAATACCTGACCCGAATCGCCGGCAAGACCGTCTATCTGGGCTTGATCCACATGAAATTCTTGGAAAAAGCGACCGTAGAAAAGATTTTGGTGGAGCGACGGGAAAACGGGCATTTTCTAGGTTTGGCGGATTTTGTGGCGCGGGTGGCAATCAGTCTGGAGCAATTGCTGATCCTGATCCGGATCACCTGCTTTCGCTTTACGGGAAAAACCAAGCAGGAACTGCTCTGGGAAGCTCACTTTATTCTGAACAAGAAGAAGTCCATTCCGGCCACCAATGAGCTTTTCCGCTCAGGAGGACTTTCTTTTGGTAATCGCCAGCCCGAAATCCCAGTATTGGAGGATACGGATGTCCGGCAAGAAATTCTTGATCAGATCGATATCCTGGAGTTTCCGCTAGACTCCCCTTTTCACCTGGTCAAAGACCAAAGCATTCAAGGTATCAAAGCCAAAGACCTGCAAAGTCATCTCGGGAAAACGGTGATGATTCTTGGCTATCTCGTGACAGTGAAGTACACCCGGACAGTGAAGGGCGAAGTGATGAACTTCGGGACTTTTCTGGATCGGGAAGGTGACTGGATTGATACGGTTCACTTCCCTCCTATAGTCAAAAAACATCCCTTCAAAGGCAGGGCAATCTATCGCATCGAAGGAAAGGTGACGGAGGAGTTTGGATTTTACTCTATCGAAGTTAATCTGCTGGAGCGAATGGCGTATTGGAATGCGGGGGATTGAGCTTGTTTTGCCACAAAGGAAGGAAGATGCTAAGATATCCTACTGATCGGGGAATGACGTCATTCCTTCATTTTGTACACTACAGAATATTTCAGGCCAGCAGAATTCTTACCTGGTCTAAGTACCTCCTCAGGTTTCCGACCATCTGGATACAAGAGATAAGTATATTCTTCAATTTTTCCACTTATAAAAGTACTATTAAAGGTGTTTTGAGTTTCAGGGTTAACATTTTCCAGAAATTTGATTCCTATAAATATGCGTTCTTTTGGTTCCAAACTGATTTTCTTAGAAGATAAATCAATAAATAGCCGATTTTCTAACTTACTTTTCACTAAATATTTTTCCGGAAAATCGGTGTATTTTCCTACGGGTAAGCCATCTTCTTCCCGGACCATAACAGGTAATACATAAAAGCCTGAGGAATCCTGAACCCAATCATAGTTGAAAAATAATTCCAGCCCATCCAATTCAATAGCTGATTCTTTTGGGTTTACAAAACCTGTCACTGTAGCAATTTTACTTACTCCAACCCCTGAAAATTTAGCACGCAGATCTTGGTGCCTTTTGGAGAAATTTGAATAAACTAAAATCTGATCAGTAGGAATAATCTCTACAACGTCCAATTCAACAACTTTACTATCTTGACTCCAAGCCCTACAAGCAAAGAGAATAGCTAAAAGAAATAAAAACAAAGTTTTATTCATATTCTAGATTAGTTAAAGTAGAGTGAGTTGGCCATTCTCACTCTATTAAAATTAATTCATTGGACAATCTGATATTTGAACATCAGCAACAGTAGTTCCAACATTAATCCAGAAGAATCGCTGTTTACAAATTGTTGTGGTGGTCACGCATGAACTACCACCTCCCGAAATTACCGTTTCACATTCCTGACCAAACATTTTTGCATCAGCCTTAGTCGGTATGAAAAACATACCTGCAAACATTAAGGTAATTATACCTTTTGAAAATTTTGTAAGTTTCATTTTAATGAAAGTTAACTTTATTCCCTTTCGCACCATGCCGGGCGGGATTGTTAAACCCGTTCAAAAATCAAAATTTTGGCACCTGATCTGATTTTGAACTAAGATACCCCCCCCTGAAACTACAAAAGCAACTATTTTTGAAACTATTTTTCTTATTTTTTGAAAATTACATAGTTCATCCTTCGCTATAGGAAAAAAATAGATCCAGTTAATTGGAATTTGCCATTGAATCGCACGAATTAGACAAGTTTTTTTTAGTCACTATGCAAGAAGACGCTAAGAGGAGTTAACAAAGTGACACCTGAGTTAATTGATGCCAATAGGAAATCAACATCACACAAAAACCAAGGTGGATTAACTCATGCCCTTCCATTGAAACCTGCGTTTTCTGTGATAAAAACAGGAGCAAGGTCTAAGAGAAACTTCTCTTCCTTCCAATCTCTGGGACATTTTCACAAAAAACTTAGGAAAATTAATCAAATCAGGACAAATTACGTTATCTTAAAGGACAAATTACCGATAAAACGATGGCAAAGAAAATCTCCAAAGTCACCGAGCCAGCAGTAGCCGTCTATCAAAAGGCGCATTTATCGATTCAGGATATCCTCAGAGTAGATCGTGACTGGCTGGATGAGCCACTCAGTCGGGTGAACACATTTCGCAATGGCCTCGACAAAAGCTCCTTTGAGAGCTTCAAGGAGCTGTCAGGACTTGACTACGAGACCCTTGCTTCCGCTTTGGGAGTCTCTGCCAAGACCCTGCAGCGCAAGGATATTTTTGACACCGGTCAGTCTGAGCGGCTCTACGAATTGGCTGAGCTCTATGCGATCGGAGTCAATTACTTTGGACGAGAGGGCTTCCGAAGATGGATGGAGCGTCCGCTTTTTTCCCTTGGTAATCGCATTCCTTTGGATCTAATCGATGTCTCGGCGGGACTAGACCTGCTCAAGGCAGAGATCATGCGACTTCAGCACGGGATCGCTATTTGACGGGGATGAAAGTCTACCGACTTGCACTCACTCAATACTGCGACGCGAGTGGTGAAGGAGCCAAAACCTACGGAGGTAGATGGAATCTTCCTGGTACACCGGCTGTGTATGCAGGATCGAGTGTCTCAGCTTCATTTTTGGAACGCTTGACTATTGACCCTGAATTACTTTCCTCTGAGCGATATATTCGCTATTCTGTTATGGAAATCAGCATTCCAGATCACCTGATCTTCACTCCAAAAACTTATGATTTACCATTGAACTGGAATCAAATCCCAGCTGTGAGAGCATCTATGGAATTTGGAACACAATTGCTTAATTCAGGAATCCTTTGCTTTGCTGTACCTTCCGTAGTAGATCCGAGCTCCTTGAATTATGTCGTCAACCCACTTTCTGAAAACTTCAGCTTGTCAGAATTTAGAGTCTATCCACTTGAGCTTGACAAGCGACTTTTGAGGTGATTTTTTGAATTGGTGAAAATTCAAAACTGAATTATTTCTCACTAATTCAAACTCTCCAAAACAATTTTCTTGAATTCCACTTCGGCACCTTCTGCCTGCAGGGCGATTTGCCCCTTTTGTGCAGTTGCACCAAAGCCGTCATTGACCAGATCTCCATTAACCCAAACGGTAATTCGATCACCTTCGCATTTGATTTTCATTCGATTCCATTCTCCAAGGGGCTTCTCAGACCCGTCAGTGAGGTTAATGATTCGACGCTCCTTGCCCTCGGTCACACCCCAATTCTCTTTTGGGCCACGTCTTTTTTCCATATCATCGACTTGAATATCTTCCTGAATACACCAAAAATCCCCCGCATTGGAGTGCATCATCTGGACTTCAATGGATTTGGGAAACATACCATAGAGTGCCCTGGGTGAGGATGCATGAACCAACACCCCACAATTACCAGGTTCGCCTACAAATCTGTAGTCAAACTCCAAGGTGTAGTTTTTATAGCTATCCTCGGTAATCAAATGCCCGCCAGGGGTGCCCAAACTAACCAAAAGACCCTCTCGAACAATAAACGGCCTTCTCAAGCTACTGTCAGCCTGAAGATCAGGAACATCCATATACCAACCGGATAGGCTTTTTCCATCGAATAAAGACACCTGTGAAAAAACAAAGGTTTGTAAGCCAAGGAATAGTACAAATAGGAGTATAATATTTTTCATCGGACAATTAGAAACCCCAATCTACCCAAAAGTTTTTCTAACTCAAATTGAAATTTAAGCCATGGCTTAGTCTTTAAATGATCGAATCACGTCCAATGGGGAATGAATTTTTTTATTATCCTCCTCTTCCAGCAAGACCCCCAACCGACACTCCAACTCAAACAGAATTCCTTCCACGTAGAATTTATCAACTGGGATTTCAGAATAAAACTGTTTTTGTTTTCTTTTACCTGTGATCGGGATTCCAAACTCTCTGAATACGGAAATTAATATTCTGGATTTTCTGATTCGACTTTTCATTATTTCTAAAATTTAGAAGGTGGTGGCTTGAGCTATTGCTGAATTTAAAATCTGTCAAAAAGGAAAAGTTAAAAAGTGATGTGCAAAAATCTAATTGATAGGGAGTCGACTTCTTACCTTATCGATTAAGTCTGAAAAGTCAAATTTAAAAAATACCCTTATGATATCTTTTGGCTTACACGCTAATTGATGTTGGAAATTAGTCAGTTATGCAATTAGAGTGGCAAAACGAATGCAAGAGTGGATCGATTTAATTATTAAAAACACAAGTAAACAGTCTTTCGACCCTGCAAAAATTGCAGGAATCAAGAAATGGACTTTGAGATCCATGATTTTTGGTAAAATCTGCAAAAAATAGGGATTCCCCTCGTTCTAGTTTTGCACAGAGCCGTCGCTGGCTCTGCAAGCCTTCAAAACATTTTCTCTGAACAGTCGGTCATTTTTCAAAATATCAAAAAACCCCTTTAGAAAATTCTTGGTCATCTTCATATCTCCTTCAGATATGTAGGCTTGCTGCGCATCTACAGTATTCCAGAATTGCTCTTCTTTAGCCAAAAACTCCTGACGGATCATTTGCAAAAACGCCTCATCCCTACAGAATCCCCTATACAGACGGTCAGTGACTGACTTAATATTTAGCTGAGCACTCACCTGAGCGTATGGAGGATTCACCAGACCGCTCATATCAAAATCATAGGCTAATGGAATGACAGTATCATCGGGAAGCTTAAGTACTTTCTGATTATGTAAAAAAAGTGTGGAAAAGTCAGTGTTACCGATCAAGTACTGAAAGAAATTCTGCCTTACTGTCGCGGAATCCTGCATAAATGAAGGAGGAATTCTCCTTCCCTCCAGGATTTCTCCATCAAACCGGTCAGCTACTTTATCGTCATCCTGGATAAAAAAGCCGAGTAGCTCAATTTCTTCTCCCTTTTTATCATCAAGGTTAGTGAATTTGATTTTAACCAGTCGCGTATCAAAATAGTATTGAGTAATGTCTTCAAGAAGTTGATAGGCTAGATACTCCTTTCCTATAAACGAATCTACCCCTTTACCTTTTTGACAGGGCATGACCAACTTTAAACTTTTATTCTTTTCGAAAACGGTTCCATTGATATTCTTATTCTTGAATTTGAAACGAATGGGCGGATAGAAGCAATTATCCAGTCTAAAGTTGCCTCTTGTTCTCATTTCAAGTGGGATAGTATCCCATTTGCCAGGACTGGACTCCAGCAGGAGAAATGAATCCATGAAGGTGGAATCATTGGTATTCTTTCTAAGATCCTTGATGGAAAATGACATCTTGATCGGTAAAGGTTCCTGACTTGAAAAAAGAGGACTGGTTTGGAAACCCAAACTTAAATTGACTGCATTAAAAAACAGTAAACTAAGTATTAAAAAGAATTTTTTCATAGAATAGTGGATTATAACAACATTAAATTACGATTTATTTTAATCCAAAAATTCATTTCAGGTAATTAAAAATGTATTATGAATCAGTTTAACCTACAAATTGCATCTCCTAATCGAAAAGAGCGATTAATTTATTTCAACCTTACTTCCCAAATTCTCATAAACAGCACATGCGCCATCCTTCGTGCATGCTCTTTGGCATAGGCTGCATTTTTACCTTCAAAAAGCGCATCGATTGTCCCAAACCACAACTCCAGCCAGTTACCAAAGTGGGCTTGTTCAATTGAATTATCCACTGCTTTGTCTACTTCCAGATGGACTTTAACAGGATTAAATTTTCCTGCTCCGGGTCCAGTCTGAAGGAGTATCATTTCCCAAAAATCAGAAAGGTGAATCAGATGTGCTTCCCAATCCGTCACTACTCCGTTGAATATCGGCCCTAAAACCGGATGAAGTCGGACACGTTCATAGAATTTCTTGACCAAAAGGTCCACTTGCGCTCTGGATTCAATCTGGGTTTTTTGCATCTCAATATTTCAAAATCGGAGTTAAAACTTCCATTTTCCCATCAATGCCGGCTGGAATCTCCAAACCTAAAAGTTGGCAAAGCAAGGGATAAATATGGATATTCTGAAATGGTTCAATGCGATTTGCTGCTTTGATCCTTGGACCTTGGGCATAAAAAATTCCCCACATTTCCTTGTTAGTGGGACTAAAACCATGTTCGCCAAAAACCTCCGTCTTCAACCTCGCCGAGTTGTTTTGGTAACGCATCATGCCTCTATTATCCGCCAGATAATACCCAAACTCCGGAATAATAATAAAATCACCAAATCGCTGTGGATAGATGGAAGTATCGGTATAATTTGATTTTTGGGTAAAATCATCAAAAGAAACATGCGGACTTCTCGACCGAATCAAATCCATGACAGTCTGTTTATCCCCCGGATTTTCCAAATGAATATGTGCCAAAGCGCCATTGTTTACCACTTTCGCGTGGATTCCTTCAGTCAATAGATCCAAATTGATCAGCTTATCCTTGTGCACATCAGCCATACCATGATCGGATACCAAGATCACAGAAATAGGAAGATCAAAACTCTTGATCCCTTCGAAAAGCGCACCTAATTCCCGGTCAAGCTTGTAAAGTCTTTCTTCCAATTTCTCATCGTTGGAGGGTCCGTAGGCATGGCCTACATTATCCATATCTGAGAAATATAAAGTGATCATCCTGGGGCGCTCCGTATCCGGAAGCTGCAACCATTTAAAAACCTGTGAAATACGGGTAAGATTTGGGACCTCTGCATCATAATCGAAATATTCACTCGGCCTAATCCCTTTCACAGGAGCTTCGGATCCCACAAAAAAGTAACTGGCCGCCTTTAGGCCATTTTCCTCTGCCAGCACCCAGATCGGTGTCCCTCCATACCAATAGCCATCCTGTACAATATCCCGATTTCCCATCGTATACACTTGATCCTTGAATGGCTCATAGAAGGAATTATCCACCAAGCCGTGATGCTCCGGAAGCATTCCTGTGGCAATCGTATAATGGTTGGGGAAAGTCTTCGTGGGAAAAGATGGAATCATGGCCTCTGCTGAGGTTCCTTCGGAGATAAATCTGAGCAAATTTTCTGGTTGAAAGCGCGCTACATAATCATATCGGAATCCATCCAGAGAAATCATGATTACGATAGGCTCTTTCTCTTGCGCGAAAATCTGAAGGGTAGTTCCTCCCAGAAGCAGGTAAATGAAAATAATTCGACGCATGTTTTTTATTCAAAAATACCCCGACTGATTTACCAAACCAACCTTTCTATAAAGAATGGAATGGATCGGCTACGAAACGGGAATTTCATTCAAAATGGGGCATTTATTACCCAGTCTAACGAATGAAATCCGTCTGTATTCATCCGAATCGTGCTGGTACACCTATTGATTAGAATAGATAATGGCCTTTCACAAAAAACACTACGATAATTTCAATCATGAAACAGCCATTAAAAGAAAAACAAAATCATATGAAAACGAACAATAAGATTTTAAGTCTGCTCCTGATCAGTTTGCTGACTTTTGGAATTCTCGGTTGCAAAACAAGTAACGCACTGAAAGGTGGGGCAATTGGTGGTGCTGCAGGTGGTGTGTTAGGTGGACTTCTTTCCAAAAATAACACCGCAACCGGAGTAATCGTCGGCGCAGCCATCGGAGGATCCGCAGGTGCAATCATCGGTCGAGAAATGGATAAGCAAGCAGAGGAGTTGGAAAGAGAATTAAAACAAGCAGAAGTTGAGCGTGTAGGTGAAGGAATTAAAGTGACTTTTGATTCAGGATTGTTGTTTGACGTCAATAAATCTTCGCTGAATACGATGGCCAAAACCAATCTCGACAGCTTAGCCAAAACACTGAACAAATATCCAGAAACGGAAATCGTCATCGATGGTCATACCGATGATACCGGTGCAGAAAAGTACAACATGAAGCTCTCCTTAGAACGCGCAAATACAGTTCAGGACTACCTTCAAAATAAAGGCGTGAACAATTCCAGAATTGTGACTCGTGGATTTGGTGAGTCCCTTCCCAAGTCGGATAATATGACTGATGCAGGAAGAAGCGAAAACCGAAGAGTTGAAATCGGAATTGTGGCTAACGAAAAAATGCAGGAAGAAGCCAAAAAGGCTGAGGGAGGCTCCATCCAGCCTTAAACCCGGGTTTTTAATTTTGAGATCTGTAATGGATACCAATCCATAAATCAGTTAGACTCAAATCTTGAATTGATTTTTTTGACATTTTTTCATTGAAAATGGGGAAAGCTGCACCGAAAATGGTCAGTTTTCCCCATCTTTTTTTCCAGTTCTTTGAGCATAGCCCCAATTTCCGCTTGGAATGAGAATTGATCCCCAATGAGGTATTAACACAACCTCTAATCTTATGAAAACCAAAAATCAGTTTTTATCGCTTTTTCTAATTTTAACCCTGTCAGTTTTCAGCCTAAATTGTAAAACGAGTAATGCTGTAAAAGGCGGGGCCATCGGAGGAACTGCCGGTGGAGTCATAGGTGGATTGCTCTCTAAAAAGAATACTGCTACAGGAATCATTGTAGGAGCCGCCATTGGAGGATCTGCCGGTGCAATTATCGGTCGAGAGATGGACAAACAAGCCGAGGAACTGAAAAGAGATCTCAAAGGGGCCAAAGTTGAACGTGTCGGCGAGGGTATCAAGATCACCTTTGATTCAGGAATTCTCTTTGCTGTAGATCAGTCGACACTTAATTCAGCTTCCCAAAACAACTTGGAAAACCTTGCAACCACACTCAAAAAATATCCTGATACCAATGTAGTCATTGAAGGGCATACAGATGATACCGGGACGGCTGAATACAATCAAACTTTATCTGAGAAAAGAGCTAGTACAGTCCTGAGATTCCTAAGCGATTCAGGTGTGGCAGGCAAGCGTCTTCAAAGTCAGGGATTTGGCGAAGAATTGCCTGAGGTGCCCAATACCTCGGATGCTGCACGAGCTCAAAATCGCCGGGTTGAGGTAGCGATTTTTGCCAACAAAAAGATGCAGCGAATGGCCAAAAGAGGGGAATTGGGATCTTAAAAATCCACTCGCATTAGATAATCCGTCTGGATTTCGTCTCCAAAAGGAAAAGGATGGCTTCCGAAGATTCGGAGGCCATTTTTTTCATAAAATCGGATCGCTCTTGCATTATGCTCCCACACGCCTAGCCAAAGGTATTTTTTCTGATTTTGCTTCGCAAAGTCAATGGCTGTATCGAGCAACCATTTACCCAAGCCACTCCCCAAGTGCTCTTCCAACACATACAATCGGGCAATTTCCAGACTTTCCGGATCATGCACGTCAGTCTGGGCTGGCACCAGATTGACTTTGGTGTAGCCAATGATTTCTTTTGCTTTTTCTGCCACAAAAAAAATCGAAGCAGGTTCATCCAATTCTTTCTCGAGTTGCTCCAAGGTGAAAGCTTCGTTGAGATACGCTTGGACATTTTCAGATTTATTGCCTGCGGAAAATGCCTGAAGAAAAGCAGTACGGGCAAGATCAAGTAAGTCAGCAAGATCTTCTCTTGAAGCTTTTCGGATTGTCAGTATAGTATCCTCCAAAATCAGAGTTTTTTAAGTGCAACATCGATTTGCGAAATGGGATTGGCAGAATACAGAAAAAGACAAAAGAAATCCAACTAATGAAAATATTGATTTCACAAATACAACTCAATTAATCTCGAAAATAAGCTCAATTTCTTCGATTTCCCCAAAAAATAATCAATCCAGCTGTCCCAAACATCAGCAATCCATAGATCGCAGAAGGAATGGTCATGGTAGAATTTACCAGAAGCGTTGCTGCAATAGTGATTCCCAAGGTGCCATTTTGAATTCCTGACTCGATCGCAATCGTTATGCTTTGCTTTTTGCTCAGGCCAAAAATCCTTCCACTAAAATACCCCAATCCTAATGTGGCAAGATTAAGCGTGAGAGCTACAGGACCCGCTTCTGCAAAGTATTCCACGAGATTTGCCCGCTCTTTCAGAATTGCAGCAAGCAAAATGACCACAAAGAAAACTGCGGAAATCTTGCGAAAAGGTGCATCCCATTTTTTTGCGAGTTGAGGAGCCCTTTTCAACACCATCATTCCAATGGCCACCGGGATAATGGTAATAAATATGACGGAAATGACTGTCCCGAATACATTCAGCTGCTGTTCTTCTCCGCTTGGAATAAAATACAGGATCGCAAAATTGACGATAAACGGAATAGTCAGCACCGTGATTAAGGAAGAAAAAGCTGTCAAGGTAATCGATAAAGCGGAGTCACCTTTGGCCAGATGGGTTATCAGATTCGATGTGGCTCCTCCGGGACAAGCAGCCAAAATCATAAGACCGACGGCTAGTTCAGTTTGTAAACCAAAAACCTTGATTAAGCCAAAAGCCACGATTGGAAGAACAATAATTTGATTGCTTAGTCCTATTGCAACGGCTTTGGGATAGATCAAAATCCGCTTGAAGTCCGCAAACCGCAGGCTCAATCCCATACCAAACATAATTACAGCCAAGGCTAGCGGAAGGAAAAGTTGGGTCAAAATGCTCGATTCCATAGTATTTGGGATTATTGGTTATCGGGTTATTGGTTATTAAGTTATTCGGTAATCATTCCCTGAGAATTGAAAATTGGTCATTGAAAATTGAATAATCTTGCTTCTTGTCTCTCGATTCTTGTGTCTAAATTCTTGATACTTATGTCTCACTACTTGCTACTTCACAAAAATCCCGCTACCGCAAATCCCACATACGTCCCTAGCGCGTTCCCCAAACTCCCCACCAACACACCTGGAATCAGCAAATCGGGTCGATTCAAACTCTCAGCAGCCGCAATCGCCGTCGTATTTCCGCCCACATTAGCCTGAGAAGCTACCGCAATCACATCCCAATCCATCTTAAATAATGCCCCAACCCCAAAAATCACCAATCCGTGAATCAGCACCAGCAATCCCACAAACAGGATCAGCGTCCCCGCCAAGCTTCCAACTCCCGACAAAGCCCTGAAATCACATAATGTCCCGATCACAGCAAGGAAGATCAAAATAAAGAAGAACCCCAGCGTATGCTTACCATATAATTGTTGGACTGAGGGGAATTGGGCAAGAATCAAGGCTAAAGTCGTAAGGAAAATTATCTCAGGAACTTGAGGGAAATAGGAAACCAATACCTTGCTCACAGTCATCCCCAATAAGCCCAGGGCTAAAATGGAAGCCAAGGAGCTGATTGAAATCGATTCGATCCCTTCATTTTTTGCCGCTGAAGCTGCAGACGCCAGCTTCTTTCTCGGAAACCATTTCTGTAAATATTTTGGCAAAATCAGCGTGGCGATGATCCATGGGGTTCCGATCAGATTGTCAACGACGGTTGTTGCCGCAAACAAGTTTCCGGCTTCGTTCACTTTGTAATGCAAGGCGACCGCATTGAAATTAATCGATCCACCGATGTAAGTCCCGGTAAACATTCCCGCCACAGCCGGAGCTAAATCCCCAATTTCCACAGCGGGATTGACAACAAACCAAGCTACCAACACCCCAACCACAGTACCTATCGCCCCCAAAAGAAACATCAGCAAAATTGGCATTCCCGCATTTTTTAGACTTTTCAGATCCACTTCCAACAAGGCAATAAAAATCCCTAAAGGCGCCAAATACACGAATACCCCATCATAAACCGGACTTCCATCCATCGCACTTGGGATAATTCCGATGTTGGAGAAAATAGCACAAAGTACGATGACCAAAATAGGAATTCCGACGGTTTTACCCCAAGGAAAACGAGTCAGCCAATTGGCGAAAAAGACAGAAATACAGAGTGTAGCCGCAATAAAAATTGGCTCTTGGGTAAAATTCATTCAGGAAAGTAATGAAAAAGTCAGGATTTGATCCCTGCAAAATTTACCACCTGACAAAAAAATTCAAGATCATTTCAATAATAAACTCCACTTCCTCCTTTTTCAAATAAGGATTCAAAGGCAATGACAGACCAGTCTCTGCCAATCTTCTTGCGTTGGCAAAATCACCTTCCGAACGGTAAGGTAGCATATCCGGCAAAATCATCGGATAATGAATCGCTGTTCCGATACCTTTTTCTTCCAAAAAAGCCTTAAGCTCGTCTCTCCTCTCCGTTTTGATCACAAAAAGATGGGCATTGTGAGCTGAGTCCAAAATTCCAGTCGGCAATCTTAAGCCTTCAATTCCGGAAAAAGCTTCTAAATACTGTTTAACGATTGCTTTTCGCTTTTGCTGATTAACCTGAAGGTCTTCCAAGATCACGTTCAAAAAAGCTGCCTGTATCGAGTCAATCCGACTGTTTCGACCTACCACCTCATGCTGATCTCGAATGGGTTGTCCATGATTCAAGAGAAGTCGAATCTGGGTTGCCAAGTTTGCATCCTGAGTCAGGCACATTCCGGCTTCTCCCAAGGCACCGAAGTTCTTTGTTGGGTAAAAACTCAAGCAACCTACATCGCCCCAAGTCCCGGCTGCTCTCCCATTCTGAAAAGCTCCAAAAGCCTGTGCTGCATCTTCGATCACAAAAAGACCGCTAAACTTGGCCTTTTCGGTTAAATCCACCATCTCCAACATTTTTCCATAGAGGTGGACAGGAATGACTGCTTTGGTTTTTGAGGTAACTGCCTTTTCCCAGTCGTTTCTCAACAAACCAGCTGTATCCGTATCCCAAAAAACCGGTTTGGCTCCAACTAATACGACCGCTTCTGCTGTACTCACCCAAGTCATCGCAGGGACGATCACTTCATCACCCGAACCGATATTCAAAGCCCGCAGCGCCAATTCCAGTGCATCAGTGCCATTGGCACAAGGAATGGAAAATGCAGAATTGAGAAAGCTCGAAACTGATTTTTCGAATTGTTCAACTTCTTTTCCACCCGAAAAAACCCCGACCTCCAAAACCTTCGCGAAGCGATTTTTCAATCGTTCTTTGAGGCTTTCTTCTATTCGGCTCAGATCAAGAAAGGGTATGTTCATCGAGAATTTTTCCAAGTTGAAAACTGAGAGATTTGCGGGAATACTTCTCCAATCCACCGGACGATGTTTTGCTTGAAGAAGCCCCCATCAAGTAGCGAAGTCGACTTCTTATTCCCTGCAAATCGGTATGAGCGATCACCTCTCCCGCGCCGGAATCGGCCAAAATCTGAGCAGAATCACCTTTGGGATCACCCAAAGCCAACACAGGAATCCCGGTTGCCAAGTATTCAAACAGCTTTCCCGGGATATTGCCTTTTGCGTTTTTGGAATCGGTCAGGATCAAAACCAAGGCATCAGCTTTGGCATAAAATCCAAAAACCTCCTGATGTGAAACATAGCCTGCAAAGTGAATTCGGGTAATCAACCATGGATCTGACTTCACGTAGTTTTGAACTTGCTCACTGACTTTTCCTACAAATGTCCACTCGATTTGTTCTCCTGATTTTTCAAATTCCGCCTTCATTCCTTCCATCAGTGGGATCGGATTTCGGATCGCGTCAATGATTCCGGAGTATACCAAATGGAGTTTTACAGCCTCTTTTTTCTTTGGAGAAAAGCCCAAAGGAATGTCTGCAGGATCGTAGCCGTTGGTGAGAAGCTTGATTTTTCGATGGGCGAGTTTTTCCAGATCCTGCTGAAAAGTCGGGGAAATCGTGAGTACCGCATTTGCCTCTTTTAAGACGCTTTGTTCCATCTTTTGATGCTTTATTCGGATAAAAGAAGTCATCGGAAGGGTATCCAAAAACTCCCATTGCGACCAAGGATCGCGGAAATCAGCGATCCAAGTGATTCCTGTTTTCCGCTTCAGATCCCGTCCGATCAAATGCATGCTATGCGGAGGTCCAGTAGTGATTACCGCCTGAAATTGTCCGCTTTTTAACAAATCAGTCAAAAATTTTACAGAAGGTTTGACCCAAAAAACACGTGGATCAGGGACCAGCAAATTCGCCCGCATCCAGATCGCAAGCTTCTCCAGGAAGCCTCGGTCCTTCTGCTCCATTAGCCTTCCCGGATGCAATTTGGTTTTACCTTTTATCCTAGAAAATAACTGATACGGCTCCCATATTGGGAATTTCAGTACTTCGAGTGAAGATGGGATTTCAATTTCCAAGGTCTTATCCTGCAGATCAAAATCCGGATTTTCAGGAGTAAAAATCACCGGTTCCCATCCGGATTCAGGCAGGTATTTGGCAAACTTCAGCCAACGCTGCACGCCCGAACCTCCACTTGGTGGCCAGTAGTAAGTGATTATCAGAACTCGCTTTTGCATCGGAGTACAAAGTACCATGTACCAAGTACAAAGTACAAATCAGACCAAAGAAAAAGGAGAAAGTTTCCTCTCTCCCCTATTCATCTTCATTCTTCGATATTCATCACTCGGCGTTCAACATTCGAAATTCGTTCTTTTTACTTTACTATCATTGGAGAAAAATCATTCACCAGACGTTCCGCTGGAACGCGGAAACAAACTGACAACTTGATTTTATACCAACCAATTGTCCCGCTGGGACAATCTCGAATTTCAAACTACAAATCTCAAATTCGAATCTTCACATTTCTACTTGAAGGGTTTTCTCTACTCTCTTAAATCAAAAATCGTAGATCCCTTTATTCTCCCTGCGCCAGCGAATAACCTCTCACCCCATCAAACGAATAGAGATTTGCAGTTTGGATGGTATCAAATCCAAGATTATTCACTTGCCCGATTAATTCAAGAACCTGAGCGTGAGATACTTTTGATTGATCTGCCTTAGCAAATCGAGCTCTCCAATGGTCTGTGCAGAAAGTTTCTCTCATTCCTGCCGGAAAGACTTTTACACCCCGATTGGTGATCAACTGAAGCTGAAGCCCATTTACATTAGCTTGACGAAGCTTTTCTCCGATGACATTTGGATCCCTGCCTTCCTCATTCCAATCTATAAATACATCGACTCCAATCAGTTCTTTTTTCTGAGTCGGCTTTCCTTTCACTTTCGTGTTCATAGGAGCAGTTTCGTCTTTGTCGAACGAGGCTGGCACCATAGTTTTAGGCAATTGTCCCAATCGGTCGATTACCGCTTGGGCGAATTCTTTGGTTCCTGCTTTTATTGTAGAAATCCCCTCCTGATAGACATCTCCTGTATGAATTCCATCTTCTAAAGTTTTCATCCACGCATTGGATATCTTCTCCGCCACTTCCGGCTGACCGATATGAACGAGCATCATAATTGCCCCATTGAGCAATCCTGATGGATTGGCAATTCCCATCCCAGCAATATCCGGCGCAGAGCCGTGGATCGCTTCAAACATGGCCACTTCCTCGCCGACATTGGCCGAACCACCAAGTCCTACAGAACCGGTCACTTGGGCTGCCACATCGGAAATTATGTCTCCGTAGAGATTCAAGGTTACAATCACATCAAATATCTCAGGACGATCTGCGATCAAAGCCGTTCCGATATCGATGATCTTATGATCGGTCTGGATGCTGGGATATTCTTTGGCGATTTCGTCAAAAGTCCTGTGAAAAAGTCCATCCGCCAACTTCATGATATTGTCTTTGGTCATACAAGTGACCTTTTTTCGACCATACTTTTTCGCGTATTCAAACGCGTACCGGATGATCTTCTCTGACCCGGGTTGAGAGATCAATTTGATACTTTGCACTACTTCCTGAGTCCCTCGGTGCTCAATTCCTGCATAGAGGTCCTCCTCGTTTTCACGAATGATGACCATGTCTGTCTTTGGGAAATGAGTATGGATGAATGGTGAAAAAGCCTTGCAAGGGCGTACATTGGCAAAAAGCCCAAAAGAAGTCCTCGTAGTTACATTCAGGGATTTAAATCCTCCACCTTGCGGGGTGGTGATGGGTGCTTTCAAAAAAACTTTGGTTTCGCGAAGTGACTCAAAAGCGCTGGGTTCCATTCCTGAACTGATTCCTTTGAGATACACTTGCTCGCCGATTTCGATCACATCATATTCGAGCTGCGCACCTGCTGCTTCCAAAATATTGATTGTGGCTTCCATGATTTCCGGGCCGATTCCGTCGCCATAGGCCACTGTGATTTTTCTTTTTGAAGACATATTAATGGTGGATTTAGTTTATTTTTTCTTGCTGCAAAAGTAAGCAAAAATACCTGAAACCGACCCTGATCCGCGATATTTTCCCCATATCGTATGGTCCAAGTCCTTTGTACAAAAGCAAAATTTAGGTTGAATTTGGATTATTCAAAGTCTCTCAATTTGCCTTTGACCCCCCTAAGCGTATATTTGTTCTATACATCCTACGCTTATGGCTGAATATCTGAATATACTCACTGAAGAAAAAAATGGCATCCTCTTCCTCACTATAAACCGGGAGGAAAAGATGAATGCACTCAATCATGCCACTTTGGAGGAATTGAAAGCGATTTTTGAAAATGTGGTTGATAACCGTGGAATCAAAGCAGTGATTTTGACAGGATCGGGAGAGAAAGCTTTTATAGCGGGAGCGGACATTAGTGAGATCGCATCGTTGAATGAAGTAAACGCACGGAAATTTGCAGAAAGAGGCCAGGAGATTTTTGCCATGATCGAAAACTGCCACAAACCGGTCATTGCAGTGACCAATGGCTTCACCCTTGGTGGAGGTTGTGAATTAGCAATGGCCTGTCACATGCGAATCGCTTCGGCCAATGCCAAATTCGGTCAACCGGAAGTTAATCTCGGAATAATTCCGGGTTACGGCGGAACCCAAAGACTCACCCAACTGATCGGAAGAGGCAAAGCAAATGAGCTGATGATGACCGGTGATATGATCGGCGCAGATGAAGCCTATAGGCTTGGTTTAGTCAATCATGTGCTCCCAACCAAAACAGAAGCGATGGAAAAAGCTGAAGAGCTCATCGGCAAGATCATGAGTAAAGCCCCACTAGCCATCGGGATGATCGTAGATTGTGTCAACGCGGTCTTCCTTTCAGATGAAGATGGATTTCAGACAGAAGCCAATAGCTTCGCCAGATGTGTCAAATCAGGAGATTACAAAGAAGGAACTTCTGCATTTTTGGAAAAAAGAAAACCAATTTTCAAAGGAGAGTAAGCTCCTTGCTCCTGCATGAGTAATCTCAAAAAACTAGCCGGACAGACAGCCATTTACGGGCTGAGTAGCATCCTGGCTAGGTCTATTAATTTTTTAATGATATTCATTTACACTTCCTATCTCAATAGAGAAGTGGTGGGTTCTTTTACGGGAATTTACGCCCTCATTGGCTTTTTGAATATCATTTTTACGTATGGAATGGAAACTTCCTTTTTCAGATTTTCTACAGGGAAAAATCTAGATCCAAAAAAGGTTTACAATACCACCCAATCACTTTTGATTACAACAACGCTAATTTTTGGAAGTGGTGTTTTTCTAGCTGCACCTTGGCTAGCGGAAGTAATGGATTATCCTAATCAAGCTTACCTCTTTCGTTGGACGGCTTTGATTTTATCTTTTGATGCCATTTTAGCAATTCCTTTTGCGAAGCTGAGATTAACAAATCGTGCTATTGCGTTTGCAGGAGCCAAAATGATCAATATTCTACTCAACGTTTTTTTCAACCTATTGCTTATCGTTTGGATTCCGATTTTGATCTCAAATGGAACCATGCCAGCTAGTTTCCTTGGTTATAACCTAGAATGGGGCGTAGAATATATCCTTTTGGCCAACTTATTCGCAAATGGTCTCATCATCCCTTATGTATGGTGGATAGCCGGTTTTTTCAGATTTTCCCTCGACAAAGAAATCCTCCGGCCGATGTGGAACTATGCCATCCCCTTGCTATTTATGGGTTTGGCAGGTGTAACTAACGAACTTGTTTCCAGATTATCTTTCGAATATCTCCTTCCGGAAAACTTCTACCCCGGACTTAACACCAGGGAAGCAGCAGGGATTTTTGGAACAAGTATCAAATTGGCCATTCTGATGAATTTGGTCATTCAAGCTTTTAAGTACGCAGCCGAACCGTTTTTTTTCGGAAAGGCAGCAGACAAAAATTCACCTCAGCTTTATGCCCAGGTGATGCATGCCTTTATCATTTTCTGCTCTGCATTAATGATTGTGATTTCAGTCAACCTGGATTTGGTGGCATTACTTTTCCCTAAAAACAAAGGGTACGATTCCGCCTTTTTTATTGTCCCAGTTCTGTTGATGGGCTACTTGCTTTTAGGGATCTATTTTAACCTTTCGATCTGGTTCAAAATTACAGATAAGACCAACTACAGCTTTTGGATCACATTGGTCGGAGCAATTGTCAGTTTGATTGCAGTATTCACTCTTGTACCCATTTTGGGGTATCTCGGCGGCGCACTGAGCACCTTGATGTGTTACTTAGTTATGACCGGATTATGCTATTATTTTGGGCAGAAACATTTCCCAATACCGTATCAAACCGGCAAGGGAATTTTGTATTTGCTACTCGCTTTTGGATTAAGCTATGCTGGATTTTATTTTCAACTTGACTCTTTTTTGCTGAGTTTTATCGCAAAAAACAGCCTGATTTTTCTATTTATTCTCGTGATTGGTTTCTCTGAAAGAGCACAATTAATTGAATTTCTTAAGAGGAAACAACTTCGCTAATCCTACGTACCTCTTTCAGTCAATTGTAGAAATTGTCCAACCATTTTCCTCAAAAGGCATTATGTTTGCAAACTGATGCTGCCATACCAAGTTCCTGTGAAATTTACCCACTCGCTTTTCCTGATTTTCTTCCTTTTTGCATGCGGGATTCCCGGTTTTGCACAGCAACCTCTTTCCAAAAAAGAGGTAAAACTCCTGGAAAAAAAAAACAAAACCAGTCGTTACTTCATCGAAGGAGAGAAAGCGCTCGTGCTTGGTGATTTAGAAAAGGCATACTTTTACCTGCAGCGTTCTTTGGAACTTTCACCGGAAGAACCCGCTATCAATTACAAAATTGCGGAAGTATTAGTCAGATCGGAGCAGGCCCAAAAAGCACTACCCTATGCTGAGAAAGCAACCTTTTCAGATCCGGAAAATAAATATTACGCCCTGATGGTGGCAGAGATCTACACCGATCTCAATCAGCCACTCAAAGCTGCAGAAATCCTTGATCGTCTCACAGCTGACGGCGAAAACAACCAGCAGTACAACCTTGATCTGGCTTCCATCTACCTCAATGCAGGAGAATTTGACAAAGCGCTTGTAGTTTTGGATCGAGCAGAGGATTTTTTTGGAGTTCGCGAGCCTTTTACGGTTCAGAAGCAGCGGATTTACCTTAGAAAAAATGACCTGCCCAATGCCATCCGTGAAGGTCAAACACTGATTGAGACATTTCCAGGCAATCCGACTTATGTTCTAAACTTGGTCGAAATCCTCTACAACAATGCTCGCCTGGACGAAGCATTGACATTAGTTTCGGCGGAAATCCAAAAATATCCCAATCAGCCGGAACTCCAAATGGCAGCCTATACCCTCTACAAAGAATCCGGTGAAGTTGCAAAAGCCAATAACTTCCTGATTTCGGCAATCGGAAGTCCTGATTTGGATGGAGAAGTGAAAGCAAAAACCTACAAATCCATGCTGGCAGAGATGCAAACCTCGCAGCGGGATGGGCTTTTAGATCAGATGGAATCCCTGATGCTGGAGCTGAATGCCAATGACCCAATGGTTTTGGAAGTCATTGGTGACCGCAAAAAAACTACCGGAGATATACCGGGTGCCATGGACTTCTACAAGAAGTCTCTTCAGAATCAACCTAATAATGCCCCTCTTCTGGAGCAAGTGATACTTAACTCCTTTGGGGATAGTCCTGATTTTGCTGAAATAGAAACCTACACCATCATGGGGGTGGATGAGTTCCCCGAAGCACCGGAATTTTGGTTTTATGACGGGGTGGTGAAGTCTGCCAGAAAAAAGGATTCTATAGCCGTGATTTCGCTTGAAAAGGCAATCGAACTCAATGCCGGAAAAAATTTACAACTGGATCAGGTAGCTTTTGGATCCTTGGCCAACTCACTTTACAACTTGGGAGAAAAAGATTCGGCATTTGTCTACTTTGACAAAGCCCTAAACCTCAATCCGGGGGATGATCAAGTCCTGAACAATTACGCGTATTTTCTTTCGTTGGAGAAAAGGGACTTGGAAAAGGCGCGGGAGATGGCTGAAAAAGTAGTCAAAAAGCATCCGAAAAATGCAACTTACCTCGATACTTACGCTTGGGTTCTTTTCCAGATGGGAAGCTATGAAGAAGCATTCAAATACATGGATGAAGCACTAAAGCATGAAAATGAACCAAGTGGAGTCATGTTGGAGCATTACGGTGACATCTTATTCCACTTAGGCAAAATATCTGAAGCCGTGACTTGGTGGAAAAAGGCGGAAGGAAGTGCTGAAGCCTCAGACAAACTAACTCAAAAGATAAAAGACGGGAAATACCATGAATAAACTTTTTGTTGTTTTATTGACATTATCCGTATTCAGTTTGGCTAGTTGTGCCAAAAAAGTCATTCTCTACGAGGGCGATGGACAGATGGAGGAATTCCAACCGGTAACCGCCGAATATGACTACCTCAGTGCGAAAGCCAAAATTGTAATTGAGGAGGAATCCGGAAAAATCACGCGTGGTACGCTCAGCCTTCGAGCTAAAAAAGACAGCGTACTCTGGTTTACAATGTCACCCGGCATGGGAATGGAGGCAATTCGGGGATTTTTCACGCAGGAAAGAATCCAGATCCGTGATAGAATCGGAAATGAAAACATCAATCTCACTTATGATGAGTTTGAAAAGTTTTATGGGTTAAAACTTTCCCTGGAGCTGTTTCAAAACGTCCTTTGGGCCAATATTCCTTATGAATTTGACTACCAGGACAGGCTGCTCAGAGTTGGCAAAAAGTTTGAACTGACTCAGGTGCGAAATAATGTCCGTTACTTCTCAAAGGTAGATACCAGTCACGGGAAAGTATCCGAACTGGTCAGCAACTCACTGGATGATCGGGGTTCGGTACTAGCCAGTTTCCCCAGATTCCAGGATGCGAGCTCACAGCCCTTTCCTGCTGAAGTGCTATTCAAACTAGCCTACCAAATTCCGGAAGGAAGTCAAAATACCATAATTCATCTCGAATGGACTTCCATTGATCCAAATTCCGAATCTCTAAGCTTTCCTTTCAGGTTCTAATCACTATGCGGATTTATAGAATATTTCCTTTTATACTTTTTTTCCTACTACTGGGAAGTCACGATGCTCATACTCAAACAAAAAAAACCAGAGAAGAGCTGGAGCGGGAGAAGGCCGAAGTGCAGGCACGTTTGAGAGAATTTGATGCAATACTCAAACAGACCTCTGCCACCAAGCAAACTTCCCTTGGAGAATTAAATGCGCTGACCAGACAATTTCAGACCCAAAACAGACTTGTAAATACGCTGGATAGAGAAGTCCGACTGATCAATCAGGAAATCTCTGAAACAGAAAAAAAAATCATCGCACTGGAGACTCAACTGAAAGACCTGAAAGCCGAATATTCTAGGATGATTTACAACTCATCCAAACTCAACAGAGGACTTTCCATAGTTGCTTTTGTATTTAGTTCCGGCAATTTCAACCAACTCTACATGCGGTTGAAATATCTGAAACAATATAGCGACAGCCGAAAACAACAAGCCGAACAAATCGAGAAGCTTTCGGCTGAGTTGGGGGATCAGAGAGCTTTGCTGGACAAGAAAAAAGCCGATAAGATTGCCGTTCTTTCGGAAGAACAAAAAGAAAGAGCTGAGTTGGAGCGCCTGCGGAAAAGTCAGCAGGGTGTCGTCAATACGCTTTCCAGAAAAGAAAGAGATATCCAGCGTCAAATCACTGCAACCAAAAAACAACAGGAGCAGCTTAACCGGATGATCAAACAAGTGATCGAGGAAGAAATCCGACGGGCAGAAGCAGAGGCAAACAAAGCAAACTCCACGACGACAAAAAAAGCCGGAACCAGTATGCCAATGACTCCTGAAGCAGCTGCGCTTTCGAGTTCATTTGCAGGAAACAAAGGAAAACTTCCATGGCCAGTAGAGACCGGTTTTGTGTCGCAGGGCTATGGCACCTACCCTCACCCAACACTGAAAGGAATTGTCCAGGACAGTGATGGATTGGAGATCAGAACCCAGGCAAACTCCAATGTGAGAAGTGTTTTCGACGGAACGGTAAGTAAAATTTCAACCATCCCAGGATATGGACTGACAGTCATTATCAAGCATGGGGAATACTTTACAATGTACAGCCGTCTGAAAAACATTTCAGTAAAGGTCGGACAGTCGGTAAAAGCGAAAGAGACGATCGGCCAAGTAGCTGCAAATGCTGATGGACAGTCCGAAGTTCACTTCCAAACTTGGAAAGGACTTCAAATCATGGACCCCGCAACATGGATTACGTCCAAATAGAAATTAATATCGTATGTTCATAAAAAAGAGCCATTGTCTTGCATCATTTCTTTGACTAAGCGATTGACAATTGTATCTTTGTTATCCTATATATCCTTAAACATACACCATCATGACTACATTAGGTTTCATTCAAAACATGGGCGGAGGTTCGATCGTATTGATCATCGTTGTAATTCTCCTGCTTTTTGGTGCTAAAAGGATCCCTGAATTGGCCAGAGGACTCGGCCGTGGTATCAGAGAATTTAAAGACGCTACCAAAGAAATTCAGAACGATCTTGAAGATGGGCTGAAAGACAAAAAGAAGTAATCCCTTAAGCCAATTCCATTGGAAAAATTTAGTTCATTCGACGAAATAAAAAAATCGATCGAAAACAAAGAAGCCGATTGCAGGGCAGTCGTCACATACTATTTACAAAACATCACAACGAAGGCGCACCTCAACGCCTTCGTTGAAGTTTATACCCAATCTGCTTTGGATCAGGCCGATCTCATCGATGAAAAAATCGTAAAAGGAAAGGCCGGAAAGCTCGCTGGCATGGTCATCGGCATCAAAGACTTACTTTGCTACGCAGGACACGAGGCCAATGCCTCTTCCCACATCCTCAAAGGATTTGAATCTCAAATTACAACGACAGCGGTTCAGCGGTTGATCGATGAAGACGCCATCATCATAGGCCGCCTGAATTGTGATGAGTTTGGAATGGGGAGCTCAAATGAAAACTCCACCAATGGCAAAGTCCTCAATGCTGCCGATGAAAGCAGGGTTCCCGGAGGATCTTCAGGAGGATCCGCAGTAGCAGTTCAGGCCAATCTTTGTACAGTTTCTTTGGGAACGGATACCGGAGGATCGGTCAGACAACCGGCGGCTTTCACAGGAGTCATTGGGATGAAACCTACCTATTCTCGTGTTTCTCGCTGGGGATTAATCGCTTACGCTTCTTCATTCGATACCATAGGTGTATTTTCCAAGACTATCAAAGACAATGCACTGGTCATGGAAATCATGGCAGGTCATGATGATTTTGACAGTACTTCATCCCGAAAACCTGTTTTTCATTACAGTGAGCTTTTGCATTTTGAGAAAAAGGCCAGGGTAGCCTTTTTGAAAGAAACAATAGAATCCCCGGCATTGCAGCCGGAAATTAAAGAACGTACTCTTTCTATCCTCAAAAAATTAGCTTCCGAAGGCCATGAGGTAGAAGAGGTCGAATTCCCACTGTTGAAATACGTGCTTCCGACCTATTATATCCTTACTACAGCTGAAGCGAGCTCAAACCTCTCCCGATTTGACGGAGTAAGATATGGCTATCGCTCCCCTAATGCCCATAATTTGGAGAGTATGTACAAACTGACACGAAGTGAAGGGTTTGGTGAAGAGGTCAAGCGAAGAATTATGCTCGGGACATTTGTACTTTCGGCAAGCTATTATGACGCCTATTTCACCAAAGCTCAAAAGGTCAGAAGGATGATAAAAGATTATACTGAAGATCTTTTGAATGAATTTGACTATATTATCATGCCGACTACGCCATCTACAGCGTTTAAGTTTGGTGAGCATAGCGGTGATCCTGTAGCAATGTACTTAGAGGACCTCTTCACGGTACAAGCTTCAGTATCAGGAGTTCCGGCAATTTCAATTCCCAACGGAAAAGATAAGTCTGGCATGCCAATTGGCCTTCAGATTATTTCCAACTCCTTCAAAGAAGCAGAATTATATGCATTCAGTAATTACCTAACCGAGTTAACCTCCTAAATTGAAAATCCATGAAAAAGTCTTTCCACGGTCTGTTCATCCTTGTAGCTATTACATGTTTGATTCCGATGTCGAAAGGCTTTGCGCAAGAATTTCCAAAGGATGAATTGGCAATCTTGGAGGAGGAGATTCAACCTAACTATCATTACGAATACATTCCGGATTTTACTTATGAAGAAGTAAATCAGCGGATCAAGGTCATGAAAACCGAAATGCCTTTTGAGCTGAATGACCGAATTTTTTCATTTATTCAATATTTTACAGTCAGAAATCGGGATTATACCAAAATGGTCCTGGCTCGGAAGGAAAAATTCTTCCCGCTTTTTGAAGAAACACTCCAAAAGCATGAGATGCCAACCGAAATCGAATACTTGGCTATAGTCGAGTCAGGTCTCGATCCTCAGATTAGAAGCAGAGTCGGAGCGATGGGACTATGGCAATTTATGCCCGCCACAGGCAGAATATACGGCATGAATGTGAATGCCGACATAGACGATCGGATGGATCCGGAGATGTCCACAGACGCAGCAGCCAAATACCTCAAGTCCCTTTACCGAATGTTTGGTGACTGGGAAGTGGCGATGGCAGCCTATAACTGCGGTCCTGGTAATGTTAGAAAAGCGATCAGAAGATCCGGTGGGAAAACTACTTTTTGGGGCATCTACAATTATTTACCCCGAGAAACCCGAAGCTACGTTCCACAGGTACAGGCTTTCCTCTATATCCTCAATCACCTGGAAGAGCACAACTTCAGTCTGGAGGAGCCCACCTACCCTATTGAGTATGAAAAATTCAGATTTGACAGAGCCCTTTCATTGGAAAAATTATCCGAATTGACTGATATCTGCTTAAAAGATCTGGAAGAAATAAATCCATCTGTCAAAAACAAAACTATTCCGGTAAGTAACCGGTCAATGGAAGTAAAAATTCCCCGGGCAAAAGCTTCATTTCTCAAAGAAAATCTGGCTTGGATCGGTGATTCACTCGGAAATCAATCCAGTGTTCTCCTTACCTCTAACGCAACTCCCTCTATAGTCCCAATAGAAAAAGCAATCGCTACCTCATCTGCAGGCAGAATACCTTACAAGGTAAAGTCAGGAGATGTATTGGGCTCAATAGCATCCCGTCATGGAGTAAGTATCACTCAGGTAAAGGAATGGAATAATCTAAATTCCAATCTGATCAAAGTCGGACAGACACTTTATATTTACTCCGGTAATTCCAATCCTTCATCGACTCTTGCCGAAAATAAAGGACAGCGAACCTACACCGTCCGACCCGGAGACTCACTTTGGATTATTTCTCAGAAACATTCGCTCACAGTAGAGCAAATCAAACGCTTAAACAATCTAAACTCCAATCATATTAAGCCAGGCCAGAAGCTTATTATTGGATAATTTATATTATTATTTTTTAAAGTAATTTAACTCAATAATTAATTATTAAAAACAAGCACTGCTTATTTTTTGTAGTTATATTGGTAACCTTTCAAAATCAAATTATCATCACATGAAAGCCATATCCTATACTATCCTGTTTATTTTCTCACTGTTTCTTATTTCCTGTAATCAGGAGGGAAAAGATAGATTTGGTGGAGCAAAACCAAAAGCAAGAGGCTCTATCGGGGAAATTATACTCGCAATAGATTCGACCAAATGGGCCGGTCCTGTGGGAGAAGAATTGAGAGCGATTTTTGAAGCTGATCTGCCTGGAATGATCAGATCGGAAAGTATGTTCAAGGTGGTTCGCGTAGATCCTCGAGCCATGAATACCATGCTCAAAAGATATACTAACCTGATCTATGTGACCACTTTTGATGATAAAAGTGGTGGAAGCCAAGTAATCAATGCGCAATTTTCGAAGGAATCCAAAGAAAAAGCCCAGGCAGATCCCAGTCTCTATTCACTGCGGATGGAAGACGAATATGCTACCGGACAAGAAGTGCTCTATTTGTTCGGAAATACAGAGGATGAGCTAATCACAAACCTCAGAAAAAATAAAGACAGGCTTCAAAACCTTTTCGAAGTGCGGGAGCGGGGCAGATTGGAAAAACCGCTTTTCTCCAGAAAAAATTCAGCTGCTGAATATGAAGCTCGAACCAAGCTGGGAATTAAGATTAAAGTTCCGGCTTCTTACCAAATCGCAAAGACCACAGCTGATTTCCTGTGGTTGCGATCACCGACACCTACCGCAAGGCGACCCGACATCAGTATTTTTTATTACGAAACAGATTACACGGCTGAAGAGCAAACCTTTCCGGCAAACATCCTGAGCCTCAGAGATTCCATAACAAAGCAACATATTTTTGGAGACCCAGAAGACACTAACTCCTATGTCGTGAGCGAAAAACAAATTCCGCCTGCTTTCAGAAACATGGTTATAAATGATAATTTTACCGTCGAAATCAGGGGTACCTGGAAAACCAACAATAACAGTATGGGAGGAACCTACCTCGGGTATGTCATGGTGGACGAAGCAAAAGGTAAACTTTACTACATGGAAGGTTTTGTTTATTTCCCCAATGAAGTACATCGCGACGCACTTCGCGAGATCCAGACCATTCTCCTCAATACTGATATCAGCTGGAAAGAGAACCAGGGTGCCTGACTTTTGTCAACACACCATCTATGACCATCAAAATCAGAAAACAAGACGCCCTAAATTACCATAGCCAAGGTTCGCCTGGGAAAATTGAAGTAATCCCTACCAAGCCAGTATCCAGTCAAATCGATCTCGCATTGGCCTATTCCCCGGGCGTGGCAGAGCCTTGCAAAGAAATCGAGGCAGACAAAGAAAATCTCTACAAGTACACAGCAAAGGGCAACCTGGTAGCCGTAATCTCAAACGGTACAGCTGTTTTGGGATTGGGTGATATCGGGCCCGAAGCCTCCAAACCGGTGATGGAAGGTAAAGCTGTACTTTTTAAAAAATTTGCCGGTATCGATGTTTTTGATCTCGAAATCGACGAAAAAGATCCCAAAAAACTAATTCAAATCATAAAGTCCCTCGAACCTACTTTCGGAGGGATTAATCTGGAAGACATTAAAGCACCCGAATGTTTTGAAATAGAACAGACGCTGAAGCAGCAAATGAAAATCCCCGTGATGCATGACGATCAGCATGGCACGGCAATCATTTCGGGAGCAGCATTGATGAACGGTCTGGAAATCGTAGACAAAAAAATAGATCAAATCAAACTTGTCGTAAGCGGTGCCGGAGCCGCAGCCATTTCCTGCGTGAGATTCTACGTGAGTCTGGGCGTGAAAAAAGAAAATATCATCGTATGTGATAAAGACGGAGTAATCCGATCTGACCGGCCGGGACTCTCGGCCATCCATGCCGAATTTGCCACAGACAAAAATATTCAACACATCCATGAAGCCTTGCCTGGAGCAGATGTGTTTTTGGGACTTTCCGCAGGAAATATCATTACCCAGGAAATGATTAAGTCTATGGCGCCTAATCCAATCGTTTTTGCGTTGGCAAATCCTGATCCTGAGATTTCTTATGATTTGGCTATAGCAGCCAGAAAAGATATCATCATGGCCACAGGACGTTCTGACCACCCAAATCAGGTGAACAATGTCTTGGGATTCCCTTATATCTTTCGTGGTGCATTGGACGTGAGAGCAACCGTGATCAATGAGGAAATGAAGCTTGCAGCGGCAATGGCAATTGCCAAACTTGCCAAAGAGCCTGTACCTGAAACCGTAAATAAAGCCTATGGAGACCAAAATATGGCCTTCGGAAAGCTCTACCTGATTCCTAAACCAGTTGATCCACGACTCATCACCACGATCGCCCCAGCAGTGGCCAAAGCCGCAATTGAGTCCGGTGTGGCAAAAAAGATGATTCACGATTGGGAAGCCTACGAGCTTGAACTTCAAAAGCGGATCGGAATCGATCAGCGGTTAATGTCAATCGTGATCGGGAGAGCTAAAAAAGATCCAAAACGGGTAGTATTCGGTGAGGCGGATAATCTCAAAATCCTCAAAGCTGCTCAAACCCTTCGGGACGAAAAAATTGCAGTACCAATTCTCTTAGGTAATCGGGAAAAAATCCTCGCATTGATTGAGAATAATGCACTGGATCTAGCCCATGTGACGATTGTAGATCCATTGGAGGAGACAGCTATGATCGAGAAGTTTGGCAAATTTCTCTACGAAAAGCGACAGCGAAAAGGCATGACCCTTTTCGATGCAAATAGATTGGTCAAAGAGCGGAATTATTTTGGAGCAATGATGGTAGAAACCGGCTCAGCAGATGCATTTATTTCAGGATTGACGCGCGATTACCCAAAAACAATACTTCCCTCCCTGCAGACTATCGGTGTCAAAAAAGGTGTAAATCGTGTGGCCGGAATGTATATCATGAATACTCCCAAAGGCCCTTACTTCTTTGCCGATGCGACTGTAAACCTGAATCCAACAGCCGAGGAATTGGTGGAAATAATCGGATTGACGGCCAATGCCGTAAAATTTTTCAATATGGAGCCCAGAATCGCACTCTTATCCTATTCCAATTTTGGATCAGCTCAAGGGGATATTCCAGCCAAAATGTCAAAAGCCACCGCATTGGCGAAGGCCAAATATCCAGAACTAATTATCGAAGGCGAGATGCAGGCCAACGTTGCATTGAATCAGGAGCTTCAACGCGAAGTATATCCATTCTCTGCATTGGCAGATAAAAAAGTTAATACCTTAATTTTCCCTGATTTGGCTTCAAGCAATATTGCCTACAAGCTTCTTGCAGAGCTTGGAAATGCAGAAGCAATCGGCCCGATTTTGCTGGGAATGAGCAAACCTGTTCATATCCTGCAATTAGGAAGCTCCATTCGTGAAATAGTCAATATGGTAGCTATAGCAGTAGTGGATGCACAATCTTCGGAAGGAATATTATGATCGCTTACTTAAGTGGCAAACTGGTATTTAAAGACCCTACTTACGTCATTATCGAGGTGGGTGGAATTGGCTACCATGTCAAAATCTCTCTTCAAACGTACAGTAAAATCAAAGACGAGGAGCAAATTCGGCTCCTCACATTTCTCCATATCAAAGAAGACGCACACACCCTCTATGGCTTTAAAGAAGAGTCGGAAAAACGCCTTTTCCTGTTACTGATTTCAATCAATGGAGTGGGCCCAAACACCGGATTGATGATCCTGTCATCCTTGGATACCGGTGAAATTGAGCAGGCAATCCTATCGGGTGATGTAGGCACCATCCAGGCTGTAAAGGGAATCGGCATCAAAACTGCCCAGCGAATAATTCTGGAATTGAAAGACAAAATCGGAAAGCAGGGGACTTCCGATTCCACCACCCCACTGGGATTCCTCAAATCCAGCAATAAAGTTCGTGAAGAAGCGTTACAAGCCCTGGTTACTTTAGGTTTTCCAAAAGCTATGGCTGAAAAAAATATCGCTCAAATACTCAAAAAAACCGAAGGGGAAATTTCCTTAGAAGATTTAATTAAAGCATCTTTAAAGACACCTTAATTTGAAGCTGGATTGAACTTTCAGGAGTTACTGACTTTTTGCAGGGGGAAAAATAGAAGTCACGGGCCTGTACTTTTAATCCTGTTGGGGATAATCGTATTTGTATTACCAATTAATGCCCAACAGGTATCGACTGACAGCACCCAATCCCGAATTGATTCCCTGAATATTCGTAGATTATCACCTTCATTTTTGCTTTGGCAAAATATGAGGACGAACCCGCTATATCCGTTTCGTAATCCGTTTCTCCAGCAAAGATCTCCATTTCTACCCGTTTCTCCAGTCCAGCAGGACGTTCAGGTTTTGATCGATTCTACACTGAGATACAACATCGTGGATCAGCTCGACACCACACGTTTTGGCAATCAGCAAGAGTATGACTTTGAACAATTTTCAGAAATTCAACAATATCGGGTTAGACAGGACTACTGGAGGTCCAGAGCCCGTGGGATGGATGGAGAGAGTGCGGTTGAGGGGCGAAGCTTGATCCCCCCATTGACTGTAAGTCCGTCATTTGACCGGATTTTCGGTGGGAGCGAAATCAATATCGTCCCGACGGGGTATGTCAATCTTGACTTTGGAGCGATTTTCAGAAGAATAGACAATCCCACTCTCCCGATCCGTCAACAGCAGAACGGAGGATTCAATTTTCAGCAACAAATTCAAATGGCGGTCAATGGCTCCATGGGAGAAAAGATGAAAATTGCTGCCAATTTCGATTCCAACAATTCCTTCGATTTCCAAAACCAACTCAAGTTGGAATACGATGGGTTTGATGAGGATATTTTGCAATCTGTCGAAATAGGCAACGTATCAATGCCTATTCAAAATCGGCTAATCCAGGGGGCACAAAATCTTTTTGGTCTAAAAACCCAAATGCGGTTTGGAAAACTGAATGTGACTGCTGTAGCTTCTACCCAGCGCGGACGAAGAGATAATCTCGTGATCGATGCCAACGGTCAGGGAAGATCCTTTGATATTCAAGCTTCCCGATACGATGAAAATCGACACTTTTTCCTTGCCCATTTCTTTCGGGACAACTACGAACGCTGGCTCAGGGGACTCCCTCAAGTGCTATCCGGAGTAAATGTAACCCGTATCGAAGTGTACATCATGAACAGGGCTACCAATACGGAAACACTTCGGAATTTTGCTGCATTCATGGACTTGGGCGAAAGTCGGGTATTGTTGAACCCGACAAACCCAGCCATCGGCACGGGTACTCCCGGTGCCCCGGCTGGCAACAATTCCAATTTGCTTTATTCCAATATTGCAAACAATCCATCTTTCAGACCTTTTGATACCGGGTCCAGAGCATTGGAGTCGGGTTTGGGAATCAGAAAAGGCGTAGATTTTGAACAAATCAACGGAGCAAGAAAACTCGACCAAACCGAATTCTTCTTCAACCCACAGCTGGGCTATCTTTCGCTTTTCAGAAGGTTACAAAACGACGAAGTCCTGGCAGTTTCTTTCGAATACACTTACAATGGACAGATTTATAAAGTCGGTGAGTTGACCGAAGATTATCAAACCCGTCAAGAGGACGAACTCATTTTCTTAAAGCTACTCAGACCTGCCCGGATTAATCCCAGAGTTCCTACCTGGGATTTGATGATGAAAAACGTGTATAGCCTCAATGCCAGTCAGATCTTGAGAGACGGTTTTCAGCTACAGGTGATCTACCGTGATGACCGGACTGGATTGGACAATCCATCACTGCTCGAGGGGGCTAATGTTAAAGACAAACCACTCATCCGACTCACTGGACTGGATAATCTCAATCCTCAAAATGATCCTGCGCCGGATGGAAATTTTGATTTTGTAGAGGGGCTTACCATGATTTCTGACCGGGGACTTTTGATCTTTCCGGTTCTTGAACCTTTTGGATCTAATCTTGAACGAAATTTCCTCCCTGAAGAATTGGTTTTAAAGGAAAAATACGTCTACGACACGCTCTATCGCACTACCCAGGCAGATGCCGAGCTTGTCACCCGACTGAATAAATTTTTCATCAAGGGCCGACTTACAGCAGGTTCGGCAAGCGAAATTCAACTACCCGGGTTGAATATCGCCCCGGGATCGGTAATCGTCCAGGCAGGAAACATTCCATTGACAGAGGGAGTGGATTTTACCATCGATTACAATGTCGGACGGTTGGTAATCATCAATGATGCGATTTTGCAATCCGGAAAACAAATTAACGTCAGCTTTGAAAAGGCTGACTTGGTATCCTTCCAAACGCGGAGCCTCATTGGTACCCGATTGGATTATTTGGCCAGCCAAAAACTTAATATCGGAGGTACATTCATGTACCTCAACGAACGGCCAAACGTCACCCGAATTGCCACAGGCAACGAAACCCTAAGAAACAGCCTTTGGGGTTTGGATGTCAACTTCAATGACGAATCCAGATTCCTCACCAAGCTGGCAGATGCACTTCCTTTCACCAACACCAAGGAAAAGTCGCTGGTACAATTCAACGCGGAATTTGCTCACCTCATCCCGGGTACATCCAACACAGTAGATGGGGATGCTGCATCTTATATCGATGATTTTGAGGCGGCAGTCACGCCTTTCTATTTGGGTGCTGCGGCCAATCAAAACTGGAAGCTGGCCTCCACGCCTAAAACGCCGGGAAATAAATTTGACCTGAGTAATCAGACCGAGGATAACTTAGGCAATGCGTATCGACGGGCAAGGCTTGCCTGGTACAACATTGATAATATTTTCTACAGAGAAAGTGGCCAGGGTGTTCCTACAAACTTAAGTTCTCAAGACAGAAGAAACCACTATGTCCGAAGAGTAATCCCTCAGGAAATCTTCAAAAATCAGGATCGGGATGTGATTGTTGTCCCGCAACCGCTCTTTGAATTGGCATTTTTTCCAAGTGAGCGGGGAATGTATAACTACAATCCAAACCTGGATATCAATGGATTTTTGCCCAATCCCGAACTGAATTATGGAGGAGTAACCCGAGCGATCACCACCGAAGTTGACTTTGACCGAACCAATATTGAATACATTGAATTCTGGCTGATGGACCCCTTCCTTCCAGGGGAAAATGGACGGGTACTGGACGGAGTTTTTAACCAAAACAACACCACAGGGGGTAAGCTTTTTCTGAATCTTGGCGATATCTCCGAGGATATAATGAAAGACGGTAGCCATGCCTTTGAAAATGGCCTTCCGGCAGATGGAGATCCGGCAGAAACAGGCCAAAATGAATGGGGACGAATCACGCGAAAGCAATTTTTGATTCCAGCTTTTGATAATTCAGAGGCCTCGCGGCAGAATCAGGATGTAGGCTTGGACGGCTTAAAAAATGAAAATGAGCCGGAGTTTTTTCGGAATAGATTTTTGGACCGCCTAAATGTGTCCCAGCCTGTCAGAAATGCAATAGAACAGGATGTATCTGCGGATAATTTTCAATACTACCTGAATGAAAGCTTTGATCAGGCTGACATCAAAATCTTGGAGCGCTACAAGAAATTCAATGGCATGGAAAGCAACACACCTGTATCTGCTGATCCTAACCTCCCCTATACCGAATCCGGAGGGAATATGCCTGACAATGAAGATTTGAATACGGATAACACCATCAATGAATTAGAGAATTACTACGAATATGAGATTGACCTGAGACCTGGACAATTAAATGTAGGGCAAAACTACATTGTAGATCGGGTTACCCATAATGAAGGAGGCGAGGAAGTCAATTGGTATCTATTTCGCATCCCCGTTCGTCAGCCGGATCGGGTAGAGGGTGACATTGTAGGCTTCAAATCCATCCGCTGGATGCGAACCTACCTGACGGACTTTGAGCAGCCTGTGGTCTTGAGAATGGCGGAATTCCGAATGGTGGGGAGTCAGTGGCGCGTTTTTCAGGAATCTTTATTTGACAAAGGCTTCTTTGAAATTCCTGAGCCTGACAATTCCAATGTGGTGGTCGACGTGGTAAATATAGAGCAAAATGCCCAGGGGAGCGATAAATCCAGTCCATACGTTCTTCCTCCGGGTATCGTGCGGGACAGGGACAATACCTCTACTGTAGAAAGAAGGCTGAATGAACAATCACTGCGAGTCTGTGTAGAAGATTTAGGTCCAAGAGATGCCCGTGCTGTTTTCAAAAATGTACAATTTGATTTCGTCCAATATGAGCGGATTAAAATGTTTTTCCATGCGAACAGTGAGGATGCTCAGGATGGAGAAATTACTGCTTTCCTGAGATTGGGAACCGATTATACTGATAATTACTATGAAATAGAGGTCCCTCTGTTGATTTCGCCTTTGGGTACCAATGACGCGCGGGCCGTTTGGCCGCTGGAGAATGAAATAGATATTGCCATCCAGGAAATCGTAGGTGTCAAAGTGGATCGTGACAACGCGCAAGCCCCACTCAATCTTCCTTTTTCACAAAATATCCGTCAATATAAAGTTACAGTAGTTGGTCGGCCGGAACTTAGCATGGTTCAGGGGATGATGCTGGGTGCGAGAAATCCAGGGACTGGAATTGGATCTTCCAAGTCGTTTTGTTTCTGGGCAAATGAACTTCGTGTTACGGGGCAGAATGAAAACAATGGTTGGGCAGCCAACGCCTTTTTGAATGCTAAAATCGCTGATGTTGCGGTCGTTTCGGCTTCCATGCGCCACAACTCGATTGGTTTTGGAGGATTGGAAACGAAGCTTTCCCAAAGAGCACGTCAAGCTACCACCCAATACGATATTTCGACCAATGTTGAAATAAACAAGCTACTGCCGGAAGCATTGGGAGTCAGTATTCCGATGTATTTTTCCATAGAAAATACGACAGCACGGCCAGAATTTGATCCACTCAATCCTGATGTGCCTTTCGAGGTTGCGCTGGGGAAATTTGAAACAGATGCTCAGCGAGATGAATATCGAAGTATTGCTCAGGATCAGCTGAAAAGACGAAATATCAGCTTAAACAATGTCCGAAAATTAAAAAGCAATCCTGATGCTCCAAATCGTATATACGACCTTTCAAATTTTGCATTTTCTTATGCGGTAGGTTCAGTTACACAGACCAATGCTCAAATTCAAAGCTATGATTTCAAAACCAATCGTGGGAATGTAACTTATAGTTTTTCACCAAAAGAAAGAAAATTTGCGCCATTCCAAAACTCAGAAGGGATGACTTCCCCCTTTTTGAAATTGATCAAAGATTTTAATCTAAATCTCTCCCCTACCTTGCTGTTGGCAAGATTGGATGTGGATAGAAGATTCTTAAGATCTCAGTATAGAAATGACCAATTAACTAGTAGCGGTGTGGATCCGCTTTTTCAAAAGTCGTTCTTCATGAATCGCTCGTTTGCTGTCAACTGGGATCTTTCCCAAAGCTTGCGTGTGGATTTTGAGTCCAGAGCCAGTGCAGTCGTAGATGAACCGGAGGGAGATCTTGACACGGAGGCAAAGCGCGATTCTGTAAAATATAACGCTTGGCGCTTTGGAAGAACTACAAATTACAATCACAGCGCCACCTTGAATTATTCAATTCCGCTGAATAAGTTACCCGCTACTGATTGGATTCAGACCGACTATCGTTACGTCACCTCTTACAACTGGCAAACTGGTGCAATTGGCCAAAGAGACACCTTGGGAAATATCATTCAAAACACCCGCGATCAGAGCTTAACGGGAAAATTGGATCTGGTAAAATTGTATAATAAGAATAAGAAACTTGCTGCACTGAATGCTCCAAAGCGCCCAAGTATCCCGGGGAGGGCAACTTCAGCTTCGGAAGACACGATTGGGACACCTTTCAGCAATAAGCTTGTGAAATTTCTCATGATGGCCAAGGAAATCACATTCAATTATGGCGTGATTGACGGCACTTTCCTCCCGGGTTATATGCCAAATACCGGACTTTTGGGCATGGATAGAGCCTGGAACAATCCGGGTTGGGCCTTTCTTTTTGGCAGCCAAAATCCAAATGTGCGGTTCAATCTAGCCGAAAGTGGAAATATCGCTCCAAGTACGGAATTGACTCAGACCTTTAAACAAAGCCGGGCAGTAAACCTGAGACTAACTGGTATCGTCGAGCCAATTCAGGATTTCAGAGTGACTCTCGAGGCCAGGAAACGTGAAATTGGAGATTATCAGGAAATCTTTCGCAACTCATTTGATAATCCGGGAGAATACCAAAGCATCAGTCCCAACCGGCTGGGGTCCTATTCTATCACAGCAATCATGATCGGGACTGCATTTGCAAAAGATGATGCACAAAACAACTCTCCTCTTTTTGCAGACTTTGAAAATTACCGATCCATCATCAAAAATAGATTGGACAATGAATCCATTGGATCAGGTGAATATGGCATAAATGGTCAGGATGTATTAATTCCATCCTTCCTGGCTGCCTACCTCGGCAAAGACCCGAATGAGATCAATCTCAATCCTTTTCCAAAGACTCCACTCCCTAATTGGAGGATAGATTACCGGGGCTTATCTCGCATAAAAGGTCTTAGCGATAAATTCAGCAGCATCAATCTTACCCACGGGTATTCTTCCACCTACGATGTGAGTAATTTTTCCAACTCCCTGCAGTATCAGCAGGGCTTGGAATTATTCAATCGGCTCCAAAGTATTCAAAGACCCGATATCACCAATGAGGACGGACAGTTTATTCCGATCTATGTGTTAAATCAAGTCGTTCTGACCGAGAGGTTTGCACCATTGATAGGAATCGATGTGCTGACGAAAGATCGTCTCAACGTCGGAATTAATTACAATCGTGAGCGGAACTTAGGTTTGAATTTCTCGAACTCTCAAGTAACGGAACAGAAAAGCAGCGATTTCGGATTGACCTTAGCCTATACCAAAGCCGGAGTAAAAGTTCCTTTTAAAATTCAAGGAGGTCAAAAAGTCCTCAAAAATGATCTCCAATTGAGACTCGATTCAAAAGTAGTGGACGTGAGACAAGTACAGCGCAAAATCGAAGAAGGCAGCACCGTGACCAATGGAAATCTGAATATTCAAATCAGACCTACCATAGGCTATGTGATCAACCAAAATCTAAATTTGACGATTTATTTTGAGCGAACGATCAATGAACCAAGAGTAACAACTGCCTTCAGAAGGACATCAACGGCCTTTGGAGGTCAACTGAGATTTAATTTGTCTCAATAGATTTTAATCTCATCCGATTCCTTTTAATTTTGAAAATCTAAAAATCTAATCATGAAATTTCCACAAGAACTTAAGTACACCAAAGACCACGAGTGGGTAAAAATTGAAGGTGATATCGCCATCATTGGCATTACTGAATTTGCTCAAAAAGAGTTGGGGGATATCGTCTATGTAGAAGTAGAAACCGTGGGTGAAACAATCCAAGCTGGTGAGGTATTTGGGTCTGTGGAAGCTGTAAAGACTGTATCGGATCTTTTTATGCCCATCACCGGCGAAATACTCGAATTCAATGAAGAACTGAATTCTTCCCCAGAATTAGTAAATGACTCTCCCTACGAATCCGGCTGGATGATCAAAATCAAAATTTCCGATGATTCTCAAGCAGACCTTCTCGATGCTGCCGAGTATTCCGAATTGGTAGGCGAATAATTCTGGACTGGTATTGTTGAGATTAATCCTTGGAATTTCCTGGTTGACTATTTTGTCTTTTGCTATGCTGACACCAGGCAATAAGCTGCCTGATGTGGATCTATTCAATCTTCAAGACAAAGTGATACACTTGGTTACTTTCTTCCTACAGGCCTATTTATGGTGCGGAGTGGGAATTAAAAAGGATCAGGTGTCTTATAAAAACCCAAAAATTTGGCAGAATTTCTTGCTTTTTGGGATTGTATGTGGAGTAGTTTTAGAATCCATGCAACAATTTATCCCAAATCGATCGTTTGATACAGCAGATATGATTGTCAATGGTCTGGGAGCTTGTCTGGGATTATTGGGATATTTAAAATGGCCGTTCATTAAATACATTTTGGATTAATCTTCAATAATTCTTACTCTTGTTATTCAGATTTTAAAAAGATTAACCTGTATAAACCAATTACACCATGGAAGCAAAAAAGTCTCCAAGCGCTGACATAAACAATAAGGTAGGTATGTTTACCAACCTTGGTTTAGCAGTAGCTGTAGGGCTTACTCTTGCTGCTTTCGAATACAAGTCATTTGATGACTCAGGTCTTAAAGACCTCGGGGGAGTGAATGACAATTTCGAAGAGCTGCTTGATGTGCCTATCACAGAACAGCCACCGCCACCGCCACCACCGCCACCAATGGAACAGCCAATCATCGAAGAGATTCCTGATGAGGTAGAAATTGAGGAAAAAATCGATGTTAACTTCGATGTGGATGTGAAAGAAACTACCGTAATCAAGGAAGTAGTCATTGCTGAAGCTCCAGTGGAAGAAAAAGCAGACGAAATCTTTGATGTCGTAGAAACTCAACCAAATCCTCCGGGAGGAATGGAAGGTTGGAATCAATACCTTTACAAAAACCTAAAATATCCAACCCAAGCCCGAAGAATGGGTATTGAAGGTACAGTTATCGTAGTATTCGTAATCAATACCGATGGATCGATCCAAGACGTAGAGGTCTTGAGAGGTATCGGCGGAGGTTGTGACGAAGAGGCTGTGAAAGTAGTTCAAAATGCTCCGAAATGGGAACCTGGTAAGCAAAGAGGCCGTCCAGTTCGTACTCGAATGAGACTTCCGATTCGATTCAAACTAAGCTAAAATGATAGACCCGAGCAATCGGGTCTTTTTTTTGTCCTTATTTTTATTCCGTTTATAATAGTTAATAAATGTTATTGAAATAGCTAATTCCAGATAATAGTTGTAATTTTTTTCTACTAAAACACTTACAGCCATGGAATTAAAAAAGAACCCCGGATCGGATCTTCGCAGATGGTACGCTCCCATTTTCAATTTTGGATTGATTCTTTCAGTCAGTGCGGTTTTGTTGGCTTTCGAATGGAAAGCTTTTGAGGATAAACCTCTTCTCGAATTTACCAGCGATAACACACATTGGGAAGATGATCTGATTCCTCTCACCATCCAGACTCCGCCTCAGACACCACCTCCCATGGTAGCGCCTGAAATCAAGATTATGGAGGATGATATAAAAATTGATGATGTAATCACTATAGACATAAACCTCCCCGATAGTGAGGTTATTCCAGAAATCAAACTTGACGGTCCTCCTATCATCGATGAACCAGAGGTAATTATGGACTTTACGGAAGTTCAGGCACAGTTTATAGGTGGCATGGACGCGTGGTACGCCTATTTGAGAAACAATCTGACTTATCCCAAACAGCCTCAACGAATGGGGATCGAGGGAACGGTATTCCTCAGGTTTGTCATAAATACGGATGGAAGCATTCAGGATGTCGAAGTAGTAAGGTCGGTGGATCCATTATTGGATGAGGCGGCAGTAACCGTTATTCAGAACTCACCTAAATGGAAAGCGGCACTTCATCACGCTAGACCTGTAAGATCAAGAATGACAATTCCCATAAAATTCAAACTTAACTAGACCAACTCCTTAGAATCAAAAGGCCTGCATGAAGTCATGCAGGCTTTTTTTGGTGGAAATTATCAAACCTATCACAATACCCTTCAGAATTGGCTACAAGACATTAAGCGATTGTTCCTTGATCTTTTCGAGCTCATCTTTCATCAGTATGACGTGTTTTTGAATTTCAGCATCATTGGCCTTGGAACCGATCGTATTGATTTCTCTACCTATTTCCTGACTGATAAATCCCAGTTTTTTCCCTTGGCTGTTTTCCTCTTTTAGCGATTTTAAAAAGTAATCCAAATGAGTTTCCAGGCGAACCAACTCCTCTGTAATATCAAGTTTTTCGAAATAATAGATCAGTTCCTGTTCAAACCGATTGGCGTCAAAAGAATTCTCATCCATCCATTGATCGAAATGATTCCGGATTCGCTGTTTTATTCGCTCTTTACGAATGGGTTCCTCCTGCTTCACCCGCTCGAAAGCAGATCGAATCACAAATACATTTTCTTCAAGTTTGGAATACAGGGAGGCGCCCTCATCTTTTCTGAAGCCATCACACATTTTCAATGCCTGCTCCAATACAAGTTTTGTTTGGTTCCAATCTTCAGTTTCTTCCCGTTCCATTGGAATCGAGTTGATAACATTGGGCGACTGCAGGGCAAGTTTGAACAGATCGGTTGGTTTTTCACCTACCATTTCCGCCAAGTTTCTATACTCTTCGAAATACGTCTTGAAAAGGGCCTGATTGATGGTTACAGGTAGATTTTGGCTACCTTTTGGTACAAACTCTATGGAAACATTGACCTTGCCCCGATCCAAAATGGATTGAACTAAGGTTCGTATTTCATGTTCTTTGTCAGAGAATTGTCTTGGACTACGAATGGATAGGTCCAAAAATTTTGAGTTGAGCGATCGAACCTCTACCTGGATCATCATCTGCTCATCCTCAAATCCGGCTACACCAAAGCCGGTCATTGATTTGATCATATATTAGTATTAGAAATTATAGCCCAAAGTAAAGTAAAATCGCAGGTCTTCTGTCTCATAATTTCGAATGGGACGGGCAACATCAAATTTAACGTAATAATTAAGAAGGACAGTCCTTAATCCGGCTCCGTAACTTTGCAGCCAGGGGTTGTTGAAGTTGTTGAGGACAATTACAAACGGCGACCCCTCGGTATTGATCACTTCAGTATTTTGATCGTTCACTCGTTCCCAAGGTGCAAAATCATCCCAAGCAGAGCCAATATCATAAAAACCTACCAGTTGGAAATTTCTGACAAAGTTTGAGGTGATATTTCCTCTCGTCAGGTAAGAAAACAACGGAATTCTCAATTCAGTGGTAAATGTAATTACATTTCTCCCTCTAATCTCGTCATAGTCATAGCCCCTCAAATCCACAAAGTCTGCAAATAGAATATTGGAGTTTTCACTTCCCGAGGGGTTGCGAACAGGAGATGGCTCGGGTCTGTTGGTCGGTGGATTGTAAAACTCATTAAAAAGCCAATTGTCCATACCTCCTACTAGGTAATTTTGAGGATTATTCCCCATAAAGGACCCCACATAGAGTTTGGAAGCTAAAGTGATATTTTTATGGATTTTTTGATAATTCCTCAAGTCCAAATAAAAATTACTAAAGGAGCGATTTTGATGGTTTAATCCCTGATAATGTTGAAATCCAACTTTTCCTTTGAGGCCAGTGAAAGAATAAAGTCCCATCGGTTCACTTCTATCGTAAACGAATTCTACCTTTCCTCCCACATAATTCACATCAAACCGGTTTTCCTCAGGCACTTGGCCGAGAATCAGAGAATCAGAATTAAGGTTGAAATATTGGGATTTCGCTATAAAAGGAGCAGCATAAATTCTTGAATTGATATTCAATGGATAGGATACTCCGGCTTCAACCTGAGTCAACACGTACTTTTGATTTGTGATAAAATCGTTTTCTTCAACTCGAATTGTGCGCCGATCAAATCTTCCCCTGAAGTCCAGCCTACTCTTCAAATACTCATATTCAAACCAAATATCGCCTCCGGAATTAAAATCCATAGCGGTCATTATCCCCCCTGTGAACACGTGGTTATCTAGAATGTCAGTCATTTTCCCGTTGAGATTAATTCCGAATCCCCTCAGCGGATCCACCACAAATCTGGTATTGATGATGTTGGTGAAAAATTGAGGTTCCATTCTCCTGGGACCTGAAACACGCTTTTGCAAGGATTGTCTCCTAAACGCCTCCAAAAGGTTTGTTCGATTGAAGTCAGGTTTATCTGTAGTCTGGGTTGGACTTACTACTTGTGGAATAGTATCGAATGTATAGTTGTCAGTATTTATTCCTTTCCTGGATTCAAATCTCAGTCGATCCAAGTTAATTGAAGAAGTTGTAGTACGGGATATTACTGTATCAAGGACAATTTGCTCTTCAGGTACGACGGTTGGCCTCGCTGGAGCGGGCACTGCCGCGTTTGTTTTTTGTTCGAGAAGTCTCCTGGCAGCCAGTCGTTCATTCAGATCTTTAGCTTGTGCCAGTTGAACCCTTGGCGTACTGGGTGTAAACTGATCTATCCCACTGTATCCTTCCACATAGAGGTGTGATTCTTTACCGCTGCGGAGTGCATAGGCGATTTTATTCATTCTACTGGTCACATCAAAAACCTCAATACTTTTATCGAAAGCTGAAATTTGATTGGACACCTGATTTCCAATAGAATAGCGCATGAGGTTAGTGATTCCGCTTAGATCACTCAGATATAGTACTGTGTTACTGTTTACCCTGCGAGGCTGAATATTCTTACTGTTGGAATTGGTCAGTTTGGTGACGATGGTGGTATCCTTCAATACCTCAACCTTGAACAGATTGTATTGCGAAGGCAACACATTGATATCCGGTGTGGAAGTCAGAACCGAATCAGGTAATTCGACGAAATTAGAAGAATAGACGATTACCGAATCATTGAGAAAAGTAGGTGTCAAGTCGTCAAAAATATCATTGGTCAACCGCTTTCCCTGACCTCTGACGTTTAGCGTATAGATATCCGTTTTGCCATTAGAAATTGCCGAAAGGACCATGTTCCTGCCTGACTCATTGAAATCAATGCTCAATATTTGGGTTATGTTTCTCAGGAATATTTTATCCTGAGTGGTCCCGTCTATCGACCGAAGCCGCAGTGTGGTGAACCCCTTTTTGAATGAAGCTATGGCCAAATTAGCAGAATCTCGCCACGCAATTAACGGAGTATGTAGGTTTGGACTGAGTTCGTCATAGCTCGCTCCTCCCTGAAAAACAGTTTGTTCCGAACCGGTGGAAAGGTCTCGCACGATGACTTTGTACCTTCCTGCATTATTGAGGACATAGCCAAGTAGAAGTCCGTCCGGGCTAAATTTAATATCACTGATGGCACCGTCTACTCTTGAAGATGTCTTGGAAATGGCCGATTCAGGCGAGACATTCTTGAATGAAGAATAAACCGGCTCATTTACTTTGAGATAGTAATTTTTCCAGTCTTCAAAAAATACTTTTGAATTTACTCCTATCGTATTTGCTATGCTATTTTCCTCATTTCTGTTGATTCTGGAAAGATTTAAAATGCTCGACACATATCTCCTTCCATACCTTTCAGCGATATAATTCCAAATGGACTGTCCTACAAGCCCGGCCTCAATGCCGGTTAAATTCAGAATTTTCGGATTCTTGTTCTCTTTTAGATAGTGTCGGATGAAATCATCCATTTCCCGACTCCAACCTTTACCAAGGTAAAGCGCCGCACCATCGATGTACCAGGCAGGAAAATCATTGACCAGGTTTGCCTGGAAAGCATCGGCCACAGATGCACCATAGAGCATCTCCCGGATGATTACTTTGGAGACGGCGTAGATGACATCTTCTTTAAACTGGTCAACCCTACCTCGGTATGAAACCTCAGCTATAAGTCTTGTGAACTTAGTCTGTCCGTCTTCAGTGTACTTTTGACTGTTAAGGTTGAGATTACTCTGCAGTCCTTCCTCCGGAGAATTATAAATGTAAAGTCTGGGTTTGGTATATGCGACATAACCAATCATCTGAGTGAGCTTGTCAAACTCCGACTCAAGGTATTCGATGGCCATTTTTGCATTTGCGCCACCTCGATCATAATAATAAACCTCAAAATTATTGGAGGAATAAAAGTACCATTCCAGCTCTTTGTGCTGGACACGATTTTTACCAAATCGCTCCTGATCAAACTGGGCCAAACTTATGGTGGAGCTTCCGAAGAATAAGACTAAGATCAAAAGTCGAAAGACTAGGTGTCGCATTCGAATCAAGATTGATTGATTTTAAATATACTTAAAATACCGAGCTATATCCACCTCAGGCAAAATTGGCTGAGATTTTATCAGATATTCTGTCATTATTTTACTAAAGTAAGGAACCAAGGAGACACCCTTTGCTCCAAAACCATTAAACATGTAAACGCTATCTTCTTTAGGATGTTTGCCGAGAAATGGTTTTCGGTCTTTGGTCGCCGGTCGAATCCCAACTTTATGACTTTTTACTGCGGTGACGGGCACTCGGACTACCTCAAGAAGCTTGCTCAAAATCTCATTTTTTGCGCTTTCTGTAGGTCCTGAACCCAAATCATGCCAAGTATACGTCGACCCAACCCGATAGACCCCTTTTTCCAGCTTAACTCTAAATACTCCCCTATTTACGATAAAATCGGGATCAAAAGCCTGCTCCACTTCCAGAATTTCTCCCTTTACTGGAGCAAAAGGCAAGTAACTGAAAAATCTACTTTGCAAGGCACCCAGTCCATTGCAATAGAGCAGACTTTTGGCATTAATTGTTTGATCATATCGCCAGCCCTGAGGGGTTTTCTCCAGTAGATTTTCATCAAACTCAGTTCTCAGGAGTCGATCCCCAAAGTACTCCCCCATTCCATCGAGATAATCTTTAATGTTTAACCAACCGGACAACCTCAACAAAACCCCTCCGAAAGGATCTCTGAGCTCCGGATATTGACTTGTGGTGAAAATTTCGTCTATAAAAAGCGCAATTTTAGGATCACTCGAGTGTCCCATCCACTCATTTTGCTCCTCTATGGAAAGAAAAGGCCGATAAATTTTCTCCTTAGTCAAAAACTGCCTTCCTGTGATTTTTTCCATTTCTTGGTAAAAGGGCTCTATTTTAGGAAAAAGATATTCTGCCATCCAGGATTTGACCATTTTTCGGCCTGTCACCGGATTGTAAAGCCCTGCCGCTACCCTGCTGCTCTTATTGGACTCAGGTAAATCAAAAATCAAAAAGCTTTGTCCGGCCTGCTCTAATCTATAGCCCATTGCTGTTCCGGCTATACCTTGTCCGATGATCAAAAAATCAATTTCCATATCCCAAATTAAAGGCATAATTCCTTACTTTGCTGACTTCACGTCATGTTTTAAAATGCTCCACATTAAATCATTCACCTTCAATCCATTTCAGGAAAACACCTACCTGGCCTATGATGATCAGGGAGAGGCAGTTTTGATTGATCCGGGATGTCATAACTCCCAGGAGCGAAGTGAATTGGAAGATTTTGTACTGTCAAACAAATTGAAAGTGCGAAATCTGCTCAATACACACTGCCACATCGACCATGTTCTTGGCAACGCTTGGGCAAAAAACCGATTCAAAATCCCACTTTGGATTCATGAAAAAGAGATCCCGTTATTGAAATCTGTGGAAGTATATGCCCCCAACTATGGATTTCAAGGGTATGAATCTGCAGAGGCCGATCACTACTTGGAAGTGGGCCAGGAATTTAGGGTCGGGGAGGAATCTTTTAAAATCCTTTTTGTACCGGGTCATGCTCCGGGTCATGTGGTCTTTTACCATGAGAAAAGTAACCAATGCATTGCAGGAGACACGCTTTTTAGGGGAAGCATTGGCAGAACTGATCTTCCCGGAGGCAATCATCCTGTACTTTTGGAGAAAATAAAAACTCAACTTTTCACCCTACCTGAGCAAACTATAATTTATCCCGGACACGGACCAGCGACCAACATCGCTTTCGAAAAAATCCACAATCCATTTGTAGGAGAACGAGCATTTCAATGAAAATCAAAACCCAGATTCCAAATCTTCTCACCTTACTCAATTTGTTCTTTGGGGTAATGGGCATCATTTGGGTTCTCGACGGAAACATATTGTCCGGTGCATATTTTGTCTTACTGGCAGCAGGATTTGACTTCTTTGACGGTTTTGTGGCCCGCCTGCTCAAAGTCCAAAGCGATATCGGTAAAGAATTGGACTCCCTTGCAGATGTAGTTTCTTTTGGCGTATTACCAGGTTTGATACTTTTTATGATGGCAAAAAATCAAGCCGAACCTCAGTCTTTTCTCCCGTATTGGACTTTGATTGTCCCGATGCTGTCCGCCTATCGTCTGGCAAAATTCAATCTGGACACACGTCAAAGTGATCGATTTATTGGACTACCCACTCCATCCAACGCATTGTTTATAAGTACATTACCTTACCTTATGGCCCGATGGAGCATCTTCGAAAATTGGCTTTCCTCGCCCATTGTCCTGGTTATTTTGGCTTGGATTTTAGCACTTTTATTAGTAGCTGAGATACCCCTCATCGCCTTAAAGTTCAAAAGTCGCTCCTTTTCAAAAAACATTTTCCGCTATCTCCTCATTTTCATAGGTGTTGCCATATTCGCTTGGATCCAGCTTGCAGGCATCCCGCTGGTGATTTTGGCGTATATTGGACTATCTGTGGTCGAAAACGCAATTGGAAGTGAATGAGGAGGAAAGTTACAGTTTGGGTTTTAAGCCTTTTCTTGAGTCTTTGTGCTGAGCGCACTTTCTCACAGTCGGACTTTTTTCAATTCAAAATTCAAGCTCAGGGTGTGTATAAAATCACAAACGAAGAAGCTAAGAAACTGGGTTTTAGCACACTTTCAGAAATCAGCATTTTCGGCTATCCGGGAATGCTTCCTCAAAAACTTGATTCGGAACAGCTTGAATTACAGGAAATCCCAGCACAGGAGATCGAGGGAAGCTTATATTTTTTTCTCTCAGGCCCAAATAACATCACTTTTTCAGAAAATGGAATTCAATATTCACATCATTTATTTACAGATTCCTTAAATTTTCTGGTTGGAAAAAATCAAAATCCAAGACGTATTTTAAAATTACAAGCAAGTACAATACCTACCGATCCCGATCAGATTTGGTATCAACTTACGGCCTATAAAGAAGAAAAAACCAATATACTCAACTCAGGGAGAAATTGGTTTTCAGCTCCAATCCGACAGGGACAAAGCCTAAACATCAATTTGAGGCTGAATTCAGAGACTTTTACCCCGTGGATTTTTCATGGCAAATTAATGGCCCAATCATCTTCTGCCTCTACGATGAGCGTACTTTCAGGAAATGACCTACTGGAAGAAATTCCTTTCAGTTCGATCCCTAACTCGACTTATGGAATCAAGGGACGAGAAGCATATTTTGACTTTGAATTTAACCCATCATCCAATTCGCTGCCGCAAGTTCGTTTTACATTTCAGGGAACCGGAACCGAGTCAGCTGGATTTTTAGATTATTTTGTTGTAGGTGTTCCCTATTCCAACCCGAATCTCAGAGAAGGGATAGTCGAGGGGAAGACGCGCGGTGTTCTGTCTTTTCCCTCAGGACTATACGTCTGGGAAGTCAGTGATTTCTTTAATCCTTTGGCCTTTGATACCTCGTTCGGATCAAATGCACTGGGTAAAAAATGGGCTCTTTTTTCTCCGGAGAGAACGACTGAAATCAAGGAATTCAAGGCTATTAATATGAATTTGCGGGAGCCTGAGGCCTCTCCTGAACTTTTGATCATCACCCCGTCGCTCTTGCGTTCATCAGCCACCAAACTTAGCAATCACAAACAATCCATGGGTGTGAAAACTGCCGTAGCTAATTTGGATGAAATCTATCAATCTTTTGGCTATGGCAATCCGGACCTTACCGCTATCCGAAATTATATAGCCTATACCTATCAATCCGGTAAAACCCTAAAGAATGTCTTGATCCTCGGCAAAGGAACCTTCGACTACAAAGCAAAACTCGGCGGAAGACCCAATCTCGTTCCGATTTACAGCAGTCGGGAAAGTCTCAACCCACTCACCACTTTCAGTTCAGACGATTATTTTGGGTTGATTGACTGGAATCAGGGTTTTTGGGAAGAATCACGCGAGGGAGACGAACTGCTCCAAATCGGTGTAGGAAGGCTTCCCGCTATCAATTTTGCGGAAGCCAATGAAATGGTAGAAAAAATTATCCGCTACGAGACTAATCCAATCCGTTCACCAAAATCCGCTGCAGTTACATTGCTGGCAGACGATGCTGACAATAATATCCATGCAAGGGATGCTGAAGCGCATGCTTCCTATTTGACTGAGAATCATCCGGAATTTCATTTGAAGAAACTTTACCTGGATAGATTTGAACAGGAAAGCTCGGGAACAACGCAACGCTCCCCTCAAGCTAAGGATGCCTTAAAAAGCACAGTAGACGAAGGCACTTTGATCCTCAACTACATCGGTCACGGAAATGAAACAACCCTGACGGCCGAGGAAATTTTCAAGGTCTCGGATCTGGCTGATTGGGGCAAACAAAAAGATTTGGCACTTTGGGTGACAGCTACTTGCGAATTTGGCAGGCACGATAGCCCATTTATTAGATCTGCTGCGGAGGAATTACTTTTTGCTATTAACAAGGGTGCTGTGGCCTTGCTTACCACTGGAAGACCGGTCTTCAGCAGTGTGAATTTCGCGCTGAATGAAGCCTTTATTGAAGCGGTATTCCAAAAAAAAGAAGGACAATTTCAATCTCTCGGAGCGATTTTTAAGGACACCAAAAACCGAAGTCTGAATGGATCGCTAAATAGAAACTTTTCGCTTTTGGGAGATCCAAGCCTAAAACTTGCCCTCCCTGAACTTGAAGTCAAAATTTCATCCATCGAAGACGTTAGGAAAGAGATTCAGGCAGATACGTTAAAGGCTTTCCAGGAAGTACGATTGACAGCTGAAATCATCGATCCCCTGACCCAGGCTTTTCAGGCTGGATTCAATGGCGACTTCCAACTTGAAATCCGCGATAAGCCTGTGAAACTGGAAACATTGGGGGATGAGAGCAACCCATTTCAGTTTGAAGAAGAAGCGGTTTTGATCTTCAAGGGACAAGGCACAGTGGAATCAGGAATTCTTGAAGCAAGTTTTTTTATACCTGAAGGCATCAATCCTGAATTTGGCAGAGGGAACCTCAGAATTAGAGCATGGGACACCCAATCTGGGTTGCAGGCAATGGGAAGCATCAAACCCATCATCGGTGGGGAAGAATCCGCCAAGCCTCAAGACAATATCGGGCCTGAAATCAATGCCAAACTAAACGGTCAGAATTCAGGGCCATTTATTTTTTCTTCTCCCGCACTCGAAATTGAAGCAGATCTTTTTGATGAAAATGGGATAAACGTGTCCGGATTCATCGGTGGACAAGACTTGACAATTCAAGTGAATAATCAATCTCCCATCGTTTTGAATGAGGCGTTTCTTGCTAAAAACAACAGCTTTCGTTCAGGAACCTTTAAAATTGTTGTTACCGGGCTGGAGGAAGGTCAAAACACGCTGACCATTATTGCTTGGGATAATGTAGGGAATCAAAGTACTTCAACAATAACAGTGGAAATCAGGGGTAGCAATTCCATTCAAATCATCAGGCATAAGGTTTTTCCAAACCCGGCAACTACAGAAAGTAATTTTGAAATCAAACATAATCGACCGGGAGAAAACCTAAACTTGCTAATTGAAGTTTATTCAATAGCAGGTCAAATACTATTTTCAGAGTCTTTTCGTTTGCTACAGGCGGAAGAAAATATCCGTGATTTGTCATGGATATTTTTGCAAAACCAAACGAAATATCCAGCAAAAGGAACTTATATTTACAAATTAGAGCTTTACTCAGAATCAGACTTAACTATGGATTCGGTAAGTGGAAAAATAGTAATTCGATGAATAAAAAGGACGTAAGAAGCTGGAAAAGCATATTTTTAATTGTCTTCACCATTGGTGGTTTTTCCTCTTATGCACAAAACAGTGTAATTATTTCCGGTCAGGATCCCAACAGACGAGTCATCACTACGGCTGTTCCTTTCTTGAATTTTGCACCTGATTCACGGCATTCAGGAATGGGAGATGTCGGCGTAGCTACTTCACCGGATGCCAATTCCGCTCACTGGAATTCCGGTAAACTGGCATTTATTAAGGATGATTTAGGTTTTTCACTTTCTTATTCTCCCTGGCTTGGCAGATTAGTGAACGACATGTCCTTGAGCTATCTGACTGGATTTAAGAAAATAGACGAAAATTCAGCCTTTTCCTTTGATTTGAGGTATTTCAATATGGGCGACATTCAATTGACGGATCAGTTTGGAAACCCATTGGGTGAATTTAATCCCCGGGATATAGCAATTGGAGGGACTTATTCGAGAAAGCTTTCTCAAAATCTGGGGTTGGGTATTTCTGCACGATTTATTCATTCGAATCTATCAGGTAATATTTCCTCTGCGGGAGGTTCTGAAGCAAGGGCAGGAGTCAGCGTGGGTGCCGATATCGGACTATATTACCAGAAACCCATCTTCATAGGCACCAGAGATGGTTCTTGGTCGTGGGGTATGGCAATCACCAACATCGGTCCAAAAATCACCTACAACAGTGCCGAAGACCTGGATTATATTCCAACAAATTTTCGAATTGGTACAGCCTACTCCATCAATCTGAACGAACTAAATTCGCTAACTTTCGCCTTGGATTTCAATAAATTAATGGTTCCTACGCCTCCACTTTACAAAACCAATGAAGACGGAACCTTGGCAACCGATGAAAACGGAAACCTGATCATTGAACCTGGGAATGGAAAAGACCCAAATAGACCATTGATTTCGGGAATGTTCGGTTCATATTCTGACGCTCCGGACGGATTTGCGGAAGAATTGAGAGAATTTACCATTTCATTTGGTGTTGAATATCAATACGCGGAAAAATTCGCCTTTCGTACAGGCTATTTTTATGAAAACCCAAGCAAAGGTGGTCGTAGATATTTTACAATGGGTCTGGGATTTGACCTCAAAAAAGTTGGATTTGACTTTTCCTACCTAGTTCCACAAGTTCAAAATCACCCTTTGGCAGAAACCCTGAGATTTTCACTTCTCTACACGATTAACAGTAATTAATGCTTCTAGACAGATCAAAAGCACCTGAATACATCATTCCGGCTGGCTTTGAATTGACTGCCCCGAGTGTCAAAAAACTCGCTGACGGCAGATCCTTGTTTTTTGTCCACACCCCTAATCACAGCGCTGTAAAACTCGAAGTGATTGGTAAAAGTCAGCGGCTCAGTTTACCACTTGAAAAATCACTCATTCCCTCTGTGACCCTTCAAATGCTCACCGAAGGGACACGAAAGTTATCGGAATCACAACTCTCCGAATTCTTTGATTTCCACGCCTCAGAAGTCCATCCACTAGCTACCTATACCCATGAGGGCATGAGTTTGGTTACTACCAAAAAGCACTTATTTGACGTTTTACCCGTATTTAGCTCACTCTTTGAGCAAGCTACATTTCCGATGGAAAGTTTGGAAAAAAGGAAATCTCAACGGAAACTGGGGCTGAAAATGGAACGGGAAAAATCAGCCTCCCGGGCAAATCAATTATTTCGAAAGGCATTATTTGGAGCAAATCATCCATACGGCATGGAGGTGACTGAAGGTCACGTGGATACTATTCAGCAAAAAGATCTTTTCGATTATTATCAAACCAGCCTACTCTCAGATGCTGAATTCTTTCTTTGTGGCGATCTGACTGAAGCTGAACTGGAGGAAACACTAATCGTTTTGAATGAAATTCCCCTGAGAAATGGAAATACTCCTAATACCCTGCCCGATAGTTTGATGACTCCGAAGATTCTTGAAGATCGACCCCAAGCTTTGCAAAGTAGTATTCGGCTTGGAAATTGGTCAATCCCCAAATCACATCCTGATTTCCTTGCCCTTTCCGTATTTAATACAATTCTGGGAGGGTATTTTGGATCCCGTCTTATCAAAAATATCCGGGAAGATAAAGGACATACCTACGGAATCAATTCCTCACTGTCTGAGATCGGTGATAGGACTTATTGGGTAATTGGAGCTGATGTAAAAAAAGCGCATAAGGAAGAAGTAATAGCTGAGATTTATAAAGAAATCGACTGTCTTGCCAATGTTCTCATCTCCAATGAAGAGCTTGAAGTAGTCAGAAATTACATGATTGGACAAATGATTGGAAGATTCAGTTCGTCATTTGACTTGATCGACCGATTCAGAGCTGTCCATCATTCGGGTTTGGATTTTGATTTTTATGTGAAAAAACTCGAATTCCTGCGGGAATTTAAAGCGAAGGATATACTTGAAATCGGCAAAAAACACTATAACAATCCGCCTTTTATAGAAGTAGTGGTAGGGTAATCAAGTCAATTTCAAATACATCCAGGATAGATCCCAGCCTTTTTTAGCCCAAAGTTTATAAATCCAAAATTTCAAGCCCTTCATTCCTATTTCTTCTCCAAGGACTACCAATTCTCTGGCAGGTCCAAAATTCGCCGACCAGAGCGCATGCTTTAATTCATAGAGAATTCTCTTTTTAAGAGCTTTATTTTCTTCAGGATAAATGTTCATCCCCCGGATTTTGGAACAAACCTTTACCGTACTGGGGAGCATTTTGGATTGATAGACTTGGTATTGTAAGGCTGACATAGACCTGCTATGTTTCCGTTTGAGCACACCGATGTGATCGGAAAATACTACCGGGTGATTTCTGGACAGCCTAACCTGAATATCAAAATCTTCATAATATAAGGATTCATCATATCCTCCCTCTTTTATAAGTATTGCCTTATTAAAAACTAAAGTGGGCGAACAAATAAAATTACGCCGAATCAGCGTTTCATAAATATTACTTAGTTCTATTTCTTCTATTAGTTGTCCAGCATTATTTCTTTTGTAAAACGTCCTGACTTCTCCCATCTGATCCATAATATAGGCATCTGAAAATACAAACGCAGCAAACGGAGCCATTTTCAATACTTCTAGGGAGTGGGAAAGATGATCCGGATAAAGGACATCATCTCCGGATAAATCAATCACATAATGCCCTTTGGCCTCAGCAAGAATCTGGTTAAACAATTGACAATAAGGTTGCATTTCCTCATAAAAGACTGGGACCACAGACAAAAGGCCTGAGGATTCATTGACCCAATTTCTTATTTTTTCGGCCGTTTTGTCAGTACTTCCATTATCCACAATGATCAGTTCCTTGGCATAATAATCCTGGGACCTGACACTTTCGAGGGTCTCTTCAATCCACTCTTCGTGATTGAAAGCGATGCAGATGACTGTGACCAAATCTGTATTATCCATTGCTAAAGATTCAAAGTCCAGGTGACTTTATTACTAATATCGTTGGAAAAACGGGATTTAAAGAAAATGAGGCTATGATTAACTTCGGAATCCAAATCCGAAGACCCCAAATCAACAAAGTTAAGTTTCTGATCAGAAGCAAGTTGAAATAGTTGAAAAAGACACATTTCTCCCAGATTCTTGATATTGGCTTTTGGTAAGGTCCCCGAAAGAAAATAATAAATGGAATCAGGCTGCAATTTGACCCCAAGCGCATGGGCCATCGCAATACCTTCCTTGTAAATACTGATCAAGAAATATCGTTCAGGAAAATCCGAAACCTGGCTGATTAATCTAGTCTCATCAAACAGAATCGCATAGCCTCTTGCCTGATTCCACGTTTTGATTTCCTGAAGGAATCCAAAGTTCTGAATAGAGCCCATCCGAATCTTCAAACCCAATTCCTTGGATTTCGCCAGGTACTTAGCGCCTTCATTTTGGACGAGTCTTTTAATCTTCTTTTTCCCGATGAAAAATTGATGACTCAGGATTGACACTTGCTTGAATCCCAGCTTAAACAAAAGGTAATTGATCAAATCAAAGTTTGATTCATAAGGTTTGGGAGGTTGGATTATTTTTATGCTCGAAATTCTGCGTTGCCTTAATTCAATTATGACGGCTTGAATGAATCCCTCCAAAGAAACAGAAGAAATATTTTCTTCAGTCCAAATCCCTCCAAAGGGAGACTGAGGAAGAGAAATTGCCTCGTAATTATCAGAAATTGCCAAAGTCAATGAAGCCTTTATTTTTCCCTTTTTCATCCACCTGAAGTCCAACTGGCTGGGAAAACCCATCGTCCCACAATTGCGGAGAAAGTAGGAATCCCGCTCTCCTAAAGAAGAAACTACAACTAATTCATGTGCTTCTGACTTTCCTTTATTGTAAGGTTCCAAAGTAGTCTCGGTCTCTGATATAATCCTTTTCTGAAAAAACCCGGTCCCCGAGTCCCAAGAGCACTGCACCTGAGGAAAATTGAATGGAAATCCAATTTAAAGGAGGCACAAAAAGCCCAACATTTGGTTTGTCAAGCTCAAAATGGAATACATTTCCTCCAAAACCATCGACCTTAATTTCAATTTTACCAGCCACTGCCACGATCACTTGTGATTCCTCTCGATGGGCATGATTGCCTCGTGACTCACCTTCCCTCACTCCGGATATCCAAAAGCATCGAAGCACTCCCTGAGGGAAAAGCTCCCTATTTTCCCAAAAATGTACTGATCCATTTTCCTTGATATGCCCCGGAATTTCAATCAGGCGGGGAGCTCGATAGGATAATTTGATTTTATTTAAGGCTTCACTTGACATGGTTAAAATTAAGACAATTCAGGTGAATGGGCGGTTAGCATAAGGTTAATTTTCTAATTTCGGACTTTCATTTCTCTTATTTCCTGATGCATATCTCATCCGAAAATCCAGCTCAATCCGATTCCTATTTTACGCTGTCAAGATCGAGCAAAGGGTTATATAAAGATCGTGGAAGTAAGTTTTTGTATTTCGGATTTCCTGTCCATTCTGAGGTGGAAATCAACTCAAATTTAGCTTCGCTTCGAAAAACTTATTTTGACGCATCACATCTTTGCTATGCCTGGGTATTGGGAAGAGACGGCTCGGTGTTCAGAGCAAATGATGACGGAGAACCCAACCACTCGGCAGGAGATCCTATCCTGGGACAGATCCGGTCCAAACAGCTCACCAACGTGCTACTTGTGGTAGTTAGGTATTTTGGCGGCACCAAACTGGGAATCAGTGGATTAATTCAAGCCTACAAAACTTCAGCAGCACTGGCAATTGAAGAAAATGAAATCTTCCAAGAATGGGTAAAACTCCAACTCGAAATGACCTTTCCCTATCCGATGATGAACGAAGTCATGAAGCTGATCAAAGCCAACCATCTGGAAATCCTGGCTCAGGAGATGACCCTGGACTACAAAATCACCTTATCGATGAGAGAAAGTCTGAGGGATCAGGTTCTTGCTAAACTGAAAGAAATCGAAAACTTGTCGATCAGGATCTGTTAAAAAGCTCATCCAGGAAGCCTTCCTCACGAAGAATATTAAATATCTCCAAGCAAGCCCAAGCATCGGTCGCAGCATACCGCTGTTGCCTTTCGGTAAGTATTTCCGATTCCCAATTGGAAACTTGTTCTGATTTGGAAATTCGGATTTTCAAAACCATACCACTGAGATTTCTTACACCCACGTTGTGGAATCCCACTTTTTTGAGCTCGTCATTCAGATCAAAAAAAGATTGCGGATAAAAACTGTCTGTCAGTTTTCCGAGTCCTTTCAGATCATCATGGACAGCCGCACCGATTTTGACCAAATCTTCCTTTTCCATCAAATTTCGAAGGGGAACAGGAAATCCTATTTTATTTAATCTGAAAAGAAAGGCTTGTTTAGATGTAGAAAGTTGCAAGAGCGATACATGGTTAAACTGTCCTTTTTTGAAAGAGGGTTTCGTTTCGGTATCAAATCCGATGATACGCTGCTCTTCGAGAAAGTCGACTGCCTCGTCTACCTGATCAGGATGATCTATCAAATAAATCTCTCCCTCAAACTGCCCCAATGGCAGCTCATTTACCTCTTCTTTGCTAATGCTGTAAGGAATCATACCAACTCTTCTTCCGGCTCGTAATAATTGATCCCAATTTTCAAATAACCATACAAAATGGTCATAAAGGGACTGATAATATTGAAAAAACAATAAGGTGCGTAAGCCAAAGTGGCCACTCCCAAAACGGATGCTTGGGTCGCGCCACAGGTATTCCAAGGGACTAAAACGGAAGTCACTGTAGCTGAATCTTCCAACGTCCGACTGAGATTCTCAGGTTTAAGTCCTCGCTTTCGGTACACATCAGCATACATTCGGCCAGGCACCAAGATGGCCAGATACTGATCCGAAGTCGTGATGTTGAAAAACACACAGGTCGCTGCTGTGGAAGCAATGAGAGACCCCACTGAATGGACTTTTTTGATAATCGCCTCTGCCAACACCCGTAACATTCCACTTTCTTCCATTATCCCTCCAAATACCATCGCGCAGACTATCAACCAGATCGTATTGAGCATTCCAGCCATTCCTCCAGTGACCAAAAGCTCATTCACAATCGCATTGTCCGTCACTATGCCAATCTCCCCGTAGAGTGCCATCATCACAGCTTTGAATCCAAGGTAAGCATAGGACCCGGTATCATTGGCAATTATTGCCACAGTCTCCGGCTGGAAAATCAAGGCAAAAAGTCCGCCAAGAAGTGCCCCTGTAAGCAAGGCCGGAATTGCGGGTACTTTTTTTACAATCATTCCCAAGACCGCAAGTGGCACAATGAAAAGCCAACCTGAAATATTGAAATTAGCGGCTATCGTGTCTGAAATAGCCTTGACATCAGCTACACTCCCGGCTGTTTCATAATTCAGACCTATGATTACAAACAGAATCAGCGTAATCGTAATCGAAGGCACGGTAGTCTTGGCCATATATCGGATATGGGTAAAAAGATCAGTTCCCGCCATGGCAGGAGCAAGATTGGTTGTATCACTGAGTGGCGACATCTTATCGCCAAAATAAGCGCCTGAAATGATTGCTCCTGCAATGATTCCTTCTTCAAAGCCCAGCGCTTTTCCGATTCCCAGCAATGCAACCCCCACCGTGGCGACTGTCGTCCAGCTACTTCCCGTGGCTACTGATACTACAGAACAGATAACACATGCCGCTACCAAAAAGATCTCCGGGCTGAGAATCTTCAAGCCATAATAGATCATCGCCGGTACTATACCACTCAGTAGCCAAGTACCTGCCAAGGAACCAATAAGGAATAAAATTAAAATGGCACTCATCGAAGAACTGATACTCTTGACAATTCCATCTTGCAGGATTTCCCAGTGAATCTTAAGGCGAAAAACCGCTATACATCCTGCCACTACTGAGGAAAAAATCAAGACCATCTGGTTGGATCCTGATAAGCTATCGGTCCCGAAAATCTGAATATTTACAACCAGCAGGATAATTAAAAAAACAATGGGAATAAGCGCATCTAGGATACTGGGAGCTCTTTGCTGTACTTTCATTCAGATAATCCAGTGGTTTGAAAGGTTTGAATCTAAGGAAAAAAATCAATTACATTTTTGAAAGGAGCTGAGAAAGTTCCTTTCCTACCTGCCAGCCTATTGCCACTCCCATGCCTCCAAGCCGAACAGCCACTGCGGTTTTTTCCCCAATGGGTTGAATCAATGGACTCTTCTTGGGCCCAAAAGCCATGATGCCGGTCCACTCCATCTCCCACTCAATTTCCTGTCCCGGAAAAATCACCTCCTTAGCCAAGTTTTCCAGGTGACTTTTGATTTTGGGGTTGGTTTCAAACTCCAGGGATTTTTCACTTTCAAAATCTTTGTTTCTAGCTCCACCCAACAGCAATCTACCGTCAATTTCGCGGAAATAAACGTAGCCCTTGTCTAAGTGAAAGGAACCCTTCCAAGGGATTTTATGATTCAGGGGTTTACTCAGGAGGATCAGGCCCCGACCTGGTTCGAGTTCAGACTCCGGCCAGAGCTTTTTGGAAAATGCATTGGTGCAAATGGCCACTTTTTCTCCCTTGAATTCAAAAACTTTACTCTTTCCTGTATTTTCTGCCAAGACAATACCCGCATCATTTTGAATTTCCACTACCGAAACTCCCGTCAGAATTTTCACACCCATCCGGGAGGCCTTTTCCCAAAGAGCTCCCAAATATGCTCCAGGATCCAATTCTCCTTCAAAATGATTCTCCACGATCATTTTCACCCGATTGGAAAAGCCTAATTTCTCCGACTTTTTGACAATAGAATAAACGTCCTTTTTGAAAATCTTTCTGAGCATTTTATTGACTTCTCCGATTTGGTCAGCCGCCGAAAGATTTCCCTCCTCCAACAGCTCAAACCCATGGGTATGCTGATAGCGAAGTGTGTTATCTCCAAATATTTTTCGAATCTGTTGTAATCCCTTGTATCTACGCTCTACCAGCGCACTGACTTCTTTTGGATTCATACTCCAAAAATCATCCAATATTTCAGTCAAACTACCAAAACATGCAAAACCTGCATTTTTGGTGCTGGCACCTGTTGGAAATACACCCTTCTCCAGTATTAAGACAGTCGATTTTGGGTGTTTCTTTTTGTAATTAATTGCCGTGGAAAGCCCCGTAAACCCAGACCCAATTACAATCAGATCATAGCTAAAGAAGTTTTTTTGCTCCCAATAACTAAACATTTTTTATAAAATTGTTTAAAAATTAAAATGAGTTGCTTAATTTGAATCGAAACTAGCTTAATTAAACCCAAAAGCCATGAGAAAAATTGATTTGCTACTCGCAGAGTATGGCGAAAGTCATCGCAATCACACCAATAAACTGATCCATTGGTTTTGTGTTCCTGCCATTTTTTTCAGTGTGGTGGGACTCCTCTTCAGTATCCCTTCAGGACTTTTGCTAGAGCCGCTTTCGTTTTTGGGCAACTTCTCCAACTGGGCAACCATTACCTTGCTGGCAGTATTGATTTACTACATTTCACTCTCAGTTCCGCTGAGTCTTGGCATGTTGTTTTTTTCTGCCTTGTGCCTCGCTTTGGCTAATTTTCTCAATATTGCTTTTCCCGGAAAACTCTGGATCATCTGTCTTGGCATCTTCGTTATTGCATGGATTTTCCAGTTTTTCGGTCATAAGATAGAGGGTAAAAAACCCTCATTCCTGAAAGATGTCCAGTTCTTGTTGATTGGCCCAGCTTGGTTGATGCACTTCGTCTATAAAAGAATCGGGATAGCCTACTGAATCTGATTTGAATTTATAATCTTAATTCAGCGGGAAAATTTCTTTTATCCGATCCAAAGCTTTTTTGTTTTCGAAGGACTCAATGCTGGAGATGATTGATTTTTTCTCTTTTGCAGTCAATCGCCAGTTTAAGGAGGCCCGCTGCATCGTCTCCTGCGAGCCTGAGAGTTCCTGTACCTGCACCTTCTCCGGAGCATATTCAAATTCGATGCGCTCCATTTCAAACGGCATGGATTCGTTCATATAGTTGTATAACACCTCATTTTGAATGGTTTGCACATTGCCCCAATTGATATAGATGTTTTTCAAAGGATTGAATATTTTTTCAAAAATCCTCGGAGGCTCCGTTTGCGGAATTTCCGTCGATTTCTCAGAATCCCGGATAGAAACAAGCACTACACCTCCGGTATTTTTTGCAATCCAATCCTGAAACACATACAAAAACCTCAATGCATCCTGTATTCCAAAATTATCGGACAATCCGGTATCCATCGTTTCCATGGCGGGCACAGATGGCAGTTCGACATTGGGTGTGATAAAGGGAAAAGTGGCACTCATACGCAGTGCGCTCAAAAACCTGAGATTTCCCGGATCGTGAGCGGCAAAAAATCGAAGAAAATCGATGGATTGCTTTTTCTCATCCGGACCGGTTTTTCCCATCCTAGAGGTTCCCAGGTAAGACATGGAATGCGGTGAAATCACTAATTTTCGTCCATCATTAGTCACAAGGGTGGTGACGGGCAGCAAAGGGATTTGGGCATCAAACTCAGGCTTTTTATAGGCTATCAGCGGCTTATCCAGGATCGAACGTGTATTGGAATTGAGTTGATTTTCAAACGCAAAACCCCGATCCTTTAAATGACTATATCCTCGATATTCAAACCGTTGATTTCGAATAAAAAGGTCATTGACCAGGAGGGTAAAGATGATTGGGTTGAGGTTATCCGCGGACAGTTGATCCAAAAACTCCGGATCAGTAGGATCAATCTTCGGATCGGTGAGTGACCTGAGGTAAATTTCTCTGAAAAATGCCTCCCCCAATACCCCTCCTGAGGCCCCAGTATACAATTCAGTATGTTTGGTAAGCGCTCCCGCTGTTGCTTTATGGATAGTCTGTAGGACATGTAGTGTCCAAAGTGCAGCTCGTTGTCCTCCTCCACTGGCTGCCACTAAGACCAGCTTCGGCAAGGAATCGTTGGGGAATTTTGATTTCCAATTAGCCAGTATCTGAAGGGTATTTTTACGATCCTTTGTCAAGGTATCCGGATGAACCAGTGAATCAAGTTTGGCCAGGGTGTAAGGCGTGGGATCGATGGTGTAATTTATCCCAAATGCCTCGTGAGGTCGGTTCAAGAAAGAAAAATTTGAAAAATAATTTACTAAAAACAGCATCAATACTACCACCAAAGTCGCCCAACTTCTCAACCAAAAACTCAACGCCCCTACCAGCATGACCAAAATCGACAATAACAAAGTGGCACTCATGGCAGCCGGAAACTGAAGAATTTCTTTCTCTTTGAAAAAACCCAAAAACAAGACAAAAAGGATTAGAAAACTCTGAATGAGAAAAAGATTAAGATGATTTTGGTCAAATACCCTCAATAATTTTTGAGCATCAAACCGGGCTAAATCCGGCCGTACATCCCTCAGTCTTAATCCAAGATCCAAGTAGGTAATGACTTGATCCTTTTTATTCTTGATCTCCTTGTATTGACTTAAAACTGTAGCTCTTGTCAACCGAACATTTCGGAGTCTCTTGTCCAGGTTTCCCGCGAAAAGAATAAAAAAATCTTTGTTGGTAAATGAAAAGTACCCGAAAATAAGGCCAAAACTTACAATACTTCCGAGCGTGAATCCAAAGTAAAATTCTAACACCTCCCAATCGGAAGGGAGATCGTTATCCAACTGAAATACAATGAATTTAATCGTATAGACCAGGTAAAAAAGTAAGGGAATGACGGAATTATTGACACAAAAGTGAATGAATGGCTTGGGTACGACCGCCAAAAACTTAAACTGCCTTCCATCCAAAATGTAGGTGGTCATGTGGAAGGCCATGGTCAGAACGGCTAATCCCACTCCCATCAGAGCAAAACTCAACCAGGAAACTTCATGAAGATACTCCGGATCCAAAAAAAGAAAGGGAATGCCCAGCACAACTCCAAACTGCTCCAAAATCACACCTGCCAAAATCAGCCAAACCAGCAGTAGCGCTAGATTTTTGCGAAGATGAAGCAGAAAAAGCTGAACTGGAAAGCTGAATAGAATTCGTTCTCTCATGGGCTAATTGTTGCAAACAAGTTAGACTTTTTTGAGAAATCATCCCGATTAATCCAGCCAAATTAGTTTGTATAACTTTATAACCTGAAAGTCAATATTTTGATCCTGTTCTAACTTTTATTTAAAAGATATCCGATCAAATCATTCGTAGCTTTAGCATAGAAAAAGTACCTTCGAGGCGCTAAAAAAATATAAAAATGAGAACCTGGTTTTTGTGCAAAGTAAAGTACGCAAAAGAAAATGAAGAGGGCTTGTTGAAAAGCATTTCCGAACAATACTTAGTGGATGCTGTGTCATTTACAGAGGCAGAAGCGATCCTTTACGATAGACTGGGATCGCAGATTAGAGGGGATTTTCAGGTTACCGGTATCAGCAAAAGCAACATTGTCGATGTATTCTTCTTTGAGGATGCAGATCAGTGGTACAAGTGCAAAATCACCTATCTCATCGCCGATGGTGACAATGGCAAGGAGAAAAAAGTAACCCAATACATGATCGTGACTGCCGAGGATTTGCGTCAGGCATACGACAGAATCCAGGAAAGCCTGAGTAACATGCTTGTGAGTTTTCGGGTCCCTGATATTACCGAAAGCCCCATTGTAGAAGTTTTCCCCTTTGAAAAAGACGAAGTGGCGGAGCAACTTCCTCCCGGCAATTTCAGACCGGTCAATTCCATCGAAGAAGAATAAGTTCAAAAGCCACCCATCGAGGTGGCTTTTTTTAACCCAAGTCTGCCGCTCCTTGATTTGAGATCACAAATTGAATAAGCTCCTCTACGGGGATACCCGCCCGTGAGCTGGCGTCCGCTATGTCTTCCCTACTCACTTGAGCAGCAAAAGTCTTATCCTTCAATCGTTTTTTTACGCCTTTGACCTCCATCCCTGTATAACCTTCCGGGCGCATCAGTGAGTAGGCATGAACAAATCCGCTTAGCTCGTCAAAAGCATACAGCATTTTATCTATCTCATGCTCTGGTTCTACGCCAAAATACCTCGGCCCATGTGAGGCAATAGCTCGAATGACTTCAGGATCAATTTCTCTTGCTTCGAGTTCCCCGATTATTCTTTTGCAATGCTGCTCCGGCCACTGATCCCAATCAGCATCATGAAGCAAACCTGCCAAATACCACTTTTGTACTGTCAGGTCATCAAACCCTTTCAAAGTTGCAAAAACCTTCATCAAATGTCCTACCTGCTTCATGTGAACCTTGAGTTTTTCATTTTTGACCCAATCGTCCAAAAGCATTTTAGCCTCTTCCCGGGTTAAAATTTTTCCAAGATTCCTTGGATCTCCAAAACTGGTCCTGCTTAAAAAAAGCGAATTATATTCCATTATAAATATATTTTTATGTATTTTAAATAAATTTTATTGCAATACGTACTTGAAACGAAGTAATCAATTACATTTGTCAAATGCAAAGTTGGGATTCGATCCAAGTCTTGAGTAACCTCGCCATTACCTCGGAATATTTCCTACAGGTGACCTTAGATAAGTCAGGAAAGGTATTGTCTTCGGATTCCGGCATAGGCCCTATTCCCTCACTTTTCGACCATAAAGAAAAACCCATCTATTTCTCGGATTGCTTTTTGGCTTCTGATTGGTCAAAATATGAAAATCAACGAATAAAAGCTTGGAAAAGCAGCCATCAATCTTTCCTTGTCGATTTACAAAAAATCAACCATCCTGATGAAACCACGGTACTAACTAAATGGGAATTTTTCTTCATCACTGAAGATTTTGGCACTTGTCTGGGACTTGGACATCCTCTTGACCCTCTTCGTCCTTATAATCTGGGGCTTGGTGAATTCATCGATGGAACCACCAACAGTAATGAATTGGTCGACATCCTTCTTGAAAACAAACTTTTGGGTTTTTGGGATTTCGACCCTGAGTCCAAAACTGATTACATCAGCAGCGGCTTGGCTCAAATGCTCGGCTACACGGAGGAAGAGATAATTCGCATGAAGAACATTTCGTGGAAAAATCACATCCATCCGGATGATTATCCCGGAATGATCAAAGACTTGGCTTTACACTTCAAAACGACAGGCAATCTTCCATTTCGAAGGGAGTTCAGAATCATTTCCAAAGGAAATCAAATCAGCTGGGTCATCAGTTTTGGGAAAACAACCAAATGGGATGAAGCCGGTCGACCTAGGAAAATGCAGGGACTGCTAATTGACATCACGGAAAAGAAGAAACAGGAAATCTGGATGAAGGAACACCACTATTTTCTTCGTGATTTAGCCTTTCAGCAATCCCATTCTTTACGGGCTCGGGTGGCTAATATCCTTGGGATTTTGGAGATTCTCGATATAGAACAGCAAACACCCGAATCCAGGAAGCTGCTCGAAATCCTCAAAAAAGAATCCACTCAACTCGATCAGGCTTTGAAGAAGAGTATAAAAGAATCAGTCAATCAAAATAAATCCTGGGAACGCGGTATTGGCACCGAATAATTACAAATTTCTTATTTTCCACTTTGCCTTCAGATAGCCCCAAACTACGCCGGGGCTCATGACTTTTTTCCCCTGGAAGCCTCCATCATGTCCCACATTTCTTGAGGTATTTGATCCAGGTTATTGAATTCGCCGGCTCCCTTAAGCCACTCCCCTCCATCGATAGTGATCACTTCACCATTGACATAGGCTGAAAAGTCAGATACCAGGTAGGCCGCAATGTTTGCCAACTCCTGATGTTCTCCCACCCTACCCACGGGCACTTTCTTCGCCGGATCAAATTTCTTAACCAAATCGCCCGGCAGCAGTCTGCTCCATGCCCCTTCGGTGGGAAATGGTCCCGGTGCAATGGCATTGGATCGGATTCCATACTTGGCCCATTCTACCGCAAGTGACCGGGTCAACGCCAATACACCAGCCTTAGCCGCAGCAGAAGGAACGACATAGCCCGAACCTGTCCAGGCATAGGTCGTGACAATATTCAAAAATGTACCGGGCTGTTTTTGAGCAATCCAGTCCTTACCGGCTGTAAGTGTTACTTGTGAAGTACCTTTTAATACAATATCCAAAACTGTATTAAATGCATTTGTAGAAAGACGCTCTGTAGGACTTATGAAATTTCCGGCGGCATTGTTGAGTACCACATGAATGTGTCCAAGTTCAGTTTTTGCCCTTTCCCACATTGCTTCTACCTGATCTATATCACGCACATCACAAGCTACGGGAATGACTTTTCCTCCATTTTTTTCCATCATTTCCCTGGCAGTCTTCTCCAAGACATCCAGCTTGCGGGAGGTGATCACAAGATTTGCCCCAAGCTGCAAAAAATACTCCCCCATAGATCGGCCAAGACCCGTTCCTCCACCTGTGACAAGAATATTTTTGCCTGCCAGCGCTCCATCCCGGAGCATTCCTTCGTTAAATTTCATGAAGTCGATTTAATTTGATCCAGCCCAAGATAGCAATCAGGCGCGGTAATTGAAAGGGGTTGTAAATACGGTAACCCTATGAAAAATCTCCTGTTCTTCTCCTTTATTTTACTCTGTTATACTTCCTGTACAGAGGATGTCAGCCGAAATATCACTACGGACTTAACTCAAGAGGCGGATCAGTTCTTTAGTTTTTCGGAAGCATTGAGTGAAAGCAGTTACCTCGCAAACATTTCTTATTCTGATTATTTCAGAATTTCTTCGGAGGATTTGCCCGGCTGTCCTACCATTATTCGAAGGACTGCAGATCGGATTATTGAACTTGATTACACTAATTCACAAGATTGTGATCAGCAAAACAAGACGCCAAGGAAAGGGAAAATACTACTTGACTTTGCACTGACCAATACTCCTGACTTAAGTTGGACGCTCACATATGAGGGGTATTCTTTTGATAGTACCAAAATTGAGGGCAAAAGAAATTTCTCGAATCCTTCAGTGGGTGAAAACACCGAGACAATTGAAAATCTCAAGATTGAACTTGAAAATAAACTTGGCTTTAATGTCTCCGGATCATTTTCCTATTCTATTGCCCGATTAAGCTTAAGGCCTTTTGCACTGAGTACCCGCGGAAGAGTAGAAGGAACAAATCCAGCGGGAAGAGAATTTACCTTGGCGATCACAATGCCGAAAGAACAACTTTTTTCCTGCTACAGTCAAGGTTGGGAATTGCCCCAAACTGGAAATGAATCCTGGATTATTGCACGCAGTCCTTCCCGTAGTTTGGACTATTTGGTCAAGTTTGAAAATAGAGAAGGCTGTGACCCAATGGTGATTTCCACTCTGCCTGATGGAAGAACGCTTCAGTTAAATCCATAAAAAAGCCCCGAATTTCTCCGGGGCCTCTTCAAGCAACTTTTACTCTGTATTAATATCTGTAATACTCCGGCTTGAACGGTCCCTGAACCTCCACTCCGATGTATTTTGCCTGATCTTCTGACAAGGTATCCAATTCTACCCCTAGCTTGGCTAAGTGAAGAAACGCTACTTTCTCATCCAAGTGCTTAGGAAGTACGTAGACTCCAGGCTGATAGTTTTCATGATTTGCCCAAAGCTCAAGTTGAGCCAAAGTCTGATTGGTAAATGAATTTGACATGACAAAAGAAGGGTGTCCTGTCGCACAGCCCAAATTCACCAATCGGCCTTCAGCCAAGACAATGATTTCTTTTCCGTCCAAGTCATACAAATCCACCTGAGGCTTGATCACGTTTTTGGTATGTCCGTAGTTTTTATTCAACCATGCGATGTCTATTTCATTGTCGAAGTGGCCGATGTTACACACGATCGCTTTGTCTTTCATGGATTTGAAATGCTCAGCAGTGATGATGTTTTTGTTACCGGTAGCGGTGACGATGATATCGCCTTCTTTGACGGCATCTCTCATCTTTTTCACAGCAAAACCATCCATAGCGGCCTGAAGCGCGCAAATAGGATCGATTTCCGTGACAATCACCCGTGCACCTGCTCCCTTGAGCGAAGCAGCAGATCCTTTTCCTACGTCGCCATATCCGGCTACGACTGCTACTTTTCCGGCCATCATGACATCCGTAGCGCGTCGAATCGCATCTACCAAAGACTCCTTGCAACCGTATTTGTTGTCAAATTTGGATTTGGTAACTGAATCGTTCACATTGATTGCCGGCAGAGGAAGTGTACCGTTTTTCATTCTTTCGTAAAGTCTGTGAACTCCGGTAGTCGTTTCTTCGGACAAACCCCTGATTCCGGCCACCAATTCTGGATACTGATCCAAAACCAGGTTGGTTAAGTCACCGCCATCGTCCAAAATCATATTTAATGGCTGTTTTTCTTCACCGAAAAATAAAGTCTGCTCGATACACCAGTCAAACTCCTCGGCAGTCTGCCCTTTCCAGGCATATACCTGGATTCCCGCTGCTGCAATTGCAGCCGCTGCGTGATCTTGAGTAGAGAAAATATTACAGGAAGACCAAGTCACCTCAGCACCTAAAGCTACCAAAGTTTCAATCAAAACTGCAGTTTGAATCGTCATGTGAAGACAACCTGCAATTCTAGCGCCTTTCAATGGCTGTGAGGGACCAAACTCCGCTCTCAAGGCCATTAGGCCTGGCATCTCCGCCTCTGCCAATCTGATTTCTTTTCTCCCCCACTCAGCGAGTGAGATGTCTTTTACTTTGTACTGAATGAATTTTTCAGATTTAATTTCTGACATATTATTGATAGTTAAAGAATTATAATCTTTTAAAGACTGCAAAGTTACCGCTTAAAGTTGGGAATAGAAAACCGCATCAAAGATTTGGAAAGGTGATTTCTTTCAATCCAAAAAATCGCTCAGTTCCATCCCTCAGCTTGATTTGAAGTTTACCGTCTTTGGAAACCCCAGTGATTTTTCCTTCAAATTTGTCTTCGTTTTCAGAGAAAACTTCCCAAATATCTTTTAGAAATAAGTGGATGAGATACTCCTTTCGGATTTCTTCCATTCTACCCTTTTTCAAGGCAATGTATCCTTGTTCAATATGGGCGATCAATAACCGAAAGAGCTCCTGAAGATCAAATTGACCTCCGGTAATCAAAGACAAGGAAGTAGCCTTTTTGTTTTCAAAATGACGTTGATTGATGTTCAATCCAATTCCCACCACAGCAAATTCCCAGGCCAGCGAGTTGATGATGTTCTCTATGAGCACTCCTCCGATTTTGCCACGGCCAGGAACCACCAAATCGTTTGGCCACTTGACCATCAAATCCGGTAGGTAGTCATTAAGCATCTTTCTTATACTATTGGAAATCATCATATTAAGAAAAAATTGCTCGGACACATCCAGAAAATTAGGCTGCAATACCAATGAAAAAGTTAGATTTTGACCCGCCTGGGTTTCCCATGTATTCCCCCGCTGTCCTTTCCCTCGGGTCTGATGATCACAGATGACAACCGAGCCTTCTTTAGCTACTTTCTCACGGATGAGTTCGATGGCTTTGTCATTGGTAGAGTGACACTCTGACAGGAAAAGGACATCTTTCCCCAAAAAAATCGTGTTGGCAAGAATTTTATACATTATTTTTAGGTTGGGCTAACAGAGTTAAAATTATCGTCCTGTAAAATTAAATCAATATATGACAGCAGAAGCGCTGAGCAAGGTTATCGTCAAAGGAATGGAAGAAAAAAAAGCTTCGGATATTTTAGTTATGGATCTAAGAAAAATAAAAAATTCGGTAGCTGACTTTTTTGTTATTTGTTCTGGAAATTCAAATACTCAACTTGAAGCAATTTCAGAGTCTATTGAAGAAGAAATCAAAAAAGCCAATGAGAAACCTGCAAAAAGACTGGAAGGTAAGGCCAACGGTGAATGGGTGCTGATGGATTATTTTGATGTGGTGGTTCATATTTTCCTCAAAGAAAAACGAAACTACTACGGTCTGGAGGAACTCTGGGGTGACGCCAAAACCACCCGAGTCAATTGAAATTCCGGATAAACTTTCAAAAGGTTAATCCGTTTTAGCATAAGTTTACAGAATTACCATAAATGCGATGAGCGAAAAAAATAAGAATAAAAGTTTTGTCCCTAAAGCACCCCAAAAACCCAATTTTCAACTATGGTTGATTATTGCTGCTGTCATGGTACTTCTGGGTTTGACATGGATTCAACAGCGTGGAGCAGTGATCGACATCACTCAGAGGCGATTTGAGGACATGTATATGGCTGGAGATATAGCCAAAGTCGTGATCGTGCGAAATATGAATCGCGTGGACATCACGCTGAAGCCAGCGGCCTTACAAAATGCAAAGTATAAAACCGAACTAGAATCTAATTCTTCCTTCTTCAACCCAACAGGTCCACACTATTCCCTGCAGGTGACGACTTCAGATAAATTCCAGACGGACTTTCAGGCTTTGGAAGAAAAAGTGCCTGAGGAAAGTCGGATTGGAGCCTCTGTCACCAATGAAGAAAACTGGAGCAGTTACTTTGGAAGTTTTGGTTTTCTGATCCTTTTGTTTGTCTTCTTCTGGTTTATGATGCGGCGGATGGCTGGACCATCAGGTCCCGGTGGACAGATTTTCAATGTAGGCAAATCAAAAGCACAGCTTTTTGATGCTGAAAATAAAGTCAAAATCACCTTTGACAATGTCGCCGGATTAGATGAAGCCAAAGAAGAGATTCAGGAGATCGTAGAATTCCTTAAAAATCCGGGCAAATTCACCAAACTGGGTGGTAAAATCCCGAAAGGTGCGCTATTGGTAGGCCCTCCAGGTACAGGTAAGACGTTGCTGGCAAAAGCTGTAGCTGGCGAGGCCGGAGTACCGTTCTTTACCCTTTCAGGTTCAGACTTTGTCGAAATGTTCGTCGGTGTCGGTGCAGCCCGTGTGCGTGACTTGTTTAAGCAAGCCAAAGAAAAAGCACCTTGTATCATCTTCATTGATGAGATCGATGCCATTGGTAGATCAAGAGGAAAAGGCCAAATGCCCGGTTCAAATGACGAGCGGGAAAACACCTTGAACTCACTGTTAGTAGAGATGGACGGCTTTGGTACAGACTCAGGAGTTATTGTACTTGCCGCCACCAACAGACCTGATGTGTTGGATAGTGCTTTGTTGAGAGCAGGTCGATTCGACAGACAAATCTCTATTGACAAGCCGGATATCAACGGACGCGAGGCTATTTTCAAAGTGCACTTGAAGCCAATCAAAATCGCCGATGATATCGATCCTAAAAAATTGGCAGCACAAACTCCGGGATTTGCAGGTGCTGAGATTGCCAACGTGTGTAATGAAGCAGCTTTGATCGCAGCGAGAAGAAACAAAACTGCGGTGGACATGCAGGACTTCCAGGATGCAGTCGATCGGGTAATTGGTGGACTGGAAAAGAAAACAAAGATCATTTCTCCAGAAGAAAAAAGAATCGTTGCCTACCACGAAGCAGGTCATGCCGTAGCGGGTTGGTTCTTGGAGCATGCCGATCCTCTGGTCAAAGTAAGTATTGTCCCTAGAGGGGTAGCCGCCTTGGGATATGCGCAATACTTGCCTAAGGAGCAGTTTTTATATCAAACCGAACAGTTGATCGATGAGATGTGTATGACCCTCGGTGGACGTGCTGCCGAAGAGATCATCTTTGGAAAAATTTCTACTGGAGCACTGAGTGATCTGGAGCGGATCACCAAGATGGCTTATTCCATTGTCTCAGTATATGGAATGAATGAAAAATTGGGAAATGTCTCTTACTATGACAGCAAAGCAGATGGGTATAAAATGACCAAGCCCTACTCTGAGGCTACGGCTGAATTGATCGATCAGGAAGTAAGTAAATTAATTCAATTGGCTTACAACCGAACGATTGATCTTCTCAAAGAACATCAGGAGCACCTTGAGGTTCTTGCCAAAGAGCTTTTAGAAAAAGAGATCCTTTTTCAGGCAGATCTTGAGAAATTGATTGGAAAGCGACCTTTTGCGAAAGAAACTACCTATCAGGCATTTACTAACAAAAAGGATAAAGTCGTAATCGATCAGGATGTGGTTAAGGATGATATCGCCCCTACAGAGCCCGCGGCTGAAAAAAAAGAAGAAGCTGAAGTAAAAACAGAAAATTAACGGTAAAAGCCCCAAGCAGATTGGGGCTTTTTTATTTTTGCCCCACGATACTATCTTAGTACATGCAAGTTGCACCTTTGGACTTCCCCTTAAAGGGTAAAAAACTATATTTCGCTTCTGATTTTCACTTGGGAGCACCGGATGCAGTACAAAGCAAAATCAGAGAAAAAAGGATTATCCGATGGCTGGACACCATCACATCTGACGCAGCGGCGATTTTTTTGGTCGGTGACATATTTGATTTTTGGTTTGAATATGGGCAGGTGATTCCCAAAGGTTTTGTTCCCTTTATTTCTAAAATTTCACAACTCCGGGACCAAGGGATACCTATTCTTTTTTTCACAGGAAATCATGATCTCTGGATGAAGGATTACTTTACCCAAGAGTTGGGAATACCAGTTTATCAACACCCGATCGAAATTTCAGTAAATGGAAAAAAAATCCTTGTCGGGCATGGCGATGGGCTCGGACCGGGTGACGATTCCTACAAATTGCTTAAAAAAGTATTTACCAATCCATTTGCAAAGTGGCTTTTTCGCTGGCTTCATCCGGATCTGGGTATCAAATTTGCGAAAGCTTGGTCGAGCCATAGCAGGGTCGCTAACATGGAAAAAAATGAAAATCATTTTCTGGAGGATGACGAATGGCTTTGGCAGTATTGCAAAGAAATAGAAGCGCGATTCCATCACGATTACTATGTTTTTGGACATCGGCACCTGCCCTTGGAACTTCCTGTGGGAGAAAAAGCAACCTATTTTAATTTGGGAGAGTGGGTCACTCAAAACACCTACCTTGAATTTGATGCCGATGGAGGCAAGCTAATGACCTTTGAGAAATGAGATTTTTCCTGATTCTTGTTCTTTCCTTCGCTTCTTCCGCGGCTTTCTCACAGGAAAGGTTGGAGTTCAAAACTCCTCTTGCCGAGATATCAATTAAAGAGTTGGATCAAGTCTCTCTGGACACTCGGGATCAAATTTTCGCCAGCACAGCCTCCGGTGATGTATTTCTATTTGACAAATCAGGCAAACAATTGAATCTCTTTTCACCGCCTCGCCAAGCCAGAATCCAGCAACTGGAGGCTTCCTGGACGGTAAATATTTTCACCTTCTCGGCAGATTTGCAGGAATATCGAGTCATGGATCGCTTTCTGAACCCGATAGCTGAGAACAGTCTTTTGCTCGATAATATCATTTTGCCGAAGGCTGCCACTCTGGGAAATAATAATGTCATCTGGGTCTGGGATGAGTCCGATTTATCTTTAAAGAGTGTGGACTACATTCGAAAGCTGATCCTTCAATCCCAACCGCTAAACCTTATTTTGGACTCCGAAGATCTTCGAGTGACTGAGATACGAGAATTTAAAAACCGACTTTTCATGAATGTCCCCGGTTCAGGAATTTTCATTTTTGACAATCAGGGGAATTTTTTACAGAAAGCAGCTATCCAAATCGAGCAAAGGATGTGTTATTATAAGGAGCACCTTTTTTGGATTGATGGAAAAAATCTGAAAGGGTATTCGCTCACCTCTCAAGCATTTTTTGATATGGGAAAATTGCCTACTGAAAATTTTGAATCTGTTCAGATCGGTCAGGAGATTATCACATTTGTGGAAAAAGAGGCGATTAAGGTTTATGCGCTGCCAGAGCAATTGAAGAGGATAAAATAAGGTTGCCGAAATGAGTGACTCCTCTCACCTTGATGTTAGCAATCGCATTAATCAACTTCAACAAATCCAAATTAATCCATATCTGCCTCCAAATTCAACCTCAACAAGAATTTGAGCAAAGGTCACGTGAGTAAAGACACTCACGTGATGATTTCAATCATTAATCCCAGCGATTTTTTTCAGAACTTCGGTATTCCCACAAAATACAAATCAAATCCTCCTAAGCCACCTGGACGATTGGAAGAAAAGATCATCAATTGATTTGAAAATTCCCAAGAATCGGAGACTACCGGTCGGAATTCATCAAATTCGGAATTGATCTTTGGACCAAAGTTTACTGGCTCGGCCCAACCATTGGCAGTTTTCTGGGAATAATACAGGTCATAACCTCCAAATCCTCCCGGACGATCCGAAGAGAACACTAACAAATCGCCATAGACAAAAGGCATGTGGTCATTGGAAGTAGAATTGATCCCGATTTTTTGGGTGCCTTTTTCTCGTGAACCCTGAAGATAGGCTATGATGGATCCTTCAGTAGGTAGACCCAATTCGTAGATATCGAATTTTCCATCCCGATCCGAGCTAAAGAGCATTTTTTCCGGTTTGCCTTGGCTATTATCATTTGCTCCCTTTAAAAAATTTGCCCCATAGAAACTAGGATACATCTCATTCGAATCTTCTCCTAAAAGCCTAAACGATGCATCTCCTTCATCAACGCCCGGTATAGAATTATTTTCGGGATCAAAACAAATGGAAAAAAAACCTTCTGAATTGTCACGACTAAAGAGTAGAGCACCTTTGTTCTCATCTACGAAAGTATAGGGCGCTTTTTCATTTCTATTAGTATTTATTCGAAATAAAAGATTTCTTATAACTTGACTCCCATCAAAAACCCTATCCGAATAAAAATCAAGATTTCCTTTTTCTTTATCCCACTGAAAGAAAACCCTGGAATAATCTAAATCGAATTGTTGCCCTTTCGAAATCGAATTTGTAGAGTAAATAACAGTAAGAGTTAAATCGGCAGTAGAAGGTACAAAATTAGAGTTCATGTCATCATACTCAGAATTGAGGTCTACCAAATTTATTGGCTTATCATCTGGAAATCTGCCTGTTTCATAAGGGAATGTTTCATCACAACCACATAAAATTAATAAAAGAAGATATTTTATTGAATTTTTCATCTCAGTCCAGTTATCATTTTCAAAATATTATTATAAGTACTCGTAGATCCAAATGGAGTAAAAACTCCTGAACCATAATATCCATTACTATTTCGTGGATCTCCGTTGAGTCTATTGTCATTCCACCCCCAATTCATAAAATACCAAGTGTAAGACCATTCAACGCAACCGTCTCTATCGCAATCATAAGCTTTATAATTGTGTTGTCTAAATCCATCACATGTCCAAATATGCCATTCTAGTAAACTATCACGTCCATGGAAAATTGCCTCGCCGAAGTGAGTGTCTCCACTCACTTAATTAATTAAAGCCTTTCTCCTATGTGTGTAAGAATCCCAAATCGATCAATACCTGTTTCATAAAACCTAAAAGAGGAATATCTGTAATCAACTGGATTATTGGCTAGCATCCATTTCCCCTTACAAGGATTGTTATGGAGATATTCTAATTTCTGAAAAATGATTTCCGTGGAGTAAACTTCTATCGGTAGAGAGTCTCTTTGCCAAAATTCATAATCCTTATTGACCAAATCCACTTTGAATTTTTCAAGCAACCTCAAATTTTCATTCCTCAGTTTTTTGAGAAATTGATGTCCAGTGAACTTCAAAAAACTAGAATGAGGCGACTCTTTTCCATTCATTTCTAAAAGTTCCCAAATCAAATGGATATGGTTTGGCATTATTACAAATCCATAAATTCTGATAAATTCCTTAGTTTTTAGAAATTTCAAACTTGAGATAATGATTTCCTTGTAGGAATCATCAATTAATAGCGGAAGCCAATTGTGGACGGTGGCCGTAAAAAAGTAAATCCTTCCAAATTCCATAAAACAAGAAGTTTCCATGAATTTAATGAAAATCTTCAGGTAATTGGATTGTAAATCACGTGAGTGGAGACACTCACGTGGGCGAGAGAGTTGCCGAAGTGAGTGTCACTCACTTCATTCCTTAGAGTCTTAAACCGCAAAACCGAATTCTCAGTCTTTGCTTTTTTTGTTCCAAACCATATGAATTTGGATTTAAATATGAAAATCACGTGAGTGAAGACACTCACGTAGGCACTTAATTTACTGATCCCTAGGTAAAAAAATCTCAGCCAACATACATCTGGCACTGCCGCCTCCAAGCTTTTCGATAGTCGGAATAGCAGGGCTGATGATCGTCGTGTACTTTTCGATTTGCTGAATCTGTCCCACGTTTAAGGAGTCCAGAGCCGCTTGGGACATCACCGTGAATCTTTCACCTCCGTCATTACTGACTTCCAACATATTTCCAGCGAAATTGAATTTCTGCTTAGCTGTGATCGGAATCAACTTTTTACCTGATTTGGTCAAGGATTCCTGCACTTTCCGGCGATCCGCCAACTTCAGAATGCTATCCAGACACACCACGGCCAAATCTGTACCCACATGCATCATCACATTGGTATGATAGATTGGACTGACCTGCCCATCTATTTCCTGCACAGCTTCAAAACCAAGAACCGAATAGCCTAAAATCTTGGCGACATAGTCCAAAGGAACCGGATGGGTCCGCTGAGAATAGCATGCATAAATCACCTTTGTATGATGATCCAGCACCATACTCCCTGTTCCTTCCAAGAATTGGGCACTTTCCTCAAAAAAGCTAAGATCTACAATCTCGTTTACCTGAAATCCCAAATGCATCAACTGCTCGATGATGTCCTTTCTCCGCTCCAGTCTGCGATTGGGGGAAAACATCGGGTAGAGAATCAACTTTCCATCAGGATGCGTACTGAACCAGTTGTTGGGAAACACGGCATCTGTCTTGACTGGAGTATCCGAATCCTCAATCACCAGCACATTCACCCCTTGATCTCTCAGCAAAGCGACAAATCCATCGAATTCAGCCCGAGCCAGTTGTCGGATTTCATCTTGGGATCGGGAATCCTGTTTTTGGTAAAAGTTATTCTCCGCCGTCTCCGGATTGAATCCAAAGTTGGCGGGGCGAACCATCAGAATAGTGGAACTGGTCTGCATAACTTAGTTTTTGGCTGGATAGCGGTACAAAACCGGATGAATTTTATACCTCTTTTCGCTGATGGTGTAAAAGGCCTCTCCATCCGGTTGAAAACCTACGGCTTCACCTTGGGGTTCTGGCACATAAGGCAATTCCTTCGGGGTTCTTGTCAGCGCCTCAGCTACAGTTTCACCCTTTTTTCGATCCCAATAGTAAATTTTAAAATAGTTCTTGATCAGGATTTTTGATCCGTCCTTACTGATATCTGCGGCCGTTGCGCTGGTAAATGGGAGTTTGCCCAACTCCGTTGCGACTACCTCTTTTTTTCCAAAATCATCGGATTTCAAGCAGAAAAGCGTGTTTTGCTTATCGCGCTTAGACACAATGAATAAATCTCCAGAAATGGGATCCACAAATAGACTTTCGGCGTCCATCGCTCCATTTGGATAGGTGAATTTTAAAACCTCGGGTTTTACTGTGTTTTTCTTTTCGATCTTGGATGGTTCTGGAAATCTATAAATCCTCCCCGACTTATTATTGCCTGCATTGTCACCAATGTCAGCCACATAGATATAAGACTTTCCGCCTGGACCAGGTCCCACTGCGATGTCCTCCCAATCCCGATTTTTCACTTCGTCCAAATTGATTTTCCCCACTTCATTTCCCAAAGAATCCAACACATAAACAGTCGCTTCACCCCCACTATCGGTGTGTGTATAGAATTTATCAGGATGTTTTTTGGAAAAAGCCAATCCGCTCATTTCCTCCAAAATGGGATTGTCGATCGTGCGAATGACAATTCCCGCTAGGTAGACTGAATCAATTTTTTGCTGGGCAATTCCTGAAAAAGAAAGAAAGACGAAGTAAGGCAGTAATTTATACATTGAGTCAAATAAGGAAATATATACTAATCTTCTACTGAACGAAATTTCTTTTTAAACCTCGTTGGATGCTTCGACTTCACTCAGCACAAGAGAAAGTAGACCAAAGAATTCGCAATCACTTGTCTCTCGGGATTTCAGTGATCAAATTTAAAACACCAGTTAGAAGACTGATCGAGGGTAAAATTACGGGAATTGACGGTCTTAGACTGAAAAAGTCTCAAACCATACCATTAAATTTATTTTCAGAGCTCTAATTTAATCTCAATATGGATCCGATTTTAAAAAAAATGTACTTCAAAGAAGGAATGAAAATAAGGATTTGGAATGCTCCAATTGATTTAAACGCTCTATTTAAAGCTTGGGGGGAAGAAGGCTTCCTCGCCAAATCCAATGAAAAACCAACCTTCTTACTCGCTTTTGTACAAACAGAAGAAGAAGTGGAGAAGTACTTTACCGAAATGCATGCCTTGTCCTCCGAAGATGAAGCCATTTGGATGGCCTATCCAAAAGGCACTTCCAAAAAGTATAAACCACAGATCAATCGAGATTCGGGTTGGAAAGCTGTTGGGAACCTCGACTATGAAGGGGTAAGGCAAATTGCCATTGATGAAGATTGGTCTGCGCTTCGGTTTCGGAAATTGAAGTTTATTAAGACGCTTACTAGGAGTTTCAGTACTAAAGATTAATTTTTTGTCAACGGACCACAGTCGACAGTCAATCGCTGTGGACCGTGGTCTGTCGACCGTTGACAACGAAATTCAAGCCTTAAACGGCAATTCATAATTCCGCTTTCCGCTCAATTTATAGATCGCATTTGCCAATGCTGGAATAAAAGGAGGAACCGGAGGTTCACCAACCCCAGTGGGTTTTTCCATACTCGGAACGATGTGCACATGGATCTTTTTAGGAGATTGGGGCATGCGAATGATCTTGTAGGTATCGAAGTTGTTTTGCTGCACCTTGCCGTTTTCAAATGTAATGGCCGATGTCATCGCCAAACTGGTTGCAAATTGTGCTCCCCCTTCAAACTGGGATCGAATCCGATCCGTGTTCACCCCGATTCCGCAATCGACTACATAATGTACTTCAGGAATAATGAGATTTCCTGCAGCATCATTTTCCACCATGACTACACAAGCCACATAAGTCAGGAAGCTTCTGTGGGCAGCAAAACCCATCGCTTTGCCTGCGGAAAGATTTTGTTTCCAGTTTGATTTTTCAGCCACGGTTTGGATTACTTTTTTCATTCGGGCAGTGCTCCAGGGAAAGTCCTCGATTTTCTCCCCGTAATTGCCATAGTCTCCCACCATTTCGCCTGCGAAAGTAATGTCCTTATCTTCTCCCAAAAGTTGTAGTGCCTGATCTATCGGATCGATACCCCGAGTCTCGGCAATCTCATCCAGCATGGTGCAGATCGCAAAAGCGTGGTGGATATTACTTACTGACCGTAGCCAACCCACTCGGGTATGAGCGGTGGTTTCGTGAGCCTCTATCTTGATATTTGGTACGTCATAAGGAAAATCCCTACAACCCAAATCCAATTCTCCATCAGAAGGCGGTGCCGCATCCAATCCTGCACCGATAGCCGGGAAGACCGTATGGTGATTCCAACCCGTCAGATTGCCAGCGCCATCCAAGGTGGCTACAATCCGTTGTGCACTCTGCGAATGGTAGTAATCATGGTGAAGGTCACATTCTCTGGTCCACTGCACCCGAACAGGTACTCCGGCAGCTTTGGAAAGCAGTGCAGCTTCCACCACATAATCCGGCTTGGACTTCCGACCAAATCCTCCACCCAAAAGGGTGACGTTTAATCTCACTTTGGAAACATCCACGCCCAAAACTCCTGCAACTGCTCCCCTCGCCCACTGTGGATGCTGACTTGGTGCCCAGATTTCGGCCGAGCCATCGGCCTTTACATCGGCAATAGCTGCTGGTGGTTCAACAGTAGCGTGTGCATAAAAAGGCGCTAAATATGTTTTTTCAATGATCTTTCCGGAAGAGGACTTTGCTTGATTGAAATTCCCACGTTCCCGTTTTACGGTTCCGCTGGAGGAAGTGCTTTTGAGCATTTCCTGAAGTTGGTTTGCCGAGTTATAGGTTTGATTTGGACCCAGATCCCATTCGATTTCCAAGGCTTGACTTCCTTTGATCGCAGCCCAGGTATTTTCAGCCAATACGGCTATTCCTTCCAGAGGCTGATCCAATCCAGCAGGAAGTCCCGGCCCATCAATTTTTACCACTTTCTTAACTCCTGAAATTGCCAAGGCATTTTCGTCCTTGTAAGAAACAACCTTTGCTCCAACAACAGGACTGCGCTGCACGACTGCAATCAGCATATTTGGAAGACTCACGTCTGCACCGAATTTGGCTTTACCCATCGCAATGTCCTTGGCATCGAAGATGGGTACATCTGTGCCTACCAATTTGTAGCTGGAAAAATCCTTCATCACCAAGGATTCAGGCTTGGGGATTTCCATAGTTTGGATTTGGGAAACTAAGTCACCAAAAGGAATCTTTTTGCTGGAACCCTTCAACACCACATGGCTAGCCTCGGTATCGCATTCGGATGGAGCTACCCCCCATTCAGTGGCAGCTGCCTGCATCAACATGTGCCTGGCAGTGGCCCCCGCTTTTTTCATCGGTTCATAAAACATGCGAACGGAAAAGGAACCATCCGTATTTTGGTTGCCGTATTTGTCCTCATCTCCTTCGGCCTGCATGATTTTCACTTTGCTCCAGTCGGCACCAAGTTCATCAGCCACGATCATCGGCAGGGAAGTTCGGATACCGGTACCCATCTCAGATCGATGCGCCAAGATGGTCACTATATTGTCCGAACCGATACTTACAAATACATTGGGGGCGAAGGTGATCAATTCCCCTTTAGGTCCGCTACATTGGAAATTGACTCCCAATACAAAACCTCCGGCAGCAAGTGAGCCGATCTTAAGAAAATCCCTCCTCGAAGCTCTGAAGATCTCACTACGGTCAACCGGATTGAAAGTCGAAGAACCTGTGCTGAGCGAAGTCGAAGCATGCTTTTTCAAAAATGGCAATTTAGGCATCATGAGTTTGCTGATTTAGGGTTTAGAGGGATTTGGAAGCAGTAAGAATCGCATCTTTGATTCGATTGTAGGTACCACATCTACAGAGATTGCCTTCCATTGCCGATTCGATCTGGGATTCCGAAGGACTTGGATTTTTGGCGAGAAAAGCTGCCGCATTCATAATCTGTCCCGATTGGCAATAGCCACACTGCGGAACGACATGATCCACCCATGCTTTTTGAAGCGGATGGTCTCCTGTTTCAGAAAGTCCTTCTATGGTAGTGATTTTCCCTGATCCCACTTGGGAGATTGGAAGGCTACAGGAACGAACCGCCTCACCGTCCAAATGGACAGTACAAGCGCCGCAAAGCGCCTGACCGCAACCAAACTTGGTTCCTTTCATATCCAACAAGTCACGAAGGACCCAAAGCAGCGGCATATCCTCTGACGCAGTGACATCCTGCGATTTTCCGTTGATCGAAAGTGTATAATTTTGCATGGGTTGGTAATTACTAATTTGTCAGAATAAAAGTTAGGAAAAACAATTGGATTCATGCTAAATAAGCCGCCAGTTTATTCTGGATAATTTCTGCCAGCCAGCTTTGCCAACAAACCGACATAAAAGAAGACTAGCTTCCTTTGAAAATCAAAAAATAAGTCCCTGAAAAAGAAAGAGAAGTAATCCAAAAGTGACGGAATCGAAGATTTTTTCAAAAAGAGATTTGGAATAAAAAGGGGATACGCTACATTTGCATCACGAATTCGGAAAAGGGATTCGGAAATTATAAAAATTCCTCCTTAGCTCAGTTGGTTAGAGCACATGACTGTTAATCATGGGGTCCTAGGTTCAAGCCCTAGAGGGGGAGCTGAAAATCAGCCACTTACGAGAAAATTCTCTGAGTGGCTTTTTTTGTCTACTCACAAATTGCTCAAATAAAAAGAGATTAGTTAATTAGGTCAAAAAGGGCGCTCCCTCCCAAACGAGCGCTTCATTAAATTTTATGAAGAGTTTTAGACGAGTAAATCAGCATAAATCAATCCGGATTTTTCAAGAAAACAACTCCAGCATTCCTTCCCGATCCAGACTGGCTAAAATCCCCTCTCCGTCACCGATAATGTCTTTTGCCAACTGACTTTTGGCGGACTGAAGCTCCATAATTTTTTCCTCAATGGAGTTTTGACAGATCATCCGATAGGCTACTACGTGTTTTTCCTGCCCCATACGATAGCATCGGTCGATGGCTTGGTTTTCCACCGCAGGATTCCACCAGGGATCGACGATATAGACATAATCGGCCGCAGTTAGATTGAGCCCCGTTCCTCCAGCTTTGAGACTTATCAGGAAAACGCGCACGGCTTCATTATCCTGAAATCGCTGCACCTGCCGTTCTCGTTCGGGTAGGCTGGTTTGACCATCCAAGTAGCTGTAGGTCACCCTGGACTGATCCAATTGCTCTCGGATCAAATCGAGCATTTTGACAAACTGACTAAAAACCAAAATTTTATGATTGCCGGTTTTTTCCAAAATATGCTCTTTGAGCAATTCGATTTTGGCACTGGAAGGCAAATCGGTATCTCCGGTCAGCTTGGGTGAATCACAAATCTGCCGTAATCGGGTGAGTCCTTCCAACACAAACATTTTACTCTGATCTGCCCCGGATTCATCAAACTTATTGAGGATAAAATTACGGTATTCCTCGCGTTTAGCTTCGTAAACAGCACGTTGGACTGGGCCCATTTCGCAATACAAAAACTCTTCGATTTTATCAGGTAGTTCTGTAAGCACTTCCTTTTTGGTACGCCTAAGGACAAAAGGCATGATTTGTTTTTTGAGCGACTGGATCACATCGGTATCGCCTTTTTTGATCGGAGTGAGGAAATTCCCGCTGAAGTGATTGAATGTCTTGAAAAAGCCCGGATTGGCGAAGTTCATCTGTGCATAGAGTTCCTGAATGCCGTTTTCAATTGGTGTCCCTGTTAATGCCACCCGTTGCTTACCCTTGAGCCGCATCATGGCTTTGTATCGCAGCGAACTGGTATTCTTGATCGCTTGGGATTCGTCGGCTACAATCAGATCCCATTCAATTTCTTTCAAAATTTCCAAGTCATTGATCACCAATCCATAGCTCGTCAAGACGAGTTGGTGCTTGGTCAGTTCCTCTACTGTTTCGTATCGCTCTCCATGGTGAATCCAAAAGTCCAGATGGGGAGCAAATTTTTCGAGTTCCTTTTTCCAGTTGAAAAGCAAAGTAGTCGGTGCCACAATGAGGACTTTGATTTTTGGGTTATGCTCCTCCAGCTGAGTGATCAAGGTGATCATTTGGAGGGTTTTACCCAAACCCATATCATCGGCCAAAATTCCTCCCCATTGGAAATCTCTCAGGAAATTCAACCAGTTAAGTCCTGTTTTTTGATAAGGACGGAGTTCAGCTTTTACCTTTTCGGAAATGACCACCTCCTGAATCCCTTCAAACTGTTTCATTTTAAGCTTTTTCTCCTCAACTTCTTTCTGAACTTGGGCATATTCCAAGCTTTCCTCCCAATCTTCCAGGAGCATAAAATGTACTTTGGAGAGCCTCACTTCTTCTCCGGTCACTTCGCCGGAACGGAGTAGCTTGACCATTTTCTTCATCCATTCTTCAGGGATCCTTCCCAGACTGCCGTCTCCAAGCTGGACAAACTTCTCTCCATTTTCCCATGCCTTACGAATCTTTGCAAGCTTAATAACTTCATCCCCGTAGCTCACTTCGGAATGAACCCCAAACCAATCCATAGTCGAAGAAAATTGAGTGGTCACTTTTGCCTGAAAAGGAGAATAGCGTTTGATCTTGATGTTTTCCAAGCCGAAAGTCTTCACTCCACGAGCTTTTAACTTCTCGAAAGTGTCCAAAAACCACATACCCTCGACAAACTCAGCCGCAGTCAGCGTGTAGAGAAATTTAGGACGTTGCTTCACGAAACGAGGATGCAGCTCCGAAATAAAATCCAAAAAGGACTGCTCTGCTGCCGAATCCCGCTCCAGAAAATGACCGGTGACCGGATCGGTGATCATCGATGGATCAAGAGGATTGACGCTCAGCTGATCAGCATAGACTAGCTTTGGCACAAAAGAAACCAAACCACCCACCTCGGTGATGTACAATTCCTCCCGTGTCACTCCCTCGCTGACCACCCAACTGAGCACATTTTGAATGTCTTCAAAAGGCAAAAAGGCACTTACTGGCTGGATGACCTGCTCAATTACCCGAGGAAGCTGCTGCTTGGGAAATTTAAAAGGTAAGAGATGGATCAGGTGATCTATACCCTGTGCCTGTCTGAAATCCGTGAAATAGAGTAATTTTTTATCAAAAAAACCCAATCCTGCTCTGAATCTAGGGGCAGTGGTTCCTGCTTGAAATACAAAATCATTCCCATCAAAGGAGTAAATAAGCTGCAATTCGTAAAAAAATTCAGATTCAACCAGTCGAATTCTAGCTGTCGTCTGATAGGCATAAATTCGCTCTGAAAGATCTCTTGGGGATACCTTAGTCACGTTGTAATTATATCCTCCTAAAAAATAAAGCGGAAAAATAGATGCTTTTTGAAAAAAATCCACACCGGTTTTCCAAAGGAATTCTTCATCTTTTGATTCATTGTTTCGATTGAGTGTGTTGACCAGATAAATCAATTCTGTCAAGCCCTCAGGTTTGGCAAGACGGTAATCTTTGGAATCTTTTAGTATTTCCAATCGGGTGTAGAGCCCATCGGGATCATCTTTTTTTCCTTTCCCTAAAATGGGAATTACGGTCAGGGAATTGTTGTATTGCGCATAAATGATCCCGAAGCCCAAATTATATTTACCCGCTTCTTTGGCCTGATTCGACTCTTTTAATTCATGGATAAAATCATCTTCCTTAGCTTTTGGGATAAGATCTTTTAGTTTAAAATTAATTTCATCCAATTCTTTTAGGCCGGCGAGTTCTCCAGCATAACGAAATCCTATTTTATCACCGATAAGATCAATCATCAGTGCTGTTTTTACATCTTTAACTACCGAAAGAAGGTTCCTCTTTTCCAGAAAAGCCTTCCTTGAGTCCATCCGAATTTCCTCCGTTAGGAAATTCTGATCACTATACTTTTCGGAAAATCGCTCTCTCAAAAAGTGATAGATATCAGGAAGGAATTTTTCCTGTGATTTTGGATAATTCAGCGATAGCTTTCCTTCCTTTGAATTATAATTGACTGTGATATCTATTGGATAGCCTACTACATAAACCCCGTAAATGATGCCATCAGCTAAAAAAGAAAGTTTATAAATTCCACTTCGACTGTTGCTGGTTTTTAAACTAGGGAGAATATCCGGAATCGTTCCCAGCGCCTCTCTAGAAACAGAGAATACAGAAGGAAACACTGAAATGGGTATCACTTTTTGTTTTGGAGCATTTGTTATTGAAGTAGTATCCGACCAAAGTCCCAATTGCGATTCTTTCACTTCAAGAGAATCCAAAATAAAAAATGCAGCTGCGACATGCTTACATTGACCGTTGTCAGCGAAATAGGGACAGGAACAAAAGGTTTGAAGTTCTGTCTGAATTTTCTTCCTGCTATCATTAATCGGAGTGAGGTCAACATCAACCTCATAGGTTTCTTTTTTTGATCCAAATGCATTGAAGAAGAACTGATGCTCATCCACGGATTGATCAATGAGCTCGATTTTATCGTCCCAAAACAAACTCTCACCTCTATCCATCAGGACATGAGGATACCTATCCATCATTTTTGCTAAAACTTCAGATTGAACTAAGGTGAGTGTGCACATCGGTAGATTTTTTCTAAAACCCAAAAATGTCAATTTTTAAAAAACTATGCCGCATCAATTGCCGATTTCTGAAACAATTTGTAGCAATATGTCAAGTAAATCTGCGAACCTCATAAGTTGGAATCATAATGAAAAGATTTCAAACGGAACTAATTTTTTCATTTTTAAGGGAGTGAAGTGACCTCTTCGCATTAAGATGCAATAAGTGAGAGCTACCATTTCACCTCCCACACTCCCAGAGGCCCAAGCAATCCCGAAAACTATCGGTAAATCCGCCCTGTAAAACAGCATGGTAAAGGTCGGTTTTTGCGCTCCCGGCTGGGCATCGCCGTTTATTCGGATGACTCCAGAATTGGCCACTCGTGAGGAAAAGAATCTTAAGCTTTTTTCTTAAATTCCTACCCTAACCATGCTGCCAACAAAACCGCTAAGCTTTTGAAAATCAATAAAATTTACCTCAACTCAGTTTTAATCCTTTTGATCTTAGGATGTAAACCCAATTCCTCAAATCAGGATTCCGAATCCCCAAGCGGATTTATCCTTCAGGAATCTGAACTCCCTGATTATGAAAAAGATCTGAATCATCAGGGATTGTTGACTGGGCTGGGTGATCGACACGATGAATCCATCCGCACTGGTGAGCACATCTACAACAACATCTGCTTCAACTGCCACGGCAATCCCGATCAAGAAGGATCAATGCCCAATGCGTTCAAATTTTGGGAAGGTGAATTTAAGGTGGGAAAAGACCCCTACTCCATCTACCAGACCCTCACCCGAGGCTATGGGTCCATGCCTCCACAAGTCAACCTCACTCCAACCGAAAAGTATGACATCATTAATTACCTGAGGGAAACCTTTATCAAAGAGAAAAATCCCGGTCAGTTCGTTGAAATCGATTCGACCTATTTGGCCAGTCTGCCTTTCGGAACTACCACAGGCCCAGCCCCAAAAGAATTTAAGCCTTGGGCTGAAATGGACTATGGAAATTTTCTGATCAACACCTACGAATTGGTAGGGCGGAACGCCCCACCAAGAGAACGGTCAACTGGAACTGCTCCCCTTCCGGATGAAAATCTGATCAATCAGAATTTTGCCTATAAAGGAATTGCCGTAAGATTGGACCAAGGAGAAGGAGGAGTATCAGCAGGAAAAGCCTGGATGATGTTTGATCATGATTTGATGCGGGTTGCCGGGGCCTGGACTGGGGAGGGCTTTATTGACTGGGAAGCTATTTTGTTTAACGGAAAACACAATATTTCTCCCAGGACCGTGGGAGATCTCCATTTTGAAAATCCAGTAGCACCTGCTTGGGCTAATCCCGAAACGGGAAAGTTTGATGACCCGCGCTTCCAAGCTCGGGATGGAAGAAAATTTGGTCCTTTGCCCCGGGAATGGGCACAGTATAAAGGACTCTATCAATTCAATGATCGCGTGATCATTTCCTATACGGTTGGCCAGGCAAAAATTCTGGAAACTTTCGGGTTGGAAACTCTGGAAGGGCGACCCATATTCACACGGACATTGAATTTTTCCGCCTCAGATAGACCCCTAAAAATGCGAATAGCTCCAAAAGGAACGGCTGTGGCCTTAGTTGGTGAAGGGGCTGTTTTGAAAGAAGAAGGCGGATTCTTGGTGATGGAGACTACTCCTTCACAAAATAGTAAAGTCAAAATCCTGATAGGAAAATCGGGATTGAAGGGATTGCAACAGTACACCAAAACTTCCAGCCCCCCTGAAACTTTGGATCAACTGATCAAAGGTGGACCGGCCCGATTTCCTCAACGGTTAACTTCTGAAGTCCAGGAAGGAACGCAGGAAGGACCATTTCAGGTGGACATCATGAATCCGCCTTTTGACAGTCCCTGGAAGAATCAGTTCAGACTGAGTGGATTGGACTTTTTCAAAGACACGAACAAAGGCGTGATCTGCTCCACGGACGGGGACGTGTGGCTGGTCGAAGGGTTCACAAAAAACTCCGGAAAACTCACTTGGCGGCGAATCGCCTCGGGCCTGTTTCAGCCCTTGGGGATCAAAGTCGTCAATGAGGAAATATTCGTCACGTGCAGAGATCAACTGGTGAAGCTGCACGACTTCAACGGAGACAAGGAAACGGATTTTTACGAAGCCTTCAACAGTGACCATCAGGTGACCGATCACTTTCATGAATTTGCAATGGGGCTGCAGGTCGATACCGAAGGCAATTTCTACTACGCAAAAAGTGCTCGGCATGCCAGGGAAGCCCTGGTTCCTCAGCATGGCACCTTGATCAAAGTAAGCCGGGACGGCCAGAAAACAGAAATCGTAGCCACAGGCTTCCGCGCTGCCAATGGCGTTTGCCTCAATCCGGACGGTACTTTTATCGTGACCGATCAGGAAGGACATTGGAATCCCATGAACCGCGTCAATTGGGTGAAAAGAGGCGGGTTTTACGGAAACATGTTTGGCTACAATCCGCCGCCTGACAGCACAGAATCCGGTATGGAGCAACCCTTGGTATGGGTGGATCGGGAAAGGGATCAATCACCGTCCGAACTCCTTTGGGTGGACAGTAAAAAGTGGGGAGCATTGAATGGAAAACTTCTGAATTTATCCTACGGCTATGGAAAAGTCTTTGTGGTTCCCTTCGAAAAAATAGGGAATCAAGTACAGGGAGGGATTTTTGAATTACCGGTTCCGAGATTTTCCACGGGTGTGATGCGCGGTCGCTTCAATCCCGGAGACGGACAATTGTACCTCTGTGGGCTGTCGGCTTGGGGGTCTACCCAACCCCAATTGGGAGGGCTATATCGGATCAGAAAAGTGGATCAGCCAATGGTCATCCCGGTAGGAATAAAAGCAACAACCCAAGGAATTGAGCTCAACTTCACAGACGAATTGGATGCAAAAAGTGTCGCAGATACAGCACACTACACCGTGAAGACTTGGGATTTATTGCGATCCAGGAAATATGGATCCAAACACTACAATGAACAAACCTTAACCGTCACCAAAGCCAAATTGGGGAAAGACAAAAAATCGATCAGACTGCACATCCCTGAGATCAAACCAACCTGGGGGATGGAAATCCAATACCGAGTCAAGGATGACAGAGGAAAGAATGTGGCCGGATCAGTTCAGAATACGATTCATCAATTGGGGGAAGGTTGGGAAAGATAAACCTGAGATACCGCCAAAGGATTTCCTTTTGGATAATTGGGCTAAAGCCTTGAATATTTAAGAGAAAATAAATCAACCCTCCAACTGAAGTTGGAGGCAATTGAAGGTGAAACCAATCCATAATTTTTTAAAAAAGGAATAGGGATACGGCTATAGATTTAAGGATCTACCCAATGAATAGGAATGCGGCTTTAGCCCATTCCAATAAGAGTCACTAAAATACCCCGGGCTTTAGCCAAACAACAACAGAAATTTTAGATAGCCCTAGCAGCTCTTATAAAAGTGCTTTTGCGCCAGCTTAGATTCTATTTCTTTCGCAGCTTTGGTAATGGAAAGTCCTCCCAAATTGGTGCATCTCAAGGTATTGGGAATACTTTTCCCCACTTCATACATGGTCTCAATGACCTGATCCAGCGGAATCAAATGGTTGTAATCTGCCAAGGCCATATTGGCACAGGAAAGTGCATTTGAGGCAGCCATCACATTTCTGTTCAGGCAAGGTGCCTCCACCCGATTCCCGATAGGATCACAGATCATCCCCAAGGAGCTCTGCAAAGCCATGGAAGCCGCTGAAATACTTTGATTCAAATTTCCCCCGGCCACGTAAACAATTGCCGCTGCTGCCATGGTGGCCCCGGAACCGCACTCAGCCTGACACCCTCCTACCTCAGCAGCAAAAGTCGAATGCGCCGCAATAAACACTCCGATCAAACCGGCAATCATCAAGGCCTTCACGGTTTCTTCTTCCGAAAGTCCCAAGGAATCGGCTACGCCCAAAACCGCTCCGGGCATCGCCCCGCACGATCCGGCAGTAGGTGCTGCCACGATCACTCCCATAGAACTCTTCACCTCCATGATCGCAGACACATACATGATGATCCGATTCAGGACGTCTCCACTGATCAGCTTTTTTTCTTCCATCATCGATTTGAATTTCACAGACTGAGGACCCAAAATCCGGTCTTCGAATTGAGTTCCTTTCAGACCTGTCTCCACCGCATTTTTCAGGATAATCCGGATATCGTTCATTTTGGAAAGCACCTCTTTCTCTGAGATGTTCCCCCTCATGCTTTCATAGCGCACAGCCAATTCCCAAAGACTTAAATTTTTGTCCTCGTTGTAAGCCATCATCTCATCACAGGTAATAAATGGTACGACGGTGTTTTTCCGGGTAAGAACCGGCAAAACAGGCTTGATCTGCTTGATAGCCGTGACGCCTTCGATTTCTTGGAGTTCTTCCAAGATCGCCTTGTCCAGAAAAGCCTGAGTTTTTAATGTGATAAAAGTTTTGTCCTTTGAATGAATTTCCAGATCCTCGCCCAATTCAGCTTTTTCCAGGTAGTCACCCACTTTTTGAAATGCAGAAGTATAAATCAGCGTGACAAAAGAATCACCTGCGAGGGAAACTTTTGCTCCGTCAATTTCAATCACCTCAATCATCCCTCCTCCTGTGGATATCGCAATGACTTGATGGGTTTCCCAAGGATTGCGAAGGGTGATTTGATAGGTATTCGGATGCCCTACCTGAATTTCTTTGATGTTGATTTTCACCTGAATCCCCGCAGCGCCAATGTGCATTTCCGAGTCAACGAGCCTTTCGTCATAGGCTTCCCAACCCAAAAAACCTCCAAACAAACCCATATCGGAGCCTTGTTCCTTATGGGTCGTAGCCAAGGATCCGTTTGGATCAAAGTCTATTTCAATGTAAGATATTCTTCCACCCATCAAATCATGACATATTCGGCCGATTCTGAGCGATGCTGCACAGTGTGAACTGGAAGGCCCTCTCATCACAGGTCCTACTACATCATTGAAAATACTTGGATAAGTCATGGGATAAATTTTTTAAAGTCTCTGCTTAAATTTAGCAGTAAATCATTCTAATTCAATATTTTTCACCTTCTTACCGGCTTTAAAATCTTATTTCCAGAAGACTGAATAAATCTAAAACCTTATCCTGCTTCAAATGAAAAACTCGTTGGCGTTCCTGTTAATTCTCCTGTTCAGCTCAGTTGGTGACCTGTATTCCCAAACCGAACTGACTCTGGAAGACATTTATAAAAGCGGAATTTATCGGCAAAATCGGTTTGGCCCGATTCGCTGGATGAAAGACGGAACAGGCTACTCGAGCATTGAAAAAAATCCCAATCTAGCCGGGGACGACATTGTGAGATACGATGCAGTCAAAGGCACCCGATCCGTCTTGATTTCCGCCGAAGAATTGATCCCAAATGGAGAAAACAAACCCTTGACTGTGGCGGATTATCACTGGTCAGAAGACAACAGCAAACTGTTGATTTTCACCAATACCAGAAAGGTCTGGCGCTTTCACACCCGAGGGGATTACTGGGTTTTGGATCTGAAAGACCGAAAGCTGAGCCAGTTGGGAAAAGGAATTCCAGCCACCACGCTGATGTTCGCGAAGTTTTCACCTGACGCTACCCGAGTGGGCTATGTGAGTGAAAATAACATTTTCGTAGAAACCCTAGCCACGGGAAAAATCACCCAAATCACCTCCGATGGCGACCAAGACATCATCAACGGAACTTTTGACTGGGTTTACGAAGAAGAGTTGAGTTGCAGAGATGGATTTAGATGGAGTCCTGACGGAAAAAACATTGCCTACTGGCAGTCTGACACCAAGGGAGTCGGTACTTTTTACCTGATCAATAATCTGGATTCGATTTACTCAAAACCAATCCCATTGCCTTATCCCAAAGTCGGCCAAACCCTTTCCGCAGTTAAAATCGGCGTTGTATCAAGCGAAGGAGGAGAAACTAAATGGTTTGACTTCCCGGGCGACCCTCGCAACAATTACCTGGCACGGATGGATTTTATCCCCAATTCCCAGGAAGTGATGGTGCAGCAACTTAATAGGCGACAGAACCAAAATACGGTTTGGGTTGGAGATATTCAAAACTTTTCCCTGTCAAAAATTCTGGTTGAAGAAGACTCGGCTTTTCTGGATGTCCACGATAATATCCGCTGGCTGGAAGGGGAGAAATTTTTCACTTGGACTAGCGAAAAAGACGGCTGGATGCATCTGTACAAAGTTTCAAGGGATGGTAAAACAATGGATTTGGTCACCCAAGGAGAATTTGACGTGGAGCGAATCAGCCACATCGATCCGGCGAGCGGGTATGTGTTTTACATTGCCTCCCCTGATAATTTCACCCAACGCTACCTCTATCGCAGTTCCCTGACCAAAATCGGAAAAGCCGAACGGATTACCCCGATGAATCTTTCCGGTCAAAATGCCTATCAGATTTCGACCGATTCAAAATTTGCCATCCACACCTTTCAAAACACCACTACGCCGCCTGTTTATTCCCTAATCAGTCTTCCAAAACATGAAACTGTCCGAGTTTTGGAAGATAATCGGGAGTTGAAGTCCAAGGTTGCCGCTTTGAAACTGAACTCCAAAGAATTTTTCAAAGTGGACATCGGAGATGTGGTTTTGGATGGTTGGATGATCAAACCCACAGACTTCGATCCTTCCAAGAAATATCCTTTGTTGGCTTATGTCTATGGCGAGCCCGCAGGGGCTACTGTTCAGGATAATTGGGCAGACGGGGACTTGTGGCATCACTACCTGGCAGACTTAGGTTATGTCGTCATCAGCATTGACAACCGTGGCACCAAAACCCCCAGAGGCCGAGATTGGCGCAAATCCATCTATGGCCAAATAGGAATCCTGGCCTCCTTTGACCAAAAGGCAGCAGTAGAAAAAGTCCTCAAAACCTATCCATTTATCGATCCATCACGGGTCGGTTCCTGGGGATGGAGTGGCGGTGGGCAGATGACGCTCAATCTGATGTTCCGCTTTCCGGAGCTTTACAAAGCGGGATTGGCATTGGCATTTGTTTCCGATCAACGACTCTATGATGCCACCTATCAGGAGCGCTACATGGGATTATTAAAGGACAATGAGGAAGGATACATCAACGGTTCACCAATCACCTATGCAAAGAACCTACAGGGCGAACTCATGATCATCCATGGCACGGCGGACGACAATGTGCATTACCAGAGTTTTGAAATGCTGGTGGATAAACTGATCAAATACAACAAACAATTCTCGATGATGTCCTATCCCATGCGCTCACACAGCATCAACGAACGGGAAAACACTTCCCTCCACTTGCGGGAAACCATGAAAAACTTCTGGTTGAGAAGCTTGCCCGCGGGTGGAAGATAACCATTGACTAAATCAGAATTTGGTGGAAGTTAAATTAGAAATGTAGAATTATGAATTGTAAGTGTTCATTTATTCACTTCACTTCAGGTTCATTCCCAAAAAGATCAACCCTAAATCAATAGATAAACCTTGACATGAGCACTTTCCCGAAGGATACCTACATCGAAAGAAGAAACCGACTCAAGCAAAAAGTGGGAACCGGAATTTTGCTTTTTCTGGGAAATGAAGAAAGCAGCAGCAACTTCAAGGACAACTGGTACCCGTTCAGGCAGGACAGTAGTTTCCTGTATTTTTTTGGCTTAGACATGCCCGGACTTGCAGCGATCATCGATATCGATCAGGACTTGGAAATCATCTTTGGGGATAATCTGACCACCGTGGAAGTAATTTGGCAGGGAGCCCATCCACCTCTGTCCGAATTGGCCGAAGCGGTGGGGATCAAAATCACGAAGCCCAGAAATGAGTTACCCGAGTTTTTGGGAAAGAACTCAAAACTGCAAATCCATTTTCTACCTCCCTACCGATCGGAAAACACGCAGAAACTGGCAGAATGGCTTGCTATTCCCAATGCGGAAATCTCTTCCAGAGCTTCTGTAGATTTTATAAAAGCAGTGGTAGCCTTGCGATCCATCAAGACTGAGGAGGAAATCAAAGAGATCAACAAGGCAGTAAACATCAGTGTGAGCATGCACAAAAAGGCGATGAAGGAAGCCAAACCGGGAATGAAAGAATACCAACTCTTGGGTTTGGTAAATGGGGAGGCGCTCGCTTTGGGAGGCCATCTGTCTTTCCCCCCGATCATCACCATCAATGGTCAGATCCTCCACAATCACAATTATTCCAATACCCTGATCCCCGGAAAAATGCTTTTGGGGGATTTTGGAGCGGAATCGGCGATGCGTTATGCAGGGGATATTACCCGAACATTTCCCGTGGGACCTGAATTTTCCTCTTCGCAAAAAGAAATCTACCGGATTGTGCTCAGTGCCTACCAAGCTGCCGTCGCGGCATTGAAGCCGGGAATTCGATTTAAAGAAGTCCACTTGTTGGCTTGCAGAAAACTGGCTGAAGGCCTCAAAGAACTCGGACTGATGAAAGGAAATTTGGATGATGCAGTCGAAAGCGGAGCACATGCCTTGTTTTTCCAATGCGGACTGGGCCACATGATGGGACTGGATGTCCATGATATGGAGGATTTGGGAGAGGAATATGTAGGTTATACCGACGAACTCAAAAAGAGCAAAGCGTTTGGCTTGAGGTCCCTACGACTGGGTAAGGAACTGGAGAAAGGATACGTGATTACAATCGAACCGGGCATCTATTTCATCCCTCAACTGATCGATCAATGGCAAGCGGATAACTTGCACAGCGAATACATAAACTATGAAAAAGTGGCGGAATACCGGGATTTTGGAGGTATTCGGGTGGAAGATGCCTATTTGATTACGGATTCAGGTTCCCAAATATTGGGAGATCCTCTGGAAATTGAAATCGAAGACGTGGAGCGGATCAGGAAACAGTAGCCTCAGTCGAAGCTTTTGATTTCAACATTCATTTTATTAGCTTTTTATTTCAATCTCACCCCTTATGAAAAAAAGCTCCCTTTTTGTCGGAGGCCACTGAAAAAGTCCTTTAATGGTTAATTGTTAGTAAAAAAAGGTGTAAGAAAATTACTTTTCTACACCTTTTTTTGTATCTTTTTGTGTATAAAAAACTCAATTTCATGCTGTTACATCAACAAAAGATTAAGTTCAGTGAGTATGGCTCCATTTATGATTTGATAGTGCCAAAGGACAATCTTCTTCGAAAGATTAATGACATCATAGATTTTAGTTTTGTTTACCAAGAGCTGGTTAATAAATACTGTACTAATAACGGACGTATGGCTCAAAGCCCTGTTCGGATGTTT
>NZ_FNVR01000069.1 GCF_900108085.1 Algoriphagus boritolerans DSM 17298 = JCM 18970
GCCTTGCAGAGAGTGGTGGAATTTAGCAAAAAACGGTTAAGGGGCCTTTACCCCGTTAGCATACGAAGTCAACTTTTTTAAAGTAGGGGGAATGATCGCCAACGGTTTGCGGCTACACGCAGGCAGGAATTTTTAGCACTGAACTTCCTACGAAGAACCGAACTTCAAATATACCACTTTCCTGTCCTATGAAGCACGAAACCCCTGCTTGCGTGTAGGTGCTGTTAGCGGTTCTTTGTTGTTGCGGTCTTGTTATTTCAGGTTTTTAATTGCTTTACTTTCCGTCAAAGATTTCATCTGAGTTATGGCAACCTTGTTGAGCTGAATTAGTCTGTCGCTTTGTGCTAAAACTTGCTCAATGAGTAAGGCGTTAATACTTTCCATATTGCTCAATACAACCAACTGTTCCAATGTTGCATAATCTCTTATGTTTCCTGTTTTGTCGGGATTTTTATCTCTCCACTCTTTGGCTGTTGTTCCAAAAATTGCAACGTTCAGTAAGTCAGCCTCATTTGCATAGACAAAACTTGCTTGTTGTTTGGTAATTTCCTTCGGTATCAGATTTTCCTTGATTGCGTCAGTATGAATTTGATAATTGATTTTGGAAATAGTCCGTTGTAAGTTCCATTCTAATTTCAGTCGGTTGTTTTCGTCATCTTTCAGTCGTTGAAACTCTTTGATTACATAAAGTTTAAACTCTATGGAAATCCACGATGCAAATTCCAGAGCGATGTCTTTATGAGCAAAAGTTCCTCCGTATCTACCTGATTTTGAAACAATACCAATAGCATTTGTGTTTTCTATCCAACGCTTTGGAGTCATTACAAAGCTGTTCAGTCCTGCTTGTTTTCTAAACCCCTCGAATTCGAGGGGTTTAAAATCGGGATTGTAAATTGCTTCCCAAAAACCTAAAAGTTCTATGGTGTTTCGGTTTCTCATCCAGTTTTGAACGATAGTATCCGTATGTTCGGGGTCTTTGTGACGCGCTATATCGGTCAGGGAAATAAAGTCTTTGCTATTGTCTTCATACAAAACAATATCAACTCCCTGAACATTTATCTTTTTATTCTTTGCCATTATCTTTAGCCAATCTCTGTAAACAACAAAATTACAAAAATACGCAGTTAGCGGTTCGTTTGTTGTTTTTTCAAAGTATTATTCTACTAATTTTAACCATAATGCTGGGCGAACACCACCGCCATCTCTAGGTCTTCCATAAACGCCATTGCCACGAACATAAACATTGCCGTTAGAATTTACACTCGCAGATGTCCGTCCGTAGTATCCGGGAGAACGAAGTCGCCACCAATGATAAATATTACTATATTTTGCTTGTCGATTTAGGTCGTTTTCGTCTGAGATTAACCATTTCTGGTTGTCTTTAATTTTCAGGTTCTCATTACTGTTGCCAAAATATCCGCACACTTCTTCGAGGCTGAGTAGAAATATCTTGTCTGTAGTATTTGCACCTCCTTTTGTTTTAAACCATTGGTTATCGAGATTACTGTTTTCAACGGATAGTATCTTTCCTTTTTCTTCTCGGTTAAATGTGTTGAAAAATTCATTGTTAAGGTATCTTCTCAATTCGCTTTCCTCCCAAGTTATGTCCACAAAATCGTTGTGATACCAACGCAGTTCTATTATATCTTCTGTAATAATCAATGCTCTGTCGTCTTTAATGTCAAGCACTCGCCAGATATTGTTACCGAAAGTTATTAAGTCTTTTCTTTTCACTAATTGTCGTCTTTTGTACAATTCTGACTAACGGCACTCAAAACCCTTAAAATTCAGCTGTTTTGAGTCCTAGGTCGTCTTCGGTGAGTCCGTCCCGATAAATATCGGGATGCTTT
>NZ_FNVR01000022.1:0-65302 GCF_900108085.1 Algoriphagus boritolerans DSM 17298 = JCM 18970
AAATTCAGCTCCCGAGACGATGGTTTCTCCGGGATCAGGCAGAGCCTTGCGGTCCACTTTTCCATTTGGGGTGAGTGGAAATTCCTGCATCCGCATGTAGCGAGCGGGAATCATGTATGCCGGAAGAGTACGGGATAGAAAATTGCGCAAATCCACAACAGAGTGCTCCACATCAGACACGTAGTAGGCAGAGAGAAAGTCTGCACCGTCGGATGACTGACGAACCGTCACGGCTACATCGATGATACCCGGATATTCAAGGAGGTTATCCTCAATCTCTCCGAGTTCGATACGGAATCCTCGGATTTTGACCTGCTGATCGATTCTACCCAGGAATTCGATTTCTCCGGAGGGGAGCCAACGTGCCAGGTCTCCGGATCGGTACATTTTCGTTCCGGGGTGGAATGGGTTCGGTACAAACTTCTCTTCCGTCAGATCGGGACGGTTCAGATAGCCTCGGGCCAGTCCCAGTCCTGCAATATGGAGCTCTCCCCGAAGACCGATCGGAACTTGGTTTCCGTGTGGGTCAAGAATATGCACTTGGGTATTGGGCAGCGGTTTACCTATCGTGACCTGATCAAGGTCAGGACTTACCTCAGAGACCAGCACTTCGATGGTTGCTTCAGTGGGGCCATAGGCGTTGAAAAGCTTTTTGTGCTTAGCCCAGGAGGCGGCTGTCTCTTTTTTCAAAGCCTCACCGCCGCTGACTACCACTTCCAGATCCGGAAAATCCGACGGATTCAACACCGCAAGAACAGACGGTGGTGCGGTAAAGTGGGTGACTTGATACTTCCTAAGCGTATCGGTCAAGTTTTGGCCGAGCATCAGGTTTTCAGGCTTGACCATCACCAAGGAAGCTCCAGCGCAAAGGGAAAGAAGAATTTCCCACAGCGAGGTATCAAAACTGATCGAGGCAAACTGGAGAACCCTAGAAGAAGAAGTGATCGAAAACCGTTCTCGCTGCGCCAAAATCAGATTGACCAGCCCGCCATGCTCCAGAAGAACTCCCTTTGGCCTGCCCGTAGATCCCGAAGTGTAGATGATGTAGGCAAGGTCAGAACTGCTGTTGGATATGTTTGGGTTTTGAATAGGTTGCTTTATAAGCTCATCCTGAATATGTTCCCAAAAAACCTGATCCCCTGAATAGTTCCTTAATTTTTCTTCAATTTGTTTCTTACAAGGAAGGTGCGTTAGGAGATAATGACTTGAAGAATCCTCCAACATGAATTTCAATCGATCCGAAGGGTATTCGGGATCAAGGGGTAAATAAGCGGCTCCAGCTTTCCAAATTGCCAAGATGGAAATAATCAGCTCCGAAGATCGCTGCATGAAAACTCCAACAATGCTTTCTTTCTTAATCCCTGATGAAATCAGGTAGTGGGCAAGCTGGTTAGCTTGGTGATTGAGTTGGGAAAAGTTGAGTTCCAGGTTCTCAAAATGCAAGGCAGTTTGATGAGGAAACTCGAGGACTTTTGATTCAAAAAAATGAAGGGTATTTTCGTTTTTGGGAATTTCCTGAGAATCGTTGTTCCAAATTGATAGTGTTTTTTCCTCCACTCCTAAAATCAAAGGAATCGTGGAAACAGTTTTTTGCGGAACATTCACTACTATCCGCAAGACATTCAAAAAGCGATCAGCGAGAAGTTTGATCTGTTCAAGGCTAAAGAATCTGCACTTATACTCAAACTCAAAACCAATAGTTTCCTCATTTTCAAATCCACTCAAGGTTAGGTCAAACATGGGAGTTGTCTCCTTTTTTACACGGAGAAGATTGATTGATTGACCCCCGATTGCCTGATATTCGTAACCCGCCTGAAGGAGTGTAAACATGACCTGAACAGAATTCACATCAAACTCCTTTGCTCTGAGGTCAGAGATCAGTTCGTCATAGGGATAGGCGTCATTTTCAAAAGCAGAGAGTAAAAGTTGCTTGGTGTTTTCCAGAAAAGAACTGAACGGTAAGTCAGGATTTATTTGATTTCGGACGGCCAATGTATTGACAAACATACCGATCATATCCTCAGTCTCAGGTAGATTTCTGCCTGCTGATGTCGTTGCGACTACCACATCTTCAGACTGGACGTATTTCGAAATCAATAATGTGAATGCAGCGTAGAGGTAAATGAAAGGAGTGGTCCCTGTTTCTTTGCAATACTTTTTAACCTCAGCAAACAGCTCTTCCTCAAGATTGAAAAAATAAGTTTCTCCTTCAGAGTCTGGGATAGTCAGAGCTTGAAAATCAACTGGAAACTCGAAAGAGGGTATTCCTTGCGAATACATTGACTTCCAAAATCCAGACTGTTCTATTCGAGCCAATTTTTGATTTTCAGACTGTTGCCAGTGGGAATAATCAACGAATGAAAATGTATCAGCATGAAGCTCTTTTCCCAAATAAGCATCGGATAGAGCTTGAAAAAACGGCACATAGGACATTCCGTCCATGATGATGTGGTGGGTATCGATCAATAAAAATTGCTGACGCTCCGTCTGCCAAATCTCCATTCGAATCAAAGGGGGTCGACTCAGATCAAAAGGCTTTGATCCCCAGTTTTTGAGAGATTCCTCAATTTCATTCTCCAAAACAGTGTGCACAGGAATTTCGACAATCACCCGATCGAGAACCCGTTGCCGCAGAACTTCCCCGTCCATCAGAAACGAAATCCTGAAGGCATCATAGTTGTTAACTACTTCTTGAAAAGCCTTGGTAAGTAGTTGGTGATCAAGTAAACCCTCTACTTCGTAAACTGCCGGCAAATTATACAGCACTGAGTCGGAGCCCTGCTGAAGGGAATGAAGGTAGACCCGCTTCTGGGCTGAAGCCAGCGGATAGGAGTCCAAAACGGGCGCCTTTGTGATTTTTACAGTCTCTGATTTTCCCTTGGAGCTGATCAAGGCAGCTAATCCGCTTGCTGTAGGATTAGTGAAAATATCCTTTACCGAGATAAAAGTCCCAGTTTCCTGCGAAAGCCTTCCTGCTAGCTGGGCGGATTTCAAGGAATCTCCACCAAGGGCTAAGAAGCTATCTTTGGTACTGATCGATTCTGATACTAGACTTAATAGCTGTGCATAGAGTCGTATAATCCTTATTTCTAGTTCGGTTGATGGAGCCACAAATTCAGCCCCTGTCGTAATTGTTTCTCCTGGTTCGGGTAGGGCTTTTCGGTCAATTTTGCCGGAAGGGCTCAGGGGGAGTTTTTCCATGGCCACAAAGCGGGCAGGAATCATAAAGTCGGGCAGGGTCTGGCCAAGGAATCTTCTGAGTTCATCCACGGTCTTCTCTGTTTCAGAGACGTAATAGGCACAGAGATATTTTTCATCCTGGTGATCCTGACGGACGGTGACGGCAGCTTCGGTGATGGCACTCTCAGAAAGGAGCGCACTTTCGATCTCTCCGAGTTCGATGCGGAATCCGCGGATTTTGACCTGTTGGTCGATTCTGCCCAGGTACTCGATCTCTCCTGTGGGAAGCCATCGGGCGAGGTCCCCGGATCGGTACATTTTCGTTCCGGGGTGGAATGGGTTCGGTACAAACTTCTCTTCCGTCAGATCGGGACGGTTCAGATAGCCTCTTGCTAAGCCGGCACCTCCGATGTAAAGCTCTCCGGAAATTCCGATGGGAAGTTGGTTTCCTTCCGGATCCAATATGAGGCATTGGTAGTTTGGCAGAGGAACCCCGATGGTGATCCCGTCTGTTTTAGGATCCACCCTACACATGGTTGCACAGACAGTAATCTCAGTAGGGCCGTAGGCATTGATGAGTGTTTTAGCAGAAGCCCACTTTTGTGCCGTAGTCAGCGGGAGTGCCTCTCCTCCACTCAATACGGTGTCCAAGGAAGGTAGTTGATCAGGATTGAGTTGGTTGAGCGCTGTTGGCGAAAGCAGCGTGATGTTGACTTGGTGGCGATTGATGGTGTCAGTCAGCGCTGTGCCCGGCATGAGGTTTTCCTTGCTTGCCATGACCAGAGCAGATCCTGAGGTTAGCGCCAGAATAAGTTCAAGGACAGAAGCGTCAAAGCTGATGGAAGCAAACTGTAAAACTCTTTCTCCGGGCTTTAGAGCTATAAATTGATGCAGTGCATGAGCTAGATTGACGGCATTTCTATGCTCGATCATCACGCCTTTTGGCTTTCCTGTTGATCCGGAAGTGTAGATAATATAGGAAAGATCGGAATCTTCGATCTGGAGTGCTAAGTCTTGAGTTGGGTAGTTGACTAATTCTTTTTGGAGACTTTCCCAGACCAAAACTTTCCCACTGAATTTTTGAAAAAGTTGTTCAGAAGCAGTTTGGGTTGCACTATGTGAAAGAACGCAGCTGATGCCAGAGTCTTCCAACATGTACTGCAGCCTGTCCTGTGGATAATCCGGGTCAAGGGGTAAATAAGCACCACCAGCCTTCCATATTGCCAAGATGCTTATGATCAATTCCGGAGACCGTCGCATACAAATTCCAACTATACTTTCTTGACCAATACCCAGAGATCTCAGGTATAAGGCCCATTGATTTGCTTGGCCATTTAATTCGGAGTAGGTCAATTCTTGCCCCTCAAAAATTAGGGCGATATTAGAAGGAGTTTCAAGAGTTTGATTTTCGAATAGCTCATGAATCCCCATGTTTTGTTGATTAGTTAAGTTGAAAAGCATCGTATAAATGTTTTAATCTAGGGCTTATGATTTTGATGTGTTAGTTTGGGAGCGTTTTGGATCACAGAGAAATACGTTACCGAGACTGAGATTTAGACTGGGGTTTTCCGTAGTGAAAAACCGGGAGAAGCGGGTAAAAAAAAATGGTTGAGGAAGGGTCTTTGTAGCTTTCATAGTCAGATGGAAATCATACCTCTGAATTTACATTCATTACTTGCGCGCATTTTGAACTTGGGAAGAAGCTACATTTCTTGTCGAAGAAGTGTGAAAAAATGTCAATCCAGCAGACTATAAAATCTTGATCTGGCGTAGTAGCCAACTGTATTGAGGTCTACCAATTGGGATTTCTTTTCCCGCGATTTGGATGGACTCGGATTGGATACATTCAATTTTTTCCAAATTGATCATAAAGGATTTATGTACTCTGGCAAATCGTTTGTTATCCAGCTTTCCTTGCAGCTCCTTCATAGAGGCTCGGATGATATATTTTTTTTCTGTGGTAAAAACCTGAGTATAATTAGCGTCAGCTTCTAAATAGATAATATCCTCTAACTTGAGTTTTATTAATTGGCTGTTAGAACGGATAAACAGGTTCTCTTTAAAAATCAAACCATGGGAAGATTTGGGCTCCTTTGGCTCAATCAAGCTTTGGCAAGAGGATGGGATGGATGACCTATCCTCCGTCGTCTTCAACTGTTCCTTTTTGTCACCGGAATATCTGATGTTTCCATTATTCGATGCTTGCCTGTTTTTGAAATCTTTTGGTTCTTTAAGTAATGGGTTTTTTTCAAAAATAGGGTCAATTCTATTTGTATCGGACTTGATAGAGTTGACTTGGATATCCAAAACGGCAAGGGTAGCTGTGCTATCGTTAATAATTGTTAGTGCATCTTTTTTGGTTAAATCAAACCTTTTCACCGTACATCCAGCAGCGTTAAAAAGATCGCTAAGCAAGTCGAGTTGATTTTCTTCATTGGTTAGGATTATAATTTTAGGTGGCTCCATAGTTTTTCCTTCCAGGAAAATAGTTTTTTGCATGTGTCAGGTTAAAGAATAGGTACCGGGAATTTAGTTTTGGAATACAGGTGGTTGGTAAGAACCGTTGCTGAAAGTAAATTGGATTTGGTTGATTTCAGGTTTGTGACTGTCCATAGCATTTCGGTGGGGTAACTTGGACTTTCCCGTGATTTTCAAATCCAGGAATTGGGATTTCTAACGATTGAGGTAATGCATCAAAATAAAATAATCAGGCATGTGTCCGGAATGGAGAAATCGAGCAAAAAATGGTGGTAAAGTGCTTCTTTGAGGCGGGATTGAGATTTTCATGATTCAATGGATTTAATTTTTTCTTTAAGCCATTGAAACTATTTACAAATTTACCCTACATCTAGGTAATTGGGAGTAACTCCCATAGATTGTGAAAGAACAGACAAAAAATGTCAATTTGCACTTTATAACATTTTGATTTGCTGCAGAAGCCAGCTGTATTGATTTCGACTTATAGGAATCTCCTTCCCTGAGATGTAAACCGATTCGGCTTGAATACTGTCGATTTCTCCCAGGTTGATCAAAAAAGATTTATGAATCCGTACAAAACGATTTGGATCCAATTTTCCTTCCAGATCCTTGAGTGTAGACCGGACCACAAATTTTTTGTCTCTGGTATAAACTTGGGTATAATTTGCATCGGCCTCCAAGTAGATAATATCTTGGAGTTTGAGCTTTACGAGCATCCCATTGGTCCGGATAAATAGGCTATCGCTAAGTACAAAATCCTGTGCGGGATCTTCTTCTTTTTTTCTGTTTTGCGCTTTGCCAAAGTTTGCCATTGCCAGTTCAATCCCTGCTAAAATTTCCTTTTCATTAAATGGCTTGACCAAATACCCGTAGGGATTTACTTCTTTGGCTCTGTTGATCGTTTGGATGTCCGCATGGGAGGTCAACATAAGGAAAGGCAAATGATAATTCTCGTTGATCTCAGCAGCCAGTTCAATTCCGTCCTTTCCGCCTTTGATCTGAATGTCCAACAGGGCGAGATCGGGGGATTTTTCTTCGATTAAAGCCAAGGCTTCTCGACTACTGATAGCAATGCCACAAACCTCATAGCCTAATTCTTCAAGTGTTTCTCTCAGGTCTTCTGCGATGACCAGTTCATCTTCTACAATTAAAATTTTCAGTTTATTCAATTCTGTTGGGTTATAAATGGGTCGCTTTTAGGTAAACTTGTGTTCGGTAATTTCTTTTTCGAACTTAACTGAGGGGTGACAATTTCAACTTCCAAGACTTGGTTTAAAGTCCACTCTACAATGAATTATAGTCAAAACAGGAGTTGGGGGAATTGTCTATCATGCTGCCAAATTCTGCTCGCTGAAGTCGATCTCAAAAGTGGCTCCGGGTTGATTCATAATTCGAAGCTGCCCATTGATCTGCCTAGTGAGGGTTCTGACCAGTTTCAGTCCTAGGGATTTGGTCGTATCGATGTCGAGATTTCCATCCAGGCCTTTACCGGTATCAGTGATCAAAAGTTTAAAATAACCTGATTCCAGTCGAGTAAAACTAATTTTAATCTCTCCGTATTCCCGATCTTCAAAGGCATATTTTAGCGAATTTGATAGCAATTCATTGGTAATTAATCCCAAAGGAATAGCCGTATCCATATCCATATTGATGTCGGCTGCATCGATGGTTATTTTGATGTCTTTATCAGATCGATAGGTCTGTGTCAGGAATTCACTCAACTGCTGAAGGTATTCCTGCATGTTGATCTTGGAGAGGTTTTCGTATTGATAGAGCTTTTCGTGGATGAGGGCCATGGTCTTCACCCTGCTTTGACTTTCCTTCATTGCATCTTTCATTTTATCGTCTTTCAGGCTACGGGTTTGCATACTCAGCAGGCTTGAAATAATCTGAAGGTTATTTTTAACTCGGTGGTGAATTTCCTTCAACAATAATTCCCGTTCGGCATTTTGTTTGGCAATTTCCCTGTTTTTGGTTTCCAGTTCCCCGTTGTATTTTTTTCGTAGGGTAGATTGTCTGTAGAGTAATCCAGCAACTGCCAATAAAATCACCAGTCCACCAATACTTAGGTAGAGCTGCGCTTGTTGCTTTTGAGTTTGCAGCTCTTGAAGCTCCTTTTCCTGTTCTAGCGCGGCAATGGCTTGGTCTTTTTTCTCTGTTTGGTATTGAGTTTCCAGTTCCGCCAACTGTTTGTTTTTGGTTTCATTGAAGACCGAATCTTTGTAGGCCTGATAGAGGGTAAGGTTTTCGAAGGCCTTCCTGTAATCTCCGATGCGTTGATAGGTTTCTGCCAGTCCCTGATAGGACTCCTGAAGGTCTGCCGCGATATTGAGTTTTTTCCTGAGGTCAAGGGATTTTTCTAGAAAATCCAGTGCAGCTTTGGAATCGCCGAGCTTATTGTAAGCAAATCCAATGTTGAATAAGTACCCCGCGTAATCCTGCGAGTTTTGATCACTAAAATTGTCCAAAGCTTTTTTAAAATATGAAATAGCCGGGCCGTAATTTTCTTTCTGAAACTCCACATTGCCCAACATTCCATAAGTAACCCCCACCTCTTCGGTAAACCCGTATGGCTCAAAAAAAGCGAGGCATTTTTGTGCATAGTACACAGCCGAGTCCAAGTTTCCAGAACCGAAATGATAGCGAACAAAAGCTGAATTCAGATTGGCGATATCAAGCAAGTTTTGGCTTTCTTTCAATTTGGCTTTGGCGGTCATCAGGGCTTTATATTCTTTTTGGTCATCGCCCATAAAGCCGTAGGTGCCCGAAAGTTGGTAGTAAATCTTACCGATAAGGATCTCGTTTTTGTTATGCTCAGCAATTCTAAGTGCTTTTAGTAAGGCTTGAAGGCCTTCATTTTGTCGATTTAGTCCATCCAGCGCTAAGTGTATATTGGTGTAAAATCCAACCCATCGGGTGTCAAGCGAATCTAGGTAGGTGGCCAATAATGAATCCGCTTTTGCAAAAAACTCCAAAGATTTCTGGTATTCGGATCTTTTGACATAAGCAAACCCTATATTTTCATTGACACTAGCTAAGGATTCATTATCCTTTTGAATTTCAAAAATGGGTAAAGCCTCCTGATAGTTTAAAATAGCGGAATCAAAAAACCCGCCCTTTTCATGCATTACGCCGATATTCATTGCCATTCCTGCTGTTTGATTGAGCATTTCGGCTTTTGAATAGATAATCTTGGCTCTCTTGAAAGCCTCCTTGGCAGCAGTGATATCTCCTCTGTAATACTCCAAGGTGCCCAGACCAATTTCCAAATTACCCAAAACCTCAGGATATGGAATCTCCTTGGACCTTTGTAAGGATCCCTTGAAGAAATCAACTACCTCTGGGGTCAGCTCTGCAGAACCTTTGTCGATAATAGCATCAACTGTCTCTTTTGCCTCCTTAGACTTTTGGGATTTGACTTGAGACCAAAAGGTTTCTTCATAATAGCCCAAGGAATCTTCAGTCCATGATCTATCTTGTGAAAAAACATCTGTAAACTCTAAAAGCCCTATCATGAGGAGGACATATTTTCCCTTAAGTTTCATAACCTATGGTTTTTCAAAAAATAACATTAAGCTAACTAATATAGGTATTCTATTACATGTTTGTTTGAAATTGAATTTAAAATTAGAACTTTCTAACACATTTGGTAGAACTTTTCCAGTATATCACAAAGTTCTATTTAAAATTAATCTCGCTACTTAATAATAGGTTTTAAACTGGTTTATCTATTCATAACTTTATAACTGTTCTCTTTGTGAAAAGTATCCTTAACTTGATAGTCTGGTAATGCTTCCGGCATTGGGACTAAGGGTCTTTGAGATTTAATCCATCAATAAGTCGCTAGAAATTAATCTGATGGATGTTTAAATCGAAGATCGGTTATCCCAATTTCTCAAATATCCTTCTAAAGCTAGTCGCCTCTGCAATTCTTCCGTGAAGTTCGGCGATCGCTACACGCTCTTGCTCAGTGGTATCACGGTGACGGATGGTGACGGTATTGTCTTCCAAAGTCTGATGATCAACCGCAATACAGAATGGCGTCCCGATCAAATCTTGACGTGCATAGCGCTTACCAATCGAAGCTGCATCTTCATAGATGACGTTGAAGTCATATTTCAGCAATTCCATGATTTCCTTGCCTTTTTCAGGAAGACCGTCCTTTTTCACGATAGGAAAAATGGCGGCTTTCACCGGTGCGATCGCCGGATGGAACTTCAGATAGGTTCTGCTTTTTTCTTCCGAACGCTCTTCAGTAAAGGCATTGCAAAGTGTCAACAGGAACAGTCGATCCGCACCGATAGAAGTCTCAATCACATACGGAATGTAATTCTGATTGATCTCCGGGTCAAAGTATTGCTGCTTTTTGCGGGAAAATTCCTGATGGCTTTTCAGGTCAAAATCGGTACGGGAGTGGATTCCTTCCACTTCTTTGAATCCAAACGGAAACTCAAATTCGATATCCATTGCGGCATTGGCATAATGAGCCAATTTTTCGTGGTCGTGTTTTTTGAGCTTTTCTGCGGGGGTACCCAAAGCCAAATGCCATTTCATACGCGTTTCAGCCCAATAGGTATACCAGTCCATTTCGGTACCGGGACGGATGAAAAACTGCATTTCCATCTGCTCAAATTCCCGCATTCTGAAAATGAACTGACGGGCAACGATCTCGTTTCTGAAGGCTTTTCCGATCTGTGCGATACCGAAAGGAACCTTCATTCGGGCCGTTTTCTGCACATTCAGGAAATTGACAAAAATCCCCTGAGCAGTCTCCGGACGCAAATAAATGGTGGAGGAATCCTCGGCCACCGAACCCACCTGAGTGGAAAACATCAGATTGAACTGACGTACATCCGTCCAGTTGGAGGTGCCGCTGATCGGACATTTGATGCCTTCGTTAGTGATCAGGTCACGCACCCCATCGAGGTCTTCGGCTTCAAGTAATCTTGCTAAAGCAGCAGTAAGTGACTTCCCTTTTTCTTCCTGACCTTCTTTTTCGAGTTTGGCGGCATGCTCTTCGACGAGGACATCAGCACGGTAGCGCTTCTTGCTGTCTTTGTTGTCGATCATCGGATCGTTGAAAGAATCCACATGTCCCGATGCTTTCCAAGTGGTTGGATGCATAAAAATGGAAGCGTCAATCCCGACGATATTATCTTGCACGCGAGTCATGGTTTCCCACCAAAGTCGCTTCAGGTTGTTTTTCAATTCTACTCCGTAAGCCCCGTAATCATAGACCGCCTGCAGGCCGTCATAGATTTCCGAACTTGGGTACACAAAACCATACTCTTTGGCATGGGAAATAATATCTTTCAATTGAGCGTTTTCGCCCGGAGTTTCTGTATTTGCCATAGGCCGCAAAAATAAGGAAACAAATTGATTTGAAAGGTTATCTTCAGTTTTCAAAGGTCTTTAAAGCAGGATTTTTTGCCTTCTTATCTCAGTTTCAGGATCGATTTAGGTTTTAGAGAAAGAGAATTCGGCCTGTAAATTTTATTCAGAAAATTGTTAAAATTTTAAACTAATAAGTACAACCTCCGTTGGTGCAGATATTATTTAACTAAATTCCACACTACATGCACCAAAGACTTCTTTTCATTTTACCACTTTTGCTGCTTTCTTTTGGCAGCTTTGCCCAATTCGAGAAAGGAAATAAGCTGCTTGGAGGAACGCTAAATTACTCCTCTTCAACTTTTAATCCAGGATTGCCGGGCCAAATTAGTAAAACAAACAGTTTGAATATCAGTCCAATTTTGGGAGTATTTGTGTCTGATCGGACACTGGTCGGTTTGGTTTTCGATGCTTTATCTTACAATAGTGAAAACTCCTACAATGGGCAAGAATCTAGTTACGAATCCAATCGATTCGGTTTTGGGCCTTTTGTTCGACGATATTTTCCTGTCAGAGAATGGGTAGCTTTCTACGGTCAAGCCGATCTGGGTTACAGCGCAGGGAAAACCAAACAAACCTATTCTAATTCTCCTAACCAAAATTATGAACGGAGTCTCAACGTTTTTCATATCGGCACATCTTTAGGCTTGGCATTTTTTCCGACTAATTGGATGAGCATCGATTTGTCCATGAATCCGCTTTCATTTTCCCATACAGTGGATAAAAATGAAGTTGGTTCAAGTTTCGCTGACCAGAGAATTAATTCCTTTAATTTTAATCTAAGCACCGATGCATTTTTTATTGGGGCGCACTTTTTCTTGAATAAGAAATGAAGAGAATTACATTAGTTATTTTGGTTTTAAGCCTTTGGTCAATGGAGACCAATGCGCAGATGCAAAAAGGTTTCTGGATGCTGGAAGGAAGTGCGGGATTGGAAAGAAGCAGGATGACAAATCTTGCTGACGATGAAAAGTTTGATCCTACTACAGGTTACTCATTCCATCCAAAAGTAGGCTATTTTGTTGCCAACAACTATGCATTGGGAGTGTCAGGATTATTTGGAAATTCTTGGTTTAGAAACAAAGACTACGATCAGAACTTGCCTAATGAATTCAAAAAGAGCAATGAATTCACTTATGGAGGAGGTCTCTTTCTCCGGAAGTATATGCCAATAAATGAGGATCTATCGTTTTTTGCTGAAGCTGGATCGGAGATTTTCTGGGTTAAACCAAGAGTTGTTTACAATGAGCCAACGGGAGTGGAGTCGGGTCTATCTCGAAGAACCCTATCGGCACAAGCGGTTCTAGGATTGCAGTATTTGATCAGTCCTAAACTTGGAGTTCACATGCAAACCAATTTGATTCATTATGAAAAAACAAAGTTTTTACAAGAAGGAAACAGCTCTCAATCCGAATTCAAGGCTGGGTTTATGATTCAACCCCGTTTTGGAATCACCCTTTTTCTCTGACATGATAAAGCCTCCGAAATTGTCTTTCAGGAGGCTTTCTTCATAAAACGACTTCTAGTTAGTTGGATATCTGCTTTTGCTCTAGAAATGGAGCTAATTCGAGAAAATAAGAGCAAAGTTATATTTCAGCTTTTTCGGCCTATCACCTCCTGTCTTCCCTTCTATTTTTTACCTAAAGGTGTATTTAAATCCAATACCGCCACGCAGGTAGCTGCCGTATTCATCATAAAAGACCGGTGCAGCTTCGATCAAAAATCCAAAATTCTTATTGTCCAGGGGTTTGATCAATACTCCAAATGGAACGACCAAATAGGTTCCGTTATAGTACCTGTCCCGTCTGCTGTAATAATGATCAAAAAGACCGAGACCTACTCCCACATAAGCATTGACATCAGATTTTCTGACAAAATTGTATGCCCCCACCAGCTCCAAACCGATTGCCCTACCCAGTCCTAAGCGGGCTTCGCCGAAAAACTCCTTGTCAGGATCGGTTCCTATTGTGATGAATGTTCGGGTATTTTGAAAGTTGATACCGGCACTCACTTGAGCTTGTGAAATGGAAATAATTCCAAGAAAGAAGATTGAGAAAAAGAACAGCTTTTTCATAGGGTTTACATTACGTTGGTTAGGCCTTGCCTAAGACAAAGCCTAGGCCAAATAAATCACCAGTTGCTTTCGTTACTGGTGATTTTCCTTCCTTCCCCGGCACTTTTAAATGCCGCCTCAATGATTTTCAGTACAGAAATAGTCTGAGGCAAAGTCACTTGCAGTTCTGCCTCTTTACGTATTGCATCGGCGACATTTTGATAAAAAATCCGGTAATCGCCATTCAAAGTTGGGTAAGGAATCGTTTCATTTTCGAGATAAAGCTTTCCCCAGCGTTCTTCCGGATCTACTCCCCAATCCTTTCCTTCGGGAATTCTTCCATCTTTGAAAGCTTGTTCCTGCACATCGAGATAGAACTTTTGATAGCTCCCTTTTTGCCCCAAAAGTAAAAATTTCGGCGTCGGAGCATTTACCAGCACTCCGGCTGTCACCCGAGCTTTGAAGGAGGGATAGAAGAGTGAAATATCAAAATAATCGTCTGCAATGGCGTTTTTTCGTTGTTTCTGGATGTCTGAGAAAATGGAATCCGGCTTGCCAAAGAGCAGGACAACCTGGTCAATCAAATGCGAACCCAAGTCATAGGTTATGCCATTTCCGGGTACATCTTTTTCGCGCCAGTTTTCTGAAACGGTCGGACGAAACCGGTCAAAATGTGATTCCAGATAAACTAAGTCTCCAAGCGTCTGGTCTGCAACCAATTTTTGCAGAGTGCGAAAATCTCCATCGTAGCGACGGTTATGAAAGATGCTGCAGACCAGCTTTTTTTGAGCTGCAATTTCCTCCAATTCGGCTGCTTCATGGGAATAAATCGTAACCGGCTTATCTATAACGACATGCTTTCCGGCCAGCAAACACTGCTTTGCCATCGGAAAGTGAAATTCATTGGGCGTGGTGATGCAGATTAGGTCTGCAAAATCCCCTTCCAATAAGGCCTCGAGACTTCGAAAAGTCCGCACATTGGGGAATTTTTCCTCACATCGATTGCCGTTTCGCTCCACCACTGCCACAAAATCCAGGTCGGGACAGACCGATATCAGCGGGGTATGCATTTTTTCGGCAACGGAACCATAGCCTACCAGGGCAGTTCGAATGGGCGTATTCATAAGATAGGAGGTTAAAGGTGCATCTCGTTGACCTTTTTGATCAGTTCGACGCGGGAAGTGACTTGCAGTTTTTGATGGATATTTTTCCGGTGAGTCTCTATGGTCTGGACACTCAGGCTGAGGTTATCGGCGATTTCACGGTTGAGCATCCCGTCACTGATCATTCTCAGGATTTGGGTTTCACGTTTGGAAAGCCGGTATTTTTCCCGGAATGCATCAAAAAAAGGAGATAAATCAGCTTGCTGGATTACCCGTTGGAAGTCGATAAGATACCGGCCTTCATGGACCTCATTGATGGTGAAGATCAGTTCGTCCGGGTCAGCATCTTTAAGGATGAAAGCCTCTGCACCCAGTTTGATGCATTCCTTGAATATTTTCTCATCGTCATACATGGACAGGACGATGACTTTTAGTTGTGGATGATGTTTCTTGCAATGCCTTAAGACTCCAAACCCGTCGATTATTGGCATATTAAGATCGGTCAAAACAATATCCACGTTTGTTTCGTCAAGAAATTCCAATAATTCTTTCCCATTGGGGAAGAGCCCCTTTACCAAAAAACCATCATGTTCTTCGATGAGTCCTTCCAGTCCTTTTGCAAATAATTTATGGTCATCGGCAAGTGCGATTTGGATCATTTTATTAAGAAAATAGCGTAGTCAGTTGAGAGCGAGTGATTACTAAGGATTTTGGAATTTAAGTCTCTTAATTCAAAATGGCAACTCCAAAGTGATATGAGTTCCGTTTCCGACTTTGGATGTCAGAGAAAAGTGGCCTCCGATGGTTTCCATTCTTTTTTTTAAGTTAATCATCCCGCTTCCCTGGGATTGCTGACTGGTATCAAAGCCGGCACCATCGTCTACTATTTCGATTTTACGCAAGGATCGATTTTTGGCGATATGGATGGAAATCCGATTAGGATGCGCATGTTTTATGGCATTGTTGAGACATTCCTGTATCACCCGGATGAGGACCAGCTTTTGATTCTTACTCAATTCCAGAAAAGAATGGTCCGATTCAAAGGTGGTTTGACAAAACCCGGTGGACTGAATTTTTTCCAGCTGTTGGGAGATGAATTCATCCAAGGTGATGGATTCTACCCAATCCAAATTTAAAGTCTTGGATAAGGCCCTCACTTCTTTGATGATCTGCACGATGTATTCCTTGCCCTCTGCCTGTTTTTCAGGTTTGGAAGAATGTAGACTTATCTTGGCAAGAGATAGAAGCTGTCCTATGTTGTCATGAAGTTCACGCCCGATATGGGAGAGTGTTTCCTGCTGGATTTCATTTTCCACATGGAGGAGCATCTTCTCATTTTCGGCTTTCAGGTGATCAAGTTTCTGTCGATTCTGTACTTGCCGCTGTCGATGTAGTACCACCATCGAAACGATGAATGTGGACATCATTATGATAAGAAAAGCACCTCCAAAAAAAATCAAAGCGATTTGGCTTTCTTGCTCACTCATAAGACAGTTCTTTTGCTTTGAAAAAACGGGTATTTAGTAAAATTGTGAATAAGAACGAACATAAGACCAATATCCATGTGATTTTGGAAATCAGGTATAATGAGGACATGAGATTCATGCTGACACTGATGATATAATTAAAGGAAATTTCGAGTAAAAATTTAAGACTTTTATTAAACAAAATCACAGTTACCTGCCAAAACGAAAAGGCTTTCAAGGGATTGATTTCTAAATACCCGGGATGAGAGATCAATTCCATGAAGTAAAGTCCACAAGCAATAATCACCGCAGAATATCCTACAAAAATCGAGTAGGTCTGTTGCTCGAATAGTGATTCAATCCCCAGCGCCTGAAATATTACATAGGAAAAAATAAAGAAAAGTGACAATCCCTTGATTATGTTCTTTTTGAGGGGACTGAATAAGTAATGATAGATCAGCGCTAAAAAAAGGAGCGAGGTAATGTGATACCCAAAGAAATTATATACCCAGAGGTTGTAATTGTTTTCTTGAGGGTAATTAAAAATCCCGTAAAGCCATTTGTTAATTTCTATAAATTGTACAGTAGCCGCTGCCAAATATTCATAGAATACAGAGAGCAGGATCAAACTAAAGGAGAGGTAATATTCGGGCTTTTTCCTTTTGTTTTTTTCTAAAAAAAAGAATAGGATCACAGCCAGAATAAAAATCCCTGATAAAATGTAGAAGTACCAATTGTTGACTCTAGACCAAAAATCAAGCATTTCTCTTGGTCAAATCAAAATTGACAGGTAGGAGGACATTTCACTCCATCGTTATCATACTCCACATCTTCCTGATTTATTGATTCGACATCAACAGGCTTCCCGTTTTTGAGGTTGGCGGCCTTGAGCACAAGTGTGATACTCCCGCTGTACTCATCCGGATCCTTTGGATGCCACTGATTGGCCAGTGATTCGGTATATTCGGTAAGGTAAAATTTAATTCCGCCTGTTTTTCCATCTTGATCCGCTTGATCCAGGATGTTTTGAAGCGTTTCCCGATCAAAGAATACCCATTCTGTTTGTTTGGTGACATTGCCTTTTGGGTTTTTGCCGGGTTGTCCTTGTCCTACTTCCTCTTTGTACTTCTTCTGCATTTCGTCGAAATCTTTTTTGCTTATTTTCATTTTTGGTTGGTGAGATGAGTGTTGACTGAAAAATAAATTTGATTGTCAAAAGATACTAGATTTTGACGGTATCGAACAATAAAAAAAGGAGCGAGATGACTCCCGCTCCTTTAATTGGTTAGAATAGTATAGATTAAGCTACTTTTTTGGCATCCTTTGCTGTTGTAGCGCCTTCATTTTCGATCTCCCGCTTCATCAAATCCACCACTATTGGAGTGGCAATGTAGATAGACGAATACGTACCTACTACGATTCCGACAAACAAAGCAAAAGAGAACCCTCTCAGCACTTCACCTCCGAATAGTAGCAAGACAATCACCACAATCAAGGTCGTGAAGGAGGTGATCAGGGTTCTGCCCAAGGTCTGGTTGATCGAGTCATTGAAAACTTTCACCAGTTTGATCGTACCTCTGTTTTCGATGTTTTCACGAATACGGTCAAATACGATCACTGTATCGTTGATCGAGTATCCGATCACCGTCAATACTGCCGCAATGAAGACCTGATCGATCTCAAATGTGGCTCCGAATGCACTTGCAATAGCAAAGGCTGCAATTACAAACAGGGTATCGTGAATCAATGCCACGATAGATGCCAGAGAGAATTGCCACTTACGGAATCGCAACAGGATGTAGAGGAAAATCGCAATGAAAGCTACAATCATGGCTTCCAATGAAGAGGTCTTGATGTCATCGGCTACCGTAGCACCTACTTTGGATGAACCGGTGATGGAAAACTGACCGGCTCCAATTTGTTCAGGATTTTCTGCAAAAGTAAATCCGGTCACAGTAGCGATTCCTTCTTTTACTTTTGCTTCCACTTCTTTATTGGAGGCATCATCATCTTCATTGATCAGGTAGGAGGTGGTCACTTTAAGGGTATTGCTGGACCCGTAAGTTTTCACCTCTACTGAACCGTCAAATTCCCCGTCCAATCCTACTTTCAAATCTGAAGGAATTACAGCTTCATTAAATGTTACAATGTAAGACCGTCCTCCGGTGAAATCCACACCAAATTTCAATCCATTGATAGCAGCAATTCCGAGTCCGATTACAATGATGGAAGTGGAAATAAGATAAGCCACTTTTCTTTTTCCCATGAAGTCGATATTCAGACCGGAAAGTGCATTTTTCGCAAAAGGTGCGGTAAAATTGATGTTACTCCTATCGCCTTTGGAAGTCATCCATGATACGATCACCCGTGTAATAAACACAGAGGAAAAGAAAGAACAGGCAATACCGATCATCAAGACAATAGCGAAACCTTTAACAGGTCCTTGGCCCAATGCAAACAGGATTGCTCCGGTAAGGAATGTGGTGACGTTACCATCCAAGATAGCCGAAAATGCTTTGCTGTAACCTGCGTTGATTGCAGCCATAAGGCCGACTCCATTTCTCAGTTCTTCTTTGATTCGTTCAAAAATCAACACGTTCGCATCGATCGACATACCGATGGTCAATACAATACCAGCAATGCCGGGCAAGGTCAAAGCCGTGCCTAATTGAGCGAGGATTCCAAGAATAAAGAAGATGTTGAAAACCAATGCAGCAATAGCCACCAAACCGCCCTTGGCATAATAAGCGACCATGAATAGGACGACTAAGGTAAGTCCTGCAATCATGGAGAATACTCCCTGGTTTTGGGCCTCTTTACCCAATGTCGGGCCGATTATGCTTTCTTCCACAATCTGTGTAGGAGCAGGCAGCGATCCTGACTTTAGAATATTAGCCAAATCCTGTGCTTCCTGAATGGTGAAGTTTCCGGTAATCTCTGATTGTCCACTTGGGATTTCTCCATTTACCACAGGAGCAGTGTATACATAGTCATCGAGGACTACGGCGATTCTTCTTCCTACGTTTTGTCCCGTTAGATTTCTCCATTTTCTGGCGCCATCTGCATTCATCTGCATGGAGACTGCAGGACGTGAAGTCTGATCCAAGGTCTGTCTGGCATCAGTGATTACATCGCCTTCAAGCGGAGCCTGGTCAGATCCTCTGGTTGTTTTGATGGCGTATAATTCCAATAGTTCACTGCCATCTTCGGCCACGACGGGTTTTACACCCCACAGGAGCTTCAGATCTCTTGGGAGAAATGACTTGTATCGTTCATTTTGGATGATTCTGTTGATGGTGATGGTATCACGGACATCGTATACCAGGCCGTAATCAGCTTTGATCAAGCTGATAAGTGGAGAAACATTATTAGCGTTGTTAACTGGATCAAGTTGCTCCAATTGTTTTTCCAATGCGTTTCTTAAGGAATCTTCTGAAGAAACATCTCCTGCAGCAGTGGTATCTACCGATGCGGGTATTGCTTTTTGATCAGCAACCCAAGTGGAGTTGATTGTTTCGATTGATCCTCCATATTCATTTAGCTCCAAAACTTCCCAGAACTGAAGCTTTGCAACGCCCTGAAGCATATTTCTTACCCGCTCCTGGTTATCCACACCTGGAAGTTCGATCTGTATTCTGCCGGATCCTGCTATCCGTTGGATGTTAGGCTGGGAAGTACCGAATCGGTCAATCCGAGTTCTGAGGATATTAAAAGACCGTTCAATTGCATTCTCTACCTCAGTATTGATGATGTCCAGTATTTCGGAGTCCGAGGATTCCAATGATATTCTACCGCGGTTAGCCGCTGTTGCGAAAATACTGCTCAATGATTTACCCGGATTGTTTCGCTGAAATGCCGCGTAGAACAGGTCCACGTATCGGGTGTTGGAAGTTTTCGCTTCTTCGCGCGCTTCCATTACCGACTTGTTGAATGCCTCGTCTTTTGGATTACCGGCCAGTCCTTTTACGATCTCCACCGGAGAAACTTCGAGAGTGACGTGCATCCCTCCTTGAAGGTCAAGACCTAGTCCAAGCTCAGTTTCTTTGACCTCTTGATAAGTGAAATCACCGCCTAGGAAGCTGTATACCGGCTCTCTCCAGACTGAATCCAGATAAGCTCTTTTTTTGGCAAAATCAACGTTGCCGTTAGTGTCTGTGGCAAAAGCCTCAGCTTTTTGCTGAACATTGTTGGATACGAATGTGAACGACAGATAGTACAGACATAAAACTGTAACAAGCACTGTCAAAAACACAACTATGCCTTTGTTTTGCATAAGGGTTTAATTATTAAATTAATTGGAAAATACAAGTGAATACTAAGCCTGAAGAGGTTTAGTAAGAGGAATTAAGAAATGAAAAAAGAATTTCAGGGTCCTTTGGTAGATATGATCCGCTCAAAGAGAATTTCTACCAACTGATTGGGATAGAATGCGGAAACGGCCTGAAGACTGGGTAATTTCAGTTCAAAACTGAATAGTTGATAAATCAGGTAAAGAACCGTATTGGCTACATGAAGCACGAATGGAACCACCGCATCTACCGCTACACTTAAAAAAGTCTGGCTTGGATTTTCTGAAGATTGTTCAGTTTTGGTAGCATTTCCATCCTGAGGGATGTATTCCACACTGGAAATAAACAGGCAAAATAACAATGCCATCATCAGCGTCAGGCGCTGCTGGAATAGATTGTTATGGATGAACCTGTTTTTCACGTGTCTCTAATTTGATTTTCAACGGCCTCACCAGCTATTACCGTCTGGAAGGTGGAGTCTCGCATGATTCAGATCATTCCAGCAAAATATCTGTTGGGATGCTCTATTTCACGCGATGCAAATATAGACATTATTTGAAAATCAAGCTTTTTGAATTGCTTTTTTTGAATTATCTGCTTGATTTCACCCGGAGGTAGGTTCGGATGACATCCAGTGCCATGTCAAAACTTGAATTGTTTGGGACTATTAGATCAGCTTCATTCTTAAATGGGGCAATGTACTTTTCGTAAGTTGGCATTACGTGCATTTCATAGCGGTAGAGTACATCGTCCAGGTCATAGCCGCGCTCTATTTTATCCCGGATGATCCGGCGCTTTAGCTTGATGTGATCTTTTGCATCGATGAATATCTTCAGATCCAGCAGATCTGTCAGTTCGGGATAATAAAGCACAAAAATCCCTTCTACGACTACCACAGGCGCTGAAGAGAAGGTTAGCATTTTCGGTTTTTTAGCGGCGTTGTTGAAGGTGTATTCTTCACGATGGATGGTTTCCCCGTTCTGAATTTTGCGAATATCAATAGCGTATTGTTCAAAATCGATGCTGTGCGGTGTGTCAAAATTGTGAATACCTTGCGAATCGATCGGTTGCTGATGGCGTGGCCTGTAGTAGTTGTCCTGCGAGATGAGACAAATCTCCCCGGGGTCAAAACTACTGAGCAATCGCTCCAAAAATAATGTTTTGCCGGAGGCCGAACCTCCCGTAATCCCGACGATGAATGGTTTTTTCATTGGGGCCAAAGTTAAATCATTTTGGGCTTTATCTCAGTATTTTCTACTGTTAAGAAAGGAAATCAAAGCTTTGACGGCTTTTCCCCGGTGGCTGATTTCATTTTTTTCTGCCAAAGTTAATTGCGCAAAGGTCCGGTTGTACCCACTTGGTCTGAATATCGGGTCGTAACCGAATCCTCCCAAACCGACTTTTTCGGTCAGGATTTCTCCACTTGCAATTCCTTCAAAGGCATACTCTTTCCCGTCCAAAATTAATGCAATGACCGTACGGAAATTTGCATTTCGGTCAGTTTTCTCCTTCATCTTTTCCAAGAGCAGTTCAACGTTCCGCTCATCGCTCCTGGGTTCGCCTGCAAATCTTCCTGAATACACTCCCGGTGCACCGTCCAAGGCATCCACTTCTAATCCTGTGTCATCGGCAAAACAATCTACGCCATAGTTTGATTTGACATACCGGGCTTTTTGAAATGCATTGTATTCTAGCGTGTCACCTGTCTCAGGAAGTTCCTCATGACAACCGATGTCCTGAAGTGAAACGATTTCGAAATCAGCTCCCAAGGCGGCTTTTACCTCTTCTATTTTTTTAACATTATTGGTGGCGAAGCAGATTTTCATGGTTTGGATGTTTACTGTTGGAGTTGAGATTATTCTCACAAAGTTTGTGGAGAATTTGGAAAATGGTAGTGAGCATGTCATTTAATCCAGAAATTTGAATCGAATCGCACCGCTCTAAGTTAAACTTATCGTCAAGTTTATCTTTCAATGACCTTGCATGTCTGTAATGACAAAATCACTTATTTTCGAGGCATGAAGAAAATAACAATCTACTGCGGTTCCAGAAAAGGGAACAGTAGCGTTTTTGAAGCAGGGGCTCGGGCCTTGGTTCATGAAATGATCCGGAGAGACCATTCGCTGGTCTATGGTGCGGGAAGAGTTGGGTTAATGGGCGTAATAGCCGATGAAATGCTGGCAGCCGGCAAGGAAGTGCTTGGGATTATTCCTCAGAAATTGGTGGATCGGGAAGTGGCACACACAGGCTGTACGGAGCTGATCATCGTGGAGACCATGCGGGACAGAAAATGGCTGATGGCAGAGCGAGGGGACGGATTCATTGCCATGCCGGGTGGAATCGGGACGTTGGAGGAACTTTTTGAAATCATGACTTTGAATCAACTCCACTATATCCAAAAACCACTTGCTCTCTATAATGTCAATGGGTACTTTGATAAACTGATCGACTTTTTGAATCATGCCATGGAAGAGGGTTTTCTCTATCCCGAGCAGGAAGAAATGCTGATTATCTCCGATGATCCTGTGGATCTGTTGGATCAAATGTCAGCCTATCAAGCCAGACGGCCCTCGGATTGGTAAGTAATCAGAGATTATAAATTGACCGGATTTTATCCTCTAATCATCCAATTTTATAAGGCTTAGCCTAGTTTCGATTTGCAAATTCCCTCCCGGCTTTTCACAATTGAAAAAGATAAATTGTACTTTTGCCAGAACCCTGATCAAAGCATGATAGATAAGCTTTTTCCGCTGGATAAAAATTACATTCTCAGACAAGCGCAGTTCGTGTTGGAGGAGGAGTTGATGGATCAAATGATCTATGAATTAAAGCGGTCTTACACTTACCTGTATAATCCACTCCAGTTGATGGATCAAACCTACGCCAAGATTTTGGATACGTTTGATTTTCCAAAAGAGCGGGTTCAATTGATCTATCGGCAGCTTTGTGGGATCTATCGGTTCAAAAACCGGGACAATCAACTCGAGTTATTGTTCGATGGTCGGACTCACTTTGACAAGTTTAAAGAAGAATGGGAAGCAGGATTTATTTCCTGGATCAAGGAGCTCGGCCAGCATGAGCAATACGTCAAAACGATGCTTAGAATGACCTTGTTGTACGATACAGAATCCAGGGCAGAATGGGCTGAAAACCACTGCAAGGCCTTCATTAATCACTATTTTGAACTGAAAGTTGTGAAGCGACAGGGTGAACTGTGGCTGAAAGTCGGATAATCAAGGCTCAAAAAACAAAGGAGACAGCCTCTTTGGTTTTTCAATTCCTTAGAAGTTCGGACTCAGCAGGTATTTACCGTAGAACTCATCGATCACTTTTACCGCTTCGGTAGCATCGTCCACCACACAAAATAGATCCAAGTCTTCCTCCTTGATGTAGTTGTTTTCGGCTAGAAGTCTTTTTTTGATCCAATCTACCAGGCCTTCCCAATATGACTTGCCAACAAGAACGATAGGAAATCTGCCGATTTTGTTGGTTTGGATCAGCGTAAGTGCTTCAAAAAATTCATCCAAAGTGCCAAACCCACCGGGGAGCACTACAAATCCCTGGGCATATCGGATAAACATTACCTTGCGTACAAAGAAATAATCGAAGGTTAATAATTTGTCCCTGTCGATGTAAATATTGTTGAATTGCTCAAAAGGCAGAACGATGTTTAATCCAACTGATTTTCCTCCCTCGGAATAGGCTCCTTTGTTACCTGCTTCCATGATTCCCGGTCCGCCCCCGGTGATTACTCCATAGCCATGGCGGACTAGTTTGGCCGCGATTTCCTCAGCGATCTTGTAATATTCATGATCACGTGGAGTCCGAGCTGACCCAAAGATCGACACGCAGGGGCCGATTTTAGCCAGCTTTTCGTATCCCTCGACAAATTCAGACATGATTTTAAAAATCACCCAAGAATCTTCACTCCTGATTTCACTCCAATCACGCTTTTTAAAGGCTTTTCTGATTCTTTCTTCGGCTTCGTTATTTTCCAAATTGCTCATGTTTTTCGATTTTGTCCTCCAAAAAAACGATTCTCCGCATGAAATGATGGCATCTTCCGAGGTGTGGATTTTAAACTGTTGATTATCAGATGGAAAAATTGATGTAGGCCAACCATTTATTGGAGAAATCTTAAGCTACTTTTGTCCTTTGAATATTTAATTCATGAATCTATTTGAAAAATCACAAGCTGTCCGGAAGTTATTTCAGAAATTGGAAGAGGAGTCCAGGCAATTTCACGCCGAGTCGGGAATGGGGTGCATTTCCGGCTGTGGATTTTGCTGTGTCAATCCTGATGTCCCAGCATCTCCTTTGGAATTTTTGCCCTTGGCATTTGATCTCTATGAAAAGGGAATTGCGGAGGAAATCGCCAATCAATTGGCGCTACAGGATCAATTGGGAAACTGCGTAGTGTATCGTCCGCAAAAGGATGATCCGACCAAGGGTTTTTGCGGGAATTATGCCAATAGGGGCTTGATATGCAGGCTTTTTGGTGCCTCTGCCAGAAGAACCAAATATGGACAGAAGGAATTGATTACCTGCAAAATCCTCAAAAAAGAAAAGAAGGCGGCATTTGAGCTTACTGTTTCGAGGATCAATTCAGATCTGGAAATCCCCATGGCTACATCCTATTACACTCAGCTGGCAGATGTGGACGAATATCTGGCCAGTCAGTACCCGGTCAATCAGGCAATTTTGATGGCGCTGGAGTTGGTGTTAAGGTTCAAATTTTACGAAGATGCAGACTGAGGCGAGGTCTTGTGATTTTTTTACGGGTTAGTTTTCCAGTATATTCGATTCATTGAAAGTGAAAAATGGGCTGGAGTCCCTCAAAATTATGTTAAATATCAGCGAAATCGTCCAAACTGTAAAGGGAATCGTGGAGACCCGAATCGGACTCGTCAAGGAGGAAATTCAAGATGAGTTCTTAGGAATCCTTTCAAGAATTATACTTTTGACAGTCATTGGTAGTTTGCTGTTATTGGTTTTTCTGTTTTTGTCACTTTCCTTGGCTTTCTTCCTAAGTCAGGTTACCAAGAGTCCCTACATGGGTTTTTTGATAGTGGCTTTGATCTATTTCTTGATTGTGTTGGTGATGTTTCTTTCGAAAGATTCACTTCAAATACAGGAAAAGACTGAGGGGCTTTTAAAGCGTTTTATTTTTAAAAGGAAAATAAACGAAGACCAAAACAACGATGAGTAAAGAACTAGAAAAGAAGTCAGAAGAGCTCGAGCAAACACTGACAAAGCAGTTGGAATTGCTCAAAAAGGATTCTGAAGAATGGTTAAAGTTAGGTGCAGCGGTAGCGGTCGGAGTGTTGCTTGTCTATGGTATTGCCAAAGTCACCCGGAAGAAAAAAGTAAAAACTACCGACAAAGCCTTGGAAGTATTGGAAAAAGAAGGCTTGCTCAATGAGGAAATCAAAAAACGATTGACACAACCGAAGCCATCCACTTTTTGGCCCAACCTTACGCAGCGGTTGGTCATCCTTGGGCTTGCCTTGGCAAAAGACAAAATTTACAACCAAATTTTTTCTTCTTCAGCAGAAGACAAAGCAGGTGAAAACAGTAAGTAAACTCCTCAAGAACCTTTCAAAATCACGCAGAAAGGGGGTTGCCTGGTTGGTGGATCCTGAAAAGGAACTTGACTTGGAGCAATTTTCCTGGATTGGTAATTCCGGTTTGGATTTGATTTTGGTCGGCGGAAGTAGTTTTTCGGCAGGCTATTTTGACAAGACTGTTCAGCAACTTAGAAAGATAGGCCGATCTATTCCTATTTGTATTTTTCCGGGCTCTTATCTGCAACTTTCCCAAAAGGCTGACGCGATTCTTTTTATGGTTTTGATCTCGGGGAGGAATCCTGAGTTTCTGATTTCACATCAGGTAAAAGCTGCACTTGAAGTGCAGGAGTCGGGCCTCGAAGTGCTACCAACCGGCTACATTTTGGTGAACAATGGCGAGCTTTTAAGTGTCCATTCCGTAAGCCAGACACTTCCCCTCTCCAACGATGACCCTGATTTTGTGAAATCCACCGCTTTGGCAGGGAAATTTATGGGAATGCGATTTTTCTACTTGGATGCGGGAAGCGGAGCTAGTGTTCCGGTAAGTTCCGGAGTGATTTCAGCGGTAAAGAATGCGGTGAAGAGTCCCTTGATTGTCGGTGGGGGATTGACTGATTCAGAAAAAGTAAGAAAGGCTTTTGATGCCGGTGCGGATTTGATTGTCCTGGGCAACGCCATAGAAAAAGACCCCGGATTTTTGTCCGAGGTCTTGGATATCAAGCGGTGGTATAATCACTCACTGAACATTAATTAAGGAATCTCTCCTTCTCATTTTTCCGGCAGGGACCCCATACATCATTTTGAATCGGCGACAGAAATAAGCGGTATCCTTGTAGCCTACTTCTTTACCAATATCCCGGATGGATTTTTTGGATGTTCGAAGCAAAACGACTGCTGCTTCCATTCGCTGGTATTCGATGTAGTCCTGAGGATTAATTCCGGTGAGCATTTTGAAGTATTGCCCGACATAGTCTTCAGAGACATTTGCAACTTTGGCCAGGACCTTGTTTGACAGATCCCCACCGATATTCGCTTTGATGAAATTAAACAGGTCAATCAATCGGGGGTCTTTGAAATAAGTCGAATTGGTAGAGAGCTCTTCGGTGAATAGCCGGTTTTTAAGGATGTGCCTCAACAGTTCAATCACCAGAACCTCTGTCTGCGCTTTGAGCGAGCGTTCCTTTCCGACATTACTGACTTCAAGCTCTTTGATGATGTCTTCCACCAAAGTCGCTACGCGGTCATTGAAACGGATAATGAATGGAGGAATATCAAGGGAGTTAAAGAAATTCACCACGTCAAATACCTTGGACTCAAATTGGATGTGAGAAATGCAATCTTCTTCGGTGGTTTTGATTTCTTTGATGCTGAGGCTTTGAAAAAACTTCCGTTTATTGTCCAAAAACTGTTCGATATCCTGTTCATTTTTCTTCGTACCGGTACCAAAGGTGATTTGCGTTTTTTGACCCTTGGGAAGAAAGAGGACTTCACCTTCATTGACGAGCTCCTGGTCCTCGCCAAATTTCAACGTGCCATGGTGAAGCAAAATCAGTGAGTTTTCGCTTTCTACATAATTGGTCACTGTCACAGGCTTTTCGATTTTGAAGTTGTTGCCTTTCAAAAACCTAACATGTACTGATTCGATGACTTTGTTGTAATAATCCATGATGAACTGATAAAAGCTAAGTTACAAAAATATAATTTTTCCAAAGGTAAAACAGGAATATTTTGGAAATCTATGCAAAAAAATAAAAAAAGGGTATAATAATTTGCAATTATACCCTTTCAATCCTTGGATTTGCCTTTATTTTAATATTTTTCGTGAAATCACAATCCGCTGAATCTCCGAAGTTCCCTCATAGATCTGTGTGATTTTAGCGTCTCGCATGAGCCGCTCTACATGATATTCCTTCACGTACCCATAGCCTCCATGTACTTGTACCGCTTCCACGGTCACGTTCATAGCTACCTCTGAAGCATACAGTTTTGCCATGGCGGAGGCATATACATAATCTTCTCCCTGATCCTTCAGCCAGGCAGCTTTGTAGACTAACAGTCTTGCGGCTTCGATCTGAGTAGCCATATCTGCCAGCTTAAATTGAATTGCCTGATGTTGGCTGATTGGCTTGCCAAAAGCTTTCCTTTCTTTGGAATAAGCCAATGACATTTCGTAAGCTCCGGCAGCAATCCCGAGTGCCTGAGCGGCAATTCCTATTCTACCGCCATTCAGTGTTTCCATGGCAAAGGTAAAGCCAAAGCCTTCCTCGCCGATTCGGTTTTCGACCGGTACTTTCACATCAGTAAACATGAGCGAATGGGTGTCTGAACCCCGGATTCCAAGTTTATCTTCTTTTTTTCCGATGACAAATCCTTCCCAACCTTTTTCCACAATGAATACCGAGATACCCTTATGGCCCAGACTAGGGTTGGTTTGGGCGATGACGAGGTAGATACTTGCAGATGAACCGTTGGTAATCCAGTTCTTGGTTCCGTTGAGGATGTAGTGATCTCCATTCGGTTCTGCGCTGGTCTTTTGGGAAGTCGCATCTGAACCGGCTTCGGGCTCAGAAAGGCAAAATGCGCCCAAAACTTCGCCACTGGCAAGCCTGGTGAGGTATTTTTGCTTTTGGGCCTCAGAACCATACTTTTCCAAACCCCAACACACCAAAGAATTATTTACAGACATTGAAACCGAGGCAGAGGCGTCCACTTTTGACAATTCCTCCATCGCAATCACATAAGAAACAGTGTCCATCCCACCTCCGTTGTACTTGGGGTCTACCATCATTCCCATGAAGCCCAAATCGCCCATCTTTTTGATTTGTTCATGGGGGAATTTTGCCTCTGAGTCGCGCTCTATCACTCCGGGTAGCAGTTCTGATTGAGCAAATTCTCTGGCTGCTTCCTGTACTGCCAGATGCTCTTCAGTCAATTGAAAATTCATAAGGTTAATAAAATTTCGGGTTTAACTTCATCCCGAAAATATAGGCTTAAAAAAGAAAAGGGGCAAAAACTTGCCCCTTTCGGAATTTTATTTTGACCTGGATCAATCCCGATTGCCAAAGAAAACGAAGATGTAGTAAGCCAAGGTAGCTAAAGAAGCCAGTGCTGCAACCACATAAGTCATTGCGGCCCAATGAAGGGCATCTTTTGACATGTCATATTCAGCTCGGTTTACAATGTTTCGGGTCTGAACCCACGCAAGCGCTCTGTTGGAAGCGTCAAATTCAACTGGCAAAGTTACAAATGTAAACAAGGTCATAATTGAGTATGCACCAACTACAATGAAACCGACAGATTCATAGGGAATAATCGATGCAAATCCACCAAGTAAAGAAGCAATCAATACGATATTTAGAAGCTTACCGGAGATATTCTGGATTGGAACAAGTGCGGATCTCATTTTTAGCCAAGCATAAGAGGTAGCATGCTGAACCGCGTGACCACATTCGTGGGCTGCTACTGCTGTTGCCGCAGCATTTCTACCATAGAACACATCAGGCGAAAGATTTACCGTTTTGTTCATTGGATTGTAGTGATCAGTCAGTTGACCTTCGACACATACCACTTGTACATCATGGATATTGCTGTCGGCCAGCATAAGTCTTGCTATTTCGGCTCCTGAAAGGTTGGCCTGAAGGGGTGTCTGTGCGTATTTTTTGAATTTACTTTTCAGCTTGTTGCTGACAAAGAATCCAAGTCCTGCAAATACAACTACGATAACGATTAGAATAATCATCTTTTTATGGTTTAACTGGGTTTGAATACGAAGTTATAGGGTATCGGGTTTATTCCAAGCGGGAATTTTCAGCATGATAATCCAACTTACCAATCCGACGATCATAATCATAATGACCTGTGTTCCGTGGATGATGGCTGCGAAAATCTTTCCGTCAGTTTCCGATACACCAAACTGGATCAAAATGTACGCCACTAGTGCATGAAAGGTGCCGATTCCCCCCTGAACAGGTGCTACCATGCCAATACTTCCCATGACCATCACCAAGAGGACTTCTCCGGGTGCCAAGTTGGCAGTACTTTGGATTCCCAGCGATACGGTGTACATCGTCAGGAAATAGATCATCCAAATCAACACTGAGCTCGACCAGAATCCCAGAGGATTTTTCAGTGTAGAAATACTTTTGACTCCCGTCAGGAGCTGGCGTCCAAAATTTTGAAGTTTGTTGATGAAGCCGTGATTTCTGAACCGTTTGAAGATGAAGTAAAGGAAAATAAAAAAGACAATCAATCCCCCGGCAAAAATTGGAAAATTGTTCAAAAGCCCTTCAGTGAGACTGTTTAAGTCAATTAAATCGCCCGATAGTGCAAGAAACAGTTTGTTTTCAAGAAGAAAGGCGAGGAGGATCGTGCCGGTCAGAAAAAGTAAATCAATACTTCGCTCCAGGATCACTGTTCCGATCAACTGCCCGACAGCAATCCCGTTGGTCCTCGCAAGCACACCGCACCTGGCGACTTCCCCTGCTCTGGGTACGAGGAGATTGACCAGATAGCCGACCATGACCGCATGATAGGCCCTGTTTGCCGTCACCGGCTCCCCTTCATCACTCTGGATCAAAAGCGCCCATCTCCAGCCCCTGATCCAAAACCCAAGAAGGGAAATAACCAGTGAGGAAAGGATCCAAAACCAATTGGAGGACTTCACCTGCTCCGTCAGCGTGGCCAACTCGATGTCCTTGTATAAAAACCAAAAAATCCAGATGGCAACTGCTAGTGAAATTGCGACCTGGATTCCTTGCTTGACTTTTGGGTTGAGCATCAGATTAACTTATTTCTCTCGTCGGGGAAGATAAGAATAGGAGCATGTTTTTTTGCTTCTTCCAAATCCATTCCTGCGTAGGAAATAATAATGACAATATCTCCCACGGAAGCTTTTCTGGCAGCCGGACCGTTGAGACAGACTTGTCCGCTTCCCCGCTCTCCTTTGATCACATAAGTTTCCAACCGCTCGCCGTTATTGACATTGACGACTTGGACCTTTTCATTTTCAATGAGATTGGCAGCATCCATCAGGTCCTCGTCGATCGTGATCGAACCAACATAGTGAAGTTCCGCCTGGGTGATTTTTACCCGATGTATCTTGGATTTTAAGACCTGAATAATCATTGGTTTAGTTTTTCGGCCGCAAAATTAAGAAATTATCGGCATGTTGTCTATCAAACGGATCTCTCCGATAAAAGCTGAAATGCAGACAGAAGATTTTTGGCTGGAGTCGAAGGAAGAGTAAGTTTCAAACGAATCGGGGTGAATCAATTCAAAATACTCCAATTTGGCTACATGCTCATGCTCAAATTCTGATTCAATTTGGCGCTGAATTTCCAGCCAGTTTTTCCCTGAAAATAGTTCGGCTTTTGCTTTTTCCAAGCTGTGAAATAGAATTAGGGCTTTTTGCCGTTCCTCTTGATTAAGTCTCAAATTACGAGAGGACATCGCCAATCCGTCAGATTCTCTTTTCGTAGGAACTACTTCCAGTTTCAGGTCAAATGATAAATCATCTACCAGTCGCTTAATAACAGCGACTTGCTGAAGATCTTTTTGTCCAAAAAAAGCAACTTGGGGTCGGATAAGGTGAAAAAGCTTGGACACCACGATACCGACACCATTGAAATGACCCGGGCGGAACTCGCCTTCGAGCACGTGCTCTAAATCTCCAAAGTCAAATTTCAGCTTGGAGGGAAAAGGATACATGACTTTTTCCGTCGGCAAAAAGACATAATCCACTCCGGCCTGCTCCAATTTTTCAAGATCCTGATCTAGGGTTTTGGGGTATTTCTGAAAGTCCTCCGGATTGTTGAATTGGGTCGGGTTGACAAAAATCGAAACGACGGTCACCTCGCAGGTGGAGCGGGATTTTTTTACCAAATCCAAGTGTCCATCATGCAGCGCTCCCATGGTGGGGACGAGTCCGATTTGCTGATTAGTTCGAAGGTGATTGAGCCATAGGGGGTTCCATTCGGCCTGATTGTGGATTAGCTTCATGCGTAGGTATGATATCGGCTAATTGGCGCAAAACTAGATTAATATCCAGAATTACAATGCATATAGGCTTTTTTTATTTACCTTTGTGCCGTTGTTTATCACGTTCATTAAAATCCCTTTAATATGTCCAAATTACGTATCCTCTACGTTGCCAGTGAAATCAACCCCTTCTTACAAACTTCAGAAGTAGCCAATTTCTTACGATCCCTTCCTCAAGCTATGCAAGAGCGTGGAATGGAAATCCGCATTTTGGTGCCGAAGTTTGGGTTGATCAATGAGCGCAAAAACAGACTCCATGAGGTCGTAAGATTGTCAGGAATTAATATAGCCGTAGGTGAAGAAGAAAAGCCGCTGATTATTAAAGTGGCCTCCATTCCCAATGCCAAGCTTCAGGTTTATTTCATCGACAATGAGGATTATTTTCAGCGAAAGCATGTGTTTCATGATAAGCAGCAGAAATTCTACGAGGACAATGACGAGCGCGCAATATTCTTTTGCAAGGGAGTCATCGAGACTGTCAAAAAGCTCGGTTGGGCCCCGGACATCGTGCATTGTAACGATTGGATGACTTCCCTCATTCCGATGTACCTTAAAACTACTTACAAAAACGAGCCACTTTTTAAGGATACTAAAACGGTGTTTGCGATCTATAACAATGGATTTTCGCATACCTTTGGCGACGATTTGTTAAACAAGGTTAAGATGGTGGATATCGATGACACTATTTTGGCATCTTTGAAAAGCAAAGACTTCGCAGGCTTCATCAAGATCGGAATGGAATATGCCGATCTAGTGGTAAAAGGCAGCGGAATGTCAGCAGAATTAAACCAACTCATCGAGGATTTCTCAAAAGACAAACAGTTTGAAATTAGTATCGAAGAAGAGCAGCAAGCTCATGACGAGCTTTTCGGCATCTATAATAGCCTCGCTGGGTAAACTGGCAATTACCGCATTACTTTCCATTCTTCTTTTTAGTTCGTGCAGCGACCCGGCTTCGGTGGGGCTCGAATTGGCGCCTGGAAATAACCAAATCGGTGTATTTTACAGGGATTTCAACCTGGATGCGCAAGTAGTACTCTTGGATTCGTTTAATACCACTAATTCTACGGTTTTACTGGCAGGGCATGAAACAGATGGTTTTTTTGGTGTGACTGAGGCCGTAGCTCATTCGAGAATGTTCTTCGATGTAACAGTTGACAGACCTCGAAATGACGCAATTTTAGATTCCGCCTTTTTTGATCTGGACGTGGTGAGTGTTAACGGATCTAATTTGGACCAACCAAAAAAGTACGCTATTTACCAATTATCAGAACAAATTCTGGATACGGTTTACTACAATTTTGATCGATTGGCTTTTATGGAGAGCCCTATATCAAGTGGAGAAGTTTTATTCGGTGATGTTAAGGATACGACATTGAGATTTCCGTTGGAAGCTGATTTTTCGGATGAGATGTTTGTGAAAATTCGAAGCTCAAGGGATTTTCTTAACTTATTTGAGTTTAGGGAATATTTCCCAGGGTTTGTCTTAAAAGCAACTGCAGGAGACAATACAACAATAGGAATTGAGCCAGGATCGAATACAAAAATGTCCTTTTTCTATCATTACGAAGGTGATACCACTCCTTCTTCCTATGTGATAACGTGTAATTTTAGTCGCAGATTTAATGGAATTAACTCTGACAGATCGGGTACACCTACGTCAATCGTTTCTGAAAGAGGCAAATTTTACGATGTAGGTAATATTATAGGGATGAAAGCCGGGTTGGCGATGGCAATAAAAATTGATACTAGTCCAATGGATGAATTTCTCGATACCTTGTCGGGCATCACTTTCAATCAGGTTAATTTACGCTTGGGTCCGATAGAAAGTCAGGAAGAAGATAATAATCCGATTTCTTCTATGGTTTTGAAATTTCTTGATTTGAATAATAAAGTAATAAAAAGTACCGTTCCCCCGAATAACAATTTGCATGTTATTACAGACGGTCAGCCACAGGTAATTCAGGATCAAACCGGAAACCAGGTTCCCAATAATTTATTTGCTGCTTCTTCTTTTCTAGAGTACAATTCCGAAACAAAAGAATATTTGGCGAAGATTACCTCTTACACCAATGCTGTTTTTAGAAGTCAGATTCAAAGGCGAAATTGGCTATTGTTTGCTGATTCACCCGGTTCATTCTCTGATGGAGGCTTGAATAATAACAATTCGGACTTAGCAAGATCGTTAAGACAATTCAAGTTGGATAAGAATAAAATAAAGGTTGAAGTGATTTATTCAAAATCCAGGTAATACAAACGATTTCGAATAAGTACTGATAATCCACTCCTTCTTTTTAAGGAAGTGGATTATTTTTTTTGGCACGAAAGCTGTTTCTTTGTGGAAGTTTAAACCAACTTTTAAGAATTTTTCAATATGTGTGGAATTGTCGCGTATGTAGGGCACCAAGAAGCTTTGCCCATTATCCTCAAAGGTCTCAAAAGACTTGAATACCGTGGATATGACTCTGCCGGGGTGGCCCTTTTGGACCAAAATGGTCTGAGTATTTATAAGAAAAAGGGAAAAGTATCCGAGCTGGAAAAGCACCTGAATTCAAATGGGGAGGTAAAATCCAAAATTGGAATCGGTCATACACGTTGGGCAACCCATGGTGAACCCAACGACGTAAATGCCCACCCCCATTATTCCGCATCCGAAAAGTTTGCAATGATCCACAATGGCATCATCGAAAACTATGAGGTTTTAAAGCAAGACTTGCTTCAAAAAGGATACACGTTCGACAGTGAAACGGATACAGAGGTGTTTGTAAAATTCATTGAAGATATCTACGAACACGACCATTGCACTTTAGAGGAGGCACTTCGCCTTGCTTTGCATAAAGTTGTGGGGGCTTATGCCATTGTCTTGATCAACAAAGAAGAGCCAAACACACTCATCGCAGCAAGGAAAGGTTCCCCATTGGTAATAGGCGTGGGAGAGGAAGAGTACTTTCTTGCTTCTGATGCCACCCCGATCATTGAGTACACCAATAAAGTGGTCTATTTGGACGACTTTGAAATAGCGGTCATCCGAGATGGGAAACTACAGGTGAAAACTATCGAAAATGTAGAAACCAGTCCTTACATCAATCAGCTCGAAATGGAGTTGGAAGCAATTGAAAAAGGCGGCTACGATCACTTCATGCTTAAAGAGATCTACGAGCAACCTAAGTCGATTGCCGACTGTCTCAGAGGCCGTTTGGATGCGAAATCCGGTCGGTTGGTCTTAGGAGGTCTTCGTGATTACATGAATAAATTCCAAAATGCAGAGCGTATTATTATCACCGCATGCGGGACTTCATGGCATGCAGGATTGGTAGCCGAATATCTTTTTGAGGACTTTGCCAGAGTCCCTGTAGAGGTGGAATATGCTTCCGAGTTTCGGTACAGAAATCCGGTGATCAGCGAAAAAGATTTCGTAATCGCCATTTCACAGTCCGGTGAAACGGCAGATACATTAGCTGCTATCGAACTGGCAAAATCGAAAGGGGCCACAATCTTCGGAGTTTGTAACGTCGTGGGTTCATCCATTCCCCGAGCTACACATGCAGGATCCTATACGCATGCCGGACCGGAAATCGGAGTAGCCTCCACCAAAGCCTTCACCGCGCAGATCTCAGTATTGGCGATGATGGCCCTTAAATTAGGTTATCAAAGAGGTACTATGCCGGAGAATCGATACATCCAGCTATTGAATGAACTGGAGGCGATTCCGGCAAAAGTGGAGCGGGCATTGAAGACGAATGAACTGATCAAGTACATTGCATCAGAATACAAGGATGTGAGAAATGCCCTGTATCTGGGTCGTGGGTATAATTTTCCGGTGGCATTGGAAGGTGCATTAAAGCTTAAAGAAATCTCCTACATCCACGCCGAAGGGTATCCTGCTGCAGAGATGAAGCATGGTCCGATTGCTTTGATTGATGAGGAAATGCCGGTAATATTCATCGCCACTCAGGATAGTTCCTACGAAAAAGTGGTGAGTAATATTCAGGAAGTAAAAGCCAGAAAAGGTAAAGTAATCGCTGTCGTGACAGAAGGCGACACGCAAGTAAAAGCCATGGCTGACCATGTGATCGAAATTCCTGCAGTGGATGAGGCATTTGTGCCTTTGGTAGCAGTAGTTCCTCTGCAATTGCTGTCCTATCACATCGCAGTGATGAGAGGCTGTAATGTGGATCAGCCAAGAAACTTGGCCAAATCCGTAACGGTCGAATAAATCAAGAGACTGGCAGCAATGTCAGTCTTTTTTGCTACAGGCTCCTGATGTCCAGGATTTAAGCCCCGATCGGTCTGCAGCGCAGGCATTCCCGTAGGTATTGCCATCACATCCGCAAACCGGATTGTAATCCATCGTACAGGGTCCTGATGTGATCCGTTCAGGATCTATGCAATTTGTCATAGGTCTTTCTTCTTCACAGTGTGAAAGCATAAAAAGAGAACCAAAAAAGAAAATAACAGGTAGTTTTCTCATGCTTTCAAGACGGATTTTTCGATTTAAGCGCTACAACTTAGGTGTGTGAGTTGACAAAATTTTAAACTGCCCAGCCGATAAATTCCTTACTTTTGCGCAGCGATTAAAACCCATGCTGGACAAATTACAAGCCCTTAAAGACCGATTTGAAGAAGTAGGTCAACTGATCATCATGCCGGACTCGATGTCTGACATGAGCAAGTACACTAAGCTCTCCAAGGAATACAAAGACCTGGAAAAAATCGTCATAGCCTACGATGAGTACAAGCTGGTGCTTCAGAATATCGACAGCTCCAAAGAAATTTTGGATAAGGAGAGGGATCCGGAGTTTCGAGAAATGGCCAAAGCTGAACTTGACTACCTTCGAGAACGGAAGGAAACGCTGGAAGAGGAGGTGAAGCAGCTATTGATCCCTAAAGACCCAAATGATTCCAAAAATTGTATCCTCGAAATCCGGGGAGGAACAGGTGGAGACGAGGCTTCAATTTTTGCGGGAGATTTGTTTCGGATGTATGAGCGGTTCTGCGAAATGCAGGGTTGGAAGCTTACCGTCCTTGACTTAACCTTTGGATCAGCTGGCGGTTACAAGGAAATCATTGCTACGGTGTCCGGGGCAGACGTGTACGGGATGCTGAAATATGAATCGGGAGTTCATCGGGTACAACGAGTCCCAGCTACCGAATCCCAAGGGAGAGTGCATACTTCTGCTGCATCTGTGGCAGTTTTACCCGAAATGGATGAAGTTGAGGTCCACTTGGACATGAATGAAATCCGAAAAGACACCTACTGCTCTTCCGGACCCGGTGGACAATCCGTAAATACGACTTATTCTGCAGTACGATTGACACACCTTCCATCCGGCTTGGTAGTGACCTGTCAGGATGAAAAGTCACAGATTAAAAACTTTGAAAAAGCGCTCCAGGTATTGAGATCCAGGCTTTATGAAATAGAGCTTACCAAACAAAACGATGCTGTGGGTGCACAACGTAGATCCATGGTAGGCAGTGGCGACCGATCTGACAAGATCAGGACCTATAACTATTCCCAATCCCGTGTCACTGACCACAGAATCAATAAAACCGTCTACAATCTTCCCGAAGTGATGGACGGGCATATTGAAGAATTCATCTCAGCCCTGAGATTGGCTGAAAATCTCGAAAAAATGAAAGCCGGTGGAATCGAGTAAGTGGAATGGACTTTGAAGGATTGATTTAAGGAGGTATATTGAACAAACAAAAAACCAGCGGAAGAATAACCTAAGTACTTTTATGATAATAACCGGAGAAAAAGAAGTAAGCCTAGTCACTTGGAATGACTCCCATTTTCATGCTCTCTATCCGCTGGCAAATAATCCAAAAATCGCAATGAATTTGCGGGATAGTTATCCTCAGCCATATACCATTCATGATGCAAGACATTGGATAGAACATAATCAAAAGTTCAATCCACCACAGAATTTTGCCATTGAATACAAAGGCAAACTTGCGGGGTCAATCGGTGCAGAACGGGGGAAAGATGAGCTCCGTACCAACATGGAATTGGGTTTTTGGGTCGGTGAGCCCTTTTGGGGTAAAGGAATCGCTTCAGAAGCGGTGAAGCTATACACCGATTACATTTTTGAGAAATTCGATATTCAAAGACTTTTCGCTCAAGTCTACGAATTCAACGGAGAATCTATGAATGTCCTGGAAAAAGCAGGTTATATCCCTGAAGCCATACTGAAAAAGGCCTTTATCAAAAGAGGTAAAGTGGGAGATATATTCCAATATGTTAAGATTAGAGACGAGGAGTAATCTTCGTCTTTTTTCTTTGTTACTTCGAAAATCACCTCACCAGCACTTTCTCGGTCACTGCCCCGTTTTTCCCTTGAAGCTGAATCAAAAGTATTCCCCTTGGAAGTCCGTTTAGGAAAATTTCAGTCTCGCCGATCTTGATATTTTGACTTTCAACCAACTGACCCAAAGGATTAAAAACCAGTAGGGTTGACCAATTGTCCAGATTTTCAGAGGTTATGGTCAGGGTTCCGAAGCCGGGATTTGGGTAAATTTTCAAACCAAGATTGGTTTTGGGTTCCAGAGCTGTGATTATGTTGACATTTACTGAAAGGCTCTGTTTTGGGCCAAATCCACATTCGTTTTGAGCTTCCACGCTGAGTCCGAAATCACCCTCTTCTTCCCAATTAACGAGAACTCTGTGGCTTCCCTGCCCGGAGATGATCTTTCCTCCATCAGAAACCGTCCAGCGATAATCTAATTCGGATAGTTCTGCTATTTCATAGTATTGCTCGCCAAGCGCTACTTGACCTTCTCCCAGAATTTCTGAAGGCTGATCAGGAGCTGCCGAGATTCGTACAGACTTTTGAATAGGTTCTGAGGTTCCGCAGCGATTTTCCTGAGTTACTAAGATAAGTTGATCACCACTTTGCTTCCATTTGATGTCGATTTCACTTGATCCCTGACCGGAAATAATTTCACCTCCAGTGACCGTCCAGGTGTAGGCGGTTCCTTCGACGTTTGGCAATGAATAAGTTCCTGTACTTTCTACACATCCAATTCCTTCGCCTGAAACAAGCAGGTCACTCGGAGGCAAGGAAAGGACAATCACTTCCAAAGCAGAAGTTTCCCCATTTCCACAAAAATTTGATCGACTAACCAAAACAGCATTCCTGCCAGGAGCGGTCCATTTCACTTCAATTTGATTGGTCCCTTGACCCGATATAATTTCACCTCCATCCACTCTCCAGATAATCTCTGAACCGGGAGAAGGCATTTCCGAGATAGCGTAAGTTTCATTGGAAATGCAGGATTGCGAATTCCCGGAGATTTCTCCCAAAGACCCTAAAGGAGGAATGCAATTGTAAGTGATGATCGAGCCGTCCTCTCCTACAAAATAGGCCTTCGAATCGGTACCCACGCTAACACCGGAGAAATTTCGCAAGGTTCCGGTTTCTGGCTGAATCCAAGTTTCTCCACCGTCAAGTGTCACCATTGCCTGTCCTTCATCTCCGGCGATAAACCCGACATTTTTACCGAAAAAGTCAATGGAATTCAGATTTTTCAAGGTGCCTGATTCGATGACTCGCCAAGTTTTAGCTTGATCATCGGTTTTTAAAATAGTCCCGGCATTTCCAACCGCGATGGCACTGGTGGTATCCAGTTTTACCAAAGCATTCAGATTTTCGGTGGTCACGGAAGGTAAAGTTTCCCACTCATTTCCTCCAGCACTCCAACTGATTTGACCATTTTCCCCTATGGCAAATCCAATTACAGAATTAAAGAAAGTGATGTCTTTTAGATTTTTTGTAGTATTAGTTTTAATCGATTGATCCCAGGTGGCTCCGGAGTCGGATGATCGTGTGATGTAGCCGGAGTTTCCCACGGCGTAGACTACCGATGGAGCAAAGAGATAAAATCCGGTAAGGGTTCGATTCACCGGTAAAGGCACAGGAACCCATGCACTTCCTGAATTACCGGTTCGATAGACTTTACCTTCGGGAGCACTCGCATAGCCGAAGGATGTATTCCAAAAATCCAGGGTCTGAATGAGAAGAGCTTCGGGAATAGGGCGGCTAATCACCGTGGTGGCACCATTGGTAGTGACAAAAAATGCTCCCTTCTCTCCTCCTATAAAGCCTGTATTTAGGTTTTTGAAGTCCACCGAAGTGAAGTTATTTCGGATGCCTGCAAATTTCTGACTCCAATTGGCACCTGAATTTGCGGAGTTCAGCAAGTAGCCATCCTGTCCGATTGCCGAAGCAAATGCCAGATTAGGTTTGAATGCTATATTTTTGATGCTTCGGGTATTGGTAGCCCCTAAGTTTGGATAAGTGAATGTCGTGCCCGAATTCCCGCTTCTTACGACAGTCGCAGTATCGCCTACTGCTACTACTATCCGGATGTCCACAGGGCTGATGGCCACCTTTCTAAGTGTCCTTCCGGTGTTGATTACCAATTCTGTCCAAGTCTCTCCTCCATCTGTGGTTTTGAGATAGGTTCCATTTTTACCGACCGCATAACCAATCATTTCACTGGAAAATGCAATTCCAAAGAGGTCTTTATTTCCTGCAATAGTTACGGACTGCCAAGTACTGCCTTTATCAAATGACTTTAGGATTCGCCCATTGGCAGCTGCTACAAATGCCGTGTTTTCATTGATAAAAGTGATGTCATTAAGATCCAGGTTAGTTCCGCTGGAGACTTTTGTCCAGGTGGCTCCGGAATTGAACGATTGCAGAATTTCTCCGTTTTGGCCAATTGCCACAAGTTGCGTTGCCGAAGTTTTGGCTACGCTGGTGAGGGTATTTTGGGTGCCTGAATTTCGCTTTATCCAATTATTTCCAAAATCCGAACTGGTATAGATTGTCCCTTTTTCGCCCACCGCTACTCCGTTGCCATCACTTAAAAATGCCACATCGAGCAACCGGGCATCAACTTCCACCAAGACCTCATTCCAGGTTACCCCTCCGTCACTTGTCCGAATGATCAGATTCTCACCCACTGCCACTCCATCGGTTTCGCTTATCCAAACGATGGATTCTAAGTCCAAGCCCCAACTTTGCATTCGAGTCCAGGTTTGAGACCAGGAATCTGTAGTAATCAGGAGGATAAAAAAGAGCACAAGTATGAGTTTTCTCATTGCATAGATTATAAAAACATCCTTAAGATGGCAACTTGATCAAATCTTTGATTCATTAAGTATATCACAAACAGTTTTAAGTTAATCAAGTGTCTTGAACAGTAATTGAAGAATGGTTGATAAATTTAAAGTATAATTCAGATAATTATAATTTCGGGCAATCAGTAAGCCCAAAAACGGGATGATCAGAAGTCAAGCGTCTATCGGTAGCTAGGTTCCGGATAGTTTGTTTGATAGTTGAGAAAAAAATATGGATATGAAAAAAATAGTCGTTTTGGCCAATGCTGCCCTGTTATTGTATTCCTGTGGTCCTCAGGAGCGGGTTTCTAAAGAAACATTTGAAGCAGTCAATCAATCCATGGAAGTAAAACGCCTAACAGAAGTTGAGATCTTGAATGAAGCGATGCTATGGGGTGATTCTATTTCGACAGAGGCTCAAAATCAGTTGATAACCAGGCTCCAAAATGCAGTGGCCGAAAAGGGGGTACCCGGTGCAATAGAATTTTGCAATATTCAAGCCCTGCCAATTCTCAAGGAAGTAAGTCAAAAACATGGTGTAGAAATTCGCCGCGCTTCGAATCGCTATCGCAATCCCGCTGACCAACCTACTGAGGAAGAAAAGCCCCTCTTGGAGGCTTACGAATTTAATGCTGAGAATGGAAGCAAAAGTGATCCTAACATTCAAAAGTTCGAAAATGGTGAAGTCTTTCTTTATACGAAGGCTATTGTGATTCCCGGGGGCTTCTGCCTCAGTTGCCATGGGGAACCGGGGAAGGAGATCAATGAAGAGACCCTTAAAAAACTAGCTGAGCTCTATCCCCAAGATCAGGCCAAAGGCCATCAGGTGGGAGACCTCCGGGGTATGTGGTCAATCAGGATTCCAAAAAAGGAGGTAGTAAAAAGGCTGTAAGTTTTTACTTTGAGGAATTTTTTTTAGAAATCTGAAGTGTTAAATAATTTTTTTCAAATTTTGCCTAAAAGAAGAATAATTTAATTTTTCTAAGATTATTTTAAATTAACTTAATAATAGTTCTCAGAATTGACTTAAAACCCACCATGCCATTCATAGAAACAGCAGAATACAGTCAGTTTTAAGTTGTAAACAGTTAGATTTTTAGGTAAAATATATTGGAAATTGACATATCTATTCAATTGATAATTTTCATTAACCCAAAATTGCCTATGAAAATCTCTACCCCTGCCAGACTCTTAAGTCTGACATTTTTGATGTGCCTATTTTATTTAGGTACTGCACAGGCCCAGACCAAGGAGGTGTCTGGCGTTGTTATATCCGGCGAGGATAATCTTCCCCTTCCGGGAGTCTCGATCCTTGTAAAAGGAACCACTTCTGGTACTGTTACAGATGTTGACGGGAAATTTAAAATTTCCGTTAGTTCTGATCAGTCAGTTTTAGTATTCTCTTTTATTGGATTCCAAACACAGGAAGTAGTTGTAGGAGCCCAAAGCGAACTCAGTATAACCCTCGGAGCCGATATGAAATCACTTGAGGAAGTGATTGTGGTGGGCTACGGCGAGCAAAAGAAGGAGACTATAACCGGTTCTGTTGCCACTGTCAAAGGTGGTGAATTGGCAAAATCACCTGCTGTCAACCTGTCAAATTCCATTGCAGGACGTATGCCTGGTGTGGTTGCAGTCAACAGAAGCGGTGAGCCTGGTTATGATGGTTCGGCCATCCGAATTCGGGGTTCCAACACTTTGGGTAACAACGATGCCTTGATTGTAATCGATGGAATTCCGGCACGTGCTGGAGGTATCGATCGATTGAATCCAAACGACATCGAAAGTATCTCAGTACTGAAGGATGCATCGGCCGCCATTTATGGATCACGAGCGGCAAATGGAGTAATTCTTGTCACTACAAAAAGAGGAAAAAGCGGTGCTCCGGAATTGACATTTCAGGTAAACCAAGGATGGGCACAGCCGACAGTCATTCCTGATTTGGCAAATGCAGCACAATATGCCGGCATGTTGAATGACCTTGACATCTATGCATTGCCTGTAAATGAGTGGGATGCGGCAAATCAAGCCTATAAGCAAAATGGAGAATATCTTCGTCCCAATGGTCAAATCCGAAATGCTCCTTACACGCCCGATGAGTTAGAACTTTATCGGAACGGCTCTGATCCTTGGTTTTATCCAAACACGGATTGGTATGGAGAAACCTTGAAAACCTGGTCTCCTCAGACCAGAATGAATGCCCAATTGGTTGGAGGCAATGACAATGTACGATACATGACTTCGATTGGTTATCAGGATCAGGATGGATATTACAAGCAATCCGCTACCGGATTCAAGCAGTATGACATCCGATTAAATCTGGATGCCAATGTGAATAAATACATTAAAGTAGGTGTTGGTATCCTTGCCCGTGAAGAGCAACGATTCTTCCCGACTCGTGGCGCCGGTGCAATCTTCCGAATGCAGATGAGAGGTAAGCCAAATCAGCCTGCTTTTTGGCCAAACGGTTTGCCAGGACCTGACATCGAAAACGGTGAAAATCCAGTCGTAATCACCACCAATCAAACCGGATATGACCGGGACACCCGAGATTACTTCCAGACCAACGGAACACTGGAAATTAAAATCCCAGGTATAGAAGGTTTAAAAATTGTAGGTACTGCTGCGGTGGATAAGACTATGCAATTTAACAAGCGTTGGGAGACTCCTTGGACCCTGTATCAGCTGGGTTCTGGATTTGAGGATGATGGTGTTACGCCAAAATTGGTGGCTTCCCGAAGAGGACCTGCTGATCCTAGACTTACCCAGGCGAATAACAATACACTGAATATCCTTTTGGGAACAGTGGCAACTTATGAGAAAAAATTTGCTGATAAGCATGCTCTGACTTTACTTGCCGGTTTCAATAAAGAAACGGTTGAGGGAAACAACTTCAATGCCTTCAGAAGATACTTTATTTCTTCCGCTATCGATCAAATGTTTGCCGGTGGTGATTTGGAGAAGAATAACGGTGGTGGAGCATTCGAAAGAGCCCGATTAAACTATTTCGGTAGAGTAGCCTACAATTATCAGGAAAAATATCTGGCAGAATTTCTTTGGAGATATGATGGATCTTATATTTTCCCTGAGAATAACCGTTACGGCTTTTTCCCGGGAATTATGCTGGGCTGGGTAGTTTCCGACGAAAACTTCTGGAAGAATAGCCTTGGAAAAACCTTCGATTTCTTCAAAATCAGAGGTTCTTGGGGTCAACTCGGAAATGATCAGATATTCTTTGGTGGAGCACTACAGGAATACCAATTCCTTTCCACTTATGGATTTAGCTCCTATATCGCCAATGGGACTGAAGTCAAAACGTTGTTTGAGACTCGAGTTCCTAACAACAACATCACTTGGGAAATTGCCAACAACTCCAATTTGGGTTTTGAAGGTCAATTTCTTCAAGGCAAAGTATTCTTCGAGTTTGATCTGTTTTACAACAAGAGAACGAACATTCTTTGGAGAAAAAATGCATCAGTACCGCAAAGTACTGGGTTGATCCTTCCCGCCGAAAACATCGGTGAGGTCGAAAATAAAGGCTTTGATATTAATCTGGGCTACCGTGGAAACATCGGGGATATGACGTTCTCAGTAGGAGTAAACGGGGGTTATGCCAAAAACAAAATCCTCTTCTGGGATGAAGCACCTGGAGCGCCCGAATGGCAACGGTCTACAGGAAAACCAATGAATACATTCTTGGTTTACCAATATGATGGTGTGTTTGCTACTCAGGAAGATATCAGCAACAATCCACTTGACTATCGCGCGATTACCAATAACCTACGTCCTGGTGATATGAAGTACAAGGACATTGACGGAGATGGCAAGATTACACCTGATGATCGAATCAGAATGGATAATAACGATATTCCACTCTTCCAGGGAGGTATGACTTTGAATATGGCTTTCAGAAATTTTGATCTGTCAGTTCTATTTCAAGGGGCAGCAGGCGCCAGACAATACGTAAGTGCAGGTGAATCCGGAAATATTGGAAACTACCTGTTGGAAATTCATGACAACAGATGGACGATCGACAACCCAAGTAGCGTTCACCCAAGAATAGCCAACAGAAGTGATCAATATTATTCGGGAGGCAATACCTATTGGTTTAGAAATACGGATTATATCCGATTGAAAAACCTGGAGTTTGGCTATAATTTTCCGGCTCACATTTCTGAAAAAGTGGGTGTGAGAAACCTCCGCATCTATGCAAATGGACTCAATTTATTGACTTGGGATAAGTTTGGAGCATATGATCCCGAGACCATCAGCTCTACAGGTCAGTATTATCCACAAGCAAGGGTGATCAGCACAGGTATAAATGTCACATTCTAACATTTGACACTCATGAAAAAAATCAATAAATATTTTGCATTTCTGCTCGCTGCATCCTTCATGTTTACAGCATGTAATGATGAGTTTCTGAATACCAAACCATTGGGTGAGGTAGACGAAACAAGCGTTTGGACAGACCTTGCTTTGGCAGAAGCATTTGTAGTAGGAATCTATCAAGGTCTGGGAAATGGTGGATTTGACGAGCAAATGCTTGCATCACTGACAGACGAAGCAATGTTTACGCACCCGGGTCGGGGGATTAATACAATCACAGAGGCCCGTTCTAATCCGGCAGATATCGGTTGGGTCAACAATACCCTGGCATGGAACAACATGTACTCCCGTATTCGGGCTGCCAACCTGGCGATCGAAAAGTTGACGTCGCCGGACTTCCCCCATTCCGGGGAAATGGTAGACAGACTGATCGCTGAGGCTAGATTTATGAGAGCGTATTACTACCAGCAGTTGTTGAGATATTACGGAGGCTTCCCTATCATTGATTTTCCGTATACTTTGGACGCCGAGACATTTGAAATCCCTCGAAACACCTTTGAGGAATGCGTAAATTTCATTGTTGCGGATTTGGATGAAGCGGCTAATTTACTGGTTGGAAAATCAGCGATCAGGGGTCGTGCTACTCAGGCGGCGGCTTTAGCTTTAAAGTCACGTGTTTTGCTCTATGCGGCCAGTGATTTGCATGATGGTCCTACTGCTACCTCAAAGTCTGCCGATTTAGCCGCTTACGGAAATCTTCCGGTTTTAGCTTACACTTCAGGAAACAGAACAGAAAGATGGCAAAAAGCTCAAGCTGCAGCCAAAGCGGTTTTGGATATTACTACCGGAAACCAAATGGGCCTATCTGCTCCGGTTTCGCATGAGGCAGGTATTCAAAACTATATCAATAATGCCATGGCCAGAAATGGTGGAGAGGCAGAGATACTTTTAGGTAGATATTTCATTAACTTGAAAAATGAAAATGGCGGTCGTCAGGGGCTTTTCAATGGACCAAATGGTTACAATAACTGGGCTGGAAATACCCCCGTTCAATTGCTGATCGACGACTACGAAATGATGGACGGAACTTCCTTCTCATGGGATAATCCAACCCATGCGTCGGCTCCTTATGAGAATCGTGATGCCAGATTCTATGCTTCCGTACTCTATGATGGTGCACAGTGGAAGCCAAGATCTTCTGCAAATCAGCCTAGAGATCCATTGGGCCAAATTCAAACAGGAACTTATGAAGTGAACTCAGGTGGAGAGGTTGTACCTCACTTTGGTCTGGACACCAGAAACAGCCCGATTGAGGACTGGAATGGTACCTACACCGGATACTATTTCCGTAAGTTTATTGATGCGAATCCGGCAATTGTGGATCAAAATACTTGGCAACAAGTTCCATGGCCTGTACTGAGATACACTGAGGCGGTGTTGAATTACGTGGAAGCATCTATCGAACTAGGTCAGGAAGATGAGGCTAAGGCCTGGCTCAACCAAATCAGATTCCGAGTAGGTCAGCCGGCAATAACTGAGACTGGAGATGCCCTAAAGCAGCGGTACAGAAATGAGCGAAGAATAGAAATGGCCTATGAGGAACAGCGTTACCATGATGTACGTCGTTGGATGATTGCGCCTGAGACCCTGGGCAGACAGGCAAATGGCATCAATATTACAGGCACGTTCAAGCCAGGCCAATCGCTGGACCGATATAGGTACGATCCTAATATTTACAACTACGTGTACAAAGTGATTGATATGGATCCGGGTAAAGAAAACCGTAAATGGTTGGACAAAATGTATTATCTCCCGATCCATCGGGATGAAATAAACCGAAATGCACAATTGGTTCAAAATCCGGGATACTAAAAATCCTGATTAACTTGTCTGAGCTATCCCAATTGGGGTAGCTCAGACTTTAATATTATGAAGCGATTTCGATTACCCTGCTTGCTTATCACAAGTTTTTGGTTTCTTTTTTCATGTGATAAAGCCGAGCAAAAAAACATTCCCGAAGTTACTATTGCCTCAGATCCTATTTTTCGCTTGCTTTCTTCGGATTCCACGGGAATTTCTTTTTCAAACCTCATTGAAGAAAACCTGAATCTAAACGTATTAATGTATGAATACCTCTACAATGGTGGAGGGGTAGCAGTCGGAGATCTCAATCAAGACGGATTGGATGACATTTACTTTTCTGCGAATGTTGGTCAAAATCAACTTTACCTTAACGAAGGAAATCTCAAATTCAAAGATATAACACAAGCCTCCGGAGCCACAGGCCGGCCGGGTCCTTGGAAGACTGGAGTCGTACTGGTAGATATTAATGGGGATGGGAAGCTTGACATTTACCTTTGTCACTCCGGTACATTACAGCCTGAAAAACGTAAAAACGAGCTTTTTGTCAATCAGGGAAATGACAGTAATGAAATACCTCAGTTTAAGGAAATGGCGGAAGATTATGGAATAGCTTCTGAGGCCACTTCTACTTCTGCGGCATTTTTTGATTACGATTTAGATGGGGACTTGGATCTTTTTCTTCTGAATCATAATACCAAATCCATTCAGAATTTTGATCCAACGGTTACTAAGAAGCTACTCTTGGAAAAGCATGAGGCAGGGTCCCAGCTTTTTGAAAATCAAAATGGAAAGTTTGTTGAAGTCACTGAGAAAGCGGGAATCTCCAGCTCCAGCCTTTCCTATGGCTTGGGAGTATCAGTAGCGGATATAAATGGAGACGGCTGGCCGGATATCTATATTGGCAATGATTATTCCATGCCGGATTACCTGTATATCAATCAGAAAAACGGAAAATTCAAGGATGAAATTCAGTCCAGGCTGGATCATGTTTCCCATTTTTCGATGGGGAATGATATCGCTGATATCAACAATGATGGTTTGCTGGATATTTTTACCCTAGATATGCTGCCTGAGGATAATCTTCGGCAAAAGCTGCTTCTTTCTCCCGATAATTTCGAGATGTTCCAATTGAACCTGGATCGTGGTTTCTACTACCAATACATGAGGAATATGCTGCATATCAATTCAGGTGATGGCACTTTTCGGGAAATCGGTCAGCTGTCAGGTATTTCCAATACAGACTGGAGCTGGTCTGCGCTTTTTTCGGACTTTGATCTGGACGGGTGGAAGGATCTTCACATCACCAACGGCTATCTGAGGGATTACAACAATCAGGATTTTTTGAAATACATGGACAATTATGTCCGAACCGCAGGTGGCCAACTGAAACGGGAAGATTTGCTCAATCTGGTCAAGTCGATGAGTTCGTCCAATTTGAAAAATTATACCTTCAAGAATAATGGAGATCTGACTTTTGAAAACGTCAGTGCCTCTTGGGGACTAACTCAAAATGCCAACAGCAATGGGGCAGCTTATGCAGATCTGGATAATGATGGTGACCTGGACTTGATTATCAACAATATCAACGCTCCGGCCTTCGTCTACGAAAACCTGGCCATACAAAAAGAAAAGGGGAATTTTCTTAAAATCGAGCTAAAGGGCGAGGGCCAAAACACAATTGGACAAGGCGCTTTGGTCAAAGTATTCACAAATGGAAGCATGCAGGTCCAGGAGCAAAACATTTACCGGGGATTTCAATCCTCAGTATCGCCGATTTTGGTTTTTGGCTTGGGGCAAAATACCAAAGCAGACTCGGTTCAAGTGATTTGGCCTGGTGGTAAGTTGTCCCAACTTTCAGCTCCACAGACAAACCAAAAACACGTAATCTCTCAAGCAGAGGCAAGCAAAATCAAACCTAAATCCGTTATTAATTCAATGCCCTTATTGACGCAGGCAGGAAAAATCACAGTACCAAAATCAAGTGAAGTCAATGATTTCAAGCGTCAACCCTTATTAAGTTTTGGAATATCCGGTAATGGCAAAGCACTGGTGGTGGAAGATTTTGATGGGGATGGAAATCCTGACATTTTCTTGGGAGGAGGAGCAGGAATCAGCGGGAGATTGTTTTTTGGTAAAGGGAATGGACAATTCGATAGACCAGACTCTGCTGCATTTGTATCTGCCGCCTTGTCGGAAGATACGGATGCATTGAGTTTTGACGCCAATGGAGATGATTTTCCTGATCTCTTGATTGGAAGTGGCGGAATGCATCAATTTTTTGATGGAGAACCTGGACTTCAGGATCGGTTATACCTGAATGACGGAAATGGAAAGTTTACGATTTCGGCAGACGCGCTGCCAAATGAGGCATTTTCAACAGGATCTTTGACTCAGGGGGATTTCAACACTGATGGCATTACCGATATTTTTGTCGGGGGAAGAGTGGTTCCTGGCCAATATCCTATCGCTCCTGGTGGGAGGATTTGGATAGGCGATGGCAAGGGCAAGTTTACTGATCAAACAGCATCTTTGGCTCCGGATTTTAAGAATCTGGGGATGATCACCGATTCAGGTTGGGCAGATCTTGATGGGGATGGTCAGGACGAACTGATTCTAGTCGGCGACGCCATGCCGATTACGATTTTTTCCAAATCAACAGATACTTGGAAGAATACCACATCAGCATATTTTGAATCGCCACAAGTGGGGTTTTGGTCAGAATTACTCATTGAGGATTGGGATGGAGATGGGAAGCCTGAGCTGTTCGTTGGAAATCATGGTGAAAACTCCCAACTTTTTGCAAGTGATACCCAGCCGATGGAGTTGCTTTACAAGGATTTTGACGCAAATGGTTCGATAGACGCGATTTTATCCTATTACATCCAAGGTGAAAAATATCCTTCACCCAGCCGTGATGAAGTGCTTGGGCAGGTTTTGTTTTTGAAGAAAAGGTATTTGGATTTCAAAAGCTTCTCTGAAGTCAAAATGGATGAGCTTTTTACTCCTGAGGAGCGAAAAGACAGTCGCTCGATATTTATCAATCGACTGGAAACAAGCTACTTTGTCTTGGGTCAAAATGGAAAGTTCCAACCCAAATCCATTCCCCTTGAATCCCAATTTTCGCCGGTCTTTGCCGCTGCATCAGCAGACTTGGACGGGGATGGTAATCTTGATTTAATCCTGGGGGGAAATCTCTTCGATACCAAGCTCAAGTTTGGCAGATATGATGCGAATCACGGGACGATTTTACTGGGAAAAGGAAACGGAGAGTTTGTGGCCCAAACCCCGCTTGACTCAGGATTGTCACTTAAAGGCGAAATAAGAAAAATAGAAGTGCTTGGTGATTATTTGCTTTTTTATATTAAAGACCAAGGGATTTATCTTATCAAGCACCATTTATCAAAATAATCAAGTCAATAGAATCAAAATCAAGTAATTTTAATTTGTCATTGCTTCTAGCTTAACTATGAAATCGAGCATGACTCTAAGTGATACACAGCGGTATGCCCCGATAGCTATCGGGGAATACATGCGAAGATTTTCCCGATAAAAATCGGGACAGGCTATGTGGCCTTGAAAAAAAAATTATAAACACATGAAAAAGTACCTTGCTGCATCGGGCCTACTACTCATGAGCTTTCAGTTAAACCAAGAGGTTGTATTTGAACCCTACACCCAAAAAATTCCGGGAACTGAAGTGACCTTTGATCTCACTCCAATTCCAGCCGGATCATTTATGATGGGCTCGAATGATCCGGCATTTCCGGATCAGAATCCTGGCCATGAAGTTGCTGTTGATGCGTTTTGGATGGGAGTTCACGAGGTGACTTGGGATGCATTTGAGCTTTTTCTTGACAAGCACTACGAGGAGTCTATGACTGAAGGAGGCTTAGATGAGCGGGTGGATGGATTGACAAGACCGAGTTTGCCCTATCTGGATATGACTTTTGGCATGGGAAAAGAAGGAAAACCCGCAGTGGGAATGACCCAGTATGGGGCCCTTCAGTTTTGCCACTGGTTGTATCTGAAAACAGGGATGTTTTACAGGCTTCCAACGGAGGCCGAATGGGAATATGCCGCTCGTGCAGGTTCAAAGGAGCGCTTTTTCTTCGGGAGAGATGCTTCGAAACTTTCTGAATATGCCTGGACCCATGCCAATAGTCAAGGCAGTACGCAACCTGTCGGCCAGAAGACGCCTAATCCCTGGGGGCTATATGATATCTATGGGAATGTACAGGAATGGACAATGGATCTCTATGAGCCCGATTATTACGCCAGGTCAGAAAAGGATAATCCTTTCAATCCTGCTTATAAACTTTATCCTCATGCAGTACGCGGAGGAAGTTTTAAGACTACGGAAGATCAAATTGGTTCGGCCTTTCGAAGCTCCTCTGATCCCGCTTGGAAACGAATCGATCCTCAAATTCCGAAAAGTCAATGGTGGTTTCCTGAGGCTCCATTTATTGGATTGAGAATCGTAAGGCCGTTCATTTCGCCATCACCTGAAGAAATTCAGGCCTATTACAATCAAGAACCTATTGCTGATTATTAACCCTAATTAACCAAAACTATGAAAAATCTAAATTCCCGAAGGGACTTTATCAAAACCTCCGCTCTGGTTACAGGCGGGATTTTGGCACCCGCTTTTATCGTTCCGGGAGCTTATGCAGCTCCTGCAAATGAACTCAAACTCGCTGTAATCGGCTGTGGAGGTCGTGGGACTGGAGCTGTATTTCAGGCATTTGCGACAGGGCATCCCATCAAATTAGTAGCCATGGCTGATGCATTTGAAGATCGAATGGAGAGTAGTTACAAGGCGATCTTTGACAAGCACGGGGCCGACAAAGTGGATGTTCCAAAGGAGAAAAGATTCGTTGGGTTTGATGGATACAAAAAAGCCATAGCAGAGGCAGATGTAGTAATCTTGGCCGCACCTCCGGGTTTTCGCCCATCTCATTTTGAGGAAGCAGTGAATCAGGGGAAGCAGATCTTTGCAGAAAAACCAATGGCAACCGATGCCGCAGGTATCCGGAAAGTATTGGCAGCAGCTGAAGTGGCAAAAGCCAAGAAATTAAACGTCGTGGTAGGTCTTCAGCGTCATTATCAGAATAATTACCGAGAGGTAATGAAGCGAATCCACAATGGTGACCTTGGCGAAATCGTCAGCGGTCAGGTGTATTGGAATGACGGCGGAGTATGGGTCCGCGAGCGCAAGCCGGAGCAAACAGAAATGGAATACCAAATGAGAAACTGGTATTACTTCAACTGGCTCTGTGGAGATCATATTGTGGAGCAGCATGTGCATAACATCGACATTGCAAACTGGGCAAAAAACTCCTATCCGGTGAAAGCTGAAGGCACAGGAGGTCGAGCTGTCCGCACAGGAAAAGATCATGGGGAAATCTTTGACCACCATGTGTTGACTTTTACTTATGCAGATGGGTCAGTGATCCATTCTGAATGTCGCCACTTCCCCGGTGCAGCCAATCGGGTGGATGAAACATTTCAAGGAACGAAGGGAAGGGTTTTCCTCAGTGCAGGCAATCATGGGGTGATGACAGATTGGAAAGGCAATCCTATTTATACCCACGATCGAGAAAATCAGCCAAACCCCTATCAGCAAGAGCATGATGAGCTTTGGGCCACCCTGGTAAAAGGGGAATACAAATTTGCCGATGCTGAAAATGCCGCTAAATCGACCATGACGGCCATCATGGGACGCTATGCGACTTATTCCGGCAAAGTGTTGACTTGGGATGAGGCATTGAACGGAACGGTGGATCTGTTCCCTGACACTTTGGCTTGGGATGCCATGCCTAAAATTCTTCCGGAAGCTGATGGTTATTATCCACATGCTATTCCGGGTAAATCTAAAGTAGTTTAATTATGGAAAGAAGAGGATTTATCAAACGAATGAGCCTTGGAAGTGCCCTTTTGGGTACAGCGGGCGCGATGAGTATTCCATCATTTGGAGCAGAAAAAGGAGCTGCACCAACTTTCAACATGGACTTTGCTCCACATTTTGGGATGTTTAAAAATTCCGCACCGGGAGGTATTGTGGAGGAATTGAAATTCATGGCAGATCAAGGATTCCGATCCTTAGAAGACAATGGAATGCTACGGAGATCGGTTGCTGATCAGGAATTGATTGGCAAAACACTGAATGATCTCGGCATGAGAATGGGAGTTTTCGTAATCGATGGGGGTGATAATTGGAAAGTTTCCCTGACTACGGGCAAGCAGGAATTTTTGGATGTTTTCTTGAAGACCTGTCGTGAATCAGTGGAAGTGGCCAAGCGAGTCGGCGCAAAATGGGCAACGGTCGTACCCGGGTATTTTGAACGGAATCTCCCGATGGGAGTGCAAACCGGAAATGTGATTGAAGCCTTGAAAAGAGGTGCAGAAATACTCGAACCTGCTGGCTTGACGATGGTTTTGGAACCCCTGAGTGACAATCCGGATCTATTTCTTCGACATGCCGATCAGACTTACATGATATGCAAAGCGGTGGACAGTCCGAGCTGTAAAATCCTCTATGATATCTATCACATGCAGCGAAATGAAGGTAATTTGATTGCTACCATGGAAAAAACCTGGGGCGAAATAGCCTATATTCAGATTGGTGACAATCCAGGGAGAAAAGAGCCTGGCACTGGAGAGATTCATTATGGGAATGTGTTCAAATACATCCATTCCAAAGGATTCACCGGAGTGATGGGAATGGAACACGGCAATGCCCTTCCTGGAGTAGATGGAGAAAAGGCCCTCATTGAAGCCTATCGGAAAGTGGATATTGCATGAAGCTGATTGCCCTTTTGTTCCTCGGATGGGTTTGGGTAGGAATTTCCCAGGCCCAAAATCTTCAATGGAAAGAGTTTAATACACCTGTGAAAGCCTCCTTAAGGGGGCTTTCACCCGTTTCGGACAAAGTATGCTGGGCAAGTGGAAGCAGCGGAACCTGGCTAAAGACCACTGATGGTGGTGAAACTTGGGAATTCGGAGTAATTGCAGGCTTGGATTCAGTGGATTTTCGCTCGATTCAGGCTTTTGATGAAAATACGGCTGTTGTTGCTTCTGCAGGTCAGCCGGCTGTCATTTACCGAACAGAAGATGGTGGGAAAAATTGGGGAAAAGTACATCAGGAAGGTTCAGAAGCATTTTTTGACGGGATTTCATTTTTGGACAAGGAAAGGGGCTTCATCCTCGGGGATCCTGTCGGTGGGAATTGGATGATTTTGGAGACTTCAGATGGAGGGAAAAGCTGGAAGACAATGGAGAATTTGCCTCCGGCAGAAATAGGTGAGGCGGCTTTTGCAGCCAGTGCCTCCTCTTTAGTCGCTTTTGAACTGGGTTTGATCTTCGGAACCGGTGGATTAGTTTCCAATCTTCACTTTTATGACTTTAAGAATGAAGACTGGGAAAAAATAGAAACACCGATTCTTCAAGGGGAGGCATCACAGGGAATTTTTGCACTTGCAAAAACTAAAACCAACCTTTTGGCAGTGGGTGGAGATTATACGAAACTTGACGGTCAGGATAAAAATGCATTTCGATTCAGTAATCAATCCTACGAGCTACCCGTGATCCCTCCTCTTGGGTACCGATCTGGAATAGCCTATTTGGAAAAAGATAATCTTATAATAGCCGTAGGTCCCTCAGGATCCGATTATTCCAGAGATGAAGGGAAAATCTGGAAGAATTTTTCTACTACCGGATACCATGCGGCTAAAATTTCCTGTCACGGTGAAACTGCCTGGGCTTCCGGTAGTAATGGTCGTGTAGCCGTTTTATTCCTTCGGTAAGAAAAAGCAATTTTTGTTGGATAAGGTTTAAAAAATGAGTCATATCTTTTCTGAAAATGTAAAGTTTTAGCCATACCTGCTTTTAATCCAGCCTGTCGGTAGTATATTTAAAACCATAAACAACATTTTTAACTTATATACCCAGACGAATTAATAATCCCATGTTTGAAATAATCCCCTCCATTTGGATAATTGAAGGAAAATGTGTCCGGTTGAAACGGGGTGATTTTGCGACCCAAGAAGTGATTTCCAACAACCCTTTGGAAATTGCCCAGACCTTTGAAGGAATCGGGGTTAAGCGACTTCATTTGGTTGACTTGGATGGCGCAAGACGAGGAGAGCCCAAGAACTATCACATTTTGGAAGCGATCGCAGGCTACACGGATCTTCTGGTTGATTTTACCGGCGGGATTTCAACCGATGGAGATGTGATTAAGTGTTTTGAGTTTGGAGCCAAAACTGTAACTATTGCCTCCGCAGCGGCCAATCACCCGGAGCGATTTGCTCAATTTATTCTTTCTTACGGCAGAGAAAAAATAAACCTAGCCGCGGATACCAATCCCTCAGATCATCGGATTAAAATTAAGGGATGGTTGAAGAAGACCGAAATTGATCTTTTTGAACACATTGAGTTTTTCTACGATAGGGGCTTGAAATACCTTAAATGCTCCGATGTGACCCGAGATGGAGTGATGCAGGGTCCAAATTTTGAACTCTATAAAGAAATCATGGACAAATTTCCATCCATCCACCTAGCCGCATCAGGTGGAGTGAGAGGCGTGGATGATTTCAAAATGCTACGGGATATGGGATTAACCGCCGCAGTTTTTGGCCGGGCTTACTACGAGGGGAAATTGAGTTTGGGAGAACTTGAAAAGTTTATTGCGGAGAACTAAAACGGAAAAAGAGGCTTTAATCCTCTTTTTTATGCTTTAGCTTTTTATAAGTAGATTTTTTTAATCAGCTTTAAATTTGTCCACGATGTACAGAAAAAGATTAAAAGAAAGTGTGGAAGGAGGAGATTCGTTCTTTTTTAAATCCCGGTCTGAAAGATTTTCTCCTGAATTCTGATCTCTTTTTATTACTGTAGTAACTGGCTTTTGAATCACATTTGGTTTAGCAGGGGTCAATCGTAAGGAGGAATTATCCTGGATTAAAGTATGATCCTCTAAAATTACCCGATCATTTCCTTTAGGATAGATTTCTTCTACTTTTTCATTTTCTGACTGTGCAGATGCATCCATTCCAATAAACATCAAACCAAGCACGCCAATGCTTAGAATGATCGGTTTTCTTAAATGAAATCCTGAGAATTTCAACATGATTTGTTTTTGATCTAGTAAGTTAAACTCGGGGATTGCAAAAATGTTCCTAAAATTAGGAAAAAAAACCACTATGCAAACGATTGACATAGAAGATTTCAACAAAATAGATCTTAGGGTAGGGACAGTTATTCAGGCTGAATTATTTGAAAAAGCCCGAAAAGCAGCATATAAAATTTGGATTGACCTAGGACCTGAACTTGGAGTCAAAAAGTCTTCTGCACAAGTGACAGATTTGTATCTACCAAAGGATCTAATCGGTAGGCAAGTGATTTGTGTTTGTAATTTTAAGCCTCGGCAGATAGCAGATTTTATGTCTGAGGTTCTGGTGACAGGGTTTTCATTGGCCGAGAGTCAGATTGTGTTGGCTTCCGTAGAGCGGGAGGTTCCGAATGGCACAAAGCTTCACTGAATGTCAGGGTAAAGTGATGGTTAATCCTTTTTCGGATAGCCGGCAAGGAAAAGTCTCGAGATCCGGACAATCGCCCGCTCTAGAGCGACCACTCTGTAATTCGAAACGATAGTGATGAAGCGGGCAAATGATTTCGCCCGAATGGATATTCGCCTGAATCAATGAGGCGCCGCGGTGGGGACAAAAAATATCAAATCCATAGATTTTTTCACCCATCCGGACGATCGCAATTTCACGATTGTCAAGCCGAACCTTCTTTATTCTGAAATCAGGTAGCATCTCAACAACCTCAGCAATTGAATTTCCCAATTGAAATTCCTTCATAATCCATTTCTTTTCTTTGATTCTGTCAAGTTACCAATTGCCAATAAAAGATTGGAATTCTGTACTTTGTTCATGAATTTTAATGGAGATGAAATGCCCATGAGAATAAATCTCACACAGGGGGATGATTATCCAGGGCATTCTCCCGATGAAAGATCGGGACAGGCTATGTGGCCATTGAGAAACAAATTATAAACACATGAATTTAACCCATTTAGTTATGAAGAAATATTTGCTTTTGCTTTTTCTGTTTTTGACGGGATGGGTATCCGGTCAAAGCCTGGAAGGATCTTGGAAACTAGTAAGCCAAAACGGGAATGCGGTTTCGGACCAAGAATATATTAAGATCTATCAGGATGACTATTTTGCTTTTGGAGTGAAGAATGTCGCTGACAACGCATTCATTGGAGCAGGTGGGGGACCGTTCAAGTTTGAGAACGGAAAGTATTCGGAAACCTTGGATTTTTTCACCTTAAATCCCCTTCAAGTAGGGACTACCACACCGTTCAAGATCGAACTGGATGGCAGCAAGCTGATCCTGTCTGCAAATACCAACAATGGGATGCTCGTGGAGATCTGGGAGAAAATATCGGATGCCAGAGATGATCTGACCGGGAATTGGGTGATCACCGGCCGAAAGCGGGACGATCAGGTCTCTCGTTCTACACCAGGAGCCCGACGGACTGTAAAAATCTTAAGCGGAGGCCGCTTCCAGTGGATTGCTTTTAATTCTGAGACGAGGGAGTTTTCCGGAACCGGTGGAGGAACCTATTCAGCGATGGATGGAAAGTATACCGAAAATATCACCTTCTTTTCCCGTGACAATTCCAGGGTCGGTGCAAAATTGGGATTTGACTTTGAGGTGATTGACGGGGAATGGCATCACAGCGGATTGAGTTCAACCGGAGCTCCAATTTATGAGATTTGGACTCCTTATGCCATTGGGTACAAGCCTGCAAATTGACTTTCAGATTGATCTAAAATGAAAAAAGGAGCTTCGAAAAGTTCCTTTTTTTATGCCTCTACTGAATAAAGTTCCTTTAGCTTGTCTACCGTGTAGTCTACTTCTTCCAACGTATTGAACCGACTGAAAGAAAACCGTACGGAATCCCGCTCCGAATTGTGATGCAAGGCTCTCAACACATGGGAACCCACCGTAGCCCCGGAGCTGCAGGCCGAGCCACCAGAGGCAGAGATTCCTGACAGATCCAGATTGAAAAGCAACATACCATGGTTTGAGTCCGAGGGGGGGAGGCTGACGTTTAATACGGTATATAAGCTGCGCTCAAAATCCGTAGAAAGCCCATTGAACTCCACTCCCGGGATTTCACTGGTTAGTTTTTCGATAAAGTGCTTTTTGACTTTTTCAATTTGGCTTCGATGCCCACTCATATCTTCATAGGCTAATTCCAGCGCTTTTGCAATCCCAATAATACCGATTACATTTTCTGTTCCTCCGCGCATATTTCGCTCCTGGGCTCCTCCATGAATGAAAGGGTGGATTTTCTTGTCTTTTCTAACAAACAAAAATCCGGAGCCTTTTGGACCGTGAAATTTGTGTCCTCCGGCTACAATTGCGTCCACAGGGAGATTCTTCAAATCATGAATAAAATGGCCCACAGTCTGGACCGTATCGGAGTGAAAAAATGCACCATATTCTTTTGACAAAGATCCTATGTGGTCCAGATCATTTAGATTGCCGATTTCATTATTGGCATGCATCAGCGAAACCAAACTTTTTGGGTGGGCTTTCAGTAAATTCTCCAACTGATCGAGGTCAACTTCACCCTGATTATTGACATTCAATAGACTGAGTGTGATGGTGCCTTTTTTTGCCAATACTTCCAGCGTATGTAGCACCGCATGGTGTTCAATGGGAGAAGTAATTGCATGGGTGATCCCGTGACTTTCAACGCCGCAAACCAAGGCCGTGTTGTCGGCTTCTGTGCCTCCCGAGGTGAAAAAGATCTCTGATGGGCTGGCATTTAGTAACTCCGCAACTTTTTTCCTCGACTTCTCAATAGCACTTCTTACCTCAAGGCCATGACTGTGCACTGAGGAAGGGTTGCCATAATGAGACCTCATAAAAGGAAGCATGGCGTCGATTACCCGATCGTCCATTGCTGTGGTGGCGGCATTATCAAAATACACTTTTTTCATACTTGGCTTGGGACTGGGGTTTGCAATCAGATCAGAGAAGCACTCACCACTTCTTTGATATCCTGCATGATTTTTTTTGCCAAATGCTCCGCTGTGGCCTCTGACTCTGATTCGGAGTAGATTCTGATGATCGGTTCAGTGTTGGATTTTCTAAGGTGAACCCACTCTTTTTCGAATTCAATTTTCACTCCATCGATATCATTGATCGGGTGCTTTTTGTATTTGTCTTTGATTTCAAGAAGGATCTTATCCACATTGATTTCCGGGGTAAGCTCAATTTTATTTTTGGAAATGTGATAATTGGGGTAAGTAGCTCTCAGCATGGAGATGGACTTCCCGAAATTCGCCAGATGTGTCAAGAATAACGCCACCCCGACCAAAGCATCACGTCCGTTGTGGGAGGCAGGATAAATAATCCCTCCGTTTCCTTCACCCCCGATCACAGCATTGACAGCTTTCATCTGGTTCACGACATTCACTTCACCTACTGCAGCTGCGGTGTACTTTCCACCTCTTTTTTCAGTTACATCCCGAAGTGCGCGTGTAGAAGAAAGGTTTGAAACTGTATTTCCCGGGGTTTTGCTCAGCACATAATCGGCTACTGCCACCAAAGTGTATTCTTCACCGAACGTGGATCCATCCTCGTTGACAAAGGCCAACCGGTCCACGTCAGGATCCACTACAATACCTAAATCAAAACTTCCTTTTTCCAATTTCTTGGAGATATCGCGCAGATTTTCGGGAAGTGGCTCAGGATTGTGGGGGAAATGACCATCCGGGGTGCAGAACATTTCTTCGATCTCAGTCACTCCAAGGGCGCGAAGTAATTTGGGGATGGCGATTCCGCCTGTTGAATTCACTCCGTCTACTACGATCTTGAAGTTTCTTGCTTTGATAGCTGCTGCATCCACCAACTCCAAATTCAGGACATGCTGAATATGGCGGTCGATGTAATCGTTGATTTGGATATAGCTTCCGAGTTTTTTTACTTCTGCAAAGGAGAAAGATTCGGATTCAGCTTTCTCCAAAATAGCTTTTCCTTCCTGATCTGAGATGAATTCACCCACAGAATTCAGCAGTTTTAAGGCATTCCATTGAATCGGATTGTGGCTGGCAGTAAGGATAATTCCACCTCCGGCTTTTTCCAACGGAACGGCAAACTCAACGGTAGGTGTGGTACTCAGGCCTAGGTCAATGACATGAATTCCCATGCCCTGAAGCGTAGCAGAAACCAGCCTGGAGATCATGTCACCCGATATTCTTGCATCTCTTCCGATTACAACTTTGGGATTGTTGGTTTGCTCAATTACCCAAGCACCATAAGCAGCAGTGAATTTTACAACGTCAACAGGCGTAAGACCTTCTCCGGCTTTACCGCCGATGGTTCCTCTTATTCCTGAAATTGATTTGATAAGCGACACGTGTATTGATTTAGTAAAAGTGAATAGTTAAAAAATCCTGAGATGAACAGGATCAGAATTTACTTGAATTTGGCCATGACCTTGTCTACTTCATTGTCCGGATTGCCACAAGTTGTTGAAGAATCCATCGTTTTGCCACAATAGCCACAGGTCGCCCCCTCTTTATTGAGAAAAGGGCTTTGGGAAGCACAGGTGCCTTTGAATTCACCGTTTTTGAGGAAAATCAGCCGTACTGACATCAGAATAAAGAATAATGCCACGAAGCCTACTGTAATGAGTATTGTTGCCATAACGGATAAATTTGCGCAAATTTAAAGCTTTACTTCGAAAACGTTCACAATTCAAGCATAGTTTCCCAAGTCATGTCTAATTTGAGTACCAGAGCCGAGCAACTCGCAGCCTTTGATCGTTTGTTGACTATTATGGACGAGCTCCGGGCACAATGTCCTTGGGACAAAAAGCAGACCACAGCGAGTCTGCGACACCTGACTATCGAAGAAACCTTTGAGCTATCGGATGCGATTCTGGAAGGAAATTCGGAAGAAATAAAAAAAGAATTGGGTGATATTTTACTTCATATCGTCTTCTACGCTAAAATCGGGTCTGAGGAAGGTCATTTTGATATGTCTTCCGTGATTCAGGCGCTTTGCGAAAAACTAATCCGCCGCCATCCGCATATCTACGGGGATGTACAGGCAAATGATGCGGAAACAGTGAGCCAAAACTGGGAGAAAATCAAACTGAAGGAGAAAGGCAATGTTTCTGTTTTAGGAGGAGTGCCAAAATCCCTTCCAGCCTTGATTAAAGCCATGCGGATTCAGGAGAAAGCACGTGGAGTGGGGTTTGATTGGGAGGAAAAGCATCAGGTTTGGGAAAAAGTGGAGGAAGAAATGCAGGAGTTCAAAGCGGAATTCAATGCAGCTGAGGAAAAGGAAATCAACAAAGAACGGGCGACTGCGGAGTTTGGAGATTTGCTTTTTTCACTGATTAATTACGCCAGATTCATTGAAATCGATCCGGAGGAGGCTCTTGAGCGTACCAATGTCAAGTTTATCAAACGATTCCAATACCTTGAAAACGCCGCCAAATCGGCTGGAAAAAATCTCAGCGATATGACCTTGGCCGAAATGGACGTGTATTGGAATGAAGCAAAATCGAAGTAGGAAGTTTCAGTGATCAGTCCTCGATAGCTATCGGGATCAGTTTCAGTTAGCAGTCGGCATTGTGGTGTCTGGCTGAGCGGAGTCGAAGCCTTTTCAAGTTGCCAGTTACCAGTTAAAATAAAGTCAGAAAGCTGAAAAAAGGCAGAAAATAATTGGCAATCAACTAATTACTATTTACCATTAACCATTAGCTATTAACTAATTACCACTAACAATTTACTCTTCACTACGCACAAATTAACCATTCACCCCTCACCCACCATGCCTAACCAAATAATCTTCACTCCCGAAGCTCCCTCGCCGATTGGCCCTTATTCACAAGCTGTTTTGGCAGGGAGCACGCTATACGTATCAGGTCAGATAGCCCTGGATCCGGAAACAGGTGAATTGATCAATGAAAATATTACCGAAGAGACACATGCGGTGATGAAAAATATGGAAGCCGTGCTCAGAGCAGCGAATTTTTCATTTGCTGATGTGGTCAAATGTACCATATTTATCCGCGATATGGGGCAATTTGGCACCATCAACGAGGCCTATGGCCAATATTTTAAATTAAACCCTCCGGCCCGGGAAACAGTTGAGGTTAGTAAGTTGCCTAAAAATGTGAATGTTGAGATTTCCTGTATTGCTGTAAAATAATCTGCATTGAATTTACTTCCCTACCATACTGAAACACTGGTCAGCGCCCTTTCTAAAAGAGAAGTGTTGGGGCATTTGATCCGTGTGACTCAAGAGGTAAATTTTTTGGATTCTCGTACCCAATTGAACACTAAAGTGAGGTTTAACGGGATGATCGGTCAGGAAGGGTTTAGAATATCCAAAGCAATCAACAAAGGGAATACCTTTCTCCCGCTGATCTCTGGGGAAGTAGAATCCACAAATAGGGGAAGTATTATTTTCATGCGTTACCGGCTTTTCCCTGGGGCAATCTTTTTTCTGGCTTTTTGGAGTATTGTTTTGCTGGGCTTTGCGGCCTATTATTTATTGGTGGTGGACAATTTGGTTGACGGGCTGATTTGTTTTGGCCTGGCCCTGGTTAATTATATACTGGGTGTTTTCTTTTTCCACCGCCAAGTGAAGGCTTCACGGGATGTTTTCCATGAACTGATCAATTTTGAGATGAAGGGCAAGGATTGATCTTCGCTATTTAGGCTAAAACAGCTTTAGACCTTACCTTTGCACTTTGAAATCAAACCCGTACACCAGAAATATGTCTATCCGAATCGAAAAAGACACGATGGGGCCAGTAGAGGTTCCAGCCGACAGCTATTGGGGAGCTCAGACCCAACGCTCCATCAACAATTTTAAAATTGGTGGCGAGAAAAATCGAATGCCAATTGAAATTATTAGGGCCTTTGCGATTTTGAAAAAAGCTGCAGCCTTGACTAACGCAGAATTGGGAGTCTTGGAGCAATCCAAGGCAGATATCATTGCTACCGTTTGTGATGAGATTCTTGAAGGAAAGCATGACGATCAGTTTCCGCTTGTGATCTGGCAGACGGGTTCGGGTACCCAATCCAACATGAATTCCAATGAGGTGATTGCGTATCGAGCGCATGTACTTTTAGGTGGTTCCCTGGAAGATGCCAAAAAGAAAATTCATCCCAATGACGATGTGAATAAGTCTCAATCTTCCAATGACACGTATCCCACCGCCATGCACATCGCAGCCTATCAGATGGTGGTGCAAACTACCATTCCGGGTGTACAAAAACTGAGAGATACCCTTGCTGCTAAAGCTGAAGCATTTAAAAATATAGTCAAAATAGGCCGAACGCACTTCATGGATGCGACTCCTTTGACTTTAGGACAGGAATTCAGTGGCTATGTGGCTCAGCTGGATCACGGACTGAGAGCTTTGAAAAACACCCTTTCTCATCTTTCTGAGCTGGCTTTGGGAGGGACTGCAGTTGGAACTGGACTGAATACTCCTCGGGGTTATTCTGAGCTGGTTGCCAAAAAAATCGCCGAACTTTCCGGGCTTCCATTTGTCACTGCACCCAATAAATTTGAGGCACTTGCTGCTCACGACGGTATGGTCGAAGCACATGGAGCCCTGAAGCAAATTGCGGTTTCGCTGATGAAAATCGCCAATGATATCCGAATGCTTTCCTCAGGTCCTAGATCCGGGATCGGGGAAATCTTGATACCTGAAAATGAACCGGGATCCTCTATCATGCCTGGTAAAGTCAATCCTACGCAAGTGGAGGCAATCACCATGGTGGCGGCTCAGGTTATGGGCAATGATGTCGCTATTTCCATTGGAGGTTCACTGGGTCATTTCGAGCTCAATGTATTTAAGCCTTTAATCGCCGCTAACTTCCTGCAATCAGCCCGACTGATTGGTGATGCCTGTGTTTCATTTAATGACAATTGTGCCATAGGGATCGAGCCAAATACACCGATGATCCAACGGCATCTGGAGAATTCACTGATGCTGGTCACAGCTTTAAATCCTTATATCGGATATGAAAATGCGGCTGCAATAGCTAAAAAAGCACATAAAGAAGGAACAAGCTTGAGAGAAGCCGCTGTTGCTTTGGGACTTTTGACTTCGCAACAGTTTGACGAATGGGTCAAGCCCGAAGATATGATCGGAGGATTGAAGTAAAGAGTTGAAGTTTTCAAAAACCAAAAAAGCTGCGCTAATGGCAGCTTTTTTGGTTTTCTTGATTCGTTACCCATTAAGGATTCATGGAGATTGCCTATTCCAATTTTGATTTTCGGAGGTTATTAACTAAATCAATCAAGTACTATGTGTTAATTAAACAATCCTTCGTAGACCTTTGGAATTTCAGTGATGGATTTGATCTTGATATCTTTGTAAAAGACCTCTGCCGCCTCACTCTGCAATTGGATTTTTCCTTCAACCAGCGGAACCTGCTCCCCCTTATCATTTTTATAACGGGAGTTTTCCAATATCATGACCACTTGACCATTGACGATATGAAGACTTTTTCCTTCAAACGTAATGAGCTCAAGTGTCGTCCATCCATTGTCGGGAGTTTCAAAGTTGGCTGACCTTAGGCAAAAATTATCTCCGCCACTTTGGAAAGGGCGAAATGCTTGTGTTGGGTCTGCAACCGAGCTTATTTTATCCCCTTCTGCAGGATAGGAACGAATATCAATTCCAGAAGTCGCCTGACACCAAAAATCTCCCATATGGCCTTCCATTACCTGAAATTCTTGGGAAAGCATCCAAGATCTCCAGTATTCTACACCAGCTTCACCAATGGAATGATACAGGATTCCTGAGTCTTTAAGCAAATCTTTTCGGGGTTCATATTTGGTTGTCCCCCATTTCACTTGCAACTTTAAGTGATAGTTTTTGTAAGATTTTTTGGTAAAAATGCTTCCATATATTTCTCCGCTCACCCGAAGCACAGGTCCTGCCGGCTCATCCAGCATGGTGAAAACGCCAAACTCATCTTTGTTGTAGCCAATAGGTGCAATTTCTACTCCTTTGCTGTCTTTTGGTACTTTTCCATTGTACCCAAGCTTGTGTCTAAAGCTGAGATAATTTTCCCAATTGGTCAATTCGGTATCCAAAAGTGACTCCCATTCGTCATTTACCTCCCTTGAAGGGAGGGATTGGAAAGTTAATGTGGCTATCAGAGCAATAATAAAGAATTTCATACAGTCTTGATTTAAATTTCGATACTGTCAAAATTAGAGCTTAAGCCGTCAAATTGAATTGTAAAAATCCATTATAAATAGGTACATTTCATCTGTTTATAATTTGTTTTTCAAAGGTCAGATGGAATCTCGCATGGTTTATAATCATCCCAGTGTGTGACGATCTTCGTCATGCTCGAT
>NZ_FNVR01000022.1:65312-67031 GCF_900108085.1 Algoriphagus boritolerans DSM 17298 = JCM 18970
AATTTGTTTTTCAAAGGTCAGATGGAATCTCGCATGGTTTATAATCATCCCAGTGTGTGACGATCTTCGTCATGCTCGATTTCATCTGTTTATAACTTGATTTTAATTGGTCAGATGGAATGCCCTTTATAATCATCCCACTGTGTGAGAATCAGTTCTCGTGGGCATTTCATAAGAATTAGATTCGCATGAAGCGCTATTTATTACATTCTCCGTTTAACATTTACCATTTTGAAGCCAGTGAATGGGAGCACCCTGTCCACAATCACACGTACTTTGAGATTATTTTTATTCTTAAAGGAAATGGAATACACAACATCAACGGCAATTTTTTTGACTATGGTTGTGGGGATGTTTTTCTCCTAGGACCTGAGGATTTCCACTTCTTTGATATCCGGGAATTGACCGAATTTTGCTTTATCCGATTCAATGAACCCTTTACCAAAGTTCTCTCGGAAAGTGATGAATCAAAGTGGAAACCCATCATAGAATCCTTGCTTCATTTCCCTTTGCAAAGCCGTGGGTCACTAATTAAGGACAAACAGGATAAGGCTAAGTTGTTAAATCTGCTCTCGGTCTTGGAATCTGAATATGAAAATAGTCAGTCCCCCTACTATGAAATAGTTCGTGATAGCCTGATGCGAGGTATTTTGATTATCCTCGCCAGAAAGCTCAGGCAGTCAGATGAAGCAGGTCAGGTTTCATCTTATTCTGATTCGGTGGAGGCTATCCTCTTGTATGTGAAGAAAAATATTTATTTCCCATCTCGACTAGGAATTGAAGAACTGGCTGAAAAGTTTAACATGGCACCGAATTACATCAGCTTATTCTTCAAAAAACACGTCGGAGAATCGATCAAGCAATACATAACGAATTATAAATTCGGACTGATTGAAGCCAGGCTTACCTATAGTAAGCTTACGCTGTCAGAGATTGCCCATGAATTCAGTTTTACGGATGAAAGCCATTTTTGCAGGCAGTTCAAAAAGTATTCTGGCATTACACCTACTGAGTTTAGAAGGAGAAATTTGCCTATAAAAAAAGAGATGACCTTCATCTCTTGATTGTTTACTTCATAAAGTGGTAGCCTAGCTAGGAATCGAACCTAGATCCAGCGTTTAGGAAACGCTTGTCATTGACTATATTTTTGTGTATTGTTTTCAATTAGTTACAAATTTCTATTGCAGTTAAATACGTTTAATTCAATCTATATCTGCAAGGTTTACTGCAAAGTGATTTTCTATTCTGAGTATTTGATCATCCTCTGAGGTACCGCCTACTTCGTTACGATCGTGAGGAGGTTGAAACCAATCCAACAAATCAGAAAATTACGATAAGTGATGGGATTTTCGTTTTCTGGGGTTTTTCGACAGAATAAAGCATCTATCGGAAACATTTGTGATAGGTATTGGTGATTTAAAAGTGTTTGGGATATAATAAATCCGAAAGAAAACGAAAAGTCGGAAACTACCATTCAAATATTAAATCATTAATATTTGAATTACAATTCTTAACTGCTCTAGAAGAGGTGAAGAATTTTATTGAATGTTGTTGTTTTTAGTGTACTAGAGGGGAGACTAATTGTAAATTGGTTTAATAGAGAATTGTAGTTGTAAATTAATTATGGCTCTATATGATTTCTAGTGGGTAACCTGAAACTAAAAATACAATATTTTTTAAATTTGGTTCATGAACAGCAACCAGATTTTCGAAATGGCC
>NZ_FNVR01000017.1:0-9642 GCF_900108085.1 Algoriphagus boritolerans DSM 17298 = JCM 18970
CAAATTGGCTCTCATCCCTCACCACTTTTCAATAAAATTAATCGCTTGAAAGGTGATTTTTTAATCCGATGCTAACATAGGAGACGCAGTTGCCCGGACGGATACCTTTAAATCAAACAACAATATTCAAGTAAGACTTCAAAATGAATTTAAAACTTATTATGGAGCTGAGTATTTCTATGAGATAAAAAGGGGCGAGCCAAACATTTTACCTAAGGTTATATCCAATGAAATGGCAGGAATTTTAATAATGTCATTTGACCTTAAAGAACCTTGGGGAACACACAGAAAATATCAAGTGTTTGATGAAAAATACATTGATATTTTTGGCAGACCCGAAGTAACTGCTCATAGAATTCTGATGCTTGACTTAGTAGATAAAATTATAATCTCAAAACTTCCGACTTTAAAAAATCAACTTGTTGCAAAGTATGCTCTGACAAGATTTGCTATTCTATTTATACTGCGACAGATTTTTGAAAATGACAACAAAGGCAAAGAATTGTTAGTAAGCCCTGAATTGTTCGTAAAAGACTTAAAGGATAGACAAGATTTTATCGACTCAACTTCAACAATTATTAATGACATAATAATTGATTTTAACGGAGAAGTTGAGAATCTTGGGGAAGACTTTGATTACAAGTCAAAGCTGAGAGATGAAAATTGGATAAAAAAACTCTCACAAGAAATTGTTAGTAGTTACTTAAAACAAGTAAGCAGACAGAGAATTGAATCATTTGAAAATGAGTGGAATAAAAGGATTGCCAGCCGCTAATCGAGTAGACGGCCTCGCCAACCGTTAAGTTGACGAGGTGCGCCTCTCACACCACCGTACGTACGGGTCTTCCCGACAAATCGGGACTGGCTGTATACCGCGTTTCGCTGGATTGTAGGTTGCGTTTTGAGGTAATAAGAAAGCATCGATTCATATCCTTTTCTTCTTAGGCGGGATAAAGTAATGGTAGTGATCAGAATCGGACTTTGAGCCACCGCCCATCCGCCTTTCCTGCCTCCCCTGCATTCTGGCTCTTCGCCAAAAACTTCCACAGGAAGTTTTCTTGACGCGCAGCCCTTCAAAAATCCTTTTGTCTTTCGCTGCCACATTTACTATTTTGGTTCTTCCTTCCTGGCGGGAAGTTGGTACTTCGGCAGTATGCGTTACCTCATCCGACCTTTTACCCTCCGTATAGGATTCCTGTTCAAATTAAAAACAAAGAAAAAATGTTTACAGTAGAACAAATCAAAACAGCTCACAGCAAAGTAAAATCAGGTGCAGATTTTCCAGCTTACATACAAGACATTAAAAAATTGGGGGTTACTTATTATGAAACTTTTGTTTCAGATGGACATACCGATTATTATGGGGTAAATGATTACAAAACTTCATCATCTGCAAAATATGACACATTGCAGGTGGTCGACATTTCAAACATTGAGCAGTTTAAAATAGACATCAAAGCGCATCAGCAAGGAAAAACAGATTATCAAACATTTTGTAACGATTGTGCCAAAGCAGGGCTTGAAAAATGGGCTGTTTGTATGGAAAAAATGACTTGCACCTATTTTGATAAAGGAGGAAATGAAATTTTGGTGGAACAGATACTACAATAAAAACTGCACGCATTGGTATGACAAAAGCAGGGCTAAAGTGCAAACTTCAGCTTTTTTGTGCTTCTATAAAATTTCTTTACGTTAGCCAAACGGAAGTGCTTCTATTTCCCTGCCTTCGCCAAGCTAATTACGTGCTCCACCTGGGGCTAGTGGGAAGTTTGATCCATACAGGATCTTGAATCGATAAGGCATGCCTCCCCCATTTCTGACCCTAAATGAGGTCCAATCAACAAAAAAGCGGGCCAAAACCCGCTCCTTTTACCTCAAACTCTTTTGCCAATTCCAGCTATCCCGCATGCAATCTTCCAGGGAATAGTGGGGATGCCAACCGAGGACGGTGTTGATTTTGGTGGTGTCAGCCCAGGTTTTCACCACATCGCCGGCTCGTCGCGGTCCGATTACATAGTTGAGCTTTACTCCACTGACTTTTTCAAAGGCATGGATCACTTCCAAAACGGTGTTTCCATTTCCAGTGCCCACATTGAAGACATCGTAGAAGTTATTTTCCTGTCCGTTGAGAAAAGCCAAGGCCTTCACATGCGCGTCAGCCAAATCCATCACATGGATGTAATCCCGAATGCAACTGCCGTCCACGGTATCGTAATCATCTCCAAATACGGTCAGCTTTTCCCGAATCCCTGCTGCTACCTGCGTGATGAAGGGCACCAGGTTATTTGGAGTCCCGATGGGTAATTCCCCGATTTTGGCACTGGAGTGCGCTCCGATAGGATTGAAATAGCGGAGTGAAATCACGCGAATTCCCGGTTTGCTCTTTACGTAGTCTATCAGGATATCCTCACAGATTTTCTTTGTGTTGCCATAGGGACTCTCGGCTTCTTTTCTTGGCGTGGATTCGGTCACCGGCAGCACGTCCGGCTGCCCATACACCGTACAGGAAGATGAAAAAACCAGATCCCGGATCCCCCGCTCCTGCATAAACTGAAGCAAGACCATAAGGGAGCCTACATTATTTCGGTAATATTTCAAAGGCTGCGCGGTACTCTCCCCCACCGCTTTAAAAGCCGCAAAATGAATCACCCCTTCGATTTTATGCTTGTCGGCAATGGACTTGAGCAGGGATTTTTTATTGCAATCGCCTTGATAAAAGGCAAATCTTTTTCCGGTAATCTCTTCGAGGCGATCTATGACGCTGGCATAGGAATTGGATAAATCATCCAGGATAATCGGCTCCATGCCGGCCTTCCACAATTCAACGGCAGTATGTGATCCGATGTAGCCGGCACCACCGGTAATTAAAATTTTCTTCATGTGTTAAATTGGTAATCCACAAGCAAAACTATTCAAATACTCCACAATTGGATAAAAAACCTTAGCGAATCAGTGTGAAAGTTCCCCTGCTTTGTGAACTTGTTTCTTTTCCTTCCAATAAATACGTGTACCGAAGCTGATAAGCATAGGAATTAGCAGGGGCCGCTACGCCGTCAATCAATCCATTCCAACCCTCCGTGCCGAAATAAATCATCCCACCCCAACGGTCCCAAATGGTAAGTTGATACGAGACACTACAGTTGGATACAGGCTGGTAGGCACCGTCACGGGGATCGAAACCTGTCGGCATGCGGACTTCAGGTCTTGCCTGATTTACCATCGCAGTCCCTGTCAAGACGCAGCCATTTGAGTCCGTCACTGTATAAGCAAATTCTCCATAGGGCAACTCTTCGATCCGGTTTCCTGTCTGCCCAGAATCCCAAAGCACGGCATAAGGCCCGATTCCTCCAGAGATCTCCAGCTCCAAGACCCCGTCCAAGCTTCCCTCACAACCCGGATTCCCTACTTTTGCCAAGACTGAAATCTCCTCCGGCCCTTCCAGGGTTACACTCACCGGAATCGAGCACTCACGACTATCCAATACAGTTAGCTCATATTCCCCGGGAGCTATGCCGAAAACCCGAAGGTCATTGCCATCCCAAATTGACTCCAATCCGGCCACAGTATAGGGCGGATTACCTCCACTTGGCTGGATCAAAAACTCCCCATCCGCGACACCAAAGCATGAATTGGAAATGACCTGGATTGATTCCTCAACGCGCAGGGGTTCGGGATCCTTCAATGAAAAAGTTACTTGTTCCACAGCGCAGCCCGTCGCATCGGAAATGGTCACTTTATAGTCTCCACTCGGTAGATTTTCGGCCATTCCTGCTTTCAAAATCGGATCATGTGCCCAGCTAAAGTCATAATTCCCTGAGCCTCCGCTGGGATTAAGCCGTATGCTACCATTGCTTTCGCCTGGACAAGCGGGATTTTGGATCTCCGAGTCTCCGAGTTGAAATTCCGGATAAATGGTCACTTCCAATACTTCGGATGTTCCTGAACAAGCGCCGTTCAAAGTACTCGTTTCCTCAAAATAGACCGTTTTGACAGCTGCCGACAAATCCCAGAGGATTTCTACCTCTGGGGAATTCTGACCCGAAACCAAACTCCCACCGCTGACCGTCCAAGTATAATTTCGCCCTGGTGTTTGGTAAGGTACCTGGTAAGTCAGGACTTCATTTGGTCCGCAGAGTCCCGAACTGCCAATAGGCAAAGCGGGTTCGATGGACTCCGTTATGGTGACATTCAGGAGCAATTCCTCACCCGGACAGCCCTGATCGGTATAGGGGATTGCTGAAAGTTTTGCATTGGGGTTGGGTGCGCCCCACTCGACTCTTACAGAAATGGGCGTCTCCTCCAAAATCGTCCCACCGCTGATCGACCAAACGACCCGATCCAGAGCCGTGGTATCCTCCAGCGTATAAGTAAACTCATCAATCAATGGACAAACAGACTCAGGGCCAATCAAAACCGGATCCAAATCTTTGACTTCCACTTCGAATCGGAAAGTCTCTTCCTGATCACATCGCCCCTCGCCGGTAGAGGCGAGAATACTGACGAGGTATTTGCCCGGCGTTTCAAAAGTATGGGACACTTCCTGACCTTCTACCAGGGGTGTGTTGTCTCCAAAAGACCAGGTAAACTCATTGTATTCCTGATTTTCAGGAAAAATCTCCCAAGTGCCTTCCTGATTTAAACAGGCTACTTTTTCTCCGATCACCTCAAACGAATAGGTGGTTTCGGTTTCGTATTGGATACTTTCCACTCCTGTACCCACTACAAAACCATAGGATTCTACCTGACCTGAACCGTAAGCATAGGCAATAAAACCTGCCGGGTTTGACAATTGATTTACCCCTTCCGGAATCCTAATTTGAGCATATTCATATTCCCCACCGGGTATCGGTTTGAATTGTGAACCCACGTTCTGCCCGTTGAGTATCGTCTTACCGGCTCCCTCTTTAGGAACAATGACATTCAGGTAGTGATCGATATTCAGATTAAATCGACCGTAGAGAATTCCTGTCGAAAACTGGATTTCCTTGATCATTTGGCCAGTTGGGGAGTAGGAGAAAAAGTTGGGATCACCCAAAGAAGCTGCGAAAAACTCATTGCAGAAGCCGCTTTTGGAAATGACTGCCACTGAACTGGGTTTGGAAGTTTCGATCAGTGCCACTTCATCTTTCCCAAATTCCAGTCGGACAAATTTCCCGGCATTCAGCCTCGTCTCCAATTTTCCATTGACAAATACATCCGTTCCATTTTCCAAAGCCAAAACTTTGACAAATTCCCCGGAGGTTCGATCTTTTTGAGGAACGTGGATGTACGATTTACCCCAGGTTTTGGTCGGGTAAGCTTGCTGAAAGAAGTGATCGCCTGTGGTTCCGCAGGTACCCGAACTCGTCATTCTGTTGCCCGCGAAAACTGCCACATTTTTGCAGTTGGTAGTATTATCATTCAAGACGCTGACCCGAGTACCGGTCAAGTCCCCATCGGATTTGATCTGATAAGATTCCCCCGCGTTGAGGGTGATTTTCAGAGAGTAATTTGCAGGGATTCCTGTTTGTGTGCGGACCGAAGGGAGGATCTCGACCTGCGTATCATCTGCGGTACCGACTACGATCAAGGAACTCTCCAGCGTGGTGTGATTCAGGGAAGAATTGGCCACTAAGGCTTTCTCGTGATGAGCCATGACCAGGTAGTCCAGCCCCAGCGACTCCACCGGCAAGACCACCGTGGCACCAGTGCTGTAAGCCCGGCCATTCAGCGCATGGACGGCGATATTTCCGGTCGAAATCACATGCAGAAAACGGGGACTGACCTGACCGGATACCGGATGAATTAATCCTTCGCTGATGGCGTCAAATTCTTGAATCAGCTGTTGGCCTTTTGCCAAATCAAAAGAGACCGTCTGCTTGGGAGTTTCGATGGTTCCTGAGGCTTTTTCATTGGCTGTAATGATCAAAACGGCCTTTTCCGACTGAACATTGACTGTATCCAGGCTCTGCCCATTTTCCAAAAAACCCACAAAAAATTCTCTGCCTACCGAGGTCAATTGTGCGGGCGCAAAAAAGCTGTTCCCCGTCAGGAAAAACAGCACAAACAACAACTTCTTTAGGGACCGGTTTGGATTCATGTTCTTCTTCCCCTCAATCTACTTACTATTACCTAATGAGGATGAACGAACCTCTTTTTTCTACAAATTGAGGTGATCCTTCCAGCGCATAGTCATATCTCACATAATAGGAATACGATCCTGTTGGGGCATTTTCTCCGGCGATGGTTCCATCCCATCCACTGATTCCCGAATAGATCAATTGCCCCCAGCGATTGTAAATCAATAACTCAAATTCGGTCTCACAGTTTGATACCCCCTGATAAATTCCCGGTGATTGTCTTGGATCAAAGCCCGTAGGCATCCTGACCTGCGGGGCATTTTCGGATACTACCCCTTTTCCAATGCTGATACAACCGGCAGCATCCCTAACTTCCAAGTCATAAGTCCCGGCACTGAGTCCAGTCACCAAATTGCCACTGAGCGTCGGGTCTCTCCAAAGGTAAACGAAGGGACCGTCTCCGCCTTTGGGTAAGACAAAAAGCTCCCCGTCTGATCCCCCGGGGCAGGCGGGCTTTTCCAACCGCACATCCACCTCCAAAGCCGCAGGAGAAGTAATCTCAAAACTCACCGGTATCGTGCAGCCATTTGAATCTTTCAGCTCCCAGTCATAAATACCCTGCGGCATATCGAATAGCGCAATCGATCCGGTAAAAGTCTGCGGACCCTCATAGTCAAAAGTATAGGGTCCTACCCCGCCGGTCACTTCCAATCTCAATTCCCCATCAGGTTTGCCATAACAAGAAACTTCCACCGGAACCAAAGCTGCAATTTCCAAAGGCGCAGGTTCGATCACCTCGATATTTTCGATGATTCGCGTACATCCCAATTGATCGGTTACTTTCACCGTGTAAGTGCCGGCAGGTAGAGCTGTGGCGACAGCAGTATTCAGGGAAGGATTATGCGACCACTCGTATTGATAAGGCGCAATACCCCCCTGGATAGCCAGAGAAATACTTCCCACATTCAAACCTGCACAACCAATCGGATTGATCTCTTCCAAGTTTGCCAAAAACTCATCAGCCACCTGCACCTGAATCGGTTCAGCCTTTCCCTCGCACTGATTATCCAGAAGACTGTAGGCGGTGTATTCCACCGTTCCGGTGACGCCCGGCCGATCCCAACTCACTTCAATCTGGGATTCCCCCTGACCGGAAATAAGTTGTCCGCCTGTAACCACCCAGTCGTACCCCCTGCCACTGATGGGATTTGGAGCGGCATAGGTATGGTGGACCGTCGGATCAAAGCAAACCTGAAGCTCGCCTACCGCAGCGGTCACCTCAATACGTTGATTGACAATCACAGGCAATTCTACCGGAGCACCGGGACAGCCATTTTCGGAAAAAGGAATCAAGCGAAGGATAGCATCGGGATTGGCAGGACCCCAATTCACCAAGACCGAGTCACCATAATCTTCCACAATTACTCCCCCTTCCACTTCAAAACTAGCCTTATTTACATTGATCAGGTCTTTCAGCCGATACATCACCTGCTCGACTTCCGGACACACAGAAGTCTCACCCAACAATTCTCCTTTTGCTTCAAAAACCTCCACTTCAAAAGTCACTTCCTCCTGCTCCTCACAGGAATTTGGACTCAGGGCCGCCAGGACTTTCACTTCGTAAATCCCCGGTTTGGTGTAGGTATGTCCTATTTCTTTGCCTACTTCCGGATCTGATCCATCTCCAAAATCCCAGACGAAATATTCGAAATCAGGATTTTCGGAATTGATCTCCCAAAGCCCCTCCTGATTGAGGCAGGCGACTTTTTCACCTTCCACATCAAAGTCATATTCCGATTCGGCGATGAAATTGAGGTTGTCCAAGGCCGCACCTGCAGCATAGCCGTAAGACTCCAATTCACCAAAACCATAAACGAATGCCGCAAATCCATCTACGTTTCGCAATTGATGGACTCCTTGGGAAATGTTGATTCTTGCATATTGAAAAGTGGGGTCTCCGGGAAGTGGGGCAAAGCGATTTCCAATGTTTTGAGCATCCAGAAAGGTGGAATTTTGAGTGCCGGTCTTCACCACCACATTGACGTAGTGATTGATGATGGAAGGAAGATTGAGTGCATTGAAAGTCAAGGCGGTCAAAAACTGCTCACTTGGACTATAGGTAATCATAAACGGATCGCCCGTGAAAGCTCCGGGTGCATTGGGTTGATTACAGGCCATACTTTTGGAAAAAACCGTAACTGAGGAAGGTTTTGAGGTATCAATTTTGCCGGATTCATTGATTCCAAACTCCAAGGCCAAAAACTCACCTTGATTAATCACTCCCCTAGATATTCCATTTACCAGGACTTCGGTATTGTCTTCAGAAGCCAAAACCTTAACCAATTCGCCGGATGTTCTGCCAGAGAGCGCCACGTGGACAAAGCTTGTTCCCCAGGTATTGAAAGGGTAAGCCTGCTGGAAAAGGTGATCATTTGCCTCCCCGCAATTACCGACAGAAGTCCATTTATTTCCTCCAAAAACTGCGATTTTTTTGCATTCATCTGCATTGTCACCAATGACACGTACCCGTGAACCTGTCAGATCAGCCCTTGCTTTGATCTGATAGCTTTGTCCGCTGTTGAGTGTGATGAGGGAAGGTGTTCCCGCTTGGTTTCCACTGAGGGAATTGACACTTGTGGTGATTTCGATCTCGGTATTGTCCTCCGTGGCCACGATCAAAAGCGTGCTTTCGTTGTCGATATTGCCATTGTAAGGCACATTTGCGGTTAATATTTCAAAATGCGAGGTGATGTAATAATCCCTTCCCAGTGCACCGATCGGCAAAACAACGGTACCATCCGCACTGCGATAGCGCTCGTTGAATGCATGAACGGCGATTTTACCGGAGGAAGTGATGTGAATGCCTTTATTTTCTACGACTCCCGAAGTACGATGCAGTAAATCCAAATCTTCGGAAGGAACCCGCAACGTGTATTGCTGTCCGGCATTGAGGGTAAAAGGCACCGACTGACCCCGATACTCCAAAGCCCCGGTGGTGGTTTCATTGGCAGTGATAACAAGTACCGCAAAATCCGGTGCACCGGGATTATTTCCCGAAGCTGATACCCGGTTATTATCCATAAATCCAACCCAGAATTCTTTGCCGAGGGTAGATAGTTGACCAAATGCCGAAAAACCGTGGCCCATCAGCACAAAAATCAAAACCAACCGCAAAAACTGTAACCGCATTTCTATCAGGGCCTTTTAAGGAGATTCAAGATAGTAAAAGGGAGAAAAAATCGGTTAAAAATTGTAAGAAATGGAAATATTGGCTTGGGCAGGAGATCTCTAGCTAACACTCCGCTCCTAGGCGTAGTTTATTGCCTTTCAGTTTTGAAGTTCCGTTTAAAAATACGAGATTGAATCTACACCTTTCTATTTTTTGGATCCCATTCAGCTGTCGAGAGTAATTTCATTTCAGACAAGTTCAACCCGCTTCGGGGTTGTCAAACACCATCTTATCCACCAATTCCCTAGGTTGACACCTAGGGCTATTGAGAGGTTCGACCACTCTGTGGTCATGATTCCATTTTCATTGATTCGTTTAAGGCAATCTTTCGACCCTGATAAGGGTCAAACCTTT
>NZ_FNVR01000017.1:10211-92768 GCF_900108085.1 Algoriphagus boritolerans DSM 17298 = JCM 18970
CGGGTGAAACCCGTGGATTCGTATTTTATTGGGCAGCACCCACAACCCCGACAGGGGTTGAACTAATGAAAAGGTTATCACACATCGTTTATAAAAAGATGCTACCCATTTGGGGTTATCCTACTGGAAAAACACATCTAAGCTATTAACCTTTCATCCTTTCGGGATTTAAAAGCCAATATGGCTGAAATTAGTATACCATAGATTGGGCCTACATGCAAGAAAACCCCGAAAGGAGTGATATAGATTTTAAAATCGATTTCCCTTCCCCTCCCTCAAACTTGGCTTTTCTTCTTCTTACCCCTACCTTTGCCAATCTTAAAACTCGGAGGCAGTTCGGGTTTTTTCATTGAACCCAAGCCAAGTATTCCATCTTAACACATCCCGTGATTTATTCAGCTAGTATTCCGCTGAAAAACAAAGAATTAACAATCAATTATGATTTCAGTAGATAATCTCTCCCTCAAGTTTGGTAAGCGAACCCTCTTTGATGAGGTCAGCCTCAAGTTCACGCCCGGCAATTGCTACGGGGTGATCGGTGCCAACGGCGCGGGAAAATCCACCTTTTTGAAAATCCTTTCCGGGGAAATGGACTCCACCTCCGGTTCGGTCAATATCACTCCAGGACAGCGGATGGCGGTGTTGAGCCAAAACCACTTTGCTTTTGACGAAGTCGAAGTCCTGAAAACCGTGCTCATGGGTCACAAGAAGCTCTATTCGATCATGACGGAGAAGGACGCACTTTATTTAAAAGAGGACTTTTCTGAGGAAGATGGTCTGCGAGCTTCTGAATTGGAGTCTGAGTTTGCCGAGATGGACGGATGGAATGCTGAATCCGATGCCGCTTCCCTGCTTTCGGGTTTGGGGATCTCTGAAGACTTGCACTACCTGCCGATGAATCAGTTGGCCGGTAATCAGAAGGTAAGGGTTCTGCTGGCACAGGCGCTTTTTGGCAATCCTGATATCCTGATCCTCGATGAACCTACCAATGATCTCGATGCAGATACCATCGAGTGGCTGGAAAACTTCCTGTTGGACTTCAAAAACATCGTGATCGTCGTTTCTCACGACAGACACTTTCTGGATATCGTGTCCACCCATATTGTGGACATTGACTTCGGCAAAGTCAAAATCTACTCCGGTAACTATACCTTCTGGTACGAATCTTCCCAACTCGCGCTCAAGCAACGCTCTGATTCCAATAAAAAGGCAGAAGAGAAGCGCAAGGAATTGCAGAATTTCATCGACCGATTCTCTGCCAACGTAGCCAAGTCCAAACAGGCCACTGCCCGTAAGAAAATGATCGAAAAGCTCAATATCGATGAGATCGAGCCTTCTTCCAGAAAATATCCCGGCATCTTGTTTAAGCCGGAGCGGGAAGCGGGAGATCAGATCTTCATGACTGAAAATCTGGAATTGAAAGCTGATGGGGTAACCTACTTTACCGACGTAAATCTCATGGTGGACAAAGGCGACAAAATCGCTTTTATCTCTAAAACCAAGCAGGCGGTCAACAAATTCTTCCAGACGATCATGGAAGAAATCCCGGCAACCAAAGGATCCATGAAGTGGGGCGTAACGATCAACAAGGCCTATTTGCCAAATGATAACTCCAAATACTTTGAAACAGATTTGAACCTGATCGACTGGCTAAGACAATACTCCACCAATCAGGAAGAAGCCTATGTACGGACTTTCCTGGGTCGGATGCTTTTCACAGGAGAAGAAACACTAAAAAAGTGCACCGTACTCTCAGGAGGTGAGAAAGTCCGCTGCATGATCTCCCGAATGATGCTCCAGAATCCGAACCTACTTGTCATGGACGAACCAACCAATCACCTCGACTTGGAATCGATCACGGCTTTCAACAATGCCATCATTGAATTTCCCGGCACGGTGCTCATGAGCTCTTATGATCACGCATTTGTGCAATCTTCAGCAAACCGTATTGTAGAATTCACGCCAAAAGGAACCATCGATCGCAGAATGCCATACGATGATTACCTGGCAAGTGAAGAGATTAAAGCCATTCGGGAGAAAATGTATGGCAAAAGCTAACGGGTAAGAACTTGCTGCTCACTGCAATTATCATCTATTTGGCAATTACAGTTGCTGTGGGAGCTTGGGCTTCCAAGTTGGTGAAGAATTCCAATGACTTTGTGCTGGCAGGGCGATCCCTGCCACTTTTTCTTTCTGCCTCTGCCCTTTTTGCGACTTGGTTTGGATCGGAGACGATCTTTGGTGCCTCCTCGGTATTTTTGGAAGAGGGACTTCAGGGCGTGATGGAAGATCCCTTTGGAGGAGCGCTTTGTCTGATCCTTTTTGGCATGTTTTACCTTCGTCCGATGTATCGGATGGGCGTTTTGACCATCGGAGACGTGTTTAAGAAGGCTTTTGGAAAGCAAGTGGAGTTTTTTGCAACCCTTTTTATGGTTCCCGTATTTTTCGGATATGTAGCGGCACAGCTTGTGGCCTTGAGTTTGATTTTTGGGACGGTCACCGAATTGAGCCTTTTGCAGGGTATCATTTTATCAGCGGGAATTGTAGTGATTTATACCTTTCTCGGTGGGATGTGGGCGATTTCCATCACGGACTTTATCCAGACAGCGATGATTGTAATCGGACTGCTTTGGGTGACGGTCATGATCAGTCAAGAAGCCGGTGGAGTAAATGAAATCCTATCCAAAGCTCCCGAGGGAAGTTTTCAATTCTTTCCTGATGCGGGGTTTACTTCTTGGTTGAATTATTTTGGAGCATGGATTATTTTAGGGCTTGGTAGCATTCCCAGTCAGGACATTTACCAGCGGGTGATGTCAGCCAAATCCGAAAAAGTCGCCGTACAGTCCACCTACCTCGCCGGAGGATTTTACCTGACTTTTGGGCTTTTGCCCTTATTTATTGCACTTGGCGCAAAAGTCCTTTATCCCGAACTTTACCTCGAAAACAAGCAGATGCTGCTTCCTTCGATGGTTTTGGCCCATGGGGGTTTGCCTGTTCAGATCATTTTCTTCGGAGCTTTGATCTCTGCGATCATGAGTACGGCAAGTTCAGGTTTGCTTGCACCGGCCGCTTTGATCTCTGAAAATCTGATTCGACCCATTTTCAGGAAGAAACTCAGGGATTTTCACTTTCTCTGGATTTTGAGATGTAGTGTCGTGTTTGTCGCGCTTGTTGCGACCTACATGGCCTCCCGGGATTCCAATATTTACGAACTCGTGGCAGGTGCCTCGATTCTGCTGCTTGTTTCTTTGTTTGCACCGTTGACAGCAGGACTTTATTGGAAAAAAGCCTCCAAAACAGGGGCGCTCCTCTCCATGTTTATCGGTATGAGTGTGTACTGGATTTGCGATAATCAGGAATTGGCGATTGAATCACATGTTTTTGGTCTTTTGGCCAGTATCTTTGCGATGGTGGCGGGAAGCTATCTTTTCCCAAACAAGCCCGAAGAAACTTATGAGTTATCCTAAAATAATCCTCCAACGGGGGAAAGAGTTTTCACTTCAGCGTCGCCATCATTGGGTGTTTTCCGGGGCTATTGCCAAAGCAGATCCTGGACTGGAAAGTGGAGATTTGGTGACTGTTTTTTCTGCGAAAGAAGAATTCCTTGGCATCGGTCATTTCTCTCAGGGTTCCATTATGGTTCGGATCATTTCTTTCGAGGAAAGAGAAATCGATCAGACCTTTTGGAATGATAAAATCGCCTCAGCTTATGAATTAAGAAAAAGCCTTGGACTCACTGATAATAAGCAAACTAATGTCTTTCGATTAGTCCATGGTGAAGGGGATTTGCTTCCGGGTTTGATTGTGGATTTTTATAACGGAACGGCTGTCATTCAGGCACACCACATCGGAATGCACCGACACATCCCTGAGATTTCGGCTGCACTTCAGGTGGTTTTGGGAGAAAAACTCAAGGGTGTCTACGACAAGAGTGCAGAGACACTTCCCAAGAATCTCGGCATTGCATCCAATGAGTGGGTTTGGGGAAAAGCAGAAACAGACCTCGTTCAGGAGTACGGAGCGAGCTATCGAATTGATTGGGAAAAAGGCCAGAAAACCGGCTTTTTCATCGATCAGCGGGAAAATAGGAAACTGGTTTCGACTTATGCCAAAGGGAAAAAGGTGCTGAATACCTTTTGCTACTCCGGAGGATTTTCTGTGTTGGCATTAAATGAAGGCGCTTCGGAAGTTCACTCGGTGGACATTTCCAACAAAGCCATTGCACTCACCGAGCAGAATGTGGCCTTAAACCCAGGCTTCACCGGAAAGCACGAATCCATTGTGGCTGATGTGGTTAAGTACATTCGCGAGATCGGCGATGACTTTGATCTGATTGTCTTGGATCCACCGGCTTTTGCAAAAAATCTCAAAGCCCGACACAATGCAGTCCAAGCTTACAAGCGACTGAATGCGGAAGCGATCAGGAAAATAAAACCGGGAGGAATCATCTTTACCTTTTCCTGCAGTCAAGTGGTCGACAAAATTCTCTTTGCGCATACCATCGCAGCGGCGGCTATGGAGTCAGGGCGAAAAGTAAAAATCCTGCACAACCTCTCCCAACCTGCCGACCACCCGATCAATATTTTCCATCCGGAAACGGAGTACCTAAAGGGCTTGGTGCTATATATTGATTGAGATTTTAAACAAATAAAGGGCTTCCCTATTTTCTTTTGCATTATTTTCACCCAACAAATCATATCAACATGTATACCGGACTCCAACATTTACACTCTGGAATAGCCTATCTCGCCTTAGCTGCGCTGGTTTTAGTCATTATTTACGCATTAATCGGTTCGCTTTCCGGTAGAGAATTCACCGAAAAAGATCGAAAGATTGCCATGATTGCATTTATCATTTCCCATATTCAGCTGTTGGTGGGTTTGATACTGTACTTCGTCAGTCCGGTTGGATTTTCACTGCTTACCGCTGGCGGTGCGATGTCTGATTCAGCGGCAAGACTGACAGCTCTGGAGCATCCGCTGATCAATATTTTAGCAATTGTGATCATCAGTGTAGGTTACATCAGGTCCAAGAAAATATCACTTTCCCGCGGGAAATTTCGAAGCATTTACATGATGTATGCGATTGGTTTTGTATTGATCCTGAGTAGAATTCCCTGGGCCAACTGGTTGAATTGATTCAATCCCAAACTCCTTGAAATCCGGTTAACAGCCGGATTTTTTTTGGATTTTAATAGACATTTTCCCTAGGTTGCACCTGTGGCTATTGAAAGGTTCGACCTCTTAGTGGTCATTGCACAGCATTCACACCTTAACTCAGGAAAAATCCCAAACCCTGCATCATCGGTCATCCAACATCCAGCATAAACCACTCAACACCTTTTGCAACTTTGTTTCAAAAACTCTGGTTTAATTCTTTTGCAGCAATTACTTTTGCAACCGTGTTACACTATCGAGTCATTCTTTTTCTAGCAGCATTCGCGTTCATTGCCATTGAATCCTATGCGCAACAGTGCAATCTTATCCTCAGAGGAAAAGTTTTGCACCAAGAGAATGATAATGCGATCGAGGCTGCTTATGTGTGGATTCTAGAAACGAGAACCGGTGCTGTCTCTGATCAAAATGGAAATTTCGTCGTCAGGGATCTTTGTCCCGGAACCTACACCGTTACCATTCAATTTTTGGGACATAAGGAAATCCGGCAAACGATCAATCTGACAAGCAATACCACTTCGCAAACCTTCCGAATGGAGGAAGAGTCCTTTGAACTGGGAGGCGTGGAGGTTCATGGGCATCAGGAGGCCATCCAAACCACCACTGCTGTCAGTTCACTCTATGGAGACGCCTTGCTTCAGTCCCGGGGTGAAAGCTTAGGGGAAAGTTTAAAGCGCATTGCGGGGGTAACGACTTTTTCTACGGGAAATACTATCTCAAAGCCGGTCATTCACGGTATGCACAGCAATCGGATTATGATCCTGAACAATGGAATCCGACTGGAAGGACAGCAATGGGGAGCAGAGCATGCGCCGGAGATAGATCCTTTTCTAGCTGATGAAATCACGGTCATCAAAGGTGCAGAGACCGTCAGATTCGGCCCTGAAGCGATGGGGGGTGTGATCCTGGTCAATCCTCCTTCCCTACCGACTTCCAAAAAACATGTCACAGAAATCAACCTGCTCGGAGCAACTAACGGTCGAATGGGTAATATTTCGGCTTCCCATCAGGGCGGATCTAAAAAAATAAAAGGATTGGGATATCGCCTTCAGGGCTCGGCCAAAAGAGCGGGCAATGTGCGGTCGCCTGGATATTTTCAGGCCAATACGGGGATGTCGGAGTACAACTTTTCAGGATCTGTAGGCTATAGCTCCAAAAAACTCGGAGTGGAAGCTTACTACAGCTTTTTCAACACCGAACTCGGCATCCTGAGAGATGCGCACACAGGAAACCTCAGCGATCTAACAGAAATCATTGAAAATGGCCGGCCATTTTCAAATCCGGAGTTTAGCTACCAAATCAACAATCCCAGGCAAGTAGTCGCACATCACCTGGCCAAAATCAAGTCACATTACCACCTGAATCCAGAGTGGAAACTCAACTTTCAGTACGGTTTCCAGCTCAATAATCGGGAAGAATACGATCGGAGAAGGGGGGATTTGAATGCCAGACCCAGCCTGGATCTGCAGCTTTTCACCAACACGATTGACCTGTTTTTGGATCATAATCTAAAGTCCAATTGGAGTGGTTCCTTTGGTGTCAATGTGATTCAGCAGGCCAATAACAACATCCCCGGTACCGGCGTGACTCCGTTGATTCCCAACTACGACATGTTCAATGCCGGCCTCTATGCCATGGAAAAGTACCTAAAAGGTCCATTGGAAATAGAAGTGGGTGCGCGATACGATTACAGGACATTAAGCGCTGCAAGATTTGTGCAGGGAGAATTACAGGAAGCTGATTTGAGCTATCAAAATTTCTCAGCATTTGCAGGAGGATTATATCAGTTGAGCCCAAATTTCGCATTTACAAGTAATCTGGGTACGGCATGGAGACCACCGAATGTGAATGAGCTCTTCAGTCAAGGGCTTCATCATGGAGCCGCTGCGGTGGAAATAGGAGATCCAACTATGGTATCGGAGAATTCTCTCAAATGGGTCAACGGACTGGAATATGAATCTGAAAAAGCATTGGTGGAATTCACTGCCTACGCCAATCAGATCAAAAACTACATCTACTTAAGTCCGACCGGGGAAACCTTTGTCTCCCTTCGTGGTACGTTTAATGTGTATGAGTATCTGCAGGCAGATGCGTTCTTCTATGGGTTTGACCTGTCTGGCAGCTATACCTTTTCAGATCGACTTAATGGCTACCTGAAAGGATCGATCATTCGAGCCAAGAATACGGATGAGGGGAATTATTTCCCTTTTATTCCTTCGGACAGAATGGATTGGGGATTTTCTTATGCATTGGGCAGGGAATCAAATCCAAACTCCGATCGAATCACAGTAGGAAACCTAGTGGTAGCCAGACAAAAACGGGAACCTGATTTTGATTTGGCAGCAGCTCCACCTGCTTATACTTTATTTAATTTTGGCTATCAAAAAAAAATACAAGTATCTAAAAACCAATTGAATATTGGATTTCAGATCAATAACCTATTCAATACCGAATACAAGGAATACATGAACCGGTTTCGCTACTTCTCTGCTGATATGGGGCGCAATTTCTTAATCAAACTCAACTACAAATTCTAACCAATTAAACTAAACTATCAATTTTAACAATTAAAACGATGAAGGATTTAAGAAAATTGCCTATTTACCTGTTTGGTGTTCTTGCCCTCGGATTTGCATCCTGCGAAAGTAATGATCCCGAGGAGGAGAATGACGGTGAAGTAATCACTGAGGTAACATTGAATTTTCAGGAATTAGACGCAACTGGCAATCCAATGGGATTGGTTACCTCATTCAAAGCAAGTGATCCTGAGGGGATCGAAGTGGGCTCTTCACCAATCATCCAGCCTGTTACGTTGACAAGAGGAAAAACTTACCGAATGACAATTGCAGTCTACAACGGCATTGAAGATGAAGACATCACAGAGGAAATTCTAGCAGAAGCAGATGTGCATCAGTTCTACTTTCTTGGATCGGCTTTCACAAGTAACATCCTTTCTATTTCCTATGACGACCCAAGTGGAGATTTGATTGGGTTGCAGAATATCCTTAGCGTCTCCTCCTCTCCAGGAACTAACAACACGCAAATGCAAGTAGTATTGAGACATGATCTCGACAAAAACTTCCCTGGCGCGACCAACCCTAATTTTGCCAATTTTGTTCAAGCTGGAGGAGAAACAGATCTGGATATCACTTTCCCAGTTGTGATCAATTAATCCGAATTCGAAATAAACAGAAAAGGCAGCTCAATTGGGCTGCCTTTCTTGCTTCATCTATTTTTCAGGTCAATAGCCTTTATCGCAAATAGCAATCTTGGAAGGATCAAAACCCAGCTCGGAATTAAAGTTTGACCCTACATTTCCAGCGACTAAAATCACCTTATAGTCTGGACCCTCACTTGCTAAATGTACTTTGACATGTCCATCGAAATTTTGGAATGATTCAAAATCCAACCTGCTTCCATCCGAAAGTTCTTCGATTCGGGTCGCAGATCTCAAACTCATTGAGTTGACAGGATTCAACATTACCGCAATTGGCGCATCAGGAGTATCATAGCTTCCAAAATGCAAATGCGCCGGAAAATTTATGCTAGCGTTCCGTGACCCTTCCCAAATAAGTTGGATATCCAACTCTATTTCTTTATTTGGATATTCACGAATGGTTAAAATTCCCGTATAGTCAAATTCACTCGATTGATGTAGTGTGTATTTGAGTTCTCTTCCAGTATAGTCGATAGGTTCATTTATATCTCTACAGGAAGCAAGCCCCATTGAGATCAATAATCCAAAGAGTAACTTTTTCATTTGTATGGAGTTTGATGAAGTAACGAAAAGCTTCCGCTTCCTGTTTTATTCGGATTTAAATTTATCATTTTCAGGCATAAACTTGGTGTCCAAAGTCACCAATCCCACAATTTTCCATTCTTCTTGAACCATGAAGCACTTTGCCGAACTGATCACCAAACTCGACCAGAGCAATAAAACCGGCGACAAAGTGGATGCTTTGGTTGATTTTTTTGAGAAATCAGCTGACGAGGAGAAGACTTGGGCCGTCGCAATATTTTCCCATCGTCGTCCAAAACGGCAAATTTCCACCAAACAGCTTCGGGAATGGTGCCAGGAACTCGCCCAAATCCCAGATTGGCTTTTTGATGAATCTTATCATGCGGTCGGAGATTTGGCAGAGACGATTGCCCTGCTTCTACCATTACCCACTTCGGAAAATGATAAGAACTTGAGTCAATGGATCTGTTTTTTACAAGAGTTAGAAAAGCTTCCTGAACAAGCCAAAAAGGAGAAAATCCAAGCGGCTTGGTTTCAATTGGACCGAACCGAGCGCTTTATTTTCAATAAACTCATCACTGGAGGATTCCGGATTGGAGTCAGTCAGAGTTTGATGAGTCAGGCACTCGCCAAAGTACTTCAACTCGACAAGTCCAATATTGCACATGCCCTGATGGGAAATTGGGATCCCCGGCAGGTCAGTTTCTCTGCTTTGTTTGACGCTCAGGAGCTGAAGCTGGACAGTTCCAAGCCCTATCCGTTTTTCCTTGCTCATCCGCTGGAAACCGATCCTCAAGAATTGGGGGATATCAGCGACTGGCAAGCCGAATGGAAATGGGATGGAATTCGCGGACAGCTCATTCGCAGAAATGGGGAAACCTTCCTTTGGAGTCGGGGTGAGGAATTGGTCAATGACAAGTTTCCGGAACTGCTGGAACTAGCAGAATCTCTCCCCAACGGCACGGTGATCGATGGGGAAATTATGGCGTTTCGGGATGGCGAACCCCTGCCCTTTTCACTCCTTCAAACTCGGATTGGAAGAAAAAACCTCAGCAAAAAACAGCTCCAAGAAGCTCCGGTCAGCCTTTTGGCATATGACCTTTTAGAATTTGAAGGAAATGATATTCGACATCTTCCGATTCAACAGCGCCGAAGTCATTTGGAACGGCTTCATCAAGCATTTCCGCATGAGCGATTGCAACTACCTCACTTGATACAAGCAGCCTCCTGGGAGGAATTGAGACAAATCCGTTCCCTTTCCAGAGAACATTTGGCCGAAGGCCTGATGCTAAAACGAAAAGACTCCAGCTACGAAGCGGGAAGAAAGCGTGGCGGCTGGTGGAAATGGAAAATCGAACCGCTGACCATCGACGGAGTAATGATCTATGCCCAAAAAGGCCATGGACGACGGGCAGACCTGTACAGCGATTATACGTTTGCGGTTTGGGAAGGAGATAACCTAGTTCCTTTTGCCAAAGCATATTCTGGACTTACCGACGCAGAGATGCGGGAAGTGGACGCTTTTGTGAAGAAAAATACGCGAGAACGCTTTGGTCCAGTCCGCACGGTAAAAGCGGAACTGGTTTTTGAGATTGCCTTTGAAGGAATTCAGGACAGTCCCCGTCACAAAAGTGGGATTGCACTGCGGTTTCCGCGAATATTGCGCTGGCGCAAAGACAAACCCAAGGAAGAAGCCAACACTTTGGATGATCTGAAAGCCTTGTTGAAAACCTATGGAGGATAAGCGACTTGCGGTCGGATTGGACTATTTTGAGAAAAAGGGCTGGACTCCTTTTCCCTTCCAAATTGAGACTTGGAAGGATTATTTGGACGGAAAATCCGGACTGCTCAATGCGCCTACAGGTTCGGGAAAGACATTCGCCCTTTGGTTTCCTGTCCTTTTGGAATACATCCAAAAAAATCCCCATACTTGGCAAAAACCTCAAAAAAACGGAATTCAACTGATCTGGGTCACCCCGCTTCGAGCTTTGTCCCAAGACATCCAAAAAGCCATGCAGGAAGTCTGCGAGGTGATCGGACTACCCTGGCAAGTGATGGTAAGAAATGGGGATACCGACACCAAAACCCGGGCTGCAATGAAGCGAAATCCACCCGAGTGTCTAATCACCACACCTGAGACACTGCATGTCCTGATCTCCCAAAAAGACCACAAGGATTTATTTCAATCGATCCAAGCAGTTGTCGTGGACGAATGGCATGAATTGGTGGGCAATAAGCGTGGCGTGCAGGTGCAGTTGGCTTTGGAATACATTCAGTCGATTTGTCCCGGGACTTTTAGAAGGTGGGCTGTTTCGGCGACGATAGGTAATCTACAGGATGCTTCCAAGGCGCTTTTGGGAGAAAATCTCCCGCTGCATATTGTGAAAGCCAAGGTTGCGAAAGAGATTTTGATCCGCTCCGTTTTCCCGGAAGAAATCGAAAAATACCCTTGGCACGGTCACTTGGGCATCCGCATGATGGATCAGGTCATTCCCATCATTGAGGCAGGACGGACTGTTTTGCTTTTCACCAATACCCGCTCTCAAACCGAGATTTGGTATCAAAAAATACTGGAAGCCCGACCCGACTGGGCGGGTTGGATTGCGATGCATCACGGTTCGCTGGACAATTCTGTCCGAGCCTGGGTCGAAAATGCGCTGCATGAAGGGAAATTGAAACTGGTTGTGTGTACCTCAAGCTTAGATTTGGGAGTGGATTTTAGGCCTGTTGATCGGGTGATTCAGGTAGGCAGTCCAAAAGGTGTCTCGCGCTTTGTCCAGCGTGCAGGTCGGGCAGGCCACCAACCGGGTTTGCCCTCTGAGATCTTTTTTGTTCCGACCCATTCCCTGGAACTCATCGAAGCTGCTGCGCTACGTGATGCCATTGAAAAGGAAGAAATGGAGTCCCAGTTTACGCCACAGTTGCCTTATGATGTGCTGATTCAATTTTTGGTGACGCTGGCAGTAGGTAACGGGTTTGACCCGGATCAAATTTTTGCAGTTGTGAAGCGTGCGGCCTCTTTTTCCCAACTTACCAAGGAAGAGATGAACTGGATGATGGACTTTATCACCAAAGGAGGAAATTCGCTGGGCAATTACGAAGACTTTTTGAAAGTCAGTCTGGATGATGACGGATTGTACAAGGTCAAAAGCAAGCGAATTGCGATGAAGCATCGGCTGAGTATGGGTACGATTGTCTCCGATGCGATGCTGAAAGTGAAGTTTAAAAACGGTGCTTACCTCGGGACAGTTGAGGAGTATTTTATTGCAAAAATGAAAATCGGTGATCGCTTTTTCTTTGCCGGAAGACCTTTGGAATTAATTCAGGTCAAAGATTTGAATGCTTTTGTCAAACTCTCCGAAAAGAAAACCAGCAATGTGGTCAGTTGGATGGGCGCAAGAATGTCCCTCTCCTCCATGCTTTCAGACAAGATTCTACAGATTTTTCAGGAATACAATTCAGGAATCATCAAATCCGAGGAAGTGAGAAGGGTTTTACCGATTCTGGACCTACAGGATAAGCTCTCCATTGTGCCGGATCAGAACACCTTTTTGATTGAATCCCATCGAAGCAAGGAAGGCTATCACCTGTTTTTCTATCCATTTGAGGGGCGCATGATGCACGAGCTGATGAGTGCCTTGATTGCATATCGCATTTCCCTGAATTTCCCGATTTCATTCAATATGGCGATGAATGACTATGGGTTTGAGTTGCTGACTGACTCAGCAATAACCGCTGAAGACATCTTGGAAGAGGACATTTTCTCCATGGAAAATATCGAAGAGGATATACTTCACTGCGTGAATGAAAGTGAAATGTCACGTCGGAAATTTAGGGAGATCGCCAGTATCGCAGGGTTGGTGTTTCAGGGCTATCCCGGCAAGCCCATGACTTTTAAGCACATTCAGGCAAATTCCGGATTGCTTTATCAGGTTTTTGAGCAATACGATCCGGATAATCTTCTGCTGAAGCAAGCCAAGCAGGAAGCACTCAATCAGCAGATGGAGCAGGACATGTTTTATCAGGCATTGCGAAAGCTCAATCAAAAAAAGATTGTGGTCAGGCATCCGGTGCAGTTTACGCCGTTTTCTTTCCCGATCATGGTAGACAGACTCAGCCGAACCAACATTTCTTCCGAAACAATAGAGGATAAAGTGGCTAAGATTATGGCGCAGTTTGAGGTGATCGATTAAAAAATTTGACCAATATTTTTGGTTTATCGATTAAAAATGAAATAGATCCGAAAATAAAAGCATGAAAACGCGTAGTAGTTGTCATTTGGAAAAAATAGAAGTCTACGAGAAATGGAAATATTTTCAAAGGATTAAACTGAAAGGATGATACTATTTCCTGACTTCGAAGCCCAAGATCTTGTAGATATCCAAGAAATAAAAAAGAGAAGCAAATAGACCAACCTAATTCGCCCTCCAGAAAAACGGCGTAAACAAGATCAAAATCGTAAAGAGCTCCAATCTTCCCAAGAGCATCATTACTGATAAGACCACTTTTGCCGCAGGCGAAAAGAAAGCAAAATTATCCACCGGTCCCACCTGCCCGATTGCAGGCCCTACGTTTCCCAGGCAAGTAGCCACAGAACCGAGTGAAGTGGCCAAATCATAACCCAAAAGCGAGATGATCATTGACCCTATCACAAACGTGATCAAATAGATCAACAGGAAGTTCATGATGTTGTTGATGATTCTTCCTGTGACGCGCTCCCCGTTGATAATCAATGAAACAACAGCTCTTGGATGAACAATCCGCTTGAATTCAAGCCAGGAATTTTTCAAAAAGGTAACATGGCGTACAAACTTTATCCCTCCCGCAGTCGAACCCGCGGATCCACCCAAAAAGAGCAACATAAAACATACAAATACTACTCCCTCTCCATATTGGGTATAATCATCGGACACGAATCCGGTCGTCGTAACTAAGGAAACCACCTGAAATGCTGCCTTGCGAAATGCAAATTCTGCACTGATGTCGGACTGCGTGTAGATCGGCAAAAAAATGATCAGTGAAAGTGCCAACAGTGCAAAAGAGTACGCTTTGAACTCATCACTTCGTATCACTTTTTTAAACTTTCCGATTAATCCAAAATAAATCAGGGTAAAATTGGTACCAGCCAAAAACATAAAAAAGATTGCCGTGTATTGAATAAAGGCAGAATCATAGTAAGCCATTGAGGCGTTTTTGGTCGAAAAACCACCGGTGGCCATTGTAGTCAAACCATGATTGATGGCGTCATAGAAGGTCATCCCTCCAGCCCAAAAAAGTAAGGATGCAGCGATGGTCAATCCTACATAAATATACCAAAGTCGCTTCGCTGTCTCAGAAATTCTGGGGTGCACCTTATCTGAAGTCGGACCCGGGGATTCTGCTACGAAAAGCTCAATTCCACCGATTCCCAAAAGCGGAAAAATGGCAACCGTCAAAACGATAATCCCCAGGCCACCAATCCATTGAGTCATACTTCTCCAGAAAAGCAGTCCCTTGGGCATGACTTCTATATCCGTCAAAATAGAAGCTCCGGTGGTCGTCAGGCCCGAAACCGTCTCAAAAAGCGCATCAGTGATAGAGGTAACCTCCTCGGAAAGGATAAATGGAAGCATCCCAAATCCAGTCATGAAAATCCAACTTAATACCACGATCAGGTATCCTTCCCGCTTCCTGACCAACTGATCATATTTTGAAAAGGAGAAAAACGCAATCATCCCGATGAAAAGGGAGATCGCAGCCGAGATCATGATCGGATTGGAGTTTTCCTGATAAATCCAGGAAATAGCTGCGGCAGGAAGCATCAAAACCCCTATCAAAAAAAGTAGGGCGCCCATGATTTTGCCTATCGCCTTGAAATGGAGCATTCGTTATTGGAATAGTTTTTCAAGTGACAACTTAGCCTCAGGCAAGGCAAGAACTATAGCCTTGTCATTCAAATGCAATAAAAAGTCTCCGTCCGGAATAAACACTTCTTCTCCACGGATCACTCCCGCCACTATTGCAGTTTCGGGAAAGTGCAGTTCCCTCAGCGGATGTTTGGTCAGTCTGTTATTTTTATTTACGCTGTACTGAATAAACTCGGCATCTACTCCATAAATCCCCGAAACAGCCTCAACCGTGCCTTTTTTCAAATACCTGGAGATTTCATTTGCCGCAACCAGCTTTTTATTTATCAGGGAATCCACTCCGATACTGTGCGAAATGTGAATGTATTCCCGCGTGTCGACGTGCGCAATGGTTTTGTACACACCGTGATTCTTGGCTGACAAACTGGTAATGATATTGGTTTCAGAGGACTCGGTCAATGCCAAAAACGCATCCATGTGTTCCAATCCTTCCTCCACGAGCAGCTCGATATTTTTGTAATCCCCGTTGATCACCAGCGTATTTGGAAGATGCTCTGCTAGCCATTTACAGCGTTCTTTATCCTTATTGATTAGGGTCACCCGGTACTTATCCTGGAGCTTGATGGCAGTAGTCACAGCCATGTCATCACCGCCAATGATCATGATATTCTTGATCTTGACTTTCTTCTGGCCGAGTACTTCCTGAATCGTCTCGGTATTTTTCTTGTTTGAAATGAAAAAAACGTGATCATTATTACGAATAATGGTACTTCCTCTGGGAATCAGGGTTTTCTGATCGCGGACAATGGCTATGATGCGGATGTCATCATAGATTGGATTGGACTTGGTATCCATGATGCGTTGGTTTACCAAGGGGCTAAACTGATCAAGCGTAATTCCGACTATATTCAATCTCCCGCTACCAAAGTCGAATACTTCCGTGAAACTCGAATTTTCAATCATATTGAAAATCTCCCGAGAGCAAAGCATGGTAGGTGAAATCAGATTATCAATTCCTAAATTATTAAAATAAGGAATATTTTCTTCGTTGAGATAAGAGTGATTTCTAACTCGCGCCATCACCCGCTTGGCACCAAGTTGCTTAGCCAAGACCGCGGTCACGATATTGGTTTTTTCCGAGGTGGTCACAGCCAGGACCATACTTGCACGATCCACATTTGCTTGCTGTAGGATATCAAGAGAGGTCGCATCCCCTTCTATCGTCATCACATCTAGCTTGGAAGCTACATAATCCAATACATCTCGCTCGGTATCGATGAGGGTAATATCTTTATTATCAAAACTTAATCGCTCGGCCAGGTGGTAACCCATGTCTCCGGCTCCGGCAATTACAATGTGCAGCCCCATAGAAGTATTTAAGAGTAATCTGAAAGGGTGGCAAAAATAGATGCTTTCTGAATGATTTTCAGTCCTTAAGCATATTTCTTTTGCAAAATGACCCAAAAGGTATAAAAATAGGGGGTATCAAATCCAATATTATTTCAATTTTTTCCAAACCGGTCATTTGCTTAGTCTTCCAGCAATTTTTTACTCTCTTTATCAGGAAGCTCCTGAATTTCTTTCAACTTTCGCTGAATCACCCGTGTTCTCACTCCTACCAACTTATCCAACTCAGAATTCGCCTCGTGAATTTTCTGTTGGGTTTTTTCCAAAAGCTGACCAAAGGTTCCAAACTCGGTTTTGACTGCACCGAGTACCTGCCAAACCTCCGAACTCCTTTTTTGAATCGCTAGCGTCCGAAACCCCATTTGAAGCGAATTTAAAATCGCGGACAGGGTAGTAGGCCCGGTTACGATTACTTTAAAATCCTGCTGGATCTGCTGCGCCAGCCCCGGTTCGCGTAGAATTTCGGCATAGAGACTTTCCACTGGTAAAAATAGAATCGCAAAATCTGTCGTAGCAGGAGGATGAATGTATTTGGTCTGTATTTCCAAAGCAGATTTCTTCACCGCTTTGATCAATTCCTGTCTATAAAAATCGATCGCAGCTTTGTCTGCAAGTTCATAGGCATCGACCAAACGCAAATAGGATTCCTGAGGGAATTTAGAGTCCATCGGCAATAGCACCATCTCATCCTGTCCGGGCATCTTCACGGCAAACTCCACCCGATCTCGGGTGCCGTTAACCGCTGCATTCAGGATATATTGATCCGGCGCAAGCATGTTTTCCAAAAGTGCCTGTAATTGATATTCACCCAATATTCCCCGACTCTTTACATTGGTCAGCACACGCTTGAGGTCTCCCACCCCATTGGCGAGAGATTGCATTTCACCCAGGCCCTTTTGTACCGCCTGCAGCTGATTGCTGACCAGTTCGAAGGATTGCCCTAGCCTCAGTTCAAGTGTTTTTTGAAGCTTTTCGTCGACAGTTTCCCGAATTTTTTCGAGGCGCATTTCGGTGTTTTTGACGAGTTCATCCTGTCGGAGCGTCAGTTGACCGAATTTTTCACGTTGAAGCGCATTTAAGTCTTGCATAGTGGACCGGACTACTTCCCCAAAAGCCCGCAGCGACTCATTTTGCTCCTTGGAGCCTGCCCGTTGATTTTCAAAAATGAGACGAAATTGCTGGGCTAGATTTTCACTGGATTCTTTTCGGGCTTCGCCCAAAGCCTGGGCAAGTTCCTTGCTCATTCGGGCGAGCTCGGATTGAAGGAAGATTTTCTCCTGCTCATTTTTTTTTCTAAAAAAAATCAATCCAATGATAAAAATCTGAATGACAAGTACTACTAGCAAAAGAACATCAGTCGGCATAGACCATTTGTTTAGGTGTTTCAAGGTAGTTTTTTCTTACCTCCACCCCTAAAAACGATAAATATTCTGCGACAGATTCCGTCGGAATTTCTTCCATCGGTACATGACCCGCATCATCGAAAATGATCAGATTCGAACCTGCAATGGCTTTTTCCAAGGCATACCCTTGAGAAACAGGAATCCACGAATCTTTTCCTCCCCACAGAATCAAAGTAGGCATAGTCAATCGCTCAAAATCCACGGACGATTTTCTTGGAATACTTAATCGGTCCAAAGTCGCCTGTCTGTTTCCTTCCCTCAGCATCAGTTCAAAATAGCGGTCAGTGGTCGCCGATTTGATCTTGGAAGGATCACCATAGACCTCTTTCATGTTCATGGCAAAAAGAAACTTGGGCGTACACTTCAGGAAAATTTTTGAAATAACAGGATTCTTAATCAAACTAAATACCCAAGCGCCTCCGCCCCTATTCGAAGTTTGTGTCGAATCGAGTCTTCGGGTCTCCATCCTGGGTGCCCCGGAAGCGTCCACAAGATTCAGCGTCAAGACCTGATCGGGCCGGGTCGAAGCAATCTGAAGGGCGACAGCCCCACCCATTGAATTCCCCGTCAGATGGAATTTCCGTAGGTTAAGCTTTTCGGCCAAGGCAAGAACCAAGTTACTGTAATCCTCCACTGTATAACGCTTCAATTCATCAGGCCCAGTCAATCCATGACCGGGAAAATCCAAGGAAATCGTCAGAAAATACGGACTGAGCTCCTGCTGCCAGACATCCCAAGTGTGGAGCGAAGAAAAGCTTCCATGCAGTAAAAAAATAGGATCCCCTTCCCCCATAAATCGGACATGTACATTGACTCCGTCCACTTCAATAAAATGGGATTGAGGGGTTTGATATTTGTCATTTATCTCTTCCGCTGAAATATCACTGCGGTAGAGCAAAAGCAAGAAAAACACACACGTCAAAAGCAAACCAGCCAATAGCTTCCCTACCCGTTTTATCCAAATCATAGCCCGTGTTTTTCGATTAATCCAATTCACCTAACTCCAAAACCTACAAAAATTCTTTTCAATTCTCTATTTTCCGAAAAAATAAGGAATTGATCAGTAAAAACCCTTTTCGGAATCTGGGGCCAGGCCCTCTAATTGCAGCAGCATTTATCGGTCCGGGTACAGTGACGGTCTGCACCCTGGCCGGAGCAAATTTCGGATTCTCATTACTTTGGGCTTTGGTGCTCTCCATCGTGGCAACTGTTATTTTGCAGGAAATCTCAGGCAGAATCGGAATCGTCACCGGTTCTGATTTGAGCACTTTGCTGAGAAATCAAACCGGAAATCCGGTTTTTAGAGTATTCTCCATGATTTTAATCCTATTGGCGGTAGTCATGGGAAATGCTGCCTACGAATCCGGGAATATCTCCGGCGCAAACCTGGGATTGGCTTTTTATTGGGACGCACCCATCGTGGAGTTTTTTGGCCTACAACTCCAGCTCGGAAACTTCATTCTGGGAACACTTGCTTTTTTACTGCTCTGGACGGGAAGCTACAAAGCCCTGGAACGGATTCTTGTGGGTTTGGTGATTTTAATGTCTTTGGCATTTTCGATTACCGCCATCCTGACCAAACCCGACCTTTCTTCACTTTTAGCAGGGTTTATCCCAAAGTGGGAAGAAGCTGAAATCCCTACTTTAGTGGCACTGATTGGCACTACTGTGGTTCCTTATAACTTATTTCTTTATGCGGCATTGGTAAAAAAACGATGGAAAAATGAAGCAGACCTCCCCCTGATGCGAAGGGATATAGCTGTTTCGGTGATTTTTGGTGGAGTCGTCTCGATGGCCATTCTCATGGTCGGTGCTGCAAACACGAGTACCGAAATCACCTCAGCAATTGACGTTTCCAAAGGATTAGAGTCTGTATTTGGAAGTTTCGCCGGGTACATGATGGGCTTTGGTTTGTTGGCAGCCGGTCTGACTTCTTGTCTCACAGCACCGCTTGCTGCAGGATTTGTAGTGTGTGGCATTATGGATTGGGATCAGGAGATCAAGTCCAACCCCATGCGCTTGAGCATGGGAGCAATTGTTGGATTGGGGCTTTTGTTCTCTTCATTTGGGATTAAGCCTGTGCAACTGATCACCCTTGCCCAGCTCGCAAATGGAGTCCTTTTACCTGTAATCAGTGCTTGGATTATCTGGATTGCTTCGCAAAATTCCGTACTCGGCTTGCATCGAAACCGCCCCTTGGCCACCGGGATTGCAGGATGTATTTGGCTGATCACCTTGATTTTGGGGTTGAAGAGTATCGGGACAGTATTTGGCTGGTTTTAAGGTTATTCAAGCATTAAGGAAATTTAGAGGGCTGTGCTAGGGCGCTTTTCCGAAAGCAGCATTTGCGAAAAAAAAGGAATGTGTCCAGCGCCTGAAGACGCAAGACAACATAGAATATAAAACCTCAATTCCCTCAACTTCCTTAAATAGTGAGAAAGTTTTTGACTTAGAGGTCCCTCGTGCTGAAGGTATCTCCCTGCTTCAAATCTCCGGTATCAAATCCTTTTCTGAACCATTTCATCCGCTGGGCTGAGGTGCCATGAGTGAAAGAGTCAGGTACTACCCGTCCTGTGGATTGTTTCTGCAGTCTGTCATCGCCAATTGCATTGGCTGCATTCAGCGCTTCTTCCAAATCTCCTGCTTCCATCATTCCTACATTTCGCTGACTATGATGCGCCCACACCCCAGCTAGAAAATCAGCCTGAAGCTCCAACCGGACTGAATTTAGATTATATTCCTTTTCACTGACTTTTCCCCGAAGACTGTGAACTTCATCTGTGATTCCCATGATTTTTTGGATATGATGACCTACTTCATGCGCAATCACATAGGCATAAGCAAAATCACCCCCGACCCGGAGTTTGGATTCCATATCCTCAAAAAAGCTCAAGTCAATGTACAATTTCTCATCAGCAGGACAATAAAACGGGCCAGTCGCACTCGATGCTGACCCACAGGCAGATGAAACCGAACCGGTATACAGCACTAAAGTAGGTTCTCGATAATCTTGCAACAACTCATTCCAAACCACTTCGGTATCTGCTAGGATGGTAGCCGAAAATTGGGCCAATTCATCCTCTTCGGCAGTCGGAGTGTAATTGGATTCAGTGGTAAAGCCCTGACCACCCCCTGTAATTAATCCACTTAATAGATTGAGCGGATTGTATCCCATCACAATCGACCCAACTATAAAAATGCCCGCGATGATCATCCCGGTTTTGGAAAAAAGAAGTTTCAACAATGGACCTAAGAGCAATGGATTAAAACCACCTGCTCCCATTTTTGGACCACCTTGTCCCCGTCTGTCATCTACATTGGAGCTTTGTCTTCTTCCTTGCCATTTCATACTGTATAAAAGATTAGAATTAGGTTAAAATTAACCAAATTGAAAGCTGGAAAAACCATTAAAATGGATTTTCAGAAATAATTATTTAAAAAACCCAAAACCTATGACCCTCAAACTTATCGTGAGTGCACTGGCACTTCTAATTTCCGTGTCTGTAACGGCACAGGAGGCTTCTTATTTAGGAACAAAAGCCCCAAAAGGTGCAAAAGTATACCTGGATGGCACAGCCAAATCATTACATAAAAACTGGAAATACTGGGAAGGCCCACGCTTTTCGGCTGAGATGCCCATCAAATGGCCGGAAGTGACCGATCCGGTAGACGGTGGCAAAGCAATCAGCAGCAACGATCCTGCAGGAGCGGGAGGAAAATATGGTGCCGCAGATATTGTGACCAAGGATGAGTTTCGTGACTTCGAAGCCCATGTGGAGTTTTTGATCAAAAAAGAGGGTGGCAACAGCGGAGTCTATCTTCAAAACCGGTACGAAATCCAAATCTTGGATGGAGACTACGGCCTGCATGGCTTGGCCGCAGTGATCAATGAGCATCTTCCAACATCCGAAGAATACAATGGCACGGGGAATTGGAATGCCTATGACATTAAATTCCGCGCAGCGCGATTTGTAAATGGTCAGTTGACTGAAAAGGCTCGGGTTACCATCCATTTCAACGGAGTAAAAATTCACGATGATGTGGAAATCCAGCAGGTATGGGGGGGTCCAAACTCAGGAATTGATGGAGGAAATGACGGTGGAAAAGGGATTACAGATACTCCGGGAGGATTGAAGCTTCAGGCTGAAGGACACGAGGTGTTGTATCGGAATATTTGGATCAAACCGGTGAAGTGATTGGTTTTCAACGGACTGTGATCAGTGATCAATGTATTCAGACACAGTGGGCAGATTGTAAGTATGAAGTATAAAGTTTGAAAGCTGAAATGGCAGAGTTTAATCGTCTGTAGACAACTTACCCCTCACGACTTACACAATCTTCACTGCGACTGATCACTTCTTCCTAAAATCCCCCTCTAATCGTATCCGCGACCTCCGCCAATTCCTCAGCTGTAAGCTTCAATTTTGGTCGGGTAAAATTGATATCATCCATCGTCCTTAAGGGTACTAAATGAATGTGTACATGGGGAACTTCCAGTCCAATGACGGCCACACCGATGCGGGTGCACTTGATCGTTCTGTCCATGGCTTTGGCCACTTGCTGCGCAAAAAGATGAAGTCCTGCCAGCTCATTTGGCTCCATGTTGAAGATGTAGTCTACCTCTTTTTTGGGTACCACGAGTACATGGCCTTTTACCAAAGGCATGATATCCAAAAATGCGATGTGATGCTCGTCCTCGCTGATGATTTGCGCGGGAATTTCCCGATTGATGATTTTGGTGAAGATGGTTGCCATATTTTTCGCAAAAAAAATCCCGGAAAAATCCGGGACAGGTGATTAATAGGTAATATCCAGGATTTCAAACTGTAGTTCTCCTGCCGGGGCATTGATAGTAGCAATATCGCCAATGACTTTGCCAACCAAACCTCTGCCAAAAGGAGAAGCCAGGGAGATTTTCCCAGCTTTCAGGTCGGCTTCTTCTTCTGAAACCAACTTGTAGCTTACAGTCATTCCATTCTTTACGTTTTTGATTTTCACTGTGGAAAGAATTCCGACTTTGGACGTATCCATTTGTGAATTATCCAGGATTCTGGCATTTCCAACGACAGCTTCCAGTTTGGCGATTTTAAGTTCCAATAGCCCTTGCGCATCTTTGGCGGCATCGTATTCGGCGTTTTCACTCAGGTCACCTTTATCTCTCGCTTCGGCGATTTGCCTTGCAATATCCTGTCGACCTTTCCCCTTCAATTCCTGAAGTTCGTCTTTCAATTTCTTAAGTCCCTCTTCGGTGTAATATTGTACTTTTGACATAGCTTTAATTCTTTTCGAAAGGCACAAAAAACAAAGTAACGGTCACGTGGTGGAGACCGTTACTTTGCTTTTTCGCTTATTTTATGCTCAAAGATAAGAAAGGTTTCCGACAAAGCAAGTCTAAAAAATTGTTCCTGCTTTTCAAAAAGCCATATTTCATTCACTGAAGGCCTTTCGTATCTTTTTTGCCAGCACCTTGTTGATTTTCTCATAAGACTCAAAAGTCCATCCTGCGACATGCGGCGAAAAGATCACATTTTCGCGTTGAGCGAGTTTTTGAAATTCAGCTTTTTGCTCCGGAGAAAAGTGCTTAAACTTCTCATTTTCCAGCACGTCCAAAACCGCCCCACGTAAGATTCCCTGATCCAATGCGGTATTCAGCGTAGCAAAACTAATCACTTCTCCCCTTGCAGTATTGATCAGCCAAAAAGGCTTGGCAAAGCTGACCAATTCTTCCAAAGTGAAGAAATTACGGGTCTCAGCAGTGAGTGGCACATGAATGCTCAGAATATCCGCTTCGGATTTAAGTTTTTCCCAGATGACTTCCTGCACAGCATCGGATCCGAAGTCCACCTTGTATTTATCGTAGGCCAGGATTTTAACTCCAAAGCCACTCAATCGCTTGGAAAAAGCACGACCCATATTGCCAAAGCCCATGATCCCCACGGTTTTTCCCTTGAGCTCATGACCCCGGTTTCCTTCCCTATCCCAGATTCCTTTTCTTACTTCGGAGTCAGCTTTGATGAGTTGATTTAAAAGTGTCAACAAGCCTCCAACTGCATGTTCGGCGACAGCATCCCTGTTGCCTTTTGCAGCATGAAAGAGCTTGACTCCTCTCTCGACCATATAATCCAGATCGATCTGATCCAACCCCGCACCAGCCCTTCCGATAAACTTCAGGTTGACGGCCTTTTCCAGGAGCTCCCGATCCATGGGGGTTTTGGACCTGATAATCATCCCTTCAAATTCAGCTACGGTTTCCAGAATTTCGGCTCGGGTGATCTTGGGAAAATACGCTACTTGATGCCCCTGCTTGGAAAGCATTGGCACTATGCTCGGGTGCATTTCGTCAATTATCAGGATTTTCATTTTCTTATAAATTCAGCAAAGACATTGCGACCAAAAAATAGACTGCTAAACCAATTAAATCGTTGGCTGTGGTAATAAAGGGGCCTGAGGCCAAGGCGGGATTAATCCCAAATCGGTCCAAGACCAATGGGGTGAATGTTCCCATAAAGGAAGCTAGAACTACAACCGAAAAGAGGGCGATCGATACCACCATGGCAAACTTGACCTCATTTCCATAGAACAATACCACCATGCCAAATACAAAGGAAGCCAACACCAAGCCGTTGATCACAGCGACCAATAGTCCTTTCACAAATCGCCGGGAAAGGCTGTCATCAAATGCGGATTTATTAGCCAAAGACTGCACTACCAGCGTAGAGGACTGAATTCCAACGTTTCCACCTGTCGCTGTAATCAGTGGAATAAAGAATGCCAAAGCGGTAACTTTTGCCAATCCCTCCTCAAAAAAGCCGATAAACCCTGCACCAAAAAGCCCTCCGATAATGCCAATCATCAACCAGGGGAGTCTTGCTTTGGTGAGTTTATAGACGCTATCGTATTCATCGACCTGATCCGAGATACCCGACATTGCCTGAATATCCTCATCTGCCTCTTCCTGTACGACGTCCAGAATATCATCGACAGTGATCCGACCTACGAGCTTGTTTTTTGCATTGATTACCGGTACCGATTCCAAGTCATACTTTCTCATCACAGAGGCCACTTCCTCCTGATCCATATGAACCGGAACCGAAATCACATCTTCATCGTAGATGTCTTCGATTTTCGTGTCTGATCCTGCCAGGATAATTTTTTTGAGCGAAACTCGCCCCAATAAATGCTGCCTGTTGTCGACAACATAGATGGAGTAAATTTTTTCCACGTTTTCGGCCTGTCGGCGGATCTCATTGATCGTCTGAACGATATTCCAGTTTTTATTGGCACGGATAAATTCCTTGGCCATGATACCACCTGCGGTATCTTCCTCATAGCGAAGGAGTTCGAGTATTTGCTCTGATTTGACCCTATCATGAAATTCCGAAATAACTGCTTCCCGATCCTTTTCAGACAGAAGATTTAGAATATCCGCACCGTCATCAGAGTCCATGAGCTCAATCCAGGCAGCGATTTCCACGTTTTCAAACTCTTTCAAAACTTTGAAAAGCGTGACCTCATCCAACTCAATCAGAATATCAGCCGCAAGTTGCTTTTCGAGCAGGCGGAGCACATACACTGACTCCTGCATGCTCAATTCGTCAAGAATCGCTGCAATATCGGCGACGTTTACGCCTTCTAGTGACTCTCTAATGAAATCAACATCCTCTTGCTCAATCCCCAACCGGAGACTTTCCAGGTATTCCTTGGATAATTCAAACTGCTTAATTGCCTCCACGTCCTTCTTTGATTTGTTGAGTCAAAAACACAAAATCAGCCACATCCAACTGCTCCGCACGCTTATCCAAGATGGGATGAGTTTTAAACTCTTCTGTCAGCTCAAATGATTTCAGCGCGTTTCGAAGTGTTTTTCTTCGCGTACTGAAGCCTCCCTTGACCACTTTAAAGAAAAGCATTTCATCGCAATCCAGTTTTTCCACCGAGTTTCTGGTTAAGCGAATCACTCCAGAATTCACCTTTGGAGGAGGATCAAATACCGTAGGAGGCACAGTGAACAGGTACTCGATGTCATACCACGCCTGCAAAAGCACAGACAAAATCCCATAGTCCTTGTTCCCTTTGGGCGAAGCAATCCGCATCGCCACTTCTTTTTGCAGCATACAGACCACTTCAGTGACGCGATCTTTCTCTTCGAGTACTTTGAAGAAAATCTGGGAAGAAATATTGTAGGGAAAATTACCTGCTATGGAATATTTTTCCGGCAGAACACGTGACGCATCATACTTCAGATAATCTCCCTCGATGATTCGATCTCCCAACTCCGGGTACTTCTTATGCAAGTAAGCGATACTTTCTCTGTCAATCTCGATGAGGTAAAGTTCCTGGGGATTTTTCAGAAGATAATCAGTCAATACTCCCATGCCGGGACCGATTTCAAGGACTTTATTTACTCCATCATGGCCCCTGACTGCCTTTGCTATACGCTCAGCGATGCTCAAGTCAGTCAGAAAATGCTGTCCAAGATGCTTTTTAGGTTTGACTTTTTCCATCCTTAGGCTGAGATAAATTTTTATAACTTGCAGGCCTAAAAATAAGGGAATATTCCTAAAGGTTCGGGAAATTTGTCCCCGTCTACTCATCCATCAGACTATAAAATGAACGTCAGAAAACAAAAACCCATCATAGGTATCAGCATCGGAGACATCAATGGTATCGGAGTTGAAGTCACATTGAAGGCATTGTCCGACAATCGGGTTTACCAGTCTTTCACTCCGGTGATCTATGGCCATGGGAAAGTGATTACTTTCTACCGAAAGCTGATGAGTTTGGAGGATTTCAATTTTACCCAGATTCGTACCTTGGATGAAATCCAGCATCGAAAAGTAAACGTGATCAACGTCATGGAAGAATCTCCTGAGGTGATCCCGGGAATAGAAACCATTGAGGCTTCGAAAATGGCATTGGAGGCTCTCAAGGCTGCTGTTGCTGACTTGAGAGATGGAAAAATCCAGGCTTTAGTCACCGCCCCTTTAAATAAAAGTAACATCAATTCTGAAGATTTTCATTTTATAGGACATACTGAGTTTATCACAGAGTCAGTTGGTGCCAAAGATAGCTTGATGATGATGGTAGACGATCAATTCCGAGTGGCCATGGTTACAGGACACCTTCCGCTTGCCAAGGTGCCTGAGAGCATCACCAAGGATAAAATCATTAAAAAATCCACTATTTTTCTTAAGAGTTTGGAAGAGGATTTTGGGATAAACAAACCAAAAATTGCTGTACTTGGATTAAATCCTCATGCCGGTGAGGATGGTCTATTGGGTGAAGAGGAGGAAAAAATCATCAAACCTGCAATCAAAGAACTTAAGGATCAAAACAAATACATTTTTGGACCTTATCCAGCAGACGGCTTTTTTGGAATGATGCATCAACAAAAGTTTGACGGAGTACTTGCCATGTACCACGATCAGGGACTGATCCCATTCAAGTCAATCGCATTCAGTTCAGGGGTCAATTTCACGGCAGGATTACCTGTAATCCGCACTTCGCCGGACCATGGCACAGCGTATAATATTGCCGGTAAAAATCTGGCGGATGAAGGCTCTATGCGGGCGGCCTTACTGCTTGCTTCAGATATTTTCCAGTTGCATGAAGGAGAGGAAGCAGCGGGTTAACCTGCTTTTACAAAGAAAAATTGGTAGTAACCAAATATAATTTCAGGTTCTGTTTTAGCTATTTTAAAATAATACCTACATTTGCGGACTTAAATCGGGAGGACAAATCGTGAAATTCTGGAAAACCTTTGATATTGAAGTAATTAAGTTCAAAGAAGGAATACACGAGATTGATTTCGAAATTGGCAATTCATTTTTCCAAAATTTCGAAGACAATGAGATCGTCGAAAAAGGCAACTTGGCTGTACGGGTCATTTTGGATAAAGGTGCAAATTTGATTGAAGTCGGTTTCCATATCAAGGGAAGTGTTCAATTAACCTGCGACCGTAGCTTAGAAATATTCGATTATCCCTTGGATTTTTCCGAAAAGATGATCTATAAATTTGGTTCTGAAGAAAAGGAAATAGATGAGGAGGTCTTCATGATCACCAGAGATACTCCGGTAATCAATGTAGCACAACTGATCTATGAGTTTATCTTACTTGCACTTCCACTCAAAAAAATTCATCCGGACCACCGAAATGAATTGGATGATGAAGAATTGGAAGTAGCGGGCGGCTATGTCTACATCGACGATGAATTAGGCCCAGAGGAAGAAAGTCCTGAGAGCGGAGAAGAAATCAAGCCCATCGATCCACGATGGGAACAATTAATGAAACTGAAAAAGAAAGAATAATCATAAACCACACATAAAATGGCACATCCTAAACGAAAAATTTCCAAAACCAGAAGAGATAAAAGAAGAACTCATTATAAACTGGAAGCTCCCGGAATGGCAAAATGTCAAACTACAGGTGAAATGCACCTACCACACAGAGCATTTTGGCTTGATGGCAAATTGTACTACAAAGGACAAGTAATCATCGAGAAAGAAGTAAGAGCATAATTTCAGCCACGAAAAAAAATGAAAATCCATTCCAAAAAAGGAGTGGATTTTTTTTGTATAAAACTCAAAACTACTGAATTGCAGCAACTTGAATAGCTCGGTACTCGGAGGTTTTGGTGGACAAGGGTCATTATGCTATTTTTGACCTTTCTCTGGATTCCCCCTGGAAAAACTACAACCCAGCTTGAGGTTTTTATCTAGTTAAACACCTCTTTCAAACTTACAAGAATGGATAAAATCAGAGCCAAAGTCACCGGGATCCAAGGATATGTTCCGGAATACCGATTGACCAATGCAGAACTTGAAAAGCTCGTGGAGACCAATGATGAATGGATCACCTCGCGCACCGGAATTAAGGAGAGAAGAATCCTTAAGGGCGAAAATCAGGGAACCTCTGTCATGGCTGTAGAAGCTGTCAAGAGACTGCTTGAAAAAACAAACACCGATCCGCTTGAAATCGAAATGATCGTTTGCGCGACCGTGACGCCTGATCTTCCCTTCCCGGCTACAGCAAACATTATCGCTGATAAGGTTGGAGCCAAAAAAAGCTTCAGTTTCGATGTAGCGGCCGCTTGCTCTGGATTTTTATACGCCCTTCAGGTAGGAGCTCAGTTTATCCAGTCAGGCACTCATAAAAAAGTAATCGTGGTAGGTGCCGATAAAATGTCTTCGATCGTAGATTATCAGGATCGGACTACTTGCATTCTTTTTGGGGACGGTGCCGGTGCAGTCCTGTTGGAGGCAACGACCGAGGAAGAAGGAATCATGGATGCAATTCTTAAATCAGATGGATCAGGCGAACCCTACCTTCATATGAAAGCAGGTGGAAGCAGACGTCCTGCCACTCTGGAAACTGTGGCTGCCCGCGAGCATTTCGCGTATCAGGAAGGTGCCTCAGTCTTTAAATTTGCAGTTACCAACATGGCAGATGTCAGTGCTGAGGTAATGGAACGAAATGGCCTGAAAGGTGAAGATGTAGCTTGGTTGGTTCCCCACCAAGCAAATAAGCGAATCATCGACGCAACAGCCAACCGTATGGGTATCGGATCCGAAAAAGTCATGATGAACATCGAACGCTATGGAAATACTACCGCAGCAACTATTCCGCTTTGCCTTTGGGAGTATGAAAGCCAATTAAACAAAGGGGATAACCTCATCTTGGCAGCTTTTGGAGGAGGTTTTACCTGGGGTGCCATTTATTTGAAGTGGGCCTATGATCCTAAAAAATAAACCAAAAAATTCAACAAATAAATTATGGCAAGTACTGCAGATTTTAAGAATGGCCTTTGTCTGGAAATGAACAATGACATCTATTCTATCGTCGAATTCCAGCACGTAAAACCAGGAAAAGGAGCAGCCTTCGTCCGAACAAAATTAAAAAGTCTCCGCTCCGGCAAGACTTTGGATAAAACTTTCAACGCCGGCGAGAAAGTAACCACCGCCAGGGTAGAAAAACGCCCGTTTCAATTCCTCTATGCAGATGACATGGGTTACAACTTCATGAACATCGAAACTTTCGAGCAGATTTCATTGGAAGAACGACTGATCGAACGACCGAAGCTGCTGAAAGATGGACAAATCGTAGACATACTCATCCATGATGAAACGGAAACTCCACTTTCTGTTGAGTTGCCTCCGTTCGTTGAATTGATGATAACTTATACCGAGCCGGGTGTGAAAGGTGACACTGCAACCAATGCGCTAAAACCCGCAATTCTCGAAACCGGTGCCACTGTTATGGTTCCTCTTTTTGTGGAGCAGGATATCATGATCAGGGTCGACACCCGGGATGGGTCCTATTCGGAAAGAGTAAAATAACTTGTTTTTGGCTGTGTGATTTCCTTAAATTACACAGGTTTATTGTTTTTAAACCCACAAAAAAGTGTCTTATGACATTTAATCTAACTAAAACTCTATGAAAGCTAAAGAGATCCAGGAATTGATCGATTACATCTCCAATTCCGGCCTGGCAGAGGTCAAAATCAAAACAGAGGAATTCGAACTTTCCATAAAAAAATATGCGGAATCTGCCCAGTTTGTCCAGGCACCCGCTGCAGCTCCGGCACCAAATCCGGTAGCCGCTGCACCTGCTCCGGTCGCTACTCCTGCACCAGCACCTGCCGCTGCTCCATCCAATCTGATCGAAATCAAATCTCCGATGATTGGTACATTCTACCTTTCGCCCAACCCTGAATCGGATCCTTTTGCCACGGAAGGAGCTACCATAAAAGCCGGACAGACCGTTTGTATCATTGAAGCGATGAAATTATTCAATGAAATTGAATCTGAGGTTTCAGGCAAAATTGTGAAAATTCTCGTTTCCAACGCCAGCCCTGTAGAATACGATCAGCCTTTGTTCTTAGTAGATCCGGCCGGTTGATTTTTTCACTTAATCTCAATAAGACTGTGTTTAAAAAGATATTAATAGCAAATCGTGGAGAGATCGCGCTCCGAATCATCCGTACCTGTAAAGAGATGGGGATCAATACGGTGGCCGTATATTCCACTGCAGACAAGGACAGCTTGCATGTTCGCTTTGCGGACGAAGCGGTATGCATCGGACCTGCACCTAGCAGAGAATCTTACCTGAATATCCCAAGAATCATAGCTGCGGCTGAAATCACCAATGCAGATGCGATTCACCCGGGGTATGGCTTCCTTTCCGAAAACGCGGAGTTTTCAAGGATTTGTGAAGAGTACGGCATCAAATTCATCGGCGCTTCTCCGGATATGATTGCCAAAATGGGAGATAAAGCTACTGCCAAAGCTACCATGAAAGCTGCCGGTATTCCGACCATCCCTGGGTCAGAAGGACTGATCGATACCGTCGAACAAGGTCTGAAACTGGCCAATGAAATGGGGTACCCGATTATCCTCAAAGCCACCGCAGGTGGTGGAGGAAAAGGTATGCGTATCGTCCGAGAAGACAAAGACTTCAAAAAAGCTTGGGATGATGCTAAAATGGAATCAGGTGCGGCCTTTGGTAACGATGGCCTCTATTTGGAAAAATATGTAGAAGAACCTCGACACATCGAAATCCAAATCATCGGTGACAAAACCGGTAAAGCTTGCCACCTATCCGAGCGCGATTGCTCTATCCAGCGAAGGCACCAAAAACTAGTGGAAGAAACCCCTTCTCCGTTTATCACGGATGAACTTCGTGAGGCAATGGGGAAAGCTGCCATTAAAGGTGCTGAGGCCATTAGCTACGAAGGAGCAGGTACAATCGAATTCTTGGTCGACAAAGACCGCAACTTCTATTTCATGGAGATGAACACCCGTATTCAGGTGGAGCATCCGATCACCGAAGAAGTCACTGACTTTGACCTGATCAAGGAACAAATTAAAGTAGCAGCTGGAGATACAATCTCAGGAAGAAACTACTATCCCAAGCTGTTTGCGATGGAGTGTAGAATCAATGCCGAAGATGTCGCACACAATTTCAGACCAAGCCCGGGGAAAATTCTGAACCTACACATCCCGGGAGGTAGAGGTGTGAGAGTAGATTCGCACGTGTATGCAGGATATGTTATTCCACCAAACTACGATTCCATGATTGCAAAGCTTATCGTCAGCGGTCAATCCCGAGAGGAAGTGATTGTCCGGATGAAGCGCGCCTTGGAAGAGTTCGTAATTGACGGGATCAAAACCACGATACCTTTTCACATTGCCTTGTTGGAAGACGAGCAATTTAAGGCTGGAAATTTCACCACGAAGTTTCTCGAAACCTTTGATTTCTCCGTGGTTAGATATTAAGAGCAAAAGTCAAAAAATCAAAAGCCATTCGAAAGAGTGGCTTTTTTAATTTAATGAGATGGGATTTAAGGCAAGACTTATTATCAAAATCCCCATAGCCAATCCCAATGAACAGACTAAAACAATCGGTACAGTAGCGGCCGCACTCACTCTTTGCACCCATAATTTTTCTATATCAGAAACAGATAATTCAATATTTTTGATGTTCTCAGCTTGCCTCAGAACATGGTTTATAGATTTTCCAATCAATTTCCCCTCATTGACACCTTCATAGAATAAAAGATACTTTTTCCCATCAATCGTTCTCAATATTAATCGATTACCTACTACAAGTTTATTTAACGAACTAACATCAAAATCCCTAGCTCTTATTTTTTTTGAAACTTTGGATTTGAGTTTTTCGACATCAAGATATACTTTGCAGCAACTCAGCAAAAAGAGTAGGACCAAAAGGCCTGGAACGACAATTTTCAGCTTCTCCATCATCTAATTTTTTCGAATCTAGGTACTGCCCTGCATCTTGATCAGCTAATACCTAGAAGGATAAAATTGGGAACTATTGCGTTTTCAGTCTTAATTCTTTTGCAAAAATTACTCATTCAATCTCCTGATAATCAAAATTAATTGAGCTTTGGGGATTATTAGGCGTAAATTTCAACTTGGTAAGTTTTTCTTTTTTTAACACAAAGGCAGGATACCTTTTTTAAATTTTTTCCATAACTTAAGATTTCCAATCCCCATTTGTAAAATGACTTATTTCAAATTTTCAGGTTTTGTGGCTGGACTTTTCTTGACCATTCTTTTTTGGAATTGTAATGGAAAAGAAGAGGCTTCTATTGATTTGGATGATTCGGATCAGATCAGCTACAACTTCCACATCCGACCCATCCTTTCCGACAAGTGTTTTACCTGTCATGGCCCGGATGCCAATAAACGTGAGGCAGACTTACGCTTGGATACCGAAGCGGGAGCCTATGCCGCATTGAAAGAAAGTCCGGGAAAATTTGCTTTGGTATCCGGCAATCTTGAAAAATCCGAAGTTTTCCACCGCATCACTTCTACCGATCCCGGTGAAATGATGCCTCCGCCGGAGTCCAATCTTTCGCTCAGTGAAGAAGAGATCACGTTGATTAAGCGTTGGATCGAACAAGGTGCCAAATACGAGCCGCACTGGGCATTTTTGAAAGTAAAAAAACCGGAAGTCCCTAAAGTCGATTGGGGAAACAATGAAATCGATGCATTTACCTTCCGAAAAATGCAGACCAAAAAATTGGAACCCAATCCCGAAGCCAAACCCCACGAACTCATCAAGCGGGCAAGTTTGGATTTGACCGGCCTCCCCCCTTCTCCTGCTATTTTGGATAAATACGCAGATTTTTCAGGAGAGAATACCTATGAGAAGCTGCTGGATGAATTGCTTCATCAACCCGCTTTTGGAGAAAAATTAGCCGTTCTTTGGCTGGATATTTCCCGCTACGCAGACAGCTACGGCTATCAGGACGATGAATTCAGATCCCAATGGCCCTACCGCGATTGGGTAATCCATGCATTTAACCAAAATCTTCCTTACGATCAATTTCTCACTTGGCAACTTGCCGGAGACCTCCTTCCAAATGCCACCAAGGAACAGATTTTAGCTACGGCTTTCAACCGAAACCACAAATACACCGAAGAGGGTGGTATCATCGAGGAAGAGTATCGCATCGAATACGTCCTGGACAAAACCAACACCTTCAGCAAGGGGATTTTGGGCATTACCATGGAGTGTGCGCAATGCCATGATCATAAATACGACCCTTTTTCCCAAAAAGAATACTACGAGCTATTTGCCTTTTTCAACAACTCCAAGGAAAAAGGATTTGAAGGCGACATCAGCCAAACCAAGCCTGCAAAAACGCCCATTCTCTGGATCGAACGAGACGACTTAGACGGTATCCTGCACTTCATCAACCATCCGGACACGACCAAGTTGATGGTATCTGTGATGGGCGAAAACGAAGAAAAACGCACGACCTATATTCTTGATCGGGGACTTTATGACGCACCTACCGTCCCTGTGGATGCCTCTACTCCGGCATCAATTTTTGAATTTCCCGAAAACCTGGAAAAAAATCGGCTAGGCCTGGCCCAATGGACTACCAGCAGCGATAATCCACTCACTTCCCGGGTGTTTGTAAACTTAATCTGGCAGGAAATTTTCGGAAAGGGAATCGTCAAATCAGCCGGAGACTTTGGAATGCAGGGAGACCTACCGACCCATCCCGAACTACTGGATTGGCTGGCTGCTGATTTCATGGAAAACGGCTGGGACATCAAGCGACTGATCAAGCAAATCATGCTTTCGGCTACTTATCGCCAATCTGCCGTGATATCAAAAGTTCACCTGACAATCGATCCCGATAATCTTTACCTGGCACGAGCTCCCCGACTGCGACTGCCTGCTGAACATATCCAGGACCTGGTTTTGGCCAGTAGCGGACTCCTCCACGGAGAAATCGGCGGACCGAGTGTCAAACCCTATCAGCCTTCCGGACTTTGGGAAGCGGCCACTTCAGGTCGTGGTACATTAGCCACCTACATTCAGGATACCGGCAATAAGCTCTATCGCAGAGGGATCTACAATTTCATTAAGCTCACCGTACCTCCTCCCAAAGCCATTATTTTCGACTCCAGTAACCGAGACCGATGCGAAATCGGCCGAAACCGGACCAATACCCCACTTCAGGCGCTAGTTATGATGAACGATCCGATGGTGCTGGAAGCTGCACGGGTTTTGGCTACCAAACTTTCGGAAAGTATTCTTGATGAAGAAAAGGCGATCGAAGAAGCTTTCAAGCGGATTGTTTGTCGGGAAATGAAATCAAAGGAAAAGGATCTCCTCATCGACTTTTATGAAAGCCAACTGGATGAATTCAAAAATAATCCTGAGAAAGCAAAACAAGCCCTTGATGTGGGTGAATACCCCATGAATGAAAAGGCGATCACACCTCAAAATGCTGCACTGATGCAGGTGATCATGACCTTGTATAATCTGGAAGAAACAATAACCAAAAGTTGAGATGGAAAAAGAAATATTAGAGCAGGGACTAAATCAAAACAGACGGAAGTTTCTCTCGAGGCTAAGCTTGGGCATTGGAAGTGTGGCTTTGGGATCACTTTTAATCCCGGATTTATTCAAAGGAAAGCAGGAGGCCGAAGACGGTTTGATGCGGGCGCTTCCTCATTTTGCCCCAAAGGCCAAGCGGATCATTTACCTGTTCCAAAACGGTGCCCCTTCTCAATTGGAAACTTTTGATTACAAACCGCTTTTGAACAAAAACTTCGGACAGGAATTACCCGAATCCATACGGATGGGTCAGCGCTTGACCGGTATGACCGCTGGGCAAAGTTCCTTTCCCCTGGTGGGTTCTTATTTCGGATTTAATCAATACGGAGAAAGTCGGGCGTGGATCTCCTCGCTTTTCCCCCATATCGCCAGCGTAGTGGATGATCTTTTGATCGTCAAATCCATGCATACCGAAGCGATCAATCACGATCCTGCATTGACTTTTTTCCAAACGGGCGCTCAGGTAGGCAACCGACCAAGTATGGGTTCTTGGCTAAGCTATGGCTTGGGAAGTGAAAATGCCAACCTTCCTGCTTTCTGCGTGCTGTTGAGTCGTGGAAAAGGCAATGGTCAGGGCGTCTATTCCAAACTTTGGAGTAATGGATTTCTGGACGCAACACATCAGGGGGTGCAGTTTTCCAACTCCGAGGACCCGGTGCTCTACCTCTCCGATCCCGACGGCATGAGCCGGGATCAGCGTCGAAAAATGATCGATCAGATCGCTGCCCTGAATGAACTGAACTCTCAGGAATTCAATGATCCACAGATTACAGCTAAGGTGCAACAGTACGAAATGGCGTACCGAATGCAGACGGCAGTTCCTGAAATCACCGATACTTCCAAAGAACCGGACAGCATAATCAAACTCTATGGCCCGGACTGTCTGGTTCCCGGCACCTATGCTGCCAATTGCCTTTTGGCAAGGAAGCTTTCTGAAAACGGCGTGCGGTTCGTCCAACTTTACCATCAGGGCTGGGATGCACATGACAACCTGCCCAATCAGATGATCGGACAGGCCAAAGATGTGGATCAAGCCACCGCCGGTTTGATTACTGATCTCAAACAGCGGGGACTTTTGGACGAGACTTTAATTATCTGGGGAGGAGAATTTGGTCGAACCAACTATTGTCAGGGTAAGATTCAGCCTGAAAATTATGGCCGGGATCATCATCCGAGGGCATTTTCCATTTTCATGGCCGGTGGCGGCGTGAAGTCCGGAATGGTCTACGGGGAGACCGACGACTTTGGATACAACATCACCGAAAACCCCGTTCACGTCCATGATTTCCAGGCCACGGTCATGCACTTGATGGGAATTGACCACGAGAAACTCACCTATAAACATCTCGGTCGAAGGTATCGCCTCACCGATGTGCATGGCAAAGTAGTAAAAGACCTGATCGCTTAATTCCCTTTTATGCCCAAAGTATCCCGGATTATTCCGATTCTTGAAAACCTGCTTTTCTTCTGGCTGGGATTGGCCTTGGTGCTGAGTTTGGCAGGAGACCGACTGTCAATTCCGCCGATACTTCAGGTCTTGGGTCGAGCGCATCCATTGATTTTACATTTTCCTATTGTGCTGTTGCTGATGGCGGTCGGCTTACTATGGGTTTCAGATGAAAGGTTAAAAAGAGCCGGAGCTCAGATTTTACTGGTTGGCGGGAATTTGACAGGGATTACCGTTGTGGCGGGATTGATTTTGGCAAGTGAAGAGTATGAAGGCGACGCGCTGGTTTGGCATCAGTGGCTTGGCGTGGCTTCCCTTTTACTTTCGGTTCTGATTTACTTTTTCAGGGAAAAGTCCGGCAAGTTTGTCCGAATTTCTACCGGAACCTTAGCCTTGGCAATCATCCTAACCGGTCATTTCGGTGCAAATCTGACTCACGGGGAAGATTTTCTGTTGGCACCAATTCAGTCCAAGGAAGTTGACTTAGTCACCTTGGAAGAGGCGGAGGTTTTTCAGCATTTGGTTCAGCCCATTTTGGAGGCCAAGTGCATCGCCTGTCACAAGGAAGGCAAAGTCAAAGGGGAACTTCGGATGGATCAGTTGGCAGGTTTGCAGAAAGGCGGAAAAAACGGGCCTTTTGTAGTTCCGGGGGATCTGGAAAAATCCCTTTTGATTCGGCGGATCAACCTGCCAAAAGAGGAAAAAGAGCACATGCCTCCCAAAAACAAAACACAACTGACCGACGAGGAAATAGAGATTCTGGAAGCTTGGGTGGCTGCGGGGGCTTCTTTTGACCAAAAAGTAACTGAGCTAAAAGCAGAAGAACCACTTTTTCAACTTGCATCCAACAAGTTCACCGCACAAAAATCCTATTCGTTTGATCCTGCCTCAGAATCAACTATTAAGGATCTAAACAACTTCTTTCGAAAAGTAAACACGGTATTCCCCGGTTCGCCGGCTTTGGAGGTAGCCTATTACGGGAGTTCAACTTTTGATCCATCTTCGCTCAAAGAGCTAAAGAAAGTACGGGAACAAGTGGTCAAAATCAATCTCAATCGCATGCCTTTGGCTGATGTGGACTTGGGAATTCTCGGAGATTTTTCGAATCTGGAGGAACTTCAACTGAATACTACAGGCATTACACCAACTCAGTTATCCAGCCTGGAAAAGCTTCAAAACTTAAGAAATCTCGCCCTTTCGGGAAACCAATTCGATTCAGAAGTGATAGGAGCCTTGGGTAAACTGAAGCAGGTGCAGCGACTATTTCTATGGAATTCGGGATTGAATGAAGCGGAAAAAGAAGAACTCAAAAAAGCCCTGCCAGGTACGATGATCGATTTTGGATTTGATGGGAAAGGCGTGATCTATGCGCTCAATCCTCCTAAAATCGAATTTGAAACGGTACTCTTTCAGGATTCCATGGAGTTGATCCTTTCCCACCCGATTCGTACTGCCGAGATTCGATATACGTTGGATGGAAGTGAACCGGACAGCTTGGCAAGTCCCATTTACTCAAACCCTATTTGGCTCAAAAAAACTGCTCAAATCCGTACCAAAGCATTTGCAAAGGATTGGATTGGTAGTCAGACCGCAAATGCTTTACTTTTCAAAAAAGGAATCAACCCTAAATCCTATAAGTTGGCTTTCGAACCCCATACCCGCTATTCGGCAAAAGGAGCAACTTCTTTATTTGACGGAATCAAAGGAAAAACTAACCACACCTCCGGAGACTGGTTGGGATTCACCGACAATCCTCTTGAAATTGAGCTATTTCTAGAACCGGATTCCAAAGCCCAAACCCTTGACCTAAGCTTTCTTTTCAATGAAAGTGCTTACATTTTTCCTCCGGAAAGCGTTGAAATATGGACAGGGAATCAATCAGGATGGCAAAAAATGCCTGAAACTCCCAGCCTGACTGCTACTAAACTTGAGGAAGTCCGATTTGGAGTATTGAGTTACCAGCTTCCCGACACCGATTTTGAAAAACTCAAAATCCGACTCAAACCGATTTCCAAACTTCCCGCCTGGCATCCGGGTGCAGGAGCCAAAGGATGGGTGTTTGTAGATGAAATCATCATAAATTGATTCATATGATTATAATTTTTTTCAACGGCCATCTAGCCTGTCCCGATCTTTCATCGGGAGAATGCCCTGAATAATCATTCCCCTGTGTGAGAACCTTTTCTCATGGGCATTTCATTTACCAATCTTCCTTTAAAATCATGAGTAAAGAACCCTATAAACAGTACAAGGATGGAATCCTGGAAAAGCTCCGGCAGGCTTTTGGACAAAAAAAGGAAATTAGTCGTGCAGCCGAACTAATCGCTGATTCGCTAAGTCGACAGGGTTGGATCTATGCAAGTGGGACGGGACATTCTCATCTTTTTGCAGAGGAGATTTTCTATCGTGCGGGAGGATTTGCCAGAGTCATCCCAATTCTGGATCCGGCGCTGATGCTGCACAAGGATGCTTCCGGCAGTACCGAAGTCGAACGAAGGGAAGGCTATGCTGCGGAGCTTTTGAAGGAGTATAAAATGACAGAAAACGATGTCTTCATCATTGCCTCCAATTCAGGAAGAAATGCAGTAAGTATAGAAATGGCACAGATTGCCAGAAAAAATGGACCTAAAGTAATTGTTTTGACAAATTTGAAACACAGCCGATCGGTGATATCCCGACATTCCTCAGGTCTGAAGCTTTATCAAGTCGGTGATGTTTATTTGGACAACTTCGGAGAAATAGGAGACGCTTCCATCCAGCTCGATGGGCTGGAATCCAAAGTGGGCGCTACCTCAACTGTCGTAGGCACTGCACTGCTTCAAGCGATTATGATTCAGGCAGCGTCAATTTTACTATCCAAGGGAATAAAACCTGAAATTTTCAACAGCTCAAATTCCGATTCCGGAGAAGCTTTTAATGAAGATTTGATAGCAAAATACAAACCTCAGGTCAAAATCCTTTAGTCTAATGTGACGACGGGTCCTGCATTTCCTGCAGGCGTGAAGACCCGAAGCTTTTGCCCTCCTCTATGTGGAAGTGGGCTGGAATATATCGGTGAAGTTTCGGTAGGTTCTGTACTATCCTGCGTGTATCTAATAACCAATCCCGGTGTTTGAACATTAGCATAGATCAACCCGTCCTTCACCAAGACACCCGGTTTTGGAATTCGTTGATTAAAGCCACCCAGGAGTTGTTCAAGTCGGGGAATCTCCTTCTGTCCGATCAGATTGGCAAAAACATTCCATTCTTCAAGCCTTTTGGATTTCATGTCCGCTTCAGATTCGGACGCAGACCAGGCAGGATCCCCTACCCAGGCTCGCTCGATGTAGCCCAACATTTTTGGGAAAAGATAGTACTCCAGCATCTCTGAGCTTTTCACTGTTTCGGTCCAAAGCTGACCCGAAACACCGATGATATTTTTCTTTCCTTCGGGAGTAAGTTTGGTGAAGGATTCGCGAGCAGCTTCCCAACTCCATTCTTTGCCTTCGATGGTCTGATCATGAGAGAGGTAAAGTTGGCCAGGGACGGTCTTCCAAGCCTGATACAGGTCCGTGACCCCACTCCAAGTATGACCTCGCTCATTAGGGTCCCAATCATAGGCAAGGTCAAAGTAGAAATTGGCACTGGAACAGATCACGACGGGATAACCCGCATTTGCCAGTCGGTAGGCCATATCCTCTCCCCCCCAACCTGCCACGGCATTCCAGGCATAAAGTTTCCAATTTTGATCTGCAAACTTTGGGTTGGGAGCCACTGAATTCCCCTTATGAATCTGTCCAATCTCTTCCCAACCACTCATTTCCAATCCATTTTTTTTCAGAATTTCAGCCGCTCGACTTCGGAAATAATCATTCAGATCTGCAAATTTGATTTCAGGATTTTTAGCTAAAAAATTTCTGCAGCCAGGTGAATCCGTCCAGACTCCTCCAGGCACTTCATCGCCTCCGGTGTGCCAGTTTTTCAATTCAACACCAGCTGATTGATACATGGTTTTGACTTCAGTGACCACCTTTTCATAAAATGAATAAGTTGATTCCTGACATACACAGACAGTATTTCCTTTGAAATTTTGAGCGGACAGATAGCTGCTTTTGTCATCAGGATCGGCAAGTCGATACCTGAGAGCCTCGGTGGAATTACCGGCCTTCATTAGCTTCTCGTATCGTTTTTCCATTGCCAAAATAGCCGCCCTGGAGTGAGCGGGAACGCCAAATTCCGGAATCACCTCAATATTCCGGGCTTTTGCGAAAGCTAAAATCTCCTGAAAATCAGCAAGTGAATAAAATCCAGAACCTGCAATGCTATTCTCAGCATCAGCACCTGAAGCATAATACGGCCATAAAAACTCCGATTCATCCTCTGAAAACCCTCTTTTGCTCCCGAACTCGGTCAATTCAGGCAATCCCGGGATTTCCAATCTCCAACCCTCATCGTTAGCCAGGTTGAAGTGAAAGACATTGAGTTTGTACATCGCCATCAAGTCCAAAAGTTTTAGGATTTGGGATTTGGGCTGAAAATTACGGGCCACGTCCAGGAAAAACCCTCGGTATCCAAAAGCAGGTTCATCCGTGATCTCTACCTGCGGAAGGATAAACTCCTCGCCAGGCTCAGTCAAAAATGTGGGAGGCATCATTGCCAAAAAAGACTGAACACCATAAAGAGCACCTTTTGGAGAACTTGCCGAAATCAATACCCGGCGGTCGACAATCTTGATCTTGTACCCTTCCTCTGGCAGCTCTCCGATTTTTACTATCCGTATTTGAATGGGTGCTTCTGTCCGATCTACGGAGGGCCTGTAGCCATCCTTAATGGCCAAAAGCAAAACCTTGGAAGCTTGGACAAATTCCGGATCACCAACCACAGCCAATCCGGCATTTTTAATTTTCAAGGTTTCCCCCGTGTATTTCCAGGATTTCGGACTTGGTAGATAGGGCGGTAATTGATTGAGCGGAAGAAGGTCCAAACCGGCATTTTGCTTATAAATCCGCTCCAAAGTGGGAATTGGAAGTGGGGTATTCTCAGCCATCTCAGCCAATTGATTCACACTGATCTCCAGAACTTCATAGTCTTTGATCTCAAAATGATCCCCATTGGATTTCAAAAAAATCAGCCCCTCCGGCGCATGGGAATTTTTGAGAAAAGGACCTCTGGATCGATATTCGATGATAATCTCAGCCCCTGATTCGAATTGTGGAGTCTTATCTTTTCCTTCCAGCACAAAAAAATCTCCCTGTAAATGTCTGATTTTGAAATCCGGGGATTTCACTTCAGGATTGACTGAAAGAAATACAGAATTAAAATACAGCTTCCAACCTGATTGGAATTCAGCAGGACTTTCATTCTTCAGAGTAAGTTTTGCCTGATGAAATTTCGGATTTTCAAATCGATTTTCAAGCAATTCCCACCTGACACTCACCTGAGCCGGGGAATTGGCAAAAGTTGATAAGATCAAGAGGATCACAAAAAGTAGCTTCCACTTTTGCATGTGTATTTCAATTAATTAGGACTTGAAGATAAGTGATATAAAAAAAATATACTATTCGCACCAAAAAGTGCAATCACTGTAGCTTTCTTTTTTTATCCTTGTCAAAATTACCTAGCTTGACAACAGATTATTGAGTTGATTCCGCTTTTGAAAAGCATTTTTATGCAGGCAGAGCTTACCCGCAAACCATCCGTAGTTTTCTTTTCAGATATCGTCGGATATACCCGCCTAATGGGCCAAGACGAGAATGCAGCCTTTGAGCTGATGAAGTTAAATCTTGAACTTCACAAAAGAATATTGGACCAGTATCATGGTACCATCATCAAAGAACTCGGGGATGGGATATTGGCTGTATTTGAGACCGTGCCGGAAGCATTGACTGCCAGCCTTGAAATCCAAAAAAATGTCCTAAAAAACTCCAAGTATAAGATTCGGATAGGACTTCGGTCAGGAGAAATCATTTTTGACCACGGAGACGTATTCGGAGATGCAGTTAATGTGGCCTCCAGGATCCAAAGCGTAGGGGTTCCTTCCAGTATTATTTTTTCGGATCGTGTTTACAAAGAAATTGTACACGATGAATTCTTTAAAACGGTCAAACTTGGAACCTTTGACCTCAAAAATGTTTCTCATCCGCTGGAACTTTATTCCTTAACAAATCCTCCGCTTGTAATACCCAAGCGTGCTGAAATCCTGAATAACATTAAATATCAGGAAAGTAGTCCGTGGAAGTCTTGGGTGGGAATAATCGGAGGTTTAATCCTTTTAGCGCTGCTTATCTATGGACTTTTTTGGAAAGAGTCTGTTTGGGAAAAGGAAAAATCTGTGGCGGTTTTACCATTTTTAAATCTAAATGGAAATTCGGAGTTAGATTATTTCGCGGATGGTTTGACTGAAAACCTGATTGGTCAGATTTCCAAAATCAGCTCAATCAAGACAATTTCTTACCGAACAATGGCGGATTTTAGAAAGACAAATTCACCTCTTGATTCTATAGCTGAAGCGCTGGATGTCATCACAGTATTAAAAGGCACCATCGAACAGCTGAATCCCGGTTACCGGTTCAAATTGCAATTGGTTGACGCAAAAGAAAATAAAAACATTTGGACAGATGAATATACCCGGAACGGAACAGATCTCACACAGCTACAGAATGATATAGCAAGAGAAATTGCAAAAGTACTGAATGTGAAATTGACCGCTGAAGAATCCATCCAAATTGGCAAGGGAGAGACTTCAGATGCCGAGGCGTATGACTTGTTATTCAAGGCAAAAAGGACTTATTATGAGGCATTCGGCAATCCAAAACTTTTTGAAGAGGCGGCTTCCTTACTTCAAAAGGCAATAGAAATAGATCCAAACTATGCCATGGCATACACTTGGCTCGCAAAAACATACGCTCAGATAGGATTCGATTATCCGGAGGGTAACTGGAATGATTTAAGTCTTGAGATGAGCTCCAAGGCCCTGGAACTGGAACCAAAATTAGCTGAAGGATACAGTGCCAGAGGGATGGTCTATTATGAACTTGGCCAATTATCGAAGGCAAAAAACTCACTGGAAACCGCAATCTCTTTTTATCCCAACTTGAGTGATGCCATTGGAAATTTGGCGACGATTGACTTTACTCAAGGAAATCTATTCGAAGCGCTGCAACTTCAGACAAAGTCCTCCAATCTCGGCCCAAACTCCTACTTACCTTATCAAAATATGGGCTGGATTTACAAAATTTTAGGCAAAAATGAGGAGGCCCAACAATCGTTTGATAAGTCCCTGGAGATTAGCAAAAATCCGATCACCTATGAGTTGAAAGCTATTTCTTTAATTGAACAAGGTAAAAAACCGGAAGCTCTCAGTCTTTTGGAAAATATCCCAATCCATGACAGTTTAGAATCTAATGTCAAGGCAGCTGGTTCAATTTTATTCTATGCCGGAGAATACGACTCAGCGCTTAAGGTTTGGGATATTTCAATTAAAAGGAATATACAGACTGGTTTTGAAAAGTATTACAGCACACCGGTTAACTATTCCTATTTGTTGAAGCAGAAAGGCAATTTCAGGCTGGCTGATTCGATCTTGAATGCCATTATTCAAGTCAAAATAGAAGCCATGAGTTTGGGGGCCGAAGATTACTACATGCCTCTTGATATTGCAATTGCTTATGCTATCAAGGATCAATCAGTTGAATCCATGAAATACCTTCAGATCGCGTATGAAAAAGGCTGGAGAGACTACTTTTTCACAGAATTCAATCCAGCCTTTGAAAAACTCAAAAACGACAGTCGTTACATTAAAATAATGGCATTGATTCAAAAGGACATTAACCTAATTAATCAAAAATTAACTTCTATCTCCCTGCAAAGGGATAAGTAATTCCCTGATAGGATTCTCTTCTACTGTCCGCCGGCGCCCCCCCTCTCGAATGAATCAAACCTGCGACCAAAGCTGCCGACATGGATGTTCCGGACATGGTGGCGTACCTATTTCCGGGATAGGATGAAAACACATTTTCGCCGGGTGCTACCCAATCTACTGAAGGAATCCCAAAATTTGCTGTCGTGGTAAATTGGGTAAACCCTTCACAATTAAAGTCATAAGAACTCACAGTAAAGATATTTGGACCATCTATACATCCCGGTAGATTGAGAGAGGACTGACCCTGATCATTACCAGCGGACATTACCATAAAAATCCCCTTGCCTCCCAAATCCCTGATAACCTCACCCAAAACAGGATCGGAATTCGCGCAGTTGTCGAACCCATAGCCTCCCAAACTCATCAAAACCACATCTCCTGCAACTCCAAATTTTTCTACGTGATCAAGTGCCAAAATCAAACTAGACCACGTTCCAACTCCCTGACTGTCCAACACTTTCACTGAAATAAGGTCTGCACCGGCTGAGACTCCATTTACTCCGGGATTCCCCTGCCCGTTTCCTGCGGCCAATCCGGCACAATGCGTTCCATGCCCTACATAATCTACAAATGGATCCGCATCTCCATCCACAAAAGAAGTGGAAAATCTTTGACTGGGATTCACATTCAAATCCACATGATTGGCATCAATTCCCGAATCCAAAATCCAGATGGATGTGCTACGATTCCTCGCAGATTGCGAACTGCCTACCAGATTTACCGCACAGCTTGACTTAGTAGCATAATCGTAAAGCAAGTCTGACTCCATAGTCTCTCCTTGCATCCGGGCGCGAGTTTGCATCCGGGCGCGGGTTTGCATGGTGAAATCCTCAAACACCCCTTTGACATTGGGATCCTGTTGCAAATTGTTCACCTGATCAGAAGTAAGATTTGCAATGAAACCTACTCCAGCATCCACAAATCGTTTATTTTGGGAAGTAATGATACCTTTGGCAGTTAAAAAATTATCTATTTTGGAAAGCTTAGTATCCCGCTGACTTTTGTTTTGGACTTCCTGCTCACCTCGATTCTGATTATTATTCCGGCTTTTTCTTATGGGATTTTCAAAGGAATCATCCATCAGGACTACATAGGCCCTACTCTGTGAAAAAGTGGATGTGGAAATAATGAAAAGGCAAACAGCCAGTAAAAGATATTTCATAAATATTTTGGTTTCAATTTGAATTTTTTGATTGGATATAGAAAAAGATTATTTGATTTAATCATTTCTGAAATTGTCCTTGCTGGTGTACAAAAACACAACTTATTAATAGTTGGCAATTGGATAATCAGTGCTACCTGGAGGGCCGGTTACTGTTGTATTTGCGCTAGGTGGGCCTCCTTTTAAATGGATAATTCCCGCGACCATTGCTGTCGCCATAGAAGTACCCGATAATACCGCATATCGATTTCCGGGAAAGGTAGAAAACACAACTTCTCCAGGTGCTGCATAATCGATAGAAGGTATTCCAAAATTGGAGAAAGTGGAAAATACCGGAGGTAAAAAATCATGGCTTAAATCAAAGTCAAAAGAAGCCTTCATAGCGGCTATCGTAAATACATTTGACGGGTACTCAAAGCAACCGGGATAAAATCTAGTAGAGGAAACACTTGAATTACCTGCAGCCATCACCACATAAATATTCATATTGGCCAGTGCCACAATTTCATTTAACAAGTCGCCGTGAAAATTGCAATTAGGATTTGGACTTTGGCCTGGAAGAAGGTCTCCAAGACTAAGTGTCACAACATCACCACTTGTACCTTTATTTCTAACATGGGTAAGCGCTTTTTTTACATTCACCCAAGTACCTTCTCCATTCCAATTGATCACTTTCAAAGACACAATCGGAGCCCAAGGAGATACTCCATTCATGCCCAATAATTGCGGATTGGAGTTGTTATGTGCTCTACCTCCAATAATTCCAGCGACATGGGTTCCATGTCCGACCAAATCATAAAGGGGGTCAGGCTCAGATTGTATAAAGGATTTTGAAAGAAATGGATCTGATATAACGTTTAAATCCTGGTGATTGCTATCTACTCCAGTATCTAAAATCCAGACTTTACTACTGGAGTTAGTCGTATTAGAATTTGGATTTACAAACATTACCCCTGTACTGGTATGAAGCTCTTCATCATACTGCCACTCTTGCATTCTGGCTCTGATGGTTTGCAAAACAGGACCATCACCTTGCATCCTGGCTCTGATATTTTGGATAGTAAAGTTTTGTTGCCCTTTTGAAACCTTCTCAGTTTCGGACAAAATCTGATCGGCCATTTCCTTAGAAATACCCGAAACAAAAAAACCTGAAAAAGTGGTAACAAAAATATCTTCCTGACTCAATTTCAGATTCAAATCTGTTTCTATGTCAGCCAAAATTGCGTTTTTCTTATCATTAAGCTCTTTTTCACTTATGGTTTTGGTAAAAGAGTTAGAGTCATTTTCAGAAATTATAGGTGGATAAACCTCCTCATTCAAGTAAAAAAGATATTCCCCTTCTATCAACAACGTAGAGTCAATACCTAATAAATTGAGAGGATCATCGGTAGTAGCTGCTTTTTGCGGTTCCTCATTGTTGGACTTTTCTGATTTTGCACAGCTAACTAACAGGAAAGTAAAAACTCCCCAAATCAAAACATTTCTCATCTATTTAAAAATTTAATGGTTTAAAAATCACATGGTTGGAAAAGTCCAAGTTAACAAAACAATACTTTTGAACTTAATTTTTATGAAAATTATTTTTAGGATTTTTTACTTAAAAAAGGGATTTATACCTGTGAGAATTACATTTTTATCGTGATTAACCGAATATTTGCCAGTAAGCCAACCCATACTTGGAAATTAGACCAAATTCTAAATTGAAGACACGCGTCGGTCTTTTTTCTTCCAGCCCCTGACCTTTGGAAAATTCGCCCACCGACAGAATAGCGCATATCCCAATTTTTTAAAGCACGATCCTCCTTCGATCAATTTTGTCCTCTGTTTTTTTCGAATAAACTTTTATCTTATTTTCATCTTTTCCACCCCAAAAAACCACCTATGACCATTGATTCACAAGCCAAAGTTTTGAGCAATCGCTACCTTGCCCTCGACGTGCTGAGGGGAATGACGATTGCATTTATGATTATCGTCAATACTCCGGGCAGTTGGAGTGCGCTCTATGCCCCACTTGCACATGCTGATTGGCATGGATTCACGCCGACTGACTTGGTGTTTCCTACCTTCCTTTTTGTAGTTGGGAATGCCATGAGCTTTGCAATGAAAAGGCTTCAGGAGATTCCCAAAGCACAGTTTTACCGTAAGGTATTCAAACGAACATTCCTGATTTTCTTAATCGGTTGGCTACTGAATGCCTTTCCTTTTTTCGATTATAATGAAGCTGGAGACATAGTATTCATTAATTTGACTGAAGTCCGATTGGTAGGGGTTTTACAGCGAATTGCCCTCTGCTATTTCTTTGCTGCATTAATTCTGTATTGGGGTGGTGAAAAATTGGGTTGGATTTTCAGTGCTGTGGCATTGCTGGCTTATTGGCCGATGATGTATTTCTTTGGGGATGCCGGCGACCCTTACAGCCTTACCGGAAATGCAGCCATCAAACTCGACAGAATTCTTATCGGTGAAAGCCGGATGTACATGGGAGAAGGTATACCTTTTGATCCCGAAGGAATCCTCAGTACCCTCACCTCCATAGTGAATGTCATTGCTGGATTTCTGGTTGGAAAAATGATCCAGCGAAAAGGAAACACCCTATCCTCTGTTCAAACACTCTTAATTTCGGGGATTTTACTCATCGCCCTCAGCTATGCTTGGGATCTGTTTTTCCCCATTAACAAAAAAATCTGGACCAGCCCCTATGTCACACTTACAGTCGGTTGGGATTTGTTGATTTTGGGAGCTTTGATTTTCATTGTTGAAATCAAAAAACAAACCGGCTGGACTTATTTCTTTCAAGCCTTCGGCCGAAACCCCTTGATTTTATATGTGCTTTCCGGTGTGGTGATTTCAATTTTTTCCATGATTCCCATCGGAGAAACCACACTAAAAGAGCAGCTCTATTCCAACCTCTTCACCAGTTGGTTAAGTCCAAAAAATGCATCCTTCCTATTTGCCATCAGTTATATGGTGTTGATTTGGCTAATCGGATTCTGGATGGACAAACGAAGAATCTACATTAAGGTCTAAAAATACTCCATTGGAAATCTAGCTCTTGTCATAGAAGATATCCACCACAAAGAGCATCTCACGTCAGAAGTAATTTTATGGCTAAAAAAAGCCAATGAGGCTGCCGACTAAATCCGTTTTTTCCCTTCACAAGAAAAAGGATCAACTCATCCAAAAGCCGGGTTGATCCTATTTCTTTTTTTATAATTTGAGTCTTCTACTTTAAATCACCTCATTCATGATGCTCCGCAAATACCTCTTCCCTTCAATTTTGCTCTTTTGGTTGATTTTGGGCCATTCTGAGTCGCTACAAGCGCAAATCACAGAGAACACTTATCAGCGTGCCGCTTACTTTTTGACAGGAAACCTGGAAAAACAAGTCTATCACCTGGAAGTTGTCCCCAACTGGCTGGAAGGAAGCCAAGGTTTTGTTCACGCCACATTTACTTCCGAAGGCAAGCGATTTTACAAAACCAACACGAGCCCTTTTGAAACAACAGCCGCATTTGATCCTCCAGTTTTGGCGAAGCTCCTTCAAGAAAAAACAGGAGAAGTTATCGATCAGGCAAATCTGCCAATAGAACGGGTATTCTTGTCCAACGGAAAAACTGTCACGTTTCTCTGGAAAAATCAAAACTGGACCTGGAACATGGAAAACAACTCCTTGAATGCCATTCCTGTCACAGAGCGAAATGAAATGGAGTCATTTTCTCCAGACCGAAAATGGAAGGCATTTAGTAGAAACTACAACCTCTTCATTAAAAATCTGACCACGGGTGAGGAGATACAGTTGAGTACAGATGGACGAAAGGATTTTGAGTATGCCTCATTTTGGGGCTGGAGTGATCTGATCTATGGAGAAAATGGGGAGCGTCCAGCCCATTTTATGGTCAATTGGTCTCCTGATTCCAGGAAAATTTTCACTCAAATCGTGGATCTTCGAATTGCTGAGAAAATGTATCTCCTGGACTGGAGCAAAGACGAAAAGTTTCGCCCGGAATTGCTCTCCTACTTTCGCGGTTCACCGGGTGATAGCACGGTAGTCAATTATATTCCGGTGATTTTTGATCTGGAAAAGAAGACCGAGAAAAAACTACCGGAGCTCACAGCCCCGCATTTTATCGGAATCAATTTACGCTGGTCAGATGACGGAAAAAAACTCAGTGGATTTCAAATCCCCCGTGGATACAAACAATACCATCTGATCGAACTGGATGCGGATACTTTTGAGACGCGAAGAATCATCTCCGAATCCTCTCCCACTCACGTCAACCGGGATAATATTTTCCGCAGGCTGAAAAACGAGCAATTCATTCTCAGCTCGGAGAAATCAGGTTGGAATCACTTGTATCGCTTTGACTGGAAATCTGGAAAAGAAATTAACGCCATTACTTCCGGAGAATACGTGGTAAACAAGCTGACTTACCTGGATGAGGAAAATGGACTAATTTATTTTGAGGCATCCGGCAAGGAACAGGGACGCAATCCATATTTCAATCACCTGTATCGGGTCAATCTGGACGGCACGGACTTACAGCTATTGACTCCGGAAAATGCCTACCATGAAATCTATATTTCTCCGGATGGAAAACTCGCCGTTGACAATTACTCCACCGTCGATCAGCCCACTCAATCCATCCTGATGGATTTAAAAACAGGAAAACACCTTCAGAAAATATCCGAGGCGGACATTTCCAACCTAAAATCACTTGGCTACAAATCACCCGTCCCCTTTACCGCCACTGCAAAAGACGGAAAAACAGAAATTCAGGGAGTATATTTTCTCCCAACGTCCTTCAATGCAAAGAAGAAATATCCAATCATCGATTACACCTATTCCGGCCCACACACCTCCACTACTCCAAAAACATTCAAAGCAGGTCTACTCGGGCATCAGCAGCCCATGGCGGAGCTTGGTTTTGTAGTGGTGACAGTGGATGGCATGGGTGGCTTTGGTCGGTCGAAGGCATTCTCTGACGCTTCCTATCGAAATCTCGGCGATGGCACGACCGATCATGTCTTGGCGATCACACAGTTGGCCAGCAAAAATTCCTTTTTGGATATCACCAAAGTGGGGATTTTCGGGCATTCGGCTGGAGGATACGATGCAGGAAGAGCCATGCTTTTGCATCCTGATTTCTACAAAGTAGGTGTGGCATCGGCTGGAGATCATGATTTTCGGATGGAAAAAGCCTGGTGGCCCGAAATGTACATGGGTTATCCTGTGGGAGACTTTTATCACGAGCAATCCAACATCACCAATGCAGCCAACCTTAAAGGGCATCTACTACTGGCACATGGTGGCATCGACGAAAACGTCAATCCCTCGGCCACTTTCAAACTGGCGGAAAACCTGATCAAGGCGGGAAAAGACTTTGACCTGTTTATCTGGCCGAGCCGAAATCACAGCTTTGGCCGTCCTCCGGGAGACTACTTCACCAAAAAGCGCTGGGACTATTTCATTGAACACCTGATGGGTGAAAAGCCGATCAGACATTATCAGTTGCAAATTACAGATTGAAAACTAGTAGCAAGTAGCTGGTATCAAGTATCAAGAATTGAAAGACATCTGCGAAAATCTGCGGGAAATTAAGTTAAAAAATCAGGAGATCACATCCGCTTACTCGCATTTAAAACTGTAATTCCTATAACTTCTCCTTTTTATATCTGATAATCAAATCATCATCAGTAATTTCGGAATCGTCAGAAATTGTGTTTTATTTTAAAAATGAACATATAAAACGTCACTTTATCGTCATAATTTGTCCAAAGAAATTTATGCTTAAGGAAATAAGGCAAAACTCCTTTTATATCTCCAAATGCTATTTCTTCCCGATCATTTTTTTCTTTTCCAATCTACTTTTTCGAAGTCAGAAAAGAAGTAACTAAGAAGCCGTCCTCTTGATTTAATTCTTTCAAAAAACCATTTCCTTCCTTGCATGTTCTTCAAGCAGTCCTATCTTTGCACCCGTAAATGGAAAACACCAATAGAAATATTGAACTTTTAGATCTTGCTCAGCACGTACATGTGTTGCATCATTTCCATCATTCCTCCTGAGGAAGACATAGACACACCCACCCGGTGATGCTGATGACAGGGATTCGGCCATTCACCAAAATTTAATTCAATCCAAAACTTTACAAGCGTAACTTGTCCCCATGGAACAAATAATCCGTATTGCTGTCCAAAAAAGCGGCAGACTATCCGATGACTCTCTCAGCTTAATCAAAGAGTGTGGCATTAAATTTTACAACGGTACGGGCAAATTGAAGTCCACTTCTACCAATTTCCCTGTTGAATTCTTATTCCTTCGTGATGATGATATTCCGGGATATGTAGCCGACGGAGTAGCCGATTTGGGCATCGTCGGGAAAAATGAAGTCGTCGAAAAAGACAAAGATGTGCTTACACTCAAGCCCCTTGGTTTCTCTAAATGCAGACTTTCACTCGCCATCCCAAAAGGGGAGGACTATGATGGAATTTCCTATTTTCAGGGAAAAAACATCGCAACCTCCTATCCAAAAATCCTTGGGGACTACCTGAAATCTCAGGGAATTCAAGCCGAAATCCATGAAATCAGCGGATCAGTGGAGATCGCGCCGAGTATCGGCCTGGCCGAAGGTATTTTTGACATCGTGAGTTCAGGTTCCACACTGATGATGAACGGCCTCAAAGAAGTCGAGGAAGTATTCAAATCAGAGGCTGTGCTGATCGGCAACAAAAATCTGGCTGATTGGAAAAAGGCCATCTTGGACAAACTCCTGTTTAGAATCAATGCCGTCCAAAAGGGCAAAAGCAACAAATATGTATTACTCAACGCCCCGAATGAATCGCTTGACAAAATTATCGGTTTAATTCCGGGAATGAGAAGTCCGACCATTTTACCTTTGGCACAGCCGGGATGGTCCTCTGTTCATTCGGTTTTGAGTGAAGATCAGTTTTGGGAAAATATCGAGGAACTCCGAGCTGCCGGCGCAGAAGGAATCCTAGTCGTCCCAATCGAAAAAATGGTTATCTAAATAGATTTAAAGCAAATCAATCCAAAAAAAATATGCAACTCCTGGTCAATCCTTCACCTGAAAAGTGGAAAAAGCAACTGGCTCGTCCTGTCCAGAAAACCAAGGAAATCAATAAAATCGTCAAGCCTATTTTGAAAAAAGTAGCGAGAAGCGGTGACAAAGCGTTGAAGAAATTTGCGCAGGAATACGATCATGTCCACTTGGATAGTTTGTTGGTTTCTGAGGCAGAAATTCAGGCTGCCGAAGGACTGGTAAGTAAAGAATTAAAAGCTGCAATCGAAGTAGCCCGGGTAAACATTGAGCGATTCCATGCTGCACAAGTACAGGCAGAACTGATCGAAGAAGTGATGCCCGGTGTGATTTGCAGGAGAAAAAGTGTACCTATTCACCGGGTTGGTTTATATATTCCCGGAGGAACAGCACCACTTTTCAGCACGGTTTTGATGCTGGGGATTCCTGCTAAATTGGCCGGTTGTTCTGAAATCGTACTTTGCTCCCCTCCTAGTCGAGAAGGAAAAATTCATCCGGCGATTTTGTACACTGCATCCTTGATAGGTATCCGTAAAATCGTCAAAGTCGGCGGTGCGCAAGCCATTGCAGCGCTAACTTTTGGAACTGAAAGCGTTCCTCAAGTGGACAAAATCTTCGGTCCCGGAAATCAATACGTCACAGCTGCCAAGCAATTGGCAACCAAATATAGTGTCGCCATCGATATGCCAGCCGGACCTTCTGAAGTCTTGGTCTACGCAGATGAATCGGCAGTTCCTGCATTTGTCGCCTCTGATTTACTTTCTCAGGCAGAGCATGGAGTGGATTCTCAAGTTATTTTGGTGACTCCTTCGGAGAAATTTGCAAAAAAAGTCCTGAAGGAAATCAACGAACAAGTGGAAAAACTCCCAAGGAAGGAAATTGCTTACAAAGCCTTGGCAAATTCGACCGCAGTGGTGATGGAAGATCAGGAGAAAGCCTTGGCCTTAATCAACGAATATGCACCTGAGCACCTGATCATCGCAGTAGAAAATGAAGATGAAGCAATCGCTGCGATCTACAATGCAGGTTCGGTTTTCATTGGAAACTTTACTCCGGAATCCGCTGGCGATTACGCCTCCGGAACCAACCACACACTCCCCACCTATGGCTATGCCCGCAATTACAGCGGTGTGTCTTTGGACAGTTTTCTGAAGAAAATCACTTACCAAAAAATCACCGCAGAAGGGCTGAGAAAACTCGGACCGACAGTAGAAGTGATGGCAGCCAATGAACTGCTGGAAGCGCACAAAAATGCAGTGACCATTCGGCTTAACTATCTGAAGGAAAAGAAGAAATGAGCTTTGATCTAAACTCACTTTTACGACCTCATATCACAAAATTACAGCCTTACACTTCGGCCCGGGATGAATATTCCGGTAAAGTGGGGATCTTTTTGGATGCCAATGAAAACCCGTTTGGATCGATCACGGAGCAGGATTTTAATCGCTATCCGGATCCTTATCAGAGTGATCTTAAAAAAGAAATTTCCAAAATCAAGCAAGTACGACCAAGTCAGATTTTCTTGGGAAATGGATCCGATGAAGCAATTGATTTGCTTTTCCGCGCTTTCTGCAATCCGGGCAAAGACAATGTCATTCTCCTTCCACCGACCTATGGCATGTATGAGGTCAGTGCAGGAATCAATGACGTGGAGATCAGAAAAGTCCCCCTTACCGAAGACTTTCAGTTGCAGCCTAATGAGATTCTGGCAGCGGCAGATGACAATTCTAAAATTCTCTTTATCTGCTCTCCCAATAATCCTTCAGCCAACAAAGTAAAGCGGAAAGACATCCTGATTTTGCTGAGGAATTTCAAAGGTTTGGTCGTGGTCGACGAGGCCTACATCGACTTCAGCGATGAACCGAGTTTCACCACGGAATTGGAGCATTTCCCAAACTTGCTGGTGATGCAGACCTTCTCCAAGGCTTGGGGATTAGCCTCTTTGCGACTTGGGATGGCTTTTGCAAGCGAAGAAATCATCCGAATTCTGAACCGGATCAAGCCACCTTATAATATTTCAGGATTGACACAGGAAACTGTTTTAGCGGCAATTCAGAATAAGGAAAAGGTTGACCGGATGATTAACGGGATTTTGGAGGAACGCACGTTTCTTCAAACCGAACTGGCCAAACTTCCTTTTGTACAAAAGATTCATCCCTCTCACGCCAATTTCCTTTTGGTCAAAATCCCAAATGCAAATCAGGTATATGATGATCTGATCGCTGAAAAAGTAATCGTACGTAACCGAGCTAAAGTCTTACTTTGCGAGGACTGCCTGAGAATAACTGTTGGGACTCGTGCAGAAAATGAGGCGCTTTTGGAGGCGTTGCAGAAAGTTTGTAAAAAGTCCACAGACAACGGACAACGGTCGACAGCACACAAACGAAAAAGATAAACAATCAGTTAAAACCTACTGTGGACTGTCGTCCATGGACCGTTGACAAAAATTCGCCATGAAATCGGGCATGACTAAAAAGTCACACACTGGAATGATTGTAAACCTTGCGAGATTCTCCCGAAGAAAAATCGGGACAGGCTATCTGACCTTTGAAAAAAAATTATAAACAGATGAAAAAAGTACTCTTCATAGATCGGGACGGGACGATCATCAAAGAACCGCCTACAGACTTTCAGGTAGACAGCCTAGAGAAGCTGGAATTCCTGCCAAAGGCCATTTCAAACCTGCGGAAGATCGCTGAGGAATTGGATTATGAACTGGTCATGGTGACCAATCAGGACGGTTTGGGTACAGATTCATTCCCAGAAAAGAACTTTTGGCCGGCACAATACAAAATGCTTAAAACCCTGGAGCAGGAGAATGTGATCTTCACCGCAATTCATATTGACAAAACGTTTGAACATGAAAATGCACCGACCCGAAAACCAAGAACGGGTTTGCTCACCCAATACTTCTCCGAAGCGTATGATTTAGCCAATTCTTATGTGATTGGCGACCGTTTTACGGATGTTCAATTAGCCAAAAATCTGGGTTCAAAGGCAATTTTCATCGGGGATCCGAATCCTGATGCCGAGCTTAGCACCAAAGACTGGGACGAGATTTACAATTTTCTCAAAATGCCTCCCCGCACGGCTGAAGTGATCCGAAAAACATCGGAAACAGATATTTATATCAAATTAAATCTGGATGGAAGTGGGCAATGCAAGATTTCTACGGGCTTACATTTCTTTGATCACATGCTGGAGCAATTGGGAAAGCACGGCAGCACTGATTTGGAAATCAAAGTCAACGGCGATTTGCACATTGACGAGCATCATACGATTGAGGATACGGCCTTAGCGTTGGGAGAGGCATATCTGAAGGCACTTGGTGACAAAAAAGGGATCTACCGGTATGGCTTCTTACTTGCGATGGATGATGCGCTGGCACAGGTGGCTATTGATTTTGGCGGTCGACCTTGGTTGGTTTGGGAGGCGGATTTCAAGCGCGAAAAAGTCGGAGACATGCCTACGGAGCTATTTTTCCACTTCTTCAAGTCCTTCTCCGACACTGCCAAGTGCAACTTGAACATCAAGGTGGAAGGAGAAAACGAGCACCACAAGATCGAAGCCACTTTCAAAGGTTTGGCCCGTGCCATCAAAATGGCGGTAATGCGTGATCCGAGAAATATCAATCAATTGCCCAGTACGAAAGGAGTACTTTAAAATTTCCATACATTTTTTTACCTAAGTACTTTATCATTTCTTTTTAATTTTGTTTATTTCATTATGAAACGAACTACTCATATACTTACGATACTTTCATTTTTACTCTTTCTTTTTTCATGTGCCGCTAATCCTGTAGAAATAGAAGCCCTGTATAATTCGGGAAAGTATGAGCAAACCATCTCAGAAATCAATAAGAGGCTATTTTTCCACGTCAAAGATGTGAAGTTCTTGCACATGCGGGCAAGATCTTTTGAGGAATTGAAGCAATATGATGAGGCGATCAAAGATTATGAACGGATTATTTCAATCGACCCTAATTATGCACAGGCTCATGCCGGAATAGGGAAAATCCTTTTTGATAAAAAACACTACGCTCAGGCTGAATTATACATTCTGAGGGCTTCCAGTATTGACCCGGAAAATTTCGAAATCCTTTATTTGGCCGGTCGATGCGAATTAATGCTGGAGAAATGGGATAAAGCAGAACGTTTCCTCAAATTGGCTGAAAAAATGAATCCGGATTTTGCCCAAACCTATTTTTACACAGGAATGGCACGGGCAAATCGAGGAGAAGTAGAAGGCGCTGCGGTCTCCTTTAATTCCTATGTCAATAAAGATCCCAACAATTTAGTGGCTCGGTACAATCGGGGTTTTGCCATGATGAAATCGAGCATGACGAAGATCGTCACACACTGGGATAATTATAATGCATGCGAGATTCCATCTGACCAATAAAAATCAAATTATAAACAGATTAAATTAGGCTATATCCCTTATGCTTTGGAGGATTTTGAATTTATACTCAAACAGAATCCTAACCATACCGAGGCTCTCGGCAAAAAAGGAATCTGTCTGGCTAGGATGGGAAATCCCGAAGGGTGTCAACTAATACAAGAGGCAGCAAAAAAAGGAAGTGATTACGCTCTCAATCAGCTCGAAGAACTGTGCTCTTGAAAGTCGAGGTATCAAAGATATTTCAATTTGTCACCCTGGGCTAAATCGAAGTGTCAGCTCAACATAACCACTTCGATTTTCCGCTACGGAGGACAAACAGGTCAGCCTGACAATTCCATTGGCAGTTTCTAATTGATTAAAAAATCCAAAACCTACAAACCTAAAAGTCTTTGCTTCAACGCCGCTTTATAATTCGGGATCGCTTTTTCCGATAGTGCCAAAAACAAGTAAGGCTCGATCAGTTCCAACTCCATCAGATGGAAGACGCCGTTGATTTCCACTCCATCCACTCTTCCATATAGCGTATTTGGAGCAAAAGTATCCATCAATTTCTGGCAGGATTCCAGCATTTTGGGTTTTGGATTTATCACTTGAATCGTCCCTCCAAAGTAATGCTGCACTCGAAAATCTGACTTTGCCGGTGTTTTCAGGACGGCATGGGAAAATTTCCCGTTGAAAAAGAGTAGCGAATATTCACCTACTTCCGCCACTTCGGGAATATAGGGTTGCACCAGAAAATCCTCTTCCTGAAGCAAATCTTCAAGTTTTTGAGCATAATTATTCCAATCCGAAAGTTTGATTTTCAGCGTGTTTTTGGCTCCACCACTGACCAGGGGTTTGACCACCACAGTATCAGAATTAATCTTTTGCCGAATCAACCCGAGCTCAGGTTTGGACTCAGCTTCCAGGATTATGCCTGAAATCACCGGAAAGCCCTTCTTTTCAATTTCCAGCAAATACTCCTTGGAAGAATTCCAAAGAATCGTGTCCAGAGCATTCCATACAGGAATATTGAGCAATTTCATCCGTTCAATCCAATCCAGAAATTCTGGGTAATAGTCAAAATAATCCCAGACAGATTTGATCAAAAGACACGAAAAGCTATTCCACTTCACATCCGGATCTGACCAAACCACAATCTCGTGAGAAATCCCAAGCTCAGTCAAAACCTCGGAGAGGATTAAATCTTCATCTACGGTGTCGGTATCATACGCTCCGATGGAAAAATAACTAACGATTGCTACGTGATGAAATGTTTTCTGGATCATTTGAAATCGAGCATGACGAAGATCGTCACACACTGGGATGATTATAATGCATGCGAGATTCTCCCGAAGAAAAATCGGGACAGGCTATCTGACCTTTGAAAAACAAATTATAAACAGATGAAATTATTTTATCCAAAGCTTCCAAAAAGTCCTTATTCTGGATCGAAAGAATTTTATCGATCAATCCATTTCTAATTTTTTCAATGGTCGGCATCTTTTTGTTTTTCTAGACATTTCAAAAATCAGAAATGCATTTGAGTTTTCCAATTGTCACAAAACTACATTTTAAGCAAAATTCACGCCCACCACTCTTCAAAAATCCATCCGAAATCTTACTTTTGACCATTGATCGCACTATGAATCACCAAAAACTCGTCATCATCCCCACTTTCAACGAACTGGAAAACATCCGGGAAATGGTTCAGACGGTGATGGCCTTGGATGGCGATTTTTCGCTTTTGGTTATTGATGACGGCTCACCGGACGGAACAGCAGCGGTAGTCAAATCGCTCCAAGCGGTTTACCCTGAGCGACTTCATCTGATTGAACGAAAAGGTAAACTGGGTTTGGGTACCGCCTACATCACCGGTTTCAAATGGGCACTCAAGCATTCCTATGAATTTATTTTTGAAATGGATTGCGATTTTTCACATGATCCCAAAGACCTGATCCGCCTTTACGATGCAGTAAAAGACAGAAAATACGACTTGGCGATCGGTTCTCGCTACATCACCGGAGTCAATGTTGTCAACTGGCCCATTGGACGGGTACTGATGTCATATTTTGCAAGTGTCTATGTCAAATTCATCACCGGGCTACCTGTCAAAGACGCCACCGCAGGCTTCAAATGCTACCACAGAAGTGTACTCGAGGGGATTCGGTTGGATGAGATTACGTTTATCGGTTATGCTTTCCAGATTGAGATGAAATTCACGACCTGGAAGCTTGGATTTAAGATCATCGAGGTACCGATCATCTTTACAGACAGAACCAAAGGCACATCCAAAATGAGCTCCGGGATTTTCAAAGAAGCCGTTTTGGGTGTGATTTGGATGAAAATCAAAAGTATTTTCTCACTCTACAAACTCAATCAAATCGGATCGATTTGATCGGATCAACTTTGGAAATCACCAGCACAGGGATCCACAGAACCAGAGCAGTAAGCAAGGCTATCCCGACGTTGAGATAAATAAATACCGGCCAGTTCCAGTCTATCGGCACATAACTCATGTAATAACTTGCCGCATCCAATGGTATCAATCTAAACTGATCTTGTAAAAACCCAATTCCAAGACCGATAAGATTTCCAATCAACAGACCTCTACCCAGGATTTTCATTCCGTTCCAGAAAAAAATCCGACGGATCTGCACATTCCGTGCTCCCAGTGCCTTGAGCAAACCGATCATCTGAGTTCGCTCCATGATCAGGATAAAAAGAATCGCACCCATGTTGAAGATCGCGACAAAACCGATCAAAGAAATAAACACGACCACATTAGTGTCCAACAAGGTCAACCAATCAAAAATCTCCAGAAACCGATCCTGACTATCGATCAGTTTTAGGTTAAGGTCCATTTCGGATTCGATCAGTGGGAAATACTCATCCGTCTTTTTCGGATTATCCACAAAAATCTCCAAGCCCCCAACTTGATCTGCAGTCCAACCATTCAGATTCCGGATGGTCTGAAGTTCGCCGATCACGATTTTTTCATCGAAATTCTCAAGATAAGTCTCAAAAATCCCCACTACCTCTACCCTTCTGAATCGCGGCGGATCCTGTACAAAATACAGCGTAACTTTATCCCCAACCTTCAGCAGCAACTTATTTGCGATAAACTTGCTGAGCAACACCTCATTGCTCGTACCGGAATCCGGCAGATGAAGCATCCTGCCATCGGTCAGGTAGGTCTTAAAAGCCAGCGTGTCAAAGTCACGACCTACACCTTTTACCAAAACCCCTTCCACTTCCTCGTCGCCCTTCAGCAAAGCTGCCTTATGGGCAAAAGATTGGATTTTGTCAATAAATGATAATTTTTTTGAATTTTGGACAAACTCGGAATTGAGTGAAAAGGGAGCTTCTTCAAAGGCATTGCTCATTTGGAATCGCTGAACCTGAAAGTGCCCGGTAAATCCAAAAACCCGCTCGGAAACAGTGTTTTGGAAACCGCCCAAAACCATGATTGCCAATATCGAAACCCCAAGTCCAAGGGCAAGACTTCCGACTGCAATCCGGTGAATGGTCCCCGAAAAACCTCCGGCCTGTCTAAAGCTGATTCTTTTGGCAATGAAATAGGAAAGGTTCAAAAAAGATCTTTTTTAGGTTTAAAATTGGGTAAACGATCCTGAATTCCCAAGTGGATATTCTTGGATTAGCCGTCCACAGTCGAGGGTCAACTGTCGACCGTGGACGATTATCCGCCGTACTTCAATCAATCTTGAATCTGCTAGCAAAGGAGCGGATAATCCTTTTAATTTGTTCAGAAATCCCCCGCAAAATAGCATGAAGCAAACGAAAAATTCATTCCTGATTTACTTTTTGGCATTTTCTCTCAGCCTTTGTTCGGCTCCATCTACCTTTTCCCAACAACCTGTTCTCACAGGCGCTGAGCGTTCTGAGCTTTATCTCCCACTTTTGGAAGGAAAAAGAGTCGGCTTTGTCGGCAACCAAACCAGCATCATGCCTCAATCAGCCAATAAACACGTGGTGGATTTTCTTCTGGAAAAAGGCGTACAGGTCAAAAAAGTATTCGTGCCCGAGCATGGATTCCGAGGCACGGCAGACGCAGGTGAAAAAGTCGATAACAGCATTGATCAAAAAACCGGTTTGCCGATCATTTCTCTTTATGGAAACAACAAAAAACCTTCAGCTGCGCAGATTGCAGATTTGGACGTGGTGATTTTTGATTTGCAGGATGTGGGCACGCGCTTTTTCACCTACATCAGCACGATGCATTATGTGATGGAAGCCTGTGCCGAGCAGGGAAAAAAGGTGATCATCTTTGATCGTCCAAACCCGAATGGAGGCTACATCGATGGCCCGATGCTCAAGTCTGGTTTCGAATCCTTTGTAGGCATGCACCATATCCCTGTCGTCCATGGCCTATCTGTGGGTGAACTGGCAAAAATGATCAATGGCGAAAAGTGGCTGAAAGGTGGACTGACCGTCGATCTCGAAGTGATTCCTGTAGCCAATTGGAACCGAAAAATGGCATACAGCCTTCCTGTCAAACCTTCACCAAACTTACCCAACGATCTTGCGATCAAGCTCTACCCAAGTATGTGTTTCTTCGAAGGAACGGTAGTTTCCTTGGGTCGAGGGACTTACTTCCCTTTTCAGGTTTATGGCTATCCCGATCCTAAATTCGGTGATTTCCAATTTACTCCTGTCAGTATAGATGGCATGTCCAAAACCCCACCCCTTCAGGACAAGCTTTGCTACGGCAGAGACCTCAGAGGGGAATCATTGGATCATCAATTCACGCTGGAATACCTCCTTGAAGCTTACCATAAGTCAGGCATGAAGGAGAAGTTCTTCAACAACTTCTTCAATACCTTGGCTGGCACAGACGAGCTGAAAAAGCAGATTCTGGCAGGCAAAACCGAGATTGAGATCCGGGAAAGCTGGAAAGCTGGCTTGGCCGAATTTGAAGAGAAAAGGGAGAAATACCTGATTTATAAATGATTCGAAATTTGAAGTTTGAGGTTTGAGAATAAGTCACTTCAAACCAAAATCCTCCATTCTTCCCCCATGAAACATCCCCAAAACCTATCCATCCGATTTTTTGACGACCGGGAAGGTCGTGCGCTATGGGACGAGACAAGTGCCAAATGGTGGTTTTCAGTACTGGATATTATTGCAGTATTGACCAACCAAGACGACTACAATAAAACGCGAAACTACTGGAAATACCTTAAAGCCAAACTCAAGAAAGAAGGAAGCCAAGTGGTTAGTACCACTACCCAGTTGAAGATTTGAGCTGCTCGAATCTCGAATATCAAATCTCGAATTTTAAATATCGAACACCGAACATCTAATGTCGAATAACGAAGTGAAAGAGAAAAGTCTGCGACTCATCTACATGGGCACGCCGGAATTTGCCGTGCCAGCGCTGGAAAAATTGGTGGAAGCTGGTTGGAATGTGGTAGCGGTCATCACAGCACCGGACAAACCACAAGGCCGCGGTCAAAAACTGGTGGGTTCGCCTGTTAAAGAAGCCGCAGAAAAGCTTGGACTACACATCCTGCAACCCACAAACCTCAAAAATCCAGAATTCCAGCAAGAACTCAAGGATTTGAAAGCTGATCTCCAAATCGTCGTAGCATTTCGTATGCTTCCCGAGGCAGTTTGGAATATGCCTCCTTTGGGCACGTTCAATCTTCACGCTTCACTCCTCCCCAATTACAGAGGTGCCGCACCGATCAACTGGGCCATCATCAACGGGGAAAAAGAGACCGGCGTGACCACATTTTTTCTCAAACACGAGATCGATACCGGAAGCATTATTTTTCAGGAAAAAATCACGATCCATCCTGAGGATGATCTGGGAATTGTCTATGAAAAGCTGATGACTATCGGAGCTGATTTGGTGGTCCGAACGGTGGATGTTATTTCTAAAAATGAGGTAAATCCAAGCATTCAGGATGAATCCAAAGCACTCCATCACGCGCCGAAGATTTTCAAGGAAACCTGCAAAATCGACTGGACAAAATCAGCGGAATCCATTCATAATCTAGTTCGAGGACTGTCTCCTTATCCGGCTGCCTGGACGGAATTTCAGGGTAAAACCTGCAAGATTTTCAAAACTTCTTTTACCAAAGAAAACCTGAATGACAAAAAACAAGGACAATGGGAATCTGATGGGAAATCCTTTCTAAAGTTCCAAACTGGCGAAGGAACATTGAATGTTTTGGAGTTGCAACTGGAAGGAAAAAAGCGAATGAAAATCGAAGAATTACTACGAGGGCTTAAAATTTAAAGCCATTTTTTTGAGATTTACTTTTGTATATGGTTCATTTTTAGGAAATTAAAGTTAAATTTTTAACTAAAGCACTATGAAAAAATCAATTTCATCAATCCTAATATTAGCAGGAATCGTTGTGGCGTCCCCCTCCCAAGCCCAACTTCTGAAGAAAATACAAAATGCAGCCGCTCAAGGAGTAGAGAACGCAGCAACTAAAAGGGCTAGAGATGCCTCTGAAAAGAAAACTAATGACGCCATAGACGGAATGATTGGCGGAATGATAAAACCAGCCCCGACTGAGTCAGAATATGCTTTCACCGGCTATATGGTTATGGAAGTAAGGAACACCGATAAAAAGGGGAGATCAGAAGATCCTGTAAAGATGCAGTATTTACTTTCTGACAATTTAGAATTCATGGGTATGTCTTTTGCAGATCCCAAAAGCCCCGAGAATTCCACTACTTCTATCATTGATACCAAAAATGAAGCGATAGTCATGCTGATGGAAAATAAAGGGGAAAAATCAAGCATGGCGATCAGGATTGATCACGAAAAAATGCAGGGAATGGTGGACAAGGAAGTGGAGAAACAACGCGAGAATCCTGAATACAAAATCACCAAAACCGGGAACACAAAAACCATCCTGGGATATCAGTGCGAAGAATACCTCATCACCTCTGAAGATGGGGAAGGACACTATTGGGTCACTGAAAAACCGATTGAAGGATTGTCCCTATTTTCACCCCAAAGCAACCCAATGGTTTCCAACAAGACCATGGATCAATACAGTTCCATGTTTTCGAATGCTCCAAAAGGCAGCTTTTTAGAAATGATCTTCACCGATAAGAAGGGAACGGTTACGGAAATGAAAGTGATCGAAATCGAAACCAATAGTCCACGAAAATACAATATGGATGACTTCCCAAATATGATGGCAGGAGCGGGCAAATAATTCTTGAACTGGGCAGTTTTTCTGCCCATTTTCATTTTTTCAACGTCAAAGACTGGTATCTTCAAGCCAAACATTGAAGTCCTGCGAAAATCGAGCTTGACGAAAACCCTCTGTTGAAATTTAACTATTGCTCCTGCGAGATTAGTCCCGATCCCAAATGCCATCGGAACTATCGGGATGGCCGATTAAATCAAGTATAACCAGATGCAAATCACCCTTATCGTCGCCAAAGCCAAAAACAACGTCATCGGCAAAGACAATCAATTGATTTGGAAACTTTCTTCCGATCTCAAAAGATTTAAAAATTTGACTTCCGGTCATTACATTTTAATGGGAAGAAAAACTTTTGATTCTCTTGGCAAACCGCTCCCCAATCGTACCCACTTGATTATCACGCGAAATCCTGAATTTCAAGCCCCAACAGGTCATCACGCTTTTCCTTCGGTAGAAGCAGCAATTATTTTTTGCAACAAAATGGAGGTAGAACAACTTTTCATCATCGGAGGTGGTCAGATTTACCAGGAGACCATCGCTATTTGCGATGTTTTGGAAATCACCGAGGTAGAAGCCGAACCAGAAGGAGATACGTTTTTTCCGGAAATCGACCCGAAAATCTGGAAGGAAGTGAAGCGGGAAAGTTTTGCGGCAGACGAAAAGAATGACTATCCGTTTTCCTTTTTGACTTACGAAAAAATAAAAATTTAACCATGTCAAAATCTGTCATTTGGATCACGGGAGCCTCTTCAGGTATCGGTGAGGCGGCTGCAAAGAAGTTTTCAAAAGAAGGATATCAAGTGATTCTATCTGCTCGAAAAGTCCAAGAATTAGATCGCGTCAAGTCAACATGCAGTTTCCCATCGGAAGCCAAAGTTTTACCTTTGGATTTGGTGGAAATTGACACATTTGGAGAGAAAGTAAAGACAGCTATTGCTTTATTTGGAAAAGTCGACATCCTACTTCACAATGGGGGTATCAGCCAACGATCACTGATAAAGGAAACGGGGCTGGAAGTGGACAGAAAACTCATGGAGGTCAATTTCTTTGGCACTGTAGCCTTAACCAAGGCAATATTGCCGCATTTCCTATCCCGTCAAACCGGCCATTTTGCCGTAGTCAGTTCTTTGGTTGGAAAGTTTGGGTCGCCTTACCGATCTTCTTATGCGGCCTCAAAGCATGCACTTCACGGCTTTTTTGATACGTTGAGAGCAGAACATTTTCAGGATCAAATCGCAGTTACCATGATTTGCCCGGGATTCATCCGTACAAATGTCTCCGTCAATGCGCTCACCGCAGATGGAAGTAGACTTGGCAAAATGGATGAAGCACAGGCAAAAGGAATGAGTCCGGAAGCCTGTGCAAGTGAAATTTTTAAGGCGATCACCCGAAAAAAAGAAGAAGTCAACATCGGCGGAAAAGAAACGCTGGCGGTCTATGTAAAACGGTTCTTTCCGGGAATTTTCTCCAAAATCATCAAAAAAGCAAAAGTCAGATAAAAAATAAGCTGGAATACCGATGACAGAAGACTTAAGAAGGGAAAATGCCATTTGTGCATAAATCCAATTACAACACTCTAGAACTATACTATAAATTAATTTTACCCAGGAATGCAACTTGTTAAAGCAGAAATTATTACCATCGGAGATGAATTGCTCTATGGCCAGGTAGTGGACACCAACAGCCATTGGATCAGTCAGGAATTGGATCGGTTAGGTGTGAAAGTAGTACGGAAAACTACTGTCGGAGATAATCGGACTGATATCCTAGCAGCTTTTGCTGAGGCGGAGAAGCGTGCCGACCTCGTATTGATCACGGGTGGTCTTGGCCCTACTCAGGATGATCTGACTAAGCCCTTGTTGGCAGAATATTTCAATTGCGAAATCGTGGAAGTGCCGGAAGCAGTGGAGGCAGTGACCGCCTTTTTCAGGCGAAGGGGACGGGAAATGACTCCATTGAACATCCTACAAGGCCACCTTCCCTCCTGCTGCACTTATGTGCCCAATGAGGTCGGTACCGCACCCGGAATGTGGTTTGAACGAAACGGAACGTACTGGATGTCCATGCCTGGGGTCCCACATGAGATGAAAAAACTCATGAAAGATTTTGTCCTGCCCAAGCTCCCCAGCCTTTTTACACTTCCTGTTATTTTTCATAAGGTTATTAAGACTGCTGGAATCGGGGAAAGTTGGTTGGCAGACTTAATCAAAGAATGGGAAAATGCCCTGCCAGAACACATCCGTTTGGCTTATCTACCCTCACTAGGCCATGTGAAGCTTCGGTTGACCGGATTTGGGGACGATAAGACGATCCTTGCCGCTGAAATCCAACAACAGATCGATGCGGTACTGCCCCTGATCGACAAATTTGTCTACGGCTACGATGAGGAGACCCTGGAAACTGCCATTGGAAAGCTTTTGAAGCAAAACGGGAAAACTGTAGCTTTGGCAGAGAGCTGTTCCGGCGGTTATATCTCACATTTGATCACGAGTATCGCCGGGAGTTCAACCTATTTTCAGGGGGCCGTTGTTCCTTACCATAATCAGTTCAAGGAAAGCATTTTGGGAGTAAAAAAGGAAACTTTACTCCATCATGGTGCTGTAAGCGAACAAACTGTCCGGGAAATGGCTGAAGGGGTAAGGGCTGTTTTCAAATCGGATTTTGGCCTGGCCAGCAGTGGAATCGCAGGACCGGATGGAGGATCTGAGGAAAAACCCGTGGGGACAGTCTGGATTTCATGTGCCGGAAAGGATTTCGCTGAAGCCAAAAAGCTTCAACTGACCCAAGACCGAATGCTGAATATTCAATTAACCGGTGTTGCTGTTTTGAATTTGTTAAGAATTTGCATCAATCAGAATAACAAATAAAATTTTACCAACAAGGTTTGGGTAGGAGATAAAGAAAATTTAATTTTAAAACTTGAATATAAACCCAATTTAATTACCTCAATCGCTATGGCAAGTATAGAAATGCTGATGCCCAAAATGGGTGAAAGTATCATAGAAGGAACAATCCTCTCCTGGCTGAAAAAGGAAGGGGATTCCATCGATCAAGATGAATCTGTCTTGGAAGTGGCCACAGACAAAGTGGACACCGAAGTTCCTGCTACGCATGCTGGGGTATTGAAAAAAATCCTTGCCAAAGTAGGAGATGTGGTGGCAGTTGGTGCTCCTATCGCAGTGATCGAAACCGCTTCTGAAAGTGACTCCACTCCCACTCACTCTAAAAAAGAAGATGAGTCAGCAAAGGCAGAACTCGTTGCCAACGCTCCGGCAAATACCCATGCAATCATCGAAGCGCCTGCACCGGTGAGTGAACCACTTTCATTGGATGGGCGCTTTTATTCTCCTTTGGTAAAAAGCATTGCCAAAGAAGAAGGTATTTCTTCAGTAGAACTTTCTAAAATCCCCGGAACTGGAAAAGACGGAAGAGTGACCAAAGAAGATATGTTGGGTTATTTGGCGTCGAGAAAAGAATCTACGAACTCCCCACTCTTGAAATCGGCTCCCTCAATTTCAGAAACCAAATCACAGATTAGCATCTCGGCTTCGGATGAGATCATCGAAATGGATCGTATGCGAAAGATGATCTCCCAGCGAATGGTCGATTCCAAGCGGATTTCAGCACACGTGACCTCTTTTGTAGAGGCGGATATGACGAATATCGTCCTTTGGAGGGAGAAAAATAAATTGGCATACAAGTCGAAATACGGAGAAGGAATCACCTTTACCCCATTTTTCATTGAAGCTATTGCAAAAGCAATCCGAGATTTTCCGATGATCAATATCTCAGTCGATGGCGAACGAATCATCAAAAAGAAAGACATCAATGTGGGAATGGCAGTAGCAATTCCATCAGGAAACCTCATCGTCCCTGTGATCAGAAATGCTGATCAATTGAACTTGGTGGGTATTTCCAAAAAAGTGAATGACTTGGCCAATCGCGCCAGAAACAACAAACTGACCGCTGACGATCTTGCAGGTGGGACTTACACGGTTTCCAATGTTGGATCTTTTGGGAATGTGATGGGAACTCCGATCATCCCACAGCCTCAGGTCGCCATCATGGCTGTAGGTGCCATTGTGAAGAAGCCTGCGGTAGTCGAAACGCCAACCGGTGACGTGATTGCAATCCGACATAAAATGTTCCTATCCCACTCCTATGACCACCGAGTAGTGGATGGTGCGCTTGGAGGAATGTTTGTCAGAAGGGTAGCCGATTACTTGGAGGAATTTGACCTGAACACAAGTTTGTAAGGTATTGATGGCTTCGGGATTTTCTGAAGCCTTTTTTATTCCGCCTTTTCCCTGACTTTACGAAAGTAGAATTCCAGCTTATCAGCTAATGCCGCCAGCCGAATCGGCTTGGTCAGGTAATCATTCATTCCGGATTCGATTGCTTTCTTCTGATCCTCTTCAAAGACATTGGCAGACAACCCAATAATGATCATCTGATCTGTTCCCTCCATTTTTCGGATCTCACGTGTGGCCTCCAGTCCATTCATTACCGGCATCTGCACATCCATCAGAATTACATCAAATTGCTGCTGCTTCACTTTGTCCAAAACCTCGGCACCATTTTTTGCAACCTCAAACTGAAATCCCAATTGCTGAAACATAAAGGTCATCAATTGTAGATTGAGGTCATTGTCTTCCGCCAGCAAGATGCGTAATGGGAAAACTGTCCCCATATCCTTGATGTCTTTCCAGGTCAACTGATAGCTTTTGGGTGTGATTTGGTTTTGTTCAGACTTCCTGACCACCACCGAAAAACTAAAAACCGATCCTTCGCCAAGCTTGCTTTCAATTCTAAACTCGCCTCCCAACAACTCAATAATTTTTTTAGCAATAGCTAATCCAAGGCCTGTTCCCTGATAGGCTCTGGTATTCGAACTCTCGACTTGATAAAATGGATCTGCCAGGCGTTCCAAGTGCTCTTTTGGGATACCGATTCCCGTATCCGAAATCTGAAAAGAAAGGAAATACAAAGCATCTTCAATCGGAGTCAACTCCATTTTCACTCCAACTTTTCCTTCGTCCGGTGTAAATTTGATCGCATTCCCAATTAAATTCAACAGCACTTGGTTGATTTTTCCTTTATCGCCTTCAAAAAGCAAATTCTCGGAATTGACAAAAGTTGTCTCCAATTTGATATTTTTCTTTGCTGCCAGACCAGAGAGGATTTTGAGCTGATTTTTCAGCTCTTCCTCAGGAATGAATGCACTGGACTGAATCTCAATTTTCCCGGATTCAATTTTTGAATAGTCCAGGATATCCCTGATAATATTCAGAAGTGAACTCCCGGAGTTTTTAATGATCTCCACATATTGTTTCTGAATCTTGTTAAGGTTGGTGCTTTCAAGCAAATCAATTATCCCAAGAAGTCCGTTCATCGGTGTCCGGATTTCGTGACTCATGTTTGCCAAAAATTCCGACTTGGATCTATTTGCCTGATCAGCCGCATTCATGGCTTCTACCAAGCCTCTTTCCCAAATTTTCTGTCCTGTAATATCTTTTGAGATCGACATGACCTGGTTTTCATCCAGCGGGAAAAAGCGCATTTCGTAGTGCTTATCTCCTGAAGGGCTATGCCATACCACATCCTTGGTTTGAATGCGGTTGGTGGATTTGGCCAGATTAAAAACACGGACGATTTCATCAGCCTGGCCATGGGGCACAAATTCAGCCAGGGATTTGCCAAGCGTGAGCTGTGCTGGATGGAGTAAATTTGCCTTATCCTGCACATGAAAATCCAGAACAACCCCCTCGTTGTCATAAATAAAAATGGTATCCGGAATATTACTGATTACGGTTCTCAGCCTGTTTTCGCTTTGAATAGTCTCTTGTCTGGCCAGATATTGGGAGGTGATGTCTGTGCAGATCCCCATTCCACCTGAAAATCTTCCTTGCTGATCAAAAATAAACTTTTCAAAAATACGGACTCTGATTTTCTCTCCGGTAGGCTTGGCAAAATCGTATTCCAGATCCATAAAATCTCTGGATTCAGCCAAAGCTTTCTTAGCTTCTGCTTTGACCAAGTTTGCCTGGGGATGGATGGAATCAGCTTTAAAAGCATTTTTAAAATCAAGCTTGGAATGACCGAGAACTTTTTCCACTTCGTCAGACACTTTGGTGATTTCTCCATGATAGTCATGAAAAAAAACAAACCCTTTCAACTCCTGTAACAGGAGATTCTGTTGGTCAAAGAGGCGGGATATTTCATAGAGGTTGGCTTCTTGAAGCTTGATGGAATTGATATTTCCTTTCAGCGAAAGAATGAAAAAAGAAACCGTTCCGATCAGTAAAATAACCAGGCCTAAAAACAAGGCAAGATACGTACTGTAAAAACCGGAAGTGAGTCCCTCCATGGGTACAAAAAACACCAAAGACGCCGGACTTTCAGCTTCCGCATAGGAAAAAGGATATTGTGCCAAAATCCCTTCAAAACTTTTGTCACCCTTATTCCAAGAGACTTCATAAAACCCTTTCAGACCCAGATTAACATCGGATTTAATCTGATCAAAGTGGACTTTATCCAAGCTTACAGGATCTTCGGTCCTTCTCGAACCGACAGAAACGAGATTTCCCTCCATAAAGAGGTATTTCTCCCCACCGGGATTCAGGTAGAAATTGGTAACGTAAGTTTGGCTGTAGCTTGGAATATTCAGAGAATACAGGATCCTAAAACCCTCCTTACCCTCCACCAACAGCTGTGAACGCTTCACGGCTTTCGGAAAGCCCCGCTTGGATTTCTTGCTGATGAAATCATTCCGGTCGGTCATCGTAAATACCAAAATAGAGTCCCGCATATCGACCCAAATGGAGTCAATCATTCCCGGGAAACTCGTGAATGTCCTCCGGGCAGCCACAGTCAAATCATCCTTGGTTTTCAAATTAGCCCCTTCAAGTTGGACCAGCAATGTTTTGGAATCTTCCTTGAACCGACTCAGATCCACTTCCAATCCTCTAGCCGCCAGCGTTGTCTGACTGATCAAAAATTCTTTTCGGGACTCTACCTGAGCATAATAGATCGCATTGAAAAAGCTAATTCCTAAGGCTATAACCAGTAAAACCAACAAACTACCGATAATGGTAATCAGCCAAAAACTGGAACGGATGACAAAACGCTTACCCATCAGTCCGTAGGAAAAACTTGAATCAAAAACCAACTGATAGAGGCGAATTGGCCACAAACGGCGTGCTTCAAATCTGGCTCTTCCTTAAAATCAAACCTTTCTTTCTTTTGAAGGAGAAAAGCCTGGGCCATCTGCCTCACTTCTCTGCTTTTACTGTTGAATAGGTTGAAGTCTGAAACTCGGAAATTATCAGATTGTACCGTTTCCCGATACACATGATTTTTCAAAGGAGGAAGACTCAATGCCTCAATCGCATCAGCTTTCCCTGCTACGATATCTCCTTTTTCATTGACCAGAACAAATTCACCTTCTTCCGAATTCAAATAATTTTCCACGATATCACTGACTGTGTAATCGACTCCAAGTACTGCAAAAAGCTTCGGACCGTCGTACACCGGATGAAGCAGTGACAAAATCCAACCCTTGCCTGCCGGGTCCACATAAGCATCCGGAATCCACACCAGACCTTTACCGGGATTGTGCTCCAAATCTGCCTCATAATAAAAATTGAACTTCGTCACGTCTATATCCGGATCCACAATATTTTTTGCATCATAGGCAGGATAAACTCTACTTACCTGATTCGCGGAATTTGAGTAAATCTGAACAGCTAATGGATTCTTTCTTATAAATGACGCGAAAACGCTGTCCAAGACATTGGTTAAGGTGACTTCAAGTTCGGCTTTCTGCCGGTCAGGTGTAAGATTAAGTATAATAATGGAACTTAAAGTCGAATCCTCCCCGGGAACATTAGTGGAAAAGGCCCCGCTATATTGATATGGATTTGGTTTTGGATTTTTTAAAATGGAATCTTTCTGTGTCAGGAGATTGGCATAAAAATGCGCTACGCTATCCATCTGCAAAGCAAGGTTTTCTCCTCCCTTTTCCATCTTGAGGATTAAGGATTTGATATTTTCGAGACCATTTTCCTGATTATTTTTTGCTGATTTATTACAACCAAGTAGGGAAAAACAGATTAAGAAGTAAAAAAGTAGAAATCTGAAATGGCTCATAATTTGACCTTATTTCAGGGAAATTAGAAATTTTCCAGCTCCAAACGAAAAGTTTTCCCCATTTCATCAAAACGCCCCTTTACTTTTTCGAAAAAATTACCGGTCAGAAAAACGTCCAACTCCTTCTCCTCCAAAACATCCGTTTCACTTAGCTTAAAAGTCTGTTCCATCGGCCCCAACTCAAACTTGATGATGTATTTATTATTCCAGGAGAAAATGCTGACACGAATTTCCTCCTGAATCAATTCTTTGACTACTCTCATTCAGGTCTTCTTACTTCAGATTTGTAGGTAATGGTAGACTTCAGTGAGGAAGCCACTGAGCAATACTTATCCACCGAAAGCGCAACTACTTTTGCAAACTCCCCAGGTGTGGCATCAGGGGATACCAACACGAACTTTAATTCTATGTCGGTGTAAAAAGCCGGAACCCCATCGTTTCGAATTCCTTCTGCCTCCACATAAAAATCTACGATCTCCCGGCGTTTTTTCTTCATCATCAAAACAGCATCCACCGAAGCGCAACCCCCCAAGGCCGAAAGCAGCAAATCCATCGGAGATTGGGCCTGCTTATGCTCAGGATCATACATATCGATATTTACCACATTTCCTTGCGGATTGCGGGCTTCATATTCCAAGTCCGCCTTCATGCGGACAGTGACGTTTCTTTTATTGGCCATTTTGATTTACGAATTACGATTTTTGATTTACGGCGTTTTAACCTGGTTGTGCTATTTCTCCTGAAGCAGCACTGAGTATTTAATCAACAACCTGCCTGTGAAGAAGCAGGATAACAGTAACGAAGCGACTCCCTACTTAGCTGACTTTTCACTTTAGCTTGCTGACTTTTAGTCTTCTACCAACTGTCACCTGCGATTGCCTTCTCTCCCGTCTACTGTCTTCCGTTTTCCCACCCAATCACATATTCCTCCTGTACTGTCCCCCCACCTCGTAAAGCGCATTGGTGATTTGCCCCAAAGAACAGTATTTCGAAGCTTCCATCAATCTCCCAAATACATTTTCATTCTTCACTGCGGCAATTTTCAGGGACTTCAGCTGTTCGTTTTCCAAACCTTCATAGGTCTTATGTAAGTTCCTCAAAGTTTGAATCTGAGCTTCCTTTTCATCCGGATTTGCCCGAATGACTTCTCCGGGAGTGACTGTCGGTGATCCGTCGGAAGAAAGGAATGTATTCACCCCAATGATTGGGAATTCGCCTGTATGTTTCAGCATTTCGTAGTGAAGGCTTTCCTCTTGGATTTTACCACGCTGATACATGGTCTCCATAGCTCCCAGCACACCACCCCTTTCGGTGATCCGATCAAACTCTGCATAGACGGCCTCTTCCACCAGATCCGTCAATTCTTCGATAATGAAGGCCCCTTGAAGCGGATTTTCGTTTTTGGTCAATCCCAACTCTTTATTGATGATCAATTGGATAGCCATCGCTCGACGAACTGATGCTTCAGTAGGTGTGGTGATCGCTTCGTCATAAGCATTGGTATGCAGGGAGTTACAATTATCATAAATCGCATACAAGGCCTGAAGTGTGGTTCGGATATCGTTGAAGTCGATTTCCTGTGCATGAAGTGATCGGCCTGAGGTCTGAATATGATATTTCAGCATCTGAGACCGCTCATTTGCGCCGTACTTCAGCTTCATGGCCTTTGCCCAGATTCTTCTCGCCACACGACCAATCACCGCATATTCCGGATCGATTCCATTGGAGAAAAAGAAGGATAAATTTGGCGCGAAATCATTGATATTCATCCCTCTTGACACATAGTACTCCACATAGGTAAACCCGTTGGAAAGGGTCAGCGCAAGCTGTGTTATTGGATTTGCCCCCGCTTCGGCAATGTGGTAGCCCGAAATCGAAACCGAATAGAAATTTCGAACCTTCTGATCGATAAAATACTGCTGAACATCTCCCATCAGTCTAAGCGAGAACTCCGTGGAGAAAATACAGGTGTTTTGGGCCTGATCTTCTTTGAGGATATCCGCCTGGACCGTTCCCCTCACTTTGGAAAGGGTATCGGCTTTGATCTTTTCGTACACCTCACTTGGCAAAACCTGATCTCCGGTCACTCCGAGAAGCATCAGGCCCAGCCCATTGTTTTCTTCAGGGATCACGCCATTGTAAGTCGGTCTTGGGAGGCCTTTTTCTTTAAAAATCGAATCAATTTTGGCATTGACTTCTTCCTCCAATCCATGGGCTTTGATATACACTTCACATTGCTGATCGATCGCTGCATTCATGAAAAACGCCGTCATCGTCGCTGCAGGACCATTGATCGTCATCGAAACCGATGTCATGGGATCCGCTAAATTGAAACCTGAATACAGCTTCTTGGCATCATCCAGGCAACAGATATTCACACCTGAATTGCCGATTTTACCATAGATATCCGGTCGATAGTCCGGATTCTCTCCATACAAAGTCACCGAATCAAAGGCAGTAGAAAGACGCTTGGCCGGCATTCCTTTGGACACGTAGTGAAAGCGCTTGTTTGTCCGCTCGGGCCCACCTTCGCCCGCAAACATTCGCGTAGGGTCTTCCCCTTCCCGCTTGAATGGAAAAACTCCTGCGGTGTAGGGGAATTGCCCCGGCACGTTTTCCCGCAAACCCCACTTCAGCAATTCTCCCCAAGCTTCGTACTTTGGTAAAGCCACTTTTGAAATGCGCGAATTGGAGAGCGAAGTAGCATAGGTTTGGATCTTGATTTCTTTATCCCGAACCTTAAACACATAAAAATCCTCCTGATACTTCGCGGCCTCGGTTGGCCACTCTTCCAGCCATTTCTTATTTTTTGGATCCAGGTTAAGCTCAACTTGAGCATAAACTTCCTGTAATTCTTTGATCAGGCGATCCACATCATCAACTTGGGTTGATTTGATCGCCTCGATGGATTTTTGGATACTGTAGAGTTGCTGTGCAATTTCCTTTTGCTCCTCCACCCACCTGTCATAGTTTCGGTTGGTTTCGGTTATTTCGCTGAGATAGCGAGTTCGGGCAGGAGGAATGATGTAAATCTTTTCCGAAGAACCTGCTACAAGCTCGGAGGTACTCTCCCATCCTTTGAATTTCTCAGCTACTTTTCCAATCAAAGCCCGATACAGCTGATTCATGCCCGGATCATTGAATTGAGAAGCAATGGTGCCAAATACGGGAAGTGTTTCATCTGCTGCATCCCATAGATTGTGATTCCGCTTAAACTGCTTTTTAACATCCCGGATCGCATCCAGCGCCCCACGCTTGTCAAACTTATTGAGTGCAATCACATCTGCAAAATCCAACATGTCGATTTTCTCCAGTTGGGAAGCTGCACCATACTCAGGCGTCATCACGTAAAGCGACAGGTCAGAATGCTCGATAATTTCTGTATCGGATTGCCCGATTCCTGAGGTTTCTAAAATCACCATGTCAAAACCTGCGGCTTTGACAGTATCTACTGCGTCCTGCACATACTTGGAAAGTGCCAAATTAGACTGCCGAGTTGCCAGGGACCGCATGAAAACTCGTGGATGATGAATCGCATTCATCCGGATCCGATCTCCCAAAAGTGCTCCACCGGTCTTTCGCTTGGATGGATCTACTGAAATGATCGCCAGGGTTTTATTCTCAAAATCAATAAGAAACCTCCTGACCAATTCATCCACCAAGGAAGACTTACCGGCTCCGCCGGTTCCGGTGATTCCTAAAACAGGTGTGACTGCCGCTTTGCTTTTCTTCCTAACGGTTTCAAGCAGCACTTTGGAGTTTTCCGGAAAGTTTTCAAATGCCGAAATAGCTCTCGCAACATGCTCCTTTTTATCCTGAACCAGATCAAATCCTTCCGGCAATTCATCTCCTACAGGAAAGTCACATTTCTGCACCAAATCATTGATCATCCCTTGCAATCCCATAGCACGACCGTCGTCCGGGGCATATATTCTGGTGATGCCGTAGGCATGAAGTTCTTTGATCTCCTCGGGAAGGATGGTTCCTCCACCCCCACCAAAGATCTTTACATGTCCTGCGCCCCTTTCGCGAAGCAAATCATACATGTATTTAAAAAATTCCACGTGTCCCCCTTGGTAAGATGTGATGGCTATAGCCTGCACATCCTCCTGAATAGCGCAATCGACGATTTCCTGTACAGATCGATTATGGCCGAGGTGAATCACTTCGCAGCCGGTAGCCTGGATGATCCGGCGCATGATATTAATGGCAGCATCATGTCCGTCAAAAAGTGAGGCCGCCGTGACAATACGGATGTGATTTTTGGGTTTATAAACTTCAACTGGAGTGATCATGAATTTGGGTCAATATCCTTTTTGGTTCAGTATAAAACGATTCTTACCAGAAAACGGCTTTCTTTTTTTCGCCTGCGAATATAACAATTTTAAAAGAGGAAGGGCTTTGCAAGGAACCTCAAAACAAAATAATATTTGGTACATAACTTCATCTAAAGCTGTCAGGTGATTCCAATCTTATTTTTTTGGAAATTGGAAAATCTGATCATCCGATTTTTGCCAGTAGCTAATTTCGAAGATCAAGTGAACTAATAGATGCCAATTCTTGGACTTCTTTGGTCTTCGGTCTCCCAGCCCAAAATCAAGGGTATATTCGTCTACTCGCAGAATAGCGTGTAATCAGATAGAAAAAAACCTTTGGGCTATCTCTAAACTAAAGCCCAAAAATCACCGAAATGACAAACTTGATTTTGATTTATAGACCTTCTGAGTAGTTTAGTAATTCAATCCACCCAATCCCCAATATGTCCTCTAAACAATACGCCTTTTTTGTCTCGATCACAGCTGCATTAGGCGGTTTTTTATTTGGTTTTGACACTGCTGTAATCTCTGGCGCTGAGCGGGATATACAGGAAGTCTGGAAGCTCAGTGACTGGATTCACGGATTGGCCATTGCCTCTGCCTTGTACGGAACTGTAATCGGGGCTTTGTTTGGAGGAATCCCGGCAGATCGATTTGGAAGGAAAAAAAGCCTGCTCTGGATAGGTTTATTCTATTTTATTTCTGCTGTCGGTTCCGGGTTGGCTTGGGATGTAGAATCCTTTACTTTTTTCAGGTTTTTGGGAGGTTTGGGCGTAGGAGCATCTTCGGTAGTCGCTCCGATGTATATATCCGAAATCGCCCCCGCCAAAAACAGAGGTCAATTGGTAGCGCTCTATCAGTTCAATATCGTTTTTGGGATTGTGATTGCTTACGTGTCCAACTATCTGATCGGTACTGCCGGGCTACCCGAAGACTGGAGGTGGATGTTGGCGGTGGAAGGAATTCCGGCCTTGATCTACAGCGTGATGATCGTCAGAATACCGGAAAGCCCACGCTGGTTGATTGCCAAATTCAACGATCAGGTAAAAGCACGGGAAATCCTCACCAGAACTGATCCGGAAGGGGTCGATGAAGCGATCCGATTGGCAATCGCCGAGGAACAAAGCATGAAACAAAAAGCCGGATTTGGAGCTCTTTTCAATTCCAGATTCTTCTCCAGCACCATGCTGGCTATATTAATTGCATTTTTCAATCAAGTCTCCGGCATCAATGCCGTTATTTATTTTGCTCCCAGAATTTTCGAAATGGCGGGAATTTCTACAGAGAATGCGCTTATTTCAACTATTGGAATTGGTCTGGTCAACTTATTTGCCACGTTCTTTGGACTTTATCTGATTGACCGGCTGGGGCGGAAAAAACTCATGTACATCGGATCATTCGGCTATATCATTTTCTTGGGATTAATGGCGTTCAACTTTCTGGGACCGGGGATTCCCGCTTTCTGGTTGCCCTTGTTTGTCTTCGGATTTATCGCTTCACATGCAGTGGGACAAGGCGCGGTGATCTGGGTATTTATTTCAGAAATGTTCCCCAATGAACTGCGGGCATCGGGTCAGTCGCTCGGTTCATTTACCCACTGGATTTTAGCCGCACTGGTAGCCAACGTATTCCCCTACTTTGCCAATAGTTACGGACCGGGTTACATTTTCGCTTTTTTCTGCCTGATGATGGTCATTCAGCTGCTTTGGGTGATATTCAAAATGCCGGAGACCAAGGGTCGATCGCTGGAAGAAATTCAAAATGACTTACATAAAAAACATGCGTGATCAAATTGTGATTTTTGGAGAAATGCTTTGGGATTGTCTTCCCACAGGCCCTGTAGCCGGAGGTGCACCGATGAATGTCGCACTCCATTTACACCAGCTGGGATTATCTTCCAGACTAATTTCAGCCGTGGGAGAGGATCCGGATGGTGAAAAACTTCTTGATTTTCTGAAAGGTTTTGGTCTCCCCTTGGATTTGATACAGACCAACACTGCTCATGAAACCTCCAAAGTCCTGGTAGACACCACTGATCCCGAAAACATCAAATACACCATCGTATCACCTGTCGCCTGGGATTTTATCCAATGGTCACCCGAAAACAACAGGGCTGTGGAAGAGGCTGATGCGTTTGTTTTTGGCACACTTGGCGTTCGAAATCAAGAAAGCTTTAAAACGCTTATAAAATTACTGCACCATCCTACTCTGAGGGTTTTTGATGCTAATCTCAGGCCTCCATATTATGACTTTGAGGTCATAGAGACGCTGCTTGGCTTTACGGATATCCTAAAAATCAATGAAGACGAATTAGCCGTTTTCGCGGATTATTTTGGGACGGAACCAAGTGTCGAGTCATTATGCGCCTACCTCGATCAGCATTTCCCCATGGAAATTATCTGCATCACGCAAGGTTCAAAGGGTGCAATGATTTATCAAAAAGGCAAAATCTATAATCATTCCGGTTACAAAGTGAAAGTTCAGGACTCGATCGGTGCCGGGGATGCCTTCCTGAGTGGATTTATCAAAACCTATCTGGAAGATAAGTCTCCGGAAGAGATTTTGGATTTTGCCTGCAAAATCGGGGCTTTTGTAGCGACCCAAAAAGGCGGAACGCCTCGATACAGCGAAGCGGATATCTACAGGATTGGTGAGGGGTAAACTGTGAGGGGTTAATGGTTATTGCTTACTTGTTGGTACGGAATAATGGGAATTGATTTCCTGTTAATTTTACTTTCGACCACTTACTCATCACTACCTACAAATTTTTCGATAACTGGGCACTGCACTGATTACTTCCATCTGAATCACTGGATCACCTCTCTGAGCGTTCCTGTTCCAAGGCCGATCATGTTCCATTCGCTGATTTCAAGATCGATTTTGGCCATCATTCCGGGCTGAAGGCCCACATATTCCGCTCGGGTCAGGTGAGCGATCAAGAGACTGATCGTAGGATTGTGTCCGATCAAAATACAGGATTCTAATTCCTTTGGCGTGTTTTCCAATAATTGGATGAGGGTGTCCAGATTGCCTTCATAGATCTCAGGTGTATAGACTTCAGCTCCCACGTTGATGTATTTTTTGATGATTTCAGCCGTTTCACGCGTACGGGTAGAGGACGAACAGTACATAAAATCCACTTTCAACGAATCGGATTGAATCGACTGGCCCAGCCGGTTTAAATTTTCTTTTCCCCTCGAAGTAAGCTGACGCTGAAAGTCCAGCCCATCCGAAAAGCCCGCCTCCCCGTGTCTCAAAAGAATTAAATGCTTCATTACGAAATCGTTTTTACTAACAACCTATGCCTAAAAACATCAAAAATCCATCCAATTCCAATGACCGGAATTTTTTATTATTTGGACGAGAAAACTATGCCCTCTATTTTTGGCTTTACAGAATTGCTCCTTTAGTCAAGAAATTCCCCCTTTTTCTATGTCAAAAAATCTAGTAATCGTCGAATCCCCAGCCAAAGCAAAGACCATTGAAGGCTACCTCGGTACAGACTTCAAGGTGGTCTCCAGCTACGGTCACGTGAGAGATCTTCCTAAGGGTGACAAAGCAATAGACATCAAAAACCGCTTCAAACCTACCTACGAGGTCACTGCCGATAAAAAAGAAGTGATCAAAAATCTAAAAGCACTCTCCAAGGATGCCGAAATGGTCTACCTGGCCAGTGATGATGACCGCGAGGGTGAAGCCATTTCCTGGCATCTCAAAGAAGTACTTAACCTGAAAGAAGAGCGGACCAAACGGATTGTTTTTAGAGAAATTACCAAAAATGCCATCACCAAAGCCATCGAAAATCCCCGTGGGATAGACTACGATCTGGTCAATGCACAGCAAGCTCGGCGAATATTGGACCGATTGGTGGGCTTTGAGCTTTCTCCCATCCTATGGAAAAAAATAAAAACCGGACTCTCCGCCGGAAGGGTTCAGTCAGTAGCAGTCCGCTTGATTGTGGAGCGGGAGCGGGAAATTGAAGCCCACAAGGCGAAGTCATCGTTTCGAATTACGGCGATTTTTGAAGTAGAGGGAAAAACCTTCCAAGCCGAACTCCCAAAGAAATTTGAGACAAAAGCGGAGGCTGAGGAATTCCTCAAAAAATGCCTGGAAGCTTCTTTCTCCGTAGCCAATCTCGAGAAAAAGCCAACCAAAAAGACACCTGCGGCTCCTTTTACCACTTCTACACTTCAGCAGGAAGCTTCTCGGAAGCTTTACTTCTCCGTGTCTCAAACCATGTCTGTAGCCCAAAAGCTCTACGAAGCCGGTAAGATCACCTACATGAGAACTGACAGCACCAACCTCTCTCAGGATGCGATGGCTGCTGCCAAAGCTGCAATCGAACAGTCTTTCGGATCAAAATATCACAAAACACGGCAGTTTACCACCAAATCCGAAAGTGCCCAGGAAGCACACGAAGCCATCAGACCAACTGACTTCTCACAAACTCAGGCAGCTGGGGATCGAAATGAACAGCGGCTCTATGAATTGATCTGGAAGCGGGCCATCGCCTCTCAAATGGCGGATGCTGAACTTGAGAAAACAGTGATCACCATCGCCATTTCCAACTCGGCATTGAATCTGGTCGCGACGGGAGAAGTGATCAAGTTTGACGGATTTCTGAAAGTCTACCTGGAAGATACCGACGATGAACCCGAAGAGGATGAAGAAGGCAACAAGTCGCTGCTTCCTCCGATCAGCATCGGACAGGGGCTGAGACTTCAGGAAATGAAAGGTAGAGAAACCTTCAGCAGACCTGCTCCACGATACACCGAAGCATCCCTGGTCAAAAAGCTCGAAGAACTGGGCATCGGCCGACCTTCTACCTACGCACCGACCATTTCCACGATTCAAAAGCGGGAATACGTCACCAAAGAATCCCGTGACGGCACTCCGCGGAATTATGTCGAGATGAAGATTGCCAAAGGGCAATTCCACGACGCCACCAAAACCGAAAACACCGGAGCAGAAAAAAACAAGCTCTTCCCTACCAACATCGCCATGGTAGTCAATGACTTCCTGGTAGAGCATTTTCCCAATGTGATCGACTTCCATTTCACCGCCAGAGTCGAAAAGGAATTTGATGATATCGCAGCCGGAGGACAGGATTGGCAGGATATGATCGATGGATTCTATGGCAAATTCCATAAAAGCGTCGAAGATACCGAGCAAGTATCGCGTCAGGATGTAAACACCAGCCGGTTGATTGGAGAGCATCCGGTGTCGGGAAAGAAAGTCTATGCCCGCCTGGGAAGATTTGGGCCTTTGGTCCAAATCGGCGAAAACGAGGACGAAGACAAGCAATTTGCCAGTTTGAAAAAAGGCCAATTCATCGAGAATGTCACGATGGAAGATGCCTTGGAACTGTTCAAGCTACCGCGTGAAGTAGGATTCTTTGAGGATAAAAAGATGACCGCCGCACTGGGGAGGTTTGGCCCCTACATCAAACATGACAGCGCCTTTTATTCTTTGGGAAAAGAGCAGGATCCGATGTCAATCACCGAAAAAGAAGCGATTGAGTTGATAGTGAATAAGCGTGATGCAGATTCCAAAAAACACATTAAAAGCTTTGATGAAAACCCGGAAATTCAGGTGCTGAACGGTCGCTGGGGGCCTTACATCAAGTTGGGCAAAAACAACTACAAAATCCCGAAAGGCAAAGAAGCCGAGCAACTCACCTACGCCGAGACCCTGGAGATCATCGAATCCCAACCGGATGCAGGGAAGAAAAAAGGGAAGTTTCCGACAAAGAAAAAGTAATTCCTAACCGACCTCAAAAGGGGGTAATTGCAAATTATACCCAGCCATCAAAGAACCTCAAAGCTGAAAGGCTATAGACTACGCCGAGGTGGGCTAAAGCCCTGTGATATTTGTGTTCAATTTTTGGAATGGGCTAAAGCACCATTCCTATTCATAGCCGATAATTACCTCAAAATGAATTGCCTCCTGCTTTAGCTGGAGGCAAGAAAATATGCAGCTGCCTCTCCGGGCTTTAGCCCAATC
>NZ_FNVR01000004.1 GCF_900108085.1 Algoriphagus boritolerans DSM 17298 = JCM 18970
GAGGAATAGCAATTTTCCAGATAGCCGTAAATGAGAATCTTCAACAGCATTCTGGGGTGGTAGCTACTGGCTCCGTTTGGCGAATAAAGCCGGGTAATCGAAGAAAGATCGATCTGGTCTATCACCGAATTCACCGTCCGGGCAGGATGGTGAACGGGAATGAGCTCTTCCAAAGTGGGGGGAAGAAGCATCAACTGATTGGGATTGTAGTCCTTAAAGACTACATTTGAGTCTTGTTTTTCCACACCTCAAAATACAAATTTTGAGTTAAACAAGAAAGGCTAGCCGAATAATCGACTAGCCTTTTAAACTATCTATTTTTGAGACAGCCTCATTTTTTACTGGTTTTTGAAAAAAAAATAGAGCAAAAATTGACTTTTTCAATACTCCTTGATCAGCACTTCGGCAGGAATCTTCAATTTTTCATAAAGCTTTCGAATCATCCCAAGACTTAATTTTCTTTTTCCTGAAAGGGTTTCAGATTTTCTGGATCTGGCTCCTAAAATGTTAGAAAGATCTGACTCGGATAGATTCAATTGTTCCATCCTAAACCGTATGGCCTCCAAAGGGTGAGGCGAAGGAATTGGGAAGTGTTCCAGTTCATATTCTTTTATTAAAATGGATAGTACTTCCAATTCGTCAGAATCAATAGAGCCTTCGGGTAATTCGAGTTGCATTAATTCGTAAGCCCTTTCCAATGCATCTTCGTATTGTTGGTTATTTTTTACTGGGCTTATCATAACTAATTGTTTTAGAGTCTATTTTATCGTATTCTCGATGTCTACCAAACCAAACGATAAAGATGATTTTTAGTCTATACTCGATATCGAAGATTAACCGATATATATTTCCATGAATATTGAAAACCACCCTTTTTTCATTAAGGATCGAAGCGTTTCGGTATTGAGCCTTTTTCAAAAGCTGCTTTTCCTTCTTGGATCAAGTTGTTGGCTACTGTAAGGTTTAAAGAATTCAGATTTTCAAGACTTGTCGGGAAGAATTCGTTGATTATTTCTTTAGGATACTATCCCAGAAGTTTTTTCAACTTATCAGGATTCTGCCTCACATCGAAAAAAGTGATAATTTCAATTTATTCTTTTTGAAAATCTACTCGATAATAAAAAATTGTTTGCTTGGAGACCATGCATCTATAAATGCCTCCAAGTTCAGCCGATTTTGGACAGCTTTCAGGATGAAGTGATATTTGACTGATTTTCCTATCCAGTTTCGCTAAAAACTCACTTTTAACCTTGACGCCCCACTCTTCCACAAGGTAAACACTCAAGTTTTCAAGTCTCTTTTCAGCCAATTCTGAAATAAAAACCTTCATTCACTTATTCTATCAAATACTTCCTGGAATGGTTTTCTATTTCCTTGTTCTAATTGATTGATACCTTCTTTAATTTCTGCTTTCTCTTCCGGAGTCAATTCATGCCAAAAATCAGCATTCTCTTTATTTACAAAGTCGATAAGCCTTGAAATGAATTCCTCATCATTACTATTGAGGATAGCTTTGACCAGATGTATTTTTGAAGTTTCAATATGCATGGTTACCGATTTTAAGGAATCTACAAATAAAAACGCTTTAATCTTCAAAAATGATGCATTCTTCTATCCCCACAATTCCTCAGGATAATCTCCTGCATCATGCAGCTTCTTCAATGCTTCGATCACCACAGGCTTATCTTCCGTGTAAGTGACCCCAAACCAGGTTTTCCCTCCTTCAAGTATTTCAAAGGCGGCTTCTCCGGACTTGATCAGGTTATTTGCAACGGTTGGGATATAGAATTCCGATTTAAGGTTATTCAAATTAGCTGGCAAGAATTCATTCCACATTTTCTCAATATCCGCAAATACATCCTGATGAAAACCCCAGAAATTCATGCTGACAGGCGTGTTTTCAGCGATTTCCAGCACTTCATTTTCGCCTTTGCTCACGATTTTATCACCTTCACGAGCAATGGAAGTTCGCTCCGTCATTCCGATCAGCTGACCCTTTTCATTGGTTTCACAAACGCCTCGGCTGACAGTACCATTTTCAGAAAGTACGTTTTGAATCGCATAGCCCACCATGGCATGAAGGTCGGGGCGAACTTCCGTCGAAAGAAATCTGCCCAAGACCTCAAATGCCTCTTTTCCATAAAAATCATCTGCATTGATGACAGCGAATGGCTCCTTGATTGCATCCTTAGCGCAAAGTACGGCATGGGCTGTACCGAATGGTTTTACCCGATCTGCTTGCTTCAATTCTGCCGGCACAAAGCTGTCCAAGGACTGAATGACCCAGTCCACTTCGATTTTTCCTTCCAGCTTGGGAAGGAATTTTTCCTTTGCTATCTCAAGGATTTCTTGGCGAACAATAAAGACCACTTTGCCAAATCCAGTTCGGATGGCGTCAAAAATCGAATATTCCAGGATTGTTTCGCCACTTGGGCCAAATCCGTCAATCTGCTTATTCCCTCCGTATCGACTGCCTATACCGGCTGCCAATACCAAAAGTGTTGGTTTGTCAGTCATAGTTTCTTTTAAAATGGATGGCAAAATTAGGTTTTTATCTTCGACAGCCAAATCAGATTATTTTAAGAATACTGGTTACTATTTTGACAGGGTTTTAATTTTTTGACACGAATTAAAATCCAAACAGTATCTAATAAGCCTTAATTTTCAAATATTGAGTCGTTTTTTTAATTTTTTGGATGTTTTTTTATCCTATTTAGGAGTATTATTTAATTTTTCACTTACTTTCATGCCATAATCTCAAAAAACCATTTAATCTATTGTGAAAAATGAAAAAAATAGAAGCGATTATCAGAACCTCTCGCTTTGACCAAATCCACGCTTGCGTTTCCAAGCTTGGTGTCAAATTTCTCTCGTTTTACGAGATCAAAGGGATGGGTTTTGAGCATGCCCGGCAGGAAATGTACCGGGGGGTGGCATACGAGCCCGCTTACATCCCCCGAACCAAGCTGGAAATCGTTGTGCCTGATGAATTGGCCTCCGGGGTAATTCAATGCATCCTTTCGGAAGGAAAAACAGGGGAAGTGGGTGACGGAAAGATCTTCGTCTACGACGTGCAGGAAGCCTATCGAATCCGCAACGGCGATATCGGAGAAGCTGCACTTTAAAAACCTATTAAAATCACCACATCTATCAAACCTATGCAAGAACCTGTTCAAGACCTTTTCACGGTCAATAATCTCTGGATGATGATTGCCACCATATTGGTTTTCATCATGCACTTGGGCTTCGCCACACTGGAAGCCGGCCTCACGCGATCTAAAAATACGGTCAATATTCTCTTCAAAAATACCATTATCCCTGCCATTGGACTGCTTACTTATGCCCTCGTTGGCTTCAACCTCATGTATCCGGGAGCTGACTTCGCAGGAAGTTTCTTCGGCTTCGGCGGATTGGGACTTAGCTTGCCGGAAGGTTGGGACAGCAGCAATTACAACGCAGGCTACACGTATTTCACCGACTTTATCTTCCAGGCCATGTTTGCCGCCACCGCTGCCACTATCGTCTCCGGCGCTGTAGCTGAGCGGATAAAATTGGGACCCTTTATCACCTTTTCCATCTTATATGTAGCCTTTATCTATCCCATCGTCGGCATGTGGAAATGGGGCGGAGGATTCCTGAATACACTTGAAACTCCCTTCTATGACTTTGCAGGCTCCACGATCGTCCACTCTGTAGGTGGCTGGGGCGCATTGGTTGGAGCCTATTTGTTGGGGCCAAGAATCGGTAAATACACCGCTCAGGGCATGAAAGCCATTCCGGGACACAGTATCCCCATGGCCACGATGGGAGTATTTTTACTTTGGTTTGGCTGGTTTGGATTCAATGGCGGATCCGTGTTGAGCGCTTCTCCGGGCTTGGTTTCAAAAGTTTTTGTAACCACCTCACTGGCAGCAGCTGCAGGAGCATTCGGAGCCCTGATTGTTTCCTATATTAAATTTAAAACCTATGACATCACCATGGTGCTTAATGGAATTCTTGCCGGTTTGGTAGGAATTACTGCCGGTGCAGACCAAATGGGGATATTGGATTCTATCATTATAGGATTCATAGGCGGAGGATTGGTGGTATTCGGGGTCGTGCTATTTGACAAAATAAAAATCGATGATCCGGTCGGAGCTATCTCTGTTCACCTGGTTGGTGGGATTTGGGGTACGCTTGCGGTTGGTCTTTTTGGCGACTTGGCAGGAATGAGTCAAGTGATTTCCCAGTTGATCGGCATCGGCGCGACGGCTGTATTCTGCTTTGGCACAGCTTGGCTGATTTTCTTTACCATTAAAAAGACCATCGGTATCCGGGTCGATGAAAAAGAAGAAGTCGAAGGGCTTGACATCAATGAACACAGCATGCGTGCCTATCCGGACTTTATGACTAAAGACTAAAAACAGCCAACCATTTTAACTAAAAAGCCCCGAAGCGTAAACTCCGGGGCTTTTGTCATTTTGTGAAGTATTAATAAGCTGGTCTAAAATAACGGTTGAGAATGGGCTGGTGACTCATACCGAACGTGGCATAACACCAATCTTTAAACTCCTCGAGCTCAGTCGGCATTAAATATCTCATCCCCTTTTTCAGTTCGCGCTCAAACAAATACGCATTAAAGCTGACTTTTTGCAAAATGGTCTTCACATATTCTAGCATGGCTGTCTTCATTTGGGTTTATTAACTGATTTTAAGGTACGATACGAAGGCTTTTCCAAGGATGTTACGTTATTTTTGAAAGTTCGAAGTTTAGAATTATCCCTATTTTCGCATCCATGTTCAAAACGATTCTTCCTCTCGCTTTCGTATGTCTTGCTTTTTCGGTTGTGAATTTTTCACAAGCCCAGGAAGTTCAAATAGAACTGGGAGCAGACGAAATCGGCCTAAATGAGACATTTACGATCAAAGTCACCCTCTCCAACGACAAAATTAAATCCTACGATCAGTTTCCTGAAATTACGGGATTTCAAAAACAGGGAATCTCTCAGTCCTCTTCGATGAATATCATCAATGGACAGATGAGCACCTCAAATAGTATCATCCAATACTATAAGCCCTTGCGGAAAGGGCAATTTACACTCGGGGCTTTTTCAATTTTGATCAACGGGGAGTCCTTTGATTCACCCGGGAAAAGAATCACCGTCACTGATCCTGTCAGTACTGGCGGTTTTGGGGGGAATCAATCCGATCCTTTCAGTGATTTTTTTGGGAGAGTGACAGAGGAGCCGGAATACATCGAGTTGGATGACGATGCCTTTTTTTCTGTTTCAGTGGACAAAAAGGAGATTTTTGCCGGTGAAGGATTCAATCTCAACGTAGCATTTTACATGTCCGAGCAAAATCAGGCGCCCTTTAAATTCTATGAGGCCGGAAGGCAGCTGGATGCGATTTTGAAAAAACTCAAACCAAACAGCGTCTGGGAAGAAAACTTCAACATTACCACCATTGAGCCTGAAGTAGTGACGATCAATGATAAAAAATGGATCAGATATAAGGTTTACGAAGCTTCATTTTTTCCTTTTTCCGAAGGGGTAATTGAGATACCACAAGTTCCCTGGGAGATGATCAAATATCGTGTGGCGAAAAACCCGACTTTATTCGGTGCTAATCGTTTGGAGGATTTCAAAACATTCTACTCGAATCCCCAAACCATTACAGTTAAGCCACTTCCTCCTCATCCACTCAAAAATGAAGTAAGTGTCGGAGTTTTTCAATTGCGTGAAAACATCGGCAATTTGGAAGTCGAAACCGGGCAGGGCTTTGAATATAATTTTGGAGTAACCGGAGTCGGAAATATCAACTCGATTTCTCCCCCCAAGAGGATGACAGGTGCCAATCTGAATACCTTTGACCCGAACATCAGACAACAAATCAACAGGGGCTACGGGCGGGTTTCTGGAATCAAAGAGTTCAATTATTACATTACCATCAATGAGGCTGGCAATTATGAATTGGATGATTACTTCCAGTGGATTTACTTCGATCCTGTGCGGGCTGTATATGACACCTTACTTCCGTCGGCTAAAATTGTCGTTTCGGGAGAAAGTAAGGTGAATCAGGCGCTTTCCGGGCAGCGTTTGGGAGGGATCTATGACCGGATTGGTGCGGAAAGTAACCAGTTTTTAAACGAGCAATATAAATATTACTTTACCACCGTAATTAATCTGCTCCTACTCGGAGCTGTTGCCCTGCTTGCGGTTCTGATAATCAAGAAAAAATAATGGGAAATTCATTTGGAAAGCTTTTTAGGCTAACCACATTTGGTGAATCACACGGAAAAGCTTTGGGAGCGATCGTGGAGGGGTGTCCTGCAGGATTGGAATTAGATGAGGATTTGATCCGCCTCGAAATGCAGCGCCGTAAACCCGGACAATCCAAAATTACCACCCAACGGAAAGAAGAGGACGAATTCCAGATTTTATCTGGTGTATTTGAAGGGAAAACCACCGGTACACCTATCGGAATAGTCATCCAAAATTCGGATCAAAAGAGTAAAGACTATGCTCATATCGCTGACAAATTTCGGCCCTCTCATGCAGATTACACCTATTTCGAGAAATATGGAATTCGTGATTATCGGGGAGGAGGCCGTTCAAGCGCTCGGGAAACGGCAGCGAGAGTTGCGGGTGGGGCTATAGCAAAGCAATTTTTAAAGTCCAAAGGAATTACTATCCAGGCCTTCGTTTCTCAGGTCGGTGATTTGATACTTGATTCTGATTATTCCAAGTTCAATTTGGAATTGGCGGAAGAAAATATAGTCCGTTGCCCCGACCCGGAGATGGCTGATCGGATGATTTCTCTGATCGACGCTGTTCGCCTCGAACGCGATACTATCGGAGGAGTAGTGACTTGTGTAATCAAAAACACCCCAGCCGGACTTGGAGAGCCTGTTTTCGATCGGCTTCATGCAGAGCTTGGAAAAGCCATGCTGAGCATCAATGCGGTGAAGGGTTTCGAGTACGGAAGTGGGTTTGAGGGAGTGAAAATGAAAGGGTCCCAACATAACGATACATTTGTTCAGGAAGACGGTCGAGTCCATACCCTTACCAATCACTCCGGGGGAATTCAGGGAGGAATCAGCAATGGTGAGGATATTTACTTCCGTGTGGCGTTCAAACCTGTGGCGACAATTATGCAGGATCAGGAATCGCTTAATGAAGCAGGAGAAACTGTGATCGTCAGTGGAAAAGGCCGGCATGACCCCTGTGTGGTGCCCAGAGCAGTTCCGATCGTGGAAGCGATGGCGGCCTTGGTACTGGCCGATTATCTTTTGTTATCAAAAAGCAATAAACTAGCGGATATTTAAAAGTGTGCCTTCATGCGAAAGAAAATACCATTACACACACAAATCATCATCGGACTTGTCCTGGGTTTGATATTCGGCCTTTTGGTCATCAAATCATCAATTCCCAATTCTTACACTTTAGATTACATCAAGCCCATTGGTACTATTTTCATCAATGCGCTAAAAATGATAGCGGTTCCCTTGGTCCTGTCTTCATTGATTGTGGGTGTTTCCAATTTGGGAGATGTATCGAAACTTAGCCGAATAGGTGGAAAAACTATTGGTATCTACCTTTGTACGACTGTATTGGCTATTTCGATTGGACTGTTGCTGGTAAATGTTTTTAAGCCAGGCAAGAGCTTGCCAACGGAAACCAGGGAGAATTTAATGACCCTTTACCAGGGAGATGCCGGGTCCAAAGTTGGCTTGGCTTCGGAAATTAAAGAGCAAAGTCCTCTGCAGCCAGTAATTGATATTGTACCTGAAAATATATTTCAGGCGACTACTGACAATGCGGCTATGCTCCAAGTGGTGTTTTTTGCCTTGATTGTCGGGGTAGCTTTACTTAAAATCCAAAAATCAAAAGCAGATCCGATCATCGCTTTTTTTGACGGCTTCAATGATGTGATTATCCAAATCGTCAATTATATCATGATGGTGGCACCATATGGCGTTTTTGCGTTGATGGCTTCGCTTATTGTTGAGATTGCCGGAGAAAATCCCGATTCGGCCGTTCAGCTGCTTTTGGCACTGTTAAAATATAGTTTGGTTGTTTTAGGAGGATTGTTTTTGATGGTTTTGGTCATATATCCTGCTATCTTAATCGCTTTTACAAAAGTCCCTTATAAAGATTTTTTCAAAGCGATCCGGCCCGCTCAGCTTTTGGCATTTACTACTTCTTCGAGCTCTGCAACTTTGCCTGTCACTATGAAGCAGGCAGAAGAAGAGATCGGCGTATCAGAGAATATCTCAAGTTTCGTCTTGCCTCTAGGTGCTACGGTAAATATGGATGGGACTAGTCTCTATCAGGGTGTAGCCGCAGTATTTATTGCTCAGGCATTGGGGATGGAGTTAAGTCTCACCCAGCAACTAATGATTGTCCTAACGGCTACCTTAGCCTCTATTGGTTCCGCAGGAGTACCTGGAGCTGGTTTGATCATGTTGATTATCGTACTCGAATCTATTCAAGTCCCCGCAGCTGGTATAGCTTTGATTATAGCTCCGGATCGGATTTTAGATATGTTTAGGACCGTTGTAAATGTGACCGGCGATGTGGTCGTATGTACCGTGGTGGCCAGTACGGAAGGTGAATTGCCAGAGGGATTAATTCGAAAGAGCAATCCTTTCACAGCTAATGAAAGTATCCAAGAAGAAGCTTGAGAGAAAAATAAACGGCAAAAATAGAGTTGCCTTAAAAAATAAAACCCTTCCCGAGGCGCCTCAGGAAGGGTTTTTAATTAAGTTGGTTTAATTTATCGAGTTGCGACATAAGCTTCAAATCCACTTGAAGTGGATACTTTGAAGCTGATTCCTTCCGGCGTAGCTGGCTGCTTGATTGTATAGATTTTATGTAATCCTTGAGGATTGTCAATCAATTCAGTATGGATCAGGTTAATGCCGTCAAATATTTGTAAAGTAACTTCTTTTGCTTCCAGATTGGACACCAGAAGTCTGTACTGATTGTTACCTATTGCAGTTACTCTAGAGTAAACAAGCGGCTTTACAATCACCTGAGTATTGAAAGTAGCTGTTCTTAGCGTACCGTTTGCATCAGATACTTCAACAGAATACTCACCTACCGGCAGTGCATTTAAGTCATATCTTTTTGCAAAAGCTTCAGTTTTAGTGATTCGGTCACGCAAAACCAGACGATTTTCAGAATCGGTAATTTTCACCGTCATTGTACCATTTGGTGCATCATTTACAGCTACCATAACTTTAGCTGGCTCAGTTTGTCTGATTTCCACAGACTTCTCATCATTGTAAGCGAACGCTCCAGTTGCGATCCCCGCAACAAAAAGCATAGTGAATAATTTTTTCATTTTACTAGTTGGTTTGAATAGGTTCTAAATTTTGTAAGTAACCGCTGGATAGACAGTTTCTATCAGGGGGGATTTTGGGTTACAGGGTCTTCGATGTAATTCGAATTACTGTACAAAGATAGCTAACGGAAGTGTAATTGCAAATGTTTTAACAAAACGGTCATATTTTTTTTAAATCATTAACAAAACAATAAAAATTTTATGAAAAATATAATTTATTCCTGCTATCGATTTCGAAACCATCTTTATGCGGTAAATCAATAAAAAAACAGAATAAAATTTTGAATAATAGAAAAATAGTGTATTCATGTAATTACATCAATTATAAATTAACCTGTTTCGCAATCGATTGTATGGATTTGAAAAAAAATAATTTTTGATCTATGTCAAAAGAAAAAGCCCGAAAAATCCGGGCCTTTCTGATAAAAATTGAAAAGTTGGTTCTTTTTTAAACTCAATTAACCTGGGAGGTGGCCTTTGCCAAAGCTTCTTGGGTAAATTTTCCTTTAAGCTCGATGACGATCAGGTCTCCTTCCTTTTGATCCTCTACCAAAATGACCAAATCGGAGATTATGTTTGAACCTCTGGAAAAGATGGATACGCCACTTTTACCTTCTGAAGTTTCCATCAGCAGATCATATCGTTCCCGATCAAGTGCTTTTTGCAAGGCTTTAAATTCCGCATAGCCATCCGATCCATCAGGAAGTGTAAAGAAATTCAGTTTCTCTACCGATTTGGCCACTGTAGCCATGGCGTTTTTGTCGATGTCTATCTTAAAGCCTTCCGCAAAATTCATGAAGTTTCCCCCAAGTTCGAGCTGAAAGAAGTCATCATTTGATTTGTATTTTTCTTTGAGCGCAGCTACACTTTTGCTTTGCGCATGAACAGCGAAGACAACAGCAAAAAAGCAGAAGGTTAAAATTAGTTTTTTCATTCTTTTAAGTAGTTTAGTTTTAATTGAGATTTATTTTGATCCTTTCGGCCCTTTACTTCCTTTTCCATATTGATCCATTCCCGGAATGTTGGTTTTATCTGCAAGCATATTTAGATCTTCATAAGTGAAGGCCCCAAGCATGGAGAGCAGCGTGAAGCTTTTTGATTCACCTGTCACCATCATAAGTTCCCTGACTAATCCTCCTTCCTCCCGAACCATGAACTTCAGGCTGGTTTCTTTGTCCTGGACATCCATGAGTTCTTCGTACTTGTTGCGATTTAGTGTAGACATCGCCTCTTTATAAAGAGTCATTCCATCTACTTCATCCGAAGAAAGGATTCGGATTCCTTTTACTTTGGATATTAAAACGCCTAGTTCCTGAGCTTCCTCATCTCCATCGGAGTTGCTTTTTAGAAAGCCTCCAGCCATTTGCATCATCTTCGGAGAAATGTAGACTCTCGAGAAGCGATCGTCTTCCATGTACTTACCAAAGAAAGTCTTGATGGCATCCTCTTGGGCGGATGCAGACCAGATTATTCCTAAGAAGAATAGGATAAGTAGGGTTGTTTTTTTCATTTTGAGTTGGGTTCTTCCAGCTGAAACAGCCGGTTGGTTGTATTCAAGTATTTTAAATCATTCATCGGGGCAAGTTGGTCTTGGCCTTTTAAGAGGTTTGACTGAATTAAGCTGAAGGCCTGCATGACTTCATCATAAGCTAATTGCTCAGCCTGCTTCTGTTCATAAGCTCTCCATCCCCAAAAGCTCCCTAAGAAAATTGTGACTGAAGCAGCCCAGCTGATCCAGGTAGTGTTGAGCTTTCTGGTCTTTGCTTTTGGAATTCTTAGATTTTTTGGCTCCTCGGATTTGAATTGATTCAGTGCTGTGAAAAGTGCCTTTTCCTGTTCATAACCTTCAACTTCAAGAATCAAATCCCGAAGCTCCTTTTCTTCACTTTGGGAAGTTTCCGCCTCCCAGTATTTCTCCAACAATTCTTCGATTCTTGTCATTGTCTGGTGATTCCTTGGTTGATTAATTTTTCACGAAGCGTTTTTCTTGCCCGGTGCAGATTCACTTTTACCTGATCGAGACTGATTTCCATTTGCAAGGCAATTTCCTCGTAGCTCAGTTCTTCCACTTCCCTGAGATGAAAGATCACTTGCTGCTTTTCAGGAAGACGACTTACCAAATCAAATATTAATCGATGTGATTCTTCTGATTCCAGCGAATCCAATTGCTCAGCAGCGGGCTCCTGGATTTCTTCCAATCCATCCATCCGGTTATTTTTTCGATGGTGCATCAAGACTTCATTTTTCAAGCTTTTTACCATCCAGCCCGCTAGGTTGGGATGTGTTTGGAGTTCCTTTTGACGCTCCACTGTTTTTTCGAAGACATTTTGCAGGACATCCTCAGCTAGATCCCGGTCTTTGGTCCAGAGAAAAACCATCCGGAACAACTTGCCTCTCATGGGCCAGATGTGTGTCTCGAAAAATGAATTCATTTAAGAAGATGATGCAGATGAGGCTGGAATGTTACAAAGACAAAGAGAAAAATCGTAAAAATATTTCCCTGAGACTAAAACTGACTCGAAAGGTAAGAGTTAGATCATTGAAGCGTCCAACGATAGCGATTTTGAATTGTCTAGATCGAGTATAAATTTGAATCAGAAATAGTATGCATGCAGACTATTTTATATTTTGCATCGATGAACAAACCGTCTTTATTTCTGGGAAGTTTTGAAAAAAGGGCAAAAAAAATCCCGATCCGTTGGGATCGGGAGGGTGGTGATAAGTGGACTCGAACCACCGACTCACGGATTTTCAGTCCGATGCTCTACCAACTGAGCTATATCACCGACTCGTAAAGTGATGCAAAGGTAGAATTTTGACTAGTTGATACAAACGCTTTGAAGAAAAAATAAACCCAAATAAACGAAAAACTAGCTAATCTGATCACTATGAGCATATTACAGCAACTCGTATTTGTCCTGATTTTGGGCGCTGCGGGGTATATTTTGAGTAAAAGGATCCACTTCCTCCGAAGAAATATCCTTTTGGGAAAATCTGAGTCCCGAAATGATCAGCCTGAGTCCCGTTGGAAGACGATGACACTGGTAGCCTTTGGGCAAAAAAAAATGTTTGCGCGGCCGATTCCGGCTTTTCTCCATTTGCTGATCTACGTGGGTTTTCTAGTGATCAATCTTGAAGTCCTGGAATTTGTCCTGGATGGGATTTTAGGTACGCACCGTTTGTTTGCCCCAGCTTTAGGTGGCCTATATACTATAGCTATCAATATGTTTGAGTTTTTGGCCGTAGCAGTATTGGTTTCCTGTGTGGCTTTTTTGATTCGGAGGAATGTGATGAAGGTCGAGCGATTTACCAAACCGGAACTTAAGGGCTGGCCTGCTCTGGATGCTAATTTGATTTTAGTAATTGAAATCATCTTGATGTTTGCCATCCTGACGATGAATGCCACGGATCAGATTCTTGCAAATCGGGGGGATGAACATTACCTCGCATTGGGCACACTGTTTTTCAGCAGTATGTTGATGCCGATCTTTGAGGGGATGTCAGACGGAGCCTTGGTTTTCATTGAGCGATTTGCTTGGTGGTTTCATATTGTGGGTATTTTAGCTTTTGCCATTTACGTGACTTACTCCAAGCATTTGCACATCTTTCTGGCATTTCCAAATACTTGGTATTCCAACCTCAAACCCAAGGGAGAAATGGTCAATATGCCTGAGGTGACCAATGAAGTAAATATGATGCTGGGAATTCCTGTGGATAATCCTAACGAGCCACCTGCTGAAATCGGTCGATTCGGAGCCAAAGACGTGAATGACCTCAGCTGGATCAATGTTTTGAATGCCTATTCCTGCACGGAATGTGGCCGATGCACTTCAGAATGTCCGGCCAATATCACCGGGAAAAAGCTTTCCCCCCGTAAGATCATGATGGATGTGCGTGACCGTGCAGAGGAAGTCGGGAAAAGTCTCGATTCGGGAGGAGCTGGTTTTGCCGATGGGAAATCACTGCTGGGAGATTACATCACCAAAGAGGAAATCAATGCCTGCACCAGTTGCAATGCCTGTGTGGAGGCCTGTCCCGTCAATATTGATCCGTTAAACATCATTCTTCAATTGCGTCGCTACGTGGCGATGGAAGAATCAGGAACTCCAGCCCAATGGAATGCCATGTTCCAAAATATGGAAACGAGCTTTTCGCCCTGGAAATTTAGCCCTTCGGATCGCTTTAACTGGGCAGAAAAATTGAAAGAAGAGGAAATGAGGTAATTGAAAGTCCGATACTGGATGACCGAGGTCCGATGATTATTTTCTCGTCTCTGGCTTCTTGATTCTTGCGTCTTGTGTCTAACGTCTAAAATCTAAAAAATGTCAACATATAAAGTCCCTACCATGGCCGAAATGGCCGCAAACGGTCAAGCCCCCGAGGTTCTTTTTTGGGTGGGTTGTGCCGGTTCGTTTGACGAGCGGTATAAAGCCGTGACGCAGGCTTTTGTGAAAATATTGAATAAAGTCGGTGTCAGTTTTGCAGTACTTGGCCCGGAAGAAGCCTGTACCGGAGATCCTGCCAGAAGAGCAGGAAATGAATTTCTCTTCCAGATGCAGGCAGTTGCAAACATCCAGGTGATGAATGCCTACGAAGTGAAAAAGGTCGTGACTGCCTGTCCGCATTGCTTCAATACGATCAAAAACGAATACCCCGCCTTGGGAGGAAACTATGAGGTGATTCACCATTCCCAGTTTCTTCAGCAGCTAATCAATGAAGGCAAAGTTAGATTGCAGGGTGGCGGTGAGTTCAAGGGTAAAAAGATCACTTTCCACGATTCCTGCTATTTAGGGCGCGCAAACAATGTCTATGAAGCTCCTCGGGATGTCATCAAAGCCTTGGATGTGGAGTTGGTGGAAATGAAGCGCTGCAAAACCAAAGGACTTTGCTGCGGTGCCGGTGGTGCGCAGATGTTTAAGGAGCCTGAGCCAGGGAAAAAAGATATCAACATCGAACGAACAGAAGAAGCCTTGGCGACTGGAGCGACGGCCATTGCGGTAGGTTGCCCGTTTTGCCTGACCATGATGACGGATGGAGTGAAAAACAAGAATCGGGAAGCCGATGTCAAAGTCTATGATCTGGCGGAAATGATCGCCAAAGACATGGGGATATAATTTCCAAATTTGAATCAATTGAGCCCTTTTTGCCGTTATGCAGAAAGGGTTTTTATTTGCACGATAGACAAACCGTATGTACCTTCCTTTTGATCAAATGCCAGAATATTCCCGGGTCTGGGTATATCAGGCCGACCAAAAACTTTCTGAATCAGATGAAAAAATCCTCCGTGACCGGATGAAGAGCTTTTGCGAGGGCTGGAATACGCACGGAAATTTGATGTCGACTTCTTTTGAACTAATCGAAAGCCAGATTTTGATTTTGGCAGTAGATGAAAGTAAGCTTGGGGCTAGTGGCTGTTCGATTGACAGTTTAGTGCGAACTTTGCGAGAGCTGGAAAACACCCTGAATATCAATCTGACCGATCAAGGTAAAATCAGTCTGAAGCGATCCACCGGTGAACTGAAAGTGATTCCGGCCTTAGGCTTAAAATCCAGAATTTCAGCAGGTGAAATCGACTTGGAAACAGAAGTAATAAACCCTCTGATTCGGACCAAAGCCGATCTTCAAAATCTTTGGCAACCCGTCCGAAATAGTTGGCTAAATAAGTATTTTCCAAATTAATTAGTAATATTCAGCATTGACCTACAATCACCTATCGATGAATAAGCATTTTTTATGGATTTCTGCCTTGGCTCTTTTGGCATTTGTCGGCTGTAAGAGCTTACAAGAAAAAGGTAATGATCAGTTTCTATCCGGGCAATACCAATATGCGATTGGTACATTTACCCAAATCTTAGCTCAGGATTCTTCTAATCTTGAAGCCAATCAAATCATCGCAGAGAGTTATCGGCTATCCAATAGAATCGAAAAGTCTGAACCGTACTATCGGCAGCTGGTGAAGGAAGAGCCTACTTTCAATAATTATTTCTTTTTGGGACAAAGCCTAAAAGCCCAACAAAAAAATAAGGAAGCAATCGAGGCGTTTGAAAATGCAAAAAGTTATACCTCTGATGAAACCCTTTTAGCCAGGATTCAGCGCGAAATCGAGTCTATTAAGCTGGCGGAAGGGATTGAAGACTACTGGCCCAATCACGTTCTTGTCAACTACACTGAATTGAATACTCCGGGTGCTGATTTTTCACCGCTATTAAGTGAGGATTTTTTGTACTTCACCTCCGGTAGGCAAGCATCCGGTATTTATCCGGCCACGGGTACTCCCTATCTGAAGCTTTTCAGAACAAGAGCAGATGGACTGAAAGTTGATGTCGGTGCTGTCCAGCCTTTGCCTGAGTTCCGAAATGAAGAAGGCTTGAATCAAGGCTCCCTTGCGATCAGTCCGGATGGAAACACCATCATTTATTCAAGAGGAAATTCAACTTCTCCAAAGGATTTGCCCGAAGTAGCCTTGTTTGCGTCTTATTTCCGGGGAGCTGGATTCACTCAGCCGGTTTGGATGCCTGTCAATGAAGACGAAACTTGGTGGAATTCCACCCCTGCCTTCAGCCCGGATGGAGACGAGCTTTATTTTGCATCCAATAGACCCGGAGGATATGGTGGAATTGACATCTGGAAAGCTACCCGACTTGCAAACAGTGACTTTGGAAATCCGGTAAATCTGGGTCCTACGATCAATACTCCAGGGAATGAAATGTTCCCACATATAGCACCTGATGGGAAGTTCTTTTTCTCCTCAGACGGTCATCCCGGTTATGGTAAATTGGATCTTTTTGTGGCAGAAAATGACGAATCCGGGAAACAGGTGATTCGTAATCTTGGACAAAATATCAACAGCAAGGATGACGACTTTGGGATTTTCTTTACCGAATATCCAAAAGCGGGATTTATCTCTTCCAATCGGGAAGGGGGAGTCGGAGACGATGATATTTACTTCTTTGAAGACAAAACACCCAAGCCTAAGATCGTCAATGTCCTGCTTAACGTCTTTACCAAGGAAGAAAAGGCAGATGGTTCAATAGCTGATTTGCCTCAAACCCGAGTCGTGCTGTATGGTTCGGACAACAAACAACAAGGCGGAGATTTTTCCAATTCAAGCGGAAGAGTGAGATTCACCATGGCACCTGATCAGGACTACACCATAATTGCTTCCAAAGGAGGATATTTCTCCAAATCAATCCCTTATACTACGAAAGGAAAAACTCCGGATCCGGCAACCTTGATTCAGGAGGTGACCAATATAACCCTCGACACCACCATCATCTTGGACCAGTTGATCTTGGAGAAAGCGATCGTGCTAGACAATATCTATTACGATTTGGATAAGGCTGAAATCAGAACGGATGCAGCAGCTGAACTGGACAAATTAGTCAAAATCTTGGCTGACAATCCTACCATTCGCATCGAATTGAGCTCACATACAGATTCCAGATCCAGTGATGCTTATAATCAAGATTTGTCCCAAAGAAGAGCACAGTCCGCTGTGGATTACATTGTGTCCAAAGGTATAGCAGCTGAGCGTTTGGTGGCTAAAGGATATGGTGAAAGCCAATTGATCATCAAGGATGCAAAGACCGAAGAAGAACATCAGGTCAACAGACGTACCGAGTTTAAGGTCATCGAGATTCGGGAAGATTGATCAGACATGAGATATTAAAATCAAGGTTTAAGACTTGTAAATCCCGCGGTTGAGATACTGCGGGATTTTTAGATAAAATGCCTGCCAGGATTTAATCCCGACAGGCTTTTCCTTTTCTTGATATTTTTATCCCACAAAAAAAGTCCGAATCATTGATCCGGACTTTGGTTTATGGTTATTGGTTAAGGTTATACGTAATTGTTTAGCATCACCGGCATCACGAGCATTAGGATGTCTTCGTTAGCATCCTGCTCAGCTGGAAGGATCAAGCCGGCTCTATTTGGTGCACTGAATCTCAGACTGACTTCCTTGCAGCTTAGGTTACTCAGCATTTCCACCAAGAACTTGGCGTTGAATCCGATTTCGATGTCTTCGCCCTCGTGATCGCAGGAAAGTCTTTCATTTGCTTCATTTGAGAAGTCAAGATCTTCCGCCGAAATCATCAGTTCGCTCCCGGTCAATTTTAGTCTTACCTGATGGGTGGTTTTATTGGCATAGATGGCAATTCTTCGCAACGAACCCAAAAGCTCCAAACGATCGATATTCATTCGGTTTGGATTGTCAACCGGAATCACGTTTTCATAATCGGGATAGCGTTCGTCGATTAGACGGCAGATCATCTTAATGTTGTTAAACTTGAAATAGGCGTTGGATTGGTTGAATTCTACAGTGACAGGGACGTTTTCACCTGGCAGAGTTGACTTCAGAAGGTTGAGCGCTTTTCTTGGAATGATCAGGCTCGCGCTGTTGGGCGAAGCTATGTCCACTCTTCTGTATCGGATCAATCTGTGACCGTCAGTTGCGACAAAGGTAGTATTGGTATCACTTAAGTTGATGTAAACACCGGTCATCGCGGGTCTGAGTTCATCTGAACTAGTCGCAAAAATCGTGTTTGAAATCGCAGAGGAAAGCACTTCGGTGGACATGTCCACAGTCGTAGCATTGTTGACCGTTGGGATTTTTGGGAAATCTGTCGCATTCTCTCCTGCCAATCTGTAGCGACCGTTGTCGGAGCTGATCTCTACTGCATACGTATCATGATCAATGCTGAACGTAACCGGCTGCTCCGGTAAGTTTTTAAGTGTTTCAATCAATATACGAGCCGGTACTGCAATATTTCCATCTTCCTTAGCCTCAACATGAAGCTGAGTCATCATGGAAGTCTGCAAGTCGGAAGCAGTGATGGTCAATTCGGAGTCTTTAATTTCAAAAAGAAAGTTCTCAAGAATGGGAACTACCGGATTGGTCGTTACGACACCGTTGATGGAAGAGAGCTGCTTCAAAAGTGCAGAAGAGGAAACAATAAATTTCATATACTTATATTTTTTCTTTAGGATCACATGAAATCTAATAGGATGAGAAGTCAATGCTCAAATGAGGTACTTCTTCCTGCCCGATTTCATATCGTAGGGCTTAGGACAATTTTTAAATCTAGCGGGGTAAATTTATAAATAAAATGCTAATTCGATGGGTCGAAAGATTCTTTCCCCGAAAATTTATCTGCTATTTTTTAGAAAAGTCTCGATTAGCTTTTTTGAATACCTGCGCTTTCGCAGATAAAGTATCATTCCACCTAAAAGACTCAAAACCAGAACGGGAAGGATTACATTCAGCCCTTGCCAAAACACCTTTTCTTGGCTGACTTTTACCTTATTCAAAGGTCTGATTTGGAGTGTGCGGGTTCGGGAAGCGATAATGCCATCCGGATCATTGAGGAATTGTACGAGATTTTGTAAGAGTTGCTTATTGGCATAGGTAGTTTGGGCAAAAGGGTCTTCTCCTAATGACAAAGGTTGATTTCCTTGTAAACTCATTTGGCTTTGAAAGACAGAACCATCCCCCAACACAACCACTTTTCCTTTTCCATTCTCCTTGAAGTCGGTTTTTGAAAAGCCATCAGGTATAAACCTATTCTTGAAAAGTGAGGTAAATTCTCCTTCAAGCAAGTAGGCTAAGGGAAGATTTCGAAGCGTAAACTCTTCGACTTTTGGAGCCTGCTCCATATCTGAAAAGGCAACTCGGGACGGTGCAGGAAGAATTTTTTCATTTTCCGACCCGAAAATCAAAGGAGTTTTGATCACACCATCCGCTTTGACTGTGTCTAAACTGCTCGCAAATCGGAAATTCACCTGATCCAAGGCTTTGGTGATGGGGTGAGTCGTGACTCGACCTGCATTGAAATAGAATGGCCAAGGCAGTGGAATCATCTGCTCCTGATTGCCAAAATTTCCCCCCATGACAGGAATGTAGCTTAAGTTCAGATCTTGAATGAGGTCCTTGTTGATTCGTACACCATAGCGGAAGAGTAGACGATCCAGTTCATTTTCCAAAGGAAAAGAAAAGGTGCCTTCTCCACCCGCCTGCGCCAGGTCAACGTCCACTCCCTCGGCAGCCACGACCAGATTGCCGCCTAGCATCACGTATTGATCCAGAAGAAAAAGCTCGCGGTCGGTGTAAGTTTGCTTAGGTCCTACAATGAAGATGGTTCCAAAAGCACTCAGATCCTGAACCGACTTGGCTTGCTCCAACGGGACTTTAAAAACCTCATTTTGTCCGTCAAGTGCTTCAACGATTCCAAATCCATCATCTTCGGAAAGCTCTCCATGACCGGTGATCAGCGCAATAGCTTGTTTTTCAGGATTCACCAGTTTTCGTATGGCATTGCTCAGCTCGTATTCCAGATTTTCTATGGAGGTATTCAGAGTCTGATCGGGCGACATGCCTCGTTCTCCCTTCAGAATTAACGCCCCGGTTTCATATTCATCATCTGAAACGAGGATTCCGGGGAAAATCAATTGCGTTTGTTGTCCGGCATTTTGGTTGAAAAAAACGTTGGTCGGACTGATGCCATAATCTGCCAACGTGTAGATGAATTCTTCCTGAAGGGAATCCACCACTGTAAGGGGGTCAAAGTAGGAGACCGTAATATTCTCCGAGGAATAAGCATTAAAAGTCCGGACAGTTTCCTCCATAGACTTCTGAAGTCTCCGCATCCCTCCGGGTAGATTTTCTCCCGTCAAAAGTATATCCACATGGATCGGACGATCCAGATTTTCCAAGAGCGCTTTGGTAGCGGGATGAACTGAAAAACGTTTTTCGGCAGTCAGATCGATCCGAAATCGGAGGAATTGACCCAATAAGGTCAACACAATAATGCCTGCTATAAGAATCAGAAAAGGCTTGGCGGTATGGAGTCCTGGCTTTTTCATTTATTTCTCAACACCAAAACAGAAGCTACCAAAAACACCCAGATCATTCCGATCAAGAAGAAAAGATCACTGCTGTTGATCACTCCACGGCTCAAACTGATATAATGATAACTCAGACTCAATTCCTCTACGAAATAGGCTAGCTCCCCGGTCAAAAGCTCAGCCAGTGCAGTGAATCCAAAGTACAAAACAAAGCAGAGGAAAACGCCCAACACAAAGGCGACGACCTGCTGTGAAGTCAGCGAACTCGCAAATAATCCAACCGCAGCAAAGGTGGCTCCAATCATCAGGAGTCCGATCCAGCTCCCAAAAAAACCTGCCAGATCAAGATTTCCCACCGGATCACCCAGCTGAAAAATGCTGTAAGCATATAACAGAGTGGGTAAAACTGCCAAGAAAACCAAAGTCACTAAGGCAAGGTATTTTGCCAAAATAATCTGAATCAATGAAAGGGGAGAGGTACGTAGAAGTTCCCAGGTTCCGGTTTTGCGCTCCTCAGAAATCGCACGCATGGAAAGTGCAGGAATCAAAAATGTAAAGACATAGGGGGTATAGGAAAAAAGGGCCTCCAGATCAGCAAATCCATATTCCAACACCGAGCTTTCCGGGAAAACCCACACAATCAATCCCAAGGCAACAAGAAACAATGCCAACACCAGATAACCGGTGAGGCTACCAAAGAAGGAATTGATTTCTTTGAGGAAAAGGCTTTTCATTGGTTTTGGGTGATTTCTCGGAAGAGCGTCTCCAGATTTTTTGTGGTTTGATTGAGGCTGTTTAGATTCAAACTTCGCGCTGTGATGATATGCAACAGAACTTTTCGGCTTTCTGTAGGATCACTCGTCTCAACGACTAATTGTTTTTTTCCTTTGCCACCAAACCGAACTTTTTCCAATTTCTCAAACCATACTAACTCTAGTTCTTCCTCAGTTTCGAGAACTAATTCAACTTGTCCAGATCCGGCTTTAAGTTCGGAAAGTGGACTTTCGGCCAGGATTTTTCCTTTGTTGATGATCACCACATCTTGACAGATCGCTTCCACTTCCTGCATGATATGGGTAGAGAGGATGACTGTTTTGTTTTCTGCCACTTCTTTTATCAAATGTCGAATCTCTACAAGTTGATTGGGGTCCAGCCCGGTGGTCGGCTCGTCCAGGATCAAGACCTGCGGATCGTGAATCAAGGCTCTTGCCAGTCCCACTCGCTGTCGATAGCCTTTGGAAAGCTGCCCAATTTTCTTGTGTTGCTCAGGAAATAGGCTTGTTTTTTGGATCAATTCAGCTACTCGTTCTTTGATGTAAGAAGCCTTCATCCCATAAAGTCCCGCCGAGAATTCCAGGAATTCCCGGATATACATGTCTGGATAGAGCGGATTGTTTTCGGGTAGGTATCCGATTTTTGGACTGACGAGCTTTGGATTTTCCAGTGCATTTTCGCCCAGCACTTTTACTTCACCTGAATCAGCACCAAGGTATCCGGTGATGATTTTCATAGTCGTGGATTTTCCTGCACCGTTTGGTCCGAGAAATCCCAGAATTCTCCCTGGCATTGCGGAAAAGCTCACTTGGTCAAGAGCTTTTTGGGTTCCGTAAAACTTACTTAATCGGGAGACTTCTAATGACATAAATGGAAATCTAATTCTGATTTTTTATATAACCATTAAGTTCATTAAGGAAATTAAGTTTAAGTGACTGAAACTTCATCCTTCTTTGTGAAATAAAGTTTTAATCGTCTTAATTTCTTAATGTTTCAAATTGAATTAATAGCTAAACATTTTACTTTAAACTCTCCTCGTAACCGGTGTCGGGCTTTAATCCGTAGCCTTCTGCCGCTGCTACTGCTAGTTGGTCACAACGTTCATTTTCAGGGTTCCCGGCATGACCTTTTACCCAGATAAACTTTGGCTTGTATTTCAGGTGAAGGGGAATGTAACGAAGCCAGAGATCAGGATTCTTCTTGTCTTTAAATCCTTTTTTCTGCCAGCCCCACAGCCAGCCTTTTTCGATGGCATCCACGACATACTTGCTGTCAGAGTAGATTTGTACGGGGAATTCGGCGGATTTCAGTTCCTGCAAGGCACGGATTACGGCAAGTAACTCCATTCGATTGTTGGTGGTAAGACGAAATCCCTCAGAAAGTTCTTTGCGGTGCTGACCGAATTTCAGAACAGCTCCATAGCCTCCCGGGCCCGGGTTGCCTTTGGCAGCGCCATCTGTGAAAATGATAATCATGGGGTAAAAATCGGGAAATTTGCCGGAATTCCTTTGGTCAATTAGTTGATGACTTCCACCGGAAATGCATTTGTCTTGAAAATTTTCACTGCAATCGAAAGCAAAATTATTCCGAAAATTCGTCGCAAAATATCCAGGCCCGATTTTCCAAGTTTACTTTCCAGCCAAGTGGTACTTTTCAAAACGGCATAGACAAAAATCAGATTCAGGAGGATTCCGATGGCAATATTGACCTGCTCAAATTCTGCTTTTAAAGTCAAAATGGTGGTCAGTGTACCCGCACCGGCAATCAAGGGAAAGGCAATGGGAACGATAGACGCGCTGGAAGTGGCCTCAGGATCAGGTTTGAATAGCTCAATACCTAGAATCATCTCTGCTCCCAAAGCAAAAATGATCAGGGCTCCGGCAATGGCAAAATCACTCACTCCAATGCCGAATAGGCGAAGAATAGACTCACCGACAAGCAAAAAAGCAATCATCAAAAGACCTGCTGCAAGCGTGGCCCGCTCAGATTTGATGTGACCGACTTTCTTTCTCAGATTGATTACAATGGGGACCGAACCCAGAATATCGATGACAGAAAAAAGAATCAGCGAAACGGAAAGAATTTGCTTGAAATCTAACATGGCGCAAAGCTAGGTAATTTCAGAAGTTAGAATGGAATCCGATTTCGAATTTGGAATTTCAAATTACTCCAATCCCTTGTCCCGCATTTTTTGGAATTCGTCAAATCGCCTGAAGATAGCAACAGTGAATCCAATGAGCATGATGATCGTCCCGATCCAAAGCACATTGATGTATGGCTTCACGATAGCTTTCATCACCACATAGTCTTTTTGGTACTGATTGACTTTGAATACAAATTTATTCTGTTCGGGCAGGATGTTTTCCAAGCTTACTTTGAGTCCAAGTTCGGTGTCAATCACAGGAAGTTTACCGACCTGATTATTTCGAATGATAAATGTGGGCTCAAGTAATTTCTCTGTATCATAATCCAGCACGCGAAGTTTAGCTTTTACCGCCACGTCACCTTCCTGGAGTTGGTAGCCCTCGATTTCTTTCAGTACCTCTGCTCCGTCGAAATAGGTGACAAAATCAGCGATATGGAATTGCTCGCCGGGACTGACCTCGTAGTTTTCGTCTTCTTTCCATTCCGGATCCTCGTAGTCATTCATGGCTGCCACGTAGGTGTACAGGTCCTTATTCAAGTAGATTTTTGAGTCTGGTGAAGAGATCAATCCGCCCATGCCTTCGTTGAATTGAGACATTGGGCTGAGTGAAAACTTCAGGGTTTCATTTTGAAGGTAATCGATCTTGAAGTAGTCGTTTTCCTCAAGAACAATCTTTACGATATCGCCTTTTTTGAAGTGCTCTTTATAATCTTCAAGGGCAATGGCTTCATTGACATTGCCTGTGGATTCGAGGATTTTTGCGGGCACGTATTCCGGTACGCCTACGACCTTTTTTTGTCTTCCACGGTAGATGACTGTGTAGTCCTTCATTTGGGTGGGTTTGTTGATCCAAAGTAGGACGTGCTCTTTGTTCATCTCATCCTCCCAACTGTTGCTGTAGGTCAATCCGGACATATTGATAGAGATTACATCCGAGTAGCCCGAGCTGAACATGATCCCAATTAAGATCATTCCAAGACCGATGTGAGCTAGCGAGCCACCAGCTAGTTTGAACGTTGATTTCTTCAGGATTTTCGCCAAAATCACGGCATTGGCGACAATGGTGAACGTGCCTGCCAGGACGATAATAATGTATTTCCAGTCATAGACTTTTGCCAGTACAATGATGGCTGCTGAAATCAAAACTGAAACGATGTAAGGAGTGACTAGCGCTTCTTTCAGTACCTTTTTGTCAATCTTTTGCCACCAAAAAAACTGTCCAACCGAAGTCAATAATGCAATTGCCACCGCAAACCACAATTGGAATCGGGTATAAAATTCCACCTGATCAGCGGGAGGAGCCATATTTGATATTCCGCCGAAGCTCTCCACCAAGGCATTCCATGCCGGGATTGAGGTAGGTAAGATCACCTGAAACGCCATCAAGCCCAAGGTAATTGCACCCAGAAAAATCCAAAATTCTCTGGAATACACGTCAGCTTCTTTTTCCGAAGTCGGAATATGCTTCCAAGCTCGCGCTGCCAAGACCACGGCAATGGCCAAGAAGAAAAGCATGTAAATCAATAACTGTCCCGATAGACCCAAATCGGTGAATGAGTGTACTGAAGCATCGCCTAAGACTCCGGATCTGACCAAGAACGTGGCGTAGAGCACCAAAATGAAACTCATGATGACTAAAACGATTGAGGTCTTCAAGGCAGTAGCACTTTTCTTGAAGGTGATCATGGTATGGATCGAAGCCACCAAAATCAACCATGGAACATACACCGCATTTTCTACAGGATCCCAGTTCCAATAGCCACCAAAGTTGAGCGTCACATAGGCCCAATAAGCACCCATGATGATACCCATTCCAAGGATCATGGCGGAGAAAATTGCCCAAGGCAATGCCGGACGAATCCATTCAGAATACCTTTTCGTCACTAACCCTCCGATCAGGAAAGCAAAAGGAATCAAGGTGGAAGCATATCCCAGGAACAGCGTAGGCGGGTGAATGACCATCCAGATGTTTTGTAACAAGGGATTCAAACCCGTGCCATCCTCAGGGACAAAGTCCGGATTCAGCTGAAAAATAGGAGCCTGCGTGGCATCCCTTAAAAGCATAAATGGTGAACTGCCAATCTTCAGATCTCCAATCACCACACCCATAATCATGGAAATCAGGAAAGCCTGAACCAAGGCGAAAACCACCATGACCGGTGCCTCCCAGAATTTGTTGGTATGGATTAAGATCACACCTAAAATCACGTTCCAAAAGGCCCAAAGAATAAACGCGCCCTCCTGACCTTCCCAAAAGCTCGAGATCATGTAGTGAACAGGAAGCGCTTTGGAGGAGTGGGAATACGCATAAAAGTACTCGTAGCGGTGATTGTAGATAATTTCAAAAAGTGAAAAAGCAATCAATACAGTTGAACCTGTATGAATGTAAAAGCTTATTCTGCTGAATCTTCTCCAACTCGCTTTTTCAATTTCATTCGCACGGAAATACTGAATATAGGCATATGCAGTCACCAATGCACTCACAAAAGCCACGATGGTCATCAGGTGGCCAAGATTACCCACAAAGGTATTAATCATGATTTTTTACTTGAGATAGCCTTCAACATCACATTCCAGCAGCCTGCACGTCGGTCTCCTGATATTTGGAGGGGCATTTCATCAGGATTTTGTCTGCCACAAATATTTCTTTTTCCCGATAGGATCCGATCACCACCACTTGCTCAGAGCGTTGAAAATCAGCCGGTACGGGTTCATTGTAAAACACTTTCTGTTCGGTTCCTTCATTGTCTACCAATAGGAATGTAAATGAAGTCTTGTCTTCTCTCACTTCAAGTCCCGTCACTTGACCGGTTTCATCTTTTTTCAGTTGACCGACTACATGAATGGATTTATCTTCTCCGTCTTCTTTCATTTCCCAAGCGGTATTGAAGCTTTCATAGCTGCTTGCATCGCCGATGGAGGTCATGATGATCACAATCGCGATAGCAATGATTCCGAGGCCGATGATGTGTCCTTTTTTCATGGGAGTAGATTTTTAGGAATTAATGTTTTTTTCGAGTTTGGAAATCTTGCGATCAGTATTGACCAAATAAACTGTGATCCCGACGAAAATGATTGCAATGATTCCTACCAGGACATAGATTTTTCCATCCGCCCGCATTTTGTCTGCCATTTCCACGGAGTTATTGGTGTAGTCGGCTTCTGAAACGGGGATTTTTTCCTGCGCCAGTGCGTTCAGGGAAAAAATCAAAAGAACTGTAGTCAGTATTTTTTTCATGTCAGGAATTTATAATTCTATCTTCCATCACTCGCTCCACTCTACGGATTCTTACCCGGACGGTTGCTATCCACGCGCCCAAGAGCGTCCATCCCAGTATTGCAGGATAGAATATCATTCGGAGCTTTGAATCCAAGTCGTAGGCATTGAATCCTGGATTTCCGCCGTTTCCCGGATGAAGACTGTCAGTCAGTCGGGGCAAAACAAAAATCAAAGGGATAAATGCTGCAAAAGCAAAGATGTTGTAAACGGATCCAATACGTGCCTTTTGTTGCGGATCGGTGATGCTGCCACGAAGAATCAAATAAGCGAAATACATGAGCAATCCGATGGCTGAGGCATTTTGCTTGGGATCTCCACTCCAGTAATCTCCCCAGGTAAATCTCGCCCAAAGCATCCCGGTCACGATCCCCAAGACACCAAAAAGAATGGCCGCATTGGTGAATTCAATGGCCATGTCGTCGTGCTCGAGCTTATTGCTTCTCAGGTATTTGATGCTATAAATCACTGCAACTACCAACATCAGAATCATTCCAAACCACATCGTCACATGAAAGTGAAGGGCCCGGATGGTTTCATTCAGGATCGGAAGTCGAGGGACATCCATGAGCAAACCGGCAGTAAGCGTGTACATCAGGAGTCCGATTGCCAGGATTTTCCACCAGGATTGGCGCATATTGGGAATTTGCTTTTTCAAGCGCAAAAATACGTCATAAGTTCCTGAATCCCCTGATTTTTCTCATAAAAGGCGACAGTTATCAAAATGAAAAAAACAGTCCCAAGTCCAAAAACTTCTTCTACCAAAAAACTCTTGTTTGCAGTGGAGTTCAGGCTGACATTAATCTCCAAACTCCGAAACCTCCCAACTTCCTTACCACTATCCAACCTTTCAAACCTTACCACTATCCAACCTTACAACTTTCCAATCCTTTCACAATTTTCCAATCTTTCAATCCTTACCTTTGTCGGGTGGAAAATCAGAAAATCGACATTCGAAAACTGAGTCTTACTGAGCTGGAAGACTATTTTTTGGCCAAAGGGGATAAGAAATTCCGGGCAAAGCAAGTCTATGATTGGCTATGGAATAAGTCACTGAAAAACTTCGATGACATGAGCAACATCTCCCTTGCCACACGGGAAATGCTGAAAAAAAACTTCATCATCAACCACATTCAGGTCGACTTGATGCAGCACAGCAGCGACGGAACGATCAAAAATGCCGTCAAACTTTTTGATGATAAGATTGTGGAGTCGGTTTTGATTCCGACTACCAAGCGAATCACAGCCTGTGTCTCTTCCCAAGTGGGCTGCAGTTTGGATTGTAATTTTTGTGCAACCGCACGACTGAAGCGCATGCGGAATCTCACACCTGGAGAAATCTACGATCAGGTAGTGGCGATCAAAGAAGAGGCGGAAACTTATTTTCAGCGTCCCTTGACCAATATCGTTTTCATGGGAATGGGAGAGCCTTTGCTGAATTATGCAAATGTGATCGAGGCAATAGACAAAATCACCTCACCTGAAGGACTGGGAATGGCACCTAGGAGAATTACGCTTTCCACCGTAGGTGTGACTAAGATGATCCGAAAGATGGCTGACGATGAAGTTAAATTCAATCTCGCAGTATCACTTCACTCCGCTATCAATGAAACCCGCTCCCGACTCATGCCGATCAATGATTCCAACCCTGTGGAGGAGCTTGGCGAGGCTTTGAAGTATTGGTACCAAAAGACCAAACGCAAAGTGACCTATGAATACGTCATTTGGGAAGGGATCAATGACGATGAAAAGCATGCTCGGGCACTTGCAAAATTTTGCAAAATTATCCCCTCTAAAGTTAATCTGATCCAATACAATCCAATCGATGATGGGGAATTTAGGCAGGCCAAGCAGGAGGCTGTGGAGCTGTATGTCCGCATTTTAGAGCAAAACGGAATCATTGCCAAAGTCCGAAAATCCCGAGGTCAGGATATCGATGCTGCCTGTGGACAACTGGCAAACAAGAACGAAGTAGCCCAGTTGTCAAATATTTAAGATTTTTTTACTTGCTTTTAAAATAATAAGTAGTTTTATTACTCCTGTTTTTAATAACCAACTATTATACACATGAAAATTCCTTTTTTCAAGCCGCTTTTTGTGGCGTTGCTTCTTTTTGTTTTCCCAAGTTTTGCTCAGGAAAATCTCCCCGAAAAAATCCAAGCCTACTTCCAAAGCATTCAGAAGGAGTACCCGACGGAAAAGTCTTACCTGCATTTGGATAAGCGGACCTATACCCTGGGAGAGGATGTTTGGTTTAGCGCCTATTTGATGGCTGGGAGCGCTCAGATTCCTTCACCGCTGAGTCGCACACTCTATGTCGATATATTTGACGGGACTGGTCTTCTGCTTGAGCAGCGAAAAGTGAAGATAGAAGACGGTCGGGGTGCCGGAGATTTTAAAATCCCAAGATTTGGTAAAACAGGAACTTACCAAATCAAGGCGTATACAGCCTGGATGCGAAACTTTGGAGAGGAATATTTTTTGACCACTTCATTTGTAGTCGTGGATGGGGCAGGAGGATCATTTTTGCCTAAAGTCAATTTTACAGAAATCACTTCTTCCGACGGGCAGGTTAAATATCAAGTCGAAATCGATGCAGTTTCCAGTTCGGGAAATCCACTTGCAAATCAAACGTTGGAAATCCGGGCACTTGCAGGAGATGCCGAACTACACAAGCAATCTCTTTCGCTCAACTCCCAGGGACAAGCCTCATTTTCTTTCTCCATTCCTGAAAAAGCTAATCCCAGTCAAAGCCTTGAATTGGTGTACTATGAAAATGGAGATTATCCTGTGATACAGACGATTCGATTGCCATATCCGCTTAGTTTGGCAGATATCCAGTTTTTGCCAGAGGGTGGACATTGGGTGATTGGCAAAAAGGCAAATGTGGCATTTCGCGCCATAGATCCTGACGGAACTCCGGTGGACATTGAAGGACAAATTGACGATCAAAAATTCGCGACCCGATTTGGCGGAATGGGAAAAGTGGAATTAACGCCGGCTAAAGCAGATTACACGGCAACTATTACACATCCATCTACAGGTGAAACCCGCGTTGTCCCCCTACCAAAAGCTGATTCAAACGGTATTGTCGTTCAGGTAGTTAATAATCCCGGAGCGGCTTTTATTACAGTTTTCGTCCAAGGGGAGTACAATCCCAATTCACTTTTGCTGGTGTCGCAGACCCGGGGAGTGATCAATTATATGATACAGGGAGCCTTGGCCAATGGTGTGTGGGGTGTCCGTATTCCAAAGGAGAATCTGATTTCCGGAATTAATCACATCACGGTGTTGAGTACAGAGGGCAAGCCTTTGTTGGAGCGATTGATTTTTGTGCAAAAGGATGATTTTCTGAATCTTAACCTCACCAGTTCCGGTACAGTCAGTCCGAGAGGTAAAATTGGGCTGGACCTTTCAAGTTCCTTCCAGAATCAGCCCATTCAAGGTTCATTCTCCATGGCCGTCAGTGATGCGGATCAGGTAAGTGACGAATCCGATGAGTTTGGGACCATTTTCTCAGCTTTGCTGTTGACCTCAGATCTTCGAGGCAGAGTCCATCAGCCCGGATATTATTTCAAGGATCAGGAAGCGGAAACGTTGGAGTTGCTAGACTTGGTGATGTTGACGCACGGCTGGAGGCGATTTACCTGGGATGATGTGATTGCGAATAAACTTCCCGAAATCACTAATTTCATCGAGCGGGGTATCAATATCGAGGGACAAATCACCGAAGAGCAGAAGTCCAGAAAAGGGCTCGGTGGAGGTAAAGTCACGGCCATAATCGGGGATGGTGTTGAAATTGTTTCTTCAGAGTTTGGGCAGAATGGGCGCTTTATTTTACGGGAATTGGATTACCAGGATTCAGTTACGGTGACGATTACGGCAGAAGATAATCGAGTGAAAAACTTTGTGGAGGTAGATGTCATCAAACCTGAACCGGTGTTTACCCAGATCAATGGAACCTATCCAAATCAAATCATCTGGCCAGCTGCACTCGCGGCAACTTTTGAAGCCAGAAACTTACTTCAGCAGCTCAATGAAGATCAGGATATTCTCGATTTGGAAGGTGTAACAGTTGAAGCACAGACCATCCAGAAAGAAGAAGAGGAAGTCAGGAAAATCTACGGGGCGGGAGATGTGACGATCAATCCTGATAAAATCCCCGGTAACGTGGCCTTTACCAACGTATTCCAACTCATTCAAGGAAGAGTTTCCGGCGTACAGGTTTTTGTTTCGGGTTTGGATGTTTCGGTTCAGATCAGAGGTGTTGGATCAGTCAACTCAGGAACCGGGCCGCTGTACTTATTGGATAATTTCCCGGTTGATGCCGCCACGCTACTTCAGGTCAATCCCCGTGACGTCTCCAGTGTGGATGTGTTTAAAGATCCTGCTCGGGCGGCGATTTTCGGAGCCCAAGGTGCCAATGGTGTCATCGCAGTTTACACCAAAACCGGAGCTGGGATTGGCTATCAAAGTGTGGGCGGCACCTTGGTGACTCAATATGGAGGCTACGATTCCCCACGTGAATTTTATTCGCCCAAGTACGATGAAAAAACAGCAGAAAATGCCATTACTGACAGTAGAGCTACTATTTTTTGGAATCCAATGATTAATACAGATGCCGGAGGAAATGCAAAGGTCGAATTCTACAATTCTGACACCGCAAAGCGTCAACTAATAATCGTAGAGGGGATGGATGCTGAAGGGAGATTGGGTAGGGCTGTCAAAATCATCCAATAAGTGACACTTGCAAAACTCATCAAAGCCGCTTACCTTTTTCAGAAAAACCGAGAAATATGAAAAAGGCTTTGCTGCTTTTAGTTTTTATTGGAGTATTCTCAATCCATGCTAAAGCACAGATGAAAGGGGATGCCCGAATCCATGTTTTGGCAACTTACGGGTTAAGGTTTGGAGAATTTGGTGCAGGCGCAGGCGCTGAATTCTTCTTTGCGGACAAATTTGCGGTGATGCCCAGTTTTATCAAGAATTTCCCAAAAGTTGGAAATACGAGTAATTTAAATTTTGATCTCCGGTATTATGTGACAGAGGGTCCTTCGCAGGTCTATTTTGTGGCGGGATATAGTCAGACTTTTCAGAATAATCAACCTGGTCAAGCTGGTACCAGTCGAAACTTTGTCGGCGCCAATGTCGGTGTTGGGGCCTACATTGTTCTGACCGAATGGGTCGGATTAAGTACCGAATTCAGATTTCAAAGTCAGTTTAGGCAAGAATCAGGATTTCGGTTTGGATTGGCTTTCCCGCTCTAACCGAGATTTTTGAACATTCGGGCAAAAAATTGAAAACTGTTACTTTTTGCTAAACTCAAATAATTTTCGCTTTTCTTCTTTGCTAAGCGCATCATAGCCTTTTTCAGCAATTTTGTCCAAGATAAGGTCTATTTCTTCCTGGGTTGATTCCTGGGTTTTTGCCAGTGAGCTTGGGTTTGATTTGGATGAAAAGCTGCCCAAGCCCCCGGTACTGCTTGTTTTTGCTTTGCGATAGCTGACTTTGACTTTGCTTTGGCTTCGATTGAAGAGGTTTTCGAAGAAAATACCGACTTTCTGCACCGGAACTCCCCAATCATTTCCTTTACGCAGTTGTGTCACATAGAGGTAACCCAAAAGCGCTCCACCCAAATGGGCAATTTCTCCTCCGGCATTTGCACCGATGGAGTTGGCAAAGGATAAGATCACATAAAAGGCAGCAATGTACACGATCTTGACCGGACCGATAATGATTAAGAAGAAGGTCGTATTAGGAGTGAGGGTCGCGGCACCTACCACGATAGCAAATACGCCTGCGCTCGCACCGAGCATCATGGAGCTTTCTACGGATTGGCTGAAATAGGGTGCCAGATTGTAAATCACAACATAAAATACCGCCCCGAAAATACCGCCTAGGATATACAGGTTGGCAAGTTTTCGGCTTCCGAGGTATTGGTAAATGATCATCCCAAACCAATACAAAAAGAGCATGTTGAATAGGATGTGAAACAATCCCTCATGCAAAAACATGTAGGTGAGAACCGACCACGGCTGCATGGCCAGTTTGGGAAGAAAAGCCGGCATCATCAGCTGACTCAATGCAGCTTGATAAATGTCCCCCAATCCACTGATTGTCAATAGTACACGAGCAATCAACAGGCCAAAAAACACCAAGATATTAATCGCAATCAGCTTATATAGACTGTTGTCGCTATGCCTGAAGGCATTTTTTAAATTATCCCAAAAACCACCGTACATATCAATAGAAGCTGTTTCTGTCTTTTTTCCAACCGTAAACCAATGCTGCCCCGATTATCAATCCGCTCAAATGGGCAAAATGGGCGACGTTATCTGTCGGGTTGTTTACGAATACGTTATAAATCGTGTAAAGGGCATAGACTCCCACCAAATATTTTGCTTTGACCGGCATAGGAGGGAAAAGCAGAAACAGTTGGGTGTTGGGAAATAGCATCGCAAAAGCGACCAGGATTCCGAATAGCGCCCCGGATGCACCGACCATGGGTTGATTGGATCGGAGGCGCAAAATGGCCTGAAGTGTTTTTTCTGCCCGCTCGATATACATTGGGTCCCCAGGATTCTTACTGAAATCGCCTACAAAATCAAAAACTTCAGGAGAAAAGTAACCCCGATTTTCTAAAACTAATTTATTGAAATAATCAGGATCCGGATTACGCTCAAAGGTTAAAACTTTGTCCTCTAGAGATTTGTACTCATACATCGAATAGCCTGAATACAAAACCCCCGCTCCAATTCCACACACCATCCAAAGAATAAATAATTTCTTAGGCCCAAGAAACTGCTCCAGAAGTGGTCCGAAAATCAAAAGCCCAAACATATTGCTGAACAAGTGCCAAAAGTCAGCATGCATAAACATGTACGTAAGGAATTGAAAGGGTTTGAAGTAGGCACTTTGAATAAAATACAATGCAAACCATTCATTTAAGACTGGGAATACAAAATTGGCCACTACAAAAACAAGGATGTTGATCAGTAGGAGGTTTTGTACAACCGGAGTAATATTTCTAAACATGCTATTTTCCGAAGAAGGAGTGAATGCTATTTAAATCCAATTTCACGAAAGTTTTGTTCCCAGCGGGAGAATAATTTGGGTTTTGACTGGCAAAAAGCTGACCAACGAGGGTTTCCATTTCCTGGGGATTGAGTTTTTGTCCCTTTTTGATGGAGGCCCTTCGGGAAAGTGAGCGTGCAAGGTTTTCCCGCTTGTCCAGGGAAAGCTCGTTTTTAAAGTTTTTGAATTGTTCTACTAATCCTTCAAACAGTTCTTTTTCATTTTTTACCTGAACATCAGCAGGTACTCCCTGGATCACCACGGTGTCTTTCCCGAATTCTTCCACTATAAAACCCAAGCTGTAGAGTTCGGGTAGCATATCCATGACCAAGGTGAAATCTCCCGCATTCAGTTGGACTGTAGGGGGGAAAAGACATTGTTGAGAAGCTCCTTGTGCAGATTGAAGTTGCCTCAGATACCGGTCATAAAGGATTCGTTCGTGCGCTGACTGCTGATCCACGATAAGCAATCCGGTGGACATTTGTGCGACGATATAGCTCAATTCGACTTGAAAAGTAGTCCCAGTCGCTTCGTTTTCCTGAGTTGGAATCATCATTCTCACCTCATTCGAGGAAGCTCTACTGGGGAAGGTCAGTATTTCCTGATCTTCATCCTGATCTTGGGAGACTGCAGGCCTGGGATTGGAATTGCCTTCAAAAAGTCGCTCCCAACCGGAGACAGCCGATTTTTTGAATTCCGGTGTATTGAAAGTCTTGTAGCTGTACTCCCGATCTACTTGGACTTTGGTCTCGGGATTTTTGGTCCAATTGTCCTGATAGTTCACATCCAGCGAGAAGTCCAAGGAAGGCATCACATGATGTGCGCCAAGCGCTTGTTTTACCGCTGATCGGATCACTGCGTACACCGTACGTTCGTCGTCAAACTTAATCTCTGTCTTGGTGGGGTGAACATTGATATCAATGTGTGCCGGATCGATATCCAGAAACAACACATAAAAGGGAAACTGATCATTCTGAATCAAACCCTCAAAAGCAGCGCTCACTGCATGGTGGAGATAGGAGCTTTTGATGTAGCGGTTGTTGACAAAGAAGAACTGCTCGCCCCGGGTTTTCTTTGCGTTTTCGGGTTTACCGATGTAGCCTTTGACGTTCACATGGGGTGTTTCCTCATTGCAGGGAACGAGCTGTCCCTGGTAGTTTTTGCCGAACAGGCTGACGATTCGCTGACTCAATTTTCCGGAAGAAAGGCTGAAAACCTCCAAATCCTGCTGAAAAAGTGAGAAGGCAACCTCCGGATAAGAAAGGGCTACCCGCTGAAATTCCTCCACGATGTGACGCATTTCCACCGGATTGGATTTCAGGAAATTTCTCCGGGCCGGCACGTTGAAAAACAAATTTTTCATCGCCACTGAAGTGCCGACCGGTACGGCCACCGGTTCCTGTCTTTTTACTTCAGAGCCTTCGATTTGGATCAGGGTCCCCAGTTCCGTTTCAGCTTGCCGGGTTTTCAGTTCTACCTGTGCCACAGCTGCAATGGATGCCAAAGCTTCCCCCCTAAATCCGAAAGTACGGATAGCAAAGAGGTCCTGTGAAGACCGGATTTTGGAAGTAGCATGCCGCTCAAAACTCATACGGGCATCCGTTGCAGACATTCCTTTACCATTGTCGATGACTTGAATCAGCTGCTTGCCCGCATCTTTGATGACTACCTGTATTTGGGTTGCACCTGCATCTACTGCATTTTCCAATAGTTCTTTAAGTGCGGAAGCAGGCCGCTGCACTACTTCTCCTGCTGCAATCTGATTGGCAATTGCATCCGGAAGAAGCTGGATGATGTCACTCATCTTTTGCCCGGTTTTTTAGCCTGAAAAAAATGAAAATCCCTGCCGCAATCATGCCGACATAGAGAAGGTAGGTGAAAATTTCAGGTCCGATATAGATGTAGCCGAACGCGAGCATGACCATCGCTAAAAACAGGAGCGTTCGGATCATGGCTGTTGAGCTGAATAAACTGGTATCCCGCTGTTTTATTCCTTTGTACTGCGAAAATGACCCCCTGATTCCTGTTCCATAGCCATTTAAATTCGTCTCATCTCCAGGTTGCAAAAGACCCTCGTTCTCCAGTTCCTTTTTGATCCGGGAGGTTCGCTGTTCGATCTCTTCCTTGATAGGATCGTAATACCGGGGTTTTATATCATACCGCATGGGAGAGGCGGTGCGAAAGATAGAAGGGAATTTCATACGCTATTCGGTTTTGGTCAGGCAGGCTTTGAAAATAAACCAAGGAGATTTAAACGGTGTGAATACCGTAAAACACTTATTTACGTTTTTAACCCCAAAGCCTACTTAATGTTGCCTGATCTTTGCTATATTGATACTGGAGTCTTATTTCCGATGTTTTGAAGTGACCAAAGACTCCAGGAGTTTGGTGCTTTCGTCACGCTCAAAAATCATTTTTAAAGGTAAGGATAAATAATTGATCTCGATAATGAATAAGAAGCTTTGGGGACTGTTTTCACTGGTGTTACTGCTCGGATTATTTACTTCCGGAAAGGTGGATCCATTTGTGGCCAATGAGGATCCCTTGGATAGCAATGACCGGATAGGTCAGGAGGATTGGGTGGACAGTGTATTCTCTGCGATGACCTTTGATCAACGATTGGGACAACTTTTCATGGTAGCTGCTTTTTCTAACAAAGACCAAAAACATATCGATGAAATCAGCCACTTGGTGAAAACCGAAAATCTGGGAGGATTAATTTTCTTTCAAGGAGGACCCAACCGTCAAGCCAGACTTACCAATTACTATCAAGCACAGTCAAAAACGCCGTTATTTATCGCAATGGATGCTGAATGGGGCATTGGAATGCGCCTCGATTCAGTGCCAAATTTTCCAAAGGCAATGACCTTGGGGGCGATTCAGAACCCGGATTTAATCTATGAAATGGGTGCGGAGATTGCCCGTCAGTTTAAGGAATTGGGTATGCACATCAACTTTGCTCCAGTCGTGGATGTCAATTCCAATCCTGATAATCCGGTCATTGGATATCGCGCTTTCGGAGAAAACAAAGAAGTCGTCACCAAAAGAGCCGTAGCGTACATGAAAGGACTTCAGGACAATGGAGTCATTGCCAATGCGAAGCATTTCCCCGGACATGGAGATACAGAAAGTGACAGTCATTACACCCTACCTGTTATCAAGCATGCCGAAAAGCAAATCTGGGAAGTGGATCTTTACCCCTATCAGGAGCTTTTCCGAGAGGATTTGATGTCGGTAATGGTCGCTCATCTCAATGTACCTAGTTTGGACAATGGAGCTAATATTCCAAGCAGTCTGTCCAAGCATGTGGTTACTGATTTGCTTCAAAATCGGATGAATTTCCAGGGGCTGATTTTCACGGATGCTCTAAATATGCGAAGTGTGGCCAACGTCAATAAACCCGGAGAAGTAGATCTGAAAGCGCTCCTTGCAGGAAATGACGTTCTTTTATACTCACAGGATGTTCCCAAAGCAAAGCTTCTGATCAAGGAAGCAGTAGCAAAAGGCGACATCAAAGAATCCGAAATCAACCGTCGGGTCAAAAAGATCCTCAAGGCAAAATACTGGGCAGGTTTGGATAAGTATAAGCCTATTGATACTTATAAAATTGCCGAACGCCTTAATACTCCAAAAACCGGTGAGGTAATTGAAAAACTCTATGCAGAGTCCATCACGGTAGCTGCCAACAAAAATGATATTCTTCCTTTTAAAAATCTTGACATTCAGAAGTTTGCCAGCTTGAGTATCGGTGATTCCGGTGAATATTTTAGTGAATATTTGAATAAATATACCTCCGTGGATCATTTTTCGATAGAGAAAGCGGCTGGAGAATCTGCTCACTACAATCTGATGAAGAAGCTGGAGGATTATGATGTTGTCGTGGTTGGATTGATGGGTGTGACGAACAGTCCGCAGCGTGCATTCGGGATTGCGCCAGGAGATATTCAATTGATCAGACTTCTGGAAAAGAGGCAGAATGTAGTGACCGTACTCTTTGGAAACGCTTACGCAGCCAAGGCTTTGGAGGGATTTGGGAATGTGGTATTGGCTTATGAAAATTCCAGTGAAACTCAAAAAATAGTCCCTCAGGTTCTGTTTGGAGGAAGACCGGGTAAAGGTATTTTACCTGTCACTGTCAGTGGGCAATATTCACATGGTGTGGGTGGCTACTTGAGTGACGCTGGTCGGATTTCCTACGGTATACCGGAGAGCGTTGGGCTGAGTTCGGAAACGTTGGATAAAATCGATGAAGTGGCCAATCGCATGATTATGATTCAAGCAGCCCCAGGAGGAAATGTCTTGGTACTCAAGGATGGTAAAGTGGTTTTTGAGCGTTCTTATGGGTACCTGGATTACAAGCGAACGGCTCCTGTCACTAAAGAGACCGTGTATGATCTGGCTTCTGTTACCAAAGTTCTTGCCACTACTCAAGCGATCATGTTTCTTCAGAGCCGGGGAGAATTGGATATGAATAAAACCTTGGGTGACTATTTACCTGAGCTAAAAGGTACTAATAAAGCTAATCTTCAACTCAAAAATGTGATGATTCATGAGGCCGGTTTGAAGTCCTTTATTCCTCATTATGTCAAAACTGTAGCGGCAGGCCAATGGCGGGAAGATTATTATAGCGCTTCTCTGGAACCCGGATTCAGCAGCCCTGTGTCCAATGATATGTTTGGCAGAGACGCACTCCGGGACAGCATTTGGAACTGGACAGTAAAGTCCGATTTACTTCCTAGGCCGCATAAATATGTGTACTCAGATCTGACAATGTATTTCATGCAAGCTGTGGTCGAGCGGATTGTCAATCAACCTATGGATGAGTTTTTGGACCAAAATTTCTATGCACCGCTGGGTTTGAAAACGTTGACCTTCAAACCGTACCTGAAAATGCCTTTGGAAAATATTGCTCCAACGGAGAATGATGTAGCGTTCCGGAAGCGGCAAGTTCATGGCTATGTCCATGATCCGGGTGCTGCAATGTACGGAGGAGTAGCCGGTCATGCCGGACTTTTTGGAACGGCTAATGATCTTGCAGTGATGATGCAATTGATGCTGAATAATGGATCTTACGGAGATGTAAACCTATTCAAACCGGAAACTGTGGAGGCATTTACCAAGCGCCAATCAAATATCAGTCGTAGAGGTTGGGGTTGGGATAAGCCTGAACCGGAAAATGGTAAAGGTGGGTCAGCCAGTAAATTTGCACCAAAAAGCACTTTTGGACATACCGGATTTACAGGAACTTGTGTGTGGGCAGACCCGGAAAATCAGTTGGTGTATGTTTTTCTGTCAAACCGAGTGTATCCCGCAGCTGAGAACAACAAGCTGCTGACCGAGGGGATAAGGACCAAAATCCACGACATTATCTACGAGGCAATGAAAAAGTAAGAGGCATGAGCAAGGAGAAAATGAGCCGTTCCTGATTTATTCTTCACTTTTCCTTTTGGCATCACGGAGTGATTTCAGGTAGAGTCCTTCCACCCTTTCTCTAGCCCAAGGCGTTTTTCGCAGGAATTTCAAACTGGAATTGACCGAGGGATCGTGCGTAAAACACCGAATCGTGATTCGCTCCCCGAGTTCCTTCCAGCCATAGACTTCTACGAGATGTTCGACGATATCGGCAAGTTTTACGCCGTGAAGTGGATTGTTTGGTTGGGATTCCATGGATGCTATTTTGCTGAATACTGAAAACTGAGACGGCCTACTTTTTTACAGGCTCGATCAAGTCCCACAAATTTCCATACAAATCCCTAAAAACGGAGACAGTCCCGAAAGCTTCCTCCGTGGGTTCACGGATAAACTCCACGCCCTGAGCGATATAGTTTTTGTAATCTCTCCAGAAATCATCGGTGTAAAGGAATAAAAATACCCGACCTCCTGCCTGAAAGCCGATTTGAGCCAGCTGTTTTTCATCTGCTGCTTTTGCCAAAAGTAAATGGCAAGTCGATCCGGGAGGAGATACTCGAACCCAGCGTTTGGTTTCGCTCATTTTGGTGTCTTCCAAAAGTTCAAAACCCAAAATGGTGGTGTAATAATGGATCGCTTCGTCGTATTCTCTGACAAGGATGGTGAGTTGTCCGAGTTGTTGTTTCATTTTTTTGTTTTTAAAACGGAAGAATTCTCCAATAGATGGAGAATTAGTTTTAGTTTAATTCCTAAACCAATTATCATGTACAAGTTTACCGCAATTCCGCTATTTGCCTGCCTTTTCTCTGTTTTGATTTTTTCCTGCGAAAATAAAAAGGAAGAAGTCAAAGCTTGGAGTCTCGTCGCTTCGGGCGAAAAAATCATTCTCCCATTGGATAATGAGACATCAAATGTCAGTATGGGATTGGAGCTTTTTCAAGCATTAAGCCCATTACTTTTCAATTTCAATGAGATCACCAATTCTCTTCAAATTTATGATCTAGAAACTCAATCCTTGAAAAAGGAATTGATATTTGACAGAGAAGGAGATCAGGGGGTCAATATTGCTTATTTCCATGTTCTGAGTATGGACAGTATTATTTTGTTTCCTCCTTATGGAGGCAAACTCGTCCTTACAGACACTTCCGGGAAGATTAAAAAAAGGATTCAATTTGATTTGCCAAGTGGCTATTCGACGATTTTTCCACATAACAGTTATTACGTTTCTCCACCGGTGGTAATTGGGAAAGAGCTGATTGCAAAAGTTCGTGGAGATAAGAGGCCAACGGAGTATACCCAAGATCTATTGGACAGTTTGGCTCTGGAAGCTGAAATTAATCTGGAGTCAGGTGCCTTACGTTTATTGCCTTTGGGTTTTCCCCGTGATTACCTAAGTTCGGGAAATAAACAACTGGAGTATAGTGTCAATAATCAGGGAGAAAAGAAAGTGGTTTCTTTTATGGGGGATCACCGCCTTTATTTCTCGGATCAAAACTCAAAAGAATGGAAAGCAGTGGAGGCGAAAAGCCAATTTTTGGATGATCAAATGCCTACAATTCCAAAAGATGTGGACAGCAGAGGATTTAATGAATACGCTTTTGCTAAGTCGCGTTATGAGTCCTTGGTCTATGATTCTTTTCGCAAAGTGTATTATCGATTTGCTTACCCGAATGTCTCTTTTGAGACAGATGAAGAATTAAGAGCACTGAGAAATAGCCCAGGGCCCTTTGTAGTGATGGTTTTTGATGAAAATCTAAATCTTCTGACAGAAACAAAATTCGAAGCAGGCACTTATTTACCAACTAATTTCTTTGTAGGAGAAAAAGGACTTTACCTCTCTCTGAGTCATCCTGACAATCCGGAAATCAAAGAAGATGAAATGGCTTTTGAGTTAATCAAACTTGAAGGAAACTAGTCTAATTCCGGGATTTTAATAAGCGTTCATTCAAAGCAAGCTTTAGGCTAAGTGTTCAGCTATTTTTTTTTGTATGGTTTTTTGGACTTTCCCCCAAGTTTGGCCTTTGAGACTTACAGGGTCTTCATCTTCATCTGCATCCTGAAAATAAACCATCACCTGAGGTATCGAGATAAGTAGATTTTGCGTGCTGTATTTTTCTTTGTGATTTTTGATGAAATCACTCACGGTGTAGTGTTTAAGCAATTCGGCAATATCCCAAAAGTCCTTCTTTTTACCCCGACCTAAAATCGGCTGAATCTTCATCGCCATGATATCCTGATCAGAAAAAAAGCGGATGCCATCAACCACTTCAACCGGTCCAATCAGCGGATGAGGATGTCGAACGAGATCGACTTTGACGCCTTGGATATAACAAAATATACCAAATCGGACAGGTTTATCTTCTACTATGAAATCTTCCCCAAACTCATTTCGGAGACAAGAAATCACTGCGTCATTTTCAAATCCTGAAGTTGAAAAAAGGTCAAGGTCAACAGATAAGCGGTGTCCAAATTTCAAAGAAAGAGCTGTCCCGCCAACTAATGCAAAGTTTTGAAGGCAAGGGATTCCGCAGAGTCTTTTTAATAAGGAAAGAGTTCCGGGTTCGACCGTCTGAGTTTGTAACATCTGAAATCTTCAATAGGTCGGTCAATAACTGCCGCTGCTAAATATATTCTCATTTCTGGCAAAAACTTCGCATTCAACAGCACCTCTGCCACCAGTTCATCACCATAGTATCTTCTGCAGTTGCGAATGTCAGGCACATCACCACGCTCAAATACCCGCTCGATGACAAATTTGTATTTTTTGTCATAGTCGAGATTTTCAAAATTCACATCCCAAAAGATGCGCTTGTGAAATACAGGTTTTACTTTTTGCTCCATGACTAAAGACCTTTGATCAAATTTACTGTATTCAAAATAAAAGGCCCCGAATTTCTTCATGGCTTTTGGCTTAATTGATTTCTACAGCAATCGAATTATCATCTGGCAATCGGTCAATCAATTTGTTGTAAGGGTCGATTCCTGCTTTCACAGGTTCACCTTTCACCTTGAAGGTAATGGTCGATTCTCCTGGTCTGATTTTGTGCTTTTGGATATACAGGGGATTGACACGAGTTCGGCCATTTTCATCTTTGTCTTCAGCCGCAAAAACTCCAATATCGATGTAGTCTGATTCGTATTGGGCATTTTCTTCTCGGCCTGTTTCATCGGAATAGAGTTTTTGAGATTTGACTTTCAGCGTAATTTCATATTCCCCTTCTGTGATTCGTTTGGCCTGAACTTCCTCAGCTTTGTTGTCATAAAGTGTGATTTTGTTCCAAGTGTCGTCGAGATAATATTTCAGACTGTCGGGAGTGACCGCATCGAGATGCCGGTAAAGATCATAGCTGCCCGGAAAGGGGGGCGTTTCTTTCAATCCGAATTCCTGATTGAAGGCGTACAAAGCTGAATCCATGGCGTCCTGTCCGATCAGATCCTGAAGTCCATACAGAATCAAACTTCCCTTGTAATACCATTGGTAGGCGCGGTTGGTGTTGATGAAGGTGTTTTCCTTTTTCCCTTCGTTGGATCGTCCGGAAAGGTAGTTGTCCAATTCTTCCTTGAGAAACCGCTTCATATTATCCTTACCATATCTTCTTTTTGTCAGAATCAGTGCAGAGTATTCTGCTAAAGATTCCGAAATCAAGTTTGAACCGCGCGTATAGTTTGGGGTAATCTGATGCCCCCACCATTGATGTGCAAGTTCATGAGCGGTCACATAATACACGTAGTCAAAATCATCCGGATCTTTGAAGTCCGCTACCCAACCGAAGCTTTCTGCAAATGGAACAGTATTGGGAAAGGATTGTGCGAAGGTGGAATATCGTGGGAATTCCATCAATCGCATCTGGCGAAACTGAAAGTCTCCGTAAGTTTTAGAGAAATAGGTGATTCCATCTTGATATGCGCTTAGAAAGCGATCCAGGTTGTACTTATGCTTTGGATCGTGAAAGATTTCCAGATTTACTTTGCTTCCATCAGGCATGACAGCCTCATCTCTCAACACATCAAATTCTGCTGAAACGAACGTGAAAAAGGCCTGGATGGGCGTATCCTGAATGTAATGGAAATAGCGTCTGCCATTGTCCTCCCATTCTCGCTCTAAGTATCCCGGAGCAACTGCAATTTGACTGGGAATCGTACTGACTACAGTTTCAAATTGAATAAAATCTGCATCATCTGCGAATAGTAGTGTCCTTTCTCCGTAAGGATCACGATGTTCCGGTAGATCTTCCGGCTTTGGGGGAAGTCCATATTTCTTGCGGTCCTCGTCACTGTTCATTTCAGAACTTGCAGAATACCCAATATCAGGCAACCCTCCGCTGTAGAATGTGCCATTATAGACAAGCTCCTGTCCATAACCGGAATTTGGAAAGCCAGAAGTTGTTTTTTCACTGATGATGACAAAGTTCAGCGTATCTCCTGGCATCATAGTCTCGGGCAAGGCTGTGATTTTATACCATTCCCGTTCTGGCTTTTTGCCAAAAAGCTGAAATTTTCTTGGTTTATATTCCAAAGGAAACCGATACGCAAGGGTGTCCTCATCCAGTATGACTTTGAAATTTGTCAAATCTGTGCTATTGAAGTGGATCGAATCAATCGGGCTGTCAGTTTTATTGACCAGTTGAACTTGGGCCTCAAAAAAAGCATTTCGTTCCATGGGATATAGATCTGCTTTAATGTTGACTTTGGTGGCTTTAGGCTGTGGAATTCGATCATACTTTTTCAATTGTTGTTCGTAAGCGACTAATCTTTCCTTCCCTTCTTCGGAGGTTAGATAGCCATTTTCGTAAACCACCGAATTAAAAATGTATGCCCCAGAAAGCAGTGCAATTGCGAGAAATGCAAAGGAGAGTTTAGGTGCTGGATTTCTCAATCTTGTTTTGGCAGTTTTTATTCTACTTTTCCAGGAATCTTCAATTCCACGGCTGAAGAAAATACTGAAGAAAAGTACCAAAAAGATTCCCCATGCTGTCCAGTAGATATTAAACCAGATCAAAGGGGCTGCAAAATGCCCCAATCCATTCATATCACTCCAGGTATAGCTTGGCTTGTAGCTAAAGAAGAAGAGATTAAAATCGTATTCGGCGAAATTTCTCAGGATGATCATCACCACCCAAATCCCTATGGCAGCGGCGTGTCCGGCAAATTTGTTGTTTACGACTAGGTGAACAGCAAAAACCAACATTACCATCTGAAGGAAATCAGGTAGCGAAATCAGATAACTGTCAATCAGATAGACTGGAATATTGTAATCAAAGTAGCCTTTTAAAGTCTGTACCAAAAGTCCAACGATGATTGGAAGGGTAGTCAAAACCACACAAATAAATGCCATTCCGAAAAACTTGGAGGCGATTACCACGCCGTCCTTCACAGGAAAAGTATCGTTGATGACAGAATAACCGGTTGATTTATCCCGATGCAAAGATTCTCCTGTAAAGAAGACAATGATAATGAATACAAAAAGCAGGTAATCATAGCCTTTGTACTCCATCAAAAATGAGGTAGAGGGGAAATTCGAAACACTGTAGATCGTAATACCGATCCAGAAATCAAGTATGAGAAAGATCATCCCTCCTAGCAAAATTGACCGAAAGTACACGTCTCTGAGCACATTCTGGATCTCTATTTTGGTCAGCGTGATGAAGCTTTTCCACTGATAATCTGCTGTGAAATCCGGCATTACCCGCTTCAGTAAACCAACCGGAGCAGTTTCGGAGTCCTTTTTCTCAGATAGTTTCTTTTGAGTAGTTTGGAAAAAGTAAGTGAAACTAAATCTGAAATAAGAAGCAATAAAGAAAATGAGCCCGACACCAACCCAAATAACTCTGTTCCAAAGTAGATTTCCAGTCACAGATAATAGAAAACTATTTTGCTCAAATGGCGTCAAATATCGGGTCTGAATATCAAAGGAATTCAACGCAAAAGGGTCAATCAGCTGCACCAAATCCTTATTTTCGATATCCTGGGCAAGGAAATTGGACAATAAATACGCGATGAAAATAACGATACCTCCAGAGTAAATGGATCGGATATTTCGGGTAAAAATAATCAGTGCGAAAAAGAGGGCTCCAGCCAACCAAAGGTTAGGAACGACCAGCGTCAACCAAGGATGAATGTAATTGACGAGGGAATTTGGTCCGTAGCGTTCGGCATCGGTCCCAAAAAGTGGACCCAATAAACTTCCTAGGTAAATACCCAGCAAAGCTCCCATGGAGATGAACAGGAGGACCACAAATGAACCCCAAAACCGTCCCATGAAATAACCGAATTTTCCGATTGGGTAGCTGAAAAGGAAGGTTCCAGTCTTATGTTCCAAGTCCCGGTATAAAGGAACTCCCATTACTGCTGAGGCAATCAAAATCCCAAAAAGAGATACCAGAACCAGTAAATTAGCAATGACAATCGGAGAGTTATGAAAAACTTTTTCTGAGGCAGGCGTATTTCCAAATCCAATCAACAGAAGCGGGACAATCGTCAAAAATGCGAAGTAAATCCAGGTAGCCGGTCGGCTAAACCTGTATTTCAACTCAAATAGAAAGATATCTTTAAACATGACTGAAGATTAAATAGTGATGGGATCTACTTTTTTGGAGATAAAGCTGAAGTATACATCCTCCAAATCCGCAGGCGTTGGGACAAATCCATTTCCCGGATTTTCATCACTTTCTATTCTCAAGCTGAGCTTTCCTTCAATCAGCTTGGTGGAGATCACTTGGTAATCTTTCCGATATTTCTCGAGATCACTTTTATCGATTGCCTTTTTATAAATTTTTCCCTGAACAATCGACAACCCTTCTTTCGGTTTGCCTTGCATCAGTACTTCGCCCATGCAAATGATCGCCATATTGGAGCAAAGTGTATTCACATCCTCGACGATGTGCGTGGAAAGAATCACAATGGTATTTTCTCCGATTTCTGAAAGCAGATTGTAAAAACGGTTCCGTTCCGAAGGATCCAAGCCTGCCGTTGGTTCATCCACGATGATCAATGAGGGATTTCCGACCAAAGCCTGGGCAATTCCAAATCGCTGCCGCATACCCCCGGAGAAAGTTCCGAGTCCTTTTTTGCGGTCTTTAAAAAGATTGACTTTTTGCAAAAGTGAGGCAACTAGTTCCTTTCGCTCAGACTTATTGCCGATTCCCTTCATCTGTGCGATGTGATCCAGCATGGTCTCCGCATTGATCCGTGGATAAAGTCCAAAGTCCTGCGGCAAATATCCCAGTCGCTCTCTCACGGCCTGTTTGTCCTTCAGGACATCTATTCCATTTAGGGTGATAGTTCCAAAATCTGCGTCTTGTAGGGTGGCAATGGTTCGCATGAGGGTGGATTTACCTGCTCCGTTTGGTCCAAGAAGTCCAAACATGCCCTGAGGGACGGTCAACGAAATGTCGTTTAGTGCTTTAACTCCATTCGAATACGTCTTGGAGAGATTTTTAATAATTAGTTCCATAGATAGAAGGGCTAGTGTGTTGGGAAAAATTTTAAGTAAACATCAAATCATCAAAGCTTAAGTATTTGTATTTTGAATATAAGGAATTGATTTTAAAGACCTTCCTTAAAAAAGGATAATTGCAGTCTACCTTATTTAGATGCAGAATTTCCTCCAATGGTCACGGGATTTTGGAAAAATAATCTTAACTAGAATATCTCCGAAAGTATTCTTCTGACCACATAGTCACATAGAATTCCTTGTTGATTTATTTGAAACTTTTTAAAGCGAAAAATATGAGACAGTCCAAAAAAGAAGTCGATGATTTATCCTATCAGATCATTGGAGCAGCGATAGAAGTTCACAGAAATATAGGTCCAGGATTTTTGGAAAGTGTTTATCAAAAGTGCTTCGCTATTGAGCTCGACGAACGGAAGCTGACTTTCCAGCAAGAGTTGGAATTACCGTTTTCGTATAAGAATCACACTATTGTGGGCCACTTTAGGTGTGATTTTTTTGTTGAAAATCTGATTGTTGTGGAGATCAAAGCTGTTTCCGAGATTTTACCAATACATCAAGCTCAGGTAATTAACTACATGAATCTTTTACAAATCCCAAAGGGTATTTTGTTGAATTTCAATGTCATTAACCTCTTCCACCAAGGGCAAAAAACCTTTGTGAATAGGTATTATGATTCTATGTGATCCTCTAATTTCACTGGAGATAGTTTTCTATATTTCCTATGTGACAATGTGGTTTACTGATCAAAGTTTACGATAACGAACTCTTGAATACCTATGAAAAAACTGATACTTATTCTTTCCCTAATTCTTCTCGCTGGTTTTGCAAAAGCCACCGAACTGGTTTCCATGATCCAAACTTATCAGGCGGATCGGGGAGCACTTTCCAGATTGTACACCAATCGACTTTCTGCGGAGTACTTTTCCCGGATGGAATCCTTCAATCAGGATTATTTGAAAAGTCTGCAAGCTTACAACTACGATGCACTCTCAGAAGATGGCAAGATCGATTATGTGCTTTTTCGTAACTATTTGGAAAAGGAACTGGCGACTTTGGACTTGGACAAACGGGCTTTTGCCGAAGTTCAGTCTGTACTTGCTTTTGGGAAACCTTTGGAAGATTTTGTCACTGCTCGGAGAAGAGCCAAGCAACCCAATTCTCAGGAATTGGCCGCGATTTGGAATCAAGTCTCAAAAACCATTGATGCGCAATTGAAAGTTTTACCTGCTTCAGCAAAATATGATTCCTGGCAAAAAGCCGACTTGGCCGCTTCAGCGGTGGAAAGTTTAAATCGAGTAACCAAAGAAGCTTACGATTTTTATTTTGATTACGACCCGGAATTCACTTGGTGGATGCCAGAGCCTTGGAAAAAGTTGAATGTAAGCATGACGGATTATGCCAAAGGATTGCGCGAGCATTACACTAACTCTGTAAAAGATGATGGCAGCGGAATCATAGGAAAACCTATCGGCAGAGAAGCATTGGAAAAGCAGCTGGCCTTTGAAATGATCGCCTATTCACCTGAGGAGTTGATTGCAGAAGCAGAGAAGCAATTCGCTTGGTGCGAAAAAGAGATGTTCAAGGCTTCCAATGAATTGGGTTTTGGGAATGATTGGAAAGCGGCTTTGGAGATGGTAAAAAATACCTATTTACCAGCTGGAGCTTGGCCTGAGGGAGTGGCGAGATTGGGTGAGGAAGCCATCGAAATCATGGAGAAAAATGACTGGATCACTGTTCCTGAATTGGCAAAAGAAACTTGGCGAACGACGATGATTTCTGCGGAGCGACAGCGCGTGAGTCCGTTCTTTTTGGGAGGGGAAGTGATTCAGATTTCCTACCCCACTTCCGAAATGAGCCACGAGGAAAAGATGATGTCCATGCGGGGCAATAACCCGCATTTTTCCCGAGCGACTGTCCAACACGAATTAATTCCGGGACACCATCTACAGCAGTTTATGAATCAGCGGGTGATGACACATCGGCGCATGTTTGGAACTCCTTTTTGGACGGAAGGTTGGGCGCTGTATTGGGAGTTTGTGCTTTGGGATCGGGATTTTCCCCGTGATGCAAAGGACAAGGTTGGGATGCTATTCTGGAGAATGCATCGATGCGCACGGATTATATTCTCTCTGAATTATCACTTGGGAAAAATGACTCCTCAAGAGTGCATTGACCTGTTGGTAGACAAAGTAGGACACGAATACGCCAATGCGGAAGCGGAAGTCAGACGTTCATTTGAAGGGAATTATGGACCACTTTATCAGATCGCCTACATGATCGGTGCGCTTGAAATCTATTCCTTGCGGGCTGAAATGGTGGATTCCGGTAAGATGGGTGAAAAGGAATTTCACGACCTGATCCTATCTCAAAATGCGATGCCGATTGAGATCTTGAGAGCAAAAGTCACCGGCAAACCCTTGGACAAGAATCATAAGGCGAGCTGGAGGTTTTTGGATTGAATCAGCTTTGAAGAAAAAATCGTAAATTTGATTACTTCTCAATTAAAATGGTAATCCTGTGAACGCTGAAAAACTCAAGCTGAATCTCATCCAACGAGTGATGAAGATTGAAAATACCGAAACCTTGGAAAGGATTGAGGATTTAATGATCCAAAAAGAAATGGAGGCAAGATTCCAAGAATCTTTGGAGGATATAAAAGAAGGGAGGGTTCATTCATTGGAAGAATTTAAACAAATGAATGAAAAATGGTGGAAGGAAAGAGATATGAAATAATATTCACACGCTCGGCTATTTTAAGGTACCAAAATGAAGTCTATCCGTATCTAAATTCAAACTTTGGTCGGAATAGAGTTTTCGAGATTGACTTTGAAATTTTTGAGAAAATTGAAACCTTAGAATATCAACCGCATCGTAGTTCAAGGGAGAAGACTTTTGTCGATGATCCCAAAGAGGTGAGGTTTTTGCTATACCGAGCTTCTAGAAATTTTGAACTTAAGATTTTGTTTTTTGTAGATGAATTAACCAAAAAAGTAACTGTCACCGATTTTTTCCCGACCAGAATGAATCCCACTAGGATGAAATCATAAAAAAAGGAGGCCGAAAATCAGCCTCCTTTTCTGTTAAAACTTAACCAATATGAAGATTTAGAATTCTGTTGGGGATTCGTCAGGAGTTTTCTTTTTTAAAGTGAAAATTATTGCACCGTTTTTACCGTTTTGTCCAAATTTTTCTGTTGCCTTTTCATCTTTAAGTACCTCAATGGCCTCAATATCATCTGGATTGATTTCTTTTACGTCCGGGATTTTTAAGTGTCCGCCACTTTCAAGTTTTAAATAATAAGCAGGTTGGGAGTCTTGAAAACTCTGAATGTAAACAGATGATCTACTTGATTCATTTACGGATGATGCTTTTGGTGATTTTCCATCTTGAATCACTACGCCTGAGACTCTTGAGCCATTCACTGAAGTAGAAACTGCCCTTTTTCCTTCTGAAGGTGTAGCTGATAATTCTTTGCCAATTCTAAACTTTGCTCCAGTTGAGCCCAAAGTGGGTGATGCTCCACCAGGTGCGTACTCCCATGAGGTTATTCTTCCTAGGACTTTTGTTTTGTTTAAATCATTAATCTGGTTTTCAGTCAGCTCATTCTTTATTGCCACCAAGGTAGAAAGCTGCTTTTTCTTCAGCTGATTTTCCAGATTCAGGACAAGATCCATTTGTTTGGTCACAGCTTCAGGATCAGGTTTCGTTTGTGCCAATAGCTTTTTCAGCTTTTCAGTTTCAGCATCCAAATCCCATTTCAAGGTGCTGAAATCAGCAGCATTTGTACTGTGGATTTTCTTGATTTTATCAGCCTGCGAATCGGTAAGGGAGATTTTGTCTCGATTTTTCATCACAATATCGGCGGAGTAAAGGTATTCCTGAAACATATCTTGGGCATTGGCAAGTCTTGTAATCAGGAAAAAGAGCAGGAAAAGGGATTTTTTTAACATGGTTAAATAGTTGGTTTAGTATTCGGCTAATAATGAGGAAGTAGGTGATTCCCAAGTTTCCAAAAAGGTCTTTTCTTCAATGAGAATTTGTTGCTCTTGATTTTCTCCTTGCTGCAATGTAATGATGATCACATCTACAGGAGCTTTGGGACTGCTCTCTTGTTTTGGGAATAGGAAAATCCCAAGCAGCAGTGAAGCAGCAATTCCCATCGGAATCCACCAATTAACAGCCCTTGCCTTTGCCACTTCCGGAAAATCCGGAGTTGGGATTTCAAGGTCTTTTTCTTTCATAATTTGAAAGAAATTGCGCAGTTCTTTTTCTGATTCGTCTCGTATCATTTCTCAATCCTTATTTTTTCAATCCACTCTTTCAGTCTTTTCTTCCCTCGCTCGTAATGCGTACGAACCGTCCCAATATGCAATTGCAGCACTTCCGAAGTTTGCTCCAAAGTCATGTCGTGATAGAACACCATCAGTAGGACTTCCTGCTGCATTTTCGGAAGGCGTTTGACCAATGCTTCGTAGTTAGTCTCATCAATTTCCGTATCCTCAAAGACCAACTCAAGTTGATTCTCAATGCCACTCCACTTTCCGGTTTTCCTCAATTCATCGATCGCAGTAAATCGGATGATCGAAAACAACCAGGTTTTTGCATTTCGGTCTTCCTTTAGCTTTGCCTGGCCTTCCAGAATCTTGAGATAGGCCACTTGCACCACATCCTTAGCCATTTCTCCATCAAACCCACAGCATTGTCTCGCCCACAAATAGGCTTCTCGATGGTGCTGTCTGAGTAAAGTTTCGAGCTGGTTTCGGTTCATTTACCCTACTTAATCGAATAAACAAGATATTTATATGACACGGTCTTCAAAAAATATTGGAAAGTTGCAAAGTTGAAAGGTTGTAAGGTTGGGGCAACTTTGCAACTTTGCCACATTACAACTTTGCAACTCCTCCATGTGGCAGCAACTTATCCGTCAATTTCGCCATCACCTCAAGCTTGAGCGCTCGCTTAGCGAAAATTCAATTGAAGCTTATACCCGGGATGTGGAGAAGTTGGCAGCATTTGCAGAAAGGGAATTTGTAGGGAAAAGTCCCTTGGAACTGGAATTGGAGCACCTTCGCAGATTTGTCAATGCTTTGGCAGCATTGGAGATTTCGGCTTTTTCCCAAGCTCGAATTATCTCCGGTATCAAGGCTTTTTATCGTTTCCTGATGTATGAGGATAAAATCAAGGAAGATCCCGCCCAACTCCTCGAAGCCCCAAAACTGGGACGAAAACTTCCCGACACGCTCAGTTTTCAGGAAATTGAGCTTTTACTGGAAGCCATACCACTTGGGGAATCCGAAGGTCATCGCAACCGGGCAATGCTGGAAATGCTTTACAGTTCCGGCTTACGGGTCAGTGAGCTTGTCGAACTGAAAAAGAGTCAAATTTTTACTGAAATCGGCTTTTTGAAGATTGTGGGAAAAGGCAACAAAGAGCGCTTGGTTCCGGTTGGAAAAGATGCGCTAAAGTATCTCAAAATCTACCAGGAAGAAGTTCGTGTGCACCAGACTCCGACAAGGGGTCATGAGGAATTTGTTTTCTTAAATCGTCGTGGGCAAAAACTTACTCGGGTGATGGTTTTTCTGATCATAAAAAAGACCGCAATTCAAGCCGGTATCAAAAAAAACATCAGCCCGCATACATTTCGACATTCCTTTGCGACGCACTTGATCGAAGGCGGAGCTGATCTGAGAGCTGTGCAGGAAATGTTGGGTCATGAAAGCATCACCACGACGGAGATCTACACGCATTTGGATCGGGATTACCTGAGGCAGGTGCTGACGGATTTTCACCCGAGAAAATAGTGGATTTCGGACCTGCCTGGCTGCGGCAGAATTGGGATGCTTCGGCAGGCTCAGCACAAGTTTCGGATTTCTGAATTTCCTGACTTTAATTTTTCAATAGCAGCGTCCAATCTCCGCTCATTTTCTCTGGAAGAAAGCTCATGTTGGGTTGCTTGAAGAGAATTGTATTCTCTCTGAGACATGATAACAACGCCATTATCTTTCCCTCGATTAATGATGAGCGTTTCAAAGTTTTGAGTGACACGATCAAAATAATTTTTGATGTCTTTTCTGAAGTCTGATAAGGTGGTTGTAATCATGAGGCAGTTGAGAACTGTAAAAATATATGTACATGGATGTGTAAAAAAAGTTTTGAAGAAATCCTTTTTCAAAGTTTTAAAAATCAAAATCTCCTAATTTCGTCTTTTAATAACCAAATATAAAATAATGAAAAAAGTTCTTTCTGCTCTTTTTGTATCCTTGTTTTTTGTTTCCTGCACTTCTTCCAAAATTTACACTACACAGACCTGCATGGTCTGTTTGAATCCAACCGATGGAATTTTGGTGTTGCCTTTGGCCTGGGAGCCTAGTTTCCGTCAATTGAGTGTCTCTCAAAAAAATCAAATCGAACGACAAATCATCTCGTTGCTTCAGAATGAAGGATTCCATAAAGTCGAAGTCCTAGATCGACTGGACTATGAGCTACTAAAAGAAGGAATCAAAGACTTAAATGATCCGGTGCAACGGGAAAAGCTTTCTTCAAAATTGGGATACAGCTACCTGATTGGGTTAACAATTGGACCTACCCGCGTGGGAGAAACTTGGGCTTACCAAACTCCTCAAGAAGCCTATGATTTGGCACCAGTCCCGGATATGGAAATCAGCTCGATACTTCGAATGGCTCTGATTTCAACTGAAACAGGCCAAATCGAATCAGATTTTACCATCACCTCTACCAATTCAGGACTCACGACCAGTGATGAAGATGGGGGGCTGGATTATCAAAACTATGCCGAACTCTTTGGGGTGATTCAGCATGGAGTCGCCAAAGGAATCAAAAATCTAGTCAATGGATGTAGTTGTTGAGGAGATCTACTTCAGTTCGAATCCCAGGATCAAATTTGGATCCGGACAATTTTCTCGATAAAAATCCAGCTCTTTCTCCGCTGCCACTCCGGGATAATCCCCCCAATGTTCGCCCAAATCCCACATCACTTGGAAGTGCAAGTGCGGAGGCCAATCGCCGTTTTCAGGAAATGGACCCACATGACACAGTAAATCACCTGCTTTGAATTCTTTCCCTGTTTGGAGGTTTGCCAGGTCTTTTTGGAACAGGTGTCCGTAAAGTGTGAAAATTTTTCTCTCCTCTAATGTATGCTCGAGGATAATCGTTGGACCATAATTTCCAAAACCGGCATTGTTCTGAAAGCTGTGGATTTTTCCGTCCATCGGTGCAAAGACAGGCGCGCCGGCTTCTGTCCAGACATCCACACCTAGATGAATATTTCTGAAATCTGCATCAGCTGTTGCAAAGACCTCACTTCGTCGGTAGATCGCTCTTTTTTCCAGATAGCCACCAATTCCGAATTTTTTGCTTTTATGCTTCAGCTGGTCAAATACAAACTGATCAAAATCTTCGGTATTTGAAAGATCGACCGTTTTCAATTCCTGATTTTTTTCCGTGAAATCAAGGATTAAGGTGTTTTTATCGTTTAATTTTTCTCCCATTATTGGGAAAAAGTCAAAGCCAGTCCAGATCATAGGATCAAAAGTATGAAATCAACTTTCAGTTTTGGCAAGGAATTTCCAAAATTCAAAAAGTCAAAGTCAGAAATCTAAAGTCAAAAATCTAAAAATTTAGCACTTTTACGTTTTTGGACTTTTTCCGCTATTTATGCCTTTCAGTTAGCTGGAAACGCCTATTTTTAATTTTTTCGGTTCCGGTAATTCAGCTTTCTGACTTTATACTTCTGCTTTAAACTTTCTCCTTCGGATAATTTTTCTAAATTTGCGCCAATTTGGACGTAAGCATTTTCTCTCTATATCCCACTTTATAATGCCAAAAGACAATAGCATCAAACACATTCTCATCATCGGTTCGGGTCCCATTGTGATCGGTCAAGCTTGTGAATTTGACTATGCAGGCTCCCAAGCCGCCCGCTCTATTCGTGAAGAAGGTATCACTGTGACTCTGATTAACTCCAATCCGGCCACAATTATGACTGATCCTGTCACGGCGGATAATGTGTACCTTCTTCCTTTAGATAAGAATTCCATCAAGAAAATTTTAACCGATCATCCTGATATTGATGCGGTCTTACCAACAATGGGTGGTCAGACGGCCTTAAATCTTGCCATTGACTGTGACAAAGCAGGCATTTGGGACAAATTTGGAGTAAAAATGATCGGTGTAGACATCGCAGCGATCGACACGGCTGAAAACCGTGAAAAATTCAAAGCGCTGATGGAAAAAATCGGTATAGAAGTCTGCAAAGGCCATACAGCGACCTCTTTTCTACAGGGAAAGGAAATTGCGCAAGAGATCGGATTTCCTTTGATTATCCGGGCTTCCTATACCCTTGGTGGTGCAGGGGGAGCATTTGTAGAAAAAGAAGAAGATTTTGAGAAATACCTTGTGGCGGGCCTTCAAGCTTCTCCCGTTCATGAAGTGCTCATCGAGCAAAGCATCATGGGCTGGAAGGAATACGAGCTGGAGGTGATGCGGGATAATATCGGCAATATGATCGTGGTCTGCTCCATTGAAAATTTTGACCCCTGTGGAGTCCATACTGGAGATTCGATCACGGTCGCGCCTGCCTTGACGCTGCCTGATACCGTCTATCAGCAAATGAGAAATCACGCGATCAAGATGATGAACAGCATCGGGAATTTTGCCGGAGGGTGTAATGTGCAATTTGCCGTTAGCCCGGACAATCAGGTCATCATTGGAATCGAAATCAACCCGAGAGTATCCCGATCTTCCGCATTGGCTTCTAAGGCTACCGGATACCCAATCGCTAAAGTTGCCGCAAAACTAGCCATCGGATACAATCTGGATGAGCTGAGTAACTCAATCACTAAGACTACTTCTGCATTTTTTGAGCCGACGATCGATTATGTAATTGTGAAGATTCCAAGATGGAACTTTGACAAATTCAAAGGCTCCGACCGCAAATTGGGATTGTCGATGAAGTCCGTAGGGGAAGTGATGGGCATCGGCAGAAACTTCCAAGAAGCGTTGCAAAAAGCCTGTCAATCCCTTGAAATCAAGAGAAATGGACTTGGAGCTGATGGAAAAGAGCTGAAAGATCAAGATCAGATTCTTTATTCCTTGGAAAATCCAAGTTGGAACAGGTTATTTCATATCTACGATGCCTTCAAGCTTGGTATCTCCTTCCGCACCATTCACGAACTGACTAAAATCGATAAGTGGTTCTTGAGACAAATCGAAGAGCTTGTTCACCTGGAAGGTGAAATCTCCAAATATAAAATCGATACCATCCCTTTTGAATTGATGGATTTGGCTAAGAAAAAAGGCTACGCAGATCGTCAGATTGCCCACTTGGTAGACTGTCTCGAAAGCGAGGTATTCAACAAGCGCTATGAGGAAATGGGGATCAAGCGTGTCTACAAGCTCGTAGATACTTGCGCTGCTGAGTTTGAAGCCAAAACGCCTTATTACTATTCCACTTTCGGAGATGAAAATGAATCCATAAGATCGGAAAAGAAAAAGGTGGTCGTTTTGGGGTCAGGTCCAAATCGTGTCGGTCAAGGGATTGAGTTTGACTACTCATGTGTGCATGGGGTGTTGGCAGCAAAAGAGTGCGGCTACGAAACCATCATGATTAATTGTAATCCGGAGACAGTTTCCACAGACTTTGATGTTGCGGATAAACTTTATTTTGAACCTGTTTTCTGGGAACATATCTACGAGATCATTCTTCAGGAAAATCCGCTGGGTGTAATCGTTCAGCTGGGTGGTCAGACAGCCTTGAAACTGGCAGAAAAGCTGGATAAATACGGGATAAAAATCATCGGTACAAGCTTCGAAGCTTTGGATTTGGCAGAGGACAGAGGAAGGTTCTCCACGCTTTTAAAGGATATTGGGATTCCATATCCGGAATTTGGTACCATTCACAATACCGATGAGGCACTTGAACTCTGCAAGACCATTGGTTTCCCGCTTTTGGTTCGTCCAAGCTACGTCTTAGGTGGTCAAGGAATGAAAATCGTGATCAATGAGAAGGAGCTGGAACAGCACGTGGTGAATGTTTTACGAGACATTCCGAATAATGAAATTCTGCTGGATCATTTCCTTGAGGGAGCGATCGAAGCGGAGGCAGATGCAATCTGTGACGGAGAAAAAGTGTACATCATCGGAATCATGCAGCACATTGAGCCTGCCGGTATTCATTCCGGGGATTCCTACGCAGTATTGCCTCCTTACAATTTGGGTGATCTGGTGATCCGTCAGATCGAAACTTATACACACAAGATTGCCCTTGCCCTGAAAACCGTTGGTTTGATCAATGTCCAATTTGCGATTAAAAACGATAAAGTATACATCATCGAGGCTAACCCAAGAGCTTCCCGAACTGTGCCGTTTATCTGCAAAGCGTACCGAGAACCTTATGTAAATTATGCCGTAAAGGTGATGCTAGGGGAGAAAAAGGTGACTGACTTTGAATTCAAACCCTTTAAGAAGGGGTATGCCATCAAGGAACCTGTCTTTTCTTTCCACAAATTCCCGAATGTAAACAAGGAACTCGGACCTGAAATGAAGTCCACCGGAGAAGCGATTTACTTTATCGATGACCTGATGGACGATTATTTTCTTAAAATATATGCAGAGCGAAATATCTACTTGAGTAGATGAAATGCCCATGAGAATGGCTTCTCACACAGGGGGATAATTAAATTGGGCATTCCATCTGACCAAAAAAATCAAATTATAAACAGATGAAATCAAAAAATTAATGGGTGGACTATTAAAATTTGTAATTATTCTTCTTGGGGTGGGTTGGCTTCTAGGTCAACTCATCCGCTATTTTCTACGGACCAAACTGGCCAAGTTTGCCAGGCAAGTGAATGAAGCAGCCATGGAGCAACAGCGCGCTCAGCAACAAGCTTCTCGTCCTAAGAATTCGGTTAATGTGGATTTTGTCCCTAGAGAGGAAATCGAAAAGCGTAAAAAAGATATCGAAGGCGGTGAATACGTTGATTACGAAGAAGTGAAGGAATAATCCTTTACTTTTTTTGTTTCTAATTAACTTAAAATTATAGAATTTAAAGTAAAAGTGCCATTAGCGAAGTAGTCCTACCTTAAGATTCATTAAATCTCTCTCTTGCTTAATTGAGATTTAATTTTTTCAGTATTTTTACCAAAAATTAAGTTATTGACGAATGAAAGTTTTTTTATTGACTGTTTTCCTCGCTTTTATCTCACTTTGCCTTTTTGCCCAAAAAATCACAATCAGTGGTACAGTTAAAGATGGAAATTCGGGAGAAACCCTGATTGGTGTAAATATTTTTGATAAGAAAAACCAAAAGGGTGCAATTACCAATAATTATGGGTTTTTTAGTTATTCCGCCTTTGAGGAAAAAGTTGAGCTGGTTTTTAGCTATGTAGGCTATGAGCCTGAATTGCTGGCTCTCGACTTGAAATCGGATACGCTTCTGACGGTGGAATTGAGGGCTTCCGGATTACTTAAGGAGGTAGTCATAGAAGGAGAGCGGTCAGATCCAATTCAGGAGCGTACTCAGATGGGATCGATCAATGTGCCAATTCGTGAAATCAAGAACTTACCTGCACTGATGGGGGAGGTTGACATTTTTAAAGTGATTCAACTGCTTCCAGGAGTGCAATCCGGTTCAGAGGGCACTTCAGGACTTTATGTCAGAGGCGGAAGTCCCGATCAAAATTTGATCTTACTGGATGGTGTACCCGTATACAATGCCTCCCATCTTTTCGGCTTTTTCTCAGTTTTCAATGACGGCGCGATCAATAATGTGGAGTTGATCAAAGGTGGTTTTCCTGCCAGATTTGGTGGGAGACTTTCTTCGGTAATTGATATTACCATGAAAGAAGGAAACATGAAGGAATTTAAAGGAGAGGGAAGTATTGGGTTGATCGCTTCTAAAATCACGCTTGAAGGCCCGATTAAAAAGGATAAAACGTCTTTCTTGTTTTCCGGAAGGAGAACTTACCTGGATATGATAGCAAGGCCGATAATCCGAAAATCAACCGGAGGGAATGAGGACGTCGGGTATTTTTTCTATGACCTCAACGCCAAAGTGAATCACATTTTTGACAAGAAAAACCGACTTTATCTAAGCTATTATGGGGGACAGGATGTGGCCTACTCCAAGTACAAAAATACCTGGGAGAGACCGGAAGGAATCAATGAAAGTAATGAGGAGGCTGGTTTGGGTTGGGGAAATAACATTGCCGCAGTTCGTTGGAATCATATCTTTAATCAACGCTTATTTGCCAATTTCACAGGGACATTTACTCAATATAAATTCAGGGTTTTTTCAGATTATGACGATCGCTTTACTCCTAATCAGGGAGATGGTGCATTTCGGGAAACCTACTCCTCAGATTATTTTTCCGGGATTCGTGATGTAGCATTCAAGGCTGATTTTGACTTTATCCCAAATCCGGATCACTACATTCGATGGGGAGGTATGTGGATCAATCACCGCTTTACGCCAGGTGTCTTTGTGTCCCGGGAAAATCAACGGCCCGAAGTCCAAGAGGGTGGAACTCCCTCAGACAGCCGAGAATTTTCAGCTTATATCGAAGATGATTTTTCACTGGGAGATCGCTTCAAATTCAATATTGGGGCTCATTTTTCAGGCTTTTTAGCTAATGAGAAATCTTACACCTCCTTCCAGCCAAGATTTACCGCGAGGTATTTATTGAATCCCAATTCCTCGATTAAGGTTTCTTATGTACAGATGGCTCAATTCATCCATTTGCTGACCAATGCCGGACTCGGCTTGCCAACTGATCTGTGGGTGCCGTCTACGGATCGAATTGGTCCACAAGAAAGCTGGCAAGTGGCAGCGGGCTATTTTAGGAAGCTGGGCTATGGACTGGAATTGAGCGTGGAGGGCTATTACAAGGATATGCAAGGTGTCATTGAATATCAGGACGGGGCGTCGTTCTTAAATACCACTTCTGATTGGCAAGACAAAGTGTCTTCTGGAGAAGGTAGAAGCTATGGCATGGAAGTGCTTTTGCAAAAGAAAATCGGAAAAACCACCGGCTGGATTGGCTATACTTTGTCCAAAACGGAGCGAAGATTTGATGACATCAATTTTGGGGATTGGTTTCCATTTCGATACGACCGAAGACATGACATCAGTGTAACGGCCGTTCATCAGTTGTCAGATCGGATTGATCTATCAGGTACATGGGTTTTTGGTACTGGAAATTTTATAACTGTCCCTACCCAACGCTACCAACATGCCGCAAGTGTCATAGTTGGTAATTTCAATCGCTTTGGAGGCCTGTATGTAGATTATTTCGAGTCAAGGAATAATTTCCAAATGAGAAGCTACCACAGAATGGATCTGGGAATCAATTTTCACAAAGAAAAGAAATGGGGCAAGCGAACTTGGAACGTTTCCATTTACAACGTTTACAGCAGGCTGAATCCGTTCTATATGGACATCAGTTACAACTATGAGTTGCAAAGAAATCAACTGAGGCAATTCAGTCTGTTTCCGATAGTGCCTTCTGCCTCTTACCGATTTACCTTTTGAAGCGTATGAAAAAATTTATAAAAATAATAGCACCTATTTTTTTCTTGACGGGTACGATGGGTTGTGAGCAGTTTTTAGAGGTGGAACTTCCCGGCCAAGAACCACGCTTAGTGATTAATTCGCTTCTTGAAAACTCAGATACGATTCGTGTTTACCTGACAAAAAGCAGCGGGATTTTGGAAGGAAATGAATATGATGGGTTTGATTATGTTAAAGACGGACAGGTATTCCTTAAAACTGAGGATGGAACTAAAATCCCCTTTGGTTTTATTGACAATAGCAACCCCTTCGAATCATTTGCTTATTATTATTTAGCTGGCTATGACTTAAAGGAGAGCGAACAATATGAAATTCTGGCCGAAAGCCCTGAATTTAAAGAAATCAGTGGTCAAGTACAGTTTCCGGAGCTGACCCCAATCAAGGAACTTTCTTATAAGAATCTGGGACCCAATGCCAATTCCGAAAATAGTGATTTGATGGAGTTTACCTTGAAATTCGATGACCTTGAGGGGCGGAATTTCTATGAGTTGACCGGAAGAATTGTTGGGCGAAGTACTACTCAAGCAAATAGTTTTTATTTCAGTGATCTGTACCCAAAACCTGTCAATCCTGCATACGAGCGTGACTCTTGGACCTATGATGGAATTTTGTTTAACGATATATTGCTTAATGGTAAGGATTCCGAAATAGTATTTAGAGTTTCTATTCCAAAAGGGTTTGACTTAGAGGTAGAGTTTAATTTTTCGCATGTAACTGAATCCTATTACCGGTATGAAGAGACAGTTGGACTTCAGGGATATAATCGGGGAGATTTTCTTTCCCAACCTGTCCTTGTTTACAGTAATATTCAAAATGGAATGGGGATTTTGAAAGCACGCAATACCCATTCAAAGATCTTGAAAATCCTTTTGGAGGATTGATCAGTTTCACTTTTTTAATTTCTTCAAAAAGTAATCAGGGGATCGCGCCCCAATCTTTTGCCCAACTTTTTCTTTATTTTCAAAAAAAATCGGCCTTAGAATAGAGATTTGCAATTTGATTCTTGTTGCAAGAAGATTGATTTCCGCTTCACTCATAAGCATTGACATTTAAGCAATCTGAATTTTTCTTGGTTTAATATTTTTAGGCCAATTTTTTTTAGCTAATAACGGTGACACCAAAAAACCTTAAATCCACTTCCGGTTTTAGTTCCTATTAAAAAGTCCTCTCCACCGTCTTTTAAGCCCAGTTTCTTCTTCAATTCCTCTGCTCCTGTGACATAATTTCGGCAGATTACATTAACCTTGCCTGAGGGGAAAAGCGCTTTGATTTCCTGTTTTTTGGGAGAAATTTCTCGGATGATTTCAAACACCCTTCCTGGGATTGCTTCAGGAACCACATCACGAGTGTAGAGATGACTGTTTTTCTCCAACTTTCGAAGTCCAAACCGCTCTCCGAAAAGACTGAAGGCCCCCGCTTTTAAGATGCCACTCAAGGGTTCGATCAGGTATTTTTCTACTTCTCCAAACTGAGATATCGCGTTTTCTTCTGCTTTCGGCTCAAATTCAAAGTTTGGAAAACTACTTTCCAAATCGACGACTGTAATCCTTTTTGTGTCTCCTACTTTTCCTTTTTTCCAAGAAAGCAACAGCTCTTTCACCTCATTTTTCACTGACAACACCGTGATTTTTTGGATATCAGGCAATTTGTTCCAAGCCTGAGACAAGTCCAGCATGGGTGAAACTTTAAGTAAAACTTGATTGGATTTCTCTTTAAAAAGTGGCCAGGCACTGACGACATCCGGTTCGCAATCCTGCAGCTTGAAGAGCTTCTGATTCCCAATTCCTCTTCGGGCAGGATCGGCATAGATCAGGTCAAAATGAAGGTTGGTCTTTTCAAGATATTCTAATCCATCTCCTTCAAAAAATTCAAATTTTCCCGGGTTTAGTAGTTCGAGATTATTTTTTGCAAGCTGAAAAAGTTCGGGTTGTCTTTCGCAATAAATAGCCTTACCAAAACCTTGACTTAAATAATGACTATCCACACCAAAGCCACCGGTCAAGTCCATCATCAGTGATCCTGAAAGATTTTCTGCCTTATGTTTGGCTGTCAGCTCGGAAGAACTTTGTTCCAAGGAAATGGAAGCCGGAAAACTAATACGGGAGTCTGCGACCCACTCCGGAAGTTTTTTTGCAGCCTTCTGCCTTGCTGAAATTTGCTGCACAGCTTCTTTTAAGTCAAAATCGACCTTTCCCTGATACCTAAAAAGCAAAAGTGCAGGATCTTCGCTGAGATGATCCTGCACAAATTGTCTGAATTCAGCGCTATTTACTTCGCCGAAGTTCATTAGACCAGTTTATTTTCCAGCAAGTATTCTGCGATCTGCACGGCATTGGTTGCCGCACCTTTTCTCAGGTTGTCTGCGACGATCCACATGTTAAGGGTATTTGGCTGGGACTCATCTCTTCTCAGTCGACCCACAAAAACATCGTCTTTCTTATGCGCAGTGATTGGCATTGGATAGATGAAATTGGCAGGATCGTCCTGCACGATCACTCCTGGCGCAGATTCCAATAGACTTCTTACCTCTGCGAGGTCAAAGTCCACCTTAAATTCCACATTTACAGCTTCAGAGTGGCCACCAATAGTTGGGATTCTGACTGTCGTAGCAGTCACATTTATCGTATCGTCAGAGAAGATCTTTTTGGTTTCGTTGATCATTTTCATCTCTTCCTTGGTATAGCCATTTGACTGGAATACATCAATGTGGGGAAGGACGTTCATATCGATCTTGTGCGGATAGACCATAGTAGGAGTTTCGCCTGCCCGCTCTGCCATCATTTGATCCACAGCGGCCTTGCCAGTACCTGTGACGGACTGATAAGTGGACACAACGATTCGCTTGATGCCGTAACGCTGACGCAAAGGCTCCAGTGCCAATACCATTTGGATCGTGGAGCAATTTGGATTAGCAATTATTTTATCATTTTTGGAAATCTCTTTGGCGTTGATCTCAGGTACTACCAACTTTTTGTTTGGATCCATTCTCCATGCCGAGGAGTTGTCAATCACATACGTACCAGCTTCTGCAAATTTTGGTGCCCATTCCAGCGAGGTATCACCTCCTGCGGAGAAGATGGCGATTTCAGGTTTGGCTGCCACTGCATCGGCAAGACCGATGACGGGGTATTTTTTGCCCTTATATTCAATCTGTTTTCCTACAGACCGCTCAGAAGCGACCAGTAACAATTCGGAATACGGAAAGTTGTGCTCCGCGAGCACTTCGAGGATTTCGGTGCCAACCAGGCCGGTTGCACCTACTACAGCCAGTTTCATAAGTTTTTGATTTGATTTTTAAAGGCCTTATAGAATCTCACATTTTGAACATCATCCGGTTGCGCGTTGATGCTTTATGCTCGATTTCAAGTTTTAATAGGTTGAATAGGTTTTAGTCTGCAAAAGTAAGGACTACAGGTTCATTTTCAGGATAGTGGTTAAATATTTTTCTTTTCAATTCTTGAAAAATTATGGATGGATTTAGGTTGATTTTATATATTTAAGTAGGGCTTTTTAGACCATATTTTTTATGAAAAAGCACTTTTTAAAGATCCTGTTTTTCATTTCAGCCTCATGGATCGGGGTTGGAAGTTTTCATGGATATGCTCAAAGACAGGATTTTGAGACTGATTTTCAACCCCTGTCATTTCCGGAGGAGTTTCTCCCGGCATGGTTTGGAAATGAGGTTAGAGCAACTTCTGCACGTATTTTCCAAATGGCGGGCCAAGGTAGAAACAGCAGTCGAGCACTCGCTGTTCAACCGATTAGTTCTTCTGATGGGAAGCTTTGGATCAGACTTACACCAGCAAGCTTTGAGAATCCTGAGCTCGTATTCTATGCAAAAACACTTCAAAATGGCACAGGTACTCGTCCAGCTTTGGTATTCTACTCATGGGGCGAAAGTTTGGAGGGGGATTTCTCAGAACCAATCCAGATAGGATCAAATGAAGAATTTCTGAATGAAAACCGGGACTTCAAGCGGTATTCGATTGACTTGCCCGATGATTTCAAGTCGTCTCATGAGGTTTATTTAAGTATTGATATCCGCTATGGTTCCGGGACAGGAAGTGCAGCCCGATGGGTGATGGATGATTTTGAATTTGGGGATTTGGTAAGAGATGAGACTCCACCAAGTGTCCTTGAGGTAAAGGGATATGATTCAAATTCTATTTTGGTTCAGTTTTCCGAGAAAGTTGATCCGGTATTTTCCATTTTGAATTTGGCTTATGAGCTTGATGGCGAAAATCCGGAGGAAGTATTGCTGAAAAACGATTCCCTGGCGATTGCAACTTTTGAGCAAAAGCTCGAAATCGCTAAATCTTATACTTTGAAAATCCGTCAAATTCCAGACTTGGAAGGCAATTTCTTGCAGGATACTACGGTTAACTTTATGTTTTTTGATCCTACTGCCATCGCCGAAAAAGCATTGGTCATCAATGAGATTATGCCAGCACCACGAGCGGATCAGGATTTACCCAATGTCGAATACATTGAATTGTTTCATGCAGGCGATCAGGAATTTCGGTTAGAGGGACTAATGTTCTCCAATTCACGATCAACTACTGTATTGAGTGAGTATTGGCTTCGTCCGGGAGAACACCTGATTCTGACTCCCGAAAACGAAGGGACGCAGTTTGTCGAGTTCGGGAATGTTTTGGCTGTGAAAAGCTGGCCGACTTTGCTTAATTCCGGCGATCAGATTTCATTAAAATCAAGTGACGGTGTCTTAATCGATCAGATTTCTTATTCTACTTCTTCCTGGGGAGGGAGTGAATTTGCAAATGGCGGCTACAGTCTGGAAGTCCCCAATCCTTTTATCTTGTGTGATAACACCTCCCAACTTCTATCGTCGAGAGCTGAAGCCAGGGGGACACCTGGGGTTCAAAATTCTGTTTTTGATCCGTCGGATAGCTTGGAGCCTCTTGAGCTAAAAGCTGTTTTCTTTAAGGATTCACTGACTATTTTCGTGGAATTTTCAAGCCCTTTTCTGTTAAGCCTATCTGTCAAGAATGTGGTAATCGACCCATCCCTTGAGGTGGATAGCTTGACCTTTCCATCAGCTAATCTATTGTCGCTATTTCTTAAGAGTCCCGCTAAGTCAAACCAAACCTACCAGCTGGAGATTAAAGGAATTCAGGATTGTTTGGGAAACGAAATACCGAATCAGATTTTTCCCATTGTACTTCCTGATATTCCCAGGCTCGGGGATCTAATTATCAATGAAGTACTCTTTAATCCGAGAACGGGAGATCCCAAGTTTGTGGAAATCAAGAATACAAGTCAGCGTTTTTTGAATTTGGAGGGTTGGGCATTGGCAAACCGGAATGCTGCCGGAGAAGTAGATCAAAAAAGACTTTTTGGAAGCCAAGGGCTGATTTTGCCTCCTGAATCTTATTTGGCAATTACGACAGATTTGAACGCATTGAAGTTAAGCTATCCAAAATCCGCTCAGGGAAATTTGCTTCAAATTTCAAGTTTACCCAGCTATCCGATTGGAGGAGGAACTGTGATATTGCTTAATCCTTCCGGTGAATTGGCAGAATCCTTTGAATACGATGAAGCTCTTCACCATCCACTTTTAAGAGATCCAAAAGGGGTTTCTTTGGAGCGAATTTCAGATGATTCGCCTGCAACGCTTAGGTCTAATTGGCAGTCAGCTTCTGGAAATGAAGATTATGCCACTCCTGGGAGAAAAAATTCACAAAGCCTGGAGGTCGAGTTTGAATCAACTTTGATCCAGATTGACCCTGAAATTTTTGATCCTGAGGGAAGCAGCGGGGTAGCATTCACCAGTATTAGGTATGAATTGAGCTCACCGGGTTGGATGGGGACATTTAAAATTTATTCTGCTGCGGGTCAATTGATCCATACTTTGGCTCAAAATCAAATTTTGGGAACAACGGGACTGTTTACCTGGCAAGGAACAGACTCTACAGGGAAATTAGTCAGAGCCGGTTATTATGTTCTAGTGGCTGAATTGTATGAGCCTGACGGAAATGTGAAAGTGATCAAAAAGACAATTGTTGTAGCCACTCGTCTATAATTTCACTTTTTGATAGGTTAAAATGCAGATTATTAATATTTTAACGCAGCTTAACCCCTGACCTATGAATCGCGACCTGATTACACTAGCCCTACAAGAGTTTGTCCTTCGGGATGGAAAAGAGCTCAATGAAGTACAACAGTATTTAAGAATGAAGTATCGTATTGAAGCGGATCAATTAGTTTTAAAAAGACGATTGGAAAAATTGCTCCAAACCGAAAAAGCTGTCGCATGACAGTTTTTTATTTTCTACGGAAAACTAACTAAGTTATTGAAAAGCTTCCTGTTTGCTTTCGCTTTTAAGTATGCAAGCAACTGACAATGAGATGATAATAAAAATTTGATTTTTTCAAGTTCTGCAAACGGCTTGACTTCTTAAAATCCAATATTTTTTAATTTTTGCAAATCTCGATGACCAACGTATTTTAGAGAACCAATTCGATGGAATTCCGTCTCACAACTATCATCTAAAGCGTTTTTAAAATGAGTCAAGAAGAAAAAACCGCATATTCTCAGGAAGAGCTGAAGGAGTTTGAAGTACTAATTCTCCAGAAACTTGCCAGTGCAAAAGAAGAGCTTACTTCACTGAAAGAAAGTATTAGTAAAAAGAATGATTCCGGGACAGACTATACTGCTTCGACATCGAAGCTTTTGGAAGATGGGGCGGACACGCTCGAAAGGGAAAGTTTAAGTCAATTGGCTGCGCGACAGCAGAAGTTTGTCATTAATCTTGAAAATGCACTCATCCGCATCAAAAACGGGACTTATGGGATCTGTGTGGATACGGGTAAGTTGATTTCCAAAGAGCGATTGAGGGCAGTCCCTCATACCATGCATTCCATTGAGGCCAAACTTGCCAAAAAATAAAGGTGGACTTCCTCTCCAGGCATATTGAGGCGTTGATTTTCTGTGCTCCTGAGCCACTTTCGGTGGTTGAGATTTCGAAGTGCCTTACTGAAATGTTTGATTCAGAGGTTCCATTGGATCATATTGAATTGGCTATTCGCGAGTTAGGAGAAAAATACAATCAGGACGAATTTTCATTTGCGCTGGAGCATTTAGGTGGCGGGTACCAATTTTTAACCAAGCCTGCTTACCGATCAAGTATCAGTATTTTACTCCGGCAGCAATCGCAGAAAAGGCTGTCTACAGCGCAGCTAGAAACACTTTCGATCATTGCATACAAGCAGCCAATTACCAAAGGTGAGATAGAACAGATCCGTGGGGTTAACAGTGATTATTCTGTTCAGAAGCTTTTGGAAAAGGAGCTTGTGGAGATCAAAGGGAAATCGGAAGGAGTGGGTAAGCCGCTGATCTATGGAACTTCAGAAAAATTCATGGAATACTTTGGGATTAATTCCATACAGGACTTGCCTCAACCCAAGGATTTTTCCCAACCTGAAAATCAAATTGGAGAAGAGCGAGAATAGCTGTTTAAACGGGTTTGACCTTAGCTAACCTGGATATAAGGTATTTCTTTCCGGAATTGACATCTTCGCACAAAACCCGGGTTCGTTTGGTTTCTCCCTTTTTGAATTTCCTTCCAGAAAGTAAAAATTCTTTTCCCGGCAATAGATCGGATAAAAATACCTGATCTACTATCGAATCATTTCGAATATCGTATTTGCTCATTTCCTTCATCAAAAATAAATCCCGGGATGAACTCGCTGAAGGATTTTTCATATGATGCCTAAGTGGAATTAGGATGTCATTTGGAAAAATTGAATTGGTCAAAAGGGGAGACATTAGACTTTGAAATTCCTTTTTCCATTCATTTCCATGCGGAGTGAGCGAATTCCCAAACTTTTCGAACGTATGCAAATGTGCAACCTCATGAATGAATGTCAGGAGGAATTGAAACGGGTTTAAATCTGAATTGATGGTGATGGTCTGAATTTTTCGATCCTTTCGATAACGAAAGTCACCCAGTTTGGAAGATCTTGGTTTCTGAACTTGAAATGAAAAAGGCGTTTTTTGCCAAAGCTCAAGGCAATAGGCAATCGCAGTTGCGGGAAGGTGGATTTCAAAAATTCTGTTTAACTGCTCTGTGGGATTCATTACCCTTAAAAATAAAAAAAGAGTCCCAATACAGGGACCCTTAATTTTTTTCCTTTTCGGGATTGATTACTGAGCTGGAGTAGCAGCAGTAGAATCAGCAGCAACAGCAGTAGTGTCTACAGCAGGAGCTTCTTCAACAACTGGAGTTTCTTCAACTACTACAGTCTCTTCAACTGTAACTTCTTCTGTTGACTTGTTACCGCAAGAAGCAGTAGCAATCAAGCCAGCGATTGCGAAAATTGCAAATACCTTTTTCATTTTTTGTGGTTTTCTTAATTACGATGCAAATGTACTAGTATTAATCGCAAATAAACAAGTGCCGCTCAAATATTTTTTATTTGTTTTTGTAAACAATTTTTACAGGAACTCCTTCAAAATCAAAGTTTTCCCGAAGCCGATTTTCCAGGTATCGGGTATACGGCTCTTTGATGTATTGTGGAAGGTTACAGAAGAAAGCAAAAACTGGATTTTTGGTAGGTAATTGAGTTATGTATTTGATTTTGATGTACTTACCTTTCCAGGCAGGAGGTGGATATTTTTCAATTTCCTGGAGTAAAATATCATTCAGTTTTGATGTGGTGATTCTACGGGTTTTGTTTTCATACACCTTGGTTGCAAGTTCTATTGCTTGGAAAATTCGTTGTTTTTCCACCACTGATGTGAAAATTATCGGAATCCATTTATTCTCGCCGAGTCGATTGATCATGTCCTCTTTAATTTTCCCCATGGTTTTGTGGTCTTTTTCGATGAGATCCCACTTGTTGACCATGATCATGACACCTTTGTTGTTTTTAATCGCCAGGCTGATCAAATTGATGTCCTGAGCCTCAAGTCCTCTTGTGGCGTCCACCATGACGATGATCACGTCCGATTCTTCCAAGGTTCGCAGCGATCGCATCACCGAGTAGAATTCAACGTCTTCTTTTACTTTGGATTTTTTTCGGATTCCTGCCGTATCCGTAATGATAAAGTCCTGGCCGAAAAGTTTGTATCGCGTATGAATTGCATCCCGGGTCGTCCCTGCTTCATCAGTAACGATGGACCGTTCATGACCAAGCAAAGCATTTAGAAATGAAGATTTTCCTACGTTTGGTCGGCCAAGGATTGAGATTTTAGGAATTCCCGCGTCTGGATCTTCCACTCCTTCCTCTTCAAAGTGCTTGATTACTTCATCAAGGAGGTCTCCTGTGCCACTTCCACTGGCAGCTGCGATTGGGAAAATTTCATAATCACTGATTCCCAAGGAGTAAAACTCATGAGCCATCATAGCTTTCTCCCGGTTGTCTGCTTTATTGGCGACAATAAAAAGTGGCTTTTTAATCCCTCTCAACTCATTGGCGAATTCCATGTCCAGATCGGTTAGCCTATCAATACAGTCTACCACAAAGAGAATAACATCTGCTTCTTCGATTGCCAGTTTGACTTGCTTACGGATTTCCGACTCAAATAGATCATCAGATCCTGTGACATATCCACCGGTATCGATTACCGAAAAGAATTTCCCTGACCATTGCGCATGTCCATAATGACGGTCACGCGTAACTCCACTCATGTTGTCTTCGATGGCCTTTCGCTCTTCTACCAAACGGTTAAAAAGTGTGGATTTCCCAACATTGGGCCTGCCAACGATTGCTACAATATTCGCCATGATTAAGTTGGGTCGTACCCGAATTTTTTAAGTTTTAATTTATTTTTTCGCCAGTCTTGTTCCACCTTCACGAAGGTTTCAAGGAAGACTTTTTTACCGAAAAATTTCTCTAATTCCAGTCTGGATTCAATGCCGACTTTTTTCAACATTTTGCCTTTATCTCCGATCAGGATGCCTTTTTGGCTTTCTCGCTCACAAAAGATGGTTGCCCGAATTTTGATAATAACTTCCTCTTCGTAAAAATCTTCGATCGCAACCTCAGTGCTGTAGGGGATTTCTTTTTTGTAATTGGTAAAAATCTTTTCCCGAATGATCTCAGAGGCAAAGAACCTCTCGGGGCGGTCCGTTAGTTCCTCTTTGTCATAATAAGGTGGGTGAATAGGCAATCGATCCAGAATTTCCTGCAGAATTCGTTCAGTATTGAATTTTTCCAATGCTGAAATAGGGATGACGGTTTCAGATTTGATTCTGGAAGTCCAATAAGCAGTGACTTCATCCAGTTGGCCTTCTTTGGCAAGGTCGATTTTATTGATTACCAACAATACCGGGACTCCGGAAGCATTGATTTTTGTGATGACCTCTTCGATTTCCTCTTCGGTCTCATACAGGTCTGTGACAAAAACAATGACGTCTGCATCTTCCAAAGAAATGTTCACAAAGCTCATCATGTTTTTATGCAGCTCGTACTTTGGTTTGAGCATGCCCGGAGTATCAGAGAATACAATTTGATATTCGTCGGTATTGATTAGGCCCAAGATTCGGTGGCGGGTCGTTTGAGCTTTGGACGAAACAATTGAAAGGCGTTCACCCACAAGGATATTCATGAGCGTGGACTTGCCCACATTGGGTTTACCAACAATGTTTACAAATCCGGCTTTGTGTGTTGGGGAAAGCATTTTTATTAATTTTTTTGCAAAGGTACTTGATTTTTGAGAGTTTGTCCTTACCTTTGCATCACAATATTGCGGGATGGAGCAGTTGGTAGCTCGTCGGGCTCATAACCCGAAGGTCACAGGTTCGAGTCCTGTTCCCGCTACTTTTAGACTCCGAACAATGTAAAAATTGTTCGGAGTTTTTTGTTTTTCAGGCATTTATAGCTATTTCGAATCTATTTGATTCTGATAAATTCTAATGATTTTGTCCCCCTTTTTGTCCCCCAATTTGTCCCCCTTCTTGTCCGCCTTGAATTTTTTCGGTATTTTGAACCATGATAGATTTCAAAATTTCCGCGGTTTTGAATCCGAAAAGTAAAAAGTCGCCCGACGGTGAAGCGATCTATTTGTGCATTAATCGAAAAGGAAGGCACTACATCAATCTTAACCTTGAAAAAATCCCTAAAAATGCATGGTCTGGGAAATCACTCAAATGGGTGAATAGTCAATATCTGTACGCGGATTTTCATAATCGTGTAATTGCAAGGGAAATTCATCATCTCAAAGAAATCATCCAGGATTATTATAAGCGGAGTGAGGTTCTGACTGCTGATAAACTGAAGAACATATATCTGGTAAAACACCAAGGCAAAAGAATAAAAGGTGTCAATGGCACAATTGCTCCTGGGGCTAGTGATAAAATTTCATCCTATATCGATTACTCTCTCAAATTTGGAGCAACCAAAAAGAAAGCTGAAGGAACAAGAAAAGTATATGTGACCTTAAAGAATTTGGTTGATAGCTACAAAAGCCAGGCTGTGATGGCTGATTTGGATGAGGCTTTTGTTTTGGGGTTTATTGATTTCTTGCGGAGCGATTCAACTGATATTAATTCCGACACCACAGTAGCGAAATATGTTGACCGGCTTAAGGTGATCTATCGAGAATATTGTGACCAGTATGGGATTCTTTTTAAGAAGCGAATATTTGAAAGACTGGATGTCGAGTCAACCAAAAGGCCTGATAAAATCATATACGTTAATGATAAGCAGTATGAACTGCTGTCTGAAATGAAATTTTCTCCTGAAGAGAGAAGACTTGAAATTACCAGGGATCTTTTTCTTTTGCTGTGCAATACCGCTCTGTATTATAATGATTTGATAGCAATTCGTTCAGAAAATGGATTTGATTGGAACTTGTTAAAAGAAAATCCAGAACACATGGTGCTTCAGGGGGAAAGAAAGAAGAATGGAGAGGAGTTTTGGATCCCTCTTAATGGTACGGCAAAAAGGATAGTTAAAAAGTACTTTCATGAAGGTGGAGATTATCTGTTTCCTGCAGGCGTTGCTATTTCGGAGCAGAAGTTTAACCAGAACTTGAAAGTCCTTGCAGAGAAAATTAAATTCCCGGAAGTGCTGTCCAATAAGGTAGGAAGAAAGACCTTCGGAACCTGGACTGACAGACTAGGGATGGATGATAATGATATTAGAATGATATTTGGGCATTCGCCCGGCTCGGTTCTTAAGAAATATTATACCGAAAGAAGAACCGTGGAAACCTATAAGAGAATCCTTTCCTTCATTCAGCGATAAATATGCAAAAGAAAACTAAACTGGCAATCAAACATTACCACGGGAAGGAACTAGAGAAGATTGGAAAATCGGCTGCTAGCTTTCCTTTATATGTCATGGTAAGGTACAAGAATGCGAAAACCAAATTTGCATCAAGGTTGGGAATACGATTTGTGAATGAAAATGGTGGTGAGTCCTCTATCCTTGGCAAATTCAATAGAGATGTGATCAGTCTAATTGAAGACGAAGTAAAGCACATTGAACTGCTTAGAGACTATTTTGAGGATGTCTTGGCGGTTGAGTTTACGCCATCTATGGTGGTAAATGAGGTCTTCGAGAATACTGCCTTAGAGAAAGTCATTGATTATTTTGATCAAGTTTTTGAGGAAAAGGAATTGATAGAGATTCTTGCAGAAATTGATCAAGACTTGATTGATTTGTTAAATGCTGCCGGTCCTACCCGGTTTTTGTCAGGTTTAAAGCATCTTGATCTAGCACTTTTTCAGCGATTCATGGAAATTGAAGAAGTCAGACGGGTATTCGATTTTTTCAGGATTTATAAATCATTTAATTGGCCGGAGGTAAATAGGCTTCAATTTAGGATGGCGGTAATTGATGAGAATCAGAATATTGCAGGTTTAAAAAAATGGATGGATGATCGCTTTGATTCCGAAATGCTTCATTATTATCGACTCAATCCAATTGATTTGAATCATTGAAAAAAAAGGACACCAGTGACCGATTTTATTATTTTTCTCTATATTTGAGTAAATCAAACTCAAATCATTATGAATCAAGACACTTTTATTCCGTTTTCGGCTGTTAGCCAAAAATGGCTGGAAGAGAAATTCAAGAATCTGGAAGAGAAAATCTCAAGCATTAATCCGGCTAGTAAATCCGTAAAAGATGAATGGTTGTCGCTTCAGGAATTCATGGAGGCAACTGGCGTTAAATCTCATTACTCGATTTCAAAAATGGAATCCGTTTCCGAGTCCAAAGGGCAGGAGTTTCGCTCCATGTACCGAGGTAAAAGGCGATTTATTCACCAGAGAGAGGTGGATAGGTTTTTTCAGGGGGAGTTTGAGAACTAAAAAAGGAAAGGATGACCATCCTTTCCTTTTGTTGAAAATGCGCAATAGCAGTTCCTTGGTTTGCTTTTAACCTCTTCACAATTAAAAACATGATTCCAAGTTGAACATTCTTTTGATCAAAATCAACCTAGGTAAGGCGGTTTATTGAACTTTTACCACTCTGACTCTCCTCCCAGTTAGATCCTGATAACCATCCGGATCATTTCCAAAAGTTTACAAATCATTCAAAGTAGTATTTACCCCAAAATGCTAATCGAAACCTTATTGCCTAAAAAATATGACTTCAATAAATCATTATACAAAATCGAACGATTCCCGTTCCGGTGAATTCCTAATCATCAAATCCGCCAATGAATGGATGGATGAAGCCAAGTCCAAGCCTATTCCCAAAAAGATCTTTGGCCCGTTTTGGTATGAGGAAGAGCTATGCATTCTCTTCGCTGATACCAATCAAGGTAAGTCGTTGCTTGCCGTACAAATTATCGACAGTGTGTCCAAAGGAGTTCCAACCCTGGGATTGGAGATGGAACTGAAAGCATCTAAAGTCATCTACTTTGACCTGGAATTGACAGCCAAGCAATTTGAAATGAGATATGCTCAATACGATAAGGAAAGAGATATCCTTTTTGATCATTTCGAATTCAGTGACCTTTTCCTGAGAGCAGAAATCAATCCATATGGATTTGATGAGGCTTTTGAAGAGTATGAAAGCTTTCTTTTTAAAGAGATAGAGGTTCAAGCCTCCAAGTCCGGCGCTAAAATCCTCGTAATAGATAATCTGTCTTGTGTGATTTCAGATAATGAGAAGGCAAGGAATACCACTCCATTTTTAATAAGGCTCAACAATCTGAAAAAGATTCATGGGTGGTCGATTTTGCTCATTGCCCATACTCCAAAGAGGAACCTGTTTGCACCGATCAATAGAAACGATATCCAAGGCAGCAAGAGCTTTATTAATCTGATTGATTCTTGTTTCGCTGTAGGAGAAAGTCAAAAAGACCCTTCCATTAAATACTTGAAACAAATAAAAGTCAGGTATGGTGCTTTTAAATATCCCTCCGAAAATGTCCTAGTCTGTAAAATCGGCAAAGACTCAAATTTCAGTTCGTTTAGGTTTATCCAGTTTGGAAAAGAGTCCGATCATTTAAAGCAGTTGAATCCAGTCGATAAATCTCAAATGAAGACCAAGGCCTTGGATCTCAAAAATGAGGGCCATACCAATGTGAAGATAGCTCAGGAACTCGGAGTGTCAGAAGGAGCTGTGAGGAAATGGCTCAAGCAACTTGAGTTAGACGAGTAAGCTCAATCGTAAAAATCGAACTGTACGAGGGGTACGAGGTGTGCGAATCGTACGATTTCCACTTACCACTACCCCTCTTTTTCTTTTTGCAGGTAATCCGACAATTCACGACAAAAGGAAAGATAAGACTCCTTTAAATCAATAAGATGTATTATTTATGTATAGATGTATTTATATAAAAATGTAAATATTATGAACTACTCTGAAGTAAAACAAGCGGCTGCCAGAATCAAACAGGAATTCCCTGTGCTGGATTATTTCCATAGCCTGGTCAGATCAGGATTTCTGAAATTCGAAGGCATCCACGGGAAAGAATATTTTTTTGGTTTCCTGGAACAGCGGACTGGCTCGATTGCCGTAGATGACAAAGCGAATGTGTGGTATGATCATGCCGCAGGAAAGGGCGGAGACGTTATCGCAGCAGTCCAGGAATTTGAAAACAAAACCTTCTTCGAATCAGTGGAAAGCCTCTCTGGATCAGTTCCGGTAAGAAAATTTGTTCCTAGACAAAAACCTGAGATTGCCCAGAAAATAGTGGTGGAAAAGGTGGCTGAGATCAGCCATGATGCACTTATCCAATACATTCGAGGCAGGGGTATTGATCTTCAGGATATTGCTCCTTTCGGTAAAGAGGTGCATTGGCGGAATAAGGGAAAGCGATATTTCGCAGTGGGTTTTCCAAATGAATCGGGTGGATGGGTACTTCGATCCTCTATTTTTAAGGGGAACATTCTTGGAGGAGGTACTTCAATTCGAATCCTTGGGACTGTTAAAGGCATCAAAGTTTTTGAAGGCTGGTTTGACTTTCTGAGTTATCTGAAGCTTTCTAGAGCTACAGATTTCAAAGCCATTATTCTGAATAGTACTGCCAATCTCAGTTTTCGCTTAATTCTGGATGTTTTGGAAGAGTGTGAAGTAGTTGATCTCTATTTGGATAATGATGTTACGGGAGAGAAGTGTACAATTAATTTTATTAGAGTAGCCCAGCTATTCCGTTATTGCCTTCAAAAAGGATCACCTACCGATTGGGATTTGGAGGCATTGAGGGGGAGTAGGGACAAAATTGGAATTCTCCTTTCCAATATGAAAATCATTCCTTCAGAAGCGATGGAAATCTGGAAGATCCAAACGAATGTTTCTGATCAAAGATGTCACTTTTCTGGTTTTGAGGATGTTAATGCATTTTTGGTGGGTGGGGTTCACAAGTGACAATATTCGGTCTGGGGGTTAAAGTGGAATACTTTGGAGTCTCGTCAATACAAAAGCTAATTGGGATCAACTTCAAATGTTATATAAAGGTAAATCTGAAGTCAGGCCATCTGAAAGAAAAGTTGCAGTACCAGTTAGAATCATGAATACGCAATCCGTCCAGGCACTGGCAGATTTGGAGCAGAAATTAATTCTTAAAGCCTATAGCCCATCTACAGTAAAGAACTATTGATCATCATTAACTCAATTTTTATCTTTTTTTGAAAGTCGAAATATTAAGGATGTGACAAAGGAAGAAATAGAAGCCTTTGTCTATCATCAGATCACCAAATATAAAATTTCAGAAAGTGCGCAAAATACGTTGATAAACGCGATTAAGGCGTATTATGAACACGTGCTGGGTAGAGAACGGACTATTTATGATATCCAACGACCTAAGAAAAGCCTAACGCTGCCCAATGTACTCAGTCAGGAAGAGATCAAAGCAATCCTTTGCAGTGTGGAGAATATAAAGCACCGAGCTGTATTGATGCTTATTTACAGTGCTGGATTAAGAATAAGTGAAGCTATCAACCTTTCGTCGGAATATCTAAACCTAAGAAAACGAGATATTCATTCTGATGATGGTTACATTTTCATCAAGGGAGGAAAAGGAAAAAAAGATAGGAAAACTGTGCTTTCACCAATTCTGCTAGTAATGCTTAGAGAGTATTACAAAGCTTATAAGCCCAGTTATTGGCTATTTGAAGGGCAGGAAGGAGGTCAGTATTCAGCGACAAGCATTCAAGCCGTTTTTCGAAGAGCAATAAAGAATAGCAATTCAAACCCTTGGGCGACTGTACACACTTTGCGTCACAGTTTTGCAACTCATCTACTTCAAAAGGGGACAAATTTGCGTTATGTGCAAGCTCTCCTTGGTCATGAAAGTAGTAAGACCACTGAAATATATACGCATGTGCTATCGATATCAAATAAAAATATTCAAAGTCCACTTGATGGGATCGACGAAATCCTTAATTTGGTCACAGCAGATCCCTAAAGACCTGTGGACAATGGTGATATATAGGCAATAGGGAAGTGGTGATGCTGTAACCAAAAAGTATTATAGCTAATAATGAAAACTCATGGAAGGAAAACAAACAGCATTATTTGACGAGAGATTCCTCGAATCATTTACTGGTACTGGAATAGTGAGTGAACCAAAGATTGCTATAATAGAGCTAATTGCAAATTCTTGGGATGCAGGTGCCTCTAAAGTGGAAATCAAATGGCCTAACGAATCAGACAATTCTTTCTTCATCAGAGATAATGGACATGGGATGTCTGAATCCGAATTTGATAAACGTTTTAGAAAATTGGCATATAATAGGCAAAGAGATCAGGGTATTTATGCTGAAATACCTAGAGAAAACTCATTTATTTCAAAACGACTTGCTTTTGGAAAAAACGGCAAAGGACGATTTGCAGGGTTTTGTTTTGGTCCGTCTTTCTTTGTTAAAACATGGAAAAAGAATAATGAAGTTACTGTAAAAGTATTTAAAGGGAATGAAGGCGAAATATTCTTCCAGAAAATAGATAGTAAAGAAGGAGTAACTGGACATGGAACAATGGTTTATGCAGATAATGCCAAAATTCCCATAATCTCGGCTAATTTAATCAAAAGAGAGATTGGTATGAGATTCCTTACTGACCCAAATTTCGAAGTTGCAATTGATGGAGAAAAAATAACCTTTCTAGATATACCAGAGAAAAATATTAAGGAGTTTATTCTAACCGTGGAAGGTTTTGGAGAAGTTAAACTAATTGCAATCGATACTTTATCAACTGACAAAACTACCCATCAACATGGCATTGCATGGCATGTGAATGGGAGGTTAGTTGGTGAGTGTTCGTGGAAAGGAACTGGTATGGATCATCTTATTGACGGAAGACGTATAGAAGCCAAAAGATTTATCTTTATCGTTTTGGCAGATATTTTAAATTCCGAAAAAAACATACATCCGGATTGGTCTGGATTTAAATCAAATAGTGACGAATTTCAATCAGTAAATGAGGTTGTACTCAACAAGGTTAAAGATTTTGTTTTGGATATTTCTAAAGAAAAACGTAAAGAAACTTTTTATGACATCAAATCACAAAATAATCAAACTCTTAAAAGGATTGGGCTAATTGGTCAAACAAAATGGAATTCGTTTATAACTCAAGTGCAGGAGGAATGCCCATCAATTAATGAAACAGAACTTGCAAAGCTTGGGACAATCCTAGCCAATTTGGAGGAATCACAATCTCAATTCAGCCTTATACACGCTCTATATGAACTTGATCCAAATCAACTGGATAATCTCAATGAGATTCTAGAAGAATGGAATGTGGATCTTGCAAAAATAGTTTTGGATGAACTTCAATTTAGGCTAAAATTATTGGAGCAGTTAAAAATCAAAGTACTTTCAAAGGATACTGATGAGGTTCAGGAGTTGCAACCTTTATTCAAAAAGGGCCTATGGATTTTTGGACCCGAATACGAAACTATCGAATACACCTCAAATCAAGGAATGACATCAGTAATACAAAATTTATACGGAGGAATAGAGAAAGGCTCAAGAAAAAGACCAGATTTCGCAATTTTAAGTGACAGTACAGTAGGTCTCTACTCATATCCTAAATATGATGATGAAGGCGGTGAAATTGGCGTAGATAGACTTACGATAGTGGAATTAAAAAAGCCAGGTGTTCCCCTTAGTTCAGAGCAAAAAAGTCAAGCATGGGGATATGTGAAGGAGTTAACAAAAAAAGGATATGTCACTCCTGAAAATAAAATAACATGTTTCGTTCTCGGTTCGGAAATTGATCCACTTGAAGCTCAGGAAACGCATCAAGGGGGAACTAAAATAATTCCTTTACTTTACGATACTGTAGTAAAACGGGCTAACAGCCGATTACTAAATCTTTATGACAAAGTAAAAAATTCACCATTTCTCGAAAATGTAAGACTGGAAGAAGAGCTTAACGGTCAAATGAACTTATTAGAAAATTAATAGGCCATAACAATTTGTAGAAATTAGAGCCTTTCATTGCTACAGCACAACCAAAACTACGATTCTTACATTGACGTTATTTTTTAAATGAAAAGAGCAATAATACTTGGAGCAGGGGCTTCTAAAAGCTATAACAAATCTAAAACAGGTGTGAAAATGCCTGTTGCATTAGACTTTTTTGAAACCTTTAGAAAACTTGAAATTTCAGAAAATCCTTGGGTATTAATTGGACATTTAATTAACTATATATCTGATAGAGATAAAGTTGATGCACTCCAATTTTTGAATTTTTCTGAAGATATCGAATTACTGCATTCTGAAATTCAAAAAAAATTGTACAAGGCTTTACATCGTGGAAATATTTTTAGACACCCAGATGGTATTCAACAATTAAAGGCTTATAATGAATTGATATTTCTTTTTGTAAGTGTAATAAATGAAATTCAGAATGGTGATGAATCTTTAACTCATAAAAATTTAGCTAAACAACTTTCTACGAGAGACTCAATCATAACTTTTAATTGGGATACTTTGATGGACAGAGCTTTAATGAAAGAAACTGATTGGAATAGTGGAAATGGATATTTTGTACAGCCTTCTGCCGTTTTCAGGGATGATTGGATTTATAATGATGATCAATCTATTGAACGAAATTTCCCGAAGTTGTTAAAACTTCACGGTTCTAGTAATTGGATTACAAGTCATATTATACCTAGCAAAGAAGGCAAATTTGAATTAAGCCAGGAAACTAATGTAGAAGACTTCTATGTCTTCGAACGAGCAACTAAACCATATGCAACCTATGCTGGTAGATACATGTCTGGATATGAAGAGTTCTCATATGGCTATTATCCACCAAATCTTCCCTTGATAGGTAAACCTGCTCCTGAAGGTTATACAATAGTAAAAAGCAGAATTAAAAACCCTTTGATGCCTGAAGGAAAATCGAATGATAAAGGTTTGTATTCTATGCCATTAATAATTCCCCCGGTAAAAAATAAAGAATACGATTTATTTGGAACATTATTTACTCGAGTTTGGGCTGAAGCACAAAGAGAAATTGAAAACGCAGAGGAAATCTATATAATAGGATATTCATTTCCTGTAACTGATATTAGAACTGATCAATTGTTTAAATCGGCATTTCTCAAACGGAAAACATTTCCAAAGATTATTATCCATAATCCCAACCCGGATTTGATCTTTGAAAGATTCACATTTGATTATGGCATACCCTCATCTTACATCATCGTCAAAAAGGAATACTTTGATGAAACCTTTAAATTTGAATAAAAACTGTTCATTTAATAAAAAATAAATAATAAAAAACTTGTAACACCACCTATGCCGCTCCACTTAGGGATAATACTCATAGCCAAAAGTTGTGCTGCATACAAGGATAGCTGACTGAAAAATTATTACCACTGCAGGAAATTGAAGATTCTCTATAAATATCGCCCACTTTCAGAATTTCTTTTTAAGGAACTTTACTATCAAGAGTTGTACTTCGCTTCCTACTTCGAATTGAATGACCCGCTTGATTTGTCGGCTCGGATTGAATTTAGTTGTGAGAAATCCGAGCAAGTAGAATATCTGATTTATTTTCTTTTTAAGTCAACCCTATCGCTCAATGATGCCTTAACTGACAAAAAAAGGAAGAACGACAAAAACCTACTTGCATTCAATGACAACAGAACAAAGGTTGCAGAATTTCAGCAAACGGTTTTTGAATATATAAACCAGCTAAAAGATGAAAAAGAAAGAGTTTGGGATATTGATATTAAAAGCATTATTGATTCCGCATCAAAGAAACACAATCTAGAATTCCAATTTGATTCAGAGAATTTCAAAAGCGTACTTAAACGTATATCGTCAAAATTTCTTGAAAATAGTTATGCTACTTGCTTTTCAGAAAGCAATGATGATTTTTTAATGTGGTCGCACTATTCCAGCAAGCATTCAGGAATCTGTTTAGAGTTTGCGTTAGAAAATTCAGGTCTTTTCCCTTACATCGGGAAAGCTCGAAGGAAATTAGATTGCAAAAAATACAAAGAAAGACTATCCAAATGGGATTTAGAAACCCACGTGTATTGGGACAGAATTAAAAAAGTTAATTATGAGAGCGAACAGCCGTTTATAAATTTTTTCGAGTTTTCACAAGTTTTTGAAAATGAACACGATTGTGATTTGATAGGTCTTTCAAAACCTTGGACACATCATTTTGCTCATCAATTAGAATGGGTTTTCTCTACCAAAACTGCACCGTGGAAATATGAAAAGGAATGGAGAGCGATTCATATAAACTTTGGAAATCCCCAAGAACCAGAAGAAAGAATCCGACATTATCCACTTGAAAGTCTGAAAGCTATCTATTTTGGTATGCGAACTCCAGAAAACGTAAAGAAGAGAATCTTTCACATTTTTGATAAGTAAGCAAAAGAACTACAATACTTTGAATGTAAACCGACAAACGGGAAAGACCTAGAATTTATTGAATGGGAATATTATGAATAATATGCCAACGCATGGAGAGAAAAAGAAACGGCCCGACCCTTCGCATTTTTAAGAAGAGTTGTCATCCGAATTGCCCCAAGCATTTGGCACATGCCATAGCCGCGCCAGACTATAAATAGTAGGCAGTGTGAATTCGAGATAGGTCAGTAATATCATCCATACCCTAAGTATATTATACTTATAAAGTTCAGCCTGGCCAGCAATAAAGCACCTTATTTTATTCGCTATTAGTTTTGGTCAACAGTAAAATTCTTTACAAAACATTATCTTTACAAAAAACAAAATGACAATGGATTTGCTCAAAATATCAAAAGCACTGGCTGATGCCACGCGGTTCAAAATTCTAAAGATACTCATGGCAAAAGGAGAAATCAGTTGCAGTGAATTGGAAGGCCACTTTACGCTTTCTCAACCTACCATTTCACACCACTCTAAAATACTGTTTGATTGCGGACTTATCCATGCAAAAAAGGATGGACAACATTCGCTTTTATCGGTAAATAAGAAGTTGTTAGAAAAATACCTCACATCCCTTAAAGAAGAATTGGTCAAGTAATTTTTTTTATTCAATATATAGATATATTTCAATATATCTTTTAATTTTGATTAAGTTTGTGAAAACATCTACCAACTAATTTAAAAACAAAAAATTATGATATTAATTACAGGAGCCAACGGGCATTTAGGGGCGGCCACTATCGAATCTTTATTGAAAAAAAATCCTAAAACCCCAATTAGGGCATTGGTAAGAACCGAAGAAAAAGGAGCTCCATTCAAAAAAAAAGGAGTGGATATTGCCATAGGAGATTACTTTAATTATGATTCATTGCTTGCGGCTATGCGGGGGGTAGATGTCCTTTTACTGGTTTCATCAAGTTCCATAACCGGACGTTATGAGCAGCATTCTAATGCCATAAAAGCGGCAAAAGAGAGTGGCATAAAGCATATCGTTTACACCAGTGTGCTGAAATCTTCCCCTGATTCCAAATTCAGTGGAGGTATGGATCACGTAAAAACAGAAGCAGAGATTAAAGCATCAGGAATTCCTTATACCATTATGGGAAATACCTATTATGCTGATTTTCTACCGATGTTGTTAGGAGATTTTACCAATACAGGAGCTATTTATTACAGTGCTGGTGATGCAAGGGTAAATTTTGCGTCACGAAATGATATGGCAGAGGCCAATGCAGTTGTACTTTCCAACCCTTCTGCCCATCAGAATAAAGTGTATAATATCACCGCATTAAAAGCATATACCTTTACAGAGATAGCTGTTATGCTTTCGGATATTGTAAATGCCCCTGTAAACTATGTAGATATTCCACTGGAAGATTTGAAAAAGGGCATGCTGCAACATGGTTTGCCGGAAAATGTTACGGGTATGATGGCAAGTATTGCCGAGACCATGAAAGCCGGGGAGTTTGATTATGCCGATGATACATTAAAGAAATTAATTGGTCATCCTCCTCTTGATTTAAAGGATTTTCTAAAAAGTGTATATGGCACAAAATCCTTGTAGGATAAATAAAACCTTAAATAGTAGAAATTCATAAATGAAACCAATATGGGAAAATTAGAAAACAAAGTTGCAATCATTACAGGTGGTGCCGGCAGTATCGGCCTGATTACCGCCAAACTTTTTTTACAAAACGGTGCGAAAATAATGCTTGTTGACGTAAATGAGGATTCGTTGAAAAATGCTGCAACAGAATTACAATCACCAAATGTTGATTATTGCGTAGCAGATGTTACCCAAAGTTCTGATGTTGAAAAATATGCACAGAAAACAGTAGATAAATTTGGCAAAATAGATGTGTTCTTCAATAATGCAGGGATCGAAGGGGTGGTAAAGCCAATTACAGAATACCCGGAGGAAAATTTTGATAAAGTTATTGCTGTCAATGTGAAAGGGGTTTGGTTGGGCATGAAGCATGTGTTACCAAGAATGAATGACGGAGGAAGTGTTATCATTACATCTTCCGTAGCAGGGCTTATTGGCATCTCAGGAATGACCGCCTATAATGCAAGTAAACACGCCACCATTGGTATTATGCGAGCCACAGCACAGGAGGCTGCCCCACGAAAAATCAGGGTAAATACAGTTAATCCGGGGACCGTTGATAACCGGATGATGCGTTCTCTGGAAGAAGGAATGGCTCCAGGACATGCAGAGGCAATAAAAGCGGAATTTATAAAAGGTGTTCCCTTGGGAAGGTATGTTCAGCCCGAAGAAGTAGCCAATGTAGTTTTGTATTTAGCTTCTGACGATAGCCAATTTATAACTGCAACCATTAATGTGGTAGATGGAGGAATGGCGGCATATTAGATTCTCTGTTTATTCAACATCGGCACTTACATAGTTATCTGCTCTAAAACCGAATTTATTTATACACGAAAAAATATCAAACCATGAACATCAAAGAAAAAATCGAAGACCTAATCAAGCTAATGCTGTCGGGCAAACAAATGGATGCTTTTGAAAAGTATTATCATGAAGATGTAGTAATGCAGGAAAACTCCAAACCCCCAATGGTTGGCAAATCAGCCAACAGGGAAAGGGAAATTCAAGGGATGCAGATGATTGAAACGTTTCACGGAGCAGAAGTAAAAGCAGTTGCCGTGGGCGACAATGTGACTATGGTAGAATGGGAATTTGATGTCACCTACAAAGGCGCGCCCCGCATGAAAATGTGCCAGGTGGCCGTGCAAAAATGGAAGGACGGCCAAATTATTCATGAACGTTTTTATTATTCAACTAACTAAAATCAAAACAAGAGCAATTTCACTCGATCAAGCCATTGCCTTTATGTCATCGTTTAATGAAAATAATGGAAGCAACCCTTCCAATGAAAAATATATTCCCGGAACCTGCAATATGGGGAGAGAGGAAATCAAAAGGCGAAAAGCAAGTGGATGGACAGGGTTGGTACTAACGGTAATTACCATTTCTCTCTTATTATGGTTCAGTGCACCTCACTGGATGCGACTTGTAGTTTTCATTCCGGCAGTAATGGGAGCAACAGGATTCATACAGGCGTACAATAAGTTCTGCGTGTATTTCGGATTTGGGCACATGTTCAATTTAGGAGAGGTGGGGAAAACAGATACCATCGATCAAAAAGAATTCAGGGTGAAAGACAGAGCAAGAGCCTGGCAATTGCTTGCCTATGCTTTTGGTACAGGATTGATTATTACTGTAATCGTTTATCTCCTGCCCTGATTTTGATCGGATATAAACCAGGTAAGTGAACTACTTGGCAGTTCTTGCTTGAGCATCATGCTTAAGTATAGAATTTATGGAAATGAAATTCATTTAGTAAACAAAACCATCATGGAAAAGCAAACAAAGAGTAAAACAAGAAAAATTGCCGCATGGGTGATAATTGGACTAGTGGGTGCGTTGGTTATTATGAGCGCCACCATGAAACTGACACACGCTGAAGAATTGGTAACTAATTTCACTAAATGGGGATTGATTGATAACCTCACGTTTATAGGAATTGGCGAATTGATTTTCATCATTTTATTTATTATTCCCAGAACATCCTCCCTTGGGTTTCTTTTGTTAACCGCCCACTTTGGTGGAGCCATTGCCACTCATCTACAACATGAGGAATCGTTTATAATGCCTGCCATTATTTTGACTGTGATCTGGATTGGTAATTACCTGCGCAATCCCGAAATGCTGGCAAGTTTTACGAAAAAATAATGGACATAAAAGCAATAGCCGTATTAGGCGCCAATGGCCGAACTGGAATTGAAATTGTAAAACAAGCCCTGGAAAAAGGTTGGGTTGTAAAAGCATTGGTTCGCGACAAACAAAAAATCAAACTTGCAAATCCCAATCTACAAGTCATTGAAGGAAATCCTATGCGTATAGATGATGTGAGGAAAGTTATCAAGGAAACACATGCCATCTTTGTTGCGCTCAACATTGGAAGGAAATCTGACCTGCCTTGGGCAAAAGTGACTTCGCCACTTGATTTATTGTATACAAGTATGAAAAATATAATTTTCGCAATGAATGAAAACGGTGTAAAGCGGGTGATAACTGTTTCAGCCTGGGGAACAGGCGATAGCTACAAAGAAACAAATTGGATATTTAAATTTCTTATCAAAAAGACCAACGTTGGTGTAGCCTACGCAGGTCATGAAGATCAGGAAAGAGTACTTCGTACAAGCGGACTGAAATGGACATCTGTTCGACCGGTTGGCCTTAGCAGCAGTGAAAAGCAGAAGCAAGTTCGGGTAAGCATTAAAGGCGATAAAAAACTAAACATGACCATCAGCCGAAAAGATGTTGCCCGCTTTATGCTGGACATTGTTGATGATGAAAAGTATTACCAGCAAGAACTTTCTATTTCATCAGAATGACTTTATCCGGTAGCGGAGTAACGTGCGTCCGATTTAAATTCCCTTTTGAATTGTAAAATGAACCGATCAGACTTTATAAAAATAATGGGAGCAGCAACAATAGGTTTTGGGACTTCAAATGTAAAGAGCTGGGCCAATTCGATAACCGGCTTACCCGAACAGGAAGTAACCCTTCCGGTTCTTTTTACTTCGCACGGAAACCCAATGGACATACACCTTCCTCATAAAGCGAATCCTTTTTTAACTTATCTTTTTGATTTAGGTGTTGACTTACGAAAAAAATATCCAAAAGAAATTAAAGCCATATTGGTAGTATCAGCACACTGGTGTACCAAAGGCACATACGTAAATGTTTCTCCGTGGCCGGAAACGATTTACGATTTTTACGGTTTCCCTCCCGAATATTACACTATAAAATACATGGCTCCAGGTGCTCCGGAATTTGCCAAAAATGTAGCAGAAGCCATCCCTGCAATTAGAACTACAACCGAATGGGGTTTCGATCATGGCAATTGGCCCATGCTTCGTCATCTTTTCCCAGATGCCAATGTACCGGTTTTTCAGATGAGCATTGATTATTATCAATCTCCTCAATACCACTATGAGTTAGCAGTTCAACTGAAGAAATTAAGAACGAAGGGTGTTTTGATTATCGGCAGCGGTTCCGTTGTTCATAATCTTCAATTGGCAAGTTCCAGACTTTTCAAAGGCGATAAAACCTTGTATGGATGGGATAAGGAATTTGATGAATGGATAAAACAGAGAGTGGTGGACCGCGACATAAAAAGTTTGATGAATTATGAAAAAACAAAATTTGGAAAAATGGCTGCCCCGACTCCCGATCATTATGTGCCGCTAATTTATTCTATGGCTATGCTGAATACCAACGATACTATAGAGCACACCTATGAAAGTCTTTTGCCTGCATTTAGCGACCGTAGTTTCATCATTGAATCAACCCATTAAACAATAGTATAACATGACCTTACATTATGATTTTGAGCTTCCAAAAAGAACAGGAGCCAAACCAACTACCACACCGAGCAATCCTCACATGCAATTGGATCAACAACCAAAAGACAGAAAGCTGGTGGATGAACTCATTGGTTGGGCATTCTCGCTTCCTGATATTTCAAAGGAGTATAGCAAAATCTCTGTACCCGGAGCACAGGCCATGTGTATGTCAGAAGAAAAAATGTGCACACATTGTAATGCTTTTATGGTTGAAACGGAATTTGCGCATTTTCATCCTGCTCCGGATGGCAGTATGCACTTAGGCCTCCCGCAGCGTGATGTAAAAAAAGTAATTGAACTGGGTTGGGGCGAATTGCATCCTGTAGTGCATAAAGGATGGTTGCCGCCAAACTTCATAATGGTTTACGCGCCCAGAAACGAAGAGGAGGCCGATGAGATTAAAAAAATTATTTTTCGCTCCTACCAATTTGCAATAGGTGAAATAAGCGATTAATGAGGCGAAGTTTGGGTCAGTAAAAATAAATTCTACTAAAAAAAAATTAACCATGCACGAAAATGATTTTCAAATATTGAAGCACGCCATCGAAAACATGATGCCTGCTAACAAAATACTCGGTTTAAAAATAGTTGAGATTACAGCAGGCTCGGTTCATATTCATGTTCCATTCAAAGAAGAGTTTATTGGTGATTTTATACAAGGCCGCTGGCATGGAGGTATTCTGGCCGCCATTGCCGATACTGCCGGAGGAGTGGCCGGGGCAACGGCTTTACATTCACCCAATGACAGGCTGAACACCATTGATATGCGCATTGATTATTTACATGCAGCCGTTAAGGCGGATGTACAAGCAAAAGCACGAATAATTAAACAAGGGAAGACAATCATTAAGGTTGATGTAGAATTGTTTCAGCCCGATAATAAAGAACCGGTCGCCCTCGCAAGATGTGTGTATAGCGCATTAAGGAGTGAATCTTAACATGAGCCGCTCAAATTTATGCAAAAATCAGCTTGTTTGAGCTAAACTCCCCAACCGAAAGAATTCTTAAAAGAGTGGGTTTAAAAAAAATGTATATCTTTGCACTCGACCAAAAAACTAATTTGGTCGATAAATAGTTTGGGAAGAAACAATGGAAACAACAATGGACATTAAAGACGATGTAAGTGAGGTCATCCTAAATTCCGCTAAAACCATCTTTGCCAGATATGGTTTTAAGAAAACCACAATGGATGAAATAGCTCATGCTTCAAGAAAAGGCAAAAGTTCCATCTATCATTACTTCAAAAGCAAAGAAGATATTTTCAAGGCAATCGTTGAAAAGGAATCGGATGTGTTAAGTGCTGCCATAGCAAAAGCAATCAATGCAGAAACTACCTCTGAAAAAAAAATACGGGCTTATGTTTTAACAAGAATGAAAGTTATTAACAAATTAACCAATCTATACAGTGCTTTAAAAGATGAATATCTGGAGCATTACAGTTTCATTGAAAATGTCAGAGTGAAGTATGACACCGAAGAGGTTAACACCATCAAAGGAATATTGAAGACGGGTGTTGAAGAAGGTGATTTTAAAATAGAAGACATCAACCTCACCGCCTTTGCCCTGGTCACAGCACTGAAGGGTTTAGAATATCCTTTATTCATTAAAAACAATTATGCAAAAACAGAAAATCGGTTTGAAGGATTGCTGAACGTGCTTTTTTATGGAATCATAGCGAGGTAATTTTTTTTTAACCCATTATCGACCAAAAAACTAAAATAGTCTAATTGTAATTAATAGAACTAACAATGAATATGAAAGTCAATAAACTGCACATCGCTCTTTGGTTTTCCGTTATCCTGGCCGGATGCTCGTCAGGAGAGAATACATCATCGGAAAGTGCGAAGCACATTTCCCTTAATGTTAAAACAGAAGAAGTAATTCAATTTAAAGGAAGCCATACAGTTGGGTATTCCGGGGTTGTGGTGCCAAAGAAAAATACACCACTCAGTTTCTCGGTGCCGGGAACCGTTTCGAAAATAGCAGTAGAAGAAGGACAGCAGGTAAACAAAGGCCAGTTGCTGGCACAACTAAATCCATCGACTATGGAGAACACCTACCAGATGGCATTTCAAAAATTACAACAGGCACAGGATGCGTATAACCGGTTAATGCCGATGCATGAAAATGGTACCCTGTCTGAAATAAAATGGGTGGAGGTAGAAACAGGATTAAGTCAGGCAAAATCGGCTACAGCCATTGCAAAAAAAGGACTTGACGATACAAAACTATATGCTTTTACAGCGGGTGTGATAGGTAAAAAATCGATTCAGGAGGGAGAGAATGTATTTCCAAATATTACAGTTTTTGAATTATTCGACATCAGTAAAGTATATGTAAAAATTCCCGTACCAGAAGATGAGATCAGTTCGTTCAAAAAGGGAGATCAGGCCATCATTACTGTTGGAGCTATCTCTAAAACAATCACCGGTATTGTAAGAGAAATTGGTGTTTCGGCTGATATATTTTCACACTCCTATCCGGTAAGACTTGAAGTTGACAATTCTGATTTAGCCATTAAGCCGGGTATGGTTTGTACAGTCAACTTTGCAACCCAAAACAAGGCGACCGGTGTTCTTATCTCTAACAAAGCAATGCAGCAGGATTTACAAGGGACGCAGTTTGTATATGTGATAGAAAATAACACGGCTCAAAAGCGAGCGGTGAAAACCATTGCTTTAATCGACCAAAAAATTCTGGTCAGCGGAAATTTGAAAGAAGGTGATAAAATCATTGTGGCAGGGCAAGACAAACTTCGCCAGGGCTCACAGGTAAACATTATAAAATAGCATCATGACGACACATAAGTTTAATGTCATAGAATTGGCTATGAGGTATAAGCAAATAGCCATTACCATAACAAGTCTGTTGGTGTTGTTTGGTATATTTTCTCTTTGGGTAATGCCCCGAAATGAATTTCCTGAGTTCATCATTCGACAGGGATTGATCATCGGTGTATTTCCGGGGGCTACTTCCGAACAGGTGGAAGACCAATTAGCCACCAAAGTGGAAAGTTTTCTTTACGGTTTTAAAGAAGTAAACCGGGAGAAAACGTATTCCATATCCAGAGAAGGAATGTTGGTTGTGTTTGTGGAAGTAAACAACAACGTAAAAGACCCTGATGGCTTTTGGGATAAAATAAAATTCGGCCTCAGCGAATTAAAATTACAGTTGCCACCGCAGGTACTTGCGCTGATTGCCAACAATGATTTTGGCGATACAGCCGCTTTGCTACTTACCATACAATCAGAAAGCAAAACCTATAAAGAGCTGGAGAAAGAATTGAAAATTATCGAAACGGAATTGCGAAAAATAAAGGCCGTTTCTAAAGTAAAACACTACGGAATTCAACAGGAACAGATAGCCATTTATCTGGATAATGCTAAACTGGCTTATTACGGTGTGCGTCCTATTACGGTGCTTGCCGCCATGCAATTGGAGGGTGCTGTGTATTACGGTGGCGAACTCAATAATTCAGAATTGATTACACCGATACATATTCCAGCAAATTTCAAATCGGAAGAAGACATTAAAAACCAAATCGTGTATGCCGATCCTGCTGGTAACATCATCCGGATGAAAGATATTGCTACTGTAGTTAGAAAATATAAGGAACCTGACTCTTTCATAAAAAACAATGGGGCAAAAAGCTTGCTGGTGTCATTGGAAATGCAACCTGGCAACAACATTGTTGATTTTGGGAAACAGGTGGATCAATCCCTCGCTTCCATCCGGACTAAAATTTCTTCTGATGTAAATCTGGATAAGATTGCTGATATGCCAACAGCCGTAGATCGTTCCATTATTCATTTCCTGAAAGAATTTTTCATTGCTATTATCGCTGTGATCATCGTTACGATGTTGTTATTGCCTTTACGGGTAGCTGCGGTTGCCGGCGTAACGATCCCCATTACCATTTTTATAACCGTAGGCATTTTATATTTATTAGGTGTTGAACTACACACCGTTTCGCTTGCAGGATTAATCGTTGTATTAGGCATGGTGGTGGATAATGCCATTGTTGTTATTGATAGTCATGTAGAAAAATTAGATCATGGCGAAACGCCCTGGGATGCTGCCTGGAAAAGTGCGACAGAACTTTTTGTTCCGGTATTTTCTGCTACCCTTGCCATTATCGCTACCTATGTTCCTTTGGTATTTTTCTTATCTGGAATGACCGGTGATTTTGTTGGTTCTCTGCCTGTTACCATTGGTGTGGCCTTGTTTACGTCTATGCTGGTGGCCTACTTTCTGGTTCCTTACATGAGCTATGTATTTATCAAAAAAGGAGTCAGGAAAGGAGAAGCGGAAGAAGCAAAAGCCGATAAGAAGTCACTACTCGATTGGGTGCAACAGTTTTATAATAGCACACTCGAAAGTGCCTTCAGAGGACCAAAGCTGACCATGCTGGTAGGCTTACTCTCCATTTTATTAGGCGGAGCAATCATGGCACTGTTGCCACGACAGTTATTTCCAAAAGTGGAGAGGAATCAGTTTGCCGTAGAAATTTATCTACCGGAAGGATACACACTTGCCCAAACAGTTGCTGTTGCCGATAGTATGGAGGTATTGCTCATGAGTGATAGTCGGGTGGTTAATGTAGCCTCCTTCATGGGTACCAGCTCACCACGTTTCCACACTACCTACGCACCTAATTTCCCATCAAAAAATTATGCGCAGTTGGTAGTCAATACCATAACAGCCGACGATGCCGTGGCAATATTGGATGAATATGAAGCAAAACGCAATATTTTTCCAAATGCCTATGTGCGCATGAAACAATTGGATATGCTGAGCACAACCGCTCCGATTGAAGTACGGATTTCCGGTAACAACATTGATTCCATAAAAGCCATCGCTGAAAATGTAAAAAGTATAATGCAACAAAACGATGCTGTTATATGGGCGCGTACGGATTATCTTAATAAAAGGCAGGGTGTGCGTGTAGATGTGAATGATGAACTCGCCAACCGGTTAGGGTTGACCCGAGGACTAATCGCCTCTTCAATAGCATCTGGTTTCTCTGGGATACCTATAGGTACAGTTTGGGAAGGAGATTATCCGGTAGATGTGAAGGTCATTAATCCAATCGATAAAAGAGATGGTTTTGATGATATCGAAAATCAAAATGTAACATCCCTGTTTTTGAGTGCCACAGTTCCTGTGCGACAGGTAACTACCATAACCACCGACTGGAGCGAAGGGCAAATTATCCGCAGGAACGGTGTACGAACTATTACGGTGCGAGCGGATGTAAAAAGAGGGGTGCTACCTTATAAAATATTAGCTGAACTAAAGCCGGAACTCAAAAAAATAAAAACAGGTTCCGATGTTCAACTCACGTATGGCGGTGAGGAGGAAAGTGAATTGGAAAATTATACACCGCTGAGCAAAGCCATGCTGGCAGGCGTAATGTTGATTTATTTTATTTTGCTTTTCCAGTTTAAGCGATCGAGATTAGTCTTTTTAGTGATGCTGACCATGCCTTTAAGTTTTCTGGGTGCGGCTATGGGTTTAGTACTTACCGGTTATCCTTTTGGGCTTACCTCCTTCCTCGGAATAATGAGCCTTATGGGTATCGTCGTGCGCAATGGCATTATCCTGATTGATTATGCTGAAGAGCTCCGCAACAAGAACGGAATGTTATTGGCGGAAGCAGCGGTGGCTGCCGGTAAGCGTAGAATGCGCCCCATATTTCTCACTTCTTTTGCGGCTGCCGTTGGCGTGGTGCCGATGATTGTAAGTGGCTCATCTCTTTGGGGGCCTTTAGGTGCTGTAGTTTGCTTTGGACTGCTGATATCCATGATACTTACCTTGTATGTGCTGCCTGTGATGTATCATCAATCACTTAAGAAATCAATTGCTTAAAATTCTTTAGAATGAAAAAGATAATTATCATAGCTGCCACTTTATTTCTCATAACAGAAGGATACAGCCAGACAACGCTGAGCCTACAAGAAAGTAAAGACTTGGCGATTAAAAATAATGTACACATTAAAAACAGTGCATTGGAAATGGAGATGGCTCAGGAGGTAAAGAAAAATGCTTTTACCAACTACTTTCCTAAAGTAAGTGCAACAGCATTTGCTATGCGTGCGATGGACCCCATCATTAAATTCAATATGCCGGGAGGAAATTTGCCGGTATATGACGGCAATCCGGCTAACCTCGCAACGGCAACAGAGTTTGCTTATTTTCCAGGTTTAAACCTCCAGCTTTTAGATAGAGCAACGGTTGGATTACTCAATATAACCCAACCCATTTTTGTTGGTGGAAAAATCAGCAACGGAAATAAACTCGCCCAATTGGGAGTTGACGTAAAAGAGAAGCAACAACAATTAAGTTTAAATGAAACGCTATTAAAAACAGAACAACAATACTGGCAGATTGTAGTGCTTCAGGAAAAAGAAAAGACCATCGCACAATATGAAGCGTTGTTAAACGATGTAAGCAAGCAAGTAAAGGATGCCTTCAAATCAGGGTTAATTATTAAAAACGATGCGTTGAAAGTACAGATAAAGCAAAGTGAACTTAGAACCAATAAAAGCAAACTGCAAAGCGGCAAGCAGTTAGCGATTAGGCAGTTCTGTCAAACCATCGGTATAGTGTATGACTCAGCGCTGGTATTGCAGGAAGATTTGCAAAACATACAATTGCCAAACACTTATTACACCGATATCGAAGCTGCATTACCAAACCGGGCAGAATATCAGTTGTTGCAGCAATCGGTAAAAGCAGAGCAGTTACAAACTAAAATGAAAAGGGGCGATTATATGCCTCAGTTAGCTGTAGGTGCTGCTGGTTATTCCTTCAACAGCTATTACGAAGGAACTAATACTACTACCAATGGTTTGGTTTATGGCACAGTGTCTATACCCATTTCCGATTGGTGGGGAGGCTCGCACGCCATCAAGGAACATAAAATCAAGGAACAAATTGCCGAGAACACTTTCAATGATACCAAAGGTTTATTAAAGCTTCAGATGGAAAAAGCCTGGACTGATGTAAACGAATCTTATCGTCAAATTATAATGATGGAAGAAACTGTAAAGCAAACCGATGAGAATCTGAAAGTAATGCAGACCAGTTATAACAGTGGTGTTGTCACCCTTTCGGACTTACTGGAAGCACAAGCACTGCAAACAGAAACTGCTGATAAATTGATTGAAGCCAAAACTCAATATCAACTGGCAATATCAACCTATTTACAAGTTACCGGTACCAGTAGAGAGGTTAAGAACATGCGTTAAAGCAATGCTATTTGTACTCAAAAGTAGAAATGGCTAACCATCTGGATTAAATGATAGAATAGAAATTAATGAATGAATTTTAAAAGATGAAAAGGAAAGTATCATTAGTATTATCAAGTGGCGGCTCAAGAGGGCTGGCTCATATTGGTGCTATTAATGAATTGGAGAAACAAGGGTTTGAAATATCCTCTATTTCGGGATCTTCTATAGGCGCTGTTATTGGCGGACTCCACGCGATGGGTAAATTACCCGAATACACCGATTGGGTAAAAACAATAAACCGACAGGTAATCTGGGGACTTTTGGATTTTGCTTTGTCAACCTCCGGGTTACTGAAAGGGGATAAAGTATTTGACAAAATGAAAACAATTATCCCCGACATGAACATTGAGGAGATGCGTATTCCTTTTGCGGCTGTAGCTACTGATCTGCTGAACGAACGCGAAATGATTTTTAAATCGGGTAGTTTTTATGAGGCCATTCGGGCATCGGTAGCAATTCCAACCGTTTTTATACCGGTTATGTATAAGAACTTATTGCTGGTAGACGGGGGGGTGTTAAATCCGGTTCCCATTGAGTATGTAGAACGTAAACAGGATTACATTCTTGTTGTGGTAAATCTATACGGAGATAAAAAAAATGAATTAAACAAAAATGTTTTGCCAAATAACAATTCGAACGATAACCAGCTTAATGGCCTCATGAAAAATATGGCCAAACTGGTTTCATCAGGAGATAAAGGAAGTTTAGGTTATTATTCTATGTTAACCACAACCACTGCTGCTATGATACATAAAATTGCCAGGCAGCATATTGAAAGGTACAAACCGGATATCTTAATCAATATCCCTAATGATTCGGCCAATACCTTCGACTTTCATAAAGCAGATGAACTGATAAAAATAGGGGAAATGGTTGCCAGTGAACAAATAACAAAGTATAGAATATTATAATTATTAAGAGATGGGAAGCTATTCTAAACTCCGTAAAATTATTCATGTTTTTCATCTCTATGGGATCAATTTATTGGGAAAAAGAAAATATGACAACTTCTATCAAGAGCTAAAAATGGATAAGGTTTTTGTATTAGGGCTAATCTTCGAGTTGGAACTTGTTACCAAAAATCAACTTAATGATGAAGATGCGTATTCAGCCCAGGTTCCAGCTTATATTATAGAAAAATTGATTAAATAATTAAAACACATTGACATGAGTGCACAAAAGAAATACAAAATGTATGAAAATCCGATAATGGAATTTCTATCGATCGAGTGTGTAATCTTAACTCTGTCTAAAGCTTTGAATTTTAAGATAGAGCAGTATGAAAGAACAAGAATCAGCATTCAAGAAAAAAGTATTAAAACAGTTTTTATCAGGTGACAACCTGTTCCGAAAGGACGGAGCCTTAGCGCCGATACTCAAAGAGTTTTTGGAAGAGGCGCTCCACGCAGAGATGGAAGAGCATCTTCGGGATGAAGAAAATGGTTGGTCATCGGGCAACAAGCGAAACGGCACGGGCAACAAGATTGTCAAGAGTAACCTGGGAGAAGTAACGATCGAGACCCCACAGGACCGAAAAAGTGGCTTTGAGCCTAAAATAGTGAAAAAAAGGCAGCGCATATTAGCCGACAGTCTGGAAGACCAGATCCGCCCTGTATGGCATGGGAGGCAGTATGTGGGATATATCAGCCCATATCCGGGAGATGTATATACAGAGGTCTCCACCGAAGTGATCAGCGGGATTACAGACCGGGTGGTCCCAAAGGTGAAAGAATGGCAGAGCCGTCCTTTAGAGGATGTATATTGTATCGTATGGCTTGATGCGATGCACTTCAAGGTGCGGGAAGATGGTAAGGTGAGGCATAAGGCCCTGTACAATGTTTTGGGTATCAACAAATAAGGGAAGAAAGAGCTGTTGGGCATGTTTCTTTCTGAAAGTGAGGGGGCCAACTTCTGGCTCCAGGTCCTAAGTGACCTGCAGCACCGTGGGGTAAAGGATATCCTGATCGCCTGTACAGATAACCTGACGGGATTCCCTGAAGCAATCCATTCTATTTTCCCTAAGGCTGAGGTACAGCTCTGTATCGTCCACCAGATCCGCAACAGCCTGAAGTATGTAGCTAGTAAGGAGCAGAAGGAGCTTGCCGCTGACCTGAAACTTATCTATGGGGCAGATACCAAAGACGGGGCAGAGTCTGCCCTGTTGGACCTGGAAGAAAAGTGGGGGAAGAAATACCCTGTGGTGGTCCGTTCATGGAACAGCAACTGGGAACGTCTTAGTGCCTATTTTGCCTATACCAAACCCAACAGAAAGATCATTTATACCACCAACGCGGTTGAAGGCTATCACCGGCAGGTTAGGAAAGTCACCAAAATAAAAGGGGCTTTCACAAGTGATATGGCACTGCTGAAACTGGTGTATCTTGCTGCAAAGAGGATCGAACGGAAATGGACGGCCCCTATCCATAACTGGGGGTTGACAGTCCAACAGTTTGCCATTAGATTTGAGGGGAGGTTAGTTTTGGACGCGGAATAAAATAATTATTTAGTTCCCTTCTCTTGGGTTACCCCAAGAGAAGGGAAGGACAGAGTTCGGCTAACACTCCCCTCCCACATTGTATAAACGTAATTAGGGCTGAAGTGCTTGATTAGCCTTTTTCTACAAATTAATTTTTTACATGTGCGTGTCTTTGTTCAAAAAACCGTATTAAAATCAAGCAAAACGTAAAGTCTTTCATAAGAAACAAAGCCATCCTTTCAGGTGGCTTTAATTGTGCAAAAAGGAGTAACCTTTTCCTAAATCCCATAATGCTTAGCAACCGCCGTCAGAATCATATCTCTCATTGAAGCCTTGGTTTCCCTACCTATCTCATATTTTAACTTATCGAACATATCAGTTGGAATCCGGAGTGAGTAGATTTTCACATCTTCTGTGTCAAACTCTTTGCTTGATGATTTTTCTTTTTGTTGTATCTCAGATTCAGGGTTGATCAGCATTCCGAGACCTCTTTGTTTTGCGCCAAGGTTTTTGTTTCCCTTGCTAGGATCGTTCAGTTTCTTCGCCATATTTTTATCAGTTTAACTTGCTTAAAATTTCATCGACCAGCAGTTCATAATCCTTAGCTCCGTTCGAGTCTGGTGCATAGTCAAATATGCTTTGTCCCTGCAGCTGTGCTTCGGCCAATGCTACGTTGATTCGGATTTTGGTGTCGAACACTTTATCCTGGAGATCCTCGGTGAGTTTCTCCACAATGGTTTTGGTCAGGATTCGGTTTGGGTTGATTTGGGTAATAAACACTCCACCGATTTCCAATTTATCGTTTAGGTTGTCCCGGACTTCTTTCACTATGCCCAAAAGCCGGTCCACTCCTTTGTAAGCAAAGTACTCTCCTTGTAATGGTAGCAAAATGGTGTCACTCGCTACCATGGCATTGACGGTCAATAACCCAACCGAAGGAGGGCAGTCAATGATGATGTAGTCGTATTCTGAGCGGATAGGCTTTAGGAGTTTATGGAGGATTTGCTCTCTTCCAATTTTGGATACAATCTCCATTTCAGCTCCCAACAGATCGATGGAGGAGGGAACCAAGTCCAGGTTTTCGGAGACATTAAGGATCGGTAACTTTTTATTCTCCCGAATGGAATCATAAACAGATAATTCAGGATCACCTTTTCCCAGTCCCTCAGTCAGGTTTGCTTGGGAATCGATATCCAACAACAAAACTTTGAAACCTTTTTTGGCAAGCCCAGCACCGATGTTTATGGAGGAGGTGGTTTTACCAGTTCCTCCCTTGTGATTCATGATGGAGATTGTTTTCATGGCTCTTTGGTTTTAACTAAAGATATGAAAACATTTTTCCATAAAAAAGTATTTATATAAATATGTATTTACTTTTGATTAATTCTGGTTTCCAAGTTCTCGATGATCAGGTTCTTTGATCGCACCAATTCACTGTATGAGTTATTCTCAGCAGCTAGGCGTTTCACTTCATTTTGAAGTCTTTCGATTTCTGCTTGGAGCCGGTCAAAAAAGTTTTGCTCGCTCCCTAGTTTGTCCGAGTCCATTTCACTATCCTCGATGGTGGTAATAAACATTTCTCCCTCACCCGTAGCTAACCAACTTAGGTTGATGTTATGTTCTCGCTTTAGGAGGATCTTAATCTTTCCAGAAACGTTGTTCTTGCCTCGTTCTATGTCTGAATATCCTGCCTGAGTCAAGCCCAAAGAAGCCCCGAAATCTGCTTGGGTTTCTTTTAAGAATTTCCGGATGATTTTTAGGCGTTGATTTTCAGTCATTTATGAGTGATTCTTATTTTTAAACGATAAATTTTTTTAATAATATAGCAAAACCATATATTTTTAAAAATAGATATATTCAAAAGGAATTATCCGTTGGTCTTTTCGGATTGTTCGATTGGGATGATCTTCCAGACCTTTTCATTAGTTGATATCTTAAGTTCAGAGCCTAAATCAAGAAAGTGTTATCTGTGAAATTGAATATAGTCCTTTTTCTGTTTTGCAGATCATAACTTGATCCTCTAAGGCAAATATATACATACAAATGTATTTTGTGAGGCAATTATTGGTTTTCTGAATATATACATATCTGTATATCTATATATAGATATGTACAGATATAGGAATATTTCGATGTCTTTTTTCAAGTGATAAAAGCATCATTCTGGTTTTGAAAAATGGGCTTGATTTAATCTCAGGCCATGAATTTTAGCACCTTTTTTTCCTCGCGGGAAAGTGGTGGGTTTGAGGAATGTTGAAGAAATATCTTTGCTTTTTTCAGCATGTAAAATTGAAAGAGCGTGTTGAGGAACCTTTTGCGTGTTCCTTGCAAGTTGTGTATTTGTGACACAAATTCTGCCGAATTTTTTTCACAAACACGCACTTGCCATTCCGATGTTTCTTTGCTGAATCATTCAAAATGGAGGGATTTAACCTCGCAACTCGGTAAAATTTAAATTGACTGAACCATGAGAAAATTCATTGAACAGGATCGAGAAAAAGTCATTACTATTTTAGTGAATTCTTTTGAAGGCAATAAATCGGTTGATTTTGTGGTTGGTAATTCGGCCACTTCCAGGAGAATTTTGATGGAGTACAGTTTGGCAAACTGTCTGGAAAACGGAGAGGTGTATATCTCCGAAAGTGGAAAATCATGCGTCTTGATCAAGTATTCTAACCGAAAGCGAAAGTCTTTTAATCTATGGATTTGGGACTTAAAACTGGCTCTCCAGGGAATTGGAATTTCAAAAATTTCGAAGGTGCTCAAAAGGGAATCAAGCATCGAAAGGGTCCAACCAAATGAGCCATTTCTTTACGTTTGGTTTATCGGTGTAGAGCCAGAGAACCAAGGTAAAGGAGAAGGATCTATGCTTCTCAAATCTGTACTCGAGTTGGCGAAGAAAAAGAACCTACCTGTCTGCCTGGAAACTTCCACCGAGCGAAATTTCAGATGGTATGAGAATTTCGGATTCTCAGTTTATGCATCTTCCGATGAATTTGGTTTTCCATTTTACTTCTACAAAAAGGATTTGCTATGACAGTGTTTGGAACTGACATGCATCTGGCGACATTTATTTTTGTCGTGTGCGAGGTGCTATTTTTTGTTTCTCAGTTGGTTTTATATCTCCAAAATCCTGCTGAAAAGAATCGACAATACTATTTGATCCTTTTGGGATTGTTGATCATCTACAATATTGCAGGTGGCTTGTTCCCAGATCCAGAGCTCCCTATTTCATTGAATCTTCAGATCAACTTGGCTTATGGAACCGGGTTTGTAATGGGAGCATATTTTCCATACTATTTTTATCGGGTTTTCGAACTGGATGATTTGAGGTGGAATGCGCGAATTGGGGTCTGGATATTCTTAATAGCTCCATTCCTGCTTTTCTTTTGTATTGGGCTTCCATTACTGGGTGATCTTCCCGCAACCATTTGGTATGGATTGGCGATCCCTTTGGTTTATGCGATTTATCTGATCGTGATCATTTTTCTGAGTATTAGAAAGAAATTTGAGGGGTCTCAAAATTCACTGGAAGCAATTTTGACTTATTCTGCGGCGGTGCCTTGGGTATTGCTGCCAGTTTTTAGCTATGTCGATGCTTCCCAATTTGTGGAAGTAATTTGCACAAATGGTGGCTTTATCATCATTACTTTTTTGTTTATCCGAAAGATGATCTTCGAAAACAGAAAGGTATTTGCAAAAATCAATGATACCGACCAGAGGCCACCGATTGATCCCAGTACTTTTTTCGGCCAACGATGTGCTGAATTGGGCTTTACCAAGCGAGAGTGCGAAGTGGTTGAGAAAGTAGCCCAAGGACTTACTAGCAAAGAAATCGCAGAAGTACTTTTTATTTCAGAAAGAACAGTCAACAAACACCTTCAGACGATTTTTAAAAAGGCGGACAGCAAAAACCGAGTTGAGCTGATCAACGCCCTAAACTCCTATTCATAAAACAGATTTTAAGGGACGAACCCATTGATTAAGCATATCTGCGTATAGGCGATTTTCTATACGCAGATATGCCTATTTATCGCATTTACGCAGTTCTAGGTATTTTTTTTCGCCTAGAGAATCCAATTCTTTACCCCCATCAACATGTAGCCATGAAGGAGAAAAGAGAAAATCTCTCTTGGGTATCTGTCAGGTTAAAGCCGGATGTTTTTACCCGATTGAAGGAGGAAAGTAGGTCCCTTGGTGTGTCTTTGAGTCACTTGATCAGAATGAAGCTTAGCTCTGAAACGATCAAGATCATTGACACCAAGGGAATCCTAAATGCAATTGATAAGGTGGTTGCCGAACAGGCTAGGGTTAACAATAATATCAACCAGTTGGCCAAGCATGCCAATACGTATCGAGACAAAATTTCCCCGGAGATTTTTCTGAATCACACCAAACAGATGGCCAAGCATCTTGAGCATAGGGACTTCATGAACAAGTTTTTGAAACAGATTTATCAGGCAATCAAATGAGAGTTAAAATCCTTTCCAGCGCAAGTTCATTTAATGGGGTGACCTACAACACGAACAAAACCCAAAATGAAAAGGGAGAGCTGACTAGGCTCCGGAATTTTGGGTATTTGCAGGACACCAAGGATGTGGGGCCGAATGAGGTGAAAAATTACCTGATAACTCATTCGAACAGAAATGCACTCGTCAAGGACAAGCAGTTTCATGCCATGATCAGCTGCAAGGGCAGGGAGTATTCCAAAGAAGAGCTGACAGAAATCGCCCATGAATGGATAGATAAAATGGGCTATGGGAATAACCCTTTCCTGATCGTTTTTCACAAGGATACGGCAAATAACCACGTTCATATTGTGTCATCGAGAATTGATCGGGATGGCAAAAAGATCAGTGATTCATTTGAGAAGCTAAGGGCACAAGAAGCAATCAATGAGATCATGAGACTCAATCCCAAGCATGAAGCAGTGAAAGCTGCGGATAGCTTGATGGAGTTTCGCTTCAGTACCAAAGCCCAAGGATTCTTAATCCTCGAAAACTTGGGATTCAAGGTGAGGGAAAAAGGTGAGCAGATAGAATTGATCAAATATGGTTCAGTTCAAGGTCAGATTCCTGTTTCAGAATTCAACCAAAAGATCCAATCCTATCAATTGGATAAGGATCGAGCAAAACAGCTGAAAGCGATTTTGGATAGATATTCCAAGGTCTACCAAACTAAGCTCACTTGTCTATTTGAACCTAAACCCGGCGGTAAAAAAGGAAACCAAACCGGGTATCGATCGGATCTAGGTGATTTTATACGGGATAAATTTGGGGTTCAGCTCGTATTCCATGGCAAAGATGGAAAAAGGCCTTATGGTTATTCCCTGATTGACCATGCCAATAAGATCATTTTTAAAGGCATTGAAGTATTCCCAATCCAGCGATTTTTTGAACAGGAAGGTGAACGTAAATCCTATCAATCCCAGAAACCGAACAAGGATAAGCCGATCGATTTGATCGAGGCAAAAGTAAGGCTCCAATCTGCTCTCAATGATTTCTCGACAGTTCGGCAAGGCTTGGAACACCACGCTTTGAAGTTGGAGAATAGAGATGGGAATTCTTACCTGAAAACAGCCCAAGGAGATATCGCTGCCAGTGACATTCTTTCTGCCGAGCAGCAGCTGGCATTAAGTCAATACTTCCAAGATAGCGAAGCCCATAGAGCCATACAGAGTCAAGAGATTTTTGACCTGGTTCTTGTACTCCAAATCGCCAATGACATCGATGATGAAGCTGTGCACGGTAGGAAAAGAAGCAAAAAGCGCAAGGGAGACAATGAAATCACTAGATAAAAAGATAGCCATGATCATTCTATTCGCAAACCAAAAAGGTGGAGTGGGAAAAAGTACGCTCGCGGTGCTGTTTTCAAATTTTGCCGTCCAGAAAAGGAAAAGAAAGGTGAAAGTCTTTGATATGGACTTTCAACAGTCACTTTACAACAAGTATCTCAATTCGGACCTCTTAGAAAATGAGAAGTTGTATGAAGTTGAGCTATCGAATATTCCAGGATTCAAGTCTATCCAGAAAAGAGCTGCTCAAGATCCTAAAATTCTCACCGTGATTGATCTTGCTGGGAGAATGGATGACGACAACCTGGTGCCGGTACTCAAGGAGTCTGAATTGATCATCTGCCCTTTTTGCTACGATGAATACAGCGTCACCAGCACGTTTGAATTTTGCTACGTGGTCAAAAAGGTGAATCCTGAAAGCCGGATTATCCTAATCCCCAACAGAGTCAAAACATCAGTCAAATACGAAACCTTGGAGAGCGTCAATCAGGCACTTGGCCAGTTTGGTGAATTGACCTCCCCGGTATCGGATCGGATAGACTTCCAAAGACTCACTACCTCCTACACTCCGGAATCGCTTGTGCCTATCCTGGATCCCATTTTCAACAAATTATTTGATGACCATATAGAAGCAGATTAGCCATGGCAAACGGGGACTACATAAGCAAACTTGTCCAAGGAGTAAGGTCAGAATTGGTATTGCCTGAACCTGAGGTAAAGCCTTTGGTAAAGTCTAAAAGTAATGAGACTGACAAGATCGGAAGCCAAGGAATCCATGAGCTGATAGAGGCCATCAAGAATTTTGAAGTAAACGGAGATTCCAAAAGGCTGATTCGGATGGACGCTCGAACGGAGGAAGTACTGAAGCTAATCAGTCCCACTTTTGGAGTGGACGTGACCTCCTTCGTGAATTTCCTGTGCTGGGACTTTCTGGAAAATAATCCAGAACTGGTCAATGAAATCAAACAATCCATACAAAAACTATAGCCATGAGCTGGACAGACTTCTTTCTATACCTATCCCTTTTCTATGTGGTGTACTATGCGGTAAATGTCGTCTTCGATGTTTTGCGCAAACCACAACTTTCAGAAGTGTCGGCAGGGAATGCCTACACATTCCAGACGGACCTCAATGAGTTTGATGAAAGTCCAACGGTGATTGAGGATAATGACCCGGTGCCTGATCCTGTGAAGCCCAAGACAGAATCTGCTTCCCAGACGGAAGTATGGGTCAACAGCGAGGAGGATTCAGAAGATATCGAATTTGAAATCAATGATCCCAGCCCAGTCAAATCTACAGGAGGGGTGACTACGCTCAATTCCCTCTTTGTACTCGCCAAGGAAGGCAGTATTGAAATGAAAAAGAAAGTCGTGTTCTCATGAAGCTCCTTCATCGGCTATTCCTATGTGCTCTCCTTTCCCTCTTATTCTTTTTGTCGGGATCGGAGACTTATGGCCAATCCCCTCCGGGAGTTTCAAAATTTCAGGAGGTCGAGACCGATATGAAAAGTTTCTATGTCGCTATTTCCAGACTCTCATTTGTCGTGGGCGCAGTCTCAGGATTGCTTGGCGGTCTTCGGGTTTACAACAACTGGCAAATGGGAAGACATCAGATCGATGTTCAGGTCATCAGTTGGTTCGGAGCCTGCCTATTCTTGGCCACTATTGGCTTTTTTCTCAGCGGACTGTATGCTGTCCCACTGATTTGACACCCCAAAAAAAGCAAAATCAACAGTCAATATTTTCTCACTTAAACTATAAACACCATGTTCAACAGAACCAAAAAAATGATCTCAAGCGCATTGTTTGTGATGCTTGCAACTACAGCCGCCAGAGCCCAAGGTGTTCAGGGAATTGTCGCAGCAGAATCGTCTCTACTCGCCTATGTGGATCCCGTAGCCAGTCTCTGTCTTGTTATTGGGGCGGTAGTAGGGCTGATAGGAGGCGTAAGAGTTTACATCAAATGGAATTCCGGTGATCAAGACATCAATAAAGAATTGATGGGATGGGGCGGCTCCTGCCTGTTTTTGGTCTTGGTCAGTGTGATCATCAAAGCGTTTTTCGGTGTCTGATGGCTAAGCAATTTCCGATATATAAGGGGCTTCAGAAGCCTCTTATATATCGGGGCTTTCAGGGAAAATACATCGGATGGGGAGTCGCTTCTTTAGTTATCGCGGTCGTCTCAGGAGGATTAATCGGAAGCTTAACCAGTATGGTTTTAGGTGGGGTGATTACCCTATCAGTCATGACTACCGGACTTTTCATCACCTCTCAGCAACAGAAAAAAGGCCTGCATAGCAAAACAAGGTATAAAGGGGTATTTCAGATCGCTACATCCTTAAAATCAAAGTAATCATGTTTGGGAAAAAAAGGAATGAATTTAAGCTTCCCTATCTGGGGATTGAAGATCAGATCCATGGTTTTCATTGTCTATTCAATCTGAAGGGTGACTATGGTGTCATCCTTGGATTGGACAATCCTGTCCTGCAATATTCAGCGGATTCTTCCAAGTACGATTCCTTTCATCAGCTATACACCAACCTGATCAAAATACTTGGTGAAGGGCATCTGATCCAAAAGCAGGACATTTTTTCCAGAAAGACCTACAGCGAAAAATCCTCAAAAGAATACCTACAGCAAAAGTATGATGACCATTTCCAGGGGCGGCCCTATACTTCAATGAAGACATTTTTGGTGATTACCAAACGGGTAAAAGGCAGATACAGTCAAAAGTCAGTAATGGACTTTATTCAGACACTGGGAAAGGTGACCGACCTTTTTGAACGTGCAGGAATCAAGACAGAGGCACTCTCAAGAATTGAGACTGACCGATATGTGAAACGGATTCTCAGCATGAACTTCCACGAGGAAAAGATTGTGCTGGACAACCTGCTTGCTGAAGAAAGCCAAGTGGAAAGCGGAGAAAGAGCTTTTCGGTCGATCACTTTGGTAGATACCGACAAAGTAGAACTACCGGAAAAGGTGACCACCCATTTGGAGCGTAACGATAAGGATAGCCTCAAAGGGTTTCCTGTTGATAATATGGCCTTCCTTTTCGATGTCCCTAATTTCCAAACCATAGTTTATAACCAGGTCATTGAAATTATTGAGCAGAGATCAACGCTTACCAAGCTTGAATTGAAGCGAAAGCGGCATTCCGGGATACCCGATCCAGCCAATAATATCTGTGTGGAAGATATCGACAGGCTATTGGAAGACGTGGCCAGACATAACCAGCTTTTGGTCAATTGCCACTTCAATGTGGTTGTTTCTGCCAAGAAGGAGCACATCCAAGGAGCTTGTAATTATGTGGAATCCTCCCTTTTCCAACAGGGCATTGTGGCCAATAAAAATTCCTATAACCAACTGGAGCTTTTCAGGACACTGCTTCCCTGCAATACCGCTGAGTTGAAAGTTTACGATTACTTCCTGACCACATCGGATGCTGCATTATGTTTTTTCTTGAAGGAGTCACTGAACAAGGATGAGATAAGTGGATTCCAAATCCGATTTACGGATCGACAGGGAATCCCTTTGAAGATTGATCCCGCTGATTTGCCGATGCAAACCAATCGGATCAACAATCGAAACAAGTTTGTACTGGGGCCTTCCGGTTCGGGGAAATCATTCTTTATGAATGCCCTGATCGAGCAGTATTGCATGTGGAATAAGCGGCCCAATCCTAAGTGGCTGATGGATGTAGTCATTGTCGATACCGGCCACTCGTATTCCGGACTTTGCCAATACTACCAAGGGAAATACATCACTTACACCGAGGAAAAGCCAATAACCACCAACCCTTTTTCCATTACTGAAGAAGAGTACAACATCGAGAAGAAAGACTATCTCCTGACCCTGATTTCCCTCTTGTGGAAGACAGCGGAAGGAACAGTCTCTCAGGTTGAAGCCGATGTTATTTCCAATACGATCTCGGCCTACTATTCCTCTTTTTTCTCCAAGGAAAGCACTATCGATCGGCTTTGCTTCAACAGCTTTTATGAATTCGCCCTGGAGAAAATCCCAGAAATCAAAGAGCGTGAAAGCATTGGATTTGAACTTGAAGAATTCCGCTTTGTACTCAAGAAGTTTTACAAGGGAGGTGAGTTTGAAAACCTACTCAATGAGGAAGTTGACCAGTCCTTGTTTACCGAATCTTTTGTGGTTTTTGAAATTGACAGCATCAAAGAGCACAAGGTGCTTTTCCCGATTGTGACACTCATTATCATGGATGTTTTCATCCAGAAAATGAGGTTCCGAACCAAATACCGGAAGGCACTCATCATCGAAGAAGCTTGGAAGGCCATAGCCTCCCCGCTCATGGCAGGCTACATTCTATACCTCTATAAAACAGTCCGAAAATTCTGGGGGGAAGCCATAGTGGTAACCCAAGAGCTGGGAGATATCATCGGAAATGCGGTAGTCAAAGACAGTATTATCAATAATTCGGATACGATCTGTCTTTTGGATCAGACAAAATTCAAAGACAATTATTCTCAAATCGCCTCCCTGCTTTCCATCAATGAAAATGAAAGGAAAAAGATCTTCACGATCAATCAGCTGGATAATCATGAGGGCAGGGGAAGATTCAAGGAAGTATATATCCGAAGAGGATCTGCCGGTGAGGTGTATGGGGTGGAAGTTTCCTTGTACCAATACCTGACCTATACCACGGAAAAGCCAGAAAAATCAGCCATCGAAATCTATATCCAAGCCTTTAGAGGGTACCAAATGGGACTGGACGCTTTTGTCGAGGATTTTAAGGCTTCTGAGCTTTCACTCCATGAGTTTTTTGGAGAGGTCAACAAGCAAGGGGCCCCGGTAAGAGAAACACTAACTGCCACTTTTTAACCATTACAAAGATGAAAAGCTTGAACATACTGGTATTTCTGATCCTCTCGGGATCTGCCTTAGGGCAAACTATCTATGTGGATCCAGCGGTAGCAGGAGCAACGGCGGCACATTCTGCGGTCATCAATTCTCAGCTGAATGCCACTAATGAACGATTGACTTTGATTGAACGGGGACAGCTGGCGATTACCGGAAACCTGACCATTGTCAATACGATGCAGGACAAAATCTACAAAGGACTTTCTGAGGTCAGTTCGATTTTGACCAACCTTTCCAATGTGCAGGAAATCGCTCGAATAGCCACCGGGATTTCAAGTGACCTTAGCCAGGTGATGGACTTAGCCGGAGAGAATCCCGCTTTACTCCTGTTTGCCGAACGGAATGCTACCCTATTTCAGCAAAGGGCAACTTCTTTGGCCTTGGAGGTCAGTTCATTTGTGTTGAAGGGAGGAGAAAACAATCTCATGGATGCAGGTGAGCGGTCAAAACTGATCAATCAGATTTTGACTGAGATGGTCATCCTGCGATCCTACTCTTATGGCATGTATCGAGCCATGTATTTTGCTCAGATGAAAGGATTTGTGAGGGCTCTAAATCCTTTTCAAGGGTACATCAACGTAGATATCCAGCTTGCGCAGGATATAGCCAGAAAAGCCAAAACCCTCCAACCATGAAATCTTTTTGGCTTTTACCCTTCGTTTTTTTGGCAACCCTTGGGATGAGTTTTGCTCAAACCAATGTGGCCCTTCTCCACCAGCTAGTCGAGGAATCCAAGTCTGAATATAACCTTCAAAAAGAGGCAAAAGGAAATCAGGGAAGGAACTCGGTCAACGAGGAGGTCAATACCAATTTGGTCAAGTCTGTAAAGGAGAAATACCGAGCCGTCCAGGACCGATTTGCCAAACTCTCCATTGTCATCGATGCTTTTGGAATTGGTGCTGCGGCTGAGCCCTTGGTCAATTCCATTATTGATAACCAGCAGCAAATCGTTTTCTACTGTAGCCAAAATCCGGAATTAGTACTTTTTGCGGTAGAGTCGGAACGGGTTTTCGTCGAAAGATCCTATTCACTTTTGAATTATCTCTTTGGCCTTTCGGCAAGTATCGGAGTGGTCAACCAGATGAAAGTTTCGGAAAGAAGAATCCTTTTCCAACATATTCTGGACGAGCTGAGGGAGATCAACGGACTTTCCTACACCGTTTCCAAATCACTTCAGCACTATCTCGAAAGGAAGAGAGGAATCAATCCTTACCTACAGTATGTAGCAACGGAAATGGCCTTGGTAGAAGAAATCATTCAAAACGCCAAAACCCTAATCCGATGAAAAATCTCCTTTTTCTTTTCATGTGTTTCGTGGCTGTTGAATCTTATCCCCAGACCGTGGTATTTGACAAAGAGCATTTTTCGATAGTCAATGCCAACGCTGCTGTACGAAATGTCAGTGAAATAGGGTATCACCAAACTTTGGATATCATCAGGCAAAACACTGATGATATCATTCTCAATTCATCCAGCCTGGCACTGGTTCAAACCATGATTGTCAACTCCCTCACCCAAATCAATGAAGGGTTCAAGGATGCAATACAGGTAAGGATGATAGCTGAGACTGTCTTGGATATCAGTTCCATTTCCGCAGAGGCATTCCAGTTGGCTGGCGATAATCCCATCCTTTTTCTTTTTGTCGAAGAGTACACGGGCCAGGCAAAAACCAGAAGTCTCAACCTGGCTACGGAAGTTTCATCACTTATTCTCAAAGAGGGCGATAATCTACTGATGAATTACAATGTCCGGGACGAGCTTCTTGATTCGGTACAGGAGGAATTACAGGTAATTCTTGCTTTGGTACTAGCTGCAAAAAACAGCATCTACTGGGCCAAGACCAATGGGATAATCCGATCCCTCAATCCTTACCAAGCCTATATCAATCGTGATTTAGGATTGATCAATGAAATCATCATCAAACAGAAAATCCTTACCCGATGAAGCCGACTCTCTCATTTTTGATCCTTTTTTCTGTTTGTATTCACAGCTACGGACAGACTCCAATCCATGATAAAGCGATTGTCGCTCAGCAGGAACGGATGGTCTATAAGCAGTGGGATGAGGATAAATTCTATCCTGAACCCAATAGACTGCTCGGAATCCCAACGAATCCGATTTGGTATATCACCTGGGGCTTGCACCCCAATTACCCGGATCTGGACCGAAGGCCATTATCTCCAAGGGGAGAACAGACTCAAAGGCTGGGATTGGCAGCGGCCATGCAGATTTCTTCTAACTACTACAAGCAGCACTCAGATACGGTCAAAAACTTGGCAACGGCTGAAATGGCTCGCATTTCAGGAGCTTTTTCAGCGACAGATCCTCTTTATCAATTCTACTATAAGCGAGAGCTCAGGCCTCTGGAAAATCCTGAAGCCACTGCTTTTCAGGGTGTTCCTGCGGAAGTAATCCATTACATGACTGATCATGGGGCTTACCAATGGTACTTAAACAACATGGCTTCGCTTTCGGAGCGATATGAATTTGCAAAGAGCCTGGATATGGAAAGAGGACAACGGATTCTGATGTATCACAGAATCATGCTTGAAATGAGAGATATCCTTAAAAAGTGGCAATACAAGCTGGACATGTCTTCCAATATGCTTGCCTTCCGAAAGCTGAACCAGCGGAAAATCAGCGGAGAGATTACCCTTTCAAATCCAAAAAGCGAGGAGGATAGAGCCAAGAAAATTGCTAACCAAACCCAAGTCCTAAAATGCCCATGAGAAAGGCTCATCACGCATGGTTATGGCTATCTAGGGCATTCCATGTGGCCATTGAAAATCAATTAATAATCACATGAAATGAAGAAGCTGATCACAGGACTATCTATTCTCCTTGGCTTGTCAATCCCCGGATTTGCTCAATCGGCCAACCATGACCAGTACAAGGAGACCATAAGCTATTTGCAGGGAAACAGCATTTACGACAGGGGAGTGATGACCTTCTTTGAAGAAATGAGGGATTATGGCTTTGCTCATTCCGACCCTTTCATGAGAGATGCTCAGACCTTGGCCTGTATTTTCATGCTGATTTTTTTTAGTCTCAAATGCTACGAAATGATGGCAGGGGATAAGAAGCTTGAAATTATGCCCCTTTTAAGACCTTTTGCGTTGGTGATTCTTTTGATGTGGTGGCCAATTTTCTGCCAGATCATAGCTTTTCCTACCGATTTGATCGCTGCCAAAACAGAAGCGCTTTTCGGGATCCAAAATGACACCAATAATGCTTTGCGACTTGACCGGGCGGCCTACATGATCGAGATGGCCGATCAGCTGGTGGAATATCAGGCAGTGACCGAGATGGCATCGGAACAGGCGCAAGAATCCGATAAAGATTTGGGGATGGTGATTGTGGATGGGGTAAAAGGATTTTTCTCCGATCAGATTCTAGCTCCTATTGTCCAAATGAGGATTAGGATGCAAACCAGCCTTCAACTGCTCGCTACCCAAATCATCGAATTGGTGGCCATATGGATTCTAAGGGTGTGTGTCTATATCATTTTCATGTTGCAGATCATCTATTCGACGGTGTTGGTGATACTTGGGCCATTTTCAGTGGTGGTGAGTATTCTTCCAGCCTTTCGGGATGCGTTCACTACCTGGATAGCAAGGTTTGTCTCCGTCAACCTTTATGTAGGAGTGGCATATTTGATTCTCTACATAACAGGAAGGCTCCAACAATATGCTTTGGAGGTAGAGATTGACAAGTACGAGTATTTGCTTTCAACCGGTGGTGGAGCAGATCGGCTTGAAAAAATGGCTTGGCTGGCATCCAATGGCTTTTTGAGTTTCGGGCTGGTGATTGTAGCATTTTTTGTCAGCGCAATTGCCATCACTACCGTGCCCTCGATTTCCACTTGGATCATTTCCACTTCAGGAATTTCCTCAGCAGCAACCACCGCCGGAAGGATGGGATCTTCCGCTTCAAAATCAATTTCAAGAGCTAAACTAATCTAACCATGATCATCCAAAACATTGAATCGAAAATCAGATTGGCAACGGTTCTTTCCCTTGGGAGCCTGATTACCTCAATCATTATCTGCGGCTTTGTTTCGGTTTACGCCTATAAACAGGTAGCCAACGCAAGGCAGTCCATTTATATCCTGGACAATGATATACCCATTTTGGCCAAGCAGGCCAATATGCAAATGAATAGGCCCGCTGAGTACAAAGCAGCCGTGGACTTATTTCATAGCCTTTTTTTCAACCTGACTCCCGACGATAAGCACATCGAATACCAAATGAGTCGGGCTATGTACTTCGTGGATGAGACAGGAGTCGGTCAATACAATAACCTGAAAGAAAAGGGCTACTTCAATTCCATTCTCTCCTCAAGTTCTGTGCTTTCTATCCAGACGGATTCGATTATCCTTGTTCAGAACAGGTTCCGGTATTACGGCAAGCAAAAGATAGATCGAAGAAGTGCCACGATCACCCGATCGATTATCACCGAAGGTGAATTAATAGATATCCCGAGAAGTGAGAATAACAGCCATGGGGTATTGATCACGAATTGGAAAACCATCGAAAATAAAGACCTGAGCAATGTTTCGAAAAACACCTTCTAAGGATCGGGAAACCACCATTTTCCAAGAACTTAAAAATGAGCTTTTTCCTCACATGGCAGGGGTTAATGGCCATTTGAAGGGGTTGATGGATCGTCATGCCAAAATCATTTTTTGTGTCATGCTTCTTCTCATCGTAGCCTCTTTCATACTGACCTTTTTTGTGCTGAATCCTAACCCGGAGAATCAGGCTGAACATATCAAAAAAGAACTGAAGGCCATTCCGGGAGAACTGTCAGGGGAATTTTCAGCATTACAGGATTTGACCCTGAGAGCTGCGAAAATGGCGGAGTTAAAGTCTGAGATAGAACGGATTATCGACAAGGATTCCATTTCAAAGTCGGATTCCGCATACCTGGAAAAAGCAATTGAGAAACTGCAATATTTTAACAACCACTCCCATGAAAATTGACTTCAAACAACCCAAATACATTCTGCCGATTATCATGCTCCCGTTTTTGTGTTTGCTGTTTTACGGGTATAAATCCTTCAGCAAAGACGGTCCGGCTGAGCCTGTTCAGGGGCTCAGTGGAATCCAATCCGAGATCGGCAAAGTATCGGAACAGATCCAGAAAAAACCGATTGATTCCAAACTGGATGCTTCGAGAGAAACCTATAAAAGAGCAAATGATGGATACACGGCTATCAAAGGCTTGGAACTGGAGGTTGAAGAATCCAGCCAAATCAAAACGCTGTATAACGAGGAGGAAAAACGGCTGCTGGATTCTATCGACAACGCTTTAAAAAGCGCAGGTCTTTACTCCGGAAAACCCGAAACAGGCAATTCGATCCCATCTGTTTTGCCACAACTTTCCAGACAGCAAAGCTTTTCTAAGGAAGATGAAGAATTACTGAATGCCATCAATCAGCTGGAAGGGAAAAAGACCCAAGTTCCCGCTAACAAATACGAAGATCCCATGGAGCTATTCAAAGCGCAGATGGCTGTGATAGACTCCATTTCCAAGGCGAATGATCCGGCTTATCAAGAGCTACAGCTAAAAGAAAAGGAGAACCAGCCAGTAGCCAAAGAGACCGAAAACGCAGTTTATCGGGTTCAGAAGTCAGAAGGGTCCGCTACCTTATTCAATACCGTCACCAGAGAAAAAAAGGGGAAGTTCATCGAAGCAATCATTGACCAGGATATCAAGAGCGGTACTCTTGGAGCCAGATTGAGAATCCGACTTTTAGATGATATTCTGATTGGAAATGCAATCGTGGGCAGAGGAACTTATCTCTATGCATTGATTTCCGGATATGAAGCTCAGCGAGTGAAGCTGACCATCTCTTCGGTCATGATCAATGACCGAATCTTCCCGATTAAACTCTCCATCTATGACGTGGATGGGATGGAAGGCCTGTATGTTCCGGCCAGTGCCTTCAGGGAATTTTCCAAAGAACTCGGAGGAAACACTACCGGAGGAATGAATCTGACTATGCAGCCAAACTCAGACGAATTGAGCCAACTGTATATGTCTGCCCTCCAACGAATGTTTACCTCAACTTCCCAAGCCGTTTCCAAATCCATCAAAAAGAACAAGGCCAATATCAAGTATGGGACTTCTGTCTATCTGATCGATACCAACGAATTGCAGGAAAACGGAAAAATGATCCAAAACCAAAACTGATTTGACATGACACAGAAAATAATAACTCTTATCCTTTGGGCGGTAACCATTTCGGTCTATGCCCAGCAGAACGGTACGCTGTTGAAAAGCCAACTTCCCAAGATCTATATCGACGAGGAAATCTCCCTTCACTTCCTTTCCCCCGAACCCATCCAATACGTGGATATCTCGACCGACAATATGATCGGAGATATTCCATTGGAAAATGTGTTTCGGGTAAAAGCCATCCGCGACAGTGTTTCCAACCTCAATGGTTACAATAAGTCTTTGGGAGTGGTTACCATTATCGGGCAGAAATTCATCGCGCAGTACGATTTATGGTATGCGCATGATGAGCGACAGCTGAAGACTCAAATTGAAATTCTCCCTATCAATACCAGTCCCTTGGAGGTCGGTAAAATTCCCCTGAGCGACCAAGAGCTTCGGTATTTTTCAATAGAGGCATTTAAAGGGAAGAAGAAGGATAACATCACCAAAAGCAGCCAGTATGGAGTTACCGGTCAGGTGAATAGTATCTACACCGTTGACGATTATATCTTTTTGGACATCTCCTTTACGAACAAGACCAATCTCAAATTTGATCTGGACCAGTTGAGATTTAAGATCGAGGACAAGCGAATCACCAAAGCAACCAATGTCCAATCCATAGAGATAGAACCGGAATACCAGCTTTTCACTCCGAAGAGCTTTGAGAAGAAATATCACAATATCTACGTGTTCAAAAAGTTCACCTTCCCCAATTCCAAGGTGTTCACCATCGAGCTTTCCGAATCCCAAATCAGTGGAAGAACGCTCTCTTTGGAGATAAAGTACGCTGATCTTTTGGCAGCAGACACGCTATGAATTTCACCAAAAGATGATTTTCCCCTCAATTAAGTCCATGCTATGAATGAGAAAAGAGAATTAAAAAGCCTTCACGCGACCTTTCAATTCATTGTTTACCTGATGGTGTTTTTGGACATTATGATGTTTGTCTATGCCCCACAGTTGTTGGCCATGGATGGGGTGGGAAGGTTTCTTTTTCCCCTTTTCGAAAAGCTGCAAAACCTGAAGATTTACAGTAATGTGCTTCTTGGCAAATTGGCCATTTTGATAGCGATTTGCCTTTCAGCCATCGGTACAGTATCGAGAAAGAACCTGGATTTAAACCCGAAAAATCAGATCATTTTTCCCTTGGCCATCGGGTTGATGCTATTCTTTGGTTCGATCTATCTCTACTCGCTGGAAGATTCATTTTTGGTGATGGATCTCACTTCCATTCAAGACCTCGGGTACAGCCTTTGTTTATTTATAGGGGCTGTTTTGATCCATACCTCATTGGACAATGTGTCGAAATTGATCAAATCGGGACTGGGAAAGGATGAATGGAATATCGAAGGGGAGTCCTTCATGCAAGACACCAAAAAAATCGAAAATCCCTATTCCGTCAACATCCCCATGAAGTTCTATTTCAGGGGAAAAGTCCGGAAAGGATGGATCAACTTGGTCAATCCATTTAGAGGGACTTTTGTGATTGGAACCCCAGGTTCCGGTAAGTCTTTCGGGGTGATTAATCCTTTTATCCGTCAGATGATAGGCAAGGGATTTACAATGTGCCTTTATGATTTCAAGTTTCCTGACTTGGCTCAGATTGCCTACTTCCACTATCTCAAAGCACAGGACAAGAAGAAAAACCTAAATTTCAAATTCCATGTCATCAATCTGGACGAGGTAGAATATTCCAGGAGGATTAATCCGATCAACAGAAGGTATTTGAAGACGGTGGCCAATGCTTCGGAAACAGCAGAGGCTATTTTTCAATCCCTTCAAAAATCTGATTCGTCCGGAGGAGCAGACAAGTTTTTCGAGCAATCCGCCATCAACTTTCTCTCCGCCTGTATCTTTTTTGTGTCTCGATATGAGGAAGGCAAATATTCCACCTTCGCCCATGTGCTGGATTTTCTCAACAGGGACTATGAGGATATTTTTAACTGTCTGACGAAATATCCCGAACTCAGATCCATGGTATCTCCCTTCCGAAGTGCCTTTGAAAAGAAGGTTTACAAACAGCTGGAAGGGCAGGTCGGTACCTTGAAGATTTTCCTTTCCAGACTGAATACCAAAGAAACCGCCTGGGTATTCAGCGGGGATGATTTCGACCTCAAAATCTCAGATCCCAATAGCCCATCCATTCTAGTCCTTGCCAATAGTACCGAAACGCAGAGTATCACAGGAACCTGCTATTCGGTCATTATCAACCGGCTAACCCGATTGATAAATACCAAAGGGAATCTTCCGACCGCCTTGATAGCGGATGAAGCGCCGACTTTTTATATCCATAAAATCGAAAACCTGATTTCAACTGCCCGGAGTAATAAAGTAGCGGTTTTACTCGGCCTTCAGGAGCTGCCCCAGTTAAACCAGCTTCAGGGAAAGGAAACAGCTTCGACCATGACCTCGGTGATCGGAAATGTCCTTTGTGGTTCAGTTCGCCATAAGGATACGCTTTCCTGGTTAGAGATGATGTTTGGAAAGCGAAAGCAATTGGGGCAGAGTGTTTCGATTGATCGGGATAAAACCTCGATTTCGTATAGTGAGCGATATGATCCGCTGATTCCTGCGGGTAAAATAGCGTCTATGCACACCGGGGAGATTGCTGGAATTATCGCCACAGAAGGAACTCAGTTTGACGGGAAATACAAAACATCCAATGTTCATTGTCGGGTCAATTTGGATATGAGGGAGATCAAGCAGGAGGAAAACTCCTATCGAAGCACTCCGAAATTCTATGATTTCAAAGGCAAGAAAGAAGAGATCCTGACCAAGCACTTTGAGAAAATCCATTTTCAGGTTACCGAGATTATTGAAAAGCACCGGGAAATGGCAATCCTAGATTAAGCCTTGAAATCATGCAAAGGAACCTATCGATTATACTTCTTTTTGTCGCTCACCAGGCATTTCCTCAATTCAATTCCATTGAATTTCGAAAGGAATTGACTTCCGTGAACGTGATCAAGCTGGCTGAATTGAAGCAAGAGGCGGAGAGAACTGAAATTCATTCGTTGTCCCAAGGAGAACTACCCATGGAAAAAGGGGAGGAACTTGTGTTGGCTTCCCTTCCCTTGGAGTATTTTTTCCTGACTTCAAAGTTTGGCTACCGCTCCGATCCATTTTCCGGGGAAACGAAATTTCATCGGGGAATCGATTTGAAAACCAAGCGTTCAAAGGTGCTTTCCATGCTTAATGGAATGGTTGTGTCGGTGGGCAATGATTCGCTTTTGGGAATTTTTGTCAAAGTCCAACACGGCAAGTATGAATCGACTTACGCTCACCTTTCTCAGTCCTTTGTAACAAATGGCGAGCGCGTCTTACCGGGTACGATCCTGGGAATTTCCGGAAGTACAGGAAGAGCTACTGGCGATCATCTGCACTTGAGTATTAAAAAGGGAAAGGAATATGTCAATCCAATCTTATTCATTCAATTGATTTCAAAACTATCGACTAAAGAAGAGGCAATAACTTATTTATCAAAACCATAAAGTAAGCACTATGAAAAGCCAAAATGGATTACCGATGAAGGATTTGGAGATTTTTGGAGTCATCAAAAACGGAAAATTTACCATTCCTGAAAAAGAAGTCAACGCCCTGAAAAATGGCGGAATGACTGATATCGTGGAATTGACCGATCTGAAAGGGAAGGATATTTACATCGATAAATTACCGGCTAGACTTTCGATAGTTAGGGGAGAAGATGGGAATCCTGCCTTGCGGATTGATCCGGTTTACATGGAACCGAACCGACATCCCAGTTTGAATGACTCTGAGCGGAATCAGCTGGTCCGGAAAGAATTGGCCAACATCAAAAAAAGCTATGTGGACAAAGAAGGAAACATTCAGACCGACATTATCGAGTACGATCAGCGAACCAAACAATTTCTCTCCTACAATCCCCGAGACATCAAAGCTCCTCAATCGGTTAATGGGCAAGAACTCGATCCACACCAAAAGAAGACATACAAGGAAGGGGAAACGGTGCTGTTGGCAGATGGGACAGCATTTCAACTTTCGCCATCTGCTCCTAAGGGACTCAGATCAAATAAATCCGGGTTAGTCCTTTCAGTTTTGATTGATGGGGGCTTGTCCTACCTATTGATCACCGGTGTTCAGAAATTGCTAGGAAAGGAGAGCCAGGAGAATAAAGCGTATAGCGAAGGATACCTTCAAGCCATCAAGGAGGTTCAAAAACAAGCAGAGCGACGAATTTCCCGAAACCCAAATGACAGGGATGCAATCCGTGATTTGAACAACATCAAGGAGGAATACTCCAAGATTTCGGCAGATTCCTCACTCCCAAAAGCGATTAGGGATGAATTCGATATCAATGTCATCAAGCGGCTAAACAGCATCGATACGGAGGAAGGAAAGAACCCAAGAAAACGCTTCGGACAAGAAAATGGCTTTGACAGAGACCTTTGATATTTTGAGCTACAAAGGGGTGGATAAGGCTATCCAAGGTCTGTTTTCCAAGTTTGCCCATCAGGATCAAACGGGCCAGATCGTTTTCGATTTTTTTGATGAGCAAGGCGGAAAAGTGGATTGTGAAATACTGAGCCTTTACCGGAATAAGCAGGCTTCCAGAGGAATTTCTGTCCTTAATCTTTCAGAAGATTCGCGGACAATTTTTGTCTCTGATTCCTATGCTTCCCTGATCTGTTTTGCCAATCAGTTCAAATCCAGAATCTCATTTGATGAAGCTGGCTTCTTGATCATCGGGGCTGAGTTTGACTTGAGCTTGTTGAATCAAGCTTTCAAGAAGATTTCAAAAAAGGCCAAGATCAATACCGTTTTCAGCTCCTCGATTTTGGGTCGGGTGATGGATTGTAAAATCCAGGATTTAATTCACGATCATGACTGTACTTATTATCTGTATAGCGATTTGGTTCACCTTAAAAATTCCAAAAAAGCCAAGAGTTCGGTTGAATCGATATTCACCTTTTCCCTGCGAACCTATTGCATCTCCCTTGGGGTGAAGCAAACTATCCGAACTTTTAAACCTAAGCAAAAGGGAGTAAAGTCCTTTTATCAGCTTAATCAGATGAGTTGGGAAAATTTCAATTAATACGGTTTTGCTATATTTAAACGCTGGCCACTCTAAATTATGGAGAATAATAATCTTGAATTCCTTAAAAAGAACCTGAAATTCCTTGGCTTTGGCACTTCGTTAAATGCCGCCCTGGAAGCTAAAGTTTCTGAGCGACAGGAGTTATTTAAAATCGGAGTTTCAGCCGATTTTAGTGCTAGGCAAAAGGATGGCAGCCTGGGAAAAGACAAGGTTAATTATGAGCTGAATTTCTTGAGATCTTCGAAGCCCTACCATTATTTTCTGGATAGCGTAAAAGTCACTCTTAACGATCAGATCCAGAATACATTTTCGTATGGAAAGGGGAATGACGTGACGGCAAAGGAAGCCTATAATTTGCTCAGAGGAGCTTCTGTTTTGAAGAAGGCCATCCTAATCGACAAGTTTACTTTGAGCTTTATTGACGATGCGGGAATAAGAGGGAAGGAAATGATAGTATCCAGCACTGAAGAGGCTTCCAAGATCATCGCCGAAAATGTGAAGAATAAGATCAATGTTCACGGTTCATACGATCTCTATGCAAAGGGCTACCTGTTGAGATCCTATGATGGAGCAACCGGCAAAGACTTTTCATCCATGCCTGAAGGCAAAGTATTTCTTTCCTATTCCTACTTTGATAGATCAACCAATCAGCATGAAACATCCCATCATCTTTATGACAACTTAAACCTGGCCTTGGATGCAAAGGAGGCCCTTCTAAAAAATGCTAATCCTGAGCAGGATATCAAAGGCTTCAAGATTCTGCATGAGTCTAAGTCCCATAAAATTTTTGAGTTTGATCGAGAGGGCAATGAAGTGTCGGTCGAAGCTCCGAAGCGAAATGAGAACATTTGGATCAAATTGGATTTTGATCAAAAGACCGAGGATGGAAATTATGGCTTCAAGAAATTCTATCAGAACTATGGCTTCAACCTGGAATCTGAACTTGGCAGATTCCCGATCAATGAGCTGGTAACTCCTCAGGAAAAGGAAATGCTTATTTCAAGTTTAGGTCGTGGAAATATCCAAATGGCTACTTTGGAGACCGGGCAGCCGGTATTGATTGAGGCCGATCCTCAGTTTAAGAAAATCCAGTTTTATGACATGGATTTCAAGAAATTGAACGTTTTACCTTCACTGTCTCAGGAAATGGGTAGGTGAGGGTGGTTAAGCGAACCAATCCTAGTCGCTTTACCTAACTCTTTTATAGAAAAGGCTTAAATAGAAGATATTGGAAAATATTCGGCACATTTTACAACTAGAAGACCAAGAAGACTTTGATGAGGCATTCGCCTTGTATAAAGAGCTTTATGAAAGAAACTCAACTGATTTTGAAATCTGGAAACACTTTTACTTTTTTCTTTGGATTGCCATTGAAGATGCTTCATCAGAGTTTCACGATAGAATAAATCTTAGACAAAGGCTGAGAAAAATGTATGAAGAGGGGCAAAAAAGTTTTCAAAATTTAACTGAATTCAAATTCATCGCTGGGTGGACAGTTTCTATTTTTCCTGATGAATACGGTGATAATGAAGACTTAGAAAGTCAAGGAAAAGAATTGCTTCGACAAGCTCATCATGAGCATCCTGACGACAAAATTTATAAAATGGCTTACCTCGGTAGTTTGGACTCTAAGAAAGAGGAATATAAAAAAGCTGAATTTGAAGCAGGTTCCGAAGTTTTGAAAAGGTTTCAAGGCCCCGGACTTCTGAACCGTTATTTTATACAAGTCTTAGGTAGAAAAAATGAAACGCCTAAGTAACACCACCGTGTATGATATTGGCTGTGATAGTTAATCAGCCAGGTTCTTAACTTTTTAAGAAAGTTACTTGCTGATATCCTTGAAATTGATTCGTAGACAACTGTAAGTCAAATAGACCAATCGGCCTTGAAATTTTAAGTATTTAATTTTAAACTAAACCATTTTATGTAATGAGAAATCTGAATTACCTGTTAGTACTCGCTGTAGCTGTTTTTTCTTTTAGCTGTTCTTCAGAGGATGAGACTCCAAAACTTGTTGAAAAGTCGGTGACCATCGAAGTTGAAATGGATGGTAATTACGATGACTATTTGGTGACCTTTTCGGTTCACAGTATGCTGAGTGGGACATCTACTTTTGTTGCTCCGGTGCTAGATCAACCGACTGAGCTCAATTGGACCCAAGTGATCGAACAAGGCAATACCTATACGCTTTCTTTTGAGCCTGAAGTTCCAATCATTTCAGCCATTTCTTCAGCTCCGATCCATAGCTTAGGCTTAGTTTTCAATGCCGTTCACTTGGGAGGAGAAACCACCGACTCTTTTCAGCCAATTTCAGCAACCGTCAATGTTTTGGCGGATGGGGAGGTCTATCGGCAATTCGAATATGAGGCTTTGCCTCCCGGAGAGGTTTCGGTACCACTTGCTGAGGAGATTACCTTTCAATAGTTTGGTAAAGGTTATGTTGGTCTGTAAAAATTTAGGGTGCAACAACATTTCAATTACCTACGATTATCAATTTCATGACGTCATAGTTTGCAAGGATTGTGAACTTTGGAGTCGGATAAAAATTGATGAATGTTGCAAGAATCCTTACGAGATATTTGTTTTTCAGTATGTCGATGGAAAACCTACATTTCTTCGGGAACAATGTTTGAATTGCGACGGCTGTTCCAATATGAACAAACTGTTGAATTTTAAAAAATTCTCGGTAATGGTCGATGAAAGGTTTTCTTTTTCGAACGTTAGACTTGAGGAATACAAATCTGAACTGAAGCCAAGATTTCAGAGCGGTTAGCCCAATTCATTTGGGAGTGTCGGCTGATATTGGCGCCATAAAAAGACAACAAAAATCGTGTATCTTCGTCTCCTAGATATGCAAAAGTTTGCACTCATGGCGTTTTTAATTTCTCTTGGATTCTTTTTGAACCCATCAGATACCTATGCTTGCGGTAAGTCGAGCGAAAAAGCTGAGAGTCTCAAGACCGAGACGTGTGACAGCGAATATGATTCTGAAACCAAGAAATGCTGCGCAAATGGTCATTCTGAAAAAGATTCAGAAGGATGTAACGGACAGTGTTCGGATCACGCTTGCCATTGCCCATCCAATAGTCCTATTCCGCTATTGCTTACCAATGCCCAATTTTCAGGTGGTTTGAAATGGAGCGAATCTATCTTTTACTATCAGAGAACCAATTATTCATCAGGTTTTTTATCAGTTTGGCTACCGCCTAAAATAGGCTGATTTTTTTCCATTACAGCCACAGAACTGTCTAATTGAAAGCAATTTCCGGCTTTCTTAATAATTTCTTTCCCTCATTAAAATTTAAAAAAATGAAATCAATAAAAATATTGATGGCAATCATGGCATTGCTATCGTCTACAGCTATAAATGCTCAAATCAAAAACACTAAAACCGAGAGTGTAAAAATTTATGGGAACTGCCAAATGTGCGAAGCCACCATTGAAAAAGCGGGTAATGTAAAAAATGCAGCCGAGGTAGATTGGAATAAAGAAACCAAAATGGCTACAATCACCTATGATGCAAATTTGACCAATCCAGATGAGATCTTGAAGCGCATTGCATTGGCAGGTTACGATAGCGACCAGTTTCTTGCGCCAGATAAAGCGTATGCAATGCTTTCTGAATGTTGCCAATACGAAAGAATAAATAAAAAAGAAGCCATCATACCGAACTCTAGTATGAAAATGGAAAAACATTCCGAACAGCCCGTAAAAATGGAAAGCCATGCCAACCACGGCGCGGAAATGGGGATTATAAATGGGGAAAAACCCGCAGAAAACATGCAGATGCAAAATGCCGGTGAACTTCAGCCCATTTTCGACCGATATTTTGAAGTAAAAGATGCACTGGTTCAATCAGATGGGAAGTTAGCATCCACTAGAGCAAAAGCTCTCTTAACCGCAATCAGCAAAGTGAAAATGGGTGAACTGGAACCAAAAACCCATGATGTGTGGATGGTAAAAATGAAAGCATTAAGTGAAAATGCAGAAAAGATCAGCGATTCCACCGATCCTGATGATCAACGCGTTTATTTTTCAGGTCTTTCACAACCGATGTATGAGTTGATGAAGCTTTCGACAACCGTACCAACCGTTTATTATCAAAAATGTCCCATGTACAACAATGGAAAAGGAGCAAACTGGCTCAGTAAAGAAAGCTCTATCAAGAATCCATACTATGGGTCAAAGATGATGACCTGCGGAAGTACAGTTGAAAAAATTAATTAATTCCAATTTTGAAGCTAATATGAACAGAAATGAATTTTTAAAAAGAATGGGATTGGGTACAGTTGCCATTGCGGCAGGACCAAGTCTTTTGACCTCATGTATGGACCATGGTATGGAGGGTGAAGCACCAAATGTAGAGGATGGCATATTTAATAACCCATTGAAGATCCCTCAGACGATCAGTTCAACGTCAACCTTAAGTGCTCAGACTGCAATGGACACCTTAGCAAATGCAAAGCAAACACCTGTTCTGGGATACGGAAATGGGTTACTGGGGCCTACGATTAGAGCCCAAAAGGGCCAGAATGTAAACCTTAATTTTACAAATAAACTGTCAGAGCATACCAATATTCATTGGCATGGTTTAGTGATCCCGGCCACTATGGATGGCCACCCGGATCACATGATTATGCCCAACAATTCGTTTAATTTTCAATTTCCAATAACCCAACAAGCTGGTACAAACTGGTATCACCCTCACTTACATGGACTAACGGGAAAGCAGGTGACCGAAGGATTGGCTGGGATGTTTATTGTAGAAAGCCCTGAAGAAAAAGCACTTAACTTACCCAGTGGTGCCTATGAGATCCCTTTGATAATCCAGGACAAACGCATCAATACAAACGGAACTATTCAATATAACCCAACTATGGCTGAAGTAATGTCTGGCTATATGGGCGAGACTATATTGGTAAACGGAACAAACAGCCCTTTTCTGGAAGTGGTATCACGATTTTACCGTTTTAGGGTGCTTAACGGTTCCACTGCGAGAATTTATAATCTCGTTTTAAGCAATGGAGCGGATTTTTATGTAATCGGTTCAGACGGAGGTATGCTGCCGCAATCAGAAAGCATGAAGAGCCTGTTGCTTAGTCCGGGTGAAAGAGCTGATGTTTTGGTCGATTTTTCCGGTGCAAAAGTGGGTGAAATGATATACCTCGAGAATAAACAATTCTCAGGAATGGGTGACGCACAGGGAGTACAGGGCTATAAAATTATGAGCTTCAATGTGACTAATGCTGAAAAAGACAACTTTGCTTTACCTACTGCGCTCTTGCCATTTACTAAACTATCTGGCGCAACTAAAACGAGGCCTTTTAAACTTACCATGAGCATGGGGAACAGTCGCGAGGGCATGCATCAAATAAACGGAAAAGTGTTTGACTCTGACCGGATTGATGAAATCGTGAATTTAGGATCCACTGAGATTTGGGAATTTGATAATACTGACGGTGATGAAGCCCATCCTATGCACGTCCATGGTGTTCATTTTCAAATATTGTCACGTACAGGAGGCAGGAACACTATTTTGCCTCAGGAAAGTGGATGGAAGGATACTGTTCTGGTAGCACCAAAGGAAAAGGTACTAGTAATTCTGAAATTTGAGCATAAAGGTAAGTTTGTAGTTCATTGCCATAATCTTGAACATGAGGATGATGGGATGATGCTAAACTTTGAAGTCATATAAAACACAAAAAATAGTAAGCAAAATTGCCCGATGAATGTTTTTGTACAATAAAGAGGCTAATGGTCAAATCCGAACAAATTAAATTAAAAGCCTTATGTCACGATTGGCAAAAGCTTATTTGTGGCTAATCTGTTAAAACAATATATAATAAATTATTTAAAACTTAAAATTTAACAAAATGAATAAATCACTAATTATAGCGGTAATATTTGCCTTTGGTACGATTGCGTGTCAATCCAAAGAAACAAAAGAAGCAGAATCAAACGAACAGCATCATGATGCCTCGGCAACAAATTCTGAGACTATGGATGTAGAGGCTGAAACAAAAGCTGGCAATACGAAGGAAGATGCTATGAATAACCTAATCACCGAGTATCTGAATCTGAAAAATGCCTTGACAGCAGATAATGCTAAAGATGCAGCAAGATTTGGCGAAAAGATAGTATCGGAAATTTCTAAGTTTGATGTTGATTCTTTTACTTCCGAGCAGAAAATGATCTATGACGAAGTGATGGATGATGCTCTGGAGCAGGCAGAACATATTGCCGACAATGCCAATAATATAGCTCATCAAAGAGAGCATTTTGCCATGTTGAGTAGGGATGTCGATGACCTCCTTGGTGTTTTTGGAACTTCCAAAGTACTCTACCAAGATTTTTGCCCGATGTATGAAAATGGCAAAGGGGCTGTTTGGATCAGTGAATACAAGGAAATAAAGAATCCTTATCTTGGCACCAAAATGTTGACCTGCGGCTCCATAAAAAAGGAATTTTAAATGTTAAGATTGAGATACTTTAAAATATTTTTCCTGATCGGGTTTGGTGTTTTGGTATTGATACAATTTTACCAGCCTGCCCGCAATATGGATGAGGGGCAGGTTACACCTTTACACATTACAGAAGTATTAGATATACCCGTTAACGTAAGACAAATCCTCCAAACCTCCTGTTATGACTGCCACAGCAACAACACGAATTATCCTTGGTATTCATACATACAACCTGGGAGGATTTTAATGGAATACCATATAAAAGAAGGAAAAGAAAATCTGAATTTTAGTGAATTTGGTAGCTATTCTAAACGTAAACAAGAAAACAAATTAGATAGAATTTCAAAACAAATAAAAGCAAATGATATGCCTCTTAGGTCCTATACCTTTATTCATAGAGATTCAAAATTATCAGAGTTAGACAAAATTGAAATAGTAAATTGGGTGGATAAAGAAATGAAAAAAAAAGTAATGGAGTAGGGTATTGACTTCCCTAAATATTAAAAAAAATCAATTTGCTCAATAATAGTCTAACATTAAAATTTAACCAAAAATTTATGAAAAAATTAATTATAATATCATTACTCGCATTTTCACCTATGGTTTCTTTCGCTCAGCATGAACATCATCAAGCTCAAGAAACCATTGTCAAAGCCAAAAGTCCACGTACATCCACTATGGCAATGATTGGAGACAACCATATACATATAGACTATGGTTCGCCAAGCGTAAGGGGGCGAGTTATATGGAATGGTCTGGTCGCTTATGGACAAGTTTGGGCAACTGGTGCTCACAAAGCTACGTGGATTGAATTTTCGGAAGATGTAACTATCAACAATCAACTAATTGCTAAAGGAAAGTATGGGTTTTTTACCATTCCCAATGAAGAGGAGTGGATACTTATACTTAGTAAAGATTGGGATATGCATTTGGCGGATGATTACAATTCGGAGAACGATCTGATGAGGATAAAAGTCCAGCCAAAAAAGAATGATAATCTCACTGAATCCTTACAATATCAGGTAGTTAAAACAAATGAAAGCCAAGGCAAAATAGAGATAAGTTGGGAGTTTGTGAGCGTTTCGTTTGATTTCAAAAACGCTGAGAAGTGAGAAAATATACGTGTCCGATGCACCTTCAGGTGCTTAAAGACGAACCCGGAAAATGCCCTATTTGTGGGATGGACTTGGTGCCTTTTGGAAATAATTCAGAACATTCCCATCATGAAAATGCAGCCCAAAACCATCCAAACCATTCCCAAAAAGACTATAACAAACACGAAGGGCATCAAACAAGTGATTTCATCAAACGGTTCTGGGTAAGTTTAATTCTTACCATTCCCATCTTGCTGCTATCTCATATGATACAGCAATGGCTAGGATTCAGCATTGCCTTCCCAGGAGATAGGTACGTATTAATGGCATTGGGTACCGCCATTTATATTTATGGCGGGATGCCATTTTTAAAAGGAATGGTTGGCGAAATAAAATCCAAAGCCATCGGGATGATGACCTTGGTCGCTCTGGCTATTTCGGTGGCATACTTCTACAGTATGGCTGTGGCTCTTGGATTTCCCGGCATGGATTTCTTTTGGGAGCTTGCCACTTTGATTGTCATTATGCTCCTGGGACATTGGCTGGAGATGCGTTCCCAAATGGCCGCCTCAAAAGCATTACAGTCTTTGGTGGCATTACTGCCAAATGATGTGACTATTGAACGCAATGGTGAAGCGGTTAAAATAAAGTTGGATGAACTTGTTAATGACGATACGGTAATCATAAAGCCGGGCGAAAAAATTGCCGCTGATGGATTGGTAATTGAAGGCTCTTCATCTGTGAACGAAAGTATGCTCACCGGCGAAAGTGTCCCTGTGAAAAAACAAGAGGAAGCGAAAGTAATTGCAGGCTCCATAAATGGTGATGGCGTTTTAAAGATCAAAGCTACGGGGGTCGGAAAAGACAGCTATCTCAATAAGGTAATCAGTTTGGTGCAGGATGCTCAGGCAGCAAAATCCAACACCCAAAATCTTGCAGATCGGGTTGCCAAATGGCTGACCTTTATTGCAATCGCTGTTGGAGTCGGGACTTTTGTTTTTTGGTATAGCAACAGTGGCGATTTAGCCTTTGCATTAGAAAGAATGGTAACGGTAATGGTTACCGCTTGCCCACATGCTTTGGGGGTTGCTATCCCATTAGTAGTTGCTATTTCTACAACCCTTTCTGCCACAAATGGCCTCTTAATCAGGAATAGGACTGCTTTTGAAACCACCAGGAAATTATCCGTAATCATTTTTGACAAAACCGGAACACTTACGCAAGGATCTCACAGGGTCCAAAAAACGATTCCGCTGACAGATAAATATACTGGGGATGATATCATCCAATACGCAGCAGCAGTCCAGCAAAATTCAGAACACCATATTGCAAAAGGTGTACTCCAAACTCTAAAAGACAAAAATCTTGAGTTGTGGAAATCTGAGAATTTCCAGTTGATGCAGGGAATTGGTGTATCTGGAAACGTTAAGGGTAAGTCTGTGGTAGCGGCCGGACCAAATTATTTCAAAGATAAGAGCTTAGCCTATCCTGAAATCCCAAAGGATATCAATCAAGATGCCGAAACAGTGAACTTTTTGCTAATTGACGAGGAAGTCGTTGGCATTATTACCCTTGCGGATACCATTCGGGAAGGGTCGCAACAAGCGATCAATAAATTAAAGGCAATGAACATCAAATCGTTTTTGCTTACTGGCGATAATGAAAAGATAGCAGCGGCAGTAAGTAATGAGTTGGGAATGGACGGTTATTTTGCCAATGTGCTACCCCACACTAAACAAGAGAAGATAAAGGAATTCCAAACCAAAGGTGAAATTGTAGCAATGACGGGAGATGGGGTAAATGATGCTCCTGCATTGGCACAGGCAGATGTGGGAATAGCTGTGGGTTCTGGTACCGATGTTGCCGCTGAAACTGCTGATATCATTCTGGTAAATAGTGACCCAAGAGATGTCGCAAAAATGATAGATTTTGGAAAACGCACTTATCAGAAAATGATACAGAACCTTATTTGGGCGGTAGGATATAATATTATCGCTATTCCCCTTGCCGCAGGTGTGCTCTATCCAAACTTTGTATTAAGCCCTGCTTTGGGTGCAGTGTTAATGAGTGCCAGTACTATTGTAGTAGCTGTTAATGCAAGCCTATTAAAACTAAATAATTCGATTTCCTAATCTGATGAAAAATAATATTTATAAGAAGTTGTTGCTAGTAGGTGTTGTGCTATTGGTAACCAACTCGCTTTTCGCGCAAAAGGTAGTGCGATACGACCTGTATGTAAAGGATACCCTTGTCAATTTTTCAGGCAAGGAAAAACGGGCCATTGCTGTTAACGGACAAATACCAATGCCAACACTTACTTTCACAGAAGGTGATACAGCAGAAATTTATGTACATAACCAACTCAATGAAAGCACCTCTTTACATTGGCACGGCTTGTTTTTACCCAACAAGGAAGATGGTGTTCCTTTTCTGACACAAATGCCTATTGAACCAGGCACAACACACAAATATACCTTTCCAATTATCCAGCATGGTACACATTGGTATCATAGCCATAGCGGACTGCAAGAACAAATAGGAATGTATGGCTCCATGATACTGAAAAAGCGGAATGATGACCCAACCTTCAGAAAAGGCATTGACGATTTGCCGACCGTCCCCATTATTTTAAGCGAATGGACAGACTACAAACCCGAAAATGTCCACCGGATGTTGCACAATGCTTCCGATTGGTTTGCCATCAAAAAAGGAACCACTCAAAGTTATGCCGAAGCCATCCGAGAAGGTCATTTTAAAACCAAGCTCACCAACGAATGGAAACGAATGTTGGCAATGGATGTAAGTGATATTTATTATGATAAATTTCTAATAAACGGCATAAATGAAAGCCAATTATCCCAATTCAAAGCAGGGGATAGAGTACGGTTGCAAATCTCAAATGGTGGTGCTTCCTCCTACTTTTGGCTCACTTATGCAGGCGGAAAAATGGCTGTTATAGCCAATGACGGCAACGATGTGGATCCTGTGGAAGTAGACAGGTTGATTATTGGCGTGTCGGAAACCTATGATGTCATCGTAACTATCCCCGCTGAAAATACTTCCTATGAGTTTCTTGCCACAGCAGAGGACAGAACCAAATCAGCTTCTATTTACATCGGTTCGGGCATCAAACAATTGGTCAGTCCATTGCCCAAATTGAAATATTTTGAAGGCATGAAGATGATGAACGATATGATGAAGATGAGTGGCGATATGAACGATATGGGAATGAATATGAGCCTTCAGCAAATGGATATGAACACGGTTATGTATCCCGAAATTTCAGGCGAAAGTAAGCCGATGAAAATGGATGAAATGCCAGAAATGGATATGGAGAATAGTGACCATTCTAAGCACGGTTCAGGTAATTCGGATATTGTAACCCTCAATTATGCGATGCTAAAATCACCAACCAACACTACACTTCCGGCAGATGCGCCCGTTAGAGAATTGAAATTTGAACTGACAGGCAACATGAACCGATATGTGTGGAGTATGGACAATAAAGTGCTTGCAGAATCCGATAAAATTTTGATAAAGAAAGGAGAGATTGTAAGAATCACAATGTTCAACAACTCCATGATGCGTCATCCCATGCACTTGCACGGACATGATTTTAGGGTGATCAACGGGCAAGGGGAGTACGCTCCGCTCAAAAACGTAATGGATATTATGCCAATGGAAACCAACGTAATTGAGTTTGAAGCCAATGTTGAGGGTGATTGGTTCTTTCATTGTCACATTCTGTATCATATGATGGCAGGGATGAACCGGGTTTTCAGTTATGAAGAGCAAGAACCAAATCCCCTGTTGCCTGACAAAAATTGGGCTTACAAAAAATTGCAAAAAGAAAGCAACCAATTACACTTTATGGCTCAAAATGACTTTGCTACCAATGGCAATGACGGTATGGCAATGCTACAAAATGCCCGTTGGAGTTTTGGCGCGGAATGGCGTTTAGGGTACAATGATGAGCACGGTTATGAAAGTGAAACGCACGTAGGCAGGTATCTTGGAAGAATGCAATGGCTAATGCCTTTTGTCGGTTTTGATTGGCGTTACCGAAAGTTAGGCCACGACGAAGTAGAGCAAAACATTTTTGGACAGAAAAGTACCAAAGACAACCGCACCCAATTCAGTGTAGGAGTTGCCTATACCTTACCCTTGTTATTTATTCTACAAACCGAAGTTTACCAAGACGGCAATGTCAGAGTTCAATTGAGACGAGAGGACATACCTGTATCAAAAAGATTCAGAGCAAACATTATGGTAAATACTGACAAAGAATACATGGTCGGATTGAACTATATAGCAGGCAAAAACATCGGATTTAGAACTCATTATGATAGTGATATGGGATTTGGAGTAGGCTTTGGTTTGAATTATTAATACCAACTTAAAAGACATACACATTGCCAAGTCGGAACTGACGCCGTGGAATCCAAAATTCAGAAAAGAGTATGGCTTCCGAAAAGCAGGTTAATAACAAGAACAGTAAAAACAACCGAGTCACAATTTTATAGGTAAAGTGGTCAAAAGTAGTTGGTGATTTCACCAAGAAATTCCTTAAAATTTCGGGAAGGTTAGAAGAGGACGTAAGCTCTGCTGAGGAGCAACTTACCTCCAATAAAATCTGCCAAGTGGAATGGAAGGGCTTCGATTTCGGAGTCCTTTTTCTTGTTTCATTCTTCTTCTATGGCTAAGAAAACTTTTTTTTCTTGCATTTCTGAAGAACAGATATCGCCTCAAAAAGCTTTTCTATTTCGAGTAAAGAGTTGAATTATCTAGTGGAATTACTCGCTGTAGCTATTTTTTCTTTTAGCTGTTCCTCAGAGGATGAGACTCCAAATCTTGTTGAAAAATCAGTGACCATCGAAGTTGAAATGGATGGGAATTACGCTGACTATTTGGTGACCTTCTCGGTTCATCGTATGCTGAGCGGCACATTTACTTTTTTCGCTCCGGTGTTGGATCAGCCGACCGAACTCAACTGGGCTCAAGTGATCGAACAAGGCAATACTTATACGCTTTCTTTTGAGCCAGAAGTCCCAACTATTTCAGCTACTTCTTCAGCTCCGATCCATAGCTTAGGCCTAGTTTTCAATGCCGTTCACTTGGGAGGAGAAACCGATGATTCTTTCCAGCCACTTTCAGCGACCGTTAATGTTCTGGCAGATGGTGATGTTTATCCACAATTTGAATATGAAGCTATGTCTCCTGGAGAAGTTTCAGTACCCCTTGCTGAGGAAATTACCCTTCAATAATAGAAGGAGCCCTTCATTTCGAACAATTACTTAAGTTTATGTCAGAAACTTAATACACCCCTATGAGTATCAAAAAAGTAGTAGAAATGCCTTGAATTTTGCAGTAATGTTTGGATCCAACCGACAACAATAAATTATGCAGAAAACAACATTCAAAATATCAAAGATGGACTGCCCATCCGAAGAGCAAATGATACGGATGAAACTTGCCGACTTGACAAACATCAACTTGTTGGACTTTGATATACCTAACAGACAATTGACCGTTTATCACACCGAAAATCACGACCAAATTTTTAAGCGACTTGACAATTTAAAGTTTGATACTTCAATTATTGACACTGTTTCGGCAGACAATTATTCAGAAACAACCGATAACACTGACAGAGAAAGAAGATTGCTTTGGCAGGTTTTAGCCATTAACTTTTTCTTTTTTGCACTTGAACTTACGACAGGTTTCATTTCAAACTCAATGGGACTTGTTGCCGACAGTTTAGATATGCTTGCCGACAGCATTGTTTACGGACTTGCACTTTTTGCAGTTGGTGGGACAATGACACGAAAAAAGAACATTGCAAAATCGGCAGGTTACTTTCAATTAACACTTGCAATATTTGGTTTTATGGAAGTAATCAGACGATTTGTTGGACTTGAACCAGTTCCTGTTTTTCAGACAATGATAATTATTTCAATTCTTGCTCTTATTGGCAACGGACTTTGTTTGTATTTACTGCAAAAAAGTAAAAGCAAAGATGCACATATGCAAGCAAGTATGATTTTTACATCCAATGATGTAATTGTAAATCTTGGAGTAATTGTAGCTGGAGGACTTGTATACTTGACAAACTCAAAATATCCCGACCTTATTGTTGGGACACTTGTGTTTTTCATTGTCGGACAAGGAGCTTTTAAAATTTTAAAACTTTCAAAATGACGGACGGCAGAAGAACCACTACTGCTAAAACATAGGTTTGTCAACAGGTGGTTGAATTGCAAATTTCACCCACAGCACCATATTGAACCTCATGGATATTTAGGAGAGACTAACCACAAACGGGGAACTTTCAACTAGCCTCAAACGGAACTTCAAAGATGGGAAAGAGAGATTCTTCATAGTAGAGGGAGAACTCCTCATTTCCAACAATTCCCTAATTTTAAATCAGAAACTTAACACACCCCTATGAGTATCATGAAAGTAGTACAAAATGCCTTGAGCCTTCTTGATAAGGCAGATGATGGAATAGTTCTGATGAACATGTATAATGAAGTGGTGCACCCTGCTGATGCAGCGTTCAAAGGTCAAGTGGTCTATCCCTACAATGCCAAATCCTTTATAGGGGAGTCGTTTCGGCAGAACGGAATTGATCTTGCCGATAAAGATCTGAGATTTATGTTGATGAAGCTTTTGCTGTCCTTTGAGCAAATGGAAGCCAACAAGGTTAGAAAAGGAAAGGTGAAGGAATTATTGAAGGAAAACGCCTTCCATGATTTTGGTAAACTGATGTAGGTTCCGGTTTGGAACAGAACAGAAGGTTTCTGTCGAAGGCTGGGTCTCAATATTTGATGGCAATAGACTTCCAAATCGTAGTTTTCCTAGCCTTGTCAAACGAGTAAACGATGCCCTAGTCCGGTTTTATCCAATTGTATGCACAAAGGTCGGACAGCCTGTCAGTTTCAAAAAATTGGGGCTTCCAGCAGAATTTCCTAAAAACAGGGTTTCCTACTGACTGCCTCCCAGTTTTTAAATTCTAATTTTTTCTCACTTTCCCGGCCATCCTATATGACCTGCATAAATTTTAACTAAAACCAAAATACTATGGCATTCTCAAAAAAGTACATCGGTAAAGGAAAGCAAGTTGAAAACATGGATATCGTGGAAGTGAGCCTGAATATGGCTGAGCTTCAAAACCACACCTTCGAATATGAAGGAGAAACCTTCGTGAAGTTCAATGTCGCGAAGCTCAAAGAACCAGATCAATACGGAAAAACCCACACGGTTTACGTTTCCGTCAAAGAACCGGATTCGGTAGAATCTTGAAAAAAGCCCTCCGGGGCTTTTTTTCTTTTTAGCTTATCTCAAAAAACGAGATAATCCCGATAATTCTCTATTTTTAGTCTCTGACGAATTTCAGGAATGAACCGGATCAAAGAAGTACTTGAGCAAAAGGGGATTACCCAAACTTGGCTGGCGGAGCAGTTGGGCAAAAGCTACAATATGGTCAATGGCTATGTCCAAAATCGGCACCAACCACGATTGGAGGTACTTTTTGAAATTGCCAGAATCTTGGGCGTGGACCCGAAAGAACTCATCAAGTCTAGCCAAAATTTGTAAACCCAGCTTTAATTTAAACCAATGCCTACACTACACTGGATAGGAAAGGAAAAAGTAATCAATCACCACCTAGACGTGCCTTTTAAGGTACTGGAGCATAGCTATGGATTTGATAACGGAACACTGACCAGCACCGAAACGCAAAGTGGAAACAAGATAATCCATGGGGACAACCTGGAAGCCCTCAAAGCCCTACTGCCAGAGTATGAAGGTCAAATCAAGTGCATCTATATCGATCCACCTTACAATACAGGAAAAGATGAGTGGAAGTATAACGATAGAGTTGATCATCCCCGAATTAAATCTTGGTTTGATAAAATTGTAGGAAAAGAAGGCGAAGATTTAAGTCGTCATGACAAATGGTTGTGCATGATATACCCTAGGCTAGTTTTACTTCATAAATTATTGAAAGATGAGGGGGTTTTGTTGGTGTCAATCGATAATAATGAGTTGTATAGTTTGAAGATTGTCCTAGACGAAATCTTTGGCCCATTTAATCTAGTTGGAAATATTATTTGGAAGAATGCTACAGATAATAATCCAACACAAATAGCGAATGAACATGAATATATTCTGTGCTATTCTAAAAAGAAGACAGAATTAGCTCCAGAATGGAAATCTCCCAACCTTGATGTGAAGGAAAAACTTTTAAATATTGGGAAAGAGTTTGTTGAAAGATATTCTGATCCAGAGGAACTGCAAATTGAATACACGAAATGGTTTAGAGAAAATAAGCAGTTTTTATGGCCATTTGAAGATTACAAGTTCATTGATAGTGGTGGCGTTTACACTGGAAGTAGAAGTGTGCACAACCCTGGAAAAGAAGGGTATAGATATGATGTAATTCATCCTATAACTAAAAAGCCTTGTAAGCAGCCGTTAATGGGGTACAGGTTCCCTGAATCTACTTTAAATGAACTAATAGATAGAAAGAGAATAATTTTTGGAGAGGACGAATCAAAAATTATTGAGCTAAAGTTGTATGCGTTCGACTATCGCGCAAAACTTTCTAGTGTTATTGAGTTAGATGGAAGAAAGGGGGCTAACACAATTAAGGACGTTTTTGAAACAACAAACACTCCATTCAAAAACCCTAAAACAACTGAGTTAATTGAAGAGATCTTGAGTTTTACTACTTCAAAAGATGATGTTGTTTTAGACTCCTTTTCTGGCTCTGGCACTACTGCCCATGCAGTACTTAATCTCAACAAACAAGATGGGGGCAACCGGAGATTTATCTGCATAGAAATGGAAGATTATGCGGAGACAATTACCGCGGAGCGGGTGAAGCGTGTAATCAATGGCTACGGCGAAGACAAAAAGGAGGTAGAAGGCACAGGAGGGAGTTTCGATTTCTACGAATTAGGCCAGTCACTATTTGATGAGGATGGAAATCTCAATGAATCTGTAGGGCTGACAAAAATCCGAAACTATGTGTGGTACACTGAAACTAAAACACCCTTGAAGGAAGAGAGGCAGGAGGACAATGCCCATTTTCTTGGGAAGCATAACGATACCTCCTACTATTTCTACTACGAATCAGAGGCCATCACTACACTGGATCATAGCTTCCTGGCAAGCATCAAGACCAAAGCTGAACAATATGTGATCTACGCCGATAATTGTTTGCTCACCAAAGAATTTATGGTGAAGCATCATTTAATTTTTAAGAAGATACCTAGAGACATTACCAGATTCTAAGCATGAGTGAACAACAAAATAATTTCTTGCTCTATACCGCACCTTCTGGAGAAGTGCGAGTGCAGGTTTACCTTCAGGATGAAAGTGTTTGGTTGACACAAAAGGCAATGAGTGAGCTTTTTGGAGTCAATGTGCCAGCAATTAGTAAGCACCTGACCAATATTTTTGAAGAGGGTGAGCTTCAGGAAAATTCAGTTATTTCCATTTTGGAAACAACTGCTTCGGACGGGAAAAACTACAAAACTAATTTTTATAACCTGGACGCTATTATTTCAGTCGGGTACCGCGTCAATTCATCCAAAGCAACTCAGTTCAGGATTTGGGCGACCCAAACCTTAAAAGAATTTATCATCAAAGGGTTTGTGTTGGATGATGAGCGATTAAAGCAAGGAACTACCGCTTTTGGTAAGGACTATTTTAAGGAGTTGCTCCGAAGGGTTCGTTCTATCCGTGCAAGTGAGCGGAGGATATACCAGCAGGTGACAGACATTTTTGCAGAATGCAGCATCGATTATGATCCTAAGTCGGAGATCACCAAGAATTTTTATGCGATGGTTCAGAATAAATTTCATTTTGCCATCACGGGTAAGACGGCCGCTGAAATTATTCATCTCTCAGCTGACGCCAAAAAAGAAAACATGGGCCTGACCACTTGGAAAAATAGCCCCGATGGCCGAGTGTTAAAGTCGGATGTGATCATCGCCAAGAATTACCTTCAGGAAAAAGAGATCCAACAATTGGAAAGAACCGTGACAGGATATTTCGATTACATCGAAGGGCTGATTGAGCGAGAGAATACCTTTACCATGGAAGGCTTGGCGGAAAGCGTCAACAAGTTTTTGACTTTTAATGAATATAGAGTCCTTTCCGGAAAAGGCCGGATTTCTAAACTTCAGGCAGACAAAAAAGCGGTAAAGGAATATGATGAGTTTAACAAAACGCAAAAAATCATCTCTGACTTTGACAAAGAAGTGAAAAAATTGAAGAAGAAGTAATGGAACTGAAGCCCTATCAACAAGAAGTCATCAATGATTTGTCTCTATTCTTGGAGAGCGTGCAAGAAACCAAGGACACCGCCTTGGCATTTCATAATTTTTGGTCAGCTCATCCAAAAACGCCATTGATGCCTTTTCCTGGAACAGCCATTGAACCTTACAAAAACAATGTGCCTCGGGTACCTCATATTTGTCTGAAAGTACCCACCGCAGGAGGGAAGACTTTTATTGCCTGCAATGCCATCAAGACTATTTTTGATGCATTTAACTATGACAAGCCAAAAGCTGTGGTGTGGCTGGTTCCCTCCATTACCATTTTGGAACAGACCATCAAAAATCTTAAAGATCCATCTCACCCCTATAGACAAAAAATCAATTCTCACTTTGGAAACAAAGTTGAGGTTTTTGATAAATCAACCCTGCTTCAGGGTAGCGGATTCAATGCAACCTCGGTGAAGGAGCAATTGAACATAATGGTGTTTAGCTTCGATAGTTTAAAGGCCAAAAACAAAGAAGACAGAAAGGTTTTTCAGGAAAATGGAAACCTCCAATCTTTTGAGAGCTTCCTGGAAAAGAATGATGAGATCACGCTGGGGGCGGTTATAAAATACCTTAATCCGGTGGTTGTGGTAGATGAAAGTCACAACGCAGAAAGTGATCTGAGTGTGGATATGCTTAAGGAAATCAATCCTTGCTTTATCCTGGACCTAACTGCTACACCTCGCAAAAACAGCAACATCATTAGCTTCATAGATGCACTGGATCTGAAGAAGGAGAATATGGTGAAGCTTCCGGTGATTGTGTATAATCATCAGGATAAGACTGAAGTGATCAACTCTTCCCTGCAGCTTCAGAGGCGACTTGAGAAACAGGCACTGGATGAAGAGAAAAACGGAGGGAAATACATTCGACCGATTGTGCTTTTTCAAGCCCAACCGCGAAATGCTGATGATAACACAACTTTCGAAAAACTGAAAGAGAAGCTTATCGAGTTGAAAATTCCAGAAGAGCAAATCAAAATCAAGACGGCCAATCTAAATGAATTAAAGAATATCGACTTGATGAGTCGAGACTGTGAAGTACGATTCATCATTACGGTAAATGCACTTAAAGAAGGCTGGGACTGTCCCTTTGCCTATATTTTGGCTTCTTTGGCAGACAAGAGTTCGGCGGTGGACGTGGAGCAGATTTTGGGGCGAGTTTTGAGACAGCCCTATGTAATGAAGCACAAATTCCCCTTGCTTAATGTGAGTTATGTTTTGACCGCATCTTCCAGATTTTTAGAGACACTAGACAACATTGTAAAGGGGCTGAACAAGGCGGGATTTAGTGATAAAGATTATAAGTTGGCTGATTCCACTGCCGTGGAACCTGCTAGACCGGCAGATCCTTTACAACAGCTTACCTTAATTCCATCTCTTGGTGTGACTCAAAATCAGCCGGAATCAGATGAGGATATCACTTCAGATATTGATGTGTCAAGAATTTCAGTTTCTGACGATTATCCAGAAGTGGAATCGGTATCTGAAATAGAAAACACGGCGATTGAACAAAATGAAGCTTTTGAAAAAGCAGTCTCTGAAATGGAATCCAGTGGTATTCCAGTATTGCCCAACGAAATCCAAAAATTGGTGAAAAGATATACGATAAAAGAGGTTTTTAAAGATGAGGTGGAGAAAGTAAACCTCCCTCAGTTCTATCTCAAGGTGCCTTCCAACGATTTATTCAGTTCAGGCTTAGAAGAGCTTCCATTAGAAAAGGAAAACTTATTGGAAGGCTTTGCTTTGAGTAAAGCAGATACCAACATCGCTTTTGACACCATCACTTCAGAGCTTTACAAGGTAGATTTGGATGAGACTAAAAAGGAACATACACCAACTTTTGTTCGCTTGGATGGAATAGTCAAAGAAAGTGTCATGACCTTTCTACTTGATCCAGCTAGAAAAGAGAGTAGGATTAAGAATTTTACAAGGAGGATCATGGATTTGATTGGGAACATGTATCCTATTGCTGACAAGGAAATAGAGAAATATATCAACCGGATCTTAGAGGACTTTACTGATGAGCAGTTTTCTGCTTTCGCGAACAACGAATACACCTATAAGGATAAAATAAAGCAAAAAATTACCGCGCTTTCTGAATCCTACGCTGAACAAAAATTCAAGGACTTTTTGGATACGGATAAGGTCTTCATCAAATCATCCTACTCACTGCCCAAAAGCATATCGCCTGGGGATACGGCCAAGGATATCACCAAATCTCTGTATGAGAAAGAAGGAAAGATGAATGGTTTTGAAGAGCAGGTAATCAATGAAATCGGAAACATGAGCAATATCGCATTTTGGTCACGCAATATTGACAGAAAAGGCTTCCGGATTAATGGCTTTATAAACCACTATCCTGATTTTATCATCCAAACGAAAAGCGGTAAGACTGTCCTATTGGAGACAAAAGGAGACCATTTGGATGCTGAACAAAAAATCCGATTAGGCGCGTTTTGGGCAAGTAAAGCGGGAAATAATTTCCGGTATTTTATGGTCTATGAAAGACGTACGGTAGATGGGGCTTACAAGCTTGAGGACTTTCTGAAAATAATTAAGGATATCTAGGCAAAGTCCCTAAAAGCCGAGTCCTAGACTTCGAGGACAAAATCCAATACCGGCAATTTTCTAAGTATTGGTCGGACGGTTAAGTTGATGAAGGAGATTGATGTGGCGGGTAACGATTTGGTATAAAGTAGGAATGAATAAATAAGTAAGCAATTATAAATAAATATGAAAAAGCTCATTTTCTTTTGGCTGACATTATCATGTCTTTCAGCTCATGCCCAAGAAAGATTTTCAAACGTACAGTTTCAAGGCGCGAGGAAGCAGATTTTAGAAGCTTTTGAAAAAAATGTTTATGTCTCTGGGAAACTAACTTCTGGAGAAACAATAAAATCTTCCTGTTCTGGTGGATCATGTTCTATTGTAATCGAATATAATGGTAGATCCGTTGAACAACCTATTGGGGATGATATTTCCCAACTAACAATCTATGAGTATGACTTTTCGGGTGATGGGGATTCTGAGATTGTTGTGATTAACGATTTTATGGACACTTCTTTCCTTTTTGTATTTAGTTATTCAAAGGGGTTGATTCAGAAAATATTTCAATATGAAGTTTCATATTATAAAACGGAGATAATGAAGGATTATATTATCTATTACTTGCCAAGTGGACCTGAAAACATTTGGCATTATTATCAAGGAGGTTTCTGGGAATTGAATCCAATGGAAATTGAGTGGTAGCCTTTCAAGGTAATTAAGGCCCAAAGTCCGATGCCTCGATTTCAAAAACATCATTCATTATTAAATAATTATCAAAGCCATTACCGAGATGGATAGTACGTTGAAGGAAATTGATGGAGTTAAAAATTTACCAATATGAATAGAAATCAAATTCAAAGAATTTTAAAGAAAAATGGCCTTCAAGGAGATTCTTTGGTTGATGTTTGGTACTCAGATCATTCGAAAGCAAGAGATCTTTTGGATAGAATAATTCCTGGATATGGCCAAAAAATCGAGAAGCAGATTAGATGGGAGACTGAACCCGGGATAAAGGCGCTAGAAATAATCAAATCAAAAATTAATATTCTTCAAAAAGAAACAGCTGCTCAAAATTCTGAAAGAGTTCGAAGTGGAGATTATCAAATAGAAAAAACTATAATCGATTTTAATCAAATTTTAATTGATGGAATTTCCATAAGTCAATTTATGTATACCAACATTCCTCATACCTACAGTACTGGAGGTTGGATGGATTTATTAGGTATACCATTGAAATGGATTCGATTGCAAAATTGCATAATACGGAATGCTCAACTTTCTTGTGGGATATTTGATAATTCTGAATTTTATAATGTCGAGTTTCTGAACTGTAATCTTAATGATTGCTCATTTAAAAACTGTAGAATTGGCTTCATTAGATTTGGAGATCAATCTGGCTCTTTCACAAATGCTGATTTGAATAATGCTTTTGTAAATGCTATAGATTTTTCATCTAAGATGTGGGGAGGGGCAAAAATTAATGAGATCTCGTATTTTGGTTTATTGAAAATCTCAATTTTCGGAGAAAATAGTTTTAGTAAATACAATAACTATACTTCATTTTCTGCCTGTAATGTGTCAGTAGATAGCGAGCAAGAACCATATAAGGAATTATCCGAATATGTTATATGGTTTCAAAATACAATTAGTAAATTTTCAAAAATCTCAAGTGAACCTAGAATTTTTCCTCGGGAATTACACAGAATGAAAAATGTTTTACTGGCATTTTCAACAAAAAATTGGAGTTCTATTTCTGCTATTTTCTTTTCTGCTGCATTGATAGTTTTAACTTTTTCTTTTTCATTTCTTTTTTTGAAAGAAAATTTCTTGAATATTTCTAGTTTTGGCGATTCAATTAATTTTAGTGTCCAAATTTTTACTGGTCTAGGTTATGCTGATATTAAGCCTGATCTAACAAAAGGTTCCTTAGGGAACACAATTGTTTCAATAGAAAATATAGTTGGATATATTTGGATTTCACTTACTCTTGTGGTTATCGGAAGGAAGATTTTAAAATAGAGAGCTATATTAATAAGAAAAATTAAGATTGGATTTGGGATTTAATTTGGGAATCTTGAAGAAATGAAACTCTTTTTGGAAATCAGTTTCATTTTTCTTTCATTCTTAATTGAATCCCCTCCATTTGAAAGTATTTCGTTAGTCCGATACCTAGACCAATCCCGCCTAGAACCCCTAAAAATGTAAGACCTTTATTTAGAATATTATCTTCTTCAAGATTCATTTTTTCCTGAATCATTATTATAAGGCTGATTGAGAAAACAAAAATTGATATTCCAAAAAGCCATTTTGTCCAGAAAATTAGTGGTTGTATTCTCGAATTGAATATATTGTTCCCAGCAAGAGTTTTTGATTCATCATCAATATATTTTTTAGTGGTATCATATTTTAGATTGACTTTTCTCCAAAGAAAAGAAAATATAAGCGTACATAGAAACGATATTAAATAGCCCATTTTGAGAATATTATTTAGTAATGTAATTTCGATTAGTGGTTTTTGACCTATTATTAAATTAATAATACCCCTTTATCTTTTAAAATGCAATTCCTTATTCTTCCTTTTGCTTACGATTTCGAGGATGAAATCAACTTTGGATTAAATTCTTTTCTATTTCTGAAAAAAGAAGAAAAGTTTCAAAGTACTCGGTAATCTCTGTGAAGGGAGGCATTTGCTTTTGAATTTTTTCAAGAATTGTGCCTGAAATCCACCGTATCATTCTATTGCTAAATCTACAATTATTTCCAAGAAGAGAATTTACATTGCTTAAAAGCAGTCTAGGATAGCTCAATTCCCCCCGTTTCGCCCACTCCTTTCGTTCCGATTCATTCGTGCCATTTTCCAAATGACAGCTCTTTTCTCTCCACTCTAGGAAAGGGCTTTCACTCCCCACGGCTACCGCTTCATTCCACTTACCCTTCTCCCGAGTCCCGGCAAGCCTGGGACTCGGGAAGGCCGTTTTGTGAAGCCGTAGCATGAGCCTCCTCCCCAAGTGCAAGCGATTAACCAATAAAGCCGTCAAGTTATCGGACAGATAACTGCGCACCATCAAAACAACTGACTGTCACACAAGAACCTGGGAAAAATTCTACTCAGAAAATAAAGTTTTTATCATAAAAGATATATGTTAGATCAGTCTAACTTATTACTTTTACCATTCTAATAATAAGAATGTGAAGAAGCTGATTCTGATACTACTAGGCTGTCTGGCCTTCGCCTGTGAAAATATCATTCCCGAGCCACCGGCAGTGGATGAAATTCTAGACGGCCCAATTGATGGGCTAAACTCAAGCGAGCAAGCCCGATTTCTGGCCGGGGATTTTGCCTTCAATGATGAGGTATTTTCCTCCGGAACAGGTCTGGGGCCTACATTTGTGGCTACTTCCTGTGGTAGTTGCCATGCTGGTGATGGAAAAGGCCATCCGTTTACTACACTGACACGCTTTGGTCAGACGGCTCCAAATACGCCTCCCAACCTGCTTATCGGAGGTCCTCAACTCCAAAATAGAGCTATACCAGGATACACACCGGAAATACTTCCGGAAGGAACACCATTTATGAAGCTAACCCCACCTGCCGTCACGGGCTTGGGTTTGCTGTCAGCCCTTACAGATGAGCAGATCCTGACTAATGCAGACCCTTATGATCTTGATGGAGACGGAATTTCCGGGGTGCCCAACTATGTAAATCCTCCCGCTTATTTTGTTCCTAAGTGGTTTCATCAAGATGCAAATGGGCGCTATATGGGGCGCTTTGGCAAAAAGGCAGCTACCATCGATCTGCTCCAGCAGACCGTATCAGCGTACAACCAGGACATGGGCATCACTTCTACATTTGAACCAGTTGACCCTTTTTCAGGATTGGAAGTGGATCCGGAAGTGAGCGACCAGACCGTCAGGGATGTGGTTTTTTACCTCCGTACACTAAAAGCACCTATCCAGCGCTCACAAAATGACCAACAAATAATTCAGGGTAAGACTTTGTTTTCCCAAATCCAATGTGGGGATTGCCACACCCCAGAATGGACCACCCCAACCTCTGATATTGTAGCTTTGTCCAATAAAACCTTTTTTCCCTATACAGACCTGTTGTTGCATGATATGGGGCCGGGATTGGATGACGGTGTAACCGAAGGCTCTGCTGAAACTTTCGAATGGCGGACACCTCCCCTTTGGGGTTTGGGTCTTTCTCCAAATTCCCAAGGAGGCAGCTACTTTCTCATGCACGATGGCCGGGCCAGCAGCATTGAGGAGGCAATTTTACTGCACGGAGGTGAGGCAAATAGCAGCCGTACCAAGTTTGAGTCGCTATCTGCCGAAGATAGAACTGCTTTGATCCGTTTTCTTGAATCCTTATAATCTTCCAAATCCATGAATAGAAATGAGTTTATCAAAACCTGTGGATGGGGGTGCTTTGGCATCATGACGGGAATTTCCGGCTTAACATCCTGTGCGGGCACCAGGTATTTTCAGGCTAGCCTTGAAGGGGATTATATGATTGTTCCGCTGGATGCATTCGTGAATTCGAAGGATGATCAATCCAGCTTCCGGCCAAGTGTGATAGCGCATCACGAATCACTTCAATATCCGATTGCGGTTTTCCGGCTGTCTGAAACAGAATACCAAGCCTTATGGATGCGGTGCACCCATCAAGGCACAGAACTTCAGGTTTTTGGCGACAGGCTCCAATGCCCGGCCCATGGTAGTGAATTCACCAATACCGGTATGGTGCAAAACGGCCCGGCAGACGACCCCTTGCGAACCTTTCCGGTTCGGATTGAAGCAAACACCTTGAAGATCGACTTGAAATGAAAAAATATTTATTCCTTCCAGTCTTCTTGTTTGCCTTGGTTGCAAATGCCCAGATTGACAGTACGCTGTTAAAAAGAGTACCAGTCGATACTTCATATACCAGAGCCATGAACATGGATGCAGTGTACAACCGTCCTTTTCTTCAGATAGGGAATTTACCGGCTTCCATTGGCGGGTACGTAGAGGCCGATTATCAATACATGGGCCAAGATGGGATCACTGAGGGCCACAGTTTTCGTATCCCCCGCTTTACGCTCTTTGTCGCCTCTTCGATTCACAGGAAAATCAAGTTCCTCTCTGAGATTGAGTTGGAGGAAGGTGGAAAACAAATATCCATCGAATTTGCTGCATTGGATTTAACTTTTCATCCACTACTAAACCTCCGAGGTGGAGTGGTAATGAATCCCATCGGGGCATTCAACCAAAATCATGACGGTCCAAAATGGGAATTTGTGGATCGGCCAATTGCCATGACAGAAATGCTGCCAGCCACCTGGAGCAATGTCGGATTTGGTCTGTATGGTAAATATTATTCAAAGGCCTGGGCTTTTGGGTATGAAGCTTACCTGACCAATGGCTTCGACAACAGTATCATCAGCAATAATCAAAACAAAACTTTCCTCCCGGCAGCAAAAGAAAATGCCCTGCGCTTTGAGGAAAGCAGTAATGGGCAACCCTTGTTTACGGGCAAAATAGCAGTCAGAAACAACAAGGTGGGAGAAATAGGACTTTCCTACATGGGGGGGATTTATAACCGATTTGAGGAAGATGGTCTCGTTTTGGATGCCAAAAGACGCCTGGACGTATTAGCGGTGGATTTCAATACTACCATTTCGGCAACAAAGACTTATTTGGTTGGCGAATGGGCCTGGGTACTGGTTGATGTACCGGAGACTTATAGTCAGCAATATGGTGAACGGCAAAAGGGAGGGTTCGTAGACATTGTACAACCTATCCTGAGAGGAAAACTGGCAGGTTTTGATAAAGCAGTGTTCAGTCTGGCCTGCCGACTGGAATATGTGGACTGGAACGTGGGAAGTTTCGAGGAAACCGGAGGAAATATTTCTGATGATTTGTGGGCAGTAGTTCCGGCAATCAGTTTCAGGCCGGTATCACAAACCGTCATCCGACTTAACTACCGGTACATGCAACAACAGGATATCTTGGGAAATCCACCGGCTAAAATCGGGGGAGTGCAATTTGGGTTATCAAGCTACTTTTAACTGCATTGTATTCCAAAGGGGTAATTTCAGTATTTAAGGCTTTGCTTAAATAAGTTCCACTCCATACCTTTGTTAAGCAAATGCTTAAATACAAAGTTATGAATACATGCATCCGTGTCTTTGCCGATAGCGACCAGATCAATAGGTGCAGGGAAGACTTGAAAAGCAAGGGGGAAGGTTTTTTAGAACTGGCAGATGTACTGAATCTTGCCGGTAATGCGGTTCGCCTCAAAATCCTGTACCTCCTGAATCAGGAAAATGAACTTTGTCCGTGCGACTTATCAGACATTTTGGGTATGACAGTTCCGGCCGTCTCCCAACATTTGAAAAAGCTGAAGGATGCAGGAGTCGTGACTACTAAAAAATCGGGGCAAACCATTTTTTATTCAGTAGAAGCGCAAAGTCAGCGAATCATTTCGTCAGTGCTCGATTTGTTTAACCTCCCAAATTCAATTGCTACGTTATGAAAAAATCCCTTTTAACCAGCGGCCTTATAGCCGCTTTAGTGAGTTCCCTTTGCTGTATCACCCCGGTGCTTGCTCTAGTGGCCGGTGCGAGCGGGATCGCGTCCACTTTCTCCTGGCTGGATCCAGCACGGCCTTTTTTTGTAAGTATCACCGTGATTGTGTTGGGATTTGCCTGGTACCAGAAGCTTAAAGCCAGGAAAGCAGAAGACATCGAATGTGCATGTGAAGATGATGAGAAACCAAGCTTTTGGCAGACAAAAAAGTTCTTATCAATAATCACGGTTTTTGCAGCCCTGATGTTAACATTTCCGCTCTATGCTCACATTTTCTACCCCAAAGCCGACAAGCAACTGGTCATCGTAGAGAAGTCCGATATACAGACCGTAAATTTTGAAATCAAAGGAATGACATGTCAGGGCTGTGCAACTCATGTCGAGCACGAAGTAAATAAGCTCGATGGTATACTAAGAGTAGCTGCTTCTTATGAATTGGGCAATGCCGTTGTAGAATTTGACAATACAAAAACAGGTATTCAGGAAATACAACAAGCCATCAACTCAACGGGATATTCCGTGACCAATAAAACAGAGAAATAAATGGAAATCATATTAGAATCAACCATCACCTGCCCTAATTGTGGCCATCAGAAGGAAGAAACCATGCCCACTGACGCCTGTCAGTATTTCTATGAATGTGAAAACTGCCACAAGGTGCTAAAACCAAAAGAAGGAGATTGTTGCGTGTATTGCAGTTATGGAACGGTCAAATGTCCGCCAATACAGGAAAATGGCGGTAGCTGTTGCTAAAATCTTGTTCGATTTGCAATACCCTTGCGTCCTATTATTGTGTTCCTTTGCAGGCAAATGAAATTCATTCTTTCCATATCGTTAGGTTTTCTGTTCCTGATCCAGGCATTGGGGCCTACTATGGATTTATGCTGTGAATTGCCAAAGCTTCCAGTACTTTTTGAACACTACGAGGAGCAGTCTGAACACGACGGAACTTCATTTCTGGAATTTCTTGATTTCCATTATGGAGACGGTCAAAATGAAGAAGACCACCACCATGATGACGAGCATGACAAGAACTTACCCTTCCATGACCAGCATCAGTGTTCCCATGGCTCCATTTTTATTACCCCTTTAATGGAAAAAGTGGAAATACCCACCCAATCCTTTTTCACACTTACTCAGACAGGTTTTTACAGCTTCTCACTCTGCTCTGAACACCCCGAATCCCCATTCCAGCCGCCCAAGGCCTGATTTTCCGGACATTTAAATTGAAGTAGTTATTACTTCCAAGCTGTTGCATGGAGGTGATCCTGCATTTTCAATTTACTCCCCCAGCTCAAAATTCAAGGGCTTTTTCTGCCCTGTCTATCCAAAAAATCAGATTCATAAATGCTAAAAAATGCTGGATAAAATCATTCAATTTTCAGTCAAAAACAAACTGATCATAGGCCTGCTCACGCTTGGTTTGATCATTTGGGGAGGCTACTCCCTTTCGAGACTTCCCATTGATGCCGTACCGGATATTACTAACAATCAGGTTCAGGTCATCACCTCCTCCCCATCTCTGGCAGCTGAGGAGGTAGAACGTTTAATTACATTCCCCATCGAAATTACCATGGCAACCATCCCGGAGTTGGAGGAGATTCGTTCCTTTTCCCGCTTTGGTTTGTCTGTGGTGACCATCGTGTTTAAAGAAGATGTGGATGTGTATTGGGCTCGTCAGCAGGTAAGTGAAAGGCTGACCGATGTACAAGCACAAATCCCTCCGGGTGTAGGTCAGCCGGGCATGGCTCCCATCACTACCGGACTCGGAGAAATCTATCAATATGTGGTGGGAACCGAGAAGGGTTATGAAGATCAATACGATGCCCGTGAACTTCGTACGATTCAGGACTGGATTGTCCGAAGGCAATTACTCGGTACTCCAGGGGTTGCGGATGTGAGCAGCTTTGGCGGTTACCTTAAACAATATGAAATCGCCATAGACCCGGATAGACTAAAGGCCATGAACGTTTCCATTGCCGATATTTTCCAGGCACTGGAAGAAAACAACGAGAATACCGGAGGGGCTTACATTGAAAAAAACCTCAGCGCCTATTTTATCCGAAGTGAAGGCCTGGTGAGCGACATGGACGACATCCGAAACATGCTCATCAAAAATAATCCGGATGGAATTCCGGTTCTCATAAAGGATGTGGCTGAGGTAAAGCTTGGTAATTCAGTGCGGTATGGAGCCACTACCCGAGACGGTGAGGGTGAGGTGGTGAGTGCCATTGTGATGATGCTAAAGGGAGAAAACTCCGCGGAAGTAATTGAGAATGTAAAGAGTCGAATTGCTGAGATACAAAAAACATTGCCGGAGGGAGTAACCATCGAGCCCTTCCTGGACCGAACAAAATTGGTAAACACTGCCATTGGTACGGTGAGCAAAAACCTGGCTGAAGGTGCCTTGATCGTGATCTTTGTTTTGTTGCTGCTCTTGGGAAATCTCCGTGCAGGTTTGATTGTAGCCTCGGTCATTCCCCTTGCGCTCCTTTTTGCTTTTGGAATGATGAACTTCTTTGGCGTGTCGGGTAACCTGATGAGCTTGGGCGCTATTGATTTTGGGTTGATCGTGGATGGGGCGGTCATCATTGTAGAGGCCACGTTGCATCATTTGGGCTTGTTGAAACTGGGAAGAAAGCTGACCCAGAATGAAATGGACGAGGAAGTGTACCAGTCGGCCAGCAAAATCCGGAATTCCGCCGCATTCGGAGAAATCATCATTTTAATCGTGTACCTCCCCATTCTTGCTTTAGTGGGGATTGAGGGAAAAATGTTTGGCCCTATGGCACAGACGGTGAGTTTTGCCATTCTGGGAGCATTTATCCTTTCGCTAACCTATGTGCCGATGATGTCAGCACTGGTTCTGAGCAAGAACACTGATTACAAGCCCAATATTTCGGACAAGCTCATGGCTTTTTTCCACAGATTGTACGATCCGGCTATCCGTTGGTCAATGCACAAAAGGCCGCTGATCTTAATCCTGACTGCGGGCTTGTTTCTGGCTTCCTTTTGGGTCTTTTCCAATATGGGTGGGGAATTTATTCCAACCCTAGAGGAAGGAGACTTTGCTGTAGAAACGAGGGTGATGACTGGCAGCTCGCTTGAAAACACCATCCAGGCAACGACTCAGGCAGAAAAAATTCTACTAGAACAGTTCCCGGAAGTAAAGCAGGTAGTATCTAAAATTGGTGCAGGAGAAATCCCAACTGATCCCATGCCGGTAGAAGCTGCTGACATGATGGTGATTCTGGAAAACAAAGATGAATGGGTCTCTGCCTCTAACAGGGAAGAATTAGCCAACAAAATGGCCGAAGCTCTGGAGGTCATTCCGGGAGTTACTTTCGGATTTCAGCAACCCATCCAGATGCGCTTTAACGAACTCATGACTGGGGTTCGGCAGGATGTAGCGGTTAAGATATACGGAGAGGATCTCAATGAGCTTTCGGAATATGCCGAACAGATAGGACGGCTGGCTTCCGGTGTGGAAGGTGCTCAAGATTTGTATATAGAAGAGGTAACCGGTGTTCCGCAGATTGTCATTAATTACAAACGGGATCAATTGGCCAAATACGGCCTGAGCATCCGGGATGTAAACCGCTCGGTCCAGGCTGCCTTTGCCGGAGCGTCTGCAGGGCTGGTTTACGAAAACGAAAGACGCTTTGACCTGGTGGTCCGATTGGATAAGACCAATCGGGAGGATGTAGAGTCCGTTCAGAACCTTTACATCGCTAGGAAGGATGGACACCAAATACCGCTCTATCAGGTGGCCGAAGTGGAAATCCAGGAAGGTCCTTACCAAATCCAACGAGACGACACCCGCAGACGGATCATTGTAGCATTCAATGTACGTAACCGGGATGTGGAAAGCATAGTAACAGAGCTTCAGCAGAAAATTGAAGAGACGGTCGTATTTGCACCCGGCTACACCGTGTCTTACGGTGGGCAGTTTGAAAACCTGGTTGAAGCCCGTGAACGACTCTCCTTAGCTGTGCCTCTAGCCCTGCTATTGATATTTGTGTTACTCTATTTCACTTTCGGTTCCATTAAGCAGGGCATCCTCATTTTCACAGCCATCCCACTTTCTGCCATTGGGGGAATCTTCGCTTTATGGCTCAGGGATATGCCATTCAGTATTTCTGCAGGCGTTGGTTTCATTGCTTTATTTGGGGTAGCAGTGCTGAATGGCATTGTCCTCATTGGTGAATTCAATCACCTGAAAAAAGAAGGTGTATCTGATATTTTCGAACGGATTTACAAAGGCACGAGTGTACGTCTGCGACCGGTAATCATGACGGCTGCCGTGGCTTCCATGGGCTTTCTGCCGATGGCTCTGTCCCAGTCCGGTGGTGCAGAAGTCCAGCGTCCACTGGCCACTGTAGTGATTGGCGGTTTGATCACGGCTACCTTTCTGACATTGGTTGTGCTGCCTATCCTGTACTATTATTTTGAAAGAGGGATAAAGATGAAACCAGGGGCAATTGTTCCACTTTTGGCTATCGGCTTGCTTTGTGTTCAGATGCCTAAAGCCAAGGCGCAGGATTCTCTGGTCAGCTATCAGTCATTGGATGAAGCCATTCAAGTTGCGATCCAAAACAATCCAACCCTGAAAGCAGCAGACTTGCAAACCCAGCAGGAAAGGGAGCTGAAAGGGACCAGCTGGAATATGGCTAAAACCAATTTTAGCCTCACTCACGGACAGTACAACAGCATTTACAACAATGACAATCAGTTCAACATCTCCCAATCCATGGAATTTCCCACGGTTTATGCCAATCAAAAGAAATTGGCCAAAGCACGGATTGAAGCGAGTGAATGGATGCATTCGGCTACCCAAAACGAACTGGTTCAGCAAGTAAAGGTTTCCTGGTATTTGTTGTGGCTGGAAAAAAGCAAACAACAATTACTGCAGGAGCAAGATGAAATTTACGAGAGATTTGTCCAAGTGGCCAGTCTCCGCTATCAAACCGGGGAAACCAATTTGCTTGAAAAAGCAACTGCGGAGTCCCAAGTAGCAGAACTCAAGGCCATGCTTCAGCAAAACCAGTCGGATATCGAAATCCACAGGACACAGCTGCAAACCTTGCTTAATCTGGATAGTATTGGGGATATCGCCATGGGCTATCTGGAAGCAAGGGAGAGCAATGTACTTCTCGATACGCAAGGAATTGCCAACAATCCTACACTTGCCTGGTTTCGCCAACAAATGGAAGTAGCCGAAAAAGAGAAATCGGTGGAGAAGGCAAAGTTCTTACCCGACCTTTCGGCAGGGTATTTCAACCAGTCCCTCAATGGACCTAATCAGGATTTGGATGGTAACCCCGTCACTTTTACCTCCAGCGACCGGTTCACCGGATTTCAAGTGGGAATGGCCATCCCCATTTTTGGGGCGAAGTCCCAAGCATCGGCCATCAAAGCGGCCGAATTGAAAAAGCAGGAAAGCGAAGCACGGCTGCAAGCGGTGACAAACCAACTGCAAGGCAGGCTAAACTCACTCATTCAGCAGTACCAAAAATTTCAGACCAGCCTTGAGTATTATGAGCAAAACGCACTGCCTCAGGCAGAGCTAATTCTTAAACAGGCTCAAAAAGGATTTGAAAGCGGGGAAATCGGCTACGTGGAATACATTCAGGGACTTAACCGGGCATTGGCTGTCCGGTTTAATTACCTGGACATTCTCAACCAGTACAATCAGACTGTTATCCAGATCGAGTTCATTTCAGGCGTTCAATAAAAAGACATTCAACAATGAAAAATATATTCAAATACATCAGCAAAACTTCAATGGCTCTTCTCCTGGGGTTGACCATTTCCTCCTGCGGACCACAAGATGAGGAAGTCATTGAGGTGAATCATACAGAAAGTGAGAATACAGTGGAACTTACCAAAGCGCAGTTTGAGCAGGCAGGCATCAAATTCGGAAGCCTTGAGAAGCGGGTTATTGGTTCGGAACTCCGGGTCAACGGGGTGATTGACGTGCCCCCGCAAAGCAATATTTCCATCCATATGCCCTATGGAGGCTTTGTGAAATACACTGAAATGCTGCCTGGCACAAAGGTTAAAAAAGGTCAGTTATTGGTGGTAATTGAAAATCCGGAGTTCATCCAGTTTCAACAAGAATACCTGGAGAGTCTGGCCAAACAGGAATTTCTGAAAGCCGAATTTGACCGTCAGAAGGAGCTGTTTGATGAAAAAGTAGCTTCTGGTAAAACATTTCAGCAAGCCAAAAGTGACTTTCTGGCTAATGAAGCCCGGATTAAAACTATGGAAGAACGATTGAAGCTCATTGGCTTCAATCCGGCAAAAATCCGCGAAGGAAATATCTCGGCTTCTGTAAATATTTTCGCTCCGGTTAACGGTGCCGTTCGGGAGATTTATACCAATGTGGGCAAATACATCAACCCGCAAGATGTGATCATGGACATTACCAATGCCGAAGACCTGCATGTGGAACTTACCGTGTATGAAAACGACATCCCCAGAGTGCAGGAAGGACAACGGATCCGCTTTGCATTGGCGAATTCTCCTGAAGAATGGCGGGAAGCAGAAGTATTTCTGATAGGTAGCGGAGTGCGGGAAGACCGGTCGGTGACTGTACATGGCCACTTAGAAAAGATGCACGAAGATTTGAAGCCGGGAATGTATATAGCTGCAAGGATCGAAACCGACAGCAACGAAGTGTTGGCTATCCAAGAGGAAGGAATCGTTCGGTTTGGTGGAAAACAATATGTCTTTGCCTATACAGGAGAAAAAACAGAAAACGGTGCAACCGTTCATGATTTTGAAATGATGGAAGTCATCAAAGGATATACCGAAGATGGCTATACCCAGATTTCTTTGGCCGATTCAGAAAAGGACCTAAGTGCCCTTCAAGTGGTCACCAAAGGTGCTTTCACCTTGTTGGCTAAAGCCAAAAATACCGAAGAAGAAGGAGAAGGACACGCACATTAAAATGAATCATCCTTATGATCAAAGAACTCGAAGATAAACTCAAGCAGAAAGACATCCGACCAACAGCCATGAGGCTGTTGGTGTTGGAAGCACTGGCAGGTCAAGAGACGGCCATCAGCCTTTCCGACTTGGAAAAGGCCTTTGAAAAGTCAGACCGGGTGACACTATTCCGCACCCTGAAAACCTTTCAGGAAAATGGACTGGTGCACAGTATCGATGACGGTACCGGAGCGCCTAAATACGCCCTATGCGAAGAGGGATGCGAGTGTAATATCGAAAGGGACCTGCATGTGCATTTTCATTGTCGGGTGTGTAGCGAAACTTTCTGTTTGCCCAAGTATAAAATCCCTGAAATTGAACTGCCAAGCATGTTCAAAGGGGAAGAATCCAACTTGGTAGTAAAGGGGATTTGCGGAAAGTGTGCAGGATGAAAATTGCAATTACTGTGCATTGGGTTTACACGTAATTTCAAATCAAACATCCAATGAAATGAAACCGAGCATCAAGGAAAACCTCACACCCTAGGATGATTATACACATATGAAATTTAACACCACCATGCCGAAAGACTTAAAGCCACATTATCAAAAAGAACTGGATGCATATCATGATAAACTGGGGAAGAGTTTTTTACAGGAAGCTTGGCAGCATCTGGAGTGGGCTCACATCCTTGGTCAGCCCTATCCATACCAGCACTCTGAGGTGCATTGGCTCATGCTTCAGTTTGGTTTTAAAATCAAAGACTGGAAGGAAATACGGGGGCAGATTCTCAGGCTCTTTGTAGGTGGAGTAAAATCCTTTGTAGGGAAAGTACCTATAGGGAATACTGGGGGAGCCAATGTTCCGCCACTCTTGCCCATGGAAATACCGACAGATCTGAAGGCAATAATACATCAGTATAAAAAATAAAATAACCTTTAAAAAATGACCGCTCTACTCACCGGCACCATTATGCTCAGCCTCCTTCACGGACTGATTCCCAGCCATTGGCTGCCGGTGTTGGCCCTGAAAGAAAAGTTTGGATGGGAGGGAATCAAGACTGTTCGCATTGCGGCGATGGCAGCTTTGGCTCACTCGCTGAGTACCTTTTTGTTAGGAGTGTTTTTGGGTTTGTTCAGCTTGTCACTTTCTGAAAAGCTACACAGTTACACCCGTTGGGTCATTCCTACATTACTTATTTCCATAGGCATATATTTTGTCATTCAACACCATCGTCACCACCACTTTCATATTGTTGAAAAACAAAAACTGGAAAAAGCAGGTGCAGCGCAGGTTGTGACCTTGCTGGTATTCACCATGTTTCTTTCGCCCTGTTTGGAGATTGAAGCCTATTTCCTTATGGCAGGAACTCACGGCTTTCCGATGATCCTGGCTGTGGGATTGCTTTACACTATCGTTTCCGTGTTAGGGATTACTTTTTGGGTTTTCCTAGCCCAAAAAGGGCTACACCGATTCAATTGGCACAAATTGGAACATAATGCAGGACTGATTTCCGGTGGCATACTTATTCTCACTGGCATCATTTCCTTTTTCACAGATTAAAACAGATTAGACGATGACTAATACAAATCACTTAGACGATAAAGCCTGCTGCAGCACTGACCAGCATCCAGGCAAACCAAAAACAGAAGAGGAAAAAACCTCCCCAACTTTCCTGCAAACTTGGGGAAGTGGTATGGTGAGCTTTGTCATGCTACTTGCTGGAATAGCCACTGACCAGTGGGGACAGCCTGCGTTTTTCCAGGGATGGATCCGCATTGGCTGGTATGTGCTGGCCTATTTGCCAGTGGGATGGCCGGTATTGGTCAAAGGTTGGAAGTCCATCATAAAAGGTGATGTATTTACTGAGTTTTTCCTAATGGGGGTAGCCACACTGGGGGCTTTTGCCATAGGTGAATATCCAGAGGCGGTGGCAGTAATGCTTTTCTATGCCATCGGTGAGTTGTTTCAGGATGCGGCCGTGAACCGGGCCAAGCGAAACATCAAAGCCCTGCTGGACATCCGCCCAGATTCGGCTACTGTTTATAGAGATGGGCAAACGGTGTCTGTACACCCTGAGGAAGTACAAATTGGGGAAACCATACAGGTTAAACCTGGAGAAAAAGTACCCCTCGATGGGGAAATGATCAGTGAAAAAGGCAGTTTCAATACCTCCGCGTTGACTGGCGAAAGCAAACCTGCGACCTATAACCAAGGAGAAAATGTACTGGCTGGGATGGTGAATCTCGACCGGCTGATTGATTTGAAAGTGAACAGACGGTTCAACGAAAGTTCAATTGCCCGAATCCTTGAGCTAGTCCAGAACGCCACCTCACGCAAGGCAAAAACTGAACAGTTCATACGTAAGTTTGCACGGGTTTACACTCCAATCGTTACTTTTTTGGCAGTTGGATTGGCCTTTCTGCCTTATCTCTTTGTGGAAAACTATTTGTTTGAAGAATGGCTTTACCGGGCATTGATCTTTTTGGTGATCTCTTGCCCCTGTGCGTTGGTCATTTCTATTCCACTTGGTTATTTCGGAGGCATTGGAGCAGCCTCACGTAAAGGAATACTGTTTAAGGGTTCCAACTTTCTTGACATCATGACCAGTGTAAATACCGTGGTGATGGACAAAACAGGCACGCTTACCAAGGGAGTGTTTGAAGTTCAGAAAGCCGTGACCATGAAAGGAATCACAATAGATTGGCTTTGTCTGGCAGCAGCAATGGAAAGCAAATCCACCCATCCCATCGCAAAAGCCATTACAGAGTATGCTAAAAAGCAAGGAGGGAAGATTTCAGAACCTGAGCAACAGGAGGAAATTGCCGGGCACGGCCTGAAAGGAACAGTAAATGGCAAGCATGTCCTGGTCGGCAATCAAAAACTGCTGGACAGGGAAGGGATAGTTACCCATAGAGATGCAGCCGGGGAGGTCAATACCGTTATCCATGTAGCAGTAGACCAAAAATATGCGGGATATATAGTGATCGCGGATGAACTCAAAGAAGATGCTGCTCAGGCGATCAAGGGGCTACATCAATTAGGAGTTCGGGAACTGATTATGCTGTCAGGAGACAAGGATGCAGTGACCCAGCAAGTGGCAAAATCCCTCGGAATAGATAAAGCGTTTGGTGATCTGTTACCGGAGCAGAAGGTGGAGAAAGTAGAAGAATTGAAAAAGGATACCAGCCGTGTCATTGCTTTTGTGGGGGACGGTATCAACGATGCTCCTGTCCTTGCTCTGGCAGATGTGGGAATTGCAATGGGTGGTTTGGGTAGTGATGCAGCCATTGAGACAGCCGATGTGGTTATTCAGACTGACCAGCCCTCAAAAATTGCTACTGCTATTCAGTTGGGCAAACAGACTAAACGGATCGTATGGCAAAATATCGGTCTGGCATTTGGAGTGAAGGTCATTGTACTGGCACTGGGAGCCGGAGGCCTTGCCACCATGTGGGAAGCAGTCTTTGCCGACGTAGGAGTGGCATTGCTGGCAATTTTGAATGCGGTAAGGATACAGCGCTCTTAACTCAAAGTTCAATCAGGTGTAGATACGATCCTCTTTTTCTTTAGCTGAAGGTTGGCATTCCTAAGGTTGGGTTACCTTCAATCGGTTGAAGTTAAAGACTCCTTTTCAAATGGATTTCCAATAACATCCCTAAGTCATTTCCCCCGTTTCGCCCACTCCTTTCGTTCCGATTCATTCGAGCCATTTTTCAAATGACAGCTCCTTTCTCTCCACTCTAGGAAAGGGCTTTCACTCCCCACGGCTACCGCTTCACTCCACTTACTCTTCTCTAAGTCCCGGCAAGCCTGGGACTCGGGAAGGCCGTTTCGTGAAGCCGTAGCCCGAGCCTCCTTTAGGGGGCAAGCCTGTTTCCGATTTTTCTTCCGAGTACATCGAGATTTTTGTCCGTTTCGGTCGGTGAGCGCTCCGTTCCATTTTTTTCTTCTCAATCCCCCGGTCTTCGGTGTATGACACGACGATGCAAAGGTTGAGTGCGAACCTGCAACAGTCAAAAGTGCGCTCCGCCCTGAGCTAAAAAACAGGGTCTCCTACGGACTGCCTCCCAGTTTTTTATCCCAGGCTTTTGCCCTATGCAGAACCACACTCTATGGGTTGCATGTCGGTCAGAACCTCAATACCAGTGGATAAAAAAAATGTCACTTCACGCCCACATATCGCCCTTCACTCCCAAAAAATTACCCCTTGTACTCGGGAAAAATCTCAGTTTAAGTGTCGGGTCGATCTTCCTAATATCCTTGGATATAACCGGGCTTTATGTGACTGATGAACAACTAAATAATCTCTTTATCAATCCTTTTCTGTCACACTCTAAAACTCTGCAACCATGAAGACTTGGGAAAATTTCAACCAATTAGCGGAAACCGTTACCAACGAAATCATCGAAGGTATCCAAAATGAAAACCTTACTTGGGAACAAGTATGGAGTCCTAAAAACTCTCCGAAGAATTATGCTTCGAACCGTCCTTATTTGGGATTCAATGCACTTTGGCTGGCTTGGGTTACCATCTCCAAGAAATTCAAAAGTCCTTATTTTCTGACCTACAATCAGGCAAAACACCTTGGCGGAAATGTCAAAAAGGATGAAAAAGGTTCTAAAGTCGTATTCTGGAAGATTTCCAAGTTTGTAAAAGGAAAGGCTTCCAATGAAGAAGGAGAAAACGAGGATCTTTTTGGAAGAAAGTTTACCCCCTTTATCTGGACGGTTTTCAACATCGATCAGATAGAAGGAATCGATTTTTCCATTGAAGGTACTGAGGAAAGGGTTTTTTCCCCAATCGAAACTTGCGAATCCATCATTTCAGGTTATACCACCTGTCCGAATATTGTTCATGAAGGAGACGAGGCATTTTATAGCCCTTCCAGAGATTTTATCAATATGCCGGATAAGGAATCCTTCAAAGGTGACGAGCAATATTATTCTGTACTTTTTCATGAGATGATCCATAGCAGTGGCCATTCTAGCAGATTAGGAAGATTTGCAGAAAGACCGGCTTTGGTTGGCTTTGGTTCGGTGGAATATTCAAAAGAGGAATTGATTGCCGAAATGGGAGCCAGTTTTCTGAATGCACTTGCAGGAATCAAGGATGCCAATTTCAAAAACTCCTTGGCCTATCTGAAAGGATGGTTTAAGCCATTACAGGAAGATCCAAAAATGTTGATCTATGCTGCCCAAAAGGCACATCAAGCAGCGAATTATATTCTTGGAATTGACCAGAAGGGGGAGGAGTGATCCCCCTTTTTTACTCATTTTTTCCTTTGATCTATCCTCTAAAAATTGACCACCTCCGGTGGTACTTCTGAGAAATAGAGAAATTCTTACAGGAAGTTTATTGCTCCACTTAATAAAAAAGAACATGAGTAAGGGAGCAAAAAAATGGATAAAATCAGGTTGCAGGATACCTACTTTAAATCAAGTCAGGCTGTATTTCTCAACTCACAGATTCGAAATAGAAGAAGGAGATATTTTCTTTTATTTTCATCGGTCCACTTTTTGGCGTTCGCAATTCGGTGATCGAATTGGAGATTGGAAACTAGCTGCCAAAAGATGGATGTGGAATCTAGAAAACTAACTGGCTATAAGTTTTGGTTAGAAATCCCCATTCGATAAACTTTGAAAACCTTGTCACTTTTTTAAAGGGAGTAATTCTTGCCATAGTGATTTCGAGTATTTAAAATATTGACATGAATTTGTCAAAAAAATTAACATTAGAAGAAGAGCGTCTCCGGGAGGAATTGGTGACCTTGGAGGTGCGTATCCGCATGAAGATTAAAAGAATTTGTCTCACTAATTTGAAGTTGCCTTATGAGCGGCTTTCAGCTGGACGCCGCCTAAAGGAATTGTGTTTGTTAGCGATTTCATCAATCGACGAGGGAGATGAAATCAAACTAGCAGCCTGCTTGAGGGAATTAAGGGAAAAGGGGATGCCTATTTAAAATTTTTGCTGTATTTAAAGCTTATCCAAAATTTCCCGGATTAGCCGCTCTCTGTCCAACTCCTTTTTTCTCTTTGTCCGTAGGCTTACGATATAAAGTATCCAAATCCCCCATGCAACCGCAAAAAGCGGAAAAGGATTATCTGATCCTAATGCTCCAATCATTGCTATGAAGCTGATGAAAATGGTTCCTAAAAATTTTATGACTGACCACATAATCAGATGGTTTGATATTCAACATACTACTTTACGGTTTTGAATCAAAGTAGTTTAGCTTATTGGTGTAAATAAATAAAGATGTATTTATATAAAAATAGACCAAGTTTGAGATTCAAAGCATGAAAATTTTAGGGACTTAATGAATAAATTATTTAGGGTTAGTATTATCCAAAAACTTATTATTAACCTAGTTATACCTTGGTCCCTTGGTAAGGGTACAGGTAACTTCTTCAATGCAAGAATTGCATTTTTCTTGACTTTAAATTTATCCCACCTTCTAGCTTAACTAGCCTCCATTACCCTGAAAGTGAATTCTTTTTTGCAAGAGTGTTATTTTATCAGCAGGTTGATAAATAAATCCAAATTTTTAAATCCCTATATTTGAAAACGTGAGACTCGCACTTTCCATAAAAGCCAACTCCATGCTGCTCATCCTTTGGATGATGCTGATGCATACGGCTTTACCACATGTTCACCACGAGCATGAAGAACATTCTCACCATGGAGCTCAAGCAAGCCACTCACATGATCATCACCACGGTCACGATGAGGAAAGTGCGGAGAAAAAGTACCTCATTGATCTGTTCTTTCAGAATCACACCCACTCCAATCATTTACCACAAACCATCACGGTAAACCACGAAAAATCCGACCTGATCAAAAAGGATCAGCGGAAGATTGTGGAGGTTGCCATTATTTCAATTCAGGATCCACCGATCCTACCGAACATTGAGCATGATAAGCTCAAGAATCAGGAGGATCCCGATCTCGATCCCCCATTTTTTTCCTGTAAATCCTTACGGGGTCCACCTGCTCTAGGCTAAACTAGTGGAGGAACATTCCTTCATGCCTTGGCGCTATCAAATGCGCTTCAATTCCGTGTTTTAGCCAAAACCAACATCACATGTTAAAAAACATCCTGTTCGCAGGTTGTCTGTTTCTGCTATCCTGGCGGGGCTATTCCCAGACCAGTTTGGAAGAACTGTTACAACAAGTCGAACAAAACAACCTAGAACTCCAGGCGCTTTCAACTGCCCTGGAAGGTAAAAGATTTGAACTTCTGTCAGGCAACAATCTTCCTGATCCGGAAGTGGGAATCTTTTACCTGCCTTTCGGTGAGAACATTACTGGAGATTATACCGAATACCAGATCACCCAATCCTTCGAATTTCCCACGGTCTATAGCTCGAGGAAAAACCTGATCAATCAGCAAGTATCTCAATATGAACTTGAGTATAAGGCCAGGCGACAAGAGATTCTTGGCTCGGCCCAGGCTTATGCGCTTGAGTTGATCCTGATTTCCAAAAAACTGGACGTCTTTACATCCCGAACCGAACAAGCCAAAACAGTTTTTGATCAGGTGAATCAACTTTTCCAGAAAGAGGAGGTGGGTATTCTTGAGCTTAACAAGGCTAAAGTGGCTTGGCTGCAACAGCAGTTCGCTGTCCAGCAACTTGAAAACCAGATTCAAAACCTAAAAGGGCAACTGGAAAACCTGAACGGAGGAACATCGATCACTGCTATCCCTGAGGAATATCCAGTCTTCGCAGGGTTGACGGATTCGGATAGCATCTGGACGGAAAAGCTAAAGTCAGAACCCCAGCTTCTACAAATCCAGCAGGAAGAATTGCTTGCCCAGCAAAGTCTTCAACTGGAAAAGAACAAGGTTTTACCCAACCTGGCGGCAGGATTCAATAGGCAGGGAGTCATGGGTTCCTATTATTCAGGAATCTACGGTGGTTTGACTATTCCGCTTTGGGGTAGTCGGGGTAAGGTAAAAGCTGCCCAATCTCAGGTGGAGTTCCAAGCCCAAAACAGCTTGTCCAAAGTCAATCTCGCAAGGGCTCAATTCGATCGGGAATACAGGAACTACACACTTCTCCGGGCAAAATTCACAGAGTATCAGAGCACCTTGACGGCACTGGATTCAGAAGAACTGTTACTGCAAGCCTACCAGCTGGGGGAGTTGTCTTTTCTCCAATACTTTCAGGAAATCCAGTTCTTCCGTCAAGCGTTTGACACATTCCTGGAAATGCAACATCAACTATATCAATCACATACCTCCATACTCAAACATCAACTCTAAAACATCCAAAACAACGACATTATGAAAACTTCAAAAATTCTAATCGCATCTACCTTGGTACTTGCCCTTGCCTGTGGCAAAAAATCAACCGAAGAACAAGCGCATGAGCATGGGCCAGACTCCCATGAGCATGTCGATGAGGAACATAGCCACGAGGACGGAGATCATAGCCACGATACAACTTCTCAGGAAGAATTTACAGTCCAAGATACCACCGGTACTCATACCCATGAGGACGGAGAAAAACACAAGGATCACTAAAAACTCAGAGGTATGCGATTGATATATATGATGACATTATTTCTGCTGATCACGGCTTGCCAGTCAGCAGAAGAACAAGAAGCACACAGCCATGAGGATGGTGAAGAGCACTCTCATGAGGAGGGTGCTGTCCCAGCTTTGAACTTTACAATTTGGACTGGACAGACGGAGCTTTTTGTTGAATTCCCGGCATTGGTGGTTGGCCAACCCAGTCGATTTGCCGCACATTTCACGGTTTTGGACCGGCATCAACCCGTTCGTGAGGGTTCTGTGACTGTCAATCTGATCAAGGGTGACAAAGGAATCCGAAGCACCGCGGATGCTCCTTCCTCCCAGGGGATTTTTACACCAACCTTGCAGCCCAAAGAAGCAGGTGAATACCGCTTGGTCTTTGAACTGAAGACTCCGGACTATTCTGACCGGATCGAAGTCGGCAACGTGCAGGTTTTTGCATCGGTTGAAGATGCAGTCCAGGGTGTACCCGTGGCTGCTGAAAATGCCAACGCCATTTCTTTTCTGAAAGAACAGGCTTGGAAAATGGACTTTCAAACTGCTCCGGTGATGGAAAAAGAGATTTTGGATATCATCCCGACCTCTGGAGTTTGGAAAGTAGCTCCTTCGGATTACCAAACTCTGATCGCCCCTGCCAGTGGAAGCGTAAGCTTTGCCAAAGGGATGCTTACGGAAGGCAGTCCAGTCCGAAAAGGCCAAGTGCTCATGACGGTCAGTGGGGCTGGGTTGACCACCGGAAATCTTGACACCGAAATCCAAAAGGCCAAAGCAGAATTTGAGCAGGCTCAGTCGGAATATTTGCGAAAAAAGGAGCTGTTCGAAGCCAAGATTGTCCCCAAAGCGGAGTTTGAAAGAGTGGAGCAGCGCTATATGATTGCCAAAGCTAACTTTGAAACGCTAAGCAGTGGCTATACCGGTTCGGGAAAGCAGATCATTTCTCCGATCGACGGATACATCAAATCCATACAGGCTCAAAACGGGCAGTTTGTGAATCAGGGTGCGGCCCTTTTTTCGGTAACCAGCCACAAAAGCAGTCTGCTTGAAGTCCGGGTGAGCCCGGCCTACTTTTCCCAACTCCAACAACTACAGGATATTTTCTACCAAACCAGTCCAAACAACTGGTCAAGCCTGAAGGCAAAAGGTGGGAAAGTCCTTTCCGTGGGCAAGGAAGTTGAAGCTGACCAGCCGCTTCTCTCGGTTTTTGCCGAAGTCAATGAAGGAGTAGAAATGCCTGAGGGAAGCTTTACCGAAGCTCAGTTGGCTGTGGGTATTCCTGCCAACGGAACGGCGATTCCCTCCGCAGCGCTCCTAGAAGATTACGGTCAGTACTCTGTCATCGTACAGCTTTCCGGTGAAAGTTTTGAAAGGAGAAATATCCAAGTCGGTAAGAAAAACGGGTCCGAAGTGGAAGTTTTAAACGGACTGAAACCGGGAGAAGTAGTGGTAACCAGGGGAGCTTATCAGGTGAAAATGGCATCCATGTCAGGTCAGGCACCCGCACACGGTCATGCACACTAAGCCGTCGAACCAATGCTAAACAGGATTTTATCATTTTCCCTTCAAAACCGATTTCTGGTTTTGTTGGCAGCGGTATTATTGAGCGTGGCTGGGCTGTTTTTGGCCCGGACGATGAATGTGGACGTGTTTCCGGATTTGACAGCGCCGACAGTTACGATTTTGACCGAAGCTCACGGCATGGAATCCGAAGAGGTGGAGAAATTGGTGACTTACCAATTGGAGACCGCACTCAACGGTTCTCCGAACGTAAGACGAATCCGTTCCTCCTCAGCAGCTGGTATTTCCATCGTTTGGGTAGAATTTGAATGGGGAACAGATATTTACAGAGCGAGGCAAATCGTGAGTGAACGAATCCCAATGGTGCAGGAAGTACTGCCGGAGGGAGTGGGTACGCCTACGATGGCTCCTATCTCTTCGATCATGGGAGAAATCATGCTCTTGGGTATTCGATCGGACAGTCTTTCTCCGATGGAACTGAGAACTCTGGCAGACTGGACGATCAGACCCAGGATCAAGTCCATTGGCGGGATCGCCAATGTGGTAGTCATCGGTGGCGATTACAAACAGTATCAGGTCCTGGCCAATCCCGAGAAGCTGAAATACTATAGGGTGGGTTTGGAAGAGCTTTTTCAAAAAGTAAAAGAAAGCAACCAAAACGCTCCGGGAGGATTTCTGAACGAGTACGGCAACCAATACTTGATCAAGGGAAACGGAAGAGCTTATGCCGTGGATCAGCTGGAAGAAGCGGTCCTAAAACAGGTCAATGGTCAGACGATAAGGATCAGGGATGTTGCCGAAGTAAAAATCGGAGCTGCGGACAAAATCGGAGACGGTTCGCTCAATGCAGAACCGGCAGTGATTATGACGATTTCGAAACAGCCTGAAGTCAACACCCTGGAACTGACCGAACGCCTGGATGCCGCAGTAGAGGATTTGAGAACCACTTTGCCGAAAGGAGTGGATATCCAAAGCAGGATCTTCCGTCAATCGGACTTTATCGAAGCGTCCATTTCTAATCTGAACCAGACCCTGTTGGAAGGAGCTTTCTTCGTGATTCTGGTGCTTTTCATCTTCCTGATGAATTGGCGGACAACCTTGATTTCCCTCCTTGCCATTCCGATTTCCCTGCTGGTGACGATCATTGTCCTTCAGCTTTTGGGATACACCATCAATACCATGAGTTTGGGTGGGATGGCTATCGCGATTGGAGCCTTGGTAGATGATGCAATCATTGATGTGGAGAACGTTTTCAAGCGATTGAGGGAAAACATCCGAAAACCCTTGGCCGAAAGACTTCCTATTCTCCAAGTGGTCAAGGATGCTTCGATGGAAATCCGCAGCTCCATCATCATCGCCACCCTGATTATCATCGTGTCGTTTGTACCGCTGTTCTTCCTCAGTGGGATGGAAGGCAGATTACTTCAGCCGCTTGGGATCGCCTTTATCACCTCGGTTATGACTTCCTTGGTGGTGGCAGTTACGCTCACGCCAGTCCTGTGTTCTTTCCTGCTGAAGGATGATAAAGTACTCATGAAACGGGCGGAAGGGACCAAAGTAGAGCGATGGCTTCGAAAGCAATATGCAAGTGTTCTTGAAAAAGCGCTTGCCTTCCCAAAACTGATCCTTGGATTGACTGTGGGAGCTTTTTTGTTGAGTTTGGTACTGATGTCACAGCTGGGAAGAAGTTTCCTGCCTGAGTTCAACGAAGGTTCACTGGTGATTTCCGCAGTCGGAGTTCCGGGAATGTCCTTGGAGGAAAGCAACAAGGCCGGGAAGATGATCGAAACCTTGCTTCTGGAAATGCCGGAGGTCGAAGTAGTCACCCGAAGAACAGGCCGTGCAGAGTTGGATGAGCATGCCCAGGGTGTAAATGCGGCAGAAATCGACGTGCCGTTCACCTTGGATGGGAAAACCAAAGAGCAGTTTTTCGAAGAAGTCCGAACCAAACTCAGTGTAGTACCGGGGATCAACATCACCCTCGGGCAACCCATCGCCCACCGGATTGACCACATGCTTTCCGGTACCCGTGCGAATATTGCAGTCAAGGTTTTCGGGGATGATCTTCCCAAACTCTTTGAAATCGGCAAGAATATCGAAACCCAGATTCGCTCCGTCGAAGGTATTGCCGATGTGGCAGTTGACCAGCAGATTGAAGTTCCCCAAATCCGGATTACTCCAAACCGACAGATGCTTGCAGCCTATGGGATGACGGTCGGGGATTTGATGAATCAGGCGGACGTGGCTTTTGCCGGAGAGAAAGCTGGGGAAATCTACGAAGGCCAGTTTTACTTTGACCTGATGGTACGGTTTGAAAAGGAATCAAGAAACTCCATGGATGCAATCCTGCGTGCTTTGATCCAACTGCCTGAGGGCGGGCAATTGCCGCTAAACCAGTTGGCGACGGTCTCCTCTGTCAGCAGTGCCAATTCGGTCAGCAGGGAAAACGTACAGCGGCACATTGTCATTGCCGCCAACGTGCAAAACAGAGACCTTCGGGGTGTGGTGAATGATATTCAGGAGGTCATCAACTCTGAAATCCAACTTCCTGTAGGGTATCGTGTGGTTTACGATGGACAGTTTGAAAGCGAAGCAAAAGCTTCTCAACTGCTGTTGATTACTGCATTCCTGGCGCTTTTGGTAATCTTCTTGCTGCTGTATTATGAATTCCAGGATACCAAGCTGTCTGCCATTGTGCTGATCAACCTCCCATTGGCTTTGATCGGAGGAATTTTGATTCTGTATTTTACCTCGGGAATCATCAGCATCGCAGCGACTATCGGTTTTATCAGCTTGTTTGGTATCGCCACCCGTAACGGAATCCTGTTGGTTTCCCGATACGAAGACCTGAGAAAAGAAGGGTTACAAGGATGGGAATTGCTGAAGCACGGAGCATTGGATCGACTCAACCCGATTCTGATGACCGCCTTTACCACCGGCTTGGCTTTGATCCCATTGGTTATAAATGGCAGTGAACCAGGAAACGAGATTCAAAGCCCGATGGCTGTGGTGATTTTAGGGGGTCTGATATCCGCTACGGTGTTGAACCTGATTGTGATTCCTTGTGTATATGAGCTTTCGCTGCCAAAACCTGGAAATGTGAGTGGGTAAATTGATTCGTTCACAGAAAGAGGCAACTCCACAAACCTAATTCAGACCAGAACGAAAGGAATACTATAAAAGAGAGGTCAGAAATGACCTCTCTTTGAATTTTAAGTTTCCTTATCAACGAAAGTTGAAATCAAACAAAAGTATCGGCTGGAGAATTATATTTAGAATAAAACAATTAATCCTTTTTCTTTTCGATTGATTCGAACTTAAATTGTCGATAGATTTTTGACTGTCAACTTATATTTTTAGTCCAATTGAAAGAACAAGACTTCTTCCATCAGACGACCATATGCCTGGTCCCGGATACATTTGAGGTCTTTTTGTGAAATAGGAGTTGTCGAAAATATTCTGAAAACTTGCCCGCAAAGTCAGGTTTTCATAGGTATAAATTCCCTGAAGATCCCAAATGTGATAAGAAGGAACCAAACCCACTGCACCTGATGGAGGTGGACTTTTTGTATTGAGTGCGTCGGAAAAAGATTCGCTTACAAACTGATGCTGTAGAGCCAATTGTAAAGAACCATAGGAAGCGGTTAGCCCGTTTCTGCTGATCCACTCAGGAACAGCCTCTACATAATTCCCTATAATTTCTTCATTTCCTTCCGATCCGGCCACTAAACCATTAAGATATCGAGCCCGCATCCAACTCGATGAAGTATAAAAGGAAAGGGAAAAGCGATCGTTCTTCAGAAATTCCCAGTCCCAAAGGAGTTCAACCCCGGCCGTTCCACTGTCTCCAATATTACTTTTTTGAACCAAAGTTGTTCCATCTTGCTCCACTAAAATATTACCTATGCGGTTGCCTATAAATGTGTAAAATAAGGTGGCGTTTAAATGCATTGACTCCTTAGGGCTGGTTTCCCAGCCAATTTCCGAATTGTATCCAAAGCTATGTGTAAGGTTTGGGTTGATTATAGTAAGAGGATTTCCGGGAATTATATCCTGAAACAGAACTGGTCTGTTGGCTTGGGAAATTCCTCCATACAAACGATTGGAAGGCGAAAACTGATAATTGGCGTTTATCCCCAAAGTCACGAAATCATATTCTATCTCCTGAGGCACCTGCTCTGCTTCCACATAACTGATAGTTCCGCTCATTGCTGAACTTCCATTCTCTATCCGTAATCCAGGTGAAATTGAAAATCGGTCATTTAAGTGAAATTGGTTTTCCAGTGATGCTGCAATGCTTTGACTTTTCAAGTTGATATCTCTGGGAAAATCTCCTAAAACAGACAGGTCGTAGTCTGTGCCAGTCGTCCCTTTTCCCCTTTGCCTGCGATCAAAGGAATTATTGAAATATCGAACTGAAATTGAGAGATCATTTTTAACAGAACCTAATGTATATCCATGTAAAATTCTAGCCTCAAAAGTCCGGGTATGGTAATTATCAATATCCACATTTCTAGGAGCGTACTCAGAAGTTGCACTATTGATGGTGTCGGGCACGTTTGCAAGTGCATCAAAAGTGACTGAACTTCTCTGACCAAATATCCCGCTTCCCACCAAACTGAAACTTGTATTAGCTGCCAATCTGCCTTCCAGTGTCAATGCCGGTACCCAGATTTCAGGACTGTAATAATTGCGTGACCGGGTGGCTTGGGTCGGGTCTTGCTCAAATTGTGCGTCTGTAAGCGGACCTGGAATCTGGTACAAGAAGATACTTCTGCTCAGTTCTGCTTTGCCTTTTAGCCGATCATTAAACTGATACGAAATTTCCACATGCTGAGCATCAGACTCTGATTTTCCGTTATCTCGGTATCCATTGGAATTCCGCTTTTGGTAGTACCCAAAATAGCTGAACTTCCCTACCGTCCCTCCGATTGAGGTGCAGTTGGATAAGAGGCCAAAAGAACCTGCGGAACTGATGTTTTCAAGGCTAAACTTTCTGCTTGGATCGGGTTTTTTGAGCACGTAATTGAGCATGCCACCAAACTGCTGACCATACTGAAGTGCGGCGGTTCCACGAATCAATTCTATCTGCCCGACCGCTTCTATTGGCATGGAATAGTGACTGGCAGGATACCCATAGATATCGGTATTGATCATTACGCCGTTTTGCCGCACGTTGAATTCCCAACTGCGGTGGCCATCTAATCCCCTTACAGAGAGGTTGATTTGATTGCCGGTGCCATCCATGTCATAAATAAATGCAGAAGGGATCTTTGCAAAAAGACTACGGCCTGTCTTTTCTGCAAGATTAGTAGCCAGTCCGCTCAGGGAAATAACTTCGGATTTCCTTCCTCCGATTATCATCAATCCATTCGTTGAGGGGAGACTGGTGACCGGGTTTTGAAGTCGGAAATTCTGGATTTTAATCTCTTCGAGAGATAAGGTTTTAATAGTGTCTTGCTGTGCATATACTCTGCCTGAAAGGCAGCAATAGGCCATCAGCAAGTAGAAATAATACTTGTAATTCATAAGTAGAAGTCATAATTGATGGGAAAATTCAGGGATTATTTCCCTGAAAAAAGATTCAAGAGAACTGGATTCCCTGGGGAGGAAGCAGTAGGATATCCTTGATTCCCTTCGGAATGCTGACTAAAAAAGGAGAAAAATGCCGGATTAATATTTCGGTAAGTTTTGGTGCAAGGGAGAAATCGTGTACGCGTGGGACAAAGTCTTTTGCGAAGGATTTTAAAAGTACTTTCTGTAAAGGCGGCCCCTCAAAATCTCCCTGATCAGATGCGAGAGAAACTATCCAGAGTTTCACTTGTTCATTAAGTTTCGTTTGGAGTTCATCCTTCACCACGACTACCTCCAGGTGATCTTCAAAATACCGTTGTTTTATTACGCGGTTCACTTTTCCCTCAATTTCCATCTGGAAATTCACCGTTTGAAAGTTTTCCTGATTCTGCCCATACGGCATGGCAAAAGGAATTCGGATCAGTTTTCCCTCAAGAAAGTCTTCGTCATTTTCCCAAATCTGATTTTCCCAATGTTGATGTATTGCCATAGGCATAAGGAACTGCACCGCAAAAAATCCGAGGTGGTATAGGCTAAAGCAGATTAGAAGAACAAATGGGGCAGATTTTTTCATTGGGAAGGCTAAAGTAAATTTAAATAAGTTTAGATAAAAAAACAGATTTTGAAATCAATATCAGGTCTTAATTAAACATCTAATCGGTCAATAAAATGGTCGCATTCATTTTTTAAAAAACTGATAAGCCTAATTTTCGACGGAATGGGAGCGGGTTACCTTTGCGGATAATGGGAAGAGCCCCTGACTCAGTTTTCTTTGTGTGGGGTCGGGGCATACCCTTTTCGATTTTTGAATTCGGTCTGCGAAACCAGGGGAGGGCAAGAAAGCATGTAAATCACTGAATGTGAAAAAATTACTAGTGGAAATAGATTGGTTAATGCATGTTTAATGTTAAAGTATGGTCCTTAAATCAGCTTGATCAAGCATACCATGAAAAAATTATGCATGTTAAAAATAGCTAATTCTGAAATCCTTTCATGTGCGCAGAGCTATTAATAACCTACTTTTGTCACTTCATGAATAAGGCTGCAAAAAATATTTCCAAAAATAAGTTGCGAGACTTTTTTGTATTCGCTGCTATGCTTTTGGTGTTGTTAACATCATGCCCAATCAAAAACGGCCTTTTGAGTCTGGCTGATATTCCGGTCAATACGGAACAAGGCTCAGCTAAAAAAACCAATCTTATCTCTGGATACGGGGTTGAAAAATGTTTCTACAGTGAAACTGCGGATACAATAATCTCTCAGGAGATTTCTATCAGCGCAAACGATTTATTGCCTGCCCTTCTATTAACGGCCACTTTTCTTTTCCTGCTAGGTTATATTTTCTGCAAGGAACAATCACATCCCCTTTACGGGAATTTAAAGATCTACGGTACTTTACCTATTTTTCTCCAATACCGGAAACTCATCCTTTAATACCATCCTACATTTCTTTTTCCTATTGACCGCCAGGTTTCAATAGGCAGAATTTCTTTTGTTTTCATTTTAATAATCATGGATCGTTTTTCCGATCTATCAAAAATTCTATAGTAGGATGATCAAACATATTATAGCAATCACAGTCATGTGCTTTGCCATTGCTGTCTCGTTCCCATTGTATGGGCAGCAACCAAAAGAGAATACTTTAGGCAATTTGTGGCCAAAAGTAGAAGAGAAATATCCCGGTGTCGGGGTAAAAAATTCAGCTGTTGAAGCAGCAAAGCTCAATGAGCGGGCTGTAAAAAGCGGAATGCTTCCCCAGCTAAAAGCACAGGCACAAACTACCTATGGTACATACGAAGGAAGTGCAGGAGCATTTTTCCCGCAACCAGGTTTCTTCAATGTAAGCGGTTCTGGAAATTCCCTAAACGGGAGCAATATGGCAGCCAACAGTTTCGGTTCCGCTACAATCGAGTGGGAGCTATTTTCCTTCGGCAGACTTCGCAAGGAAAATGAGGCCGCGAATGCCTTATCCGGTAAATCCATGAGTGAAAAGGATGCTTACCTACTTAACCTTAAAAAGTTATTATCAGAACGTTACATTTCTCTTTTATATAATGATGCCAAGCTGAACTGGTCGGAAACGAACGTACAACGTCTCGATGATATTCGCAAAACCACTTCCGGGTTGTCGGCATCCGGCCTAAAACCGGCTGCGGATAGTTTACTCGCGTCCTCTTCCTATATCCAATCAATGGGTGAGAATGATAAATGGAAGGGATATAAGGAAGCCTCGTTTATTAAATTATTGGAGTTATTTGGCGGAGATACGGTCAATTATACCGCATCCGCCTACCGTTTCAGTAATCCGGAAAGAAATCATTTAAATACCGATAACACTGTTGATCCTTCGCATCCTATACTCAGCGCGCTGGAAAAACAGGCCCAATTCTATGAATTAAGCGGTGAGGCTCAGAAAAGAGCATCATTGCCATCTATGAATTTGCTGGGTGGTTATGCCTACAGAGGGACAGGAATCAACCCCAATGGGACCGAATCGGGAGCATGGAAAGACGGTTTTAATAATAACACCAATAATTTTCTCGTGGGTATCGGTATCACTTGGAATATTACCAGCCTTCGCACCAACTATTTCAAAGGAGAAGAGCTCTTTAAAGAAGCTGAAAGTGAAAAACTGCTGTACTCACAATACGAGCAGGCTATGCGAGCCGACCTGACTGCATCGCAGGTAAAAATCTTCCAACAATCTGAACAGCTTCAAAAAACCAGGCTCGGGGTAAACCAATCGCGGGATGCCTACAACATGTATCTGGCGCGATACAAGAGTGGTCTTATCACACTCAGTGAGTTGTTGCAGGTACGCACCTTATTAGAACAGGCCGAGAATAATCATATCGAGGCTTCCCGTGAATATTGGATGCTCCTGGCTTACGAGGCGGAACTGACCGCCGATTTCGACTTTCTCTTTAACAACCTTTAATTTTTAAGTATGAACTTAATAAGATTTGCATTAAGGAAGCCAATTGCCATAATGGTGGTGGTGCTGGCAATAGCTGTCTTTTCCTATAGCACGATAAGTAAAATCAACGTAGATATTTTTCCGGAGGTGGAATTACCGGCGATGTACATCGCGATGCCTTATGGAGGATTGTCACCTGCTTACATGGATGGATTTATGGCCAACGAGTTCCAAAAGGTCTTGCTGTTTGTAGGTGGGGTAAAGAATATTGATTTTAAAAGTATTCAAGGATTAACCCTGATGAAACTTACCTTTTATCCCGGGACCAATATGTCACAGGCAGCAGGTGAAGTTTCTACATCGGTTTCAAGGGCAATGGGATTCCTGCCATCCGGAGCCGTGCCCCCGATCGTTGTTCGTTTTGACGGAAGTTCACTTCCCGTTGGGCAACTAATCTTTGAAAGCGATCAGAGGTCTGTTAATGAAATACAGACGCTGGTGCTGACGAGAATAAGGCCGATGTTTGTAGAGATTCCCGGCATCACTGCTCCGGCTCCGTTCGGTGGTAATATCCGATCGATTGTGATCAACGTTGATCCCGAAGCGATGCAGGCAAACGGGCTAAGTCCCGAGGAAATAACTGTAGCAATTACGAAGAGTAGCCTTCCTTCTCCCGCCGGAAATATTCGAATAGGGGATGAAAACCTGATGGCTCCACTAAACTCCTTAGCAAAGAGCCCTGAAGAATTTTTAAACACACCTATTAAAACGGGTGACAATCGTACCGTGTATGTCCGGGATGTTGCCAGTGTGGAAGACGCGGCCGATCAAACCGTCGGATATGCACTGATTAATGGCAAACGGTCGGTTTATCTTCCGATCATCAAAAAGGCAGATGCTTCAACGTTGGACGCAGTGCAGAACCTTAAATCGGCTCTTCCCATGTTGAAAAATCAATTGCCGGAAGATGTCAATATCCGATACGAGTTTGATCAGTCCACTTATATCGAAAGGTCACTTTCAAACCTTATCCATGAGGGTATTTTGGGTGCCGTTTTCACAGGACTGATCATACTCTTGTTTTTGGGTGATACCCGTGGGGCTTTAATAGTCGTATTGACTATCCCGATTGCTGTTCTTTCTGCTGTTATGGTTCTTTACCTTTTTGGCCAAACCATCAATATCATGACATTGAGTGGCCTGGCTTTATCGATAGGAATCCTGGTAGATGAAGCGACGGTGACGATAGAAAATATCCACCAGCATATGGAAATGAGGAAAGGAAAGCATCGGGCCATCGTGGATGCTCTGCTTGAAATCTCCACTCCCAAACTGTTGATCTTGTTCTGTATCCTTGCCGTTTTAACGCCTGCCTTTGTTATGACCGGCCTCCCAAGAGATATGTTCATGCCTTTATCCATGGCAGTTGCATTTGCTATGATTGCCTCCTTTCTGGCATCACAGACCTTTGTACCGATACTGGCCAATTGGATGATGAAAAACAAACACCATGAGGTCGCCAACACACCAAGGAAACGGGCTTTCTTTGAAAAGTTTAGGGTGAATTATTCCTACAGGATGCGTAAGTATTCAAAAAAATCGCTTTCCCTTTTCATTCTGTATGTTGTTGTTGCCGGTGGTGTATCAGCATTGCTGTTAACCGTTGTTGGTACGGATGTCATGCCGGTTTCAAATAGTGGTGATTTTCAATTACGGATACAGGCGCCACAAGGCAGCAGGCTAGAAGTGACAGAGAAACTTGTTCGGGAAATTACCGACGATATTAAAGAGCAGCTTCCTGAAAATGGAATAATCATCACCTCAGCCTTTGTCGGTATGCATCCGGCAGGCTCCCCAATCAATGCCATTTTTCTTTTCACCAATGCTTCGCATGAAGCTGTCTTGCAGGTGTCTGTAGATCAAGAGATTTATAGTGGCTCAATGGAAGATTTGAAAGAAAAAATCAGAAAAGTAATTGCTCAAAATCATCCCGAATCCAAGTTCAATTTTGAGCCTACGGAGCTGACTGAAAAAATAATGGGACAGGGAGCCATGACACCAATTGAAGTTAAAGTAGGTGCCGGTCAAGTATTAGGAGCTTTTGCGCATGCATCAAAGATTGAAGCCAACTTGAAAAATGTACCTTATTTGAGGGATGTCCGAATTGTCGAACCCGTTGCATATCCAAATTTGGAAATCGAGGTAAACCGTGACCTCGCCGGACAATTCGGACTGACCATGCAGGATATTACACGGAGCATTGTTACTGCAACCTCATCTACCAGATTTACAGACAAAAACCTGTGGGTTGATCCCAAGTCAGGATTGGTCTTCCAGGTCCAGGTACAGATACCAGAGTCAATTATGTCTTCGGAAGAAAAATTGAGGTCTCTGCCTTTGAAAAAAGGAAGCATACGCCCCGTACTGGAAGATGTCGCTACCATCCGCAGGATAATCGCTCCGGCGCAGGTAAACCGTAAAGGCCCGAATCGTTATGTAACTGTCATAGCCAACGTATATGGCAAGGATCTGGGAACAGCTTCTCGAGCGGTAAAAAATGCAATAAAAGAGGCAGGTGAACCACCTCGCGGAACTACGGTTTGGACCGAGGGGACCTTGCAGCTTCTGGATGATACGTTGGGCAGCCTTCTGGCTGGTTTGGGTGTCGCTATTATTGCAATATTCCTTATGCTTTCGGCATACTACCAATCATTCAAAGTACCCTTGATAATACTTGCCGTGGTCCCTGCGGTTTTTGCCGGAAGTCTCATCATTCTCTTCCTGACGGGTAGTACGCTCAATCTCCAATCTTACATGGGAATTATCATGTCCATTGGGGTTTCGGTATCGAACGCTGTCCTTCTTGTAAACCAAGCTGAATTTTATCGGAGGAATTTAGCTCTGAAACCTGCAAATGCTGCAAGGCTGGCAGCTTCGTCCAGATTGAGACCGGTATTGATGACTGCCACAGCCATGCTTGCCGGTATGTTACCAATGGCAATTGGACTGGGAGACGGTGCGGAGCAGGTTGCCCCATTGGGGAGGGCTGTTATCGGTGGACTTATTGCATCTACCGCAACCATTTTACTTCTGCTCCCGCATTTCTTTTCTTCCCTGATGTCCAAGACAAAAAATGTCAGTCCTTCTTTGGACCCTGATGATGAAGAGAGCAAATACTATTTAGAAAATACGATATCATAAAACTTAAAATAACAAATAAGATGTATCAACGAATTTTAAGAAATAAGTCATTATTGGCAATCGCCACTGTTCTGATATTATTTTTCACTGCATGTTCACCCGATGAAAAAAATGAACTGGTGCAAAAAAAGGATGTGAAGCCTATTACATATCCTACAGTCCCCGTCAAGTTCATCAATCCAGAATATGAAATATCAGTGCCGGCAGAACTGAAACCGTTCGAACAGGTAGAAGTACATGCCAGGGTAAGTGGTTTTGTAAAGCAGTTACTTGTGGACCGCGGAGATTATGTTCGCAAAGGGCAACTCTTGGCGATATTGGAAGCTCCTGAAATGAATCAGATATACCTGTCCGATAAATCTACAGAGCAAAAGGTTTTTAGCGATTACCAATATGCGATTCAAGCGTACGAGCGCATGGTAGATGCCTCGAAAACAGAAGGAGCTGTGGCAGCTATTGAACTGGACAGAGCTAAGAGTATAATGGAAAGTGCAGAATCCGCTTATAATGCCTCCAAAGCAGGTACTGCCCACTCTTCACAGCTCCAGCAATATCTGCGCATCCTAGCGCCTTTTGATGGTGTGATTACCCGGCGGAATATTTCTGTGGGAGCATTAGTAGGTACAGGAGCAAATCTTCCTTTGTTTATGATGGCTCAGGGAAATAAGTTGCGTTTAACATTATCCCTTCCAGAAAAACATGCTGCTTCCGTAAAAAAAGGCATGCAAGCTACCTTTACCGTCAGTTCGCAACCGGGAAAAACATTCTCTGCTGAATTGTCCCGCACTTCGGGATTGCTAGACCAACAAGACCGCTCCCTTACCTTGGAGTTTGATGTAAAAAACCCGTTGGGGGAATTGCAGGGTGGTGATTATGCACAGGTAAAACTAAAGTTACAACGCAAAAACTCTTCCTATTGGGTACCCACTCAAAGCGTACTTAGTACGCAGAAGGGAACTTACATCATGACTTTGAATGAAAAGAAAATGCAGCGTATCGACGTGAAAGAGGGCATACGGTTGGATAGCCTGACAGAGGTCTTTGGTAACCTTTCTCCAAATGACAATATCCTGTTAAAACCATCGGAAGAAATAAAAGAAGGAATAATTAACTAAAAATCCCAAGTTAATTGGAGCCAGATGAATAAATCCTCTAAATAATGGCATTCCTTATTATTTAGAGGGCTTTTATAATGTTATAAATTCAAATAAAATTCTGGATTATTATTTCTGATGATTTGAGTAGTATTTATTTCTTAAATTTTGAATTTAAAAAAGATTAAAAAAAAATTGGTATAAATTTTAGTAAATACAAATCGTGAAAAAGTGCTAATTGTTCACGATGGTAAATAGAAATAAACTTAATAAAAAATAAAATGGAATTAAATATAATATATCTAAATGATGTGCATGGTTATTTAGAGCCGCACAATGAATTGTTCTACAATAACAGAGATGAATTCACCGAATCTGTGGGTGGGTATTCCCGAATTTCAACGCTAATTAAGGGAATTCGACAAAAAGATAGTACATCTTTATTATTCGATGGAGGAGATACTTTTCATGGAACATTACCCTTAGTAAGTTCAAAGGGTGAGGCGATTATACCGGTGCTAAATGAACTTTATTTCAATGCCATGGTAGGTCATTGGGATTTTGCATACGGGCCAGAACAGCTAAAAAACTTGTTGTCAAAGTTAAATTTTCCCATGCTTGGGATAAATGTTTACAATGAGGATGGGAGTCTTTTTCTTCAGCCTTTTATAACAATACAAAAAGAAAACCTGAAAATTGGGGTGATTGGTATTTGTTCTAATATTATTGATAAAACAACGCCTTCTGAATTTAGTGAAGGACTAAAAATTACCGATGGAATTGATGAATTACCTGGATACATAAAGCAGCTAAAGAACGACCAAGTTGATATTATCATCTTGTTGTCTCACAATGGATTCCCTCAGGACATGCATCTGCTTAAGAAAGTTGCGGGTATCGATATTTGTTTAAGTGCCCATACACACAATCGTTTGTATGAACCTGTGTTGGTGAATAAATCAATAGTCATTCAATGTGGTTGCCACGGGTCATTTCTAGGTCATTTAAAATTAAAGATAGAGGACAAACTAATTACTGGGCATCAGTACGAATTATTAAAAGTAGGGAGTCACATTTCTCCTGATGCAGAAATGGAAAAAATAATCCATACCATATTACAACCTTTTGAATCAGTAAAAAATAACTTGATCGGTAGTACTGAAGTGACATTGCATAGGTATAATACCATGAATTCATCTATGGATAATTTGTTATTGAATGCTGTTAAGTATGTAAGTGGTACTGAAATCTCTTTTTCAAATGGATGGCGCTATGGTGTACCTATAGAAAAAGGTAATATCACAGAGGAAGATTTGTTCAATATCATTCCAATGAACCCACCTGTTTCTACAGTAGATTTAACTGGACAGGAAATCATTGATATGCTGGAGGAAAACCTTGAACGAACCTTTTCATCTGATCCGATGAAGCAGATGGGCGGATATGTTAAAAGGTGTTCAGGTTTACGTATAAACCTTCGAATAGAAAATCCCGTGGGACACCGTATACAGGAAATTTATTTTGGCGAAAAGCAGCTCAATCCCAAAGAAATTTTCAAAGTGAGTTTTGTGACTTCACAAGGTGTTCCAAAAAATATTGGAAAAAACAGAAAGGTAATGGATATCAAGGCCGTTGAAGCGATGACAGAATTTCTGAAGGCACACCCAAAATTCGACGTTAATGATGACAACTTATTTGCTTTGGTGTAATAAATGGGTAACGGCTACAAACAATAAATACCAAATACTTATATCATGAACAAGAAAACAAAAAAGAGCCTTATAGAATACAGTGTAATTGGCGCCATAATATTGACGCTTTTTGCCACAGGATTACATACTGAAGTAATAGGATTTATGCAACGGGGGCTTCTGGTAACCGGAATCATGAATCCCGATCTGGAACAGAAAGCAGAATCAGCTACAGCCGAGGTTGCGACTATTAATTCAAATCCAAAGGCGGATTTTAGTATGAACCTTATCAATTCTAAAGGTGAAAAAGTAAGCATGGAAAAATTCCGGGGAAAGGTAATTTTCATGAATATATGGGCTACCTGGTGTCCTCCCTGTATCGCCGAAATGCCCGGAATTAATAAGCTTTACAATGATGTCAATAAAGAAGACGTTGTTTTTATAATGCTTTCAGTAGATCAGAATTTTCAAAAAGCGATCGACTTTAATAAAAATAAAGGGTACGACTTTGAAGTATACAGTGTTGACGGACAAATGCCTCAAATGTACAGCTCACAAAGCATTCCAACCACGTATGTTATTGACGCAAACGAAAAAATTGCCCTAACCCATTTGGGAATGGGGGATTATGATACTAAAGATTTCAAAGAATTTCTTCTGGATTTAAAATAACCAATAGGCTTTCAAGGAAGGGAAATAAAAATCTATTTTGGTTCCGATCGCATCGGTATTTCAGAATCCTCTGCAAATCCAAAATATGGAGATCCCTAGACCTCCCCCATGGAATTCAGGGATTCTTTGATTTCAAAGCAGCCTTGGCCTGTGTAAAATAACAGGATAAACCATCGGTCAACGGATGTGTCAATTGTCGTGAAATGGAGGCCAATGTTTGGAGTGACCCTGAAGTGCTTTTAAGGTCGATGTAGGAATATTGGGTTGCAGTCCTTTATGCAAATGCAAAAAACGGAATTGCCTAAAGATAATGGTGTGTTTCTGGTAAGGTCAAGAAAGTAAAAAAGATTATCGGAAAGCAAAAACTCGATATAATCATCAAAAAGCTGAATGCAAATTTAATTGGTGAAAACGGAGAATTGTTAGCCGCCTCAAAGAGTTATGACTGAATATTGGAGAATTTGTTTAATTTTTAAATCAGGGAACAGAATCTCATACGGTGAACTGAATTTCAGTCCCAGAAATAGAGAAAAACAATTCAAAAGATTGGTAAATTTAAAAATAATTAGAAGCCTTTTAATAATGAGAAGTAATTTAAAAAAGGTTTAAAATTTACTGTAAAATGAAAACTAGTAATATAAAAAGAATTTTAAATTTAATGATGATCCTTTCTGTTATTACTTCCTGCGGAAGCGGAACAACAATCACCTCTCCTAAAACCGGAGAAACACAATCTATCTTCATCCTGCATACAAACGACATTCACGGGAATTATATGCCATTTAAAACCACTTTGGGTAGTGCAACCTCTCAGACCGGTGATCCGGAGAGGGATACTCTTATTACCTTTGAAAGAGAGGCTGAAATCGGAGGTTTTGCAGTATTGGCTACTGCTGTGAAGGAACTCAGAAATGCCAAGGGTGACGGCAATGTTTTATTGCTGGATGCCGGAGACACCTTTAGTGACGATCTACTGGGGAATTTAACAGAAGGGGAAGCGGTAATTACTATGATGAAACAACTGGGATATGACTATTTATCCCTTGGAAATCATGATTTTGATTATGGCAGAGAACGCACGGAAGAGCTGATGAAAATTGCGGGATTTCCTTTTGGCGCAGCCAATATAACAGACATCCGAACCGGAAAAAGCATTTTCAATAATCCATACCTTATTAGGGAAATTGGAGGAACAAGGATTGGAATTCTTTCATTGGCCTATCACAATACAAACCTTACCGGCAACATCGATAATATGGGAGACCTTAAATTTCGTCGTGGCAATGAGGTAATACGCGAATATTTACCGGAGCTTAAGGAGAAAGCAGATATAATTGTATTGCTTTCCCACCAGGGCACTGCTATTGACAGGTTAACCGCTGAAGAATTCAGCGACATAGACCTCATCATAGGCGGGCACAGCCATGACCTGATCTCAAAACCTGAGAAAATAAACAACACCTATATAGTTCAGGCTCTGTCAGATGCTGCGGCGTTGGGTGAAGTTGAATTACAAATTAGGAATAACCAACTCGCAGGTGTAAAGGCGCAACATCATTTATTGTGGGTGAGCGACTACAAAAAGGATCCGGAAATGGAATCCCTCATTGAAAACCTACGTGCACCACACAAGGATTATCTGGAGGAGAAAATAGCAACGGCAACAGAGGTAATTGACAGACAATATAAAAGTGAAAGTCCCTTTGAGAAACTTGTAGGCAATTTGCTTCGTGAAGAATATGATGCAAACATTTCCTTTTTGCCGGGAGTGGGATACGGGGTCTCCCTGCTGGGAGAAATTACACCGGAAAATCTTTACCGGCTTTTTCCTCATCCACCAAAAGTAGCAACTCTTATACTCACAGGAGAGCAGGTAAAAGCTACTCTGGAGCAAACGGCCACTAATCAAAGACCAGGTGATAAATATGAAGTGGTGGGAGGCCTGCTTCAAAGTAGTGGAGTGAGCTACTCCTTAGATTACACTAAACCTGCAGGTAGCAGGATTAGTAATGTAAAAGTGAACAGAGAGGAACTGGAGTTGAAGAAGGATTATAAAATTGTTACGCACACCGGAATGCTTAAAGGTCTCCATCGATATAATGAGTTGGGAAATGGAAAAAATACAGAGAAGATGGAAATCCAGCTAAATGAGTTCACACTGGAAAAATTCCGTGCGTTGGGCCGAATAACTTCTCCTAAGAATATGGGAGAAGTTAAAATAATCAAGGACTAAAAGAGAGAACCCGGCATTAAATCGGGCTTAAAAACCTTTATTACAGGAGTGGTCACTTTTATTTGCCCTTTTTTTTTATCCCCTTTGATTTGTAAATAATTGAAAAACAGATAGTTAAAATAGTCCTGTTCCAGATACTCAATAAATAGTTGATCGTTTTACGGTCAACTTTTGTGTTTTATACCCTCTATATTGCGGTTTGTAAATTCAAATTGATTTTGTTTGATTCAAATTGTCCTCCAATTTGTCCCTCATTTTGTCCTCTTTTTTGATTTTTCACCTGAGATTTTTCTAATTCTGGCCAATTGAATGCATGATATTTAACAGAGATTCGGGGATTTGGCAAGTTTTTTATGCTTTCTAAGAATCCCATTTCTTTTTCCAAGCAGAAAATTCGGAGGGTCTAATTCGATAGCGAACAAAATTTCCTTCATGAAGTCCGAGGAGTTCGGTTTCTACTACTTCAGTGAACCTAGATTGGTCTGGTTCTGGTAATTTTTTGACTTCAGATTTTATTGCTTCGGATGCTGCTTCTTTATCCATTGCATTGCTGACGATTAGGCAGACGATCCCACGTATTTCTTCCCGGTATTTCATACGAAATGGATCAGGTTCACCCAAAGATTGTCGGATGGCGGCATAGCGCATAGCGGATCGCTCATATGCCCACAGAAAAACATCCTTGAATAATTCGATTCGGTTTAATTCATAAATGCCAAGCATTCCTTTGATATAGCTTTCTTCCGGTACATCTATAAATGAAAGAGGAGCAAGGTTGTATCTATTTAACGGAATATTGGCAGCCAATCTGGATACTCGCTTATTGACATCATCAAATGGTTGGAGATAGGGAAGCTGAACCAATACAAAAAAAGCTTGTTCAAATGGATTTTTGATCTGGCTTGCCTTTGCCAGTATTAGGTCAAAAGATTCTTCGATGAGTTGCGGAATTCCCAACGGAGTAAATACGGAATTGGTGATTCCCACGCCAAATGTTCTAAGCCTGCCGGATGCAGCCGGATTTGGCAACAGGTTGTTTGAAAGCAGGGCATGGAGATTGAGAAAAGTATAGCGATTGAAGCCCACCTCATCAGACGATTCTACCAAAAACTCGATAGCCTCCTTGTGGTTGAGAATCATCTGGGTTTCCATCGGAGACTTGTTCGAGGGGGTTTTTCCGTTATGGATAAGCAGTTCCGTATCCAAGAGGGAATAGGTGTTGCCTTCCAGTCTGCTTGAATTCCAAGAAAGGTCGATTAAAAGGCGATTTAATATTTCTCTGGCATAGGTCCCGGCTGGCTGTTCTCCATTCCTAGTATTTCCCCATTCAGCCAGTTTTTGTTTTTCTTCTTTGCTGAGAAAGCTGTCGATGTTGGGACGGTAATTTTCCAAGAAACTTCGTTCGTATCCGACAGGTTTCCTTTGTGCTACAGGACGTTTGACCAAGGCCCAAATGTCTTTGCCATCTTGTGAAAGGGGAATGGTCGATTGTCGCTCCTCTTCTGATTTTATTCTTCCAGAATCTTGAGTTTGTTCAGGGACATTTGTATAATACTTTGTGGATCGAGCTTCTCCTTTTATTAGAATCAGATTCTTTTCTCTAAGGCTTTTTAGTCGTCTTTGAAGCGCTCTCTTTTCAATTTTAAATGGGAGCAACCTAAGGAGTTGTTCTATTCCTAAGCCATCAGATGATGATGCAATTATTTCTTTAATCAGTTGTAGCTCATCTCGATTTTTCATCTTCAATCCCATTTGTATCGCGACAATAATATCATAAAAATCACGTAATAAAAAGAATTGTGTCACGATAATTGACGCAATATTTAAATCGCGTCATTCTTTGGTAAGAATGTCGATTCTCTATTTCTCCGCTTTTGTCGAGTCGTTTTGAAGAATTGTAGCTGAGTTTAATTACTAAGTTTTGATTGTGCACACGCTATGTGCACAATTTGATAGTTGAAGTGCAAAGTAATCGAGTGGTGCTTTTCTTCTCCAAGAAAGAGGTTCAAACAGCAAAAAGAAAAAGCAATCCAGAATTCGTACACCTCGAACGGCTCGTACATATCGCACGGTACGAATTGTTCGAGGGTTGAAATTCGAAATCACTCAAATGGATTGGGCATGGCTAAATTCCAGAGTCACAAAAATTCGATTTCTGATCTCAGTAGCTGAAATTCTTTTAAAATCAGAATCTTTACGGCAAAAAGAAAAAATTATTCAAATCTCGAATGACTTAATTGGCTTATAAATCGTGATTTTATTGATAATTTTAGGTTGTAGATTAAAACCAATTCAAATGAATTTGAAATTGTTGCCTCAAAATGAACCTGTCCCCCTATTTGTCCTCTATAAGTCATAACCTATTAATAACCAGTATTTTAAAATAGTCCTGTTCCCGCTACTATAATAATAAATTAATGGATTATAAATCAATGATTTACAATCCCTTTTTTATGTTTGCTTCAATACAGCACAACTTTTTTAGGGGTTTCCATCGGAGACTTGTTCGAGGGGTTTTTTCCGTTATGGATTAACAGCTCTGTATCCAAAAGCGAATAAGTGTTCCCTTCCATTCTGCTCGAATTCCAAGATAGGTCGATCAAAAGGCGATTTACTATTTCTCTGGCATAGGTTCCGGCTGGCTGTTCTTCGTTCCTGGTATTTCCCCATTCTGCCAGTTTTGGTTTTTCTTCTTTAGTGAGAAAGCTGTCGATGTTAGGACGGTAATTTTCCAAGAAACCTCGTTCGTTTCCGACAGGTTTTCGTTGTGCAACAGGACGTGAGATCAAGGCCCAAACGTCTTTGCCTGCTTATGAAAGGGGAATGGTCGATTGTCTGTCCTCTTCTGATTTTATCTTTCCAGATTCCTGAGTTTGTTCAGGGACATTTGTATAATACTTTGTGGATCGAGCTTCTCCTTTTATTAGAATCAGATTCTTTTCTCTGAGGCTTTTTAGTCGTCTTTGAAGTGCTCTCTTTTCAATATGAAATGGGAGCAATCTAAGGAGTTGTTCTATTCCTAAGCCTTCAGATGAGGATGTAATTATTTCTTTAATCTGGGCTATCACCGAGCAAATTTGAAAAATTTTAAAAGAGCTGAATTTGAACAACCAGTTGTAATTCGGGATTTCCGACATACCGCTCCCCAGGGAGCAATTGAAGGTAAAACTCAGGTAAAGACAATTATAAGCTGGATTTCGCTGCTTGCATGCGATCCACTTTAAAAGCTAAAATGGCACAAAATAGCTTCTTCATAACATAGAATTAATTGGGTTTATTGATTGTTCCACCTTGCCTTTATTCTCTTATACTTAAACTTCCATTTGGCCCGAGTGAAGCGTGGCATTGCCCGGAAAGATTGAAGAATTATGGGTAATAAAATAGCCAAATTGACAGGTAGTACTACCTCCCATCCCCATCCGGCATCCAAAATGATCCCATAAAGAGCTGGCCCCACTGCTGAGCTGAGCACCATCATGGAGGTGAATAGACTTCTTACTGAGCCTATGTACTTTTTACCGAAAAATTCCACCTGTAGCGCTGCCAAAATAGCTGATCCAAAACCTACCGAGAGTCCCATTAATAACATGTAGACAAACATGGACCATACGTTTGGGATCAACCAGAGTCCTAGGATAGCAAAAAAGAAAGGAATCAAATACCATGGAAAGAAAGCTTTGGCCCGATACTTATCGATCAATGGTCCTGCCATAAGAGTGCTTAAAGCACCGGCTATAGCATAAATGGAAAGTCCAGCGGCCACAATACCATCTGACCAGCCTTTAAAATCAACGATAGCAATCTGGTAGAAAAAAAGGCCAGTAATGGCAAAAGGAATAAAGAAGACATTGGGTGCCAATAGCCAAAATTCCTTGGAACGCATGATATCCCGTTGACGAATGGGCTTTTCTTTGGATTCTGATTTTACCAATTCTGCAGTTTCCTCTCCTTCTGGCTTAAGGATGTTCTCTTTCAAAAAGAATAAGGTGAAAACAAACACTACAAAAGTGACTACACCGGCATTGATCCAAAGTGATTCGCGCCACCCCACCCATCCAATAACCACCAAAATAATCGCAGGGAGGATTGCTTGCCCTAAGGGATGACCCAAGGAGGCTAAACTGATCGCTTTGCCACGATTGATGTCAAAATAACGAGACATCGCTGTGATGGAAATATGGGAGTAAAGTCCCTGGCCGGCGAGTCGAAGTCCCAGAAAGGAAATGGGGATTACCCACCATGCTGTTGCAAACGAAAAAATAAGTAAAGAAACTACAAAAAGAACAGTTGTGGCTAAAGTAAACTGCCTGATGGGTATGGTGTCTATTAATTTGCCAACCTTGGGCAGGATAGAAGCACTGAAAATTGTGGCAATGCCGTAAAATGTAGATATAGAACTATTGGATAAATCAAAATCTGCGATTAAAAAAGGGACGTAAAGTGCCAGTAAAAATGTCTGCCCAAAACTGGACAGGGTGGTCATCATGATACCAAATACCACCATGATGCTATTTCTCCTGACAAATTGTAGATAGTTCATTGGGATATTTTCAAGGCAAAGAATTTTCCGATAAAAGTAAGGATAAGCGCGAGGACTTTGATGACCTGATGCCTCGATTTCCTAATCCACTAATCCTAAGCGATTGATTTCGCTGAGCAACTTCACCACTTGTTGATCATACGTTTGATTTATTTTTCCGATTTCTTCCGCGCTTATGGTTCTCCCTTCAGAAGTGAAAAAGAAAAAGACTTTGTCCCCTTTGAGAAGCATCAGGAAACGGATTTGGTTGGTGAGGTAAACTTGAAGGCCTTGGGTGAAAGGAAGGCGAGAAGCCACGATTCTTCCGCTGAGAAGGTTTTTAAGTGAACCGTTTTGTAGATCTTCGACTGCTACCAGATCAGCGAATCCGAGATTTACAGGAGGTTTTTTGCGGAATTTTTCAAATATCTTCTTAAAAAACTGCTTTTGGTTAGCCCCTTCTGTGGACACTGAAAGTAGTTTTTCCCGCTGATATCCAATTGTTTGATAGATCTCAATCAATTTTTCGAAAAGTGTTCGATCACGGTTTGCCTCCTTTTTGGCTTCATCTATAATTCGGCTTAGCAGGTAGCTCATGCTGTCTCGCTGTCCTTTCAGTTCAAGTTCCTGTTGGTCAGATACAATCAAAGATCCATCGGGTATGTTATCGTATTCAGGAATCTCAGCAATAGGTGATTTTATCTCAGAAAGGATTTTGATGCCTAAGTTTCGTTTTTCAAAGAGCTTATCAGCGGCGGAAGTGATTAAAATGGACCGATATAAGTCAAAATCAGAGTGATTTTCCAATAAAATACTGCTCAGCAATACGGTAAGCTGGTGGATGTTGAGCAGGAGAAAATTAGATTTGGCAAACTTCCGGACTCCAATCGAAAAAAGATTTGAATCTAAATCTACAGCAATTACTAGATCAGCCTCTTGCTCTTGGGCTGCATCGAACGTTGATTTGAGACTAGAGAAAGTGAATGAATCTTCTCCTGCTTCACTGCTTTTGACTAGGGGAATCCATTCCGCTTGGATTTCAAGATTTTTCAAAGGTTCAATCAAACTAAAGATGGGATTGATAGAGGTGAAAATTACTTTCAACTCTTTTTCCGTCAGTTCAGCGCTGGTTTCAGTTGAATTTTGTTGCATTTGAAATTTGGGTTATAAGGTTAGAAAAAAAAAGCGTCCAGCCCGGTACCTATTCCCGAACCGGACGCCTACAACAGGTTTAGGTTATATTTTTTAGAAGCTGGATAGATTGTCTGATAAGACTTTGTAGGTAGGGTCTTGCATGATATTCACTATAATAATTTCATCTGCTTTGGCAAGTAGCTTTCTACAATCCGGACTAAGATGCTTCAATTGAACTTTTTTACCCACTTTATGATATCGTTCCGTGATTTTGTTGAGCGCTTCAATAGCGGACATATCCACCACACGGCTTTCAGCAAAATCAATGATCACCTCATTTGGATCGTCCAGCACTTCAAATTTTTCAGCAAATGCGGTCACCGAACCAAAGAAAAGTGGACCATACATTTCATAATGCTTTACTCCATTCTCGTCCACATACTTGCGGGCACGGATTCTTTTGGCATTGTCCCAAGCAAAGAACAATGCTGCCAAAATCACCCCGATCAAAACAGCCAAGGCCAAATTGTGCAGCACAGCGGTTACGACGGTCACCAAAAACATCAGGAAAATGTCCTTTTTTGGCATTTTTGTGATGGTCTTTATACTTGCCCACTCGAAGGTGCCTATGGCCACCATAATCATCAAACCCGTCAATGCGGCCATGGGTACTTGTTCGATCAGGCTGGATCCGAATATGATAAACACTAATAACATTACGGAAGCAACAATTCCGGATAGTCTTGCTCGGGCACCTGAGGACACGTTAATCAAACTCTGACCCAACATGGCACATCCTCCCATCCCTGAGAAAAATCCAGAGGTCAAGTTGGCCATTCCTTGTGCAATAGCTTCTTTGTTACTTCGTCCACGGGTTTCAGTGATTTCGTCAATGATATTCAAGGTTAAAAGTGACTCAATCAATCCCACCCCAGCCATGATAGCCGAATAAGGTAATATGAGCATCAAGGTTTCTAAATTGAAGGGTACTGCAGGAATATGAAAGGGAGGGAAGCCCCCCTTGATACTTGCAATGTCACCGACTGTTTTGGTGTCTAAACCAACTCCGACCACTATTCCAAAAACAACAACAATAGCGACCAACGAAGCTGGAACGGCTTTGGTTAGTTTGGGCAAACCCCAAATGATCAACATGGTCAATACTACCAATCCAATAAGAATATAAAGTGCGGCTCCTTGTAACCAATTGCCATCACTACCCTTGAATTGGTCAAGCTGGGACATGAAGATGATGATGGCCAGGCCATTGACAAATCCAAAAATCACGGGATGAGGAACCAAGCGAATGAACTTCCCGAGCTTTAGAGACCCTGCTGCCAATTGTATTAAACCCGCCAAAACTACGGTAGCAAATACATACTCAACTCCATGGGATAGTGCAAGGGTAATGATAATAACTGCAATAGCTCCGGTGGCACCAGAGATCATTCCAGGTCTTCCGCCAAAGATGGAGGTAACTAAACCCACCACAAATGAGGCATACAATCCGGTAAGGGGAGAAAGGCCGGCAATCAAAGCAAAAGCCACAGCCTCGGGAATCAAGGCAAGGGCCACTGTAATACCTGAAAGTACTTCGGTTTTGTAATCAACGCGTTGGGTAAAATCAAATAGGTTGAAGTATTTCTTCATAAAGTATTGGGAGGGTGTTAAATAAATTTCACTTAGAATCAAACAGAGTTTGCAATGCCCAAGCGTAAAGAAAATGAGGCTCCTCGCGGGGAAGAATCCCTAAAAATTACCGTTTTTGCGAAAGATGACCTGAAAATTTACATTGCGATGCGAAGGTAATATTTTACAGAAAACAAAACAATATTCTAAATTTCACTTTCTATCCCAATTTGATTCCGAATATAGATTTTTCGAGCATTTTTATTAATTCAATCGATTTCGGAAAACACTAAAATATTCTCAAGGAATTCATTTCTTTTTAAAACTTCCTGTATTTATAATCCATTCTGTTGTGAAATATGTCAAATTGGATTTTTTTTGAAAATAAAATAAAATTCTGTAATGAAGTACTATTACTCCATTTTATAGTTTAATTCTTTACTCGATCCTTGATTGTAAAATTGGGTGTATCAGTAGTCCTTTAATTCTTTAGAAAATCGGTCAGCTTTCCGGTGAAGCTGAGATTTAATTCGTGCATTGCACGGGTGCAGGCTATATAGAGCATTTGTAAGTCAGCCTCGGTTTTGTAATTGGTATTGCTGGCAAATGGTACGATGACTTGATCAAATTCCAAGCCTTTGGCCAGATGTGCGGTGGTCAGGACTTTTCCCCCGGAAAATGAAGCGCTTGTCGCATCGAGCATATCAATCGAGAGGCCCCGTTCCTTAATCGCAGTGTGGAGTGTGTTTGCCTGTTCCTGAGTTTTGCAAATGATGCCAATGGAGTTATGGTCTGACTCCTCAAATTGAACAAGTTTGTTTAGCGTCTGATCGATTTCATCCCCTATACTCATAAAGCCGGAAATTACCGGCTGGTTGCCATGTCGCTCAATGGGCTCTGCCATTACACCCTTTTTGATTTTTTTGGTAAACTCGGTGATTTCGTAGGTGGACCTGTAGCTTTTCAGCATAGTCATGCAATCCGAATTAGAAATAATTTGCTGGATTACTTCCAGATTTGATGAACTGAAAGGATTCACTGACTGGTTGATGTCACCCAAAATAGTCTTCCGGCAAGTAAACATTCGATTCAAAACCTGGTATTGAACCGCAGAGTAATCTTGCATTTCGTCGATGATCAAATGCTTGACTTTGTAAAAAGGTTGAATTCCCTCCAGCTTGTATTTAAGGTAGATCAAAGGATAAACGTCGGAATATTCATATTGACTTCCTTTTCTCATTTTCAGGAGCTTGGGGTTACCCAGCCAATCGTAAAAATTTTTATAAAGCGTCCTCAGATTGGTGGCAGGAAACATCTTTCGAATCGTCTGCTGCAATTGCGCCCGCTCTTTGCCGGTGATTTCATAGCCATACTCCCGATAGACTGAGGCGACGACTTCCCGACCGATTTCATTGAATCGCTTTAAGATTGGAAAGCGATTATACTGTTCAAATTTTTCACGGATAAACCAACCCGGGATCACTTTTTTATTGATCGTAATATCCTGTGCGTCAAAGCCTTTATTTTCCAAATGGACCATGTACTCATCCATTTTTCTTAGGAAGTCCAGCCCAGACTTTACACTTATTCGTTCCTGAAGTGCTGCGGGTGGATTGTCCAACAGCTCTGAAACTTGCTCGAAAAAGCCCTGAAATTGGATTTCATATTCCAAGAGTCGATTTGCGAGGTCTTCCATGCTGGTTTCTTCGACAGATTCTTCACCGAGTTCTGGTAGGACGTTGGAAATATAGCTGGCGAAAACCTTATTGGGAGATATGATCAGGATCTCTTCCGAAGAGATCGTGTCTTTTTGCTTGTAGAGTAGATAAGCTATTCGGTGGAGTGCAATACTGGTCTTGCCGGAGCCTGCCACTCCCTGGATTATAAGGTTGTAGGCATTTTCATTTCGGATGATGGCATTTTGCTCCCGTTGGATCGTGGCCACGATGTTTTTCATCTTGGTGGAAGAGGCCTTGTTGAGTTCTTTTTGAAGGAGATCATCTTGAATCGTCAGGTCGCTTTCGATCATGTATTCCATTTTTCCACCACGAATTCGGTATTGGCGTTTGCGAGTTACTTCCCCTTCAACCTTATCCGTTTTGGATTGGAAAAATGCCTCCCCAAGTTCAAAATCATAAAAAATGCTGGATATCGGAGCTCTCCAGTCAAAGATTAAATTTTCATTTTTTTCCTCATCGGTGAAGTTGTGAACTCCAACATAAATTGGAGAATTTTTGGTCTTGCCTTTTTGAAGAAAGTCAAATCTTCCAAAGTAGGGGATGTCCCGCAAGCGGTGTAGCCGCCTTTTTTTGCTGACAGCGGCATCACCCATCATGGCGATCTGGCCTACGGATTCCCGGATGGCATTTTTCTCCAAATGATCCATGTCCCGCTTGTGCTCCTGCAAGTGAGCTTTGGCCTCATTGATATCACGAAGCTGAGTCTCAACCCGGTCATCGATCTCCGCGATCGATTTGTTGATTTTGATCAGAATTTGATTCAAATATTTTTTTTCTTCTTGTTCTGAAGTGTTCATATGATTGAGATTAAGCTCGGGTGCTGGAGTAACTTATTTGAAAAGGATTAGACTTGGGTTATTTTCTTAAAAATCTGGGTATCAATGTAAAACACCAAGCTTTCCATGTCTCTCAGAAATACCATCGTATTAGAGGTAATCTGTATTCCAAAAGAAACCTCCATTCCACGGGCAAATTTAGCTATTTCGACCGCATTCATTTTCAAGTCTCGGTCGAGATGAGTTTTACCGGTTATTTCGAAGTCTTTAAATCTTTTCTGTTTTTTCAAAATTCCAATAATAGTTTCCAGAATTTTTTCTTTTGTTGTTTGTACAGTATCGTCCATTTTTAAGAGAGCTTATGGGTGAGAAAAGGAAATTCAGCAGACCACTTTCTCAAGGGGCAAATGCCTTCTTATTTTTCTTTTTAATAATCACTTCTGCTAGTTGATCGAGATTGAACTCTTTAGGTAAGTCATCAGTGGAAATTTGAATCCGGTAGATGTTTCCTATGTCAGTTAAAAAACTGGCTTGAGTGGATTGGCTCAAACCAAAATCCCGGCTGAATACACTGTCACGACGTAAGATTTGCGGTTTTTTGTTGTATCGGAGATTGAAGACTAGTCGGATGTCGTGAAAGAGTTCACTTTGGGAATTCATACTTTTACTTTTAGAGAAATACTACAAGTCGTCATTACGGCGACAAAAATTTCAAAAACCTTCTCAGTAAGTATGGATTACATGTCGCGAATTTAGAGTTAAATGACGTTTTTTACAAGAATTATTCAGATTTGAATCTGAAATTATAACAGACATCCAATTTTTTGCTCAGTTTTGGAGTAGCCTCAGACTTGTATAATTTTAACTATTGAACAAACAATTCATCCATGGAGAAAACTCAAGAAGAAGAAATGAGGATGAAAATCCTTACTAAAATCTCAGAAATCGAAACCGAATTGATCACCCTTCGGGAGCATTCGGCACCAGAGGCATTGGATAGTGCGATTGGTCGGATTTCACGAATGGATTTTATCAACAATCGCTCGATCAATGAAGCCCAGATCAAGAAAAATGAAGCTAAACTCAAAGGCCTGAACAACTGGCTGGGAAAATTAGGCACCTCGGGTTTTGGCAAATGCATTCGATGTGGCAGGGAGATCAATATCAATCGTCTGCTATTTATGCCCGAAAGCAATCACTGCATCAGCTGCGCGAAATAATGATCTTGGAATTTTAGTCTTTCTATTTATTCCAAAGCATAACCCTATAGGATTTTCTATGGGGTTATCAGAGGGATTAAATTAATCTCAACGCACAGCAATATATTCTCCAGGTAGGGATCTTTTAGTCATTACAATCTGCCAAAGATTGTTTTTTCGAATCCGAAATGAGGCAGCAGAGGTATTTAGGAAGTATTCCCACATCCGGTAAAACTTGGTTCCATAGTTTGATTCCAAGTCAGGCCAAGATTTCCTGAAATTTTCTAGCCAAGCCATAAGTGTTTTATCATAGTGAGGCCCAAAATTATGAACATCTTGAAGGACAAAATAAGGCTCCATGGCAATACTTAACTGAGCCATAGAGGGGATTAGACTGTTCGGGAAAATGTACTTCTCAATCCAGGGATCAGTGCTGAAATTTGTTTTATTACTGCCGATAGTATGAATCAAAGTAATTCCATCGGGCTTGAGAAGTCGATCTACCCTATCCATATATTTTCCATAATTGCGATAACCTACGTGTTCGATCATTCCGACTGATACTACTCGATCAAATTGGCCAACCACATCTCTGTAATCCTGTAATTTTATTTCAACGGGTAATCCTTCATTCCGCATTTTGGCTAATTTTTGCTGTTCTTTGGACAGGGTAATCCCCAAGACTTTTACCTGGTAATTTCTGGCTGCGTAGGCCGAAAAACCTCCCCAACCACAGCCAATATCGAGAAGCGTCATCCCCGGCTCTAATTTTAGTTTTCTGCAAATCAGATCCATTTTTTGAATTTGGGCTTCTTCCAGGCTATTTACATTTTTCCAATATCCACAGGTATATTGCATGTAGGGATCAAGCATTTTTTGATACAAATCATTTCCAATGTCGTAATGCTTTGAGACTAGTTTTTTTGATTTGTCCCTTGATTGAGCATTAAAGAACCGTTGAAAAAAAATCTTGAGCTTAAAACTAAGCGGGGTTTGGACTTTGGTTTCTAAGTCTGCATCCAACAGTTTGGCGATAAATTGATCCAAAGCCTTGCAGTCCCATACACCTTCCATGTAAGATTCTCCGAGAGCCAATGAACCTCCTAAAGTCACTCGGTTAAAAAAATTTTCATCATGAATCTGAATATCAAATGGATTTGAACCGTTTATTGTGATTCCAGCCTGATCACAAAGTCTTTTGATAAACTCCTTATTTCTGTTCATCTATTATTATAGTTGTTTGATCTTTAATGTTTTAATTGTGTTTTTTGAGCTCTCACGAAATTGATTTCGAGTCCATGCGTAGGATGTTCTTCAAAGAAATTGGATTTACCAATCGCAATTTTGATAAGATCTCTTTGGGTCTTTTCCAGCATTTGAAATCAAACGAGTCAAGGGTACCTCCAAGGCATCAAAGACGATTTTGATCCCCATAGCGATTTCCTGATCCAAAGGAGCCCGTCGTTGAAGTATAGCTCTTGCATGATGACAGGCTTGACATCCTTCTTCTACTACTTCTTCTTCTAGTGCTCCTCGCAAAGCATGTGTTGCATCTTCAGCTCTTTCCAATCGTTCAGGAAGTTCTGTTTCGGACGCGGCTGTCAATTTAATTATTACAAAGCCTTTTTTTATATCGAAATTCTGGAACGCAGGTTTTGTAGTTCATCTTCTTGAGTTTCTTTTCCCAATAGGTTATTCAGCCTTTCCAGATGGCTATCAAAAAAAAATCAGCGTCAGTTTTTCCTGCTATGATTAAAGTAGAATTTTCATTTATAACTATTTCCCCACATTGACCTAGGCCCTCCGAAGAGACCCATTTTAAATCGTTGTGGATTTTTTTGCTTATAAAGTTTGCTCCAGTCGAGACTGCAACATCTTCTAGTTTTCCTGATTTCTACTTCCTCGTCCATAAATACCTGAAGGGAGTCAGGATCTGAGGACCTGATCCAGCATGCTTTGTAATTATAGACTCCCTTAAAATCTCTTCCATTGTGGATTGGCCAAGTAAGAGGTCGCACAGAGATCGACCGTGTTTTTTCCAGCTCATCCAAAAGATCCTAAGGGTCATTTTCTGGTCGTTCCATCTTGTTGATGAAGATCATGACAGAGGTGTCTCTCATCCAGCAAACTGCATCAATCTAAGAGTTTGTTTCTCGACCCCTTTGGCGTTGTCAATGACTAAATTCACACTGTCCACGGCAGTCAGCGTCCGATAAGTATTTTCTGAAAAGTCTTTGTGTCCAGGCGGGTCAAGAAGGTTGAGTTTTATTCCTTTGTAAACCAGGCCCAGCACGGAAGTGGCTACGGATATTCCCCGTTGCTTTTCGATTTCCCTAAAGTCAGATGCAGCCGATGGTAATGCCTTGTTACTTTTTCCGGTCCCACCGAAAAGCAGAAAAAAAATCGTAAAAGAGCGTCAGATTCAGCTGTTTAATGTTTATTCGATTTTCACAATTTTTAAAATTTGCAGAAAATAATGTCAATCACTTCTGAAAAAGATGCTTTTTTTGAAAAAAATGAAAAAATATTGACTTTTTGGACAAATTTATTGTATTTGCAATTAAATAAAATCAATACAGATTACCCGGAAGGTTTTATGGTCACTTTTCGCTTTTTGACCAAAAAATTTCCAGAAAATTACCCTCTGAACATTTTCTAAGGGCTCAACTCTAGCTAGCTTTTAACGAAGGCAAATTCAAGTCTGGCCTTTTATTTTCAACTCAAATCAAACAAATATCATGAAAAAAATCAATGTAGGAATCAACGGATTCGGAAGAATCGGACGGCTCGCTTTTCGGGCTGCGCAAGAAAGAGAAGACATTCAGGTAGTGGCGATCAATGACTTAATTGATGTCGATTACATGGCATATATGCTGAAATATGATTCAACTCACGGTCAGTTTAAGGGTTCGGTGGAAGTGAAAGATGGAGCACTTTATGTCAATGGCAATAAAATCAGAGTTACTTCAGAAAAAAACCCGTCTTCACTCAAATGGGGTGAAGTAGGTGCAGATTACATTATCGAATCTACCGGTATATTTTTGACCAAAGAATCGGCACAAGGGCATATCGATGCAGGAGCGAAGAAAGTGGTCATGTCTGCTCCTTCCAAGGACGACACGCCAATGTTTGTAATGGGAGTAAATGAAGATTCATATACCTCTGATATGGTATTTGTTTCAAATGCTTCTTGTACCACCAACTGCTTGGCTCCAATTGCCAAAGTATTGAATGATAATTGGGGAATCGAAGAAGGTTTGATGACTACCGTTCACGCTACTACCGCTACTCAGAAAACCGTAGACGGGCCATCCGCAAAGGACTGGAGAGGCGGACGTGGAGCAGGACAAAATATTATCCCTTCCTCAACTGGAGCTGCCAAAGCAGTGGGAAAAGTAATTCCGGAATTGAACGGAAAACTTACTGGTATGGCTTTCCGAGTTCCAATTCCAAATGTGTCCGTGGTTGATTTGACGGTAATACTCAGTAGGCCTGCCAAATACGCTGAGATATGTGCTAAAATGAAAGAAGTATCCGAAACTACCATGCAAGGTATATTGGGATATACCGAAGATGCGGTAGTATCCACTGACTTTATCGGAGATTCAAGAGTATCGATTTTTGATGCTGAAGCTGGTATTTCCCTTTCGGACACGTTTGTGAAAGTGGTCGCATGGTATGACAATGAGTGGGGATATTCAAACAAGCTGGTCGACTTGCTTAGTTTTATTGCCAAAAAATAACCTGAAAGTAGCCGCCCTGAGCTTCAGGGCGGTTTTTTTTATTCCATTCTACCATACCTCACCCCCTTTTATGTTAAATAAAAGTTTGTTTAAAACCCACTTTACCTCAGATATTTCAGCTGGTCTTGTCGTTTTTCTTATTGCGTTGCCCCTGTGTCTTGGCATATCCTTAGCTTCAGGTGCACCGTTGTTTTCGGGAATTATTTCCGGGATAATAGGAGGCATTGTCGTGGGCTTTCTCAGTGGCTCAAACATCAATGTGAGTGGCCCAGCTGCCAGTGTGGCCTTAGTGGTTTTCACAGCCATTCAGACTATGGGCTCCTACGAAGGGGTGCTGTTAGCAGTAGTCCTTGCAGGAATCTTCCAAATCATCCTTGGCTATCTAAAAGCAGGAACAATTGCATATTTCTTTCCAAATGCAATGATCAAAGGCATTCTAGCTTCTATTGGACTCGTGCTTATCCTGAAGCAAATTCCACATGCATTTGGGATTGATGGTGTGTTTGAGGGAATGGAATCCTTCTCCCAAAATGATGGTAGAAATACCTTCACCGAACTACTTTACGTAATTGATCATATCAGCTGGGGAGCTACTATTATTACTTTTATCTCCTTATTGATCATTATTATTTGGGACAAGCCCAAACTTAAGAAGTTTAAGTTTTTCAAGTTTTTCCCTTCTGCACTGGCAGCCGTGATAATAAGTATTTTAGTGAATTTACTTTACTCCCTCTACTTTCCGGGCCTAGTTTTAGACGAATCTCATTTAGTCACTTTGCCAGTCGCAGCGGATTTTGGGAGCTTCCTTGGGTTTTTTACTTTCCCTGACTTTGGACAAATTACCAACCCAGAGATCCTGACTATTGCACTCAGTATTACATTTATTGCAAGTTTGGAATCCCTGCTCAGCACAGAAGCAGGGGATAAGTTGGATCCTTATAAGAGAAAAACATCCACTAATACGGAATTAAAAGCACAAGGAATCGGAAATATTGTGGCTGGATTAATTGGTGGCTTGCCTATTACTGCTGTAATCGTCCGGACTTCAGCCAATGTTTCCGCCGGAGGCAGGACTCGAACGGCAACTATTACCCATGGATTGATCATGTTGGTCTGCGTAGCTATGATTCCAACAATCCTTAATAAAATCCCATTGGCATCTTTATCAGCTGTACTTTTTGTAGTCGGCTATAAGCTGACTAGTTTGCCCATTTACAAGCAAGTATTTAAGCAGGGAAAAAAACAATTTCTTCCCTTCATTATAACCATTGTAACGGTGATGTTTACGGACCTAATCACCGGGATTATTGTTGGTGGCGGAATCGCCATTTTCTTTATACTAAGAGACAATTACAAACATTCTTATTTTACCAAAAATCTTGAAAATGAAGGCAAACAGAAAATTATCATTCGCCTTTCAGAAGAAGTTTCCTTTCTTAACAAAGCCGACATTCTCCTGACCTTGGACCACCTACCCGAAAATCACCAAGTTCTGATCGATGGGTCCAAATCTGTATTCATTCATCCTGATATTTTGGATATCATCGAGGACTTTAAAGACACGGCAAAACATAAAAATATTGACTTGGAATTGATTGGCCTGGAAAACTTCAACAATTCAAAAAAATTCTGGATTGGATAATCCGAGTCGTATTTCCCTTAAAAAAAGTAGTTCACACTGTTAGCCTTATTCTCCACTTCTTTCACGCAGATTCATCCGAGTGTCTCAAACTTATCCCAAATTTATTCATCACGGCAAAATAGGTGGCAGAAGTTTTCTTCTCGATTCATCAAAATGAGCATTACCTATTTAAAAATGAATGTTCTTTTAACCCCACTAGTTAACATTCACTTAACCAATTTAACTATTGCTTAAGCGCTTTTAACCTTCGCTTCTCCCAACTGCCTGTTTATTTGTTTTTCATTTGTGCATTGGTTTTATAGACTCAAGCAAATGAAATCGAGCATGACGAAAACGTCACCCACTGGGATGATTATTTGCCATGCGAGATTCTCCCGAAGAAAAATCGGGACAGGCTATCTGACCTTTGAAAAACAACTTATAAAAAGATATGAAAGAGGGTGACAAAAAGATCGTCACACACTGGGATGATTATAATGCATGCGAGATTCTCCCGAAGAAAAATCGGGACAGGCTATCTGACCAATAAAAATCAACTTATATAAACAGATGAAATCGAGCATGACGAAGATCGTCACACACTGGGATGATTATAATGCATGCGAGATTCTCCCGAAGAAAAATCGGGACAGGCTATCTGACCAATAAAAATCAAATTATAAACAGATGAAATACGCACTGATTTTTAGTTTTCTCTTTATCCTATCCTTCACCGCTGTTCAGGCCCAATCTATCCGAGGTCAGGTGCAAGAAAAAAAGGAAGGGTTTGGCTTTCCAGGTGCTACAGTGATCGTGTTGGTTCCTAAGGATTCCACAGTAGTCTCAGGTTCGGTTAGCGATCAGGATGGTAGGTTTGAGATCGGTCAACTAAATGCGGGAGATTATCTTTTTGAAGTGCGGTACATCGGTTATCAAACCATTTCGATTCCGATTACAATTGAAAATAGGCTAGTGGATTTGGGCATTATTCTACTGGAAGAGACCCAGACCAATTTGGATGAAGTCGTCATCAGTGGACGAAGATCCCTTGGATCACAAAAAGGAGACACCACGCAATTCAATGCGGATGCATTTCGAACGATGAAGGATGCAAGTGCCCAAAATCTGGTTGAAAAAATGCCGTCTATCAGCATGGTGGATGGAGTACTGCAAGCTCAAGGTGAAAATATTGTTCAGATCTTGGTGGATGGTAAGCCATTTTTTGGAACTGATGTAAAGGCGGCACTTCAAAATCTCCCTGCCGAGGTCATCGAAAGTATCCAGATTTACGACCGATTGAGTGATAAAGCTGCACTGAGTGGTTTTGACGATGGGGAGCAGGAGAAAACTATCAATATCGTTACCAATCCTGAACACCGCAAGGGCCAGTTTGGCAAAATGACAGGAGGCTATGGATCGGATGATCGATATTTACTTGGTATGAGTCTAAATGCATTTAACAACAATCAACGAATTACCGTGTCCGGATTGAGCAATAACATCAACGCTGTGGACTACTCCGGTGAACCAAACAGTTTGGGAAATACCAGGCCTCAGGATGGGATCATCAAGACGAATTCTTTTGGTCTCAACTTCAGTGACTCTTGGGGAGACAAAATTGAGTTTACCAGCAGCTACCAATACCGCGACCGGACAAATTTGGGAAATTCCTCGTTAGTTCGAAATTACTTATTGGAGGACGGAGCAGGTCAACGCTACACCGAGCAAAACTCCAATTCCAGAAGGAACCGTGAACATGAGTTTGACCTGAGATTTGAATACGATCTGGACAGTAATAACCGAATCCTCGTTCGATCGGATCTTTCGGCAGAAACAGATCTTGAATCGTCATTTTTTCAGGGAATCACTTCTGCGGGCACCGAACTAATCAATCAAACCAATAACACCCGAATTGGAGACAATACCCGCTTTGATTTCACCAACAATGTGTATTACAGCAGAAAATTTAAAAAGAAGGGCCGTAGCTTTACTTTGGGGCTTTACACAGGAAACCATGTTGATGAAGATGATGGCTTTCGTAAAGCTGAAAACATTTTCTATGCTTTAGAAGGAGATCGTGCAGAGAACTTAAACCAAAATATAATCCTAAACAGGACAGGAACTTCCTGGGAGGTGGATTTTTCCTACACGGAGCCGCTGGGTCAATACGGCATGGTGGAATTGGAGTATGAGATCGGAAATAGAATCGATGACTCTGATCAACGGACATTAAATATTTTGGAAGATGAATTCGGTGACATCGCCACATTTGCATTGGATACCGCTCTCAGTAATACGTTCAAAAGCAACAATCTATTACAGGAAGCCGAGATAGGCTATCAATACAATAGGGAGAAATTCAAGATGCAGGTGGAAGCAGAAATTCAGCATATATCGCTGAATAATGACCAGCAGTTTCCACGGGAAGAATATCTGGAGCGGTCGTTTACGAATATTTTGCCTTCACTTAGAATAGATTATCTGATCAATTCATCGCGCAAACTGGAATTTGATTACCACAATTACACCAACACTCCATCAGTAGGAGAACTCCAAAATGCAGTGGATAACTCCAATCCTATCCAGCTGCGAAGCGGAAATCCGGATCTGATTCAGTCCTTTACCTATCAGTTTAGAATCCGATATTCAAGCACTAATGCTGAGACTGATCATTCGTTTTTCGGATTTATCCGATCCTCTTTTGAAGAAAACAGGATATCCAGCAGCTCATTGATAGCGGATTCACCCATAGATCTCGGTGACGGTATCATTTTGGAGCGGGGAGCCCAGCTTACAAGGCCCGTCAATCTGGATGGCTACTGGGATCTAAGGTCTTATGCCAATTATGGCATGCCGGTGGATTGGATTAAGTCCAATATGAACCTGAATGTAGCAATCGAATACACGAAAAGACCGGGATTGATCAATAACGAAGTCAACTTTGTAAACTCTGCCAGACTGAGAGGTGGCATCAATATTAGCAGTAATATCAGTGATCGCGTGGATTTCAATATTTCTACCCGATCTACCTACAACTTGGTAGATAACTCCTTGAGGCCGAACCTCAACAACAATTATTTCAACCAGAATACCCGCATCAGTTACAACTGGATCATTTGGAGAGGATTGGTCTATCGGCTGGAGATGAGTCATCAACTAAATACCGGACTTGCAGAAGGTTTCGACAACAGCTTTTTGCTGGTGAATATGAGCTTGGGCAAAAAAGTATTCAAAAACGAGCGAGGGGAAATCAGTCTGAATATTTTTGATCTCTTTAATCAAAATGCGAATATCAGGCGGAACATCAATGAATTGTACATCGAAGACCGACAGACCAACGTTCTTCAACGCTACGCTATGCTTACCTTTTCTTATAATCTCAGGCACTTCTCACTGGGGGCCTCCAGGGACGACTTTTAATTGAAATCTAAAAAACAGGCTTAACTGTCAGTTTCAAAAAATTTAGATTATAAATCGCTTGATTTGGTCTTAGTCTTCCAGGATAAACCCTTTACCATGAATGTTGATGATCGTGACCTTGGGGTCCAGTTGAAGGTGCTTGCGGAGCTTGGCCATGTGGACATCCATACTCCTGCGATTAAAATAATCTACTTTACCCCAGAGTTCCTGAAGTACTACCTTCCGATCTAGGAGTTGGTTTTTCCTTTCGCAAAGTAGCCGAAGCAAGTCCGCTTCTTTATCTGTCAAAATTACGGTCTGAGCGCCATCGTTCAATCGCCTACTGTGCCAGTCAAAACTCAAAGTGCCAATGGAGTAGGAAGAAATAGAAACCGGACTTGGATTGGTTCTTCTTAAAACCGCTTGGATGCGGGCGATTAATTCCTCTTCGTCAACCGGTTTTACGATGTAGTCATCAGCTCCTTTTTGAAAGCCCTGAAGCTTGTCGATTTTCATCGAGCGGGCAGTAAGAAAAATCACCGGTACAGCTGGATTGAGTTTTCTGATTTCTTCTGCCAGCGTAAAACCATCCATGATAGGCATCATCACATCCAGCAGACAAAGGTCAAATTGTTCCGAATTGAAGGCACTTAACCCCTCAGCTCCATTGGGCTGTAAATTGACCTGAAAATGACGCATCTCCAGATAAGTCTTTAGTGCATAACCGAGAATCTTATCGTCTTCAACTAAAAGAATTTTTGGATTCATTTGATTGTGCTTTGTTGATTTCAAAAATAGGGAACTTAAGTATGACGGCTGTCCCAGAACCCAGTTTACTTTCTAGCCGAATGGTGCCTCCATGCAATTCGGTTATCATTTTTACATAACTCAATCCCAACCCAAAACCTTTGGTCTGATGTAAATTTCCTTGGCTTACCCTGAAAAATTTATCAAAAATAAAGGGAATATCCATACTGTCCACACCGATTCCATTGTCTTTGATGGTCAAAATTATCGCTTTGGATTGATTTTGAGTGCTTATCTCAATCGTTGGAGATTTGTCAGAATACTTTATTGCATTGTCAAGCAAGTTGTCGATGATGTTGCCAATATGCATAGGATCCCCTTGAATTGAAGGATTTTCTGCAACCAGACTGCTTTTCAATTCTCCGCCTCTTTCTTGAATGATTATTCGGTAGATTTCCGCTTTTTGCGAGATGATCTCATGCAGGTTTATTTCGTCTTGCTTCAGGCCGGGATTCTCACGTTCCAAGACCGTTAATTCTAGCACTTTCTCCACTTTATTTTTAAGTAAGTGGTTTTCCTTTTCCAAAAGTGACAAATAATGGTCAAGTTCTTTGCCTGAAAAATCATGTCGCTTTTCCTTGATGATTTTATAAAGGATGGAGGATGCAAAAATTGGAGTTTTCAGTTCGTGAGTCAGGTTATTAATAAAGTCATTCTTGAATTGGGAGATTCGTTTTTGCCTGTTTAAAACCATAAACGTACTGAAAAAACTACCCAATAAGATCAGGATGAAAAGTGTTGTAATGATAAGAATAGAAAAAATCTGATAAACCACATAGAGAGATTTGTTGTGAAATAAAAGACCAAATCTGAAAATCCCTTTACCATAAGCCTCCCGGATTCTCCACCCGGCTTTGATGGCATATTTTTGATAATCTGGCTGATAGGCATCACTCGCAGAAGCAAAAGCGATGGTGTCCTCATAGCGTTGGTAAAACGCAAAATCGTAATCCAAAAAATCAAGCGCTCGATTGGTAAGAATACTGTCTGTGAATTCTCTAATTTCGGTGATCATATACTTTTCAAGCGAATCACGTTTATCCGCAGGAACTTTATCGCCGATGAGCAGAATCAAATTATTGCTAATCTCTTCGTCATCCTCGATTCGATGATGCATATCCAAAAGAACATCATCAATTTCATCGTCAAAATTCTCCTTTTGGATCTCAATTTCCAGTTTGATTAGGTTGTATTGAACAAAAAGTAATCCGATCAATGAAATGGAAATCAAGATCGTAATCACGTAAATGTGATCTCGTACAAAATCTATCCACCTATTTAGAAACCTGTCAATCATCAGGCATTTTAATTATTTTATTGCAGTAAAGCTTACTTCTTAACTTCGTCTTAACGCTTTTAACCTTTGCTTTAGGGTTTTGGAAAAACTAGCATCGAGCTGATGTCTTGTTTTTCCAAGCCAAAAGTTACTTCGCCACAGTAAAAAAGGGAACACCTTATTACGAACGGTAAAAAATGGAAAACGAACCTCTTTGATCTTGATATGATGCTATCAGTGGGTTACAGCGTAAATTTATCGAATAGCGACCCTTTTTCGCCAATGGGCATCCAATCGACATAAGGACAACCTTATCCTAATCTATGCCATCAATAAGAGAAGACTGGCTCAAAAACAACAGGAAATCCAAACGCTCAAAGCTGGAATCAGAATTCTCAGTAGAGTCATTGAGCAAAAAGCCGAAGGTTAAAATCTGGAATGATCCAACTATTTCTCCAAAGGTCTTGAACTACTGGATGACTAGGATCTTGAGAATCTGGATAAAAGAGGTTTAACCAAAAAACAGCTGATTTTCCCAAGTCTAAAGGATTATCAGCGTGTAATTGCCTCCATGAGATCCGACTTCGAATCCGGATTCTTTTGCAAAGAAATGGAGGGGAGTTTCTCCAGCGCAATAGGACAGCTTGGCAGAGGATTTGGAGAGGAAGATTTTACCCAACCTTGGAAGATGCAGCAGCTACGATTTTATATTTAAGCATCGAAAATCACGGTTTTGTAGATGGAAATAAACGTATAGCGATCGCATCTATCAAAAAACCCTCATACAAAAATGAATGAGGGCCTTATTTTTCTTCAAACAGGATATTTCGGTTTAAATTTTACTTCAAAAATTTAGTTGATTTTCCGGAAATATAACCAGTTAATTATTTCTTGGCATTCTTGGCGTAAAAATCCGACATCGCCTCCCAATCTTCATCTGAACACAAAGGGATATAGTTTATTGTGAATTTTTGCAGTTTATCCTTGCGGGTTTTTAAAATTTGATCCTGTTTATTTAGTTTCCTTTGGTAATGTAGCTTTACTAAAGCGGTTTTGATTTTTGTGTTCATTCTTAATTTAAATCTTTTTGAAAAAAGTGTTTTTCTTTTAATAATCTGTGAATCTTTAGTCACTGGAAGCTCGCTTTTTACTGTTTCTGCAGAATTATTCATTGAAGAAATATTCGTCCCTTTTCTATTAGCCAGTTCGCTTTTCTTATTTTTCATCGTGTTAAAAGCCTAAAAATTTTATGTGAGCCAAGGTAAGAATCACGAGGTTCTTAAAAATACCCAGTACTGGGTATTTTTAAGAAAAGTTATTCCTTTTGACCAGCGATTTACGATAGAAGAAAAAAATTGGATGTAGGTGAAAATCAGTTTAAAAAATTCAAAACCTTTTCTAGACTACTGGTAGCTATGATTCTATTTTTTAAACAATTTGACAATTTCTAATTCCTGCGTAGGAGCTTGTTGTAGTAGGCTATTGAAGTAAGGCCAGTTTTTTTTAGAGGTCGTTCAGAAAGCCTTAGAATCAGTATATTCTACCGCACTTCGATGATGTTTTTGAGGCTGCTTTTTAATCGTGCTCAATGAGTGATATAGGTCATTCTGTAAAGGAAAAAAAATGATCTGGAGACGCTAATCCAAGCTTAAAAAAAAGGTAGCACAATCGGCTACCTTTTTTTCATGAAATGATCAACGGCATACTTTCCTGCTCCAAAAGCCAGGATTCCAATAAATACACAAATGTAAAGTAGCGGCAGCTCCTTTCTTCCAAAAGGGTCATTCCAGTGCGCATAAAATGCGGCTGTCAACATCGTGAAGATCAAAGGGATAGTCGCTAGTCGGGTTTTGAATCCGACCATCACCAAAATAGCACAGATTACTTCAGCAAAAATTGCCAATCCTAGGGAAACTTCAGGACCCAATCCAAATGGGTCAGCAAACTTAACCGGTCCTTCACCGAAAAGACGGCCAATCTTTGGGATACCGTGCGTTAACATCATTCCGCCGGCGCCGAGTCGAATTACCAGCAAGGCCAAATCATTCCATAAATTAGTTTTCATAGCTGTTGAGTTGATAATTTTCTGAGTTGAAATTATTTTTTGTTTTTGGGTGGGGAAGTTCTTTTATTTAAACGACAAGCTTGAGTTATTCACCGGATTTTTGGCCTGATACGATGCGGTCCTTTCCATTGAGATCCTTGATGATCCGTATTTCTTTAAAATCCAAGGCTGAAAGCACCCTGACAACTTCATTTCCAAACCTTTCATTAATCTCAAAATAGAGCTTCCCATGAGGTTTTAGCAGGTGTTTTCCTTTTTCGGCTATTTTTTTGTAAAAAACCAAAGGATCATCGGTTGAGACGAACAGTGCCAAATGGGGTTCAAAATCCAGTACATTTCGATGCATTTGTTCCTTTTCGCTGAACGGAATATAGGGAGGGTTGCTTACAATGAGATCCAAATCAGAAAGGGGGGGTATTTCGGCAAGGATGTCACAGGGCAGGAATTTAACTTTTGCCTGAAGGGCCTTTGCGTTTTCTTTGGCAATTTCCAGCGCATCTTCTGAAATATCCACAGCGAACACCTCCGGGTTTTTCATTTCCAAAGCCAAGGTAATCGGAATGCAACCGGTGCCGGTCCCGATGTCAAGAATCCTCAAGTTGGCTTGGGGGTTTTCTTTGATGATCAGATGGACCAGCTCTTCGGTTTCATTTCTGGGAATCAAGGTGGCAGGGCTTACCTTGAATTCCCTTCCATAAAAAGGCCCATGACCCAAAATATACTGAATCGGCTCTCCGGTTTTCAGTCTTTCAAAGTCTTGTTTAAGTGCCTCCGGAAGGTCTTTTTCTTCTAAAAAGTGCATCATGTCAACCCGCCTCATTCCCAGATGATGTTCCAAAAGCCAATGAACGAGTGAGTCAGCTTCTGGCTTTGGGTAAAGTTTTAGATGAGAACTCCAGCGATTTACGAGTTCCAAAAATGCGCCCATGTGTAGCGAATGAATAAGAGGTGACGTAAAGGTAAAAACAAAAAGATAATCCGATGAGAAAACTGCTACTTGCCCTTACTGTATTTTTCACTTTTCCTCTAATCGGGCTTACCCAAACAGAAATTTGGGTTGAATTTGATGGTGTTTATTTGCAAAAACAGGATGGCTTAAGAGCATACGGAGAAAAAAACAATAATCTAAATGGAAGTATTAGACCGTTTGTGGGAATAGGCCTAGGCAAATCATGGTCAATGGGGCTGATGGGGGATTTTTTATCCTATCGTGACAGAGAGGAAGATATCCCAAGAAGTTTCCCACTTTACAATCCTAATCCAACAGAGCCAGGTGGACAGGAGATTATTGGATATCAACGGGTATATAATCAGGCGGCAAAAACCAATGAATTTTTTTCCTTTGGGACGTTCCTAAGAAAAGATGTCCAAATCGGAAACAGGACCGCTTTGAGTTTTACTCTTTATGGTATGAAAGGAACAGGAGAAAACGGCATTTTTGAAGTTTATCCGGAGTTTTTTTACACTGGATTTCCAGGTTGGGGTTGTGCCAATTGCTTGAGTGTAATTCCAGGCCCAATAGAAACAAAATTTAAAGAGGAAACATGGCGATTTGGAGTAGACCTAGGATTCAATTGGGAATTAAATTCTTGGGTAGAGATAGGAATAAAAGCCAACTTTTTGGAGTTCAGAAAACAAATTTTAAGCGGTTATCCTCAACTTACCAATGGTTATTATCCACCGGATTGGTATTTCAATTATCCAATGAATTATGGAAATAGAATTGATTTTGGCTCTGCTGTCGCGAGGGAGGGGATTCGTGTTTCAGTCAATTTGAGACCCTTTTCTCAAGGAAAAGGCGAAGCTCAGTAATTCCCCTTACCTTTGTGGAGAGATTTTCCTCCCATGAAGCTACACAACAACACCATTCGCGGAGTTCATACCGCACTTCAAGCCATATTCGAAGAAGGCCAATACGCTGACAAAGTCATCGAACGAACCCTGAAGTCAAATCCCAAATGGGGAGCCAGAGATCGTTCCTTCATTGCTGAGACTACCTATGAAATGGTTCGCTGGTGGAGGCTCATCGGTCATTTAAGTCCAACTAAAGACTATTGGGATCTTTTTGGCACATACTGGTTGATGCAAGGCAATCAACTTCCGGAGTGGGAAGAATTCGCCAGAATCAATCCTGACAAATTGAAAGGAAAATACGAGTCAATCGAGGATCCTGCCATGCTGGAATCCATACCGGAGTGGCTTCATAAGTTGGGCAAAAGTGAACTTGGTGATAAATGGGAGGCCGAAATCCATTCGCTTAATGAAGAAGCCGAGGTTGTTCTTCGAGTAAATACACTGAAAACTACCCGTGAGCGACTCAAAAATCAACTTGCGGCCGACGGTATCAATACGTACATCGTCAAAGGTTATCCTGATGCCCTGGTTTTGGAGCAACGGGAAAATGTCTTTCGTCATCCGGCATTCAAAGAAGGGCTTTTTGAAGTGCAGGACGCAAGCTCTCAACTGGTAGCTGCAGCCTTGGCGGTAGAACCGGGGATGCGGGTAATCGACGCCTGTGCCGGTGCAGGAGGGAAAGCCCTTCATTTGGCCGCTTTGATGGAAAACAAAGGTAAAGTCCTGGCAATGGATGTGGAGGAATGGAAGCTTCAACAGACTAAACTGCGAGCTCGGCGGGATGGGATTTCGATCATTGAACCAAAGGCCATCGAAGGAACCAAGACTATCAAAAGATTGAAGGAATCAGCCGATCGATTGCTGTTGGATGTCCCCTGTTCAGGTCTTGGGGTTTTGAGAAGAAATCCGGACACCAAATGGAAATTAAGCCTTGAGTCCATTCAAAAAGTGCGGGATACGCAACAGGAAATTCTTCAAAGTTACCCTTCGATGCTCAAGCCTGGCGGACAAATGGTCTATGCCACCTGTAGCATACTACCATCTGAAAATGAACTTCAGGTTAAGAAGTTTTTGGATAGTGAAGCAGGTAAAGATTTTGAATTGATAGAAGACCAAAAAGTCTTGGCCCAGGAGAGTGGTTTTGACGGATTTTATATTGCTCGATTATTGAAAAAAGGGACGAGCGCATAGAGATTTTTATGGATATACGGAACTCTGCCATTAGCTAACTTCGAAGTTCAAATGAACTAGTAAATGCCAATTATTGGACTTCTTCGGTCTCCCAGCCCAAAATCAAGGGTATATTTGTATACTGGAAGAAAAGCGTATAATCCGAAATGTTTTTTTGCATTCAATTAAAAATCAGCAGTTTATTTTTAATTTCAGTAAAAAAAACAGAATGAAACTAGAGCTGATTTTTTCGATTGCAAACAGCACGGCATTTATATGCTGGATTCTTTTATTCATTTTATATCAGAAGCGCTGGGTCTACCGAGTGCTTTTTTCTTTTGTATTTACTGCAATGGCTGCGGTTTATCTTGTTTTCATCCTGAAAGGGATCGGAGGAGATGCTCCCGGTGGCTTTGATTCTTTAGCTAACGTGAAACTGCTTTTTTCCAATGATGAGCCTGTGCTTGCCGGTTGGATTCACTATTTGGTTTTTGATCTTTTTGTGGGCATGTGGATTTGTCATGATGCAGACAAGCGAAAGATAAATCGCTGGGTCTTATTGCCCTGTTTACTATTGACCTTTATGCTGGGACCCACAGGACTTTTGCTTTATTTCATAATTCGGGTGATTTATTTGAAAAAATTTCCTCAGGATCCCTATGCTGAAAACATGGTACATTGAATTAAATCGAAGAAATTATTTTTTAGCGAAATCAGGCACATTTTGCTTTTTGTTGGCTGCCTTGTTGGCCTTTTTTCCATTTGTTGATCCCCGGGAACTGCAAGGCGTGAGTGTCTGGCTCAAGCCTTTGAAATTTTTTATTTCTGTAGGCATTTTTTTCTGGACGATGGGCTGGTTGATGGACTATCTGGGGGAGCCGAAAAAAGTAAAAATAATGAGTCTTTTGATTTTCTGGTTGATGGTAATTGAGTTGGTTTTGATCACATTCCAAGCTGCCCAAGGCAAACTTTCACATTTCAATATCAGCTCATTTTGGGATATCATAATTTTTCAGATAATGGGAATTGCCATCTTGCTAAATTCATTGGTTGTGGTTTGGTTTTTTATCTGCTTCAAAAAAGTTTCTCATTTGCCCAAGGGCTATGCACTCGCTATTCAGATCGGATTGATCATTTTTTTGATTGCAGGTTTTGAGGGATTTGTGATGGCAGGAAGGCTTGGTCATACCGTAGGTGCCGTGGACGGACAGGAAGGGATTTTTCTTTTAGGCTGGGCAAAAGCATATGGAGATTTACGAATTTTCCATTTTTTGGGCCTACATGCGCTGCAAGTCTTGCCCCTGTTGGCCTGGTTTTTTTGGAAAGAAAGTTTGAAAATTTCCGGAATAGTTGGTCTTCTTTATTTTTTACTCAGTTCAGCCACACTCTGGATGGCAATTCAAGGAAACGGATTTTGGCAGGTTTAAACCTAAGATTTCCAACGTTTCTTGCTTATCCTGCAAGCTTTTAGTCGGTTTTTGATACAATTTTTGCATCGCAATGGGATCGCATCGGTTTTTGTGTGTAACTTTGGCGGGCAAATAGGGTTACCTATAACCAATGTTTGCCATGAATCGAAACTCATCTAAGTTCCTTTACGAAGCACTCACCTACGACGACGTGCTTCTTGTGCCGGGTTATTCCGAAGTTCTCCCACGCGAGACCAAAACTTCCACCCAGCTGACAAAAAAAATCCGACTGAATATTCCTCTGGTATCCGCTGCCATGGACACCGTGACCGAAGCTGAATTGGCTATTGCAATTGCGCTTGAAGGTGGAATGGGATTCATTCATAAAAATATGTCCATTGAGAAGCAAGCGGCTCAGGTTCGCAAAGTGAAGCGATCTCAGGCCGGTATGATTCTCGATCCAATTACACTTCATATTGACTCAAAAGTCCGTGATGCCGAAACCATCATGCGGGAATACCATATCGGAGGCATCCCGGTGGTTGATGAAGATAAAGTGCTGAAAGGCATTATCACCAACCGTGATCTCCGATTCATCAAAGATCAAAACCGGTTGATCCGTGATATTATGACCAAAGATAACCTGATCACTGCCAAGTCGGGAATTTCTTTGGAGCAGGCAGAAGAGATTCTTCAAGAATATAAAATTGAAAAACTACCGATCGTTGACGATGAATTCAAGCTTTCAGGACTGATCACTTATAAAGATATCCTTAAAAGAAGAGATAAGCCCAATGCATGTAAAGATGAATATGGTCGGCTAAGAGTAGGTGCGGCTGTGGGAGTCACTCCCGACATCGTAGATCGTGTGGAAGCTTTGATAAATGCCGGAGTGGATGTGGTATCTATCGATACCGCGCATGGGCATTCCAAAGGAGTGATAGAAACCTGTAAACGAATCAAAGCAGCTTTCCCGGATTTGGAAGTAATCGTCGGAAATATTGCTACTCCGGAAGCAGCCATTGCTTTGGCTGAGGCCGGGGCGGATGCGGTGAAAGTCGGAGTAGGGCCAGGGTCTATTTGTACAACACGAGTGATTGCCGGAGTTGGAGTTCCGCAGCTTTCGGCAGTCTTTGAGTGTGCGGAAGCCTTGAAGGGTAGCGGGATACCTGTAATCGCAGACGGAGGGATTAGATATTCCGGAGATTTGGTCAAAGCGATCGCCGCAGGGGGAAGTTCAATTATGATCGGATCACTTTTGGCGGGAACTGAAGAAGCTCCCGGGGAAATGATCATTTTTGAAGGAAGAAAATTCAAGTCCTATCGAGGAATGGGATCCCTCGAAGCAATGGAGTCCGGTTCCAAAGACCGATACTTCCAAGATGCCGAGGACAACATCAAAAAACTGGTTCCCGAAGGAATTGTAGGAAGAGTCCCATACAAAGGATTGGTTTCTGAAGTGCTTTACCAATTGGTAGGAGGACTCCAAGCCGGTATGGGGTACTGTGGTACAAAAACAATTGAGGACCTTCAGCGCAATGGGAAATTCGTCAAGATTACTACTGCAGGTGTCAAAGAATCCCATCCACACGATGTGAGTGTGACTCGGGAAGCTCCTAATTATAGTTTGAAATCTTAAAGTATGAAGGCCGATGCTACTCTAGTCTCGGCCTTCTTTTTTTAACTTGCTGTGGTTTGAAAATCATCCATTTACTTCAAAAGTTACCTCCCATTCCTCGATCAATTTTACAGTTTTTGCAAATTCCCTGTGTAGTGGATTGATCAATAAATTATGCTCCTGAGGAAAACTTTTGAGAGGGATTCTGATTGAGGGGATTTTTAAAGTTGAGGATAGCATTCCTTTCGCCCATGCTGTTCCAAATTCTTGGGTTGATCTTGGAAAGGGCCGGTTTTTCCAGTCTGAGGATAAGGATTCCACATCAAGTTCTGGGACTGGACCCTCTATCTCCAACACTCCCAACTTCCATTTACTTTGGCTGACGACAGGTCCTTTGATGCTTAGTAACTCCAGGAAATTGAGCGAACTCACCGCGCAGGCATAGATCATTGGAGTACCCAATTGATTCCACCTTCCTGGCCCAAGTCCATATCCAAGACTTTCCCTACCGGGTATATTTTCCATCAGCCGGAAATACCGCATTATTAGAGGATATTACCCCAAGAAATCGCCTCCAAAGCCTGATCGACTAAGGAAATCTGGTAAGGATTCTTGAGAAGGGTGACGGGTTTTTGATCTCCAAGTGCACTATTTGGAGTGTGTAGCCATTGGGAGAGTAAGGCTTCAGAGCCAAAAATCCGGATGCCTTTGGCGATAATCTGATCCATCTCCAATAGGTTTTTGGTAAGCGATTTACTGAGTTTTCTGTCTTCCTTTTTCCAGCGGAAAAGTGTACTGGGATCTACTTCCATTACTTCTGCAATGTCATGCGTGGTGAAATCCAAATAATTAAAGAAAGAACTAGTCTCATGGAAGTCCAAAACAGCTCCATAAGGCTCTCTCTGCTCATTGACAAGCGATATTGAGTCTTTGAAGAAATGATAGGGGCGAATACCAGTCTCAATCACTTTTGGATTTTGGTCTGAGAATCGAATCTTCCATGTCTGACTCATAGCTATATTCTTTATTCACACCAATTTACAAACAATATTCTTATTTGCAAGTTTGGATTATCTTTTTTGCAATATTTATTTTTCCATCTTTCTTTTGATGTCGTCGACAATCGCAGCTGCATGGCTGATGCTGTTTTCGATAAAAAATTCCCGTGTATTAAGTCCACCACAAACTACACCAGCCAAATACACACCCGGTACATTTGATTCTTGATTGGTTTGATCGTAGCAGGGTTGACGTTTTTCGTCCAGGCTCATTTCCACCCCGAGCTGATCCAAAAGCGAAAAATTGGGTTGGTATCCGGTCATTGCCAAAACCCAGTCATTGGCGATAGTCACATCCCCTTTTGGCGTTGCGATGACAACCTCATGTTCCCGGATTTCTTTGACTTTGGATTGAGTGTATGCGGTAATCGAACCTTCTTTGATTCGATTCATGATATCAGGACGCACCCAATATTTGACATTTTCGTCCACCTCATCTCTCAATAAAACCATACTGACCTCAGCGCCTTTTCTCCAGGTCTCCAATGCAGCGTCCACGGCAGAATTTGCACCACCCACAACCAGAACTTTCTGATTGATAAAAGGCCATGGCTCTTTGTAATAGTGCAGTACTTTTGGGAGATTTTCCCCGGGGACATCCATCAGGTTGGGCAAATCATAAAAGCCCGTCGCAAGAACAATTTTTCTGGTTTCGTAATTGCCTTTGGAGGTTTTTATGGAGAACGTCTCTGCATTTTTGCTCAAGGTCTGAACTTCTTCATAGAGATTGACTTTTAGCTGGAAATGGAAGAAAATCCTCCGGTAATATTCCAAGGCCTCTGTCCGGGTGGGTTTTGCCGCAACAGACATAAAGGGAATGTTGGCCATCTCCAGTCGATCTGAGGTGGAGAAAAAAGTCATATTGACCGGATAGTTGTAGATCGAATTGGTCAAGGCGCCCTTTTCCAAAATCAAATAATCCAGGCCTGCCTTTTTTGCCTCAATTCCGCAGGCTAAGCCGATTGGCCCCCCGCCGATAATAATTAGGTCGTGTAACTTCTCCATTCTTGTAATAATTTAAATGTGTATTCGTGTCTCTGAAAATATAGAAGGATCCCAATCAAAAGTTCGTTCAGTGATTGCGGTTTTTCCTCTTTGATCTCGGATTACTGCTGTGGCTGATACTGTACCGTAATTGGGAGGAAGTCGAATCAGTTGAGCAGACAGCCCGATTTCCATCGTTTCAGACGCTCCTGTTTTAGGGAGATTTTCCAGCGGATGGGTTGCTTGCGATTTTAGAATTGTCAGAAGTCGATCTTCCTCAATTTCCCCAGATATGGTTTCAGACAACTGCTTTTTAGCCAACTCAACTTTTGGCCAGGGATCATTGATCAATCCATTGCTCAATCCGTGAATTCCGGGCTGGATTTCCTGAATTTCATTCTTGTAGTTACTGAAGTAGAAAAGCCGCTCTCCATCAGAGACTAAAAGATTGAAGCCTTCGTATTTATCTTTAATAAGAAAAATTCTTTCTAAATAGTTTACAGGATCTTCTTCTTTCTCTAGGAAGTTTTGCACCAATTTACCCCGACTGATTTCCGCGCGTTGAGGCCGTGTGAAATCCCGGTAATTTGTCAGTAACGCCCATTTGCCTTCGGGATGAAAACCCATCCATGTTCCGCCCCCACGAAGATCTTTTCCTGCAATAATTCCTGATTCCCATCGATGAATTACTTGGGTAGGCCGATCAAAAAACTCATCCCGATTAGCACTGAGAATGAGTGGATAGGTTGGGTGATCCTTCCAGGAAAAAACTACTAAGCACATGATGTAAAGGTATAAAAAAGGGCTGTTTTCGGACAGCCCCTCTGGGTGAATTAACTAACTTCTGCCTCTTTTAGGCTCGGGTAGTCGATAAATCCCTTTTCCCCGGGAGTATAGAATGTGCTTTGATCCCAATCGGCAAGTGGAGCATTTTCAGCAAAGCGCTCGGGCAAATCAGGATTAGAAATGAAGGGTTTGCCAAAAGCAACTGCATCGGCATATCCGTCTTCGATTACTTTATTACCTGATTCCTGGTCAAAAGCATTATTGATCACTAAAGTACCCTTGTAGATAGATCTGTATCTTTTGGCAATGTGTTGCTCCGCAAAAGGGATTTCACTTACATCGGTAAACGGCTCGGAGAGATGGAGGTAAGCCAAGTCGTATTGATTGAGTCTTTGGATGATATAGTCGAAAGTGGGGATGGTTTCCTCATCCATGGTCATCCCAAAAACACCGTGAAGGGAGGGGTTGAGTCTCAATCCGATTCTGTTTTCAGGCATCACTTCTTTGATGGCATCGATCACTTCGAATAGAATTCGGGCTCGGTTTTCGATACTTCCTCCATATTCATCTGTTCGATGGTTGGAGGTTCCATTGAAGAATTGATGAAACAAGTAGCCGTTGGAAGAGTGAATTTCCACCCCGTCAAATCCGGCCTCCATGGCGTTCTTTGCTCCGTTTTTAAAATCCAAAATGGTCTGCTTGATTTCTTCCAATGTCATTGCTTTGGCAGCTACCGTGTCTTTGAATCCTTCCGGAGTATAGGATTTTGAGTGGGGATTGGTGGCTGATGCCGAAAGCGGGAGCTCTCCATGATGAAAATCGGGATGGGACATCCTGCCTACATGCCATAGTTGGATAAAGATGTGTCCGCCTTTCTCATGTACGGCTTTGGTTACACCTTTCCACGCTTCGGTTTGCGCTGCAGAATAAATACCCGGAGTGTTGATATAGCCAACTGCCCGAGGAGAAACTTGGGATCCTTCGGTGATAATTAAGCCTGCCGAAGCCCGCTGTCTGTAATATTCTTCGTGAAGTTCAAAAACTTTGTTTTCTGCATTTGCTGCTCTACTTCTGGTCATTGGAGCCATCCAAACGCGATTTTTTAGCGTTAGGTCACCCACTTGGATTGGCTGTAAAAGTGGTTGATTGGTACTTTTCATGATTGTTGATTAATAGTTGGAATTAGATGTATATACAACTAATATGATCCCTTCTTAGTTCACCGGTTGAATAAAATATAAATTTACCCAATCTTCAACCTTTAACAGGGGACCCAAGCTTGACCTGGATTGCCGAAACCAAATAAAATAGTGGAGCGTATTTTTTGAAATAAGCTTGGGCTAAAAGGAGTACAAGCACTCCGGAATTACAGGTAAATTTCAGTGAAACAGTATTTAACATATTTTAATACGAAAATAATCGTACTATTTTTTGAGATTACGATTCGCTTCGTATATCTTTGGTACGAAAGAAATCGTATTATCAAACATGAATAAGCCCACTGAGTCTGAATTGGAAATCTTGTCCCTGCTTTGGGAACTGAAAGAGGCAAGCGTACGACAAATCCACGAACGATTGTCCGAAACGAAAGACACCCGCTACACGACCACTTTGAAGACCATGCAAATCATGCATGCCAAAGGAATGGTCACCCGTGATGAAGAAAACCGATCACATATTTACAAACCGGCGACAAATCAGCAAGAGACTCAAAAGTCACTCCTGAAAAACCTGATGAGTACTGCGTTTAACGGTTCGTCAAAGGCACTGGTCATGCAGGCCCTGGGACAGGACAATCCTTCGAAGGATGAAATAGATGAAATCAGAGCGTTTCTAGACCAACTCGAAAATAACTAGCAATGAGACTTTTAAACGATTGGGTTTCAGAAAGTCTGCTGAAAGCCCTTGGATGGACTTTAGTGCACTCGGTTTGGCAGCTTATTTTAATTGCCGCCGTGCTGTGGATCTCGCTTAAAATCGTCCATCGGGCAAAACCGTCCTTAAAATACGGGTTGGCTGTAGGTGCTTTGGCTTTAGCATTTATATTTTCTGCTGTGACTTTTGCTTATCAGTATGAGGTTCAGCTTGTCACTGTCACATTGGAAAATACCGGTAGGAATGTTAAGGTTTTTACCGATCAATCGCTTAATCTTTCAAGTGGATCACAGATTGGATCCGAAGCAAATCTAGTGGTCTCTTGGATTGAGCAAAACATATCCTTATTGGTGAATTTCTGGTTTTTGGGAGCGCTTTTGTTTCTTTTTAGGCTGATCAACAGCTTCTCGGAATTACGAATTTTGAGAAAATCCGCTACAGCAGTCGTTGATTTTCAGATTCAAAGGATTGCCTACCGTCTAGCCAACAAAATGGGTGTGACAGGAGATGTTCGGTTGAAAATCAGTACGGTGTGCATTTCGCCCTTGACTTTTGGGACTTTCAAACCTATTATTCTTCTGCCCGCAGGCTTACTGTTTCAGCTTTCGCCTGCTCAGCTCGAAGCAATTATTGCACATGAATTGGCGCATGTGAAGCGAAATGATTACATCGTCAATCTACTTCTTTCGGGTCTGGAGGTTATCTTCTTCTTTCACCCCTGCTACTGGTGGATGAATAATACTGTCAAAGAGCTTCGAGAAAATGCCGCAGATGATCTTGTCATGAAAGCGGGCATTGAACCTAAAAATCTTGCCACAAGCTTGGCCGAGGTGCTTAATTTTGCGAAGCAAAATCCTCCGGAATTGGCTCTGGCAGCTAGTAAAAGGAGAAATCCAACACTTCAAAGAATCAAACGAATGCTTGGTTATCCGGCTCAAAACTATCCTCAAAACCCTATTATTTCTATCCCTATGTTACTTACCCTACTTCTCAGCGCCGGCCTGATGGGCAGCGCACAGCAAGACACACCGAAACCAATGGAACCGGTAGCTCCAATTTCCGCCGGAGCACCCGTGGCCGGTTTCGACGCAATTGCCCCTAACGCTCCTGATACTACGGTAATCAAAAAATATGAAGCTCCAGAAAGTCCAAGGTCTTATCATTTCGGGAAAAATGTAATGGTTTTCTCTGATGGAGGATATTCCTACAGGATCTCTGGGGACACTTTGATTTCAGATGAGGATACCATTATCCTTTCGGGAAAAACAAAAATTGCTTTTGATAAACTTCAAGAATTTAGTGGTGCTCCTATCCCGGAATTTAACATTCCGAATGCGCCAATGATGCCTATGAATTTTGAAATGGCTCCTCTCCCTGATTTTAACATGGAAATCCCATCTAATCTCAATGCCTTTGCAGTTGAGGCCATGCCTTTCTTGGAGCCTATGAATTTTGCTTTCGAAATGGGCTCAGTCATGCCGATGATGGCCTTTTCGGATACTACCAAAATGTCCCAAGAACAACGTGAAAAATTGACCAAAGAATGGGCTGAGCGCTCAAAAGAGTTTGCAAAACAAGCAGAGCAGCGAGCTCAGGAGTGGTCCAAGCGTTCCGAGGAATGGGCTGCCAAATGGAAGGAAGAAGAAGTCGAGCGTGAGGCAAAGATGGAAGCCTGGAAAAAAGAATTCGAACCAAAAATGAAGGAGTTCGAACAGAAAATGAAAGAATGGCAAGCAGCTCAAGAGCCAAAAATCAAAGAATTTGAGCAAAAATTGAAGGAGTGGGAGGCCACTCACAAGCCCAAGATGGAAGAGTTTCAGAAGCGAATGGAAGTTTGGCAAAAAGAACACCAAGCCAAGCTTCAGGAGTTTCAAAAACTGGTTCAGGAAGAGCTAAAAAAAGATGACAATAAGTAATTAATTGTGTGTTGATCCTTATAATTAGACTCGTCCTTTGGGCGGGTCTTTTTTATTGTTTAGCCGGGAATTGCTCCCCCTTTGTAGGAATCTAATGAAATTCATGGGAAATCCTCCCACTTTTTGATGTCGAATTGAAATCCTCTGTTTTTGAAAGTTTGTTTCCTTAAAAAAAAACGCCTTTTTATTCGATTTTGAGGATTTTTCGGACACATTGTGGCGTGTCTTAACACCTTGAGTATCAATAAAAATTTCTTTGATTTTTTAGAAAAAATATTGGCTTGGATGAAACTTTTGTCTACTTTTAATTCAAAGTGGGAAAAAGTGGGGGAAAGTGGTAGAATGTGAAGTTGATTTTACTACTTTTGTTTTTACTTCAAACTCATCAAAAAGAAGAGTCAGGATATGTTCAATTGCAGATATGATTGTAAGCTGGATCCCAAGGGGCGTCTGGTTTTGCCTTCCAAAATCAAGGGGGCAATACCAGAGGCTAACGGGAATGCACTTATGCTACAGATGGCAGCTGACAGATGTCTTAAGCTTTATCCAATGGTGGAGTTTCGAAAGCTGGAAAGTCAAGTAAATGCACTTTCGGATCACAATGAAGAGACCCGTCGATTGAAGCGATCTTTTTTCACTCGAATTACTGAAGTTGAATTGGATAGTGCCGGCCGATTCCTGATCCCAAAAGCCTTTCAGGAATACGCAGGGCTCGACAAGGATGTAATTCTGGTTGGAGTGGGTAGCAAAATAGAAATGTGGAGCGCAGATCGATATAAGGACTTCGTCATCGAAGACGATATTGAAATGTCAAAACAGATGGAAAAACACCTCTCCTGAAGTCATGACAACCTCTGCCTACCATATCCCGGTGATGCTTACCCAATGCATTGAAGGCTTGGCTATAGATCCCAATGGAACTTATGTCGATGCCACTTTTGGTGGAGGGGGGCATTCAAGAGAAATCCTTAAGTATTTGGATAAAGGACATCTCTACGGTTTCGATCAGGATGAAGATGCCCTGGCAAATGCTCCTAAAGATGAACGTTTCACTTTTGTACAGGCAAACTTCCGGGACATTAAGCGATACCTCAGGCTTTATGGAGTGAAGCAGGTGGACGGGATCTTGGCTGATTTGGGAATCTCCTCCCATCAGATTGATGTGCCGAGTCGCGGTTTTTCGACGCGATTCAGTGGAGAATTGGACATGAGAATGAATCAATCCGCCGATCTGAAGGCCAAGGATGTATTGAATGCCTACGATGAAGGGAGGCTTCACAAGATCCTTGGGATATACGGAGAAGTGAAAAACGCAAAGACGCTCGCCCAAGCTATCGTATCCGAGCGAGCTCAAACACCTTTCGAAACGACGGAAGGGTTTACTGCTTTTCTAAAGCGATTTGCACCAAGGGGGAAGGATTTTAAATACTACGCCCAGGTCTTTCAGGCGCTGAGAATCGAAGTCAACGATGAGATGGGGGCTTTGGAAGAGATGCTGCTTAGTGCGGTGGAGCTCTTGAAGCCAAAGGGAAGACTCGTAGTCATGAGCTACCACAGCCTTGAGGATCGATTGGTGAAAAATCTGATCGCCAAAGGGAAATTTCAGGGTGAAGTGGAGAAAGACTTCTACGGAAACCTGATTCGGCCGCTTGAGCCGGTAAGTCGAGGATCGGTAGTGGCAGATGAGGAAGAAGTAGCTGCTAATCCAAGAGCAAGAAGTGCGAAACTGAGAATAGCCAAAAAAATTGCAAAATGAGTCAGAACACATTTAAAAAGAAGCTGAAGGAAGGAAATGCCCCGAAAGCAGGTCCCAAGAGGACGCTTTTTACTTGGATCGAGGAGAAACTCGATGTGAAAGGGATATTGGGCGAAGGAGTTCCTGTTCAATTTGTTCCCCCGGTTGGTTTCCTTGTACTCCTAGCGCTAATCTACATTTTCAGCAATCACCGAGCGGAGAGCATGGTCCGAAAAATCGAAAAAGCCCAGCAGGAAGTGGAGGATCTCCGTGCGGATGTCACCACCCTGGAAGCAGAATATATGCAGAGCAGCATGCAGTCAGAAGTGGCGAAGCGGGTTGCCAAGCTTGAAATCTATGAATTGAATCAGCCGCCAATCAAAATAGTGGTAGAAAAGTGAACATAAAACGCTCCATAGTGCTCCGAGTAAGAGTGGTCTTCCTCCTGGTTGCTTTGGCTGCCTGCGCGATCCCATACAAGATCGCAGTTGTGCAGGTGAAGGAGGGAGATAAATGGAGAGCAAAAGCAGAGCAGGTTAATTTTCAATACCGGGAAGTGCCCGCCACACGTGGCAACATCTATGCGACCGACGGAAGCCTTTTGGCTACGAGTTTGCCTTTTTATCGGGTTGCGATAGACCCGACCATGGCCAAAGACTCCAAGTTCAAGTCTGGAATCGATTCACTTGCCAGAAACCTCGCCGCATTTTACAAAGACAAATCAGCTACAGCCTACAAGCGCATGATTCAGGATGCGAGAGGAGACAAGAAACGTTTCCTGATACTCAACAGAAAGCAAATTGGGTATCAGGATATGCAAAAAATGATGGCTTGGCCAATTTTCAGGGAAGGTCGCTTGGGTGGAGGAGTGATTTTTGAAAAAGTAGAGAAGCGATACAGACCTTTTAATTCATTGGCAAGCCGGACTGTTGGTTTTTTGAATGAAGACGATTACGGTGCAGGAATCGAATATAGCTTTAATACCTATCTCAAAGGAAAAGACGGAAAGGCCTTGTTTCAAAGATTGGCCGGAGGAGTGTGGAAGCCGGTTTTTGATGCCGAAGATATTAAGCCCGATAACGGCTATGACGTATTTACCACCTTGGATGTAAACATTCAGGATGTAGCAGAGACTGCGTTGCGGAGACAACTGACTGATCGAAATGCAGCTTTTGGCTCTGTAATCGTCATGGAAGTCAAGACAGGTCATGTGAAAGCGATGGCCAATCTGCAGCGCAATAAAAGCGGCAAGGGCTATTCCGAAAGCTACAATTATGCTGTGGGTGACATCGGCAATACAGAACCTGGTTCAACTTTCAAGTTGGTATCGATGTTGGCACTTTTGGAAGAAAATAAAGTTAGCCTCAACGAAAAGATCGAAACCGGTAACGGAGCGCACAGATTCTATAATCAGACGATGTACGATGCCAAAAACGGCGGCTTTGGTACCATCACGATTCGGGAAGCTTTTGAGAAATCCTCAAATGTGGCGATTTCCAAGCTAGTGGATATGCACTTTGGATCCAGTCCATCCAAGTATATGGCCTACATGGATAAGGCAGGTATAGCCGAGCCATTTGACCTGCAGTTATCAGGCGAAGGAAAGCCTTTTTTCAAAAAACCAGGATCCAAAACCTGGTATGGGACCTCACTTCCTTGGATCTCCATCGGATACGAATCCAAACTCAATCCCATTCATACCCTTGCTTTCTACAATGCGGTCGCAAATAACGGGGTGATGATGAAGCCGCTTTTTGTAAAGGCAGTGGGAAGAGGAAATACCTTGATTGAGACTTTTGAACCGCAGGTTTTGCGTAAGCAAATCGCCTCAGAAAAAACGGTAAAGCAGCTCCAGGAGCTTTTGGAGGGTGTCGTCACCAGAGGCACTGCAAGAAATATCCTAAACGAAAATTATAAAATCGCCGGAAAAACGGGGACGGCTCAGAAAATCGTCAATGGAAAATATACCGAAACATATTACACGAGTTTTGTAGGCTACTTTCCGGCAGATCGACCCAAATACAGCATGATCGTGGTTATCGACAGTCCCAAGGGTTTTGCTGCTTATGGAGGAGATGTTTCTGCACCGGTTTTCAAAGAAATCGCTGATCGGATCTATGCGCTGGACATGGAACTGAATCCTGTGGATCAGTCCAAAATATTTTTGGCAGAAAACACAACCAGCAAAATGCCGCTCATTTCTTCCGGAAAAGGAGAAGAGCTTCAGGGGATTTTGGATGAACTGGGAGTGGCGGCCAAAAGCCCCTCGGCTGAGGATTGGATCAAAGCTTCCCTGGTAGAAGGGAAAATTGAACTAAAGATAAATGATACCGAAAAAGCGGTCGTGCCGGATGTTTCAGGCATGCCATTGCGGGATGCGCTTTTTGTCCTCGAAAACAAAGGGCTCAAAGTAAACTACAAAGGCAAAGGAAGAGTGATGGAGCAATCCATTTTGCCGGGAACTCAGCTGACCCCAAACGCAACGATAAATCTGGTCTTAGGATGAAAGTGCTCAAGGACATATTATATAAAGTATCGCTGACCTCGACCATTGGAGACATGGATTGTAGCGTGAGCAATATTGTCTTCGACAGTAGAAAAGTGGAGCCTCAGAGTGCTTTTGTGGCGGTTGCCGGGACGCAGGTGGATGGCCATGAATTTATTTCCGCTGCTTTGGAAAAAGGAGCAACGGTGATTGTCTGCGAAAAGCTTCCTGAGGAGATCCTCGAAGGAATTACTTATGTACAGGTTGTGAATTCAGCCAAAGCTTTGGGTATCATCGCTTCCAATTTCTTTAATAATCCTTCCGAAAAAATCAAAGTAGTAGCTGTGACGGGTACCAATGGAAAGACCACCACAGTGACCCTGTTGCACCAACTTTTTGAGGCGATGGGGTACAGCTCGGGGTTGCTTTCCACTGTAGAAAATAAGATCAACGAGCAGGTGATTCCTGCTACCCATACTACGCCTGACGCAGTTAGCGTGCAGGCTTTGCTTCGCAGAATGGTGGATGAGGGCTGTACGCATTGCTTCATGGAGGCAAGTTCGCACGCCATAGTTCAGGAGCGAATTGCAGGATTGAAACTGGCTGGAGCTGTGTTTACCAATATCACCCATGACCATTTGGACTATCACGGGACCTTTGACGAGTACATCAAGGCCAAGAAAAAGCTCTTTGATGAGCTTCCCAAAGATGCTTTTGCCCTGGTAAATGGAGATGACAGGCGAGGCTCGGTGATGCTTCAAAACTGCAAAGCGACGCCTCATTCTTTTGCGCTGAAATCTTCCGCTGACTTCAAGGCCAAGATACTTTCCAACACGCTCGAAGGACTCGAGCTTGAAATCAACAGCAAACAGATCTGGTTCCGGCTGATCGGTGCTTTCAACGCTTACAATCTGCTTTCTGCGCTTGGAGTGGCCGTTTTGCTGGGAGAAGAGGAAGAGGAAGTGCTTCGGACCTTATCGGCCATCCGTGGGGCAAAGGGTCGGTTTGATCGGATATCTATCGGTGGAATCATTGCCATCGTGGATTACGCTCACACACCGGATGCTTTGGACAATGTCCTGAAAACCATCAACGGAGTACGCACCGGAAATGAGCAACTCATCACTGTGGTCGGTTGTGGCGGAAATCGTGACAGAACCAAGCGGCCAATCATGGCAAAGTTGGCAGTGAGTGAAAGTAACAAAGTGATTTTCACTTCAGACAATCCTCGATTTGAGGATCCTATGGAAATCCTTCGGGAAATGCAGGCTGGAGTGGGACCTTCCGAAGTCCGGAAAACACTGACCATCGAAGACCGAAGAGAAGCAATCAAAACCGCCGTGATGCTTTCCCGAAAAGGGGATATCATCCTGATTGCAGGCAAAGGACATGAGGACTACCAGGAAATCAAAGGAGTAAAATACCACTTCGACGACGCGGAAGTAGTGACAGAAATCTTAGAACAATTCACAACTAACTGATATGCTTTATCCCATTTTTGACTACCTAGACCGAGTGCTGGACATCCCGGGGACGGGTGTGTTTCGCTACATCTCGTTCCGTGCGGGGATGGCGGCAGTTTTTTCCTTGATCATCACGATCACATTCGGCGAAGCCATTATCAATTGGATTCGCAGAAAGCAAATCGGCGAGACAGTACGGGATTTAGGTCTGGAAGGTCAGGCTCAGAAAAAAGGAACCCCCACGATGGGTGGACTGATGATGATCGCCGCGATTCTGATCCCGACGCTTCTTTTTGCCAATCTGAATAATGTTTACATCATTCTATTATTGATCTCCACGGTTTGGCTGGGCTTGATTGGATTTTTGGATGATTACATCAAAGTCTTCCGCAAAAACAAGGAAGGTCTGAAAGGTCGATTCAAAATCGTCGGTCAGATCGGAATCGGGATTATCGTCGGAGCGACACTTTATTACAATGACGATGTAGTGATTCGTGAGTTTTCTACTCCGGTTTCTATCGAGGAAGGCATCGTGGAGACCCCGTCATTTCAAGATGTAAAGGCGCTGAAGACCACCATTCCTTTTGTCAAAAACAACGAACTGGATTATGAGCGGATGTTGGGATTCCTTGGAGAATCCATGGTGCCGGTGCTTTACATCTTAGTGGCGATTTTCATCATCACAGCTGTCTCCAACGGAGCAAATATTACCGATGGAATTGATGGACTGGCAGCTGGGACCTCGGCCATAATCGGATTGGCGATTGCGATTTTCGCCTACCTGAGTGGTAATGCGATTTTCTCCCAATACCTCAACATCATGTACATCCCCAACTCAGGGGAGTTGGTGATTTTCGCGTCTGCCTTTATTGGCGCCTGCATTGGTTTCCTATGGTACAACGCCTATCCCGCTCAGGTTTTTATGGGCGATACGGGTTCCCTGATGCTGGGAGGTGTAATTGCTGTATTGGCTTTGACGCTTCGCAAAGAGCTGTTAATTCCCATCCTGTGCGGAATATTCCTGGTTGAAAATGTGAGTGTGATGCTTCAGGTGGGCTATTTCAAATACACTCGAAAAAAATACGGGGAAGGACGAAGGATTTTCCTGATGTCTCCTTTGCATCACCATTACCAAAAGAAAGGAATTCATGAAGCCAAGATTGTGACCCGCTTCTGGATCGTCGGCATTTTGCTGGCTGTGATCACTTTGGCCACCTTGAAACTGAGATAGTAAGTAGATATGAAACAAATAGCCATCCTAGGTGCCGGAGAAAGTGGATTGGGAGCAGCATTGCTCGCCAAGCGGGAAGGCTATGGGGTTTGGGTGTCTGATTCTGGCTTGATTTCTTCCGAACGGAAAAATGCACTTCAGGAGTCGGGAATCAACTTTGAGGAAGGAGGACACAACGAGTCCAAAGTCCTGTCATGTGACCTCATTATCAAAAGTCCCGGCATTCCTTCAAAGGCGCCACTGGTAAAGAAGGCTTTGAATGAAGGTATTCCGGTGATTGACGAATTGGAGTTTGCTTACCGATTCAGCGCCGGAAAAGTAATTGCCATCACCGGAACCAACGGCAAAACCACCACCACGCTACTGACCTATCACCTACTCAAAGAAGCAGGCTACGACGTCGGCTTAGCCGGAAACGTGGGACAAAGCTGGGCTGGACAATTGGTCAATCAGGATCACAACTGGTGGGTGATTGAAGTATCGAGTTTTCAGATTGATGGATTCCAAACCTTCAAGCCAACGATCGCCATCCTTACCAACATTACTCCGGATCATCTGGATCGATACGAATATAAAATTGAGAACTACATTCTTTCGAAGATGAGCCTATTCAAAAACATGACTTCCCGCGAAAAAGCAATTATGTTTTTGGAAGATCCTTTGACTCAAAAAGGCCTCGAAATGAAGAAGTCAACTGCTGAAATCTATTGGATTTCCCTTGCGGAAAAACAGAAAAAAGGCGGATTCAGCGATTTGGAGACACTGGAAATAGCAGTCGAAGGAAAGACGGTGCAGATCCCAAGTTCCATTCTACCGATCAAAGGTTCGCATAATATCCTTAATGCACTCTGTGCAGGAATCGCTGCAACGATGGTAGGACTGGGGGAAGAGCAGCTGATTGAGGGTTATTCGACCTTTAAAAATGCGCCGCATCGGATGGAGCTGATTCGGGAAATCGATGGCGTTCGATTCATCAACGACAGCAAAGGCACTAATGTCGAAGCGACCTATTACGCATTGGGAAGCTATACCGAACCGATGATATGGATAGCGGGAGGAGTGGACAAGGGCAACGATTATTCAGTCTTAAATGATCTGGTGGATAAGGGCAAAGTCAAAGCACTTATTTGTTTGGGTAAGGATAATGAAAAGCTGAAGGATGCTTTTTCGGGAATTATATCAGAAATCAAAGAAACACAGGATATCCGTCAGGCAGTGACTTGGGGGCACGACATGGCAAGTTATGGTGAAGTGGTTTTATTGTCACCGGCCTGTGCCAGCTTCGATTTATTTAAAAATTATGAGGACCGTGGAGCGCAGTTTCGCAGCGCGGTTTTGGAATTAAAAGAAAAACAAAAGGCATGATTCAGCTGAAAGCATGGATAGACGAGCAGTTTAAGGGCGACCCCATCATCTGGGCGATCGTGATTTTACTGTCTTTGTTCAGCATCTTGGTGGTGTATTCTGCTACGGGGACCTTGGCCTACAAGACTGCCGGTGGAAATACCGAATTGTATTTGATGCGCCATTCTTTCTTGGTTTTTGCATCCCTTTTTGTGATGTGGCTGGCGCATAAGATGCCTTATAAAAAGTACGCGCTTTATGCTCGACTTTTCATGTATTTGTCAATTCCACTTTTGGCATTTACCTACTTATTCGGCTCCAATATCAATGAAGCCAATCGCTGGCTGACTATCCCGGTCATTAATCAGGCCTTCCAACCCTCAGATTTGGCGAAGCTTTCCCTGATTGCAGCCTTGGCGGCGATGCTGGCCAAGCGTCAAAACAACATCAAGGACTTTACCGGTACGTTTTTGCCGGTGATTTTGTCCATCGGAATTATCTGTGCATTGATAGGTATGGCCAATATGTCTACGGCGATTTTGCTCTTAATCACTTGTCTGTTGATCATGTTTATCGGCCGAGTTCCTCTAAAATACCTTCTTTTGGTCGTCATGGTCGGGGTTATGGGATTGACGATCGCTGTGTTCACAGGGCAAAGAGGTGAAACATTTTACTCCAGAATTGAGGCGTTCTGGGAATCAAAAGAGGACGATAGCAAAATTCCTTTCCAAGCAGAGCAATCCTACATCGCTATTGCGACCGGGGGTATTTCAGGAAAAGGGCCGGGTAACAGTGAGCAGCGCAATTCTTTGCCACACCCCTATTCAGATTTTATCTACGCCATCATCATTGAAGAATACGGCATGGTAGGCGGAGCGACAGTGCTTTTCCTTTACCTCGCGCTTTTGTATCGGGGAATGCGCATCGTAGCCAATTCCAATAAAGCCTTCGGAGGCTTGCTTTCCGCAGGATTAAGCTTTGCCCTTGTCATCCAGGCCTTGGTCAATATGGCCGTGGCAGTTGGCTTGGGACCAATTACGGGGTTACCACTTCCGCTCCTGAGTATGGGAGGAACGTCGTTGGTTTTCACCGGAACCGCACTGGGAATCATCCTGAGTGTGAGCCGCGGAGATCATTCGGATGAAGTTGCACCTACACCTGAAGTACGAAATAGATTAAGAACAGCATAAACCCAAAGATCATTAATACTCAGAAAACATATCGAATTCTCATCAGCGGCGGCGGCACAGGCGGACACATCTATCCGGCCATTGCCATTGCGAACGCCTGGAAGGAAAAACATCCTGCCAGTGAGATTCTGTTTGTGGGTGCTTTGGGAAAAATGGAAATGCAAAAAGTCCCTGAGGCTGGCTATGAGATCAAAGGCTTGCCCGTGGCAGGACTTCAGCGTAGCCTGACTTTGGACAATCTGAGCTTTCCGATTAAGCTTTTGAAAAGCTTGCGGATTGCTTCCGGCATCGTCAAGGACTTCCGTCCGGATGCGGTTGTCGGAGTGGGTGGCTACGCCAGTGGACCGATTCTTTATGCTGCTCAAAATAAAAGCATCCCAACCCTCATTCAGGAGCAAAACTCCTATGCGGGCTTGACCAATAAGCTTCTTTCCAAAAAGGCAAAAACCATCTGCGTGGCTTATCCGGCAATGGAAAAATTCTTTCCTGCGGAAAAAATCAGAATCACAGGAAATCCGGTACGGAAAGACATTCTGGACTTGTCCGGAAAAAGAGATTTGGCGCTCAAGCACTTTGGCTTGGTGGAGGAGAAGACGACGATTTTGGTTTTAGGCGGCTCATTAGGAGCGCGAACTCTCAATCTGGCGGTTCTCCGTGACATGGCAGAGCTGGAGAAAGCAGGCTATCAGGTGCTTTGGCAAAGTGGAAAGTTCTATTTCAAAGACATGCTGTCCAAAATGGAGGAATCCAACCTGAAGCATATCCACCTGAGAGAATTTATCCGGGAGATGGATTTGGCTTATGCCTGCGCAGATGTAATCGTATCCCGAGCTGGAGCGCTTTCGGTTTCCGAACTCAGCCTGGTGGGCAAGCCGGTGATTTTCATCCCTTCTCCGAATGTGGCTGAAGATCATCAGACCAAAAATGCGATGGCATTTGTGAATCATCAGGCTGCTGTGTTGCTCAAGGATTCCGAAGCTGTCGGGCAATTGAAAAGTAAAGTAGAAGCGCTGATGCAAAACCCTGAATTGGCAGCTGCATTGGGGAAAAATATGAAAAAGTTGGCTAAGCCGGATGCGGCCACTGCCATCGTGAACGAACTGGAAAAACTGATTCAATGACATTCAAAGGTATAAATAAGGTCTACTTCCTTGGAATCGGCGGCATTGGCATGAGTGCCTTGGCGCGATGGTTCCGACATGAAGGCTATCCTGTAGCAGGATACGACAAGACCCCTTCTCCTTTGACCGAGGAGCTTGAAAAGGAAGGGATGCTGATCAGTTTCGAGGATACAGCAGCTTCTATTCCGCTTGATTTTACGACTAATCCAGATGAAGTCTTAGCGGTGTGGACTCCTGCGATTCCAAAGGACAGTGTGCTTCTGAATTTCTTTCAAGCACACTATAACCTGAAAAAACGGTCTGAGGTGCTCGGGATGATTACCAAAGATTTCTATTCGATAGCTGTGGCAGGGACCCACGGCAAAACGAGCACTTCTTCGCTGATTGCTCATTTATTGAAATCAGCGGGTAAACCCGTTGCCGCATTCTTGGGTGGAATCACCCAGAATTACAACAGCAACCTCATTTTGCCGGGTAAGTCCAAAGAAGCCACCATTGTCGTGGTGGAGGCAGATGAGTTTGATCGCTCATTTCTCAGACTTCATCCGAATGAGGCAGTAGTGACAAGCGCAGATCCGGATCACCTGGATATTTACGGTGATGAGGCCACAATTTTGACTGGATTCCGTGATTTTATCAAGCTTTTGGATAAAAAGGGCAAACTCTATATACAGGCTCATGCTTGGTATCGACTTGGCGAAAATCTGGGAATCAGTTCCGGAATCAGAGAATATGGTTTGAGATCCAATGGAATTCATGCAGAAAACATCATTGCGAAGCCCGGAATTTTCCTTTTTGATTATGTGGGGACAAAATCCCAAATCAAAGGCTTGGAGCTACATATCCCAGGATTTCACAATGTGGAAAATGCGTTGGTGGCCATTGCGGTAGCAATAGATCATGGTGTGACAGAAGATCAGATCCGAACCGGAATCAAGACTTTCAAAGGAGTGAAGCGCAGATTTGAGATTCATTCCAACGCTCCGGGTCACATCTACATTGATGACTATGCCCATCATCCTGAGGAAATCAAAGCTTGCCTCAGTTCTGTCCGGGCGATGTATCCGACTCAGCGTATTACGGTCGTGTTTCAGCCTCACCTATTTACCCGGACCAGAGATTTTGCACGAGGATTTTCGGAAAGTCTTTCCCTTGCCGATGAAGTGGTGCTGCTTGACATTTATCCGGCTCGGGAACTTCCAATCGAAGGAGTGAATTCAGCGATGCTATTGGAGGGGATAAATACAGGAAAGAAACTATTGATAAGTAAAGATCAGGTCATGGATTACCTGAAGGAATCTCAACCCGAAGTCCTGGTGACCATGGGTGCAGGAGATATTGATCGATTGGTCCCCGGCATTGCTGCATGGACACATTCAAGAACTAAACAATTTGAGGCATGAATAAGACAAAACTCAAAAAAGTACTTGGATTAGTGACCATTTTGCTGGTTTTGATCGGCTTTATCGGCTTTGTCGAAAAACAAATCCAAGACAAAGCCTATCGGGGATTAGAGGTAGATCTGAAGGCTGTCAGTGGAGTGTACTTTGTTGAAGAAAAAGAAATAGAAGCAATTCTAAAATCCGCGTTTCCTGAACTTCAAGCTGGTCTTCCGATCTCGGATGTCCCGTTGGCAGCGGTAGAGTCGAGGCTTTCAGGTCATCCTTTTATCAAATCAGTGGAAACCTTTATTGGACAAAAGGGAATCCTGAAAGTGACCCTCAATCAACACGAACCGATCGCAAGAATAGCAAGACCAATGGCTGCCGATGGATACCTCACCACGGAAGGCAGGATCATTCCCACTTCGCCAAGCTATACCAGCCGTGTCTTGATTTTGGAAGGTGCATACGCCGAGCAATTGATGGATCAGGGGAGTGTCGATTCGATGCCGGAGTTGATGCCGTTGATTCGGTTTGTCACCGAGAATGAGTTTTGGAATGCTCAGGTGAGCGAGCTGGAGATTAATAGGAGAGATGACATCCGTGTGTATCAGCAGGTAGGAAAACAGGTGATAGAGTTTGGAGATGCACTTGATTTTGAGAGCAAATTCAGACGAATCGAAGTGCTGTACAAGGAAATATTACCGAGAAAAGGCTGGAATGCTTACGAGCGAATCAGCGTGAAGTTTAAAAATCAAATTGTTTGTGAATAAAGCTTGGATATGGAAAACGACAAATTAATTGTAGGACTGGACATTGGGACAACCAAAATCTGCGCAATCATCGGACGCAAAAATGAGTTTGGCAAACTCGAAGTCCTGGGCATGGGTAAGGCAGTCTCTGACGGCGTGGATCGAGGAATTGTGACTAACATCGAAAAGACGGTGCATGCTATCCAAAAAGCCGTGGAAGATTGCTCCAATATGGCTGATGTAAACATCGTGGAGGTCATCGTCGGGATAGCCGGCCAGCATATTCAAAGCAAAATCATGCATGGGAGCATCATGCGCCAGCCCACAGAGGATGAAATCACCGTGGAGGACGTGCAGCGCCTGTCGGCAGATATGCACAACATAGTGGTGCCCCCTGGCAACAGCATCATCCATGTGATGCCTCAGGATTATACCGTAGACTACGAAGGGGGAATCAAAGATCCTGTTGGAATGGCAGGCACACGTCTGGAGGCAGATTTCCATATCATTACTGCCCAGACTACCGCTATTCACAACATCAACAAATGTGTCAAAAAGGCTTCGTTGGAGTCCAAACAATTGATTTTAGAGCCCTTGGCCAGTTCACTTTCCGTGTTGAGTGACGATGAAAAGGAGGCTGGGGTATGTCTTGTGGACATCGGAGGAGGGACTACGGATATTGCCATTTTCTACGAAAATATCATCCGGCACACAGCCGTAATTCCCCTGGGTGGCAACATCATCACTGCCGATATCAAAGAAGGCTGTATGCTGATGCAGAATCAAGCCGAATTGCTCAAAACCCGATTTGGGAAAGCAATCGCCGAAGAAGCCAATCCCAATGAAATTGTATCGATACCGGGGCTGAGAAATCGACCTCCAAAAGAAATTTCCATCCGGAATCTCGCCTCAATCATTCAGGCTAGGATGGAAGAAATCATCGAAATCGTCCAAAACGAAATCATGCAAAGCGGCTACTATAAAAAGCTTGCCGGCGGTATTGTGATCACTGGAGGAGGCTCTCAATTGCAGTGCATTTCCCAACTATTTGAATACATGACCGGCCTGGATTCAAGAATCGGATTTCCAAATGAACACCTGGGTAAATCAGTAATCGAGGAAGTGAAAAGTCCGATGTACGCCACTTCCGTTGGGCTCGTTCTCGCGGGATTCAAGGCGCTGGACAACCGCGAGGAGGGCTATTTGAAACGAAAGGCGAACATAGGTATCAAGCCTCCCATTGCTGCTAGACGAGAAGCTATTGCAAATAATTTCTTTAAAGGAATAACCGACAGATTGAAAAATTTAATCTCCGACGATATCGGGGAAGAATACTAATACTAGGGCTTATGATTGGGGAGGTAATCCGCCTTGCAGATTACTTCCCTCTTTATCCCTTTCTAGAATACATCAAAACTGAAAACATTCACCAATTCAATAAATATGTCAGATAACATGAAAGATTACAGATTTGACCTCCCCAAAAACCAAAAGTCAATTATCAAGGTAATTGGAGTGGGAGGAGGCGGCAGCAACGCCGTAAACCACATGTACGCCCAAGGGATTAAAGATGTGGAGTTTGTCGTGGTCAATACAGACGCACAGGCACTCAAATCATCACCCGTTCCATTGAGGCTTCAGCTGGGAGCTAATCTCACCGAAGGTCTCGGCGCAGGTGCCAATCCGGAACAAGGCAGAAATGCAGCACTGGAATCTCAGGATGAGATCCGGGAGCTTTTGGCGGATAATACGAAAATGGTATTCATCACCGCAGGCATGGGAGGTGGTACAGGCACCGGTGCTGCGCCGATTGTGGCTAAAATTGCCAAAGAACTCAACATTCTGACTGTCGGTATTGTGACAGCCCCGTTTTTGTTTGAGGGCAAAAAGAAAATGGCCGTAGCTCAGGCGGGAATTGAATCCCTCAGAGAAAACTGCGATACAGTTCTTGTTATTTTGAATGACAAGCTGCGAGAGATCTATGGCAATTTGGCGATCCGAACTGCTTTCAGCAAAGCAGACGATATCCTGGCCACAGCTGCAAAGTCTATCGCTGAGATCATCACGATCCATCAGGATGTGAACGTGGACTTTGAAGATGTGAAGACCGTAATGAAAGAAGCAGGTGCGGCCGTAATGGGTTCATCCACCGAGGAAGGCGAAGGACGTGCAATCCGTGCTGCGGGTGCTGCGATTTCCTCTCCTTTGCTCAACAATGTGGATATCAAAGGCGCTCAGAAAATCCTTCTTTCCATCATGTCTGGAGAGGAAGAGGAGCTGTCAATGGACGAACTCAGCGAAATCACTGAATACATCCAGGAAAAAGCCGGCGAAAACGCTGAGGTCATTTTTGGGCAGGGTATCGATCCGGACTTGGGTAAAGCGATCCGAGTGACAGTCATTGCCACAGGATTTGAAATGGACAAACTCACTGAAAAGCAAAAAACCAAGGAGTTTTCTGCACCTGTTTCAGCTTTTGCAAATCCAATCGCCAACACGCCCGCAGCAAATCCGGAAACAGTTAAAACGGTGATCAATTTGGATTCAGGCAAGAGCCAAAAAGTGAAAGAAGAACCGATTTCCGGTGGTTCCACGTTTACTTTCAATCTTCCCAAAGTAAATGCTCCCGTTCCAATGAAGCCTGTTGAGGATGAAAATGAGGAGTTTGTATTCAGCGTTAATCCTTTTCAGGAAGAAAAATCAGATTCAATTCAGGAAACTGGAAAAGTTGAAAAAATTGTATTCAAACTAGAAGATGAGTCTGAGAAGAAATCAGAGGTAATGCCTCAGGAATCAGAGCCGGTTCCACAGCTTTTTGCAAATGATTATTACGAGCAAATGAAGCAAAAGGCCATTCAGCGAGCGCATGAGCGATTCGAGAAGTTAAAGGGTAACCGGGCTTTCAATCCAAGTCCTGAAGAATTGAAGGAGAAATTGAACGTGCCGGCTTATCAGCGCAAAAACGTGGTATTGAATGAACCGCAGCACAGTTCAGAGTCTCAAACCAGCAAGTACAATCTGAGTGACGAGAATGAAATTCTCGGCAATAACAGATTCCTGCATGATAATGTGGACTAGGCCTTAAAATTCAAGCAGCATGTCTGCCTGGGTTTGCAGCAGTTCTATATACAGCCTGTTGGTGAGCAGGTTATCTGACATATTTTGCTCGATTTTAGCAAGCTTCGGCTTCAGAGCAAGAACATGCATTCCCAGATAATGGAAGATGTCGGTGAGGTGGCTCAAAGCGATGCCACCCCCGCCAATTCCTGATGATATCCCAACCAAAGCACATTTTTTATTTCGAAATGTATTCGGATAGGTCATCCCGTCGATGAAAGATTTCAGAATACCGGGAAAAGAACCATTGTATTCCGCCACAATGAAGACAAATTTTTTCCCTTCTTTTACGCGGTCGTGAAAGGCATTGTAACCTGGATTTTTACCGGTGTTTTCATAAAGTGCCGTAGCGAGAAAATCTGCAGGTAAATGTTCCAATTCCAGAATTTCTGATTCAGCTCCTTTTTCCAAAAGGATGGATTGATAGATTTCAGCGATTACTTTCGAAACTGAATTTTTACGATTGGTACCTACAATGATTTTAACCATGAGTGGATTTTTTCTGTTTTCTATACAAGCAAGTAGGGGTAAAAGTTCTAAGCCAAAACCAAAAACCTATATTTGCCCGTAAATCAACCAAAAACATGGATTACCTCGACCAAATTCAAGAAGCAGTTTCATTTATTCAAAAGTTGAATCCTACCGAAGTACCGATTGGAATTATCTTGGGTACAGGCTTGGGAAATCTTGGGAATCAGATCGAAGTCGAGTTGGAAATCGACTACAAAGACATCCCGCACTTCCCGGTTTCTACAGTTGAGAGCCATTCGGGTAAGTTGATTTTTGGTACCCTGTCGGGAAAAAATGTAGTGGCCATGAAAGGGCGTTTTCATTATTACGAAGGCTACTCGATGAAGGAGGTTACTTTTCCGGTTCGGGTCATGAAAAAATTGGGCGTAAGCACTTTATTGGTTTCCAATGCCAGTGGAGGTCTTAATCCCGCGCAGGAAGTGGGAGAAGTCATGATCATCACAGATCATATTAATCTCTTTACAGAGAATCCGCTTAGAGGTAAGAATTACGATGAGTTGGGACCAAGATTCCCCGACATGAGTGATGCTTATTCCCATGATTTGATCGAAAAAGCCATGAAAATCGGTGCTAAACATGGAATTAAACTTCATAAAGGAGTCTATGCCGGAGTAGAAGGACCAAATCTCGAAACACCGGCAGAATACAAATACCTCCAAATAATCGGAGGTGACGCCGTGGGCATGAGTACGGTGCCTGAAGTGTTGGTTGCCCGTCATTCAGGCATGGAGGTGTTTGGAATATCTGCCATTACTGATCTGGGCGTGGAAGGGCGAATCCACAAAGTGGACATCGCCTATGTCCTAGCAGCGGCTGCCAAAGCTGAGCCCGTGATGAGCTTGGTCATACGAGAACTTGTCGCTCAGATTTAACGGTCCGGGAGCTGATCTATAGTTTCGACCAGTTGCAGCATAAACGGCTTTATTTCTTCCGGCCATATTTCAGGGATTGTTCCGATTTGCCACCAAAGGACGCCTTCCCGATTTTCAAATGCCAAATAGTAGCCTCCCTCTTCTGCACAATTGGGACAGGCTATGAACTCAAGTCCTCTTGGCAATAGATAAGATTCCGGAAAGGCATCCCTCAGGTTTTGTGCCAGCAGAGCAAAATCTTCACTCAATGGCGTGGACTTGTAAGTAATAATCGGAGAATCCCTGAAGGAATTCATATCGTCCACGTACAATTTTCCTTTGTCCAATTTATAAATCTGCATGCAGTTGTCTTCGCAGAACAGATTCCATTTGCCGAAAATAAAGGCATCAATTTCCGGGGATTCCTCTTCTTTGCACCCGGCGAAAAGTGCCCAAATCAGTAGGAAGAACCATAATTTTTTCATTTTCTCCATTCATTTTTATTCTTAAAAACGTATTGGAGTTTTGATCGTTTTTCAAATTGATATACAATTTTTGGCAAAAAATAAGTTTCTTGGAAAGAATATGGTGAGATTTTGTACAGGTCTGTTTTTCTTTTTTCTTGTTTCGGTTTTTTCTGGATTTTCTCAGACAGACTCATTGACTTTTTCCTTTGGAAAAAGCGATGGGAATCACCCTGATTCCTACATTCTTACGGGTAAAATAACCTCAAAAGAAAGTGGTAGACCCATTGAGAGCGTTGGAATCCATGTCGATGGGATATTTACCGGAGTGAGTACGGATCGATTTGGGACTTATTACCTCACCTTAACTCCGGGATTTCATCGTGTCGTATTTCGCCATATTTCCAATATTCCGGTTTTCACCCAAATTTCGCTTTACGAAAATGGCGTGGTAAATCTCCAGTTGATTGAAAAGGCTTTCGAACTAGAGGGAGTAGTGGTGATGTCTGATGAGCCTGACCGCAATGTCCGAAATCCGATCACTGGAGTCACCAAATTGACAACTGCCGAATTGAGAGCCATTCCTGCGTTTTTGGGCGAAGCGGATATTTTCAAAGGACTTCAGCTACTTCCTGGGGTGAGTTCGGTAGGAGAAGGGACTTCCGGTATTAATGTTCGCGGAGCCAAAGCAGATCAAAATCTTTTGTTGATGAATGAAGTCTTGGTCTTGAGTTCCAATCACGCGCTGGGCTTCTTGTCAGGCTTCAATACCGATGTCACCGAAAACTTCACGCTGTACAAGGGAAACCTACCGGCAAATTTTGGAGGAAGAGCTGGATCAGCACTCAACATCCTGATGCGACCGGGAAGCAAAGAAAGCTGGCAGGGGCAAGTCGGAGTGGGGACTTCCAACGGAAAAATCCTGCTGGAAGGACCGATTTTGGAAGATAAGGTGTCCGTGATTTTTGGTGGTCGGCTTTCCAATGTCAATTGGCTACTAGGTCAGGCACGAGATCTGGATATTCAGAATAGCAAATTGAACTTTTATGATGGCTATTTGGGTGTGAATTGGGATCTGGGAAAAGGCCATCAACTCGAAGCCAATACCCTGGTCACCGGGGATGAATTTCAGTTTTCGGATCAGTTCGGCTACGAATGGGCCAATCGAATCAGTTCTCTGAGGTACAAGGGGATTTTGGGAGAAAATATTTCCCTCACAGGATTGCTGGCGGATGGCAACTTTGACAATGCCTTTTTTGATCCCGAGGGAGTAGAGGCTGCCAAGGTGAAAAATGGCATGCGCTATCAGCAGGGCAAGGCTTCGGCAACCTGGGCAAATGACAAACTTGCGCTTACAGGTGGCATGGAAGGAATCTATTACCAAGGCAAACCCGAGCGAATTGCGCCTTTTGACGAAACTTCAGCAGTTCAGGTGGAGCAAGTGGGGAAAGAGCGGGGCTTGGAGCTTTCCGGCTTTTTGACTTTGGAATATGAGTTGGGAGAAAATACCGGTTTTGTTGGAGGGCTGAGGTATTCCACTTATTCCCAGCTTGGATCAGATACAGTCTATCAATACAATCCCAATGGGCCCATCAGCGCGAATGAAATCAGCGGAGAAACTCCTTTCCCGAAGGGGAAGATAAAATCCTATTCCGGCCTGGAACCGAGATTTTCCCTCCGACAAAATCTTAATCCCACACTTTCGATCAAATTGAGCTATGCTCGGCTGTTTCAATACATCCAGTCTGTGTCCAATACGTTTGGTCCGACTCCGATTGACCTGTGGCAGCTCAGCACGACTTACATCCCACCGCAGCGATCAGACAATTTTTCCTTCGGTGTATTTAAAAATAAGGCAGACAACAGTTGGGAGTACTCTATTGATGCCTTCTATCGAACTAGTGTCAACCAAGTAGAATACCGGGATTTTGCACAGATTTTCCTGAATCCTCACATGGAAACAGAGTTGGTCTTTGGAAAAGGGGAGGCCTATGGTGTGGAGTTTTTGATCAAAAAGAACCTTGGAGTGGTGACGGGCTGGCTGGCTTATACCTATTCGAGGTCCTTTTTCACTTCCCAAAGCGGGTTTAGTGAAGAGCAGATCAATCAAAATGAGCGCTTTCCCTCGAATTACGATAAGCCGCACGAAGTCAATTTCATTCTCAGCCGTAAGATGTACCCGAGAGGACTTTTCAATTTCTCGGTCAACTATGCCACTGGCCGGCCAGTGAGTGCGGTGAGCGCCTCTTATATCCTAAATGGAGGACTGGTCGTACCGGATTACACCAATAGAAATCAATACCGAATTCCGGATTATTTTCGGGTTGATCTATCCTACACCGTGGAGAAAGTCTTTTCCAAAAGAGGAGACAGTCTCAATTTCAGTATTTACAATCTATTTGGAAGGAAAAATGCCTACTCTGTCTTTTGGCAAAAGGACAGTGATTCGCAGGAGTTGAGACCCTATCGACTGGCGATTTTGGGGTCAATTTTTCCATCCATTACCTACAGCATCAAATGGGGAGGGAGCAATGAATAAGTTTAGAATTTTAAGTTTGCTGTGTATTTTTCTAGGCTTTAATTCCTGCGTGGAGCAGATCGAATTTGAGTTGGAAAAGACCGAGCGGGAGCGATTGATTGTGTCAGGGACATTGACCAATCTGAATGAGCCTCAAGTGGTTTTTCTTTCAGAAACTACCTCTCAGGCCAGGAAGCCATTACTTTCTGATGAGGAAAATGGATATTTCACCTTGGATGATAAACCGAGACCGGTAAGAGGTGCAAGAGTGACCTTGGAATATGAAGGGATTGCAAACCCGGGAAAAGAATTTCGTGAAACCAAGCCGGGAAGGTATGAGCTACTCGAAAATTCAGTATTCGGAGTAGGATCAGCTGTAGGATATTTTTTGCAAATACAAGTAGGAGACCGAATCTATCGTTCAGAAGTACAAACGTTCCCTCAGGCCATTGGATCGGATGAACTGAGTTTTTCCTTTGAGCGAACTCGATTGGGTGATAATCCAGACGCCGCTCAGGTAGTAATTCAATCCGAAGTGACATTACCGGAACAAGTAGGAGATTATTACCTGCGGTGGACTGTGGATGAAGCGTATTTTTGGGATTTGACTTTCTTCCCAAACTCATTCAATCGGCCTCCTCCAGATTGTATCGTGTTTGGTTTCCCAGATCCGGAGCGGATCACACTGATCAATGGAGATTTACTAAATCGACCCGGAGGGAAAAGCACTCAAATCGTAGCCAAACGTCTTGTAGACCAATCATTTCTAAGCAGGCACTTTTTCAATGTCAGGCAATTGAGCATATCCAAAGATGCCTATGATTATTGGAGAAGAGTTCGTGAATTGGTAAACAACACTGGGTCTGTATTTGATTCCCCACCAGCCCCAATTCGCGGGAATCTCTACAATGTCAATGATCCCGATGAAGTCGTTTTAGGCTATTTTGAAGTTGCTACAGCTAAGGTTTCCCGGATCTATACCACTTTTGGGGATGTCCCTTTCTTTTTGGAGAAAAGTTGTGAATATGTCCCAGGTCGCAGGAGAGATCAGTACGATCCCAGATGCCTGAGCTGCAATGTATTTCCGGATAGTCAGGGATTCTACCCGGAGTGGTGGTTTGACGAGTGAGAATAAACGGTTGGAAGGTGGTAAAGTTGTAAAGTGGCGTCAGGCTGAGTCTTAAATATCCTGCGAACATACCAAATGGAAATGACAGGGTTTTTGAAGCTCAAAGCCATAAAATTCTTGATTTACGATTGAAGTTTAGCTGTTTAGACAAAACATTGATCGGAAGGGCGCGGTGGGAGGGTTTGCCAGCGAGCCAGCGTTCGGCCTCGTGCGGTTGGAGCTTTGGCAAATCTTGTCCCGATAGTTATCGGGATTTTGGTTCTTTTGGATCAAGCCAAAAGCACGAAGAAAAAAGGATTGCCTAAACTGTTATTAAATCAGCGAATAATAAGTTAACCTTTGGAAATCGAACCGTCCCTTTCAGAATAAACTATGGAAATTTCAGTATTTTCAAAATCCTATACACGCTGTCATCGGTAGCGGAGGCGAGCCCTTTTTAGTAAATGTTAAATGGGGATTAGTAAGTTTTCAATTCAAAACTTTCACCGTGTATTCGGAAGTTTTATTGCTAAAAAATTTACCCCTCCCGAATCGCTTCAGGAGGGGTTTTCTATAGGTTATGGCCTATGAGCTGTCTTATTCACTTTTTCATTTCCATGTAATCCACCACAAAATAGCTCATCGCGCGTACACCTAAAACGAAGCCGCTTTCATCAATTACAAAATCCGGTGTATGGTGTGAAGGGGTGGTCAAAGGATCACCGCCTTTTTTCATACCACCTAGAAAAATGAAGAATCCCGGTTTTTCTCTTTGGAAAAAACTGAAATCCTCCGCACCTGTCACAGGATCCATGGCTATGACATTGTCAGGTCCTGCAGCCGCAGTTAGTGAAGGAAGCATTTGATTGGTGAGTTCAGGTGGATTTACAGTTGAGGGATAGAGTTTTCCAATTTTTACATCTGCCTTAGCCCCCGCACTTTCTGCAATCTTGGTGATGATGTCAGTTATCCTACGGTGAACCAAGGCCTGCTGCTCATCTCCAAAGGTTCGGATGGTTCCGATCATCTCTACTTTTTCGGGAATAATGTTATGCCGAATTCCACCATGAACTGCTCCTATGGTGACTACGGCTGGATTTTCCGTGATATTGACTGTTCTAGAAAGGATAGTTTGGAGACCAAGAATAGCCTGAGCGGAGGTGACGATCGGGTCTACGCCTGACCAAGGAGAAGCGCCATGCGCCTGAGTCCCCGAGATGGTTACGTCCAAATTATCCACTGCTGCCATAAACGGACCAGAGCGATAGCCGATTTTCCCGGCTTCTATCTGAGCCCAAATGTGTAAACCAAAGATGGCGTCTACATTGCTCATCACGCCTTCTTCCACCATTTGTTTTGCTCCGAATGTCGTCACCCCCGGTTCATAGATGCCCTCCTCAGCAGGCTGAAAGACAAATTTGACAGAACCCTCCAATTGATCTTTCATTCCAGCAAGAACTTCTGCCACACCCATCAAAATAGCAACATGAGAATCGTGACCGCAGGCATGCATGACGCCGGTTTCCTGTCCGTTGTAGGTACTGGTATTTAATGATCGGAACGTAAGATTATTTCGTTCACTCACAGGCAGCGCATCCATATCTGCCCGAAGTGCCACCATTGGCCCAGTTTTTCCACCTTGGAGAACTCCTACCACTCCGGTGACCGCGACATTTTCAGTCACCTCCATTCCCAAGGCGCGCAGGTGATCAGCTACAATCTTGGCAGTACGGAATTCCTTGTTGCCCAATTCAGGATATTGGTGGAAGTCCCTTCTCCATTCGATTACTTTAGTCTCAATGGCGGAAGCTTTTCGGTCAATCGGTTCATGCAGGTTGGATTGACCAAGTACTGCTAAAGGAAGTAAAAACAGGGAAATGAGAATCTTTTTCATAAAGCTAAACTTAGGTACGGTAATGAGAATTTGATTTTTCGGCAGAAAGTTTTCTTTAAATTATCCAAATCCCACTTAAGAAATCATGGGTTCTTTTCTTGTGTTTTGAGGGATTTTCCGGATGAAAAATGGAAAAACCTATTTTTTCATTCCCATGTAATCCACTACGAAATAGCTTAATACGCGCATGCCCAAGACAAATCCTCCCTCGTCAATGTAGAAATCAGGCGTATGATGGGATGGTGTTTTGGTTGGGTCACCACCCTTTTTCATGCCACCCAGGGAAATAAAAAGCCCCGGCTTTTCGCGTTGGAAAAAACTGAAATCCTCCGCACCGGTGATCAATGGATTGGTAAGCACATTGCCTTCTCCTGCGGCCGCCAAAATGGTAGGCCCCATTAGTTCGGTAAGTTCCGGGTCATTTACCGTAGCAGGATAGAGTTTGGTGATGTTGACATCAGCCTTGCCGCCTGCACTTTCCGCAATGTTGGTGGCAATCTCATTGACCCGCTTATGTACGAGATTTTGTTGGTCGTCTCCGAATGTCCGAATGGTACCGATCATTTCTACTTTTTCAGGAATGATATTGTGCCGAATTCCACCATGTATTGCTCCCACAGTGACAATAGCCGGAGCTGCGGTAATGTTGACATTTCTGGAAATAATGGTTTGCAGGCCACTGATTATTTGGGCGGAAGTAACGATAGGATCCACTCCAGACCAAGGAGAAGCTCCGTGCGCTTGAGTTCCATGGACAGTGATTTCCAGGTTGTCAACTCCAGCTAAAGCAGGTCCGGATCGATAGCCGATCTTCCCTACTTCCATCTGTGAACCGATATGCAAGCCGAAAACTGCATCCACGTCCTTCATCACGCCTTCTTCCACCATCTGCTTGGCACCCCAAGAGGTCACTCCCTCCTGATAGATTCCTTCTTCAGCAGGCTGAAAAAGAAATTTCACAGTACCCTGAAGTTCATTTTTCATTCCAGCCAAAACTTCAGCCACGCCCATCAAAATCGCCACATGGGTATCGTGACCACAGGCATGCATAACGCCTGTTTCCTGTCCGTTGTATGTAGCAGTTACGGTTGATTTGAAAGGTAAATCCACTCGTTCCGTTACCGGAAGCGCATCCATATCGGCGCGAAGTGCGACGACAGGACCCGGTTTTCCGCCTTTGAGAATTCCTACTACTCCTGTCACAGCAACACCTTCCTGCACGTCGATTCCTAAGGAACGCAGGTGATCTGCAACCATTTTTGCAGTCCGTATTTCGTTGTTTCCGAGTTCAGGATTTTGGTGGATGTCTCTGCGCCACTCGATGACTTTGTCTTCGATTGCGGTAGCTTTTTTATCGATTTCAGGTCGGAGTTTGGTTTGGCCAAAGGCCGTTCCGCTGATCAGAAGTAGTGGGAGTAGTAGTTTTTTCATAATAAACTAAGGTTGATTGTTCGGTTAGCGGTTATTTGGTTTGGTGAAAATAAGGATTGATGATTTATAATTCCCTTCCCCGTCTGATTAAATCCAGGTCAGGGAAACTTTTCACTGTTATTTTCCTTTACCTGTAGAAAGAAATTACTATGGAGCTTAAAAATAAAATCGCAGTCGTCACCGGAGTCAGCAAAGGTCTCGGTCTCGAAGTAGTGAAGCAATTATTGGAAAAAGGTACTGTTGTAGCAGGCTGGGGAAGAACAGCACCCGATCTGAAGCATGGGAATTTTCACTTTTTTTCCTGCGATGTGTCTCGGGAAGATCAAGTTGAAAAGGCTTATTCAGCAACAGTGAAAATGCTGGGAGAGGACATCCGGATTTTGGTGAATAATGCAGGATTTGGAATAGCCGGGAAATTTGAAGAAATGTCCTCCGAAGACTGGAAGTCCATGTTTGACACCAATGTGCATGGGATTTTTTACGTCAGCAAACGATTGGTACCAGCTATGAAAGCCGCCGATGAAGGGCATATTCTCAATGTAGCCTCCATCGCAGGACTGAATGGCGTAGCCAACTTTGCGGGATATGTCGGCACCAAACATGCGGTAAGAGGAATTTCCCATTCGATGTATATGGAGTTGAGGGATTTTGGGATCAAAGTCTCTACGATCTATCCCGGCTCTATCCAGACTAACTTCTTTGATAAAATAGAAGGGACGACTACTAACGAGAACATGATGCGACCTGAAGATGTGGCTCAGACCATCGTTCAGACGCTGGAAACTCATCCGAATTACTTTGTGGCGGATGTGGAGTGTAGGCCGCTTAGGCCGAAGGGGAAGAAGTAGGTTCCCGGTAACATAATTTGACTTGGCCATTTTGTGTCAGCCCAAGCGGAGTCGAGGACCCTTCGACTCTGCTCAGGGTGACACCCCTCCCACTGCTTTCGAGGTAATTAACTGTCATTTCCATTTTGTATGTTCGCAGAAAATTTAAGACTCTGACTGATACATTATTTTCGCATTTATTAATCTTTTATTGATGCTTGAGTTGAGGCCATTTTGATCTACCGGGGACATTGCAATTAATCATTTAGGGAGGCCTATTTTTTTGATTTAATACAAAAAACTATCAAAAAAGGAATAAAAATTTTTTTTAATTTTTTAGTCAAAAAACAAAACTAAATTCTGAATTTATATTAAATTATTAGGGAGGGGGGAGAGAATATTTCGTAAAAATAGAATTTATATTTTTTTTGGAATATTCTAAGAATTAATTGACTTGAATTTTTTTTTGTGTTTTAGATTTTTCTAATTACAATTGGTAATTCAATTAACCAAAAACACATACTTTATGAAAAGGAAATTATCCGTTATTTTAACTATGTTTGGAGTATTCTTTCTCTCCTCTTTAACCATGGAATTAACTTTAGAACCTGAGAACAATGATTCTGTTTTCAGTTTATTTGTAACTCCGGGGTTTTCCCAAGGAATGGGTGGGGGTGGTGAGCCGTCGGCTTATTGCGGTCCACTTATGGGCAATGAAGCCGGTACTAGGTACTGCTGTGCTAACACAAATGAATATTATTGTTATGCTGCTGGATGTTAAATCCAAAAATTTTAATAGAGGTATAAGTAATTTTGTACATCTATTAAATAATCGTTAAAATTTATGAAATATTTTCTTTGGAGTATTGGCTTCATTTTTTTGTTGAGTTGTTCTGGAGAGGAACAAAGCGAGATCAGAAATCAATATAAGGTAATCGATCAAAATCTTCCCTCTATTAATGAAGGGGTTAATTTGTCTAATTTTTTAACTATAAATAATGTTGTTCTTTTAGAATCAACTGATAGTTCGCTTATTGATTTTATTCATAAAGTGGTTGAAGATGAGTTTTATTTTGTTAAAGGAGGTAAGTCTGTTTATAAATTTAGTAAATCTGGAGAATTTATTTCAAAAATTTCTAGAGAAAAAGATGGGCCAAATCAATTTTCTAATCTAACTGACATAATATCTTTAAATGATGAAAATAGGCTGTGGGTCTATGATTCTCGTTCTCGAAAAATTTTTCAATTTGATTATGATTTCAATCTTGAGATTGATTTTAATTTAAATCACCCTTTTTTTGGGATTGAAAAACTAAGAGAAGGTTTAATTGGTACTCCTGGATATATGCTTGTTTTAGATGATCCCTATTCCTTATTTTATTTTAAAGGAGATAATTTAGCAAGTGGATATAAATTTGATAGAAGTCTTCTTTCTTTTAACTTAGAAAAGTCTAGGTATTTACATGTCATGAGACATGATTTTTTTTCAAAACTTGATTCAGAAGGATATAATTTTGTAAATTCTTTTAATGACACGATTTATCACATTAAAGAAACAGGAAATCTGTCTCCTGCATATGTTATTGATTTTGGTGAAAACAAGTTACTTGAATCAGATTTATTGGGGAAAGGATATTCATCAATAGTAGATGTCTTTCAATTTATCAATTCTACTGATAAGTCGTTTAATGTTGGGAACGTATTTGAATCCAAAAAATTTCTAATTTATCGATTTTTCAATCAGGGAAAAGCCTTTTTATCAGTATATGATAAATCTACTAACAAATTGGTATCGGGGCATCGCATTATATTGGATTATAAAGGTAAATCAATAGAGCTACCTTTGGATGAAGAAATTAAAATTGGATCTTTTGGAAATGGGAGAGGTTATCTGGTACTGCCATCCGAATCAAGCGTGCTTGGTGAATTCCAGAAAGATTTTGGAGTTGTAGACGGAGATAATCCTTTGTTATTAATTTTTAATGAAAGGTAATCTAGTTTTAATTGTAATTTGGCTTTTGCTAGGGTGTTCAGTTGAGGAATCTAAAATTGATAAACCCCAAGAAATCCCATCAACTTTGATGGAGATGGTCAATAGAGATTTGGATAGTCATTTGTTCTATGAGGTTTTTCCTGATAAATTTACAAAGAAAGAAACATTTGTATTATTCATTATGCCTTCTAGTTCTTGTTTTAATTGTTTTGAAGAATTAACAGAGGAGTTGGGAAAATTTTACAAGGAGGTAGGTCTTAAAAATATTATATTCGTTAGAAATGATAATATAAAAGATAGAGAGGTTAGATTCTCTTTACAAAATGTTGTTTCAATTGAAAATATTGAAATTTTAAATATCAAGGATTTAGATTTTATTAAATCTCACGAGTTTTTTCCGAAATTAGGATTTGTGAAAAATGGTAATTTAAGTTGTGTTGAAATCTTTGAGCAAGGTGACATAGTTAAGATTTCCAACTATTTCGAATTCTTAAAAATCTTTTTATAAAGCTAATTAATATCATCTATTACTGTCGTCCGAGAACGAAAGAGGCATAAATAATTTTATCTTGGAATATTACAAAATGAAAAATGGGAAGCTTTTTGAACTGTCCATCTTTTTTTTATTTTCGCTTCGATTAGGAAATAACAGTATGAAGGAAAGTGAGCGGAGTTTTTTATCTGGACATCCGATCATGGCTCAGCTTTTATTACTTTCCTATTGGGGTAGAAGGAAGTTGATTTGGAATAGGCATAAGTTTTCAACTAGTTCATTAATAGCTACAAGTTGTTAATTTGCTTATGATGCAAGACCATATAAAAATGGACCAATTCCAAATTGGCAAGGATATGACGCCTTGTTTTGCGGGCAAACTTCACCCAGCACCCAACTTTACTTCAGTAATATAGAGAAAATACTACGGCCTGATGGGAGGCAATTACTATCTTTTGAAACTTAAAATTTTAACCCGGGAAAATTGCCTTTCCCATGTGGGAAAAGAAATATTCTAGGACTAGGTTTAGAACTTATTTTCATTTTAGACTAAAATATCAGCTATCGTGACCAAAGGAATGTCCTTTCTACCTAAATCCCGAAGTGGATGGTATTCTGATGTTGGATAAGTCCATCCCTCGTCAGTCAATTCCCAAAGTAAAGGCGCTAAGTTTTGAACCGCTGCTTTGCAGCCTTGTACAATGGCTCCCATCTTTCCGGTTTGTTTGGAAAGCTTAGCTTCGTTTTCGATTTCAAATGGTCCATTAAAGCCTTTTTCCCTTAGGATCGAAGTGAATGCTCGCCAGTCCATGGAATCCCCCAAACCAAAACCAGGTAAAGTCGCTTCATACTGATGTCTGTCCCAAGAATTGGTGCTGGAGTGGATTCCCAGCTTTTCTGCCCATTCCGCAGGGATTTGCTGCATGGGATACATATTTCCCCAGAAAGGATCAGGATTATTTCGTGTCGATTTGACGTGAATGCGTCTCAGACGGCTTATGTCCGTGTTTTTAATGACTTCCACAGGATCGGTGTGCTGCCAGACGTCATGCGAAGGGTCGTAGATTTCCCCGTGATTTTTCTCGGGGACGAGTTCATACATGAGTTTTCTGGCGGCTAAGACTCCAGTTAGGTTGTTGTAAGTCCCCGTAAAACCCGAACTTCTCCAGCCTTCCATCGGGCAGTTTTCATAGAGAACCGTCACTCCGAGATCATTTGCGTAACGGATAATTGGTCCGAAAATCCGCTGATATTCCAGCAGGTTTTTCTCAAATCCACCCTCTTCATTTCCCAGTTCGTGATTGTACCCGACAAAAGTCCCGACTTTGACGTCATTTTCATCTCCACCGAGCAAGTGCGCGATACGGATCAGTTTGAGCAGATGGTTTTGGTTTTTGACCCGATGGATCGGATCCCCGCCGATCAGGTTTTCGAAGGCACCTATTGAAAGTCGAAGTTTGGCGGTATTGAATTTTTTAATCAATGCCTTAGCCTGATCAGGCCCGAAGTTTTCATAATCCAGATGCGTGGCGACAAAATCATCCCGCGTTCCATCTTTTCGGAAGACACAGAGATCCAGTCCCTGCACGCCGATTTTAATTGCTTTTTCGATAGTCTGATCCAAATTCAGCTGATCAAACGCCGAAGTCATGATCCAAATGGGGTTTGCCATGGTTTTTGGGTTTGGGTTAAAAATAGGGAAATGAAATGAAGCGAAAAATGGGAATTGGATTATTGGTTAACTTTCCAAACAGGTTTTATTCCTTTGTATTTAAAAAGCTAAATATTTTGAAAATGGATATTCAAAACCGGAAACTTGATCTTATCAAAAGCCTTATTTCGATAGAAGACGAGGAATCCATCGATTTTTTGGAGGCCTATTTAAAAGAAAAACCCTATCGACTTTCGAAAAGTGAGCTTTTAAATAGAGCTGATTTAGCGTCAGAAAATATTGTTTCCGGAAAATATCAGGACCAAGATGATTTAGAAAAAGAATCTGAAAGCTGGTGAAATGAAGGTTTATCTTTATTACTGACTTGTTTGACAAGAGATGAAATCCAGAAAAAATCAACGATCCCACTCGATAAATCACTTTTCCGAATACCTTCTCCTGATCTCCACTTTTTGCTTTTGCCTTTCCCAAAGCGCTTTTGCCAAATCTGCAGCAACACAATCAGGTTCCGATTCATGCAGGATTTGCTTGAGCTTATTTTCCGCCAGATCTATTCGATAGCAGACTTGAAGTAGCCGTTCCAGATTGCGGTCCATCAATTGACTGATGGCTTTGGTAAGCACAGTCAATGCTTTTTCTTCAGAAAACGCTTCCCTGATTTCAGGAAGCTGGAAGTCTTTGGTGATCAGACTGAACGTTTCTTCAGGGAGCGTTTGGTTCATGGGAATAGAATGAAAAGAGGCTGTCTCAAATTGCATCTCGATGTCAGCCTGAGCACCTGACCAACGAGAGTTGGGCAGTACGAAGACCATTTCCAGTAAATGGGACTACATTTCGACTATGCTACCGATGACAGCGTATGGTTTGTTTTTTAAATATTGAAATTTCCATAGTTTATTTTGAAATGAACGGGTCGATTTCCAGAGGTTAACTAATTATTCGCCGATTTAATAACAGTTTTGGCAATCCTTTTTTCTTTGTGCTTTTGGCTCGACCCAAAAGAACCAAAATCCCGATAACTATCGGGACAAGATTTGCCAAAGCTCCCACCGCACGAGGCCGAACGCTGGCTCGCTGGCAAATCCTCCCACCGCGCCCTTCCGATCAATGTTTTGTCTAAACAGCTAAACTTCAATCGTAAATCAAGAATTTTAGGCTTTGGGCTTCAAAAACCCTGTCATTTCTATTTTGTATGTTCGCAGGATATTTAAGACTCAATGTGACAATCGGTACTTATGAGACAGCCAATTTCTTTTTTTGAAATTTACCACCCAAAATAAACTTCATGCTGACTGTTATTTCTTTTGTTGGATTTACGCTGTTTGTGGCTTTTTTTTCTTGGTATAAGTTGAGAAAAGAGAATCTGCGCTCGAAGGATGGGTATTTTTTGGGAGGCAGAAGTCTGACAGGAGGTGTGATCGCTGGGTCGATGATTTTGACCAATATCTCTACCGAGCATTTGATCGGGATGAATGGATCAGCCTATAAAAACGGCATGATCATCATCGCTTGGGAAGTGACTTCAGCAGTTGCATTGGTGATAGCAGCCTTATACTTCTTACCGATTTATCTGAGAATGGGTTTGGCGACCATACCACAATATCTGGCCGTGCGGTATGATGATACGACCAAAACCATCGTGTCCCTGCTTCTGATGCTATCCTTTGTGTTTACCCTTTTACCGATCGTGTTGTATACCGGAGCGATAAATCTGGAAAGTATCTTCAATGTCTCTGAGGTCCTTCAGATCAGCAAATCAGAAGGCATTTGGCTTTCGGTAATCACCATCGGAGTGATCGGGTCCATTTATGCAATTTTGGGTGGACTGAAAGCAGTGGCTTATTCCGATACGATCAACGCCGTGGGTTTGGTAGTTGGAGGCTTGATGGTTCCTGTTTTTGCACTCTGGGAAATTGGGAGTGGTAATGTCGCCGCAGGATTGACCAAAGTCTATGAAGCAGTCCCGGAGAAGTTTAATGTGATCGGATCTTCGGATTCAGTATTGCCATTTAGCACACTTTTTACCGGTTTGATGATCAATCAGCTGTACTTCTGGGGGATGAATCAGACCATCATTCAGCGCGCACTTGGGGCCAAAAATATGGCTGAAGCCCAAAAGGGATTGTTGTTTACAGGAATTTTTAAGATTCTGATTCCACTGATCATTGTGCTGCCCGGAGTCATTGCTTTCTATTATTATGGGGAACAGTATTTTGGAGATCAGGATGTGATTTATCCTGTTCTGGTCAAAAAAGTACTGCCCATCGGCCTGATTGGCTTTTTTGCCGCAGTGGTTTTAGGAGCAGTTCTCAGTACCTTCAACTCAGTCTTGAATTCAGCAGCGACGATTTTCAGTTTGGATATCTACAAAAAAATGATTCAGTCAAGTGCTTCGGATTCCAAACTGGTCAAAGTCGGGAAACTCACTTCTTTGATTCTTGCCGTGATTTCAATCCTTATTGCACCCATGGTAGCCAATGCCCCCGATGGACTCTACCAATTGATGCAACAGTTGAATGGGATATTTTTCATTCCAATTGCCTCAGTTCTGATTGCAGGATTTTTCATGCCCAAAATCTCAGCAGTAGGTGCAAAGGCAGGTTTGGCCGTGGGTTTTTCATTTTATATTCTTACTACCTTTTTATTGGAAGTCGATATCCATTTTATTCATATCTGGGGAATTGAGTTTTTGCTGAATCTGGGTGTGATGTACTTGGTCAGTTTAAAATTCCCTGCAAAAGTTGTGGAGGCAATACCCCAAGGCCCGATCAATCTTCAGGAATGGAAATTTGCAAAGCCGCTTTCGATTGTGCTTTGTGTGGTGACGGTGATGATTTATTGGTTTTTGGGGAGGTAGGGGAAATTCAGTGATTCCAGTCTTCCTAGTTATCGAAAACCATGCAATTTGAAAGTCTAACTTTCAAATTGCATGGTTTTATGGATGAAATTCATGAAAATTGAAAGTAAGCCCGTGGCCTTTTCTAAGGTTTGAAATTTTGGAAAAGTCAGGATCTGAATTCCTCGAAACAAAAAAAGCCCGCATTGCTGCGAGCTTCATTTTGTTAATTCTTAAGGCCGGATCATTCGGTATAAGAGATTCTTCGGGAAGCCTTTCTCATCAAAATATTAATTAAATCTTCGGTTGAAGAACCCATAGTTCCCGAGATTCCTTTATTGTAATTTGCTACTTGGATTCCATCTTCGGCATCATAAATTGACATGTTTAGGACAGCTTTGTTTGTGCTGCCATACATTCCAACGAATAAACCTAATGCAACAGAAGCACCTTCAGACATGGGCTTGTTTGTTTCAAACGACCCCATTATTATGGCATCTACTTCAAGCATATCAGCTAGTTCATCAGGGGTATAATCGCCAAAATTTTCAAATGTTACACCCATTCTTTTAAGCTTGGCATTTGTCGTCAATGGGTCAAGGAAACTTACTTTTAATTTTCCACTTTTTTCTCTTTTAAGAAACCAAGAGTGCATTGCGTTTTGAATACTCAGGCCTTCATCCTCCTCCATTTTCTTCAGCTGTTCATTGCTCATAGATTTCATGTCTTTTGGTCGAAGGGTAATGGAGGTTTTAAATGGAAGGATAGCAACCTTGTTGTGTTTCGCAATATATTGGTCAATCTGAGGATGCTCGTACAAATGCGTCTGGGCGGTGGCAAATGTGCTCAGGAGAAATAAACAAATACCTAATGTGTAAATTTTCATGATCTTATTTTTTTAAAATATGTTGGAAAAAAGAATGAAAGTGAATGTAGGATTGAATTTAAGAAATTTAAAATCCTGAAAAATACCCAGTACCGGGTATTTTTATCAAAGAAGAAAAGTGTTGGAAATGAGATGGAAAAAGAGTTGAATTTATCACCTATAAATACATTAAATAAAAAAACCCCTTCTTTTTGGGAGGCCACTGAAAAAGTCCTTTAATGGTTAATTGTTAGTAAAAAAAGGTGTAAGAAAATTACTTTTCTACACCTTTTTTTGTATCTTTTTGTG
>NZ_FNVR01000042.1 GCF_900108085.1 Algoriphagus boritolerans DSM 17298 = JCM 18970
TATCAAACAATTGTTGCACATCAAAACCTTCATCGGCACCTCCAAAAATGCGGTAATGATCCAGATTTGGACCGCTTTGATCACCATCCTATTGCTCAAAGTAATGCGGGCAACAGCAAAATTTGGATGGCATCTGTCCAATCTTGTCGCCTTTATCCGTCTAAATATCTTTGTCAAAATTGAACTGCAAAAATGGCTCGACAGCCCATTTGTACAGCCTCAGGAACCAACCCAGAAAACCCTACAGGGGGATCTGTTTCCAAATTACCCTTAAAACAATCCTTAATAAGGTGCAAATAGGATATTAGTGTACAATCAAAAATTATTTAGGACAGCATTGAAATTTTCTCAATTATTTTTCAGCTTCCAGCCATAGCGGTTCCGACCTACAGCACTAAAAGGAATTTTATGCGGGAAGTGTGATGCTGAATTTGGCGCCTTGATTGGGTCCGCTGCTCATGCCTTTGAGACTTCCGGAGTGACGCTCGATGATTCTTCGGCTTAAATAGAGTCCGATTCCGGTGGATTTTTCACCTGCTGTACCTTTTCGGCCATAATTGGTGAAGCGATGGAAGTATTTTTCAATACCGGAGGGGTAAAATCCAATTCCCTGATCCGAGATGTCGATGTGCACATTCCCTGAATATACCCTACAGGTTAGGGTGATTTTTCCGTTTGGAAAGGAGAATTTACAGGCATTGTGGAGGATGTTTTGGATCACCTGTGAAAATAATACCGGTGCTACCCGGACCTCAAATCCCTCGGGAATGTCTAGTTTTAAGTCCAGCTTTTTATCATTGATTATCGGTTGGAGCGTATTGATGGACTTATTTACCAATTCGATCAAGGAAGTCCTTTCCTTGTCTTCGGCTTTGATTTCGAGTTGATCCTCCTTCAGTTGATCCAGGATGAAATTGAGCAAGTCCAGCTGCTTCTGATTTTCTTCGTAGATGTGATTGATGTAGTCCGGGGCTTCTTCGCTGTTTGGATCGATTTTGAGCAGGTCTGCCAGGCCCATAGTACGGCTGATGGGAGCCCGGAGATCATGGGATAGCAGGGTAATCATATCCTGTTTTGCCTGTACAAACTCATCCATACTCATCAGCGCGGTTTGGACTTTTTGCATGAGAATGCCGGCTTCATCTTTGAATCCAACCGGCAAATTGGGTAAAGTACGGGTGTTGATATAGGCCTCCAGTGCATTTTTACTTACTATCAAAGGCTCCAGAAGTCGGTTTAGAATATATAACGTGGCCGCTGTGGCTAGCAGGGTGAGGATCAGTATGAGCAATAGCATTTCTGCCTGAGAGACAGGCCTGCGATCACTCAGCACTACATAGATGAGCATCCCGATCAAGGGAATGTGAATACCCAGAAATGCGATAAACAGGAATTTGTAGGAATATTTTTTTAAAAAGGACAGGCCTGAGAGCAATTGGTAGATTTTCATGTACGCAATGGTTAAAAGTATAGTCGCTAGTTCGTTACTTCTTGTATTTTATACAATTTGTCTATCCAATTTTAAACTAAAAAGCAAATCATGTTTTTGTCTTCTTTCCGGATCAGAAACGAATTTCTCTTCTTTAAAGAAATAGAGAGAAATACCGCCCTTCCAAACTTTCTGTTCTACAAAGGAAGATCCTCGGAGATAGTTAAGGTTTAGGTAATTAATTTTCACTTCAACCGAAACCGTAATCCGTCTACCAATAGGCACAAGCCTGCCTGAAATATAATCAGGGAAATTGTTCCGTACCAAAACCACTCTTCCCCGGAGTACCTTGCAAATCCTGCGTCCACTGTCATGCAGAGCCCTGTTCCGGTAAGAAGTAAGCCAGAGACTGACTGGACAAACCATCTGATCTTAGAAGTCATTGTGTCTGAAGTTTACGTTGTTTTTTTTAAAACCGATCAATCATCACCATTCCATTTTCCTGAAAGGAATCCATCGCAATCAGTGCATCGGCAGCATCTTCCAGAGGAATTCTTCTCCCGATGAGCTTTTCCGGATTGATTTTTCCTGAAAAAATCAACTGCATCATTTCCGGATAGGCGTGGGCTTGCATGCCATGGCTTCCTAGGATCTCCAGTTCTTTGGCGATGACCAAATGCATGGGAATGGGAGGGTCGGATTGACTGCCGGCCATCAGCCCGATTTGAATGTGCCTTCCCCGCTTTCGCAGTGAAGCGATAGAATTGTAGCAGGTGATCTTGCTTCCCAAGGCATCCACTGAGACATGGACGCCGCCTTTGCTCAGTTCTGCGATAGCGGAAGGAATATCAGGGGTATTCCTTCCATTGAGTATCAAGCTGGCCCCAGCTGCTTGGGCGAGCGCCAATTTTTCATCCGAAATATCCACAGCGATGACTGTGGCTCCTAAGGCCGCTGCGATCATGATTGCCGATAAGCCCACTCCCCCGCAGCCATGTACTGCAACCCATTGTCCTCCGCCGACTTTGCCTTGTGCCACAATCCCCCGAAATGATGTAGCAAAACGGCATCCCAAACTTGCAGCCGCTTCAAAACTGACCGATTCCGGTATCCGAACTAAATTGGTTTCAGCCCGGTGGACGGCCACATATTCCGCAAAAGATCCCCAATGGGTAAAACCGGGCTGGAATTGATCATCGCAGATTTGATGATTGCCACTTTGGCAGGTGGAACAAATGCCGCAAGCGCAAACAAAGGGAACCGTGACCTGATCCCCAACTTTCCAGTTTTTGACTCCTTTTCCCACTTCCTGAATGATTCCGGCAAACTCATGTCCCGGTACATGAGGCAATCGGATATCCGAATCATGTCCCATCCAGCCATGCCAGTCACTTCGGCAAAGTCCGGTGGCTTGGACTTCAAGTATTACTCCATTTTCCGGAGTATGTGGATCAGCAACTTGTGTGAGGATGGGTTTTTTCCGGAAAGATTCGACAAGAAGGGCTTTCATTTTAGATTTGGTTCAATTTCTAAAGGTTGACAAAGCTGAGGTAAAATTGTTGGGAAAATTGGAGGTTTTGTACGAAAAGAAAAAACCGCGAGCGTTCCCCCTCACGGTCTTAAAACTAGTTCAAATTAATTCAAATTGGCTTCGACCCGACTCAGCCTGACAAGACTGCAAACCGATCACTGGGACTGCCTACTTTTTACACTTCAAATCCTGCGCGGTAGGTTCTGCCTACAAACTGATTGGCTTCTTCCAGGTTGGTGATGCGCATATTTTCTCCGTCCCACAGCAGTTTCTTACGTCCGAAGAATTCCTGCTGACCCCGGCTGTTTTCTCTTCTGAGCATGTAGCTTCGGATGGCAAGATTTCCCATCAAAACGGTCTCGGTCATCGGGCCTGCATAGTCGAATGAAGAGGTCAGACCTTTGTGTTCAGGTGAACCAAAACCAGCTTTACAAGCGTCCACCCACTTGCGCTGATGTCCGTACTCCGGCTCGGTACCCTCGATTCGATCCGGCCCAAAGTCCTGGGTTCCATCATTGAGGTACAGTTTAGGCATCAGTGGAGAGCTATCGTTGATATTGTGCGAGATGATTCCCTTCTCTCCGATTAATAAAACTCCATTGGCTGAGTTGGCGCCGCCGATTTCATGATCGGCAGGGATGATGTCAGGATGTGATGGCCGTAGGCCACCATCACTCCAGGTCATTTCCAGTGGAACCGGATTTTTTGCAGTAGGTGCATAGTGCAAGGTGATGAATGAGGAAGCCGGGCAACCTTCAGGATGGTAATCCGCCGTCCACATGCCGGAGTAGACAGATCCTACAGAGCATTCTGCGTCTTTCGGGTAGTGAAGTCCGAGTGTGCGGAAAGGGATATCCATCAAGTGGCATCCCACATCGCCCAATGCGCCTGTTCCATAATCCCACCAACCTCTCCAGCTGAATGGATGCATTCCCGGAGTGTAAGGCTTGTAACTGGCTGGACCCAGCCAAAGATCCCAATCGAGATCAGCGGGTTTTTGGTTTGGATCAGGGGCAGGAAGTGGGCCTCCCTGTGGCCAAACGGGACGATTGGTCCAGACTTGGACTTTGGAGACATTTCCAATCTTACCGGTGTCGATCCAGCCTTTGACCATATCAAGCAATGGGTTGGAGGCGCCTTGATTTCCCATTTGGGTGACGACTTTTTGCTCCCGCGCCATTTCGGTCAGTATTCGGGCTTCGCGAATGTTGTGCGTCAGGGGCTTTTGTACGTAGACGTGTTTGCCTCGCTCCATGCAGAATTTCGCTGCAGGACCGTGGACGTGATCCGGTGTGGAGATCGTTACCGCATCGATGTCTTTCATTTCCTCCAGCATCTTACGATAATCCGCATAGAGTTTGGCATTCGGGAATTTGGCCACAGATTCTTTAGCCGTTCCGGAAAAGTCCACGTCGCAAAGCGCGACTACACGCTCTCTGCCGTTGACGGACGCATTCAAAATATCGGTGCGGCCTTTTCCTCCAGCCCCAATTGCCGCCAAATTAAGCTGGTCAGAAGGCGCCGTGAAACCTACTCCTCCCAAGATGTGCCGAGGCACAATGAAAAATGAAGAGGCAATTGCTGAGTTTTTGATAAAGTCTCTGCGGGTTTGTCCTGCAGCGGTGTGATCAGGTTTTTTCATGGGCTGTTGTTAATTCAGGTTTAATAGTAATACAAAATAAGAATTATTGTGTCCTGCAGGAAGGTGTTTTGATGAAATGACAGATTAAATGGATCAATGGTTTGACTTGGAGATTTAAAATGTTTTGAATCTGTCGAGAAATACCAAATTTAAAATTTTGGATTCTAAAGAGGAGAAGAATATAATTTTTTAAATCAGTGGCATTTTTGAAAAAAGTGTAATCAAATATCGATTGCGTAAAAAAATCTTCAATTTTTAAAAGGCAGGATGGGCAAATAATTGTTAAGAATTTACTTTAGCTAATATTTTGGAGTAAATTATTCCTCATACCCTGTTTAAACATTGTTAAATGAAAATTGGAGTTCTCAAAGAGACCAAAGAATTTGAGCGAAGAGTTGCACTCAGTCCTGATGTAGTCAAGCTGCTCAAAAAGAAAGAATTTGATGTTGTCATCGAGACAGGAGCGGGAGAAGGATCTTATTTTTCCGATCAGGATTACCTGAATGCCGGTGCGATCGTATCAGGAGTCGCGGAGGTATTTGCTTCTGATGTGCTTCTGAAAGTAAACATCCCCACCCTGGAAGAAATCGCCCAGATGAAGCAGGGCTCGGCCTGCATTTCATACATGTATGCCTACCAGCATCCCGAAATCATCGAAGCACTCAATAGAAAGTCGATCTCTTCCTTTTCCATGGATGCGGTACCCCGAATCTCCCGTGCGCAAAAAATGGATGCGCTGTCCTCACAAGCCAATCTTGCTGGTTATAAAGCAGTGATCCTTGGGTCCAATTATCTGGGGAAAATTTTCCCACTGATGATGACCGCTTCCGGGACAATCACACCTGCCAAAGTGCTGATTTTTGGTGCAGGAGTGGCAGGACTGCAGGCAATTGCCACAGCCAAGCGTCTCGGTGCAATCGTGGAAGTATCCGATGTAAGACCAGAGACCAAAGAGCAAGTCGAGTCCCTTGGAGGTAGATTCCTTACTGTAGAGGGTGCGGGAGTGGTAAAAACTGAAGGCGGTTATGCCCGGGAAGTTTCGGCTGAATTTCTGGAAAAACAACAACAGCTTATCAAAGACAAAATCAAGGATGCTGATCTCGTGATCACCACTGCATTGGTGATGGGAAGGAAATCTCCGATTTTGGTGACTGAGGAAATGGTGAAATCCATGAAAACCGGTTCGGTGATCGTGGATATGGCTGTGGATTCCGGCGGCAACTGTGCGATTTCTGAAAAGGATAAAACTGTGGTCAAACACGGGGTGACCTTGGTGGGCGAGTCCAATCTTCCTTCCCTGCTGCCATTAAATGCCAGTCAACTTTATGCTACCAACATCAGCACGCTGTTTTTACACCTTTTCAACTCATTTGGCCTGATTCCTAATCTTGAGGAAGAAATCACCAAAGGGGTGATGATCACCCATGAAGGTCAACTCGTCCATGAGTTTACCAAAAGTATTCTCAATCCACCAGCTAAAAACTCTTGATATGACCCTGGAGTCCTTAATTATTCTCATCTACGTCTTGGTCCTGGCGAGTTACCTGGGATTCGAACTGATCACCAAAGTACCACCTACGCTACATACCCCACTGATGTCCGGGTCCAATGCGATCTCCGGAATCACCATCGTGGGAGCCTTGATCGCAACGAGCGAATTAGGCTTTAGTACACTCAGCAAATATCTGGGCATGCTTGCACTAATTCTTGCTACTATTAATGTGGTCGGGGGCTATGCCGTGACAGATCGAATGCTCAAAATGTTCAAGAAGAAATGACAATAGCCGTACAACTTGCATATTTGCTTGCTTCCATTCTTTTCATAATTGGAATCAAGCTCTTGGGGAAAACCAAAGACGCGCGCAGAGGCAATATGCTTTCTGCCGTAGGGATGCTGGTCGCCATCGCAGCGACTTTGATTACGCTGAATATCCTATCATTTATTGAGATTTTCGGCTGTATGCTGGTGGGCGGAGCGATAGGTTTATACTACGCCAAAAAAGTAGAAATGACCCAAATCCCGGAAATGGTTGCTCTTTTCAATGGTTTCGGTGGATTAGCTTCTTTGAGCGTTGCGCTTTCAGATCATTTCCTGAAGACAGAAGTTTTATCTCTTGAAATCGACCCAGTCAACTCGGTCAGTATCATTGCCAGCGTGTTGATTGGTGGAATCACATTCACCGGTTCGATCGTGGCTTGGCTAAAACTCAATGGAAAGATTTCCGGTCAGCCAATCACCTTCAAAGGACAGCATTTGCTGAATCTGGCCTTGCTGCTTTCATTTTTGGTGATCTCGGTTTTCACTTTTCTCTACCAAAATGACCCGATGTACATAACAATTCTGGTGGCTATGGCCCTTCTTGTGGGGATTTTGATTGTGATACCGATCGGTGGAGCTGATATGCCGGTAGTTATTTCACTTTTAAATTCCTACTCCGGAATGGCCGCTTGCGCCACAGGATTTATCCTGAATAATAACGTGCTAATCGTTGCGGGTTCGCTCGTCGGTGCATCGGGAATAATCCTCACTCAGATCATGTGCAAAGCGATGAATCGCTCACTTACCAATGTGCTTCTGGGAGGCTTTGGTCAAACTGTAGCTGCAGGCGGACAGGATGGACCCGCAATTGTGATCAAGGAAATCGGGGTGGAAGAGACTGCCATGCTCTTTGATTCTGTGTCCTCGGTAATTGTGATACCCGGCTATGGTATGGCGGTGGCACAGGCGCAGCACGTGATTCGGGAGCTGATGGAGCAATGCGAAAAACGGGGGATTGATTTCAAATTTGCCATTCACCCCGTCGCAGGTCGTATGCCGGGACACATGAACGTCCTGCTGGCTGAGGCAAATATCAGCTATGACAAGCTGATCGAAATGGAAGCCATCAACGATGAATTTGCTAATACCGACCTGGTGTTGATCGTTGGTGCAAATGACGTGGTCAATCCTGCAGCCCGAACCAATCCGCAAAGCCCGATCTATGGCATGCCGATACTGAATGCAGACAAAGCCAAAACCGTCATCGTCAGCAAGCGAAGCATGGGCAAAGGCTATGCAGGCGTGGAAAATGAGCTTTTCGGCTATCCCAACTGTCTGATGCTCTTCGGTGATGCCAAGCAGACGATCACCAAAGTGGTGAGTGAATTGAAGGAATTGGGATAAAAACAGGGTCCGACTTCTTCCTAACATGTTGTTTACAAAGAATTGCTTTTAGACGTTGTTTTACATTGAAAATCAGAATTCTGTGTTAGGTTTGAAGCAAGGTTGGTTTTGGCTAATGGCTTAAATCCGTAAATGGAAATAAGTCCTGGAAGATCAAAATCATTCTGGCAAAATAATTGCGCTATCGCCTCTTATGAATCTATCACTCATCACCTCAATGATCCTGACTTTTACCCTTTTTCTGAGTCAGGTTGAGTATAAGCAATTGATCGGAAGCTGGCAATTGGTTCATTTTGAAGGAATGGAGAAAATTGTGAAATCTCCACAATATCAAAATGCGAATGCCCTGGAAAAGGCCGGGATGGACGCCCGGATTAATTACCGTTTGGAAAACACAGTCTATCAGTTCGTAGAAGGAGATATATTGAAATTCACTGATTTTGAGAATCAGGTGGTTGTCCAGAAAGAGGCAAAAATCGAATTGATGGATGGGAATATGCTCGTCATCCATGAAGAAAAAGGAGATCGACTGGCGCAGATCATTGAGTTTTCCGAAAACAGAATGGTGCTGCAACCCATTAGCAAAGCGGCTGCATCAGGTCGACTGATCTTTGAACGAATAAAAAAATAAACACCCTTAAATTAATCAGAAAGCTGCTAGGGACTCCTTGGCGGTTTTTTTATTGTAAGTCCAATTGCAACTGTTTCGGCAACAGCTGAAAACTCTTCCTGTGCCAAATGGTGCTTCCAAATTTTTCAATTCCCTCCCGATGAGCTTTAGTCGGATAGCCGGCATTACGTTCCCATGCAAAGTGAGGGAAATCCAAGGCCAACTTTTCCATCAATTCATCCCGATAAACTTTGGCAAGAATTGAGGCCGCAGCAATGCTGGCGTATTTTCCGTCTCCTTTAATCACGCAGGTAAAAGGAAAATTCAAGTCGGATTTCCAGCGATTGCCATCAATCAGCAAATGTTCCGGGATTACCTTGAGTTTTAAGATTGCCCGTTTCATTGCCAGAAAAGAGGCGTTTAGAATGTTGATTTGATCAATCTCTTCTACGCTGGACTCAGCAATGGCCCAAGCCAATGATTTCTCTTTGATCTCTTCGATCAGCTCTTCCCGAATTCTTTTGCTCAGCTTTTTGGAATCATTGATCCAGGGATTCTGATAGTCAGAAGGCAGAATGACAGCCGCAGCTATCACAGGACCGGCAAGACATCCTCTGCCTACCTCATCGCATCCTGCCTCGAACCGATTAGCTTCTAAATAAGGGAGTAGTGACATCGTGATGTACTTCTCGGACTTTGTAAAATTTATGAATCATCTCTGCGACCAACCCCGTCCATCCTGTCTGATGAGAGGCCCCTAGCCCTTTTCCCGAGTCTCCATGGAAATATTCGTAAAATAGGATATAATCCTTGAAATGGGGGTCTTCCTGGAACTTCTTATTCTGACCAAAAACAGGACGATGTCCATTTTTATCTCTCATAAAGATCTTCATGCATCGCAGGGAAAGTTCCTTGGCGATGATATCCATTGTCAGGAAATTGCCGGAGCCTGTCGGATACTCAATCGAAAAGTCTCCGCCGTAGTAGAAGTCAAACTTCTTGAGCGACTCGATAATCAGGTAATTGATCGGAAACCAGATTGGCCCGCGCCAGTTGGAGTTGCCTCCAAACATGCGCGTGTCGGATTCTCCCGGGGTGTATTTGATGGAAAGGGTGTCCCCGTTGATTTTCATTGTATAGGGGTTCTTTTCGTAGTACTTGGAAAGTGAGCGAATCCCATAGTCACTCAGAAACTCATCCGAATCCAGCATTCGATGCAGGACACTTTTCATGCGGTGCCCACGAAGCAGGGAAAACAGCCTCCGCTTATCGTAGCCGGGCTGAATCCAGCTGGAAACAAGTGCCGCCAGTTTGGGTTTTTCCCGCAGGAAAAAATCAAGACGTTTTTTGAATTCAGGCAAGTTGTCAAACAGATCTTCGCGGATCGGTTCGACAGCAAACAATGGAATCAAGCCGACAATTGACCTTACTTTCAGTTTTTTTGGATCTTTCCCTTTGATGTGAAAGATATCATAGAAGAAATTATCCTCGTCGTCCCAAAGCGAAATATGCTCCGAGGAAATGTTGTTCATCGCACCGGCGATATACAGGAAATGCTCCAAGAATTTGGTGGCACTAAACTGGTACACTTTGTTAAACTCACAAAGATCCAATGAAATCCGAAGGAGGTTCAGCGAAAACATCGCCATCCATGAGGTACCATCTGCCTGTTCGAGTTTTCCCTGGTAGTATTGGGCGTGATTTCGATCGAAAAGTGAAATATTGTCCAGTCCCAAGAAGCCGCCTTCGAAGATGTTGTTGCCCTCGGAGTCTTTTCGGTTGACCCACCAGGTGAAATTGAGCATCAGTTTATGCATCGCACGCTCCAGAAACTCCTGATCGCCTTTGCCACCGTTAAGTTTTTTGTCGATCTGATATACCCGCTGCACGGCATAGGCATGTACGGGGGGATTTACGTCTGAAAAATTCCATTCATAGGAAGGGATCTGCCCATTGGGATGCATATACCATTCATTGAGGAGGAGTTGGAGCTGACATTTTGCGAATTCCGGGTCAATCCGGGCAATCGGAATGCAGTGAAATGCCAGGTCCCAAGCTGCATACCAGGGGTACTCCCACTTATCCGGCATGGAGATGATATCGTAATTCTGAAGGTGACGCCAGTTGTTGTTTCGGCCTTTTTTACGTTGCTCAGGGGGAGTGTACCTTCCGGGATCACCTTCCAGCCAGCGATTGACGTCATAATAATAAAACTGCTTGGACCACATCAGCCCCGCAAAGGCCTGTCTTTGGATGGACTTCAGATCAGGATCGGTAACTTTGACTTGGATTGTTTCATAAAATTCATCGGCCTCTTTTTTGCGAAGCTCCATGATTTTATGACAGGAGTCTAGGGGTTTTTCTTCGATCTGATGCTGCATTCGCATTTTGATCGACGTGCTACCACCTGCCGGAATCTCCAATTCGAAGATTGCAGCTGCTTTGGTTCCGATATTTTTTGGGTTAAGTCCCGAATTGTCCCCCGAAACGACATAATTATTGATTCCGTCTTTGCAGAATGTTTGTTCGTTGGGTATTCCGTAAAGTTTCTCCCGGTTGGTTTCATTGTTGCAAAAAGCCAAGTCGGAATTGCTGCAAAACGTAAAAATGTAATTTCCTGATTTCGGGCTGAAGGCCTTGATGGAGTGATCATCGAGCTTACTGATTTTGGGCATGAAGGGTTCATGGCCTGTAAACCAGGTTTTCCGAAACCAGATCGTTGGCATCACGATAAGCTTAGCGTCTTCAGGCCCACGATTGTGCACGGTGACGATGGCTACAATATCTTCTATGTCATTTTTTGCATATTCAATGAAAATATCAAAGTAGCGATCCTCATCAAATATTCCGGTATCGATCAGCTCATATTCGTCCTGCAGTTTGCCGGCCTTTTTGTTTTCATCAATGAGTTTTTGATAGGGGAATTCTGCCTGAGGGTACTTATATAGCATCTTCATATAGCTGTGAGTCGGCGAGGAATCAAGGTAGTAGTAGATTTCCTTCACATCCTCTCCGTGATTCCCCTGATTCCCGGTTAATCCAAACAGCCGCTCCTTAATGAAAGGATCCTTGCCGTTCCAAAATCCCCAGGCCAAACAGAGCTTTTGCTTGTGGTCTGAGATTCCGGCGATTCCTTCTTCACCCCAGCGGTAAGCTTTGCTGCGGGCGTCGTCGTGGGTGACATTTTCCCATGCAGCACCATCCGGACTGTAATCTTCCCGTACGGTACCCCATTGTCTTTCAGTAAGGTAAGGCCCCCACTTCTTCCAATGTTTCTTCCTCTCTTTATCTTCCTGTAATCGTATATATTCAGCTGACATGCACTTTTTCTCCTTTGAGCGAGGCTCGAAATTATCAATTTCTGAGTATTAAAGTGAAAAATGCAGGGTTCTGTTTACTAACGGTATTCTAATATTTTTAAAGTTGTAGAGGTCTTGTGGTTGGTAGAAAAAGGCGAAGTAAGAATGATTTTTCTAAAAAAGGCCATAGAAATCGTTTTCCAAATCTGCTATTTGGAGAAATGAATTATTTTCAACCACCAAGCTGTCAGGGGATAGGGGATTTTCGGATGACAAAATAAAAATGAAAATTTTTTTGATCTACACTTGTAGAATTAACTTATTGCTCTACATTTGTAGAGAACAATGCTAATTCTGATCATGAAACTTACTCCAACCGAAGAAGAATTGATGAATCATCTATGGAGGCTCAAGCGGGCTTTTATGAAAGATTTATTGGAATGCTACTCGGATCCCAAGCCCGCGACCACAACGGTTTCCACATTGCTGACCAGAATGCAGGAAAAGAATTTTGTAGGGTATGAATCAACCGGAAAGTCCAGAGAATATTTTCCCCTAGTCAGTAAGGAGAGTTACTTTTCAAAGCACCTCAACGGTCTGATCAAAAACTTTTTCAACGATTCTCCAGCTCAGTTCGCCTCATTTTTTGCCAAGAAAACCGAGCTGACCCAAGAGGAACTCTTACAACTCAAAAAAATTATTGATGACCAACTAAACAGTAAAAAATGATACTTTATCTTCTGAAATCCGTCTGTTGTTTGCTCATTTTGTTACTGTTGCATCGCTTGATTCTCCAGCGGGAGGCGATCTATCAGTTCAATCGATTTTACCTTTTGGCTGCTGTAATTGGATCTTTTTTGATTCCCTTGGTGGAAATTGAGGTTGTAGAAAAAGAAATACAAACTCCTCAAATCGTAACTCAGGAAATATCTCCAATCCAAGATTTTCCTGTTGAATCTTATCCGGATTTTAGTCAGGAATCAGTTTCAAAGGTTGTTGTGGCAGAGAAGCCTTTTGATTGGAACGTGCTTTTTTGGACAGTTTATGGATTGGTTACGCTAATTTTTTTGATTCGATTCGTTCGAAATATCAATTTGCTCTTCGATAAAATCAACAAGAACGTTCATCTGCAGTTTCGTGGTGAAACCTTGATTTTGCTCAGAGGACAAAGCATGCCTTTTTCTTTTCTAAGCTATATTTTTGTTTCGAAAGACTATTTTGAGTCTGGCCAACTGACAGATTCAATTTTTGCCCATGAGCAAGCCCACGTGAGGGGCAGACACACTTGGGATAACCTGTTGATCGAAGCGTTACTCGTGCCATTTTGGTTTCATCCCGGACTTTACCTTGCTCGGCAAGCTATTAAGTTGAATCACGAATTTATTGCAGACGATGCTGCCCTTCACGTCACTCCCTTAGATCAGTACAAAAGTTTCCTGCTTGCCATGATGCTACCTGATCAAAATCAGGGCTTGGTCAGCAGCCTTAATTTTTACCTCACCAAAAAACGATTTGAAATGATGAAGCGACGAACAGCAAATTCAGCCAAGTGGATTATGATTTTGAGTTTAATCCCTGTTTTAGTGGCGTTGGTTTACGTTTTCAGTGAAAAAGTAACTGCCCATAGGGGAGAAGAAAGAAAGGATAGGTTAGCGGTTGATATGGATAATGAAATCAAAGAAACAGAAATCCAAATCCTCATTAGACCTGATGGAAAACTAGAAGTCGATGGGCAAATCATCAAATTAACTCAATTGGCTGAGCTGATTGAATCAATAAATAAAGAAAATACACTTGCTCGAATTTCTGCAGATCCTGAAGTAGAAATGGGTTTTTTAGGTGATGTTCAGGAGGTTTTAAGGGAAAATGACCTGAGAAGGGTGATTTATGAAGATGCTATAGTTCAAAAAGAAAATGAAGTTGATACCGTCTATACGCTTGTTTATGGTCTTCCATTTCAAAGTCTGACTAATGCCGAATATTACAGCGAAACCAAGTTTCGAGTTAAACATCCAAACGGAGAAATTGAAGAATTCAGCTACGAAGAATTGCCGGAGAACCACAAAAAGAATTTGCCAAATCCTCCGGGGGCAGTGAGTAAAAAAGTCCCGAGCTCGGAGCTTTTTGAAAGCTGGAAAAATGGAGAGGAATTTGCGATTTGGATCGATGGAAAAGTCACTCCAAATTCAAAATTAGAGGAGATGAAGGCCTCTGAAATTGTATGTTATTTTTCCAGTTTCGTCCACTCAAATGCTCGATCGGAGCGATTCCCTCAAAATCACCAAGTCCATATTTATACTCTATCAGGTTTTGAAAATACCTATGGGAAGAATTCAAGTTTCGGCAAGAAACCGAAGGGAGGCACTATAACTATTGGGGAGGTGAGTCCGAAAAATAATAAGGTCAAAGACACTATTTCTTCGGGATCCAAACAATACATTCCCACCAGCCAGAGCTATCAAAAGCAAGTCACAGAATTCCAACTTCGAATCACAAATTGCGGCCTTTTTACTCAGCCTTCAACTGAGGAAATTGAAGAGCTGAGGACGCAATTCTTAACCTTGGATAAGACCTACTTTAACCTGTCCATGGAGGATCGTAGAAAAGTTCAGCGGGCCAACTTCCCCTACGCCAAGATTGAAAAAGATGGTCAGATCAAATACAAAAAGTTTGAATACCTGACTCCAGAGGAGCGGAATGCATTAGGATGCTAGCTCTGCATTAACCCAAAGCCGGGATCGAGTCCTGTGGGTAAACTGTTTCGCTTTCCTGCTCTGAAATGACAACTTCTGCAACCAATTCCCTGAAGACGGTTTGCCAGGAATCAGCCCATTTGATGTAGTGGGCTGAATAGCTCTTTTTCTTTTGCATTTGTTCCAGCTTGGTAAAGTCGAAATTTCCCGAAGCAATTCCCACCCCTGAAGCCTCAGCATCTAGCGCATTGCAAGCTTGTTCATATTGCCCTGCTACAGGAATCATCATGACCGGTTTTCCTAAGTAATTGGCTTCGCACACGGACTCAAATCCTGCTGTGCAAACCAAGCCTTTGCAGTGGGCCATGTCCTGAAGGAAGTTTTTGTCATGGACACGATGAAAACTCAGATTGGGAAGGGGATGCTCCGTTTCCGCAGCTTCCTTTTTGTCCCAATAGGCTTTGATTTTCAGGTGGGGATTTGCATTCGCAAAGAAAATCACCTCCTCAGCATAGCCAGGATTGACCATGTAGGCCAAATAAAAATCCCCGGTTTTAGGTATCAAAAGCTTCACTTCTGGTCTCAAAAGTGGCGGAACTACCCGGACTTTTTGATTGGAAAAGTGAATTTGTGGCAAAAAGCTCAAAGCCAATCGTTCATCTGCACCCAAACTTGTCAGAGCAGTATTGAGCCGAAAAAGGAGCTTGTCCAGTGGTTTGTCCGGAGCAAATTTGAAATTCGGATGCTCGATCAAATACTGATGGCCAATGACCCAAAACAAGGCTTTAGGACGGTAAAGGAACTTGTAAAGTCCACCTAATAGATCGTAAAAGTTTAGAATGACATCCGGGTTTTTGGCTTCTACGATTTGATCTATGGCCTTCAGACTTTTGTGAAAAGTCTTCAACTTCAGGCTGTTTTTCAAAATAGTTTTTCGGATCGAGATTTTCTTTTGATTGCCGTCCGTTTCGAAGTTTGGACTTTCGACCAAATGAATTGGGGCATTAATTTCTCTCCCGAAAAACTCAGGGACTGCTCTTCTTTTGCTTTTCCCCAAAATCACTCCAGACAGGTGATGACCATTCCTTTCCAGAAGTCTTTCAAACGAAATTGCCTGGGTCATGTGCCCCCGACCTTCGCCCTGAACGATAAATAGGAAATTCATTTTAAAGTCGGTAGGAAGGTGGATTAATGTCGTCTATTGGCAATTCAAAAGACACTTTGCGAAGCGGAATCACAGGTCGCTCATTTTCCAAATCCGGGCTTCCTGCGCTGGTTTGGTTGTCGATTTGAATCCCTTTGAAGTCAATTTCATTGTAATAAATCAGCTGCCAATTGCCCTCATGATCCTCGGCCAAGGCGCTCATCGTTTCCACCCAATCGCCGGAATTCATGTATTCGATGCCGTCAATCAGTCTGCATTCGGCTTTGTGTATATGTCCACAGATGATTCCGTCGCAGCCCTTTGCCTTTGCCATTTTGGCAAGTTCGGTTTCGTATTGATCGATATAAGAAACGGCTGATTTGACTTTGCCTTTGATGTATTGGGAAAGCGAAAAATAGGGCAAGCCACTCTTTCTCCGGTAGTGATTCACCACCCGATTGAGCCAAAGCAAGAAGGTGTATCCCATGTCCCCGAGATAGGCAATCCATCTCAGATTAGTGGTCACACTGTCAAAAACGTCCCCGTGCGTGATGAGATATTTTTTGCCCCAAGACTCATAAATCATATCCGTCTGGATATGCAGTTTGCCGATTTGCAGGGGTAAAATCTGCTCCAGAAAATCGTCATGATTTCCCCGGAGATAAAAGACGCTGGTGCTGTGATTCTCTATCATCTTCAGAATCCGGTTGAAAAAGCGGGTGTGCTTTCGCTTCCAGCTTCCGGATTTTTTGAGTTGCCATCCGTCGATGATGTCTCCGTTGAGGATGAGGTTTTCACATCGGTATTGTTTCAGGAACCGGGCGATTTCCTTGGCCTTGGAGCCTTTGGTGCCTAAGTGAACGTCAGAGATGACGATAGTTTTGTAGTGGGTCTGCACTTTGTTGGTTTTGCTCGAAAGCTACCGCAGTGATATGAATCCATAATGTTTAGGTTGTTAACAAATTGCTATGAATTCCAAATTTTATTCTGCAAAAATGAACGTTGAGTTAAGGCAAGATGAAAAATGGGAATGGAAGTTAGGATGTAAGGAGGTTAGGAAGTTTGAGCGTTTGGATTTGAGGCAACTTCCCATTATGATCTATTTCTTATTTAAAGTAGATTTTTGTTAAAGGAAATTGGAGGGGTTTTTTTAGAAAGAGGCGAGAAATTCAAAATATTAATGTCCAATTATCAAGTAGGTGGATTACTTCCTTTAAAATTGATTATTGAGTTTGATCATTGAAAATTTTAAAAGGGCTTTACTCATCGGTCACCGTACCTCCGACACCAAGTCTTTTTATTCTTTTACTCAAACGGTTAAAAAACTTGGAGATGACTTTTTAGTTTCGAAGCTGAAAATAAAATCATCACGATGAGAAAAATTTTACTAGTGTTTGGGCTCATTCTGATCAATTGGTCAGCTTTGGCCCAAGAGGATGTGTACAAGGGCAATTATGAACTTGCGGCCCGGTTTTCCCCGGAAAAATTGAAGAAAATGATTTTCTCCACCAGTGTAGATCCGCACTGGATGAAGAAGTCAGATCGCTTTTGGTACGAATATGAGACCTCGGACGGCAAAAACTGGTACCTTGTTGACCCTGTTCGTCGGACGAAAACTCCGCTTTTCGACAAAGACAAACTTGCCGCCGAGATCACTAAGGCGGTCAAAGATCCTTTTGACGGACAGCACCTCAAGCTCGATGAGCTGAAATTGATGGAGGATGAAAATACCATTCGGTTCAAGGTGAAAAGTACAGTAGATGTGCTGAAATCTGACTGGGCAGAGATCAAAGCCAAAAACAAAAGTGCGAAGGATTCGATGGAGAAAAAGGTCCATACTTTCCTCTACAACATCAGCACGCAGCAGTTGACTGAAATCGAAACCGAGAAAGACCCCAAGCGACTTGCCTGGGCAAACATAGCTCCGGACTCATCCAAGGTCGTTTTTGTGAGGGAATACAACCTCTACTGGATGGATAAGGAAAACTTCCTGAAAGCCGTAAAGGATGAAAAAGACTCCACTATCGTGGAAAATCAACTCACCACCGACGGAGAAAAAGACTACGAATACGGTTGGGGTGATCGTGGCGATGACAACGAGGAAGTCGAAAAGAAGAAAAAAGACCGCAAGCGAGTGGGGGTGCTTTGGTCCACAGACAGCAGGCAGTTTATCCTCACCCGTACCGATCAGCGCAAAGTCAAAGACCTTTGGGTGATACATAATACCCGCGATCCCCGTCCGACTTTGGAAACCTACAAGTATGCGATGCCGGGAGAAAAGGAGCAGCCTCAGACCGAACTGTTGCACTATTCTTTTGACTCCAAAGCGCTGAGTAAACTCCCAATTTCCACTTTCAAAGACCAAACCGTTTCGCTGTGGTCCACCACGCCTCCTACAAATACCCGTGATGATGACTTCAGACCCACACTCTGGCTGGGGGACCTGAATGAATTCTACTTTGCGATCACTTCCAGAGATCTGAAGAAAGTGGATGTGCTCCGTTGGAATATCGAATCCGGTCAGAAAGAGGTGGTGATCGAGGAGCGAAGCAATACCTACATCGACTTTGAAAAGTTGGAAATCGTCGGCAACGAGTTGATTTGGTGGTCTGAGCGTGACGGTTGGGGACATTTTTACCTGTATGGAAAAGACGGGTCACTCAAGCGTCAACTCACTTCTGGGCCTTACCACACTGCCGGTGCGGCTCGGGTAGATTCCAAAACCCGTCGTTTGTTTTTTACTGCCAATGGTCGTGAAAAGGGCGAAGACCCCTACTACGAGCACCTCTACAGCATCAGTCTGGATGGTGGTGCAGTCACACTACTGAACAAAGGCGATTTCAACCACTCGATCGGTATCAATGACAATGCAGGTTTCTTTGTCAATACCTTCTCCCGAGTGAATACTACGCCGGTTTCCGTATTGATGGACCGAAACGGGGCTAAAATCATGGACTTGGAGACGGCCGATCTCAGCCAGCTTTTTGCCGCAGGCTACAAGTTTCCTGAGCCATTCAAGTTCAAAGCCGATGATGGAATCACCGACCTGTACGGCGTGATGTACAAGCCTTTTGATTTTGACTCTACCCGAAAATATCCCCTGATTCAGTACGTGTATCCGGGTCCTCAGACTGAGGCGGTCAACAAAGCTTTCGGGCGAGGTTTGGACCGCACAGATCGATTGGCGCAGTTTGGTTTTGTGGTGGTGACTTTGGGTAACCGTGGAGGCCATCCTGCCCGATCCAAGTGGTATCATAACTATGGCTACGGAGACCTGAGAGATTACGGCTTGGCGGATAAGAAAGCCGCAATTGATCAATTGGCCGATCGTCATTCCTTCATCGATCGCAACAAAGTCGGGATTCACGGTCACTCGGGCGGAGGTTTTATGTCCACAGCTGCGATGCTGGTTTATCCCGATGTATTCAAAGTGGCCGTTTCCTCCTCCGGTAATCACGAAAACAACATCTACAACCGCTGGTGGTCAGAGAAACATCACGGGGTACAGGAAAGAATTCTTCCTAGCGGAGATACGACTTTTGTCTATCAGATTGAGAAAAATCCAGACTTGGCCAAAAACCTAAAAGGTCACCTGATGCTTAGCACCGGAGATGTGGACAACAACGTGCATCCTGCCGGTACCATCCGTATGGCCAATGCCTTGATCAAAGCGGGAAAACGCTTTGAGCTGGTGATGCTTCCCGGGCAGCGACACGGCTATGGGGATATGGCCGAGTATTTCTTCTGGAAAATGGGGGACTATTTCGTACAGCATTTACTCGGAGATAATACCCCTCCTCCCGTCGATATGGTGGAGATGCAGCGGGAAAAACCGAAAGACAAGTAGGTTACAAACAGTAAAAAGTAAGTAGTGAAAAGTGCTAAACCTTTGATCCTGATATTTTCAGGATCGAAGGTTTTTTTGTTTTCACCTCAGAGCGGCAAAGGGGAGCGAAGGTTTTTACCACGAACCGCCCTGAGACAACTTGACCGCCAAATTTTCCCGGAGGAGGAATGGGGTAAACTTGACCAAACCCGCTCAATCGTCCAAAAAGTCAAGCAGGTTTCCTGTTTCTTTGATGGTTAATTCGATCCTTTTTTCAGAACTAATCAGTAAAAAAATATCGTGTATTTCATCATACTTGTCAAATTCCCAAACTCGTCCCTCCCATTTTGCCAATAAGATTTCCTCGATTTCTTCTTCCAGCAGCCAAAGCATCCCTTTCCTATCCGCGCCATATATTTCCGCAAGCTCCCTGACCAGATTTTCCAGGGTTTTGATCTGAGCAGGCTCAAATTCGGGGGCAATTAGCGTCATCATCCGATTGTAGAGATAGGGAGAGGTGACCACTTCCACTTCTTCAAACAGGTCAAAGATCGGAGTCGTAGGTTTCTTTCTGGAAATAAACCGGGGATGTCTGGACCAGCTATAGAAGTGTTCTTCGATAAGAGAGTAATCCGAACCGGGATAATCATCCAAGCCGATCCCCAGCAGCTCCTCCAATTTTTTGTTAAAGTTCATAGCCTTCTAGCTTTTAGGAAAAAATTACAAAAATTCTTTGGATGAGTTTGTAAGTAAGTAGGGTTTTGGGCTAAAAACAGAATTTTATTTTGAAAAATAAGAAAATTTGTATCTGCAGCAACGTGATTGCTATTTTTTGTACCAATCGTCTTCCTACAGCAAGAACGTTCCTACATTTTGGTCCATCGTTCCTACTTTTTGCAAGAACGTTCCTACATTTTGGTCGATCGTTCCTGCTTTTTGCAAGAACGTCCTTGCATTTTGGTCGATCGTTCCTACTTTTTGCAAGAACGTTCCTACATTTTGGTCGATCGTTCCTACTTTTTGCAAGAACGTCCTTGCATTTTGGTCGATCGTTCCTACTTTTTGGTCGATCGTTCCTACTTTTTGCAAGAACGTCCTTGCATTTTGGTCCAACGTTTCTGTAAAAAGATGGAACGTTCCTATAAATTGATAGAACATTCCTTAAAAAACATAGAATGTTCTATCTCCAGATAGATCGTTCCTGTAAAATGATAGAATGCTTTACTCAGGGATAGAAATGGAGTAGTTCGACCCATTTAGGGTCGTAAGAATCTTTTATTATAATTCTCTTGTCCACGGGTTGCACCCGCGGTTATTGATAAGTTTGACCCCTGTCGGGGTCAGGATTTTACCGGTTTGAAAGGGATGAATAGGGTCATTTGATACATTTCCGGAATATTTAATGATCCTGAAAGGATCGAACTTCTGAATAGCCCTAGGTGCAACCTAGGGAAAAAGGAAATCAAGAATCAAGGATAACAACCCCGAACGGGGTTGAACTATTGGGAATGCTCGCAGCTCGCTGTCAAAAAAAGCGGCCTACTTCACTTTACCCATTAAAAATCAACTTAAAGGTCGTCCCCTCACCAATGACAGAGCGGACTTGAATATTGCCTTTGTGGCGTCGCATGATCTGCTTGGACAGGCTGAGGCCGATGCCGGAGCCTTTCTTTTTGGTGGTGAAAAATGGGATAAATATCTTGCCCAAAGCTTCTTCCTCGATGCCTTTGCCGGTGTCGCTGACTTCCAGGATGATCTTTCCTGCCTCGTCTATAAAGGCCCGTAGCGTGATCACTTTTTCATCGGCATCTTCCAAAGCCTGAATCGCATTTTGGAGCAGATTGATCATCACCTGCTCGATCTGCATCTGATCGCCAAAGAGGATCAATTCCTTCGGATTCAGCTCCTTGACAAGCTTAATCTCATGTGCCTCCAGCTGATTCTGAAGCAGCACTTCCAGTTGGTCGAACAATCGGGAGATCCCGATACTGCCAAATTTCGGCATGGGGATATGGGCCAAGCTTCGGAAATCCGATACGAAACTGATCAGACCCTCACTTCGCTTTTCGATCGTGGTGATGCCCAATAGAAAGTCTTCCATATCGGTTGGACTCAGGGGTTCGTTGTGGTCCATTTTGTGTTCGATTTCCCCTTTGAGCGTTCCTGCTAAGGAAGAAATCGGCGCGATGGAATTCATAATCTCATGGGTGAGCACTTTGACCAGGTTTTGCCAAGCCTCCATTTCCTTCTCTTCGAGTTCGGATTGGATGTTTTGCAGGGAGACGAGCTTGAATTTTTCCCCTCGCATCAGAAGCTCGATCACATAGACCGAGAGCTGCATGATTCCGTCGGGATGGGCGATTTTGATCAGTTCGGAGCCGCCGGTGCGGAGATTTTGGATGGCGAGGTGGAGTTCCTTGTTGATGCTTTCGATCTCTGAGATGCTTTTGAGATGGTCGACATTTAGCATACGCTTGGCGGCAACGTTGAGAATCTGGATTTCCCCATTTTCCCCAAACGTGATCAAGCCGATGCTGAGGTGCTTGAATACCGATCGGAAGTACTGATAATTCGCTTCTTTTTCCGCCTGATCTTCTTTCAGCTTCGCCAGGATCGCGTTGAACTCGATGTGCAGATCATCCGTTTCCGTCCCGTCAAACTTGACCGGGTAGAGTTGAGAGTACTTGTCCTGTTTGATGTTGTCCAAGAAAAGCCGGACTTTCTTAAAGGAGCTTTCCGAGTACCTTATCAAAAAAATGATCTGAAAAACCACCAAAATCAGGAAAAGGGAAATCATAAAGACCCCCCAATCGTCGATCATGGCGTAGGCAAGCAAAAACAGTGATGCTGCGACCAGTGCGATCCGGCCCAGCAACCCAACTCTATAATCCATATTTTTCCAGTCTTCTGTAAAGGGAAGCCCGGGTCAATCCGAGTTCCTTGGCTGCTTTGGAGATGTTGCCGCCGTTTTTGTCGATGGCCCGCTGAATGGTGCTGCGCTCCATGTCGTCCAGATTCAGCGTGACTGCGGTAGGGGCTTTTTCGGATGCCGGCTTTGCCGAAAGGAAAAAGAAATCCCGCGAATCCAGTTCATCTCCCTCGGCCATGATGATCGCCCGCTCGATGGCGTGCTGAAGTTCACGGATATTACCCGGCCACTGATAGCGCTGCAAAAGCTCCATGGCAGCAGGTCGGAATCCGGTGAAATTCTTTCGGTACTTCTGTGAATAGCTTTTCAGAAAGTGATTGGCCAAAGTCGGGATATCGTCCTGTCGTTCGCGAAGCGGAGGAAGGAAAATCTCCACCGTATTGATCCGGTAGAGCAAATCCTGACGAAAGGTATTTTCCATCACCATCTCATGGACGTGCATGTTGGTGGCGCAGATCAGGCGAATGTCGACAGGAATGGCCTTGTTGGTACCGATGCGGGTTACTTCTCTTCGCTGTAGCACGGTGAGGAGCTTGGATTGTAGCGGCATGGAGAGGTTACCGATTTCATCGAGGAAAAGGGTTCCTTTGTCCGCGATCTCAAATCGGCCTGCCCGATCGTCTTTGGCATCGGTAAATGCACCTCGCTTGTGACCAAATAGCTCCGATTCAAAAAGCGTCTCGGTGATCGCTCCCATATCCACGCCAACGAAAATCTCGTCTTTGCGAAGCGAGCGGTCATGAATCGCCTGGGCAATCAATTCCTTCCCGGTTCCGTTTTCACCCAAAATCAACACGTTGGCATCTGTCTGAGCGACTTTGTCAATGATGGAAAAGATGTTTTTCATCGAGGCACTTGCACCGATGATGTCAGTGTAAGGCTTCTTAAGGTCGGTTTGTAGCTGCTTTTGTTTTTTCTGAAGCTTGTCCACCTCATCGTAGCTTTCTTTGAGCTTGATCGCTGAGGAAAGGGTGGCGATCAGTTTTTCATTTTGCCAAGGCTTCAGGATAAAGTCGGTAGCGCCTTCTTTCAATGCCTGCACGGCCATCTCCACATCTCCAAATGCGGTAATTAAAATGACGACCGCTTTGGGATCAATTTCTTTGATCTGTTTGAGCCAGTAAAAGCCTTCTTTGCCGGAAGTGGTGTCTTCCCGGAAGTTCATGTCCAGGAGGATGACATCGTAGCTGTGGTTATTGATCAAGAAGGGAATCCTTCGGGGATCTTTTTCGATCATGACTTCTTTGGCGTGCTTTTTAAGGAGCATTTTTGCTGCAAAAAGCAAATCTTCGTTGTCGTCGATGATCAATATCTTACCTAAGTTTTGAGCTTCCATTGTTGATTGTTTTGCCTCAGTAGGGGGAAAATGATGCCAAGTGCAAATAAGCCGATTAGGGTGCTTTTTTCCTTGAAAAATGTACGGAAATGTACATAATTATACTGTTTTCGGACAGAAGTGTCCGATTGGGCGGTCATAATCATTTTGTTACCTTTGTAAATCACAAAAACAAAACAACATGCAAGCTAAAAAAGGGGATGCCGTGAAAGTCCACTACACTGGAAAACTGGAGGATGGAAGTATTTTTGATTCATCGGTTTCCCGTGAGCCGCTTGGCTTCACGCTGGGCGACGGAAATATGATCAAGGGTTTTGATGCTGCCGTATATGGTATGGTTATCGGAGATAAGAAAACTGTTACGATTCCTGCTGCCGAAGCGTATGGGGAGCGCAGACAGGATATGATGATCGATGTGCCGCTTAGCCAAGTTCCGCCCAACATTCAGCCTGAGATTGGTCTTCAGCTTACCCTACAGGGTGGTGGTGGTCAGCCGATGCAGGTGACTGTGGTGGATATGACGGAAGAAAAAATCGTCCTGGACGCCAATCACGACCTGGCTGGCAAGGATTTGATTTTTGAGATTGAGCTGGTGACGATTAATTGAATAATAAAATCCGCGGAGATCTGCGACTTTTTTCGCGTCAATCTGCGGGAACTTCATGAAAACTATCTAAAAAAAAACCGATGGAGAACCTTGAGGCCACTGAAAAAGTCCTTTAATGGTTAATTGTTAGTAAAAAAAGGTGTAAGAAAATTACTTTTCTACACCTTTTTTTGTATCTTTTTGTGTATAAAATACTCAATTTCATGCTGTTACATCAACAAAAGATTAAGTTCAGTGAGTATGGCTCCATTTATGATTTGATAGTGCCAAAGGACAATCTTCTTCGAAAGATTAATGACATCATAGATTTTAGTTTTGTTTACCAAGAGCTGGTTAATAAATACTGTACTAATAACGGACGTATGGCTCAAAGCCCTGTTCGGATGTTTAAGTACCTGTTGCTTAAAACCAT
>NZ_FNVR01000027.1:0-8035 GCF_900108085.1 Algoriphagus boritolerans DSM 17298 = JCM 18970
AGAAAACCCTACAGGGGGATCTGTTTCCAAATTACCCTTAAAACAATCCTTAATAAGGTGCAAATAGGATATTAGTGTACAATCAAAAATTATTTAGGACAGCATTGACATTGCCTTGGTTTAATACAAGGCCTGTGATGGACTTGGTCCCAAAACCCAAGTACGAAGCAGTGACGGTGTAATCATTTCCCAAAGGGATCTGAGATACAATATAGTTTCCGGTACCCCCGGTTACAGTAGAAGCGGTAAATCCTGTTTGCTCATTTTTAATCAGAATTTGGGCTCCTATCAGCATTTCTCCGCTGGTATCGGTGAGTCTTCCGGATACGGTGGCATTTACTGCCTGGGAAAAGGCATTTTGCTTCAAGGTGATACTGAGCAGTAGCACCAGATAGAGGCAAATTTTGTAAGTAAAATTCTTTAATCTCATAGATTTGAACAGATTGGTTGATTGTTCAAAACTAGAGTGGGGCTACCTTCGGGAAATGTTAAAAATTAACATGGGATGCATTGTTCATAAAAGCTTAAAAGAGGAAACAATTTGGTAAATCAAAAAATCGATTTAGTTTGAAAAATTGAGTTCAATCCATTCTTTCGCTCGATTTCTGGATTTTACGATAGGCTGGGCCAGGGGAGGGAAAAACAAAACCCAGCCTAAAATAGGACCGGGCATGCAAACCAGAGCACTTCAAAGCGGGAGATGGATCCACTTTTCTCAGCGGCTTAATTTGCCGCAACCAGAAACTTATTGATTTCCAACCAATGCATAAACGCATCAAACCAACGATTGCTCGTGCGGTTGGGATTGCCAAGACCGAATCCATGTCCGCCATTCTGATATAAATGAAACTCTACCGGCTTGCCGGCCTTGTACCAGGATTCGATTATTCCGGTTTGACCACGAAACAGGAAATCATCCGTTGCGATCACATTAAACATGGGTGGGGATTTTCCGGTACTTCTACAGGACCCATTCCTCCGTAAATCGGCCCGATGAATGCAAGCTTCATGGTTTTGGAGTGAAGTGTAGCATGCAGGGTCAGTCCCGCACCTGCTGAGAAACCGATCATTCCGATTCTGTTGGTATCCACTCCCCATTCCGTCGCCCGATTGACAATCAGTGCATAAGCCGCCTCGGCATCTTCCAGCTGATTGGAAAGATTGCGCTGTGGAGGTCGGGGAGCAGCTGTCCCGGTGGATTCACCAGAAGTTGGAGCAGGAGCAGTCCGTGGCCGGTTCATCCAGGCAGTAAATTCATCCAGGGATGGAGCAGTAGGGTTGAGCCGGTATTTGAGGACAAAGGCGGCGATTCCCTGCTTGGCAAGTGCTTCCGCTACTTCCCAACCTTCATTTCCCATAGAAAGCCAGCTAAATCCACCTCCCGGAGCCACAATTACTGCTGTGCCGTTTGCTTTTCCCGGTTCGGGTAGAAAGGGCGTCAAAGTAGCTGTGGAAATGTTTCTCGCCATAGGATCGCCCCATTGTCGAAACCAGGTTTCGGGGGCAGGTTGATTTTCGACGCCTCCTGTTCCGAGCAGAATGGCATTGGGTTCAGCGGGTGCTTCGAGTGGATAGATGGTTCCGTCCTGAGCAAAAAGTGCCGAAGTAAAGACCAGAAAAAAGGCTAAACTAGCGAGAATTGAAAGGTTTTTTTGAGCAAAAGGCATGTGGAATAGGTTTAAATGATGGGTTGAAATGTAATCTCTACAATATCATTTTTTTGCAAGTCTAAATCAAGCCGTGTCTAATCCATGAGCAATTGGGATAGAATGGCAGTTCCTTTTTCGTTACTTTTTTTAAAAATCCGAATTCGCTATTCACTTCCTATTTAATTAAAAATGGGTTGGTTTGGTTGATTTTTTGTCAAACAGGAAATTCGTCCGTTCACCATAGGCTGTATTAATCTAAGCCTGAAAAGGGTTTTTTTGATAAAAAGACAAAACGGTAGTGTATTTGGTTGAATTTAGGCTAGGTTTGATCCTATGCGAAAAATCTTTTTCGCTGTCAAAAAAGAAAATCATGAAACCATCAGCACCCCAAAAAATTACCTGGATCATTGGAATACTCTGCGGCATACTCGGAATCTTGGGGCACTTTGCCCAAATCCAGTTTATTTCAGAATACAGTTTTACCCTGTTGATGGTCGGCTTTATTGCCTTGGCACTTGGCACCAGTCTGAAGGGTGTTTGAAAGTGAAAGCCGCATAGGGCAGGTTCCTTTTAAAGAGACCTCTGCTTTTTTTGCATGCGCCCATCATGTAAATCGACAGGAAGCTACTCGGCGTTGAATGGTTTTGGATTAGTTGCTTTCGCTAATTCTAACTAGCCGAACAAGCCACCCAGTCACTTCTGACCCCATCATTCTCAACCAACATCCAAACTCACCACCTATCAAGACCCAATAGCTTTCTGCCAAGTGGGGAGAGTTTGGCTGTCGAATATTTCGTCTGCTCCCAGTTTCTGGGATCACCCGGGAAGGCATACCCCTGTGGTGCAATTCGATTTTTCCAGGAATTAATTCTCCACTGCCGTAGTGCCTCGTTGTCTTCTTCCGCAGGCATCATGGAAATGTATTGCGCAATTCGCACTTTGTCTTTTGAAAGATTGGCGCGGATACCGTGTGGCTGCGAACTGTTGAAGATCAACAGGTCACCGGCGTTCAGTTTTACTTTTGTCAGTGTAAAACCCGTGGTGTCCGGTTTGAACCGATCACGGTCCACGGGTTGGGTGAGCTTCCAGGTATCATAGGTTTGGAATAGTTCGGGGATGCACTGAAATCCACCCATGTTTTCGTCATTTTGATCCGCAAGGGCCAAGACACCCTGTACGTTTTGGGGTTTGGTCTCAGGATCATAATCCCAATGAATAAACGCCTTGTACTCGAATCCGGGGCGCAACGGGAAATTCAGGTTGGCTCGGTCGATGGTACACCAAAGTTTTTCCGTTCCCCAGATATCGGCAAATGCAGCATGGATTTTAGGTGATTGGCGGTTGTTCCATAGCATTTGGTGGTTGTACACCTCTACCATGCCTGTATTGGTGAGTTCTTTCATCTGCATCTCAGCCCGTGGAGCTGTGTACCAGGTTTCGGGATTGGTTGGGTCCTTTTCTTCAAACTCCCAAAGGAAATTTGCAGTGGCTTCGGTTTGCTCCAGAGAAACGGCATTGCGCACAATCACATAGCCATTGGTAATCCAAAATTCCCAATCGGCCTCACTCAAGACTTTGAGACCTTTTCCATCATCAAGGTTGGTGCGAAGTTTTACTTTGCTACTGGTAGCAGTGGAAGGATTTCCCGGAATGTCTTCGTGATTTTTGTTTGGCACCCTAGTGGGCCCCATGGTTTCCTGTTTCATGGCTCTTGTGGGTTATTTAATACCAAGTTGGGATGCTGGACAAACCTTGTTTTTGTTACAAATGACCTTTTTTTGTGCTGTATTGACATTTTAAGAAAAATTATAGAAAAAAAGTATCTTTTTTGCTCAAGGGTAAAAATATCTCGGAGACCACTTACGCGGTAGGCTTTTCGAGCATCTCAAATTTCAGTCGGCTGTTCAATAAGATCGTCGGCGACAACCCGAGTGATTTTAAGAAACTGTATTTAAACACTGCTTAAGGACCGCGGCTACTGTGCAGTTTGAAAATACACCCATATTACGGTAAAAAGCTCCTCCAAATAAGAAGTTAAGCATGATGTTTTCAGCAGGGGCTGTAATCATAATGTGAATTTGTTTTGACTAAAAAATTATAAAACCATTGACCAGCCAGGATTAGGCCTTCGTCCCCTAAAAACAAGGATTGATATTTTATTTCCCAGCCTCCGGGTAGGCTTGGAGGTCTGAAATTAAGGCTTTCAACAGTTGTTTCTTTCAGAATATTTCCCTCGGTGGAAATTTGGATCAAATGGAATGTGTGATAAAAATCTTGATCTTTTAGGAATGGTTTGGTGCTGGGGTAAAATTGACTGCTGGCCACGAGCCAAATTGTACCATTAGGCAACTGAACAATGTCATGAAGGGATCTAAAATACAAGGGATCCTGAAACTGAAGTTTTCTGTCCTCGAGTTGATTTCCCATTAAATCGAATTTTTTAAGAGAAATAGGATTAGTAGCATATTCACCAATAATGGACCATATTTCCCATCCATTTTCCACTTTTATGGCTCGGGTTATATCCAAGGTGCCGGACCCGAAGGATTTTTCCCACAGTGTTTTAAGTTCCGAATCCGTAACGACAAACCCACCTTCTAATGGTCCGGAGGTAATTAAGAATTTTGAATTTTCTAAGGAATAAAAATCAAGTCCATGAGCAGGAATTGGTATTGCAGAACTTAGGTTCATTTCAGCGTCCAATTTTACCATCATTCCCAGAAAAGAATTGCCATAAGCAATAAAGAAATCTCCATGATCATTGAAACTTCCCTTTAAGTTTTCGAGAAGATTAAAGTCCATTTCATATCCGAGACCCAAGGATTTGGTAGCGATATGATTTCCCTGAAAGTCAAATTTAACTACGACAAATCCAACATCATTCAGGTAGCCTAGTCCAAAAATGGCTTCCTTGCCGACATAAATTCGCCGCAAAGTACCTTTTCCTAATTTGGTGCTCCAGAGAAGTTGTCCGTTTTGATCCGAACAAAAAATCTCAAAGTCAGCCATAGTCAATATCCCCGGAGGTTCAGCCGGATTGTTGGTGGCGAAAATCAATGAACCATCCGGAAGTTGCTTACTGTCTACAGCTTCATTGATCCCATTGAATTGGGACAAAACCTTGCTGTCTGGTATATGGGGCAAGATTCGGAGAATTTTTCCTTTTTTGAAGCTGGTGTCCTTCTTACTTTCTGCCCAAAGTTCAATTGTGGTTGGCCGGTCCACTTGTGATGGAGCCTTATATTTCCCCGAGGCTAAGTCCAAGCTGCCTATCTCCGGGGAGAGATAAAAATTCAATTCCTTTGGATCAATTGGCTTATTGTCAGCCCCGGTAATTGAGATATTGATTTCTTCTTCGGGACAAAGTAAAAGATCAGATACTTCTAAAGTAAAAAATGCCGGATTTGGGACTCCTGTGATTGGAGGATCCGGGGTGGGATTAGGAATTACCGGAATAGGTTCTTCCTCACATCCTAAGAAGAGAAAAGACAGCGGAAGCCAAATCCAATAATACTTCTTGTACCCTAATTTCATAGCTTAAAAATGACAATGACTTGGTGCTAATTTAAGGTGTCTTTATTAGAGTCAGTTTCAATAATTACTTTTTCCGGAAAAGATTTTGGTAAAAAATACCTTTAGTTAAAGGGTTGAATTGGTAAGCAAACCCATTTATCAGAACTTCTCGCCTTTTGGAGGGATTACGCACAGGCAAGTACAAGTACCAGACAACACTCAGACGGGGGAAGATCATGGGCTGCCTATATGAGATCTTTTGCGAATTTATTTCCAAAATCCCTCAGTCAAATAAAAAACAGTATCGATGAAATATAAAACACCATTTCTGGTCAACACATTTTCATCGTGTAAATCTTCTAAAATAATGTCGAGGTCTGGATTGAAATAGTCATTATTCCGTGTATTTGAGAAGCCATTCGAACTCAGAAATGCTTTAATTCGATTCAAGTCGGTGGGCTCAGTGATTGATACAAAATCCTGCTGAACAACGGCAAACAATGAATCATTATCTCTAGCAAAGCCTAGAAGCTCGTAGGCAGTATCTGAAAAGAAAAAGTTATGAAGCAGAAGGTATAAAAGTACTCTTTCCAAGAGCCATAATAAATGGCATCATTCAGTTTAATCACGCGATCATTTCCCTTCAAAAAAACTCGTTGCTCAGCACCTTCGCTTACATAGTTTGAAAATTCTATATCGACTATCCAAAGGTTGTTCTCCAAAATAAAATTCTCTAGTTTCTGTGTTTCTTCATCACGGATTTGCTTTGAGATTTGAGATTTTGGGCTTGTTGGCGCGCCATCGCCAAGGTAACTGGTGGCTGCTTGGATAGCTGCTCCATACCTAACTTCGCCCTTTCCTGAAATGATAGCTCTGATTTCATTTTTTAGCTGATTTTGCATTTAAGCAAGGATACACTTTGGGAAGAACTTTGGAAAAACTGGCAGGTTTCAAAAGAAATCTAAAGTGGGGGTAAAAAACCTATGGTTTGGAATGGGGGGCGTAGTTTCAACGCCTGAGCTAGTCTTCATACTACACTCAAACGGGGATAAATCCAAATGCAAATTGGTAAGAATAGTGGGGTGGAGTTTTGAACTTTACTCAGCACCTTTTCGGACTTCAGAATTGGGGAGTAGAAACTTAGCCTAGGTTTCCACAATACCTTGACTGTGGAAAGCGAACCTCCTCAAATTATCCTTGCTGGCATGATTGTGGATATGGTCGAACGGTAATATTTCTTTCCTTATGAACTTAAAAAGAATTTTCGGGGCCATACTTACAATTTTGGGTATAGTAGGCCTTATTTATGCTGCTGTCACATTTGCCAATGATTCAGCGGACATTAAACAAATGATTGTATTTGGATCATTGGGTCTGTTATTTTTTATAGCTGGGATTGGCCTGGTCAAAACCACCAAGGATGAGGGCTGAAATCGAGGCAGCCTGAGGCAGATAAGCATGACCCGATGCGACACACAGAGGAGTTTCCACTGTTCCATCGGTTCGGCATAGCAGGCCCTCTGAAGTTCAGTCGGACGCTGGGTGGGATTTGCAATTCCCCCTCATATCCTTATCAATTTGTAATTGGTTAAAAAACCCTCAGCTCGGCGCATCATGGTGTTACCATACGACTTTTAGACCAATTTCCTGATATTGTTTAATGTTTTCATCGTCGGTAAGCAAAATCAGTCCGTGTTGAAGAGCCTGCCAGATAAGCATTCGGTCAAATGGATCTTTGTGAATAGGAGCATCCAGTTTGTGAAAAGTCAGCGCATCATTCATCTCCAAACCTAACTCCCGGAAATCATAGAACCGATCAAATCCTGATTTCAACTTTTCGGGATTGTGGCCTTTTAAGTCCAATTTTCCAGACTGGAATTTCAGGCTGATTTCCCAAAAACTTACCGCACTGAGGTAAATTTCACTTTCTTGACTGAGTAGAATTTCCCTTGCCAGCTTGCTGAGTTTGGTGTCTTCGTAGGCCTGCCACAAGATGACATGGGTATCCAGCAAATACTTCATAGCCCGAACTCTTCCAATTCCTGATCCGACCAGTTAAGGTCTTCTTTGTTGATTTTCACACCTTGGGTGTTGAAAAATCCGAGCTTCCGCTTGACGGGTTTTGCAGGTTCGAGATTTTTGCCAAAATAGCCGACCAATTCTCCTGTCTTTCCTTTGATCACTTTGATGGTCACGCCGTTTTTGATCAGTTCCACTACTTCGGAAAACTTCGCCTTAAACTCCCCAATATGCATCGTCCGTGTCATAGCTGTCTGATTTTAAGCTAAGTTAGGTGTAACTTGACAAGTTGTCAAGGAAAAGTTGAATTCAAGAAGAATTGCAAATTCTGTATTATTGAAAGGCCTAGGCCGACGTCAAACTGCATTCAAGTAGAATTAAACTATGCGGAAGTAGGGAGGAATTTGAGGGATTTGTATAGTTTTAAATCGAAAACTAAGTCACTCAAATTTCCTTTGAACCAAATCATGCCCTCTGCATTTAGAAATTTGGCTTTCCTTGCTTTATTAATTTTTCTCTTTTCCTGTTCAAGCCCTAAAGGATATATTCCCTATGAAGGCTTAAATGGAAAGCCTCATCATGTTCAATTAATTGATTTTGAAGCCATCACAGATGGTTCGTTGACTGAGCCACAGGTGAGTTCTTGGGAGATCTATGAGTTTGATGAAAAGGGACGAAATGTAGGATACCAGGTAATGCTGTTGCCACGGGCAGCACCCGCGGTCATGAATGGTTAGGCTCCTTTGGAGCTAAGTCATGAATGCGCAAGAGGTTTGATGGTACTTTGACTTAGAGAAAATCCGAAGGATTGTGACCTTTCATGACCTCCGGTGACTGAAAGGAGCCGGAGGTAA